>NZ_JBWKPO010000001.1:0-1228484 GCF_059418285.1 Sphingomonas sp. GW821-FHT09B04
CCGGCGCCCGGCTGGATCGTGTTGGCGACGATCAGCCCGACGATCAGCGCCAGCGTCGAGAAGAACAGGAAATAGGCGAACGCCTTGCCCGCCACCCGGCCGACCGAACGCAGCTCGGTCATGCCGGCAATGCCCGTCACCAGCGTCAGGAAGATCACCGGCGCGATGATCATCTTCACCAGCTTGATGAATGCATCGCCCAACGGCTTGAGCGACGCGCCAACATCCGGCCAGAAATACCCGATCCCCACACCCGCCGCGATCGCGATCAGCACCTGAATATAGAGCTGCCCGTACCAGCGCGTGCGCTGCCGCGGCTCCGCTGCATATTCCAGTGCAATCGCCATTCAGTCCCCCGCTGGTTTCCGCGCTTATGCGGCGCGTTCAGCGCAAGGGCCAGCGCTTCGTGCGCTCCGTCAGCGCGCGCTGCCGCGGATCATACCCGCGACATAGCTGGTCATCATCGCATCGCGCGCGGGCGATGGCGGACCGAGCACGCCGCGAGCGTGCGATGGCAGATGCGCCGCCGCGTCATGCGCCGCGTCACCGAACACATAATGGTCGAACCATGCGCGCCATGCCCGCCGCTCCGGTTCGGGCAAGTCACGGATCGAATGGATCGCGAGCATCAGTGCGGCAAAGGGGAAACGATCCGCCGGCTGAGCGAACCAATAATTGACCAGCACGTTGAGCGCGCCCTCAGCGCGGACATGGTGCCACCACATCGGCGGGATGTAGATCGCATCCCCCAGACCGAGTTCAGCGACCTGCGCATGGCGCTGCGCTTCAGCGAAGCGCGGGAAACGATCGAGATCGGGGTTGTCCGGATCGACCATGCTGGTCGGCTGCCCCGCGACGGTCCGCTCGACCGGGCCGACATAGAGGTTGGCGATCTGCCCGGGCGGGAACAGGGTGAAGCGTCGCTTGCCTGCCACCACGACGGCGACGTTCGCCGCGACATCGTAATGGGGTGCGATCCGGCTGGCATTGCCGACCCAGATGCGCGGATCGACACCCTGCGTATCCACGGGCAGCGGATTCTCCGTCGCGAAGCTGGCGATACTTTCGGGAGTCGGCGTCGATCCGGCATAGAGGCCGGGCGCTTCCGCCTGCTCCCGCATGCCAAGCAGCCGCTCGAGCAGCGCGCGCATCGGCATCTTCTGCGTAGCGAAATTGAAGCCGCGCACCGCGTCGTCGTAGAAATAACGCCCCCCGACCTCGGGGGGTGCAACCAGCACGTTGAGCGCGCGGCCATTGTCGCGCGCCGAGAGATAGGCCGCGATGGCCTCATCTCCCTCCCACGCAGCCGCGACCGCGGGCCAGGCGGCGGCAAGCCCGCGGATCGCCACCGGCCGCTCCGCCGCGGCGATGGCGGCGGCGATGCCCTCGCGATCGCCGCCGTCCAGTTCCTTCATGCGTAGTCCCGTCCTCTAGTGCGCCGGCCCGACCCGAACCGTCCGGCTGGCGCGCTTGCCGTCGGCCGAGCGGCTGCGGACTTCGACCGCACCCGTCACTGCCACCGGCCCGTTATAGCGCGTCCAGGCGCCGCCGTTCGCACGATATTCGATCGCGGCGCCCGGGAAGACGTTGTTCGCCTCGAGCTTGCCGCCCGCAATGCGCGCGCCCGGAGGCGACACGCGATAGGCGATCCCCGCACGCTCCAGCAGCGGGAACTGCGCCGAGACACGACCGGCGAAGTTCTTCCATTCGACGCCCAGCTTCGCCTGATCGACGCGCTTATCCTGCCACTGATAGCTCACGCCCGGCTGATAGGCAGGCGCCCAGGTCGCCGGGGTCCAGGCGCGTTCGGCCAGCGCGAGCAGGCGCGGGAACAGCATATATTCGACATTGGCGTCGGTACGGATCGTCTCGCTCCACAGCTGCGCCTGAATACCGGCGATGCCGCGGCCCGGCTCGCGCACCGGCTTGTCGTCGATCGACTTTTCCTGCGCCTGAATGTTGCGCACCAGCGCCGCGTTGGCCGGCAGATTGTCGGTCATGAAGCCGAACACCTGATAGGGATCGACCCCGCGTGACGCCCAGTCATAGCCGCCCTCATCCGGGTGCGGGGCATAGGGCATGTCGAAATAGCCGAGGTCGGGGATCGACAGCACCACCTGCCAGCCGCGGTTGAGCTGATCGTGCGCCTCACGGATCGCGCCGCTGTGCAGCACGCCCCAGATGTTGGTCTGGACGTCCTTGGGCATCTTCGCCGGGTCGGTATGGCCCATGCCGTCGCTCCACCCGCCGGTGCGGATGCCCTTGGCGGCGACGTTCGCCGTCACCTTCTCGATGAAGCGCGAGGTGAGTTTGGTCGCGTCGCCGCCATTCTCCGCGATCATCGTCGCGCAGGCGGGCGACTTGACCCAGGCACCCGCGGTCTCGTCGGCGCCGAGATGGAAGGTCTTGAGCGGCACACCAGCCTGACGATGCATGTCCGCCAGCGCGTCCACCACCGTGTCCATGAAACGATAGGTCGACGGCAGACACACGTTCAACGTGTTGTCGTCATAATGCTGGACGCTGCGATACTTGGTCTGGTCCGCCGGATCGATCAGGCGATAGGCTTCCGCCTCGGCCTGCTTGCCCTCAGCCGCGAGGCGGCGGTAGCGCGCTTCCATCGCAGTCACCGCCGCGCGCGAATGCCCCGGTGTGTCGATCGACGGGATCACTTCGATCCCGCGCGCCGCTGCTTCCTTGACGATCGTCACATAGTCGGCGGTGGTAAGGTAGCCGTTGACGTCGCTGGTCCCGTCCGGCCCCGCGCCAAGCTGGGGCAGCAGGCAGGTATTCTCTTCGGGATCGTGGCAGCGCTTGCCGCCGATCTGCGCGAGCTCGGGCAGCGCCGGGATCTCGATCCGCCAGCCTTCATCCTCGGCAAGGTGGAGGTGCAGCTTGTTGAGCTTGAACGCCGCCATGGCGTCGACCAGCTTCAGGATTTCCGCGCGATCATGGAAGTTGCGACCGACATCGAGATGCAGCCCGCGATACCCGTAGCGCGGCGCATCCTCGACGCGCAGCGGCTTCATCGCACCCTTCTCGAACGCCGCCTGCTGGGCAAGCGAGCGCAGCGCGTGGCTGGCGCCCGCAGCGTCGGCGGCGGTGACGGTGATGCCAGCCGGCTTGACGTCGAGCACATAGGCTTCGGCCGTCAGCTTCGCCGCGGGATCGACGCGGACCGACAGCGGCAGCTTGCCGCCTTCCTTGACGCCCACCCGGGTGAGCGCAGCCAATGCCGGTGCCACCGATGCCTGATTGAGGCCCTCCAGCGTCACCGCGACGCCATTGCGCAGATCGACCGTTCCGCTGCCCTGAACCGCCAGCACCGGCTTGGGCAGGATCACCACGCCCGAGGCCACGGGAGCGGTCCGCCCGGCCTGAAGGTCGAAGGCACGCTCGGCGGTCAGCCAGCGCGTGCGATCGGTGCCACCCTTGTTGGCCAGCTTCGCCTCATTGGTCATCGGCGCGACAAACGGCAGGACTTCGAGCCCGGTCTCGGGATCGATCTTCGCGCGCGATGCCGCGATCGTGCGTGCCTTAAGCCCGTCCGCCGTGAGATAGGCGTTGGGCATCGGAAATGCCTTGGAGAAGAATTTGCCGGTGCCCCACAGTTTGACGACATGCGTCGAGCCGGGCTTCAGCACCACGCCGCGCTTGAGCTTCAGCCGCTGAAGGTCGCCATTGACGAATTCGAGATCGAAGACGTTGCTTTCGATCATCGGCAGCAGCGTCGGGAAGCTGAAGTAGAGCGACAGACCCTTATCCGACAGGCCGGCGGGCAGCGCCTCCGGGACCGTCAGCGTGATGGTCGACAGAAAACAGGCCGGCGACTGAGCCGGGCAAGTCGGCTGGTTGTCGACGACTTCGAACCGGTAGCCGAGCGAATCCGCGAGCGTGTCGAGCGCGGCCTGCCCCGGTGCTTCCGCGCGCGCCGCTGCAGGCGCCGCAACCATCAAAGCCGACATCAATGCCCAGCCCGCCTTACGCATCATTCTCTCCCACTCGACAATTTGTATTCAATTTGTCATGCTCGTTACGCAGGGTCAACGCTCTTTCGAAGAGCGGCATTTCAGGGGGGATGTCAGGGGCATGAGACAGATCACGCTGGCACAATGGCTGTGCGGATTGGTAATTGGTTTCATATTAGTCCTATCACCCTTTCCGGCCATGGCTTCCGCAAAGCCCGTGACCGTCGGCTATGTCGCGATCTTCAAGGGACTCGACCTGTCGATCGACCGGACACACCTCCCGAGCTTCACCCATTTCAACCTGTCCTTCGCCAATCCCGACGCGGACGGCGCGTTCGTCCGCGACGGCAATTTGACGTGCATGATCGGTGCGTTCGGGTCGCCGGTGACGGTCGATTCGCTGCGGCCCGGTATCGCCCGGCTCAAGGCGGGCGGCGCGAAGGTGCTGATCGCTGTCGGCGGCGGCATCATCCCGGACTGTTCGGGCGACTGGAAGGCGCTGCTCGCCCCCGACAAGCGCGACGCGACCGCGGCGGCATTGGTCGCGCTGGCGGATCGGCTCGGGCTCGACGGAGTCGACATCGATCTTGAGGGGAAGTTGCTCACCGAGATCGACCAGGCGGGCAATTATGTCCCCTTCATTGAAACGCTGTCCAGGGCACTCAAGGCGCGCGGCAAGCTGCTCACCTGTGCCACCGGATCCTATGAGGGCGGGATGATCCCGGTCGGATCGATCCCCTATTTCGATCTGGTCAACGTCATGTCCTATGACGCAATCGGGCCGTTCTGGGGATCGGCGGGCGCGGAACATTCGCCGCTGGCGATGGCGCAACGCGATCTCGACCTGTGGCTGGCCCGCGGCGTTGCGCCCGAACGGCTGGTGCTGGGCGTTCCTTTCTACGGCTATGGGTTCGGCGGTGAGAGGGCTAATTGGTCTTATCGCGACATCGCGACGGCCCATCCCTATGCCGCGAAGGGCGATGTGATCGGCAAGGCGTGCGGCGGTTGCCGTTACATCACCTATAACGGCCCGCCGACAATCGAGGCCAAGGCGCGATTGGCGAGGACGAAGGCCGGCGGGGTCATGGTCTGGGAATTGTCGCAGGATTCCCCCGATCACGCGCTCACCCAAGCCATCCATCGCGGGCTTTCGGCATCCGATGTGCGCGCTAACGATTGACGCTGCGATACCAATGAAACACATGGTGGCATCGCACTGGTATTATCACCGGTGCCGCCGCAGAAGCTGGAGCACGAACCTTTGTCGCTGATCGAACGTACAGGTCCGCTCCAGAAGGAAGACCCGACCCCGCTCTACCTCCAGCTCCAGAAGATCCTGCGCGACGCGATCGAGGGGCAAATCGTCAAGGCCGAGGAGGCGATCCCCACCGAACGCGACCTGGCCGAGGAGTTCGACGTGTCGCGCATCACCGTGCGCAAGGCGATCGACGGGCTGGTCTCCGACGGCATCGTCGCGCGGCGCCGCGGTGCGGGCACCTTCGTCACTCGTCCTCGCGTCGAGAAGAGCTTCTCGAAGCTCACCTCCTTCTCGCAGGACATGATCTCACGCGGGCGGCGGCCACACAGCAAATGGGTGAGCAAGACCGCCGGTGCGGTGACGCCCGAGGAAGCGCTGTCGCTGGGCCTCTCGCCCGGATCGCTCGTCTACCGCTTTCACCGCATCCGCTATGCCGACGACACGTCGATGGCGCTCGAATATGCGACGATCCCGGCCTATTGCCTCCCCTCGGTCGAGACCGTGGGCGCGTCGCTCTACGAGGCGCTCGAGGCAGCGGGGCACCTTCCCGTGCGCGCGCTCCAGCGGCTGCGTGCGGTTGCCTTCACCGAAGAGCAGGCCGAAGTGCTCGGCGTCGAGCCGGGCGCGCCGGGATTGTTCATCGAGCGCCGCGGCTTCCTGTCCGATGGGCGCACCGCCGAGTTCACGCAGAGCTATTATCGTGGTGACGCCTATGACGTCGTCGCCGAGCTGAACGGCTGACGCGAACGCTCCGTTCGCGCTGCGCGAGCGGGTCAGGCGGACAGCCGCCGCAGGAATTCGACGTGCGGGGGCAGCTCGGCGAGTTGCTCGGCCACCCGGCCCTTGAGCGTTGCAAGCCGGACGGCAAGCTCGGCTGAAGGCAGACCGTCGGCGACCGGGTGCCAGCTGCGCGGCCACAAGCCCTGCCCCGTCATCACGCAATACCAGTTGGTCGGGCCGAACAGGTCGCCCGGTTCGAACAGGATGTTGCCGGTGGCGCGAAACGCCTCGATCCGCTCGGCCAGTGTATCGGGTATCCCGGCCGCGGCGACATCGCGCCAGAATGGCGTGTCGTCGCGGCCCGCCAGTGCATAATGCGCGATCACGAAATCGCGGATCGTCTGATATTCGTGCAGTGCGTCGCGATTGAAGCGCGAAACGACATTCGGGTCGATCCCGTCGCGCGGCAGCAGCGCGAGCAGCCGGATGATCGTCGTCTGGATCAGGTGGATCGACGTCGATTCGAGTGGCTCGAGGAACCCACCCGCCAAGCCGATCGCGACGCAGTTGCGGTTCCAGATCTTGCGCCGGTGCCCCGCGGTGAAGCGCAGCTGGTTGGGCTCGGCCTGCGCCGCGCCGGGCAGGCGTTCGGTCAGCAGCCGCGCCGCATCGTCATGCGCGAGATGGGCGCTCGAATAGACATAGCCATTGCCGTCGCGATGCTGGAGCGGGATGCGCCATTGCCAGCCCGCCTCGTGCGCGGTGGAGCGAGTGAAGGGGGACGGATCGCCCGCGCTTGCCGAGGGCAGAGCCACCGCGCTGTCGCACGGCAGCCAGTGGCTCCACGATTCATAGCCGGTCTCGAGCGCGCCTTCGATCAGCAGCCCGCGAAAGCCCGAGCAGTCGACGAACAGATCGCCTTCGATCTCGCGCCCGTCGTCGAGCGTCAGTGCCTCGATATAGCCGTCGTCAGGATCGAGCCGCACCTGCGCGACCTTCCCCTCGACGCGCACCACACGCGACGCCTCGGCAAGGCCGCGCAGGAAGCGTGCATAGAGCGAGGCGTCGAAATGCACGGCATGGTTGACCGGCCCGTGGCGCGTCATCCGCGCGAACCGGCCGGCGTGCGCCGCCATCGTCTCGATATTATGGGCAGCGGGATCCCGGCTTCCGCCTTCAGCGATGTGGCGCAGCCAGAAATGGTGGAAATGGATTCCCGACATCTCGATGCCGAAATGGCCGAACGGGTGGAAATAGCGATTGTCGGCGCCGCCCCAGCCGTCGAACTGGATGCCGAGTTTGATCGAACCGTTGGTCTCGCGAAGGAATTCGTCGGGATCGATGCGCAGATAGCGGTTGAAGTCGAGGATCGGCGGCACGGTCGCCTCACCGACACCAACCGTTCCGATCGCCTCGGATTCGACCAGAGTGATGCTGTGGCTTTGCCCCGCGAGGGTACGGCCCAGCGTCGCGGCGGTCATCCACCCGGCGCTGCCGCCGCCGACGATGACGATGCGGCGTACCGGCCGCGTTCTTGCACTGGTGGCGCGGGCGCTCAACGCCCGCCGCTCCGGATTCGTGCCAGCGCCTGTGCGTGCGTCTCCATGCTCCGCACGTCGGCGGCGATTGCGCGAAGCTGGCGCTGGAACTCGACCATCAGGGCCTGGTCTTCCGCCAGCATCGCCTGCGGATCGAAACTGCGCGGCACGACGCCGTGCCCGGCCATGCACAGCGCCCAGCTATCTTCATTGTGCGCTTCATGATTGCCATGCGCAAACATCCCCCGCCCCGCGAACAGGTCGATCTTCGACGCCAGCTCCGGAGAGACCGGAGCGGCGCGGGCACCGTCCCAAAAGGGTTCGCCGTGGCGGGCGTTGAGGCGGAAATGCTGCGCGGCGAAGTCACCCACACGCGCCCGCGACCCGCTCAATTCCTCGTTGTAGATATCCGCTTCCGGCATGTCCGCACGATCGATCGGCCAGAGCAGAACCAGTTGAGCCACGGCAAGCTGGAGCAACAGAAGTTCGGCGCCGTCCAGCAGGGGTGCGTTCCCCGCCGCGCTCCCGATCGCGACGCAGTTGGCGACCCAGGCGCGCGCGCGCCGGGTTGCGGAAAGCGTCTCGGCTTCGCCGGTTTCGACCGGTCGTCCCGCGATCTGTGCGAGCAGCACCCGCGCTTCGGCGTCGGACAGATGGCTGCTGTCATAAGCGATCTCGCCCGCCAGCCGATCGCCGAGCGGCGTGAGGGTCGCCCAGCCCGCGGAATGCGCGGCTACCCGGCTGTAGAGCGGAAGCGGGTCAAGCGCCGTTGCGGAACCGCGGATCAGCCGGTCGCAAGGGATCACCTCCTCCACCGATCCTACCGGATCCACACACTCGATCAGCGCACCATCCGCATCGACGAACAGGTCCGCCGTCACGGTTTGGCCGTCAGCAAGCTCGAGCCGGTGCAGCCTTCCGCCGTTCGCGAAGGGCTGTGCATCCGCTCCCGGCAGGATCTTCACCCCGGCACCCTCGCAGGCCGCGCGCAGCAGCCCGGCATAACCCGCCGCGTCGAGGTGCCAGCCATGTTTGACCGCTTGCCGA
Organism: Sphingomonas sp. GW821-FHT09B04; assembly: GCF_059418285.1. NCBI lineage: Bacteria > Pseudomonadati > Pseudomonadota > Alphaproteobacteria > Sphingomonadales > Sphingomonadaceae > Sphingomonas > Sphingomonas sp. GW821-FHT09B04. The sequence continues at coordinate 8,532 of NZ_JBWKPO010000001.1, forward strand.
GTCGCGGGATCCCGCGCCTCGCCAACCCGCCCTTCCTTCGCGGCCACCGCGGCGAGACAGAAATCCTCAAGCGCGACACGAAGCCCAGCCTGCCGTGCGCGCGTCCAGTGCTGAACGAAGGGAAGCATCGCGAAGGGCGTCCCGGCGTCGCCATAGGCATGGAGGAATGCCCCTTCGCTGCCCGACCAGCCGGCAAACTGCTGGCCCGTGTTGAACGTCGCCGATGCGCCCTCGATCAACGCCACATCGTCGATGCCGAGCAGTCGGTGGAACGATGCAAGGTCGGGTAATCCGACCAGCGCGGCATGCGGAGACGGCACCTCGCCCGTGTCGATCCAGCTGACCTGTGTTCCCAGCCGCCCGAAGGCGCGCGCGATGGCGAGTGCCGCCATCGGCGCGGCAACCCCGCCGCCATAGACGACAACGCGCTCGACCGGAGCGCTCACAGAGGGGGTGCCGGACAGTAGCGCGCGACAAACTCGGCGTGGCTCGGCGCCGAGGCCGCACCGCGCGCGATCGTCGCGGCAAGCGCATCAAGGCGCTGCCTCAGGAGGTCAGCGGGCAATGCGTCGGCGAGGCGGTCGGCGGCCTGCGGTTCGATCCCCTGCCCCACGAACACCGCCTGCCAGCTCGGCGGACCGAACAGGCCGTCGCGATAGGCCTGGACATGGCCGCGATGACGGAAACGGTCGATCTTGTCGGCAAGCGTGCCCGGCACGTCCATCGTCGTCACATGCTCCCACAACGGTGCATCGGCATCGTTGGCGAGATAGTGAAGGATCAGGAAGTCGCGGATCCGGTCATATTCGACATCCATCACGCGGTTGAACTCGGCGGGCAGCGCAGGGTCGATGCCCTCACTCGACGGCAGCAGCGTCAGCAAATGCATGATCGCCATCTGGACGAGATAGATGCTGGTCGATTCGAGCGGCTCGAGAAACCCGCCCGCCAGCCCCATGCCGATGCAATTATGGCTCCACGCCAGCCGTCGCTTGCCCGCTCTGAAGCGCAGCACCCGCGGCTCCGCCAGCGCCTCGCCATCGAGATTGGCGAGCAAGGTCGCCGCAGCCTCATCGTCCGAGATATGCGCGCTCGAATAGACATAGCCGTTGCCGGTGCGATGCTGGAGCGGGATGCGCCACTGCCAGCCCGCCTTGCGCCGCGTCGAGCGGGTATAGGGCGTGAAGTCCGTCGAACGTGCGCACGGCACCGCCTGCGCACTGTCGCAAGGCAGCCAGTGCCCCCAATCCTCCAGCTCGACGCCCAGCTGCGATCCGAGCAGCAGCGAGCGGAAGCCCGAGCAATCGACGAAAAAGTCGCCCGCCACGCGCTCACCCGAAGCGAGCTTCACCGCCGCGATCGCGCCACGCTCGCCATCGCGCTCGACCTCGACGATCCGCCCCTCGACCCGCTCGATCCCGCGCGCCTCGGCCCAACGGCGCAGATAGCGCGCGTAGAGAAACGCATCGAGGTGATAGGCGTAGGTGAAGGCGTTGCGCACATCGTCCGGATCGCCGTTCGGCAGCATGAAGCGGTTCTGCCATGCCGTGACGATCGGAAAGCAATAGTCGTCGAGTGGCGCGGCGAAACCAGCCTGCCGCGCACGCACCCAGTAGCTGAAGAAATCGGCCTCCCCGATCGGCCGGCCATAGGTACCGAAGGGATGGATGTAGCGATGGCCTTCGTGACCCCAGTTCACGAATTCGATGCCGAGCTTGAAGCTCGCCTGCGTCGCAGCCATGAACTCGACCTCGTCGAGTCCGATGAAGTCGTTAAAGTCCTTCATCTGCGGCAGCGTCGCTTCGCCGACGCCGACGGTACCGATCTCTTCGGATTCGACCAGACGCACGCGAACGCCGGCCGGAACGAGCTTGGCGGCGCAGGCCGCAGCACACATCCAGCCGGCGGTTCCGCCGCCGATAATTACCAGTTCAAGCGGTCGCACCATCGTCATGAACCTTACCGCACAAGGTTGCCGACGCCAGTCCCCCCGGACCGGCGCCGGCGCAGGGTCAGAAGGTCAGCCGCGCCCCGATCTGGAAGCGGCGATCGTTCTTGAACCAGGCATTGTCCTTGAGCAGTCCGGCCGCGTTCACCTGCTGCTTGAGCACGGTATCGGTGCCGAGCAGATTGGTGCCTTCGAGGACGAACTCGACATTCTTGGTGGCGCGGAAGCGGATCGACGCGTCCATATAGCCGGCGGCTTCCTGCCAGACCGGCAAGGCGACGCAACAGTCGATCGCGGTAACCAGGAACTTCGAGCGCCAGTTGTAGGCGAGACGCGCCGACAATTTGCCCTTTTCGTACATGCCGACGACGTTGAAGGCGTGTTCGGAGACCCCCTCCAGTGCCTTCGCCCTCACCGCCGTGGTGCTATACTGGAGACCGCCGCCCGCGATGCCGCCCGCAGTCTCATTGGTCAGCGCGACGGTCTCGATCCCGTCATTCTTCACATAGGTGTAGTTGGCCTGCACCCCAAAGCCGTCGAACGGCGCCGGCAGGAAATCGAAGAAGGTCTGGAACGACGCTTCAGCGCCATAGATGCCCGCGCCTTTACCGTTGACCGGACCGGTAACCCGGATCGGCTCAGTGACCCCATTGTTGGTCACCGTGAGATCGAACGACCCTTGCTGAATATAGTCATAGAACTTCTTGTAGAAGCCAGTGAGCGTCAGCGACCCGGCCGACGACATATAATATTCGAACGTCAGGTCGAACTGGTCCGCCGTAATCGGCTTCAGCCTCGGATTGCCCATTTGACCGGTATAATCCCAGTCATAGGCAATGGGCTTTCCAGAGGGGTCGCGCGTCACCCTAGGATTATTGAAATCGTTGACGTTGGGCGAAACCCGGCTGACCGTCAGGAAGTTGCGGAGCAAGCCGAAATCCGGCCGCGACATCGCCCGCGAATAGGCAAAGCGCGACACCAGCTTATCGGTCAGATCGAACTTGATGTTGAAGCTCGGCAATGCGTGGAAGTGGTTGACATCGGTCGTGCCCGCCACCGTCGCACCATTGTTGAATGCGAGCTCGGACACTCCGATGACGCAGCCGGAGGTTGCTGTGGGCCGCCCCGTATCTCCATCGAATCCCGGGGTACAAATCCGATCCGCCGCGGTGAAGGGATTGGCGAAGGTCGCTGCACCCTGAGTTGTGTTATTGGTCCAGACTAGGCGAACGCCGACATTGCCCGAGACCCGAACACCACCGATCGTCAGACCGTCGCCGCCGAACTTGGCCATCGCATAGGCAGCGATCGTGCGTTCGCTGACCTTGTGGACCTCACTCGGCAGATAGCAGCCGAACTTGTCCTTGACCGTCTCGCCCGCGCGATAGCCGGCGTTCGAGCAGACCGGCATATAGTCGCCGACACCGATCGCAGGCCGACCCAGCGCTTTGGCCAGTTCCTCGCGATTCGCCAGCTTGTCCATGTTGAAGAACACGAACGAGTTGTGATTCAGCTGATTGCCGGCGAAGAAATCGCTGCTGAAGCTGTGGGTTGCGTAGTTGCCCGCCGGATAGACCGGCTTGTCCAGGTTGAAATAGGACGCCTGGCTATTGGTCCATGTGTTCGAGATATTTGCCCAGTTGTACGCGCCCCAGCGCACCGTCTGGTCGCGATCGGCGTAACGCGCGCCAACCTTGATCGCATCGAGCCAGCCCGAATCCACATCATATTCCGCGTCCATGCGTAACGCGAATTCCTGGCCGTCACTGTCTTCGGTGTGATCAGTGATCGCATAGTAATGATAGTTGTTCGGATTGACGAGACCGCCGGGTGACAGGTTGATATTGGTGGCAACGTTCGGCTTGAACTCCAGCCGGGGATATTTTCCAGTCAGATCGACGAACGTGTCGGCATAGCTTCGCGTCGTTACCGACGCATTATAGTTGCCCACACTGGCATCGACATACTGGCCGTCGAACGACAGGCGCAGCCGATCCGTGACATCCCAGCGGAAGTTCAGGCCGAAGTCCTGAGTAATCTGCTTGTTGCGCAGCGCGTTGGACTGCGTATCGACCGACGGCGCACGCCGCAACGTCGCGCCGGCACATCCGGCCCAACCATAGCATCGGTTATAGAATGGCTGCCCGGCAGAGTTCAGACCAAGCCCCAGATAGGCATTGTCCCCTGGAGCGCCCAGATAGGCGCGTGGCGGAGACCACCAGCCGCTCAGGAAATCACCATCGTCATCGAACTTGAACGATGTTCCATCAAGCGGAAAGACCTCGGCAAGATCGTCCGGGGTGGGCGGCGGGCCAATTGTAGAATCGGATGGCCGTTCAAAAAGATCAAGTACGTTGGAGAATACCGAATACTCACGCCAGCTATTGTTATACTGCGATCTGTTATACTGACCGGTCAGCTGCATCGACTCATCGTTCGACTTCCACTGGAACGCAGCCGACACGCCATAGCGCTTTCGGTCATATTCGTTCTCGCGAAGGTAGATGCCACTCGGGATATATTTGAGATACTGCGTCCCCGCCGGGTCCGTCGGCTTCAGTTCGCCAAATGCGTTCCGGAAGACGCCCATGCGACCAAACTGGACACCGTGACTCGCGGTAATCGCGTGTGCATAGGCGCCATTGACCATCAAGCCGATCTCACCGATCCCGGTTTCCCAGCGGTCTGAGATGATGCCCGAGATTTCCGGCGTCGTCTTCATGGCGATGTCGCCATTGGTGAGCTTGACCGAAAGCGAAATCAGGCGCCCGGTGCTGTCGAACGGCAAGCGCGTGCGCAGGTTGACCGTTCCGGCGATGCCGCCCTCGATCAGATCGGCGGTCTGGTTCTTGTAGGTGTCAATCCCGCCAAGCAGTTCGGGCGAGATGTCCTGCCAGCTCAACCCGCGCGAGGAGTTCGCGCTGAACGTATCGCGGCCGTTGAATTCCGAGCGGACCTGGTTGAGGCCGCGGATGATGACGCCCGACGGCTCGGCCGAGAAGTGCGACGTGTCGTCGGTACCGGAGAAGCGGTTGACGGTGATGCCGGGCACGCGCTGCAGCGCCTCCGCCACCGACTTGTCCGGGAAGGAGCCGATATCCTCGGCGGTGATCGAATCGACCACCGTATCGGCGTGGCGCTTGCGGTTCTGCGCCGATTCGAGATTCCGGCGGGCGCCGGTGATGACCACATCCTCGGTCACCGTCTCATCGCTGGCGGCCGCAGCCTGCGCGGCGACTTCCTGCGCCGAAGCCGGCATCGCGATCGCGCTGGCAAGCGCGGCAACGCAAATCCCATGAAACAGATTGTGGCGAGCCCCCGCCTTGATCGTCGATCCGACCATCCCCCAGTTCCCCTTCCCGTAATGCCCCCGGCTGTTTGCCAGCCTTTTATGAGACCAATTGCACAATTGGACTATTACCAATAGACTACAAATTGGAAGGTCTGTCCATTGCAAATTTATACGGACGTAATGAAGTTGCTCCGCAGCACTGGATGACGGAATGGGGGAAATGTCATGCGCCTGATTTCACTGGATGTGTTGCGCGGATTGACGGTGGCGGGGATGATCCTTGTCAACGCGGCGGCAGGAATGAAATATGGAGCCCAAGCGGACGTCGCGCCGATCCTGCTGCATAAATCCTGGGAAGGACTAACCCTCGCGGATCTGGTGTTTCCGGCGTTCCTGACGATGGTCGGGATCGCCATCCCCTTCTCGCTGCGGCAGCGCGCGGACGGGGCCATCCCCACCGGCCCGATCCTCAGCCGCACCGCGCGGCTGGTACTGCTCGGCTTCCTTCTCTCCAACCTCTACTGGTTCGCCGATTTCGGCGTGCGCGACTGGCGCCTGTTCGGCGTGCTCCAGCGGATCGGACTGGTCTATGGCGCATGTGCGCTGCTGTTCCTGTTCGCGGGTCCGCGCGTGCGGCTTGCGCTGATCGCGGTGCTGCTGATCGGATATTGGCCGCTCACCCTGCTCCCGGCGCTGGACGGACTGCCCAACGACCTCTGGCAGCGCGGGCACAATTTCGTCGCCTCGGTCGATCGCGCCCTGCTGGGCAACCATCTCTATGTGAAGGGGCCGGAGGGCTATGACCCCGAAGGCATTCTCGGCACGCTGCCCGCGATCGCACAGGGCCTGATCGGCATCGCGATCGGCGAGCAACTGCTGAAGCGCGAAGGGCCGCGTACAGGCTTGCTGCTGGCCGCCGGCGCCGCGATGCTGGCGGCAGGGATCGCGTGGAGCTTCGCCTTCCCGATCGTCAAGGATATCTGGTCGAGCTCGTTCGTGCTGGTGACCGCAGGAATCACCGTGCTGACGCTGGCGGTGCTTCACCATGTCCTCGACCGCGAGGGCCGCGCGCCGGGAATCGCCGCAACCGCGATGCTCGCGTTCGGCGCCAACGCCATCGCCGCCTACACGCTGCATCAGGTGACCTCGAGCGTGGTCACCTGGGATCTGCTGCTCGTCCCCTTCCACGCCACCCGCGCGGCGATCGGCGATCCGCTCGCGTCGCTGCTGCCGGTACTGATCTATCTCACCCTGATCTGGGCGGCGATGGAGTGGCTGCGGCGCAAGGGATGGATCATCAAAATCTGATCCGCCCGAACATACATCTTGATGAGACCAATATAACCTATATAGTACCAACTTAAGCGCTGGTCGTACCGGCCGGCAGATTTGGAGAGATGTGGGAATGGTGCCGAACGCGGCCGAAGCGAGTTTGGGTACGCTGATGGAGCGTGAGGCGGCCGAAGCCGGCGCCGCGGTGTCGCGGATGCTGGCAGCGAATCGCGACTCCATCGCGCAGGTCGCCGCGCGGCTGCGCGCATCGCCACCCGCGGCGGTCGTCACCTGCGCTCGTGGCTCGTCGGATCATGCCGCGACCTATGCCAAATATCTGATCGAGACGCTGACCGGCGTCCCGACCGCCTCCGCGGCGCTTTCCGTTGCATCGCTCTATGATGCGCCGGTGGCGCCGGGGAACCGGCTGTGCATCGCGATCTCGCAATCGGGCAAAAGCCCCGACCTCCTCGCCACGATCGAGCATCAGCGCAAAGCGGGTGCGTTCATCGTCGCGATGGTCAATGCCGAGGATTCGCCGCTCGCCGCGCTCGCGGATGTCGTGATCCCGCTTAAGGCCGGCCCGGAGCGCTCGGTTGCCGCGACCAAATCCTATATCTGCTCGCTCGCGGCCATCGCTGCGCTGGTCGCGGAATGGGCCGAAGACACCGAACTGCAGGCAGCAGTCGCCGATCTTCCCGCGCAGCTCGAGCGCGCGTTCGAGCTCGACTGGTCGCCGGCAGTGGCGGCACTCACCGACGCGTCGAGCCTGTTCGTGCTCGGCCGCGGCTATGGCCTGGGCATCGCGCAGGAAGCCGCGCTGAAGTTCAAGGAAACCTGCGCGCTGCACGCCGAGTGCTTCAGCGCAGCCGAAGTGCGGCACGGTCCGATGGCGATCGTCGACGACGCGTTCCACGTGCTTGCCTTTGCGAGCAGCGACCGTGCGGGCGACAGCGTCCGCGAAACCGCAGCCGAGTTCCGCAGCCGCGGGGCCGAGGTGCTGCTCGCCGATCCGGCCGCACCGGACGCCGGTCTGCCTGCACTCGCCGCGCACCCGGCGATCGAACCGATCCTGATCGTCCAGACTTTCTACAAAATGGCCAACGCGCTGTCGCTGGCCCGGGGCTGCAATCCCGATTCGCCGCCCCATCTCAACAAGGTTACAGAGACACTATGAGGATTCGACTGGAAAACGGCCGGATCGTCACGCCGCAAGGGGTGTTCGACGGCGCGGACGTGACCGTCGTCAACGGGACGATCGCGACACTCGCCCCCGTCGGCGGGGGCAAGACCGACAGCGCTATCAATCTCGACGGCGGCTGGCTGTTGCCCGGGTTCATCGATACCCAGGTCAATGGCGGCGGCGGCGTGCTGTTCAACGATGACGTCGATGTCGACACCATCGCCGCGATCGGGGCGGCGCATGCCCGTTTCGGCACCACCGCATTCCTGCCCACGCTGATCAGCGATACGCCTGACCAGATCGCCGCGGCGCTGGCGGCAGTCGATGCTGCGATCGATCACGGCGTGCCCGGCGTCGTCGGCATCCATGTCGAGGGGCCGTTCATCAACGAAGTGAAGCGCGGCATCCACGAGGCGCGGCGCATCCGCCGGCTCGATGCCGACACGCTGGCCCTGCTCACCGCGCCGCGCCGCGGCCGGGTGATGCTGACGCTGGCGCCCGAATTGTGCGACGAATCGGATATCCGCACGCTGGTGAAACATGGGGTGATCGTCAGCGCAGGCCACACCAACGCGACCTATGACGAGGCGCAGCTTGCGATCGCTGCGGGGCTGACCGGGTTCACCCATCTGTTCAACGCGATGTCGCCGCTGCACCATCGCAAGCCCGGCGCGGTCGGCGCTGCATTTGATTCGGATACCTATTGCGGGATGATCGTCGATGACGCGCATCTCCACCCGGCAGTCGTCCGCCTTGCGGTTCGTGCCAAGGGGATCGAGCGGCTGATGCTCGTCACCGACGCGATGCCGAGCGTCGGCACCGACGACACCGAATTCATGCTTCAGGGCAAGCGCATCATGGTGCGCGACGGCGTGTGCCTGTTCGAGGACGGCACGCTCGCCGGGACGCATCTCGACATGGCATCGGCATTGCGCAACACCATCGCGGAAACCGGGCTTGAGGTTGCCGAGGCGGCGGTGATGGCAAGTGCCACACCGGCACGCTTCCTGTCGCTCGATACACATGGCGAACTCGCGCCGGGCAAGCGCGCCGACTGGGTCTGGCTGGACGACAAGCTCCAGCCGCTTGGGACCTGGATCGGTGGCGAACGACTGACTGACACAGAAGAATTCGCCCGCGCGGCGCAATAAAAATAGAGCCGGGGGAAGGATGGCACTGATTATCACGTCGCCGCTGCGAGGCTGGGCTGCGCCCCTCGACAGCGTTCCGGATCCGGTCTTCGCACAGCGAATGATGGGCGATGGGGTCGCGATTCAGCCACTGGGCGACACGGTGTGTGCGCCGTTCGACGGCGAGGTCGTGACGCTCCATGAATCGGGGCATGCGGTCTCACTGCGCAGCGCCGAGGGCGCCGAAGTGCTGATCCATGTCGGCCTCGACACGGTTGCGCTGAAGGGCCGGGGCTTCACCCCGCTCGTCGCGGCAGGCGCCAGCGTCGCACGCGGCGATCCGCTGATCCGGTTCGACATGGACGCCGTCGCACTGGGCGCGACCAGCCTGATCACGCCGATCATCGTCACCAACGCCGAGGCGTTCACGATCACGCGCCGGGTGACCGGGCGCGCGGTCGGCGCGCATGAGGAACTGATGGCGCTTGCCCCGGCACGCGCCGAAGTGCGCCGCTGGTCCGACGATGGCACGGTGATCGAGGAACGCGTCACCCTCGTCCTTCCGCATGGCATCCACGCGCGACCCGCCGCACGGCTGGGCGAATGCGCGCGCCAGTTCGAGGCGGAAATCCATCTGTTCAACGGCGACAAGCGCGGTGACGCGCGCAGCACCGTCGGGCTGCTCGCGCTCGGCACGCGGCTGGGCGACGAAATCCGGGTACAGGCGCGCGGCAGCGATGCCGAGGCCGCGCTGGCCGCGATCGTCGCGCTGCTTGGATCGGATATGGGCGAAGGTGCAGCGGCTGCGCCTACTCCGGTTGCTGCCACTCCCGCGGTGCCGGCACTTGAGGCCGGACAAATTGGCGGCGTGATCGCTTCCCCCGGGCTTGCGATGGGGACCGCTGCACGATTGAACCAGACGGCGATCGCCGTCGAACGCGAAGGCAAGGGGACGACCGCCGAGCGCGCCGCGCTCGAAACGGCGCGAAACGAAGTACGCGCGCAGATCGGCGTGCGAGCCGCAAGCGAGGACGCCAGCGTTGCCTCCGTGATGCGTGCACATCTCGCGCTGCTCGACGATCCCGAACTCATCGCGGGCGCCGAAGCACGCATCACCATGGGCAACAGCGCGGGCTTTGCCTGGCGCGGTTCGGTGCACGACCAGATCGCGGCGCTCAAGGCGACCGGCAACGCGCATCTGATCGAGCGGATCGACGATCTGATCGATATTGAGCGGCAGGTGCTGCGTGCGCTGACCGGCGTGCCTGCGGAAACCGATGCGGTCCCGGCGGGCGCGATCCTTGTCGCCGACGATCTCCTGCCCTCGCAGCTCGTGGCGATCGCCGCGAGCAAGCCGGCAGGTATCTGTTTGACGCGCGGCGGACCGACTTCGCATGTCGCGATCCTGTGTGCGGGGATGGGTCTGCCCGCGCTGGTGGCGATGGGCAACGCGCTCGACGCGATTGGCGACGGCACGATGTTGTTGCTCGACGCCGAGGCGGGGCATGTCACGCCCAACCCCAATCAGGCCGATAGCGAAGCCTTTGCGGTTCGCCTCGCCAAGCGGGACGCGCGGCGCGAGGCCGCACGCGCCGCCGCCGCCGATATCTGCCGCACCGCCGACGGCGTACGGATCGAGCTGTTCGCCAATCTCGGCACCGTCGCGGACGCGAAGGTCGCCGCTGCGCAGGGCGCCGAAGGATCAGGGCTGGTTCGCAGCGAGTTCCTGTTCCTCGAGCGCGACGATGCGCCGACCGAGGACGAGCAGCACGCCGCCTATCAGGGCATCGCCGACGCGCTGTCCGGCAAGCCAGTGATCGTCCGTCTGCTCGACGTCGGCGGCGACAAGCCCGCGGCGTACATCCCGTTCGACGCGGAAGAGAATCCGGCGCTCGGTCTGCGCGGCATCCGCGTCGGCCTTGCGCATCGCGACCTGCTCGAGACGCAGGTCCGAGCGATCCTGCGCGTCCAGCCCGTGGGCCAGTGCCGCATCATGCTGCCGATGGTAGCAAGCGTCGCCGAGGTGCGCGCGGTACGTGAAGTCGTGGAACGGCTGCGTGGCGAGATGGCTATCGCGACCCCGGTTGAGGTCGGCGTGATGGTCGAAACCCCTGCCGCAGCGATCACGGCCGATTTGCTCGCGGCCGAGGCCGATTTCCTGTCGATCGGCACCAACGACCTTACCCAATATGTGCTGGCGATGGACCGCGGCAATCCGGCGGTCGCCGCCGGCGTAGATGCGATGCACCCTGCGGTGCTGCGTCTGATCGGCGAGACGTGCAGCCGCGCTGCCGCCAAGGGGCGCTGGGTTGGCGTGTGCGGCGGCCTCGCCTCCGATCCCGCGGCAGTGCCGATCCTTGTGGGTCTTGGCGCGACCGAGCTTTCGACCGTTCCCGGCTTCGTCGCCGAAGCCAAGGCGATCGTGCGCGGCCTGACGCTCGCAGACGCGCGGGCGCACGCCGAACAGGCCCTGCAATGCGCCTCCGCTGCCGAAGTCCGCGCGCTGGCTCGCGCGTTCGAGGAGAAGACACGATGAGAAAGATCCTCGAGACGCTCCAGCCGCTCGGCCGCGCATTGATGCTGCCGATCGCGGTGCTGCCGATCGCGGGCCTGTTGCTGCGCATCGGCCAGCCCGATTTGCTCGACATCGCCTTTGTTTCCGCCGCTGGCACGGCGATCTTCGGCAATCTTGGCATCCTCTTCGCGATTGGCGTGGCGGTCGGCTTTGCGCGCGATGGCAACGGCGCAGCGGCACTGGCCGGTGTCACTTGCTACCTCGTCACCACCACTGGCGCACAGACCTTCCTGATTGCGCCGCCAGAGGTGCTTACGGGCCTTCCCGACGCCGCCACCAAGGTTGCCGCACAGGCATGGGCGATCGGGCAGGTCGACCGGCTCCAAGTACCGATCGGCATCCTTTCCGGCCTGATCGGCGGTAAATTCTACAACCGGTTCGCGACCATCGCGCTCCCCGAGTATCTCGCTTTTTTCGGCGGACGCCGCTTTGTGCCGATCGCGGCCGGTATCGCCGGGCTGCTGCTCGCGGGCGTGATCGGCTATGGCTACGCGCATATCAGTTCCGCGCTCGACGCGGCGAGCCACGCCGTAGTTGAATCGGGCGGCGCCGGCATGTTCGTCTATGGCGTGCTCAACCGGCTGCTCCTCGTCACCGGTCTTCACCACCTGCTCAACAACGTCGCCTGGTTCCTGGTCGGCGATTTCGGCGGGGCGACCGGCGACCTCGGGCGTTTCTTCGCGGGCGATCCCAAAGCGGGCGCGTTCATGTCCGGCTTCTTCCCGGTCATGATGTTCGGCCTGCCCGCCGCATGCCTCGCCATGTACCACGAGGCGCGGCCCGAGCGGCGCAAGGCGGTCGGCGGCATGTTGTTCAGCCTTGCCTTCACCAGCTTCCTGACCGGCGTGACCGAGCCGATCGAATTCACCTTCATGTTCCTTGCGCCGTTCCTCTACGCGATCCACGCGGTGCTGACCGGCATCTCGATGGCTCTGATGGACATGCTGGGCATCAAGCTGGGCTTCGGCTTCTCGGCAGGGCTGTTCGACTATGTGCTGAACTTCAAGCTCTCGTCCAAGCCGTTGATGCTGCTGCCGGTCGGAGCAGCCTATGCGCTGATCTATTACGGCCTGTTCCGCTTCTTCATCCGCAAGCTCGACCTGGCGACGCCGGGGCGTGAGAAGGGTGAGGTCGCCGCAGCGGCGCCAGCCGGCGATGCGGCGGCTGGAAATGCGCGCGGCGAGGCCTTTGTCCGGGCGCTGGGTGGTGCAGCAAACCTGACCAGCGTCGACGCCTGCACCACCCGGCTGCGGCTTATCGTCGCCGATCAGAATGCGGTCGACGATGCGGCGTTGACTGCGCTGGGCGCGCGCGGGATCATCCGTCCGTCCGCCAATGCGACACAGGTAGTGCTCGGTCCGATCGCGGATCTGGTCGCCGAAGAGATCCGCAACGCACTGGGCGGCGGCGCGGCTCCCGTCGCGCAGTCCGTGCCCGCACCGGTTCCGCTGACGGACGACGCGCTCCCGGCCGCGGTCCTCGCGGCGCTCGGCGGCGGTGACAATATCCGCTCGCTGCGCGCGCTGCACGGCCGCTTCCGAATCGAGGTTGCCGAGGCTGGCCTGGCCAATGAGGCTGGGCTGCTCGCCGCCGCACACGGCGTGGTCTCGCCGCGGCCCGGCATCTATCACATCCTGCGTGACTGAGATGCTGGCGCTTCTTGCCGCCGGGCTGCTGCTTGGCGGTGGCGAACCCTCCGCACCGCTTCCGGTCTATACCGGGGGCCGTACCGTCGCCGCTGCGGATGGGAGCCAAAGCTTCGGCTGGCCCGGAGTCTATTTCGAGGCGCGTTTCCGCGGGACGGCGGTGCGGGTACGCTTCGATGCGCCAGCCGACCATCTGCGCCTGTCGATCGACGGCAAGGAGCATCAGGTGTTTCGCGCACCGGGTTCGGTGGACGTCACGATCACCGGGCTTTCGCCGGGCGAACACAGGGTCCGCCTCGAAAAGCTGACCGAGAGCCAGTCCGGCTCGAGCCGGTTCGTCGGTTTCGAAGCGTCAGGCGGCACCCCACTTCCGCCCCAGCCACGCAAACGCCAGATCGAGTTCATCGGCGACAGCTTCACCGTCGGATATGGCAACACTTCCCCGGGCGTCACCTGCACGCCGCAACAGGTGCACGCGCTGACCGATACGTCGCAGGCGTTCGGGCCGCTGGTCGCATCGGCGGTGGGGGCCGACTATCGAATCCACGCCTATTCGGGCTACGGCATGGTCCGAAACTATGACGGCAATGTGCAGGGCCAGAGCCTGCCTTTGCTCTATCCCCGCGCCATTCCGGGCGATGCAGAGCCCGCCGCCGCACCGGATCCGGCGTGGAAGCCGGGCGTGATCGCGATTGGTCTGGGCGGCAACGACTTCTCGACCCCGGTCAAGCCGGGCGAAGCGTGGCGCGACGCGGATGCGCTGCGCACCGCCTATCGCGACCGCTATGTGGCGTTCGTCGCCGAGCTGGCGGTACGCCAGCCGCAGGCGCGCTTCCTGCTGCTGACATCGGACCTGTTCCATGCCGAGGTGGCTGCGGTGGTCGCGCAGCTCGAACCCCGCCTTCGCGCCCGCGTCCGGACGCTGCATATCACCGGCTTTGAGCTCACCAGCTGTCAGGGGCATCCCTCGCTGGCCGATCACCGGCTGGCGGCGAAGCTGATCGGCGAGGCGCTCGCCGATCAGTGAAGTGCGTCAGCGCGGGCAGGTCCCCGCCGTCGCGCGGTGGCGGATCGCCTTGCCCCCCGCCTTGCCGGTAAGCTGACCGCCTTCGATCACCGCAGTCCCGTTGACGATCAGCGTGCGGACGCCCTCGCTGTTCAGCGCCGGCTCCAGATAGGTCGCGCGCGGGCGGTAGGTCCCGGGGTCGAACACGACGATGTCGGCGAAATAGCCCGGCTTCAGATGCCCGCGTCGGTCGAGCTTGTAGAAGTCCGCGGTGCGCCCGGTGCTCGAGTTGATGAAGGTCGCAAGGTCGATCGCCTTCTCGGCAACGACGTATTTGGCGTACTTCGTCGGGAAGGTGCCGTACATGCGCGGATGCCCGGACGATCCGTCCGATCCGGTCATCACCCAAGACTGCTGCATCAGCAGCTTGATATCCGGCTCGATCATGTTGAACGACACGATCGGCGATCCGCGGCCCTTGTCGGCGAGGATGATGCGGACCGCCGCCTCGACCGGATCGACCTTCCACTCACGGGCGACGTCATCGAGCCGCTTGCCGGCCCAGGGCTGGCCCTCGCCGCGCAGCAGCACTGCGTTGGGTCCGCCGCGACGGACGAGGTTGGGCGCCATCTCCGCGACGATGCGGGCACGATCGGCAGGGGTTTCCAGCCGCTTGACCAGCGCCGCGGCGCCGCCGTCCTGCGCCCAGCGCGGAACCAGCGCGGCGACGAGACCCGATCCCGATGCCTCATAGGGATATTGGTCGGCGGTGACGTTCTGCCCCCTGGCGCGTGCAGCCTCGACCGCGGCGACGATCTCCCCCGCCTTGCCGTGGACGTCCGCACCCAGCGCCTTGATGTGCGCGAAATGGACGGGCAGCCCCGCGGCGCGTCCGATCTCGATCGCTTCGGCGACCGAGTTCATCAGGCCGATCGAATAGGAGGATTCGTCGCGCTGATGGGTGTCGTAAATGCCTCCGCGCTTCGCCGCCTCGCGCGCCAAAGCAATCACCTCAGGCGTCTTGGAAAAACTCTGCGGGGCGTAGAAGAGCCCCGACGACAGGCCGAACGCGCCCTCGCACATCCCTTGTGCGGTGATCGCCTTCATCTGGTCCAGCTCGGCAGCAGTTGGTTCGCGGTCGTCGTTCTTGAGTACCTTCACACGCACCGCGCCGAAGCCGACGAACGTCGCGACATTCGGACCGACCCCGCCGGTATCGGCATGGTCGAGCAACGCCTTCACGGTGCCGCTTCCCTGGCCATAGCCGTCGACGCCGGTGAAGATCGTCGTCACGCCCTGTGTCAGCCACGGCTCGACCAGCCGCTCCTGTGGAGTCTTGCCCCAGATGAAGGCATCCGAATGGGTGTGCGGATCGATGAAGCCGGGGGAAACGACCAGCCCCCTGGCATCGATCCGCTTCGCGCCGGGAAACTTCTTTCCCGCGCCCGGCCCCACAGAGACGATCTTGTCGCCGATAACGACGACATCACCGGTGACGGGCGTGGTGGAATTGCCGTCATAGATGGTGCCGCCGGCGATCACGGTCGCCTGAGGCGCGGGCGCCGCCGTAGCACCGGGAAGCGCGGCCACGGCGGCAAGGAGAATGGCTTTGTGCATGATCAGTTGGTCCGGCTGAAGTGAAGCGTGACGCGCGGAATTTCGAGCGTGAAGCCGCGCGCGTCATCGTCGGGGTTGAGCGTGAACATGTCGCCCTTGAACGTCCCCTCGGGGCCACGCTTGAGCGTCTTGGCCGGAAGCCGCGTCCCGTCGGCGCGCTGGATCGCCAGCGACAGCGTGTCGCCTTTGGCCTCGACCCAATAGGTCGCCGCGACATTGGGATTGCGATAGGCGCCGTTGAGCGCACTGCCGTCCGCGCTTGGCTCACCGATCGCGGGGAGGCCTTCATTGAGCGCCGCGATCACCTTGTCCGCGTGCGGCGCCGGATCGACCGCGCCATTGTTGCAGAGCAAGGCGATGCCCATCCGCTTCTCGCGAAGATGGCCGTAGAGCGTCTTGAACCCCACCGCGCCGCCGGTGTGGTGGAACCAGTGATTTCCGACCAGCAGCGCATTGCCATAGGCAATGCCGCGTCCGGCGCGGATCGCGGGCGCGCCGTTCAGGAACTTGCCCGGCTCGGCCATCCATTTGCTGATCTGCGGGGTCCAGACCTTGTGCCCGGCATCGATATCATAATCCCATTTGGCGAGGTCATTGACCGTGGTGATCAAGCCGCCCGATCCGCCGAACAGCGGATATTCGTCGGCATCGGCGACCTTGCCGTCCTTGACGACATAGCCTTTGGCGACATTGGCGTCGGTAGTGCGGCTGCCCAGCATCATGAAGCTGCGCGTCATTCCAGCCGGCTTGAGCACCTTGTCGTTGACGTAGCTCTCGAACGTCCGTCCGGCGACGCGCTCGACGATCTCCGAAAGCAGCAGATAGCCGCCATTGCTATAGTCGTACTGCGTGCCGGGTTCGAACTTGGCGTCCTGTTGCCGGTACACGCCCGCCAGCGCCTGTTTGCGGTCGGGTCCGGAGATGCGTTCATAGCCCTCAAGCGCCAGCAGCGAGAGCGAATCGCGCACGCCGCCGGTCATGTTGAGCAGCATCTGCACCGTCACCTTGTCGGCGTACGGCGCAAGCTCGGGGATATACTTCCGGACGCTGTCACCCAGCCCGACCTTACCCGCCGCTACCTGCTGTAGCACCGCGACCGCGGTAAACTGCTTGGAGACCGATGCCGCGTAGAATTGCGTATCGGTCCCGATCGCGCGGCCGGTGGCGACGTCGGCGAGCCCCGCATTGACCAGCTCGGCCGGCTTGCCGTTGCGGAAGATGCCGACCGCGCACCCCGGCTGCGCCCCGTCCGGCACCCCAAGCGCAGCGCGGATACGGGCGGGCGCAGCCGGGTCGGTGGCGCTTGCGGGCGATGCCGCGAGCGCCACCAGGGGGATCATCGCCAAACGAACCTTCATGCTCTCTCTCCCCTATTCTGCCCTGATCAGAAGTTCAGCCGGACCCCACCGACAAACTGGCGACCGATCGTGTCGAACAGACCGCGCGTGGTGCCATAGCCCCCCGCACCGGTGATCGGCGGATCGGTATCGAGCAGGTTCTGCACCGCCGCGAACAGCGCGACCTTGCTGCCCTCTCCCTTCGGCTTGAATACAGTGAGCTCGCCCGAAATGTCGAAATAGACGCGGCCCTTGACCGTCAGCTTGTCGAGGTCCTTCGCCGTCATCGTGCGGTCGATATAACCGCCGCCGACATAGCGCGCGGTGCCGCTGAAGCGGAAATCCTCGGCGATGTAGCTGGCGTTGAAATTCGCCTTCCAGCGCGGGTTACCGCCCAGCGCGGCCACGGTCGGCTGCGCCATGCTGCTGTCGAGCCGCGTCTTGACGATACCGTCATCCAGCTCGGTCTTGATCAGGTAGTTGACCAGCGTCTGGAAGCTGATGCGGTCGCTCCCGACCGGCAGCGAATATTGCAGCTCCATATCGATGCCGCGGGTCATCGCGCTGGCGAGGTTCACCGGGCCACTGAACACATGGGTGATCATGCCGTCACCGCGGCGCGTGATGAAGGCACAGGCGGCAGGGTTGGTGGTGTAGCATTGCTCAACCGTCGCCGCGGGCGTGATCTGGATGATCGCGTCCTTGATCCGGATGTCGTAATAATCGACCGAAAGACGCAGTCCAGGGATCGCGCCGGGCGTCACCACCACGCCGCCGGTGAAGGTATCCGCGATCTCCGGCTTCAGGTTCGGATTGCCCGCGGTCAGCGCGATTACGAGATAGCTTTGCCCCGCAAAGCGTGGATCCTTGTCGGTCACGTTGAGGTTCGAGCTGCCGCTGCGCTGGAACAATTCCGCCAACGAGGGCGCGCGGATGTCACGCGATCGCGTGGCACGCAGGCGGATCGAGTCATTGAGCGAATAGTCGAGGCCGGCCTTCCAGGTCTTAACCGTGCCAGAGGTGCTGTAGTCGGTGATGCGGCCCGCCAGATCGAGGCTCAGCCGCTTGCCGAGCGACGAATCCTTGAGCAGCGGTACCATCAGCTCGCCGAACAGCTCCTTGACGTGAACCTGCCCCGAATAGGGCAGGCTGGGCGCGCCGAAGGCGCCGGCCTGCGAGCGCACGTCATAATCGACCGCCAGATCCTGATCGCGATATTCGGCACCGACGGCGAAGGCGACCGGTCCGGCCCAGGTCGAGAAGGGCTTGCCGCGCACCATCGCCGCGATCGTGTTCTGGCGAATGTCGCTCGTAAAGCGTTGGAAACCGTTCACATAGAGCAGTGCCGGATCATTGGCGTTGACGATACCGAGAATGTCGAGCGGCACGCAGCCATTACCCGGATTGGTGATCGTCGAACGGCAGATCGGATCGACGATGCCGGGCGTACGCGGATCGTCGATCGCATCGAGCGCAAGCGTATAGGCGCTGGTGACGCGAACGTTGCGCCCAATATTCTCGGTATAGTTGCGGCCATAGCCGTAATAGGCATCGATCTTCCAGCCCGGCGCGAACTCGCCGCTGAAGCCGACAGTCGTTTGGAACGTGTCGGTATCGAACTTGGTACGGACGCGGGAATGGTCGAGGTTGTTCTTGCCGACGGTGATCGTCGCGACGTTGTTGTTGAGCATTGTCTGGCGGAGCGCCGCGGGCAGAAACACATAGTCGGAGCGGAGCGAATACTGGAAGCTGGACGGGATATTATCCTGCTCCGAATTGAACTTGTGATAGGACATTTCGGCGAACAGCTCGAAGTTGCTGCCCACCTCCCATGTCAGACGCCCAAAACCGCTATAGCGGGTGATCGGGGTTGCTCCGACCTGCTCGCCGACGCCGTTGAGGCCGTCGCCGCCCAGCATCGAGCCTGAAGTGACCTGGGTTCCGAAGTTGAACGGGACCGCCGACCCGTCATTCGCGAACTGGATGCCCTTGAGATAGGCGGGCAGGTTGACGATGCTGTTGATCGCCGAGCCATTACCGGGAGTGAAGGTGGCGCCGGAGATGACACCGCCATAGGTCACGTTGCTGCTGCGCACGCCACATTCGGTGACGAAGAAGCGCGGCTGTTCGGGCGTGCCGCTACCGTTGACGCCGCCCACATTGGGGTTGGCTAGCAGACCGGGGCCGCACGCGCTCCAGTCGCGATCGAACAGCCGCCCGATGCCATTATTGTCGGAGAACTCACCGCCAACGACGAGGTGGAGGCGATCCGTGACCTTGGTTCCTGCGGCGACCGAGGCGAGGATCTGGCGATAGTCGCCCTCCTCCGCCGCACCGCCCTGAAGCGTGGCGCGCACCCCCTGCATCTTCGAGTTGATGCGCAGATTGACCACGCCCGCCACGGCGTCTGCGCCATAGGCTGCCGAGGCGCCGCCGGTGACGATGTCAACGCGGTCGATCAGCGCCTGCGGGATATTGTTGATGCTGACCGCGCCGGTCGGGTTGGTCGGCACGTAGCGGCGACCGTCAAGCAGCACCATCGTGCGCGCATAGCCCAAGCCGCGCAGGTCGAGGAAATTGCCGCCGGTCTGGGTGTTGCCGCCCGCATTGGTCGCGCTGGTCGGCGTAAGCGAGGGGCGTACCGACGGCATCTGATTGATGACGTCCGCGATGCTGGGGGCGGCGACACGCTCGATCGCGTCCATGCCGATTACGGTCACCGGCGTCGGCGTGTCGAAACCGCTACGTTCGACCAGCGAACCGGTGACGACGACTTCCTCCGCCTCGGCAGCTTCCGGCGCGGGATCGCTCTGCGCAAAGGCGGGCTGGGCCGCGACGGAAAAGACGCTGGCGAGGAGCAGAAACCGCAAGCGACGCGCGACGCTTCCCCGGATGTGTTGCGTGGCAAGCGTCATGTTCTGTCCCCCGATTATGTCGCGACGCAACATCCATGTGATACGTGTCACAAATCTAGAACAAATCTTTCACCTCGCTATAGCCCAAGGTTATGGTAGATTTCCGGGCAGACGGGCAAAATCCGCCAGCGCGCCGAACCATCGCCGCGAACGAAAATTGCGAGCGAAATCGCGCCGCAATGCAGCACGTTTTCGCTCGCAATGCATGGGCCTCAGCTGCCCCAGAATCCCGGCTCTGGCGGATACATCAGTCCGTGCTCGCCCATATGGATGCCGCCGGGGCGATCCTCGGCAAGCCACAACGGCCCGTCGAGATCGGCGCAGTCCGCCTGCACCGCGACACGGAACGCAGCCGCAATCGCGAGCGAGGTCGAGATCATGCAGCCGACCATCACCCCCAGGCCGCGGGCACGGGCACCCGCCAGCAGGTCGAGTGCCTCGGTCAGCCCGCCGGTCTTGTCGAGCTTGATGTTGACCATCTGGTAGCGCGACGCGAGCCGCTCGAGATCCGCCGTGACATGGCAGGATTCATCGGCACAGGTCGGCACCAGCCCACGAAACCCCTCAAGTGCGGCGTCCTGTGCGGCGGGCAAGGGCTGTTCGAGAAACTCGACCTCAAGCTCGGCCAGCATCGGCTGGAGTGCCTCGACCTGAGCCATCGTCCACGCCTCATTGGCATCGACCACCAGCCGCGACCCCGGCACTTCGGACCGGATCGCGCGCAGGCATGCTTCCGGTTCGTTGCCGTCGACCTTGACTTTGACGATCGCCGCACCACGGATCTTCCGCGCGGCAGCGGCCATCGCTTCGGGCGTGTCGATGCCGAGAGTCAATGCCGTGTGCACAGGCCGGATCGCAATTGGCGGTGCGGCGGTGCCAAGCTTCGCTTCAAGATCCCAAAGCGCGCAGTCCACCGCGTTGCGCGCCGATCCGGGTGGCATCAGCGCGCGAAGATCGTTCCGGCCGGCGCCCTGCGCGATTGCGTTTTCGATCGCGCGAAGCTGTTCGCTAACGCTCTCGACGCTCTCGCCATAACGCGCGGTCACCGATCCTTCGCCGCGGCCGATGACACCCGCCTCGCCGATCGTCACGACCGCGAGATCAATCGCGGTGCGCGATCCGCGCGAAATGCGGAAGGGCGTGTGGAGCGCCCGCTGCTCGATGCTGGCCGTTACAGCTCGAAGCATTGGCCGAGCCGATCGATGATCCGCGCTACGCCATGCCGCACCGGGTCGCCGCAGGGCAGGCCCAGCGCATCCTCGGCTGCTTTGCACGCCGCGATGGCGGCCGCATCGTCGAGCCCTTGGGTATTGAGCGCGATGCCCACCGCGATCACATCGGGATTGGTGAGGCGAGCCGCCTCCATATTACGATCGAGGCACAATTTGAGATCGGGCACCGCATGCGTCTTCATGTGGCGCATGATCGTGCGGCCCGCCTCATGGCACAGCACCAGCGCATCGGCCTGCGCGCCATGCAGCAGCCCCAGCGATACCCCCGCATAGGAGGGGTGGAACAGCGACCCCTGCCCCTCGATCACATCCCAACCGCCATCCGCGCGCGCGGGCGAAAGCTGCTCGACCGAGCCCGAGATGAAGTCCGCGACCACCGCGTCGACGGGCATGCCCGAACCGGCAATCAGGATACCAGTTTGCCCGGTGCCGCGGAAATCGGCGGCAATCCCGCGGCTGCGCATCTCACGCTCGAGCGCCAGCGTCGTGTACATTTTCCCGACCGAGCAATCGGTGCCGACGGTGAGCAGCCGCTTGCCCGCGCGCGGCGCGCCGGTGCCGACCTTGAGATCGGCGGGCGGCTCGCGCACGTCCCACAGCGCCCGGCCAAGCTCGGCGGCACGCGCAGCGATCTCGGGCTGATCGGACAGACGCTCGTGCAGTCCGCTCGCGATATCGAGGCCCGCCTCCATCGCGGCGAGCACATCGGCCACTGTCGCGGGCGCCATCACGCCACCGGCATTGGCGACGCCGATCACCATCGTGCGCGCACCCGCAGCCACCGCTTCGGCAAACCCGAGATCGGGAACGCCAAGATCGATCGGCGAGCCAGGCGAACGTACCTGGCCCACCGCCCATTCGGGCCGCCACACCGCGATGCCGCGCGCCGTCTTGGCGGAAATCGGATCGGTCGCCTGGGCGATGTAAAGCAGATAGGGCGGCTTGCTCATAGGTGATTGGGTTCCCCGAAAGATGAACGGGTTGAACGGGAAACCGCCGGTTTCGCCAATAGAAAATTCGGGGTCGGGCCATAGCCCCGGGCTATGCCAGCCAGCCAAATATGTGCACGCGTCGCGCCGGGCGCCCCTTGCCTCGTGCCGGTCACTTCGTTCTACTGAAGCAACGTTCCGGTCGCGTCGCGAAGGACGCGGCACCCGCCGCCGGACGTCAACGACGAACCAGACAGAGGGGCCCCACATGATGCAGATCCACTTGAACCACGCGATGCGCGGCGCATGAACCTGGTACGGGGGTGGTTCGCCATTGCGCTGTGGAAGCGCGTGATCCTGGGGATGGTGTGCGGGCTGCTGCTCGCGCTGATATGGCCCGCCGCCGCGCCCAAGGTCGCGATCCTCGGCGAACTGTTCGTGCGGCTGATCCGGATGCTGGTGGTGCCGATCGTCTTCATCAGCATCGCATCGGGCATCACCGCGCTGGGCGATACCAGAAAGCTGGGATCGGTCGGGCTACGCACCGTCGGCCTGTTCGCGCTCACCACGGCAGCCGCGGTCGCGATCGGGATGACCATCGGCATCCTGCTCGAACCCGGGATCGGGGCCAATGTCGGCGGGGCCGCCCCTCGTGAACTGGGCGTCGCCAAGACCGTCTATGAGCAACTCGTCGGGATCATCCCGCTCAACATCCTGCAGGCGATGGTCGAGGGCGATATGCTCGCGATCCTGTTCGCCGCCACGCTGCTCGGCGCGGGTGTGATCGCCGCAGGTGATGCGGGCAAGCCGGTCGCCGGCTTCCTCCAGTCGCTGTCGGCGGTGCTGTTCCAGGTCATCCGTATGGTGATGGAGGTGACACCGTTCGGCGTGTTCGCGCTGATCGCGGGTGCGGTCGCCGCCAACGGTCTCGCCGTGTTCACCCATATCGGCCTGCTCGCCGCCGCGGTGGCGATCGCTTCGCTGCTTCAGATCATATTGGTGCACGCGCCGCTGATCCGCTGGGGCGCGGGCATGTCGGTGCCGCGCTTCTTCCGCAGCATTGCCGACGCGCTCGCAGTCGCGTTCTCGACCGCCTCCTCCTCGGCAACGCTCCCAGTCGCGCTGCGGGTCGCGTGCGACCGGCTGCGGATCGACCGCGCGATCGCTTCCACGACGCTGCCGCTCGGCGCCAGCATCGGCAAGGACGGGACGGCGATGTATGTCGGCCTGCTCAGCGTCTTCGCGCTACAGGCGTTCGGCGTGCATATCGACGCAGGCGTGTTCCTGACATTGTTGTTCGTCGGCGCGCTCACCGCGTTCGGCACCGCCCCGATCCCCTCGGCATCGCTGTTCATGCTGACCGCGGTACTGCCGACGGTGGGCGTGACGCCCGAGCAGACCGCGTTGCTCGTAGGCTTCATCCTGCCGTTCGACCGGCTGCTCGACATGACGCGCACCGTGCCCAGCGCCTGCGCCAACCTGACCGTCTGCACGATCGTCGCGCGGATGGAGGGTGCGGTCGGGAGCGAACCGCAACCAACGGCGGAACCCTCAAAAACCGCGACCTGACCTAAGGGAGAAAGCCCATGCCGCCGAAGCGGAGGCAGCGGACCTGCTGATCCGTGGCGGCACGGTCTATACCGGATCAGCCGCGCCGTTCACCGGCGACATCGCCATCCGCGGCGACCGCATTGTCGATGTCGGCCCCAAGGCACTGATCGGCGGAGGCGAAGGGGTTGGTGCTCCCGTTCCTGATGCAGGAGGGACAGGCAATGACGATCGAAACCACGCAATAAGGCCGCGCGCAGCGATGCTGCACGCGGCCGGTTGCGCGCGATGAAGTGGGGTCAGGCTTGGGCGGCGTCGCGTCCGCGCCACAACCGCCAGACGCCGATCGTCATCAGCGGAAGCACGAACACGATCAGCGTCGCGATCGCCATGGCGCGATAACCGTTGGCGATCAGCGCGACGAGACCGATGGCGCTCGCGATGAACACCGATCCGACGGTGATCGCCGCCGGCACGGCGATACGCACTGATTGCGGCATCGCCCTACCGCGGCGCTGATACGCAGCATCGATCCGCGCGTTGAAGGCCTGGACGAAGCCTACGCTGCATTCGAGTAGTGCAGCGAATACCATTGCCTGGAAGGCGAAGTGGAAGAGCGGGCTGCCGAGTGCGTCGAGGATGTAATTCGACGGCAGTTCTTCATTGACGATGCCGGGATAGAAGGGGACCAGACAGACGAAGAAGGCGAGCGCCGGGATCATCGCCAGCGGTCCCGCGAGCAGCCCCGACACCACCGCGTCGCGCCCGCTGCTCAGGTGCCGCAACACCGGCAGGATCAGCACCGCGCCGATGACGTTGTACGAGGCATAGGTGACTCCGCCCATGAACCAGCCCGTCGTCGGCACCGCCATCGAAAAGCCTTCGCGGATCTGCGGCGTGAACTGCCACAACACCATCACGAGGAAGATTGCATAGACGCCGTAAAGCAGGATCGAGACGTACTTGAACACCGCCTCAGCCGCGCTCTGCCCGGCCGCGCACACGACCAGCACCGACACGACCAAAGCGAGCGTCCCGACGATGTGCGGCAGCCCGAACATCGCCGCCCCGATCGATCCCGCCGCCGATCCGAACACCGACAGGACGAGGATCAGGAAGCCGAAATAAATGATCTCGAACGCCACATCGAAGCGGCCGAGCAACGGGCGGAAGAAGCCCTGATAGTCGGTCGCGCGGACCGCATAGGCGAAGCGGAAGGTGATCGCGCAGATCACGCTCCACATCACCATCGCGAGCAGCATGCCCCACAGCCCGCCAACGGGGCCCGCAGGCATGAAGAATTCGACGAGTTCGCGCCCGGTGGCATAGCCGCCACCGATCACGACCGCCTTGAAGGCGAATCCGGGGAGCAGGTAACGGTTGATCGTGGAAACGGCACTCACTTTTCAAGCTCCTCAAAACTGCGATTGCCGATCGGATATTGCTGCCACCCATCCCGGTCGAAATGCCACCATTCCTGCGGGTATACGGTGAAGCCGTCGGCTTCCATCGCCCGGCGCAGCACCTCGCGCAGCCAGCGCTGCTCGTCGCTGCCGCCGACATAGTTGGTATAGGACCGGCTCGACATCTCGTCGTAACGGCCGGTGGTGATCATCGGCGTGCCGGTGGCAAGATCGACCATGGTGAGATCGACCGCCGCGCCGCGATTGTGACGCGACCCCTTGCTGGGATCGGCGACGAAGATGCGGCTGGCCGGTGGGGTCGCGTCCCAGAACATCTTGGTGACGTACCAGGGGCGATAGGCGTCATGGACGAGCAGGCCGAAACCCTGCGGCGCGAGCGCCTTGTTGATCCGGGCCATCGCTTCCGCCGCCGGACGCTGAAGAAACGCGCCCGACCGCTCATAGATCTGCTGGCCGAGGAAGTTGTTGGTCCCGGCATAGCGGACATCGAGCCGGATCGCCGGATCGAACGACTGCACCGCGACCAGATCGGACTTGACCTTCGGCTCGGCCTCAACCGGTGGCGTCGCGGCGCGCGCGCCTGCGCGCACCGTGTCGATCCCCCCGGTCGCCATCACCTTACGGATCGCCGCCTCACCCTCCGCACCGAAGTCGCGGCGGGGAAAGCGGATCGCGCCGAGGTTGGCAGCGATGACCTTGCCCGCGGCATCGCGCTCAAAGGTCAGCGCCTCGAGCGGGTAGAGGCCGTGATCCTTGGGAAAAGCGTAATGATCGGCGGCGACCCGTGTGAGTGGGAGCCAGTCGACCCATTCGACGCGGACATAGGGCTTGCCGTCGCGCTCGTAGATGCGCAGCACGTTATAGTCCCAGCCATATTCGCCGATCAGCCCGGCGAGTTCGGCGGCGGGCGGCGGCGGGCGGCGCCATTGCGCGCGCGCGTAGCGGCGGCCGTCGAGTTCGACCCAGCTCGCATCGGGCGCGACGACGACGCCTTCGCGCCACATCTGGGCGTCATCGAGCACATAGCGGTCGCCGATCCGGCGCAACTCAGCCGCCAGCTCGGGCCCGTCGAGCACCAGCCGGCCATCGAACACGCGCAGATTGAGGCTGTCGCCGCCATTCTCGAACCGGCCGCTGAGGCGAATAGCCTCGTCGCCGGCGATCGCGGTGCTGCGTTGCCAGCCGGGCAGCGCCCGGCCCTCGCGCGCGGCGAGCCAGCTGCGCAACGCGTGCGCGCCGATCCGCTGTGCGGCGGTTCCGGAATCGACCGTCGCGAAGACGACCACGCCGATCCCGGCATCGGGCATCAATTGCAGGCTGGTGACATGACCATAGACCGCGCCGCCATGCCCGACGGTGCGCTGACCATCGAGCGTGCCCAGCGCAAAGCCGAGCCCGAAGCTGCGCTGGCCGGTCTTGCCATATTGTTCGCGCCACATCTCGGTCAGGCTTGCGGGCTTGAGCACAGCGCTGCCGCCATTGAGCATCGCGCGGGCAAAGGCGCCGAGATCGGCGGTGTCGGTGTAGAGACTGCCTGCAGCGGGCGTGCCGAGTTCGAGCGGCGGCGCGGCCCAGCGCCCGCCGTCGAAGCTGACCATCTGCGAATACGCAACCGGGCTCTTCAGCGCACTGCGCGCAAACCCGCTCGAACCCATGCCGAGCGGGCGCAACACCAGATCGGTCACCGCCTGCGCATAGGGCTTGCCCGAAACGCTCGCGACGACCTCGCCGACCACGGCGATGCCGGCGTTGGAATATTTGGTGATGGCGCCGGGCGCCGCGACCAGCCGGGTCGAGTTGAGGCTGGCGACGGCGTCGGCCTGGCCCTTGGCATGGTCATCGAAATAATGGCCGCGCGGCGCTTCGCGCACCAGCCCGCTGCGGTGCGTCATCAACTGGCGCAGCGTGATCGCACCGCCGAACGGGTTCTGTGGCCGGAAATCGGGAAGATAGCGCGTCACCGGCGCGTCGAGATCGAGCTTGCCCTGCTCGACCAGCCGCATCACCGCGACATCGGTGAACAGCTTGCTGACCGATCCGGCGCGATACAGCGTCGCCGGGGTCGCTGCGACCTTGCCGTCCGCGTCCGCCTTGCCCCAGGCGCGCGACCAGACGACGCCGCTGCGGTCGACCAATGCGACCGCGATCGACGGAATTTCCTTGTCCGCCAACTCGGCCTGCGCCGCGGCCTCGACCGACGCGGTGACGGGCGCGGGGAGTTGCGCGACGGCGGGCGCGGTGCAGACCAGCACCGCCCCGAGCACGGAGCGGATCACTGGCCGCCCAGCAGATAATGGTCGTAGGCGGTTCGCGCGATCTCAGCGATCACGCGTTCCTGCGTATCAACGCCCTTGGTGTCGCCCTTCACGAACACCGCGATCGCGAACTTGCTGCCGTCGGGCATCGTGACGATGCCGACATCGTTGGCGATGCTCATCAGCGTGCCGGTCTTGTGCGCGACGACGGTGCCCAAAGGCAGCAGGCCCTTGAGCCGCTTCTCGCCGGTGATGCAGCGTTCCATGATCTCGATCAGCACCCTGGTGCCCGACGCGCTCAGCGCCTTGCCCGACTGGATGACGGCGAGCAGCTGGACCATCGCCTCCGGCGTCGAAGCGTCGCGCGGATCATTGTTGAAGGGCGTATTGGGCGTGCGCTT
This sequence comes from Sphingomonas sp. GW821-FHT09B04, assembly GCF_059418285.1. Classification (NCBI taxonomy): domain Bacteria; kingdom Pseudomonadati; phylum Pseudomonadota; class Alphaproteobacteria; order Sphingomonadales; family Sphingomonadaceae; genus Sphingomonas; species Sphingomonas sp. GW821-FHT09B04. The sequence continues at coordinate 36,242 of NZ_JBWKPO010000001.1, forward strand.
CTGGTCCATGTCGCGCTTCGACGGGTCGGCGGCGAAGGCGCGCTCGATATTGTCCTTGAAGCTGCCCGGCCCCGGCGTGATGTCGAGCGCGCGGTAGATCAGCCGCGCGGTATCGGCGTCGACGCGCTGGCCGCTGGCGACGCCGACCTTGCGCAGCCATGCGGTGACCGCAGCGGGGCCGCCCGCCTGGGTGACCATCACATCGGTCGCGGTATTGTCGCTGCGCGTCAGCATCAGTTCGAGCAGATTGTGGACCGACAACGCGACCCCGGGATGCTTCATCTGCTCGGTGATTCCGGCCGACTGGACCCACACTGCCGGATCGACGGTGACCATCGTGTCGAGCTTCAATTCGCCCTTGTCGATCCGGTTCAGCACCGCGCCCGCGACGGCAATCTTGAAGGTGCTGGCCATCGGGAAGGTCTGGCCGGCGTTGAGCGTGTACACCGGCCCGCCACCGATCCGCTGCACTGCCACCCCGACGGTGCCGTCGGTCTGTTTGGCGAGCGCCGCAATCGCGGATTCGAGCTTCGTCTGTGCCGCCGGCGCCTGTGAGGTCCGAGCGCCGGCGGCGGGGATCAACGGTGACGTGACGAGGCACAACACCGAAAGGGGAAACAATACACGGCCCTTCAGCAAGCTTGCACGCACACCCTGTCTCCCCATTCGGTTTTGTCGTTATCGTCGTTGTCGTCGTTATCGTCGTTCGGTCAGAAGCTGAAGCGGACCCCCGCGGTGAACTGCCGCCCGATCACATCGTACAGATGCCGCGCGGTCGCCCAGTCATAGCCCAGGATCGGCGGATCGGTGTTGAGCAGGTTGAGGATCGAGCCATAGGCCGCGACCTTGCTCTTGCCGCCGGTGGGGCGGAACAAGGTCACTTCACCCGACAGGTCGAGATAGAAGCGGCCCTTGCCGTTCATCTTGTCGCTGATCGGGGTGCCGAAGGGCTTGGTAATGTTGGTATCCCGCGTGATGAGACCACCGCCGACCCAGCGGCCGGTGAGGTTCAGGCGATAGCCGTCGGTGCTGTAGCTCGCCGAGCTGGTGACGCGCAGATTGGGCGAGCCGTTCACACCATCGACAAAGGTTTGCGACAGCGTTCCCGCGAGGATCGTCTTGGTGCCGCCATCGCCCACAAGCTCGAGCTTGTTGATGTAGTTGGCGAGCACGCGCAGATCGAGGCTGCCGTTCCACAGATCGGTGCGGTACGAGGCCTCGAAATCGATGCCCGCGGTCATGATCGACTGGAAGTTGGCGGGCGCCAGACGAAGGCCGGTGATCAGACCGGGGACGCCCCCCGCCGTCGGATCGCGCGACACCAGCGCGCAGGTCGCGGTATCGCCATTATTGCAGCGGGTGATGATCTGCTGCGCGCTCAGGGCGGCGATCGCGCCCTCGATCTTGATGTCGTAATAGTCGATCGAGAAGCGCAGATCGCGGGTCGGCGACACGATCATGCCCAATGTCAGCGTGTCGGCCTTTTCGGGCTTGAGGAACGGGTTTCCGCCCTGCGTGGCCGAGACCGTGTAATTCTCATCCCCGCGCGCGCTGTCGGTGATGGGGTAGATCAGCGTCTGCCCGGCCGCGAACAGTTCCTGCACGTTCGGTGCGCGAATGTCGCGCGAGCGCGTGGCGCGGAAGCGCAGGAAATCGGTCATCGCATAGTTGATGCCGACCTTCCACGTCTCGACCCGGCCAGAGGTTTCATAGTCGGTGACGCGGCCGGCGAGGTTGAGTTCGAGATTCTTGGCATATTCCTTGTCGGCAAGGACCGGGATCAGCAGCTCGCCGAACGCTTCCTTGACCTCTTCGGCGCCCGAGAAGGGCAAGGTGTTGCCGACGCGATAGACGGTCGCGCCGCCCGGACGGCTTGCCGAGATCGGATCGGACAATACGTCGACCTCGAACTTGCGCCAGTGGACGCCGCCCGCGAAGCTCACCGTGCCGGCGGGAAGCGAGAACAAATTGCCGCGCACGATCAGGTCCGCAGTCTGCTGCTTCATCTGCCAGTCGCGGATCGAATCGCCGGTGATGTAATCGAGCGCCGCGGTCTGCGTGCCCGGCGCGACCACACCGAACAGGTTGAGCGGGACGCAGCCATTGCCGGGGTTGGTGATGGTCGAGCGGCAGATCGGATCGACCACGCCCGGGGTCGCGGGATTATCGACCGCGTCAAGCGCGTTGCGCCAGTTGGCGGTGATCCGCGCGCCGGCGAAGTTGGTGTAATCGCGCGCCCTGCCGTAGGTGTAGGAGACGTCGTAGCTCCACGACCCGCCGATCTTGCCGCGCAGCCCTGCCACCGCCTGCCAGTTCCAGCTCATCTTGTTGATATAGCCGCGCGCATAGTCGTTGATCGCGCGACCCATCACGAAGCTGGTGATGTCCGGATTGGCATTGAGGGTCGTGCGGATCGAGGCGGGCAGGAAGACATTGTCGCGCTGGATCGTGATCTGATCATTGGCGGTGATCGACGGCGCATTCTCGATGTCCGAACGCGCATAGCCGAAGCTGGCGTAGAGCGTGGCGTTGTTGTTGAACTCGAACTCGCTCGCGCCATAAGCGGCCCAGCGCTTGTAGGGCTGCTTGAGCACCGCGTCGCAGATGCCGCAGACGCCGTCGCCGCCCTGATGCGCATTGGCGGTCTGGTTGGTACCGTAGTTGAACGGGCCGGTCTGGCCGTTGCCGAGGAACTGGATACCGCGCAGCAGCGCGGTGCCGTTGGCGCCGGTCGCGCTGTTGATCAGGCCGCCATAGGAGGCGTTCGACACGCGCGGCTGGTTGACCAGAATATAGGTCGGCGCGGTGTTGGTCGGCGTGCTGGCGGGGTTGGAGATGACCGAATAGTCGCCCCATTCGCGCGCGCCATAGTTGAGGATGCCCTTGCTGCCCGCGATCTCGCCGCCGACGATGATGTGGCCGCGGCCCTGCGCGAATTTGGTGCCCGCCGCGATCGAGGCGAGGTAGCTCTTGTTGTCGCCATAGTCGCTGATGCCGTATTGCGCGTTGCCGCGCACGCCCTGCAACTTATGGTCGATCTTGAAGTTGACGACGCCCGCGACCGCGTCCGAGCCATAGGCGGCCGAGGCGCCGCCGGTCACCACTTCAGCGCCCGAAATCACCGCCTGGGGGATGTTGTTGACGTTGACCACGCCCTCCGGCGAGGACGGCGTCGGGCGCTTGCCGTCGAGCAGCGTGAGCGTGCGCAGATAGGTGAGGCCGCGCAGATCGAGATAATTGCCCGACGACAGCTTGGAGAGGTTGGTCGACGCCTCAGGCGTGACGCTGGGCTTGAGCGCGGGATATTGGTTGAGCGCATCGGCGATGTTCGGCGCGGCGACGCGGTCGAGGTCGGCGATGCCGACGACCGTCACCGGGGTCGGGGTGTCGAAGCCGGTACGCGCGATCTGCGATCCGGTGACGATGACTTCCTGCGGCTCTTCTTCGGGTGCATCCTGCGCCCAGGCGAAGCTCGGAAGAACCAGCGGAAGGCCAAGTGCCGCGCCCGCCATGATCCGGCGCTTCATGCTGCGCCGCATACCCGTCAACTTCGCCATCGCGTGTCCCCTAATTTTCGATTCGTGAAAACCGTGCCCCTGAGCGGCAATGGAGTCGCTTGATCTGCGACTCTCTATCTTTCTGGGATGGCAGTTGTTCTCTTATTGGAGAATGTCGTCAAGACAGAAAATGACATGCCGAACTGGGAAGGTTGAAACTTCCGATCCTGAGGCGGTTGCTCGCCAGAACCGATTTCAAATCCGCAAATCTGTGATAAATAGCCGACAAATGAGCCCAAGCCTTGGAACCATCGTAAAACGCCTGCGCCAGGAGCGCGGATGGAAATTGTCGGATATGAGCAATGCTGTCGGCATTCCGCTCTCGACGCTTTCCAAGATCGAGAACGACAAGCTGACGCTGAGCTACGACAAGCTTCAGCAGTTCGCGCGCTCGCTCAATATTCCGCTGACGGCCTTGTTCGCCGAGCCCGCACCCAAGAAGGGCGCGCCGGTGGTGACTGGGCGGCGTAGTCTCGCGACGCTCGATCGCGCGATCCACATCACGACCCCCAACTACGAATATAGCTATTTCGCCGGCGAACTTCGTCACCGCCGGATGATCCCGATCCATGCGCGCGTAACCTCCAAGACGCTGGAGGAGTTCGGCGAGTTGGTGCGGCACAGTGGCGAGGAATTCTCCTATGTGGTCAAGGGTGCAGCCATCCTCCACACCGAGTTTTACGAACCGGTGACGCTCCACGAAGGCGAAGGCGTCTATATCGACAGCACCATGGGTCACGCCTATCTGGTCGCGCCCGGCCATGACGAGGCGGTCATGCTGGTCGTGTGTGCATCGGGCGACGAGCATCTGCAGGACGAACTGATCGCTGAGGCCGCGGCACGGCAGGGCGAAGACCCGGCAGCTGACTCCGGCGCACCCCGCTGGTCGCGGCCGGAATAGGCCAAACCAGTTTTCCTTGAGTAGAATACTTTCCAGAATGAAAATCAGCCGCTAGCACTAGTCCGATAGCGATTCGAGATCCTGCGAATCGCGAACAGGGGAGTGGTGCATGAAGCTGCACATTTTCGCCGCGACCGCCGCGGCCAGCCTGGTGATCGCACCGGTGCAGGGCCAGGAACCTGCGCCCGAATATGACATCGTCATCCGTGGCGGCCGCGTCCTCGACGGCGCGGGCAACCCCTGGGTGTCGGCAGACGTCGCGATCAGGGACGGCCGCATCGCGCGGATCGGCAAGGTCGTCGGCAAGGGCAAGCAGGAAGTCGACGCGCGTGGCCGGTACGTCACCCCCGGCTGGATCGACGTGATGGACCAGTCGGGCCGCGTGCTGCGCACCAACGGCATCGCCGAGAACAAGCTGCGCACTGGCGTGACCACGCTGATCGCCGGCGAAGGCGGCACGCCCGTTCCGGCCGACGAGATCACCGCCTATTTCAAGGAGCTGGAGACCAAGGGGATCGCGGTCAATTTCGGCACCTATTATTCGCCTACGCAAGCACGCCGCGAGATCATGGGCGACGCTGCAGGCACGCCGACGCCCGCACAGATGACTCAGATCAAGGCCAAGGTGCGCACCGCGATGAACGCCGGCACGCTCGGCCTTGCCACCGCCCTCATCTATCCGCCGGGCAGCTTCCAGACCACCGACGAGCTGGTCGAAATCGTCAGCACCGCAGCGCCATGCAACGCGGTCTATGCAACGCATATGCGCGACGAGAGCGAAGGGCTGCTCGACGGCATCAAGGAAGCGATCGCGATCGGCGAGCGTGCCGGCGTGAAGGTCGAGATCTTCCACCTCAAGGCGGCCTGGGCGCCCAAGTTCGGCCAGCTGATGCCGCAGGCAGTGAAGCTGATCAACGACGCGCGCGCCCGCGGCGTCGACGTCGCAGCGGACATGTATCTCTATCCCTTCGCGGGCACCGGCCTTGAGATCATCGCGCCCAACTGGGTGTACGAAAAGGGCTTTGCCGAGGCGGTGAAGCTGCTCAACGACCCGGCGCAGCGCGCGAAGATGAAGCGTGACATCGCCGCCGGACCGCAGCCGGGCTGGACCAACATGGTTGTTTCGGCCGGGGGCTGGGACAAGATCATGCTCGGCAACGCGCACAATCCGCGCTGGGACAAATACCGCTTCAAGTCGCTGGCGGAGATTGCCAAGGCCGAGAACGCCGATCCCGCCGACATCGCATGGGACATCACGCTCGCCGCGCTCCCCAAGCGCGCGGTCGCGCTCTATTTCATGATGGACGAGCGCGATATCGAAACCGCGCTCAAACAGCCCTGGGTCTCGATCGGCAGCGACGCCGGGGCGGCGGAAGTGTTCGGGCAGATCGACGGGCTCGGCCTTCCCCACCCGCGCGCCTATGGCAACGCCGCGCGCACCATCGCCGAATATGTGAAGCGCCGTCCGGTGCTGACGCTCGAGGATGCGGTACGCAAAATGACCTCATGGCCCGCGCACCGCATGGGCCTGACCGATCGCGGCGTGCTGCGCGAAGGGCTTCGCGCCGATGTGACGATCTTCGATTACGACAAGCTCGACGATCGCGCTGCGTTCAACCAGCCGACCGTCTCGCCGGTCGGAATCGATGATGTGATCGTCAACGGCCAGCTGGTGCTGGCGGGTGGCAAGGTGACCGGCGCCCGGCCGGGTTCGGTTCTGAAGGGCGCCTGCGCGGCGCCGGGAGCGCAACTCAAGTGACCAGATTGAAACTGACGACAAGGCTGGAGGAATGGGCGACGCACAGCCCGTTCCGCATCACCGGCAAGGTATGGACGAGCGTGCCGCTGCTGATCGTCGAGCTTTCCGACGGCACGCATGTCGGCCGCGGCGAAGGCGCCGGCGTCTATTATCGCGACGATACGCCCGCAAAGATGATCCATGAGGTCGAGGCGGTGCGCGACGCGATCGAGGCCGGGATCACCCGCGCCGAGCTCCTGACGCTCCTCCCGCCCGGCGGCGCACGCAACGCTGTCGACTGCGCCCTGTGGGAGCTCGAGGCGCGGCAGCGCGACACGACGGTGATGGCGCTGGCCGGCGTCCACGATCCGCGCCCGCTGGTGACCGTCTGCACCGTCGGCGCGGACACGCCCGAGGCGATGGCGCAGCAGGCGCTGGCCTATGGTCCGGTGCCCGCGCTCAAGCTCAAGCTGACCGAAGATCCGTCGAATGCGGACCGCGTGCGCGCAGTCCGCGCCGCCTGCCCCAAGGCGTGGATCGGGGTCGACGCCAATCAGGGCCTTAACCGCACAACGACTGAACAGCTGTTGCCGGTGCTGCTCGAGATGAACGTCGCGCTGCTCGAACAGCCGGTGCCGGTGGGACTCGACGCGACGCTCGACGGTCTCAAGTCGCGCATCCCGCTCGCCGCGGACGAGAGCGCACAGAGCCTTGTCGACCTGCCGTCGCTGATCGGGCGCTATCAGGTCGTGAACATCAAGCTCGACAAGTGCGGCGGGCTGACCGAGGCGCTGGAGATTGCAAAGCAGGCGTCGGTGCTGGGCCTCAAGGTGATGGTCGGCAACATGCTCGGCACCTCGTGGTCGATGGCCCCGGCCTATGTCGTCGGGCAATATTGCGACGTCGTCGACCTCGATGGTCCGCTGCTGCTCGGCCGCGACCGCGATGTCGCCGCGCAATATCGCGATGGCCGCATCGAGATTTCACCACTGGTGTGGGGAGGCAATGATGCCGCTGCCTTCGCTTGAACTGCCTGCCCCGTATCTGATCTTCCTCGGCGATCTGGCCGAGCCGGGCTATGCCAAGACCGGGCTTGGTCTTGCCGAATGGGCGCGCGACCGCTGCGTGGGTGAGCTGGCCTTTGCCGGGACCGTAGTCACCGCGGGCCTGCCGCGCATGACCATGGCGGAAGCCGTCGTCGCAGGTGCGCGATCGATGGTGATCGGCGTCGCCCATCCCGGCGGCGCGATCGCCGAAAGCTGGGTCGCGCCGCTCGTCGAAGCGATGGCGGCCGGACTCGATCTGGTAAGCGGGATGCACGGCCGCCTCGCCGATCATCCCGCGATCGCGGCCGCTGCCGAACGCTATGGTGTGAAGCTTCATGACGTCCGCGTGCCGCCCGCGGGGATCCCCGTCGGCAGCGGCGACAAGCGCAGCGGCAAAAGACTGCTGACCGTCGGCACCGATTGCGCGCTGGGCAAGAAGTACACCGCGCTGGCGCTCGCCCGCAGCTTTGCCGCGCGCGGCGTGCCGAGCGATTTTCGCGCGACCGGCCAGACCGGTATCCTGATCGCAGGCGGTGGCATCCCGATCGACGCGGTCGTTTCCGACTTCGTGTCGGGCGCGGCCGAGCTGATCAGCCCGGCGGCGGCGGCGGATCACTGGGATCTGATCGAGGGACAGGGATCGCTGTTCCACCCGAGCTATGCCGCGGTGACGCTGGGCCTTGTCCATGGCAGCCAGCCCGATGTCATCGTGCTGTGCCACATGCCGGGACGCACGACGATTCTGGGGCGGCCCAATTATCCGCTCCCGACGCTCGATGTCGCGATCGACGCCTATCTGGGCGCGGCGCGGCTGACCAACCCGGATGTGCGCTGCGCCGGGATCAGCCTGAATACGGTTGCGATGGACGACACAGCGGCAGCCGCCGAGATCGCGCGCGTGCAGGATCGCTACGGTCTGCCCGCAGCTGACCCGATCCGCGGCGGCGCTGCGTTCGATGCGCTGGCGGAAGCCTGTCTGCGCTGACAAGATGAACTGAACAACGGGAGTGATGGTGATGCGGAAGCACTTCGGACTGGCACTTGTCTCACTGGCCGTGCTGGCCGGAGCTCCGGTCACCGCCACCCCCGTGCCGGCGCCGACGGCGAGCGCACCCCGCCAGTCGGCGCCGGCTTACGATATCGTACTGCGTGGCGGCACCATCTATGACGGCAGCGGCAAGCCCGGCGTGACGGGCGACGTCGCGATCCGCGGCGAGCGCATCGTCTATGTCGGGCCGAAGGCGCCAGGCAAAGCGAAGACGGTGATCGACGCCAGTGGCATGGCGATCGCCCCCGGCTTCATCAACATGCTGAGCTGGGGCATCGAATCGCTGATCGCCGACGGCCGGGGCCTGAGCGAGCTCAAGCAGGGCGTGACGCTGCAGGTGTTCGGCGAAGGCGAGAGCATGGGGCCGCTCAATCCGGCGATGAAGGCGGACATGGTCCGCCGCCAGAGCGATCTGCGGTTCGCGGTCGAATGGACCACGCTCGGCGAGTATCTCGACTGGCTGACGAAGCACGGGGTATCGCAGAACGTCGCCTCTTACGTCGGCGCAGCGACGGTGCGGACCCATGTGCTGGGCGAAGGCGATGTCGATCCGGATGCGGGCCAGCTCGCACGGATGCGCGCGCTGGTCGCAGCGGAGATGCGGCAGGGCGCGCTCGGCGTCGGCTCGTCGCTGATCTATGCCCCGGCCAGCTATGCCGAAACCCCCGAGCTAATCGCTCTGGTCGACGAGGCAGCGCGCTGCGAGGGCGGTTATATCAGCCATATGCGCTCCGAGGGCGACCGGCTGATCGAAGCGATCGACGAGCTGATCGGAATCGCCCGCGCGACCGGCGCGCGTGCCGAAATCTATCATTTCAAGCAGGCCGGGCGCGACAATTGGCACAAGATCGATGCGGCGATCGCGCGCGTGGAAGCAGCGCGGCGCGAAGGGCTGAAGATCACTGCCGACATGTATCCCTATGACATCGCCGGCACCGGACTCGACGCGGCGATGCCGACCTGGGTCCAGTCGGGCGGGCTCGAGGCGTGGATCGAGCAGCTGCGCAAGCCCGAGGTGCGCGCGCGGGTGATCGCCGAGATGAAGGTTCCCGGTGTCGGCTGGGAGAATATGTACCGTGCCGCGGGCGGCGCCGGCGGGATGATCGCGGTCGGCTTCAAGAACGAGAAACTGAAGCCCCTGTCGGGCAAGACGATCGCGGAAATCGCCGCGATGCGCGGCACCACGCCCGAGGACACGATCATCGATCTGGTGATCGAGGATGGCAGCCGCGTCGGCACGCTCTATCGCCTGATGGACGAGAAGAATGTCGCACGCGCAACGTCGCTGCCGTGGATGAGCTTCGGATCGGATGCCGGCGCGCAGGCGCCCGAGGGCGCGTTCCTGAAATCGCGGCCGCACCCGCGCGCTTATGGCAGCTTCGCGCGTGTGCTCGGCAAATATAGCCGCGACGAGGGACGTCTGCCGCTGGCGGAGGCGGTGCGGCGGATGAGCGCGCTCCCGGCGGCTAACCTCGCGCTGCGCGAGCGCGGTTCGCTCAAGGTCGGCTATTATGCCGATATCGTGGTGTTCGACCCGAAGACGATCGCTGATCGCGCGACGGTCGAGAACCCCTGGGCGCTCGCGACCGGGGTGCGCGATGTGTTCGTCAACGGCACCGCGGCGCTGCGCGGCGGCGAGGCGACCAAGGCGCGGCCGGGGCAGGTCGTGCGTGGCCCGGGCTGGACGGGCTGGCCCGGCGGCGGCGCGTGCAAGCCGGGGAAATAGGCCCGGCTAGTTCCCGAACACCTGTTGCCCTTCCTTGAAGGTGGCGCTGACGGCGATGCTGGCGAGCCGGTCGGGGTCGATGGTCATCGGATTGTCGGCGAGGATGGTGAGATCGGCGAGCTTGCCGCGCGTGAGCGAACCCTTGCGGTCGTCCTCGAAATGCTGCCACGCGGCCCATAGCGTCATCGCCCTGAGCGCGACATCCACGGGAACGCGCTGGTCCGCACCGAGAATGTCGCCCGATCGTGTACGCCGCGTGACCGTCGCCGAGAGCACGCGCATCGCATTGGGATTGGCGACCGGCGCGTCGTGGTGCGAGGTGAAGCGCATCCCGCGCCGCAGCGCCCAGCCGCAGGGCGAGATATTCTCCGCGCGGCGCGGACCCAGCACCGAATCGCGGTGCCAGTCCCCCCAGTAGAAGGTGTGCATCGGAAAGAAGGACGGGACGATGCCCAGCGCCTTGAGCTGGTCGACCTGATCCTCGCGCGTCACCTGCCCATGGATCAGCACCGGGCGGCGATCGGCGGGACCGTGGCGGCGCGTCGCTTCGCGCACCGCGGCGATCAGCAGGTCGACCGCGGCGTCGCCATTGGCATGGACCTCGATCTGCCAGCCACGCGCGAAAGCAAGGTCGACGGCGTCGATCGCCTGCTTCTCGGTGATCGCAGGATAGCCGGCATAGGCCGACGAACGCCCTGCCGGCGGGACGTAATAGGGCTGCGACATCCACGCGGTCTTGGCCTGCGGCGATCCGTCGATGGTGAGCTTGACCCCGCCGATGCGGAAACGCCCGACATAGTTGCGGCGATAGATCGGCAGCGCCATCGCATCGGTCGAGGTCAGGATGTCGGGGAAGGACAGCACGTCGATCGGCAGCCCGCCCTGCGCCGCGACCGATTCGATCAGGCGGCAGGTGTCGGTCGACGAGCGGCCGTCCTGACAGGTGGTGTAGCCGAAACTGGCATAGAATCCCGCGCCCTCCTGGAGCATCTCGCGGTTCGCCTGCGCATCCATGCGCGTGAACAACACCCCCATCATCGCGAACAGCGCGGTTTCCTCGAGCACACCGTTGGGCTCGCGCGATCCGGCCTCGCGCCGATAGATGCCCCCGTCCGGATCAGGAGTCTCCGCGGTCACGCGCGCCGCGGCGAGCGCGGGCGTGTTGACCACGCCCATATGGCTCGACTGGTGCAGGAACAGGATCGGGACGTCGCGCGAGATCGCGTCCAGCTCGGCCCGGGTCGGGTGGCGCTGCTCCTTCAGCTGGCTATCGTCATAGCCAAAGCCGATCACCAGCTGGCTCTTGCGCACCAGCGCGTCGTGGCGCCGCATCCAGTCGCGGGTGATCCGCTGGAGCGCGGGGATCGTATCGCCCTCGCCATCGGGCGCGGGCAGCAGATTGGCATAGCGTGCCTGCAGCCCGACCATCGAGACATGGCCGTGCGGGTCGAAGAAGCCGGGCAGCAAGGTTCGCCCCTGAAGATCAAAGCGCCGCGCTCCGCGCCCGGCAGCGGCGTTGGCTGTATCGAGCGTGCCGGCCGCAACGATCAGTCCGTTGCGTATCGTGATTGCTTCCACGTTCGGCGCGGTATCGTCCATCGTCAGGATCGTTCCGCCATGGAAGACCGTCGCCTGCCCGGTCTCCTGCGCCATTGCGCGTCCGCCAAGTGCGAGCAGCCCCGCGCCGATGCCCCCCTGCCGGAGCAGGGTACGGCGGTCGGGTCCCCGGTCGATCGGTGCCATGATGCTTCCCCTGTCAGTAGTTGGCGATCAGATTGATATATCCTCCAGCCCAGTTCGGCGCGTCGACCGAGCGCACGATCGAGTTGATCCCGGCGCCGGGGGTCGAGACGGAGATGCCCGCGGTCAGGTAGATATTAGGCGTCACCACCCGGCTGTATTCGAGATAGAAATCGTCCGAGAGGTGCGAGCGCGTGACGCCCGTGATCGGGTTGGCGATGCCGTCCACGAACTCAAGACGCGTCGCCTGCCCGAACTGAATCGGACTGCCCAGCTTGTTGGCGCTGATCCGCGCGATTCGTGCGGTGATCGTGTCCTGCTTGCCCGGCGCGATGCTGAAGACAAGCTGATGCGCGTTCACGTTGGAGTTGATGAACACCATCGACGATTTGGAGCCGGTCGACCAGGCGCTGGGATTGCCCTCAAAATAGAGTGGATCGAAACGCTCGAGCCGCGTGGTGGTGGGATCATCGCCTGAAAAGGTCTGGTAGATGTAAGAGATGCTCGGCCGCCAGCGGTGGCTGGCGAAGGTATATCCGGCCTGCACCCGTCCGCCCCATGCCCGCAGATCGATCCGATCGTTGCGCTCCAGCGCCAGGTCGAGGGCAAGCCAGGCATTGGCGAACGGCCCCGAATCCGGCGCGACGCGGGCATAGGCGGCCAGAAACTGCAGTCCGTCACGCGCGCCTTCGATGATCGTCGGCACGCCGATCCCGCCAAGGGGGGCCTTGGGGTAGGGCGCGCGCGAACGCACCACCTTGCCCAGCGTCACCCCCGCGAAATTACCGGCCCTGCCATCGTAGCGCAGGTCGAACCCCGCCATGCTCGTGTCGGTATCGTTATCGGGCGCTTCGTTGGGATCGAGATAGAAGGCGGTCGCCGTGAAGCCGCCCTTGCTTCCACGCGCAAGCCCCGCCACGCGCCACGCCCGCCGCGGCCCGAGCTTGAGTGCGCCGCGCGAAAACCCGCTCGACCCGCCATTGGCGAGCAGCATCCCCGTTCCCGCCTTCCACTCGCGCGCACCAAAGGAAAGGTCGACCTGCCCGGCCTTCGCTTCGCCCGATTGCAGGCCGAGATAGAGTTCCTCGACCGTGGTCTGGCCGTTGTTGCCGGCGCCGAAGGCATCGGTGCCGACCGTAACCGAGGTGGTGATCGACGCGCCGCCATAGAGAGCGGTCTTGTCGCCCGCCTGATGACGGACGGTGATTCCGGGCTTCACATAGAATTCGAACCAGCGCGCATCCGAATTGAATTCAGAGTTCCCTGCAACGGTTTGCGCGAACTCCCAGAACAGATTGTCCTCGACGACCAGATTGGCCCCGGCCTCCACGCGCGCGCGCACTTCCGTGTTCTCGGTCCGTGCGAGCACCATGACATCGTTCGATTGCGCGAACAGTGGTTCGGGAGCGCCGGCCGCCATCAGCAGCGCGAAAACCAATACACAAGCGGATCGGCGCATCGCAGACACCCCTTCCCGCCCGGCATATCAAAATCCGGAAATCGATGATAGCCACATCGGCTTCCTGAAAAGTCTAAATCTACTTGCAACAACTCTGAGCATGAGGAAATTCGTCTTCAGAATATTTTGGTTATCGCCGTGCAAACGAAATGATGCTGACCATTATTTTATCAAATCGGGTAGCCGCATTCACGAACCCGGAAACGCATCCATCAAGATGAATGTTGCTTCCTGCCGTTGATGGGCATTGATGAGGGGGACGAGCCGCGTGAAATGCTCACTGCGGCAATGTGCATCCAGAGCCGCCCGATCCGGCCATGCCTCGATGAAGACGAAATGCCCGGGATCCTTCTGATCGACGAACAAATCATAGGCGATGCAGAGCTCTTCCCGCCGGGTCTGCTCGACCAGTTCGCGGTAGAGCGGCAGGACGATCTCAACCGCCTCCGGCCTGATGAAATCCTCGGCGATGACCTTGAGCATAGGATGGCTCTCCACTTGGGCAAACGGATGGATCGAAGACCGGGGATACCAGAATTGACGGCATCTGCGGCCCGGCCGGCGCGAACCGGGCCGAACGCGATATCAGACGAAGCGATTGCTGTGCGAGTTCTGAACGGGTGTTGGCAGTTGCCCCGCCGCTTGTCTTTCGGCCTGCGTCGCTCGATGATGCGGCATGGCGTCGAAAACCAGGCCGATTGGGCAGATCGCGCGCGCGACGCAGATGAGCGTCATCGTCGATGCCGAAGATTATTTCCGCTTCGCGCATGCCGCGATGCTCAAGGCCCGCAAACGGATCATCCTTATCGGATGGGATTTCGACGCCCGGATCAAGCTGATCCCCGATCAAGCGGCACAGGGCACCCGCACGCCTTCGTCCATCGGCGATCTCGTCTACTGGCTGGTTCAGCACCGGCCTGAACTGGAAGTGTTCCTGCTACGCTGGGACCTCGGCGCACTTAAATCCCTGTTTCGCGGAAAGACCGCATTCACCGTCGCCAAATGGATGATGCACCCGCGCATCACGGTGAAACTCGACAGCCATCACCCGACCGGCGCCTCGCACCACCAGAAGATCATCGTAATCGACGATTGTTTTGCGTTTTGCGGCGGTATCGACATGACGAGTGACCGCTGGGACACGCGCGCCCATCGTGACGACCAGCCGGAGCGTGTCCAACCCAATGGGACACCCTATGGCCCCTGGCACGACGCCACGACCGCCTTGCAAGGTCCGGCGGCAGCGACCCTCGGCAAACTTGCTCGCGATCGCTGGAAACGCGCCGGGGGAAGGCCGCTCCCTGCGCTGCGGACCCGGCACGATTGCTGGCCCCCCGCACTCCCTGTCCAGTTTACCGATGTCGATGTCACGATCGCCCGCACCGCTCCCAGGATGCCGGATCAGCGGGCTGTGCTGGAGATCGAACAACTCTATCTCGAGCAGATCGCACGCGCCCGACGCTTCATCTACGTCGAGAGCCAGTATTTCGCGTCACGACGTATCGCCGAGGCTTTGGCGCGCCGCCTCGACGAAGCCGACGGACCCGAGATCGTCATCGTCAATCCGGAGCGCGCGCAAGGTTGGCTCGAGCCGCTTGCCATGGATACGGCGCGCGCACGTCTGGTGGCCACGCTGCGCCGTCGCGACCGGCATGATCGCTTGCGGCTCTATCATCCGGTTACCCGTGATCGGGTCCCGATCTATGTCCACGCCAAGATCCTGATCGTCGACGACCAGATTCTGCGCGTTGGCTCGTCCAACATGAACAACCGGTCGATGCGGCTCGACACGGAATGCGACGTGGTGATCGACTGTACGAGTCAACAAAATCGGGGCAATGCGGCGCAGATTGCGGCGATCCGCGACGACCTGCTCGCGGAACATCTCGGCGCCCCGCCCGCGACCGTTTCGCGGCGCATCGCAACGACCGGATCGCTGATCGAGACGATCGAACACCTGCGGTTCACCGGCCGCAAGAACGCGCGTAACCGGCGCCGGACCCTCGTACCGTATGAGATCCCCGATTTATCGGACGTCGAGGCGTGGCTGGCCGATAACGAGGTCCTCGATCCCGAGCAGCCCGACGATATGTTCGAGGCGCTCAGCCGGCCCGGCCTTTTGAGCAGACTGCGTTAGCGCCAACCGCGATATCCTGTGACGCGTGCGATTGACTTCGCAGGTCACAGTTCGGACTGGCCGCCCTGCCGGAAGCGTGCCGTATCACGAACTCTGCCCTGAGAGCGATCGACCGCAAGGTCCAGCGCAGCTCTCACGGCAGCTGGCTTCATCGCTCAAAATTCTCTGATTTGAAATTTTATCTCTTTTTGCTTGAATTTCTCCGATTTGTCTGCCCGTATAGAAATCGGCCGGCTGCGGTCTCATTCAGGACCATTCACAAGAAAAATGGCCTGACAAGCAGCGTTCGCCATCAGGGAAGGTGAAGAGGATTCTATGAAGGTTGTTCAACTCCGCTGGCTACTCGCCGGCACCGCGCTCACTGTCATCGCCAGCCAGGCCCCGGCCTTTGCGCAGACCGACCCGGAGGCTGGCGTCGAGAGCGCGAGAGCCGAAGACGAGATCGTCGTTACAGGTTCGCGCATCCAGCGCTCGGGTTTCGACGCACCGACCCCGACCACGGTGATCGGCGAAGCCGAACTGGCACTCGGCAACCGGCCGAGCGTGGCGCAGGTACTGAACGACGTACCCCAGTTCCGGGCAAGCTCGACTCCGACGACCACCGCCGGCAACACCAACAGCGGCGTCTCGACCGCCGATATGCGCGGGCTTGGCGGGATGCGCACGCTCACCCTGCTCAACGGCCACCGCTTCTCGGGTTCGCAGGACCTCAACACAGTACCGCAGAGCCTGGTCAAGCGCATCGACGTCGTCACCGGCGGCGCATCGGCGGCATGGGGCTCAGGCGCGGTCGCGGGCGTGGTCAACATCATCCTGGACGATGACTTCACCGGCTGGAAGCTCGGCGCCCAGGCAGGCGTATCGACGCGCGGCGACGGCGGGCGCTACGGCGCCGACATCGCCTGGGGCACAGACTTCGCGGGCGGGCGCGGCCACTTCATGGTCGCGGGCGACTATATGAAGGAAAACGGCATCCTCAGCCGCAAGGGGCGTCCCAACCTCGAGGCTGGCCTGTTCGTGCATCCGACCGAGGGCCTCAAGTTCGCGCGCGATCCCAATTCGACCCAAGTCTATAATGGCGGCTCGATCCTCAGCACCAGCGCAGCTCCCTACGGCCTGGTCTTCGGCCCCGATGGCAGCATCAACCCGTTCCCGTACGGCAGCATCACCAGCGGCACGACCACGCTCGGCGGCGGCGGCCAGAACACCTTCGACTATGTCGCGGTCAGCGCGCCCTATGAGCGCGTCAACGCCTTTGCCCGCGCCAGCTACGACGTGACCGATTCGCTGAAGGTCTGGGCGCAGTTCAGTTTCCACCGCATGACCGGCAACTACGGCCTGTTCCCCGAGACCGCGGCCGATGCGAGCACGCTGATCCGGCCCGACAATGCCTTCCTGACCGCGGCGAACCGCACCCGTCTGGCCGCAGCCGGCATCACCGGACCATTCCTGCTCGGCCGCTTCCTCGACGATATCGGTTCCGACCGTCGAATGCTGACGCTCAAGTACAACCGCCGCAATCTGGAGGGCGCGATCGGCCTCGAAGGCAGCTTCGGCAACGGCTGGAAGTACAACGCCTATTATGATCACGGCGAAACCCGGCTCGATCAGGGGATCAACAACCAGCGGATCAAAGCGCGCTTCGCCAATGGCGTCGATTCGGTGCTGGTCGGTGGCAAACCGACGTGCCGGATCAACGCCGACGCATCGACGGCCAATGACGATCCCAATTGCGTGCCGATCAATATCCTCGGCAACGGCAATATCTCCGACGCGGCGGCGAAATGGGCGTTTGGCGGTTCGCACATGATCGCCACGATCAAGCTCGACGCGGCGGGCGCCAGCCTGTCGGGCCAGCCCTTCTCGACCTGGGCCGGACCGGTCGATATCGCGCTAGGCACCGACGTCCGCTGGGAGAAGCAGGTCACCAACTATGTCGACCCGCTGTCGCTGGCCAATGCGCTGAGCGTGCTCAACTCGTCGGCGACCAACGGCGGCTTCAACGTCAAGGAAGCCTTTGTCGAAGCGAACCTGCCGCTGATCAATGCCGAGGGCGTGGCCAAGCTCGAGATCAATGGTGCCGCGCGCTACTCGGACTACAGCACCAGCGGCGGCATCTGGTCGTGGAAGACCGGCGGCACGCTGCGCCTGGTCAACGACCTGCTGCTGCGCGCAGTCTATTCGCGCGACATCCGTTCGCCCAGCATCACCGAATATTATCTGAGCCGTTCGGTAAATATCGGCGTCTTCCAGGACCCCTATCGCGGCGGTGCGGTACAGAGCAACGTCACCGTCTATGGCGGCGGCAACAAGAACCTGACGCCGGAGATCTCGCACACGCTGACGCTCGGCGGGTCGTATTCGCCGAGCTTCATCCCGGGCTTCCGCCTGTCGGTCGATTATTACGACATCAACATCGACAACGTCATCACGGTGATCCCGACGCAGACGCTGCTCACCCAGTGTTTTGCCAAGGCACCGTCCGACCCGACCTGCGGCGGCGTCATCGTCCGCAAGACGAACGGCGAAATCGACACGATGACGAACCCGTATCTCAACCTCGCCAACTACAACACGCAGGGACTTGATATCGAGGCGTCGTACCGCACGGCACTCGGCAACGGGCAACTGACCCTCCGTGCGCTGGCCAATCACGTCCTCCACCTGAAGGTCGATGGCGTCGAGGTGTCGGGCATCGTTGGCGGCGAGACCGCCTTCTCGACCCCGAAATGGCGCGGGAGCACGACGGTGGCGTTCGACAACGAGCATTTCGGCGCCAATCTGCGCGTCCGCTATGTCGGCGGCGGCACGTACAATGCGCAGAAGATCGTCGACGGCCGCAACGGCAGCCGTACCTATGTCGATATCGGGCTTCAGGCGAAGGTCGGTTCGTTCACGCTGTTCGGCAACGTCAACAACCTGTTCGACCGCGATCCGCCGCTCACCCAGTACATCACGCCGAACTACGACGTGATCGGCCGCTATGTTTCTGGTGGTGTGAAGCTCAACTTCTGACCCTCGAGCTTCATCCGCAGATCACTGGAGGCGGCGGGGTTACCCGCCGCCTCTTTTTGTTTGCGCTCGGGCGGCGACCCACGCCAACCCTCGCGACAACATTGCGCACCGCGCGCCCGCAAAGGCGCGATCGTACCCCGCCCCTCCGGAAGTGGCCGTGTGCCCCGGATGCGTGGGCGCGATGCCCCGGAGCCTTGCTCGCCGGTTTGGGAATGGTGTGAAGCGGACACCCATGGCGCTCCGGCCGTTTGCACGGAGCAGGCGATCGACCTGAACAGCAAATCGAGAGCAGGTCGATTTTGCGTCCGCCTGGACCGGATCGAGTCCACGAACGCATGCGCCAGAAACAGCTTCGCCGCGCCTGACGAAGGGAGCATCGTCTGGCGCGGCGGCACTATGGAAGCCGCGGCTCGAATGCGAACCGCAGCTTCAGGTAATGGCGTGTGTCAGTAGTTCACCGTCATCGCGATCAGACCGAAGGTCCAGGCGACATACAGTGCCAGCAGCATCGCCAGCAGCACCAGAACCGCCCAGATCGTGCGGAACCAGCCGCGCTTTTCCTGAAGGACGATGCGGAGGTTCCACACCGCAATCGCCACACCGCCGATGAAGACGATCAGCCCGGCGATCTGGAGGAACCACAGCCACGGATCGAAGGACGGGATCGCCTTGAGCGTCGACAGGCTGACCAGCCAGGCGGTGGTGATCGCAAGCACCAGCCCAGACGCGACGCGCACGCCGCGATAGGCGAGCAGCGAACGACGCACGAGCGTGAGTGGCGCCTTGTAGTTGCGGCGGATCAGCGCCGAGACCGGCCATTGCAGGAAGGTGAGCAGCAGCACGGCGATGCCGGCATAAAGCGCGGGCTTGATCCATGCCGCCGATTTCGAAGCAGGCGCGCGATCGAACACCATGAAGGGCGAGATGCCGTCCATGCTCCAGCGTACGACCTTGCCGTCGACAACCTGCGCGGCAAGTCGGCCATGGCCATTGGCGTTGTGCCAGACGAACGGCGCGGTCTCGACCCATTTCGCGGGCACGCCGTTGAGGTCGCGTGCGGCCGGAACGATCAGCTCGCCGTTCGCGCCGACGCTGATCGTGACCTGGCCGACGAGCGAGGCAAGCGCATAGAAGTTCGTTTCCGCACGGCGGCTGTTGAGCCAGTTCCCGGTCATCTGCCGCGCATGCTCGGCCGACGTCTTCGCATCGACGCGCGTGGCGGGCATCTCGTTTCCGGGCAGATAGCGGTCGGCGAATTTCTCGAACAATGCCTTGCGGACGGGGCCGGCCGCCCCTTCCGCACCGGTCGCGTTGACCGACAGATAGAGGCCGATCTTCTCGTTCATGAACAGGTGCAACGCGGTGTGGAACAGCTGGGTATCACCCAGATGCGCGATCACCTGACGACCATTGATGTTGGTTTCGAAGAAGCCCAGCTCCATCCGGTTGAGCGGAGGCAGGATGGTGAGCGGCGAGTCGTGCATCGTCCGCGCGGTTTCAGGCTTCATCAAACCCGCGCCCTGATTGAGGTGCGCGATCATGAATTTGGCCATATCGGCGCCGGTCGAAGACAGCGCCCCTGCCGGTGCCGGGCCGACGATCTCGAACTTCGAGGCCGCGTCCGAACCCTTGCGATACCCCGCCGCCATGTGCGGCTCGAAACCCTTGGGCAGCGGCTGGCGGAAGGTCGACTGGGCCATGCCGAGCGGGCGGAAGATGCGCTGCTCGATATAGTCGTCGAACGACATCTTCGATGTGCGCTCAACGATATAGCCGGCCAGCGCGGTGCCGTAGTTGGAATAGGACGGCGTCGTCCCCGCGGCGTAGATGCGCTTGGGCTGGACTTTCACATAATCGCCCAGCGAGATGTTGAACTTGAGGTCCTCGAAGATGGTGCGCTTGCCATGTTCCTCGAACCCGGCGGTGTGCGTCATCAGCTGGCGCATCGTCACCGGCTTGCCCTGATAGGGGCGAATCTCGAAATCGAGATAAGCGTTGACGTCCTTGTCGAGGTCGATCCGGCCCGCCTCGACCTCCTGCATCACCGCGGTCCAGGTGAAGAGCTTCGACACCGATCCGGGACGGAACAGCGTCTTGGCAGGATCAACCGGCGTGCGCTTGGCGACATCAGCATAGCCGAAGCCGCGCTGGGTCAGCACCTGACCGTCCCTGACCACGACGACCACGGCACCCGCCAGATCCCCGCGAGCGAGCGCATAGGGCATCAGCCCATCGAGCCAGCCGTCAATATCTTCTTTGGTCAGCGGCCTTGCGCCCGGTGCCAGGGGTGCCGCTGCCGGAGCGGCGGAGGCCGGAGCCGGCTGAACCGCCTTCGGTGCGGCCGGAACAGGCGTTTGCGCCTGCCCAGATGCGCCGACGCCCAACAGCAGGGCGAACGGCAACAAGGCTGTTTGCACGATCGATCGCATGTCTCACTCTCCCGGCGCGCCTCGCGATGCGAGGCCGCTCATTCTTGTGTTCAACGACGAGGCCGGATCACTCCCCAGCCGGACGGACGACGGCGCCGCCCTTCATCACGAAATGCACCGCTTCGAGTTGCTTGACGTCCTTGAGCGGATCGCCGCGCACCGCGACGATGTCCGCCGCCTTGCCCGCCGCGATCGAGCCGATCTCATTCTCCAGCCCGATATGCGTCGCGCCCCACACGGTCGCCGCGCGGATCGTGTCGAGCGGGGTCATTCCCGCCTTCACCATCAGCGCGAACTCGCGGGCATTCTCGCCATGTTTGGAGACGGCGGAGTCGGTGCCGAAGGCGATCTTCACACCGCCCTGATGCGCGCGACGCAACGCATCGACCATCAGCGGACCCACCGTGCGCGCCTTGACGCGGACCGGCTCGGGCATCCAGTCGGCGGTATCGGCCTGCCGTGCGACCGTGTCGCCGGCAAGCAGGGTCGGGACGAGATAGCTTCCTTTCGCCTTGAACAGCCGGATCGATTCCGGGTCCATGAACGTGCCGTGCTCGACCGAGTCCACGCCCGCGCGCAGCGCGGCGTTGACGCCGTCGGTGCCATGCGCGTGCGCGGCAACCTTGCGGCCGAGCCGATGCGCGGTCTCGACGATCGAAACCAATTCGGCGTCGCTCATCTGCTGGCCGAGACCCGCCGCGGTGTTCGACATCACCCCGCCGGTCGAGGCGGTCTTGATGATGTCGGCACCCGACTGAATTGCCTGCCGCACCGCGCGCGCGCAATCGTCGGCGCCCGAGCAGAGCGTCGGCGAACGGAACAGGTCAATGATCTCCTGACGATATCCATGGGCATCGCCATGCCCGCCATGCGCGGCGACCCCGCCCGCGGCGATGATGCGCGGGCCGACGATCTTGCCGCTGGCGGTCGCGTCGCGCAGCGCCTTGATCGCTTCCATCGACGCGCCGAGATCGACGACCGTGGTGAAGCCAGCGCGAACCGTCCGCCCGGCATAGACGACGCCGTCGAACGCCTGGTCGGTGGTCGATTTGGTCACCGCGTCGAGCCGGCTGGTCGGGCTCGATTCAAAGGTCAGGTGAACATGGCTGTCGATCAGGCCGGGCATGACGAACGCGTCGCGCAGATCGACCACCTTCCCCTCGCCGACATAGCCGTCGCGGATCTCGACGATCTTGCCGCGCTCGACGACGATCGTCTTCGCCGTCTCGACCCGGCCACTCGCCGGATCGGCAAGCAAACGGCCGGCATGGACATAGGTCCGTGCCGGCGCTTCCTGCGCGATGGCAGGCTGGACGAATGCGGCGCAGGTCAGCGCCGCCACAATGACCTTCTTCATGCCCTGTTCCTTCTCCTGTCGGTTTCGGGCGCGGTCATCCGCGTCCCCAGATTGCTTCGCTGCACCAGGCATCGCCGTCGCAATATTCGATCGAGGGCGTGCGGTCGGCGGCAAGGAAGATCGGTCCGTCGAGATCGACGATGTCGCAGAGCTGGCCGACGATGAAGGCGGGCGCCATCGCCAGGCTGGAACTGACCATGTTGCCGACCATCACGCCAAGACCCAGCTCGCGGGCGCGGCGCGCCATGGCGAGGCCCTCGGTCAGGCCGCCGCACTTGTCGAGCTTGATGTTGACGACGTCGAACCGGCCGACCAGCCCATCGATATCGGCGAGCGTCAGCACGCTTTCATCGGCGGCCAGCGGGATCGGGCTGCGATAGCCGTCGAGATCAGCCTCACGCCCGCGCGCGAGCGGCTGTTCGAGCAGCTTCACGTCCGCCGCGACCAGCGCGGCGATCAGCCGGTCCAACTCGCCGATCGCAAAGCCCTGATTAGCGTCGACGCCGATCCAGCAATCCGGGCGCGCCGCGCGCACCGCGTCGACCCGCGCGATATCGAGATCGAGGTCGCCGGTCAGCTTGAGCTTGAGCGCGCGCGCCTGAGCGAATTCGCGCGCACCCGCCGCCATCACTTCGGGATCGTCGGCACCGAGCGTGAAGGTGGTGCGCAGCGGGCGCGGTGCGGGCAGGTCCGCCAGCTCGTGCACCGGCGTATCGCTGCGCCGCGCGCCCAGTTCCCACAACGCGCAATCGATCGCGTTGCGCGCGCCGCCGGCCGGCAGCAAGTTCTGCAACCCGTCGCGCGTGATCCCGGCCTCGACCGCCGCGCGCGCGCCCTCGATCGCCGCGGTCATCGCCGGAACATCGTCGTCGAGATAATAGACCCCTGCCGCCTCGCCGCGTCCGATATGGATGCCGTCCGAAAGGGTGACGATCACGACCGGCGACTCGGTGAAGACATGGCCGGAGATGCGGAAGGGCTTGGCGAGCGGAAGCGATTCGATCGCCAGGCTGAGTGAAAGCTGGGTATTCGTCATCGAAATTTATCCTTCGGTCGGTTCACGGCGCCGTCTTGGCCGGCGCCAGCGCCGCGGCGATCCGCGACAGATATTTGTTCCAGTCGAAGCTCTGCCCCTCAGGGGTCCAGCCGAGCCGGACGATCACCGCGTCCTGCGAGGGAATCGCCGCGACGATCTGAAAACTATGCCCCCGCGCCATCACGGTATCTTCGGGCAGGTCCGGGTAGAGCTTGCGGCGCTCGCCGTTGCTTTCGGCACGGTTCAGCCAGAGCTGCGCGCCATAAACGGGCCGCGGCGAGGCCGTGGTCGGCGTCACCGCGAAATCGAGCCATTCCCTGGAGAGCAATTGCTTGCCCCCGACCTTGCCCTTGTTGAGGTGAAGCAGCCCGTAGCGCGCCCAGTCGCGCGCGGTAGCATAGGCATAGGAACTGCCGACCTGCACCCCTGCTTCGTCGGGTTCGATCAGCGCGCTGGTCATGCCGGTGGGTTCGAACAATCGCTTCTGCGCGAAGCGGGTCATGCCCTCCAGCGTCCCCCCCGTCGCCTGAAACACGATGCGCGACAGGATGTTGGTCGTCCCCGACGAATAGCTCCAGCTCGTGCCAGGCGCCTCCTTCAACGGCTTGGCCGCCGCCATCGCGCCCATGTCGCCCGCCTCGAACAGCATCCTGATCGAGTCATTGCCGGGCACATAGCTTTCGCTGAAGGCCAGTCCGCTCGACATCGTCAGAAGTTGCCGCAGCGTGATCTTGGCGCGCGCATCGCCTTCGCCCTTCCACTCGGGGACCGGTGCGGGTTCGTCGAGCTTCAGCACGCCGTCATCAACAAGCAGACCGACAAGCGTTCCCATGATGCTCTTGCTCGCCGACCAGCCGAGCATCTCGGTATTTCGGTCGAATCCCGGTGCATAATGTTCGGCGACGATCGCGCCGCCCTGAACCACAACGATCGCGCGCGTGTCGGGATAGCCGTCCTTATTCTGCTCGTCGAAGGCGGCCCTCACCGCTCTATCGAGCGCGGCGCGATCCAGCCTGGCTTCAGCGGCGGACTGAAGCTTCGTCACCGGGACATCGCCGATCGGCCAGGGCTTCGCGGCTTTCGCCCGCATCGGCTTGAGCCGCGCCGCCTGCACATCGAGCGCGGTGGTCGACACATCGCCGGTCAGCAAGGTGCACCCGGCGACCGGTCGGTAGAGCGCGATCCGCGGCGCGGTGCCCGGCGCCGACGCCGTGACGGTCCGCGCCTGGCGGTCGACCGCGAGCGTCACCGCCTTCATGAACGGTGCGAAGGGATGGATATCCTGGCGCAGCACATCGGCCTCTGGCCGCTCCGCGACGAAGATGCCGGCGCAGGCGATCTGCGCGGAAACGGCGATGCCGAGATCTTCGGGGGTCGCGACCTTCGGCCCCGCCGCCAAAGCCGGCGCCGAAGCGGCGAGCGCGAGTCCGCCCAAGCAAAGCCGGGATAGATGGCTGGCCATGGCTTTAGACCCCGCAGCTATGGCGAAGCACCTTGCCGGCCTTGGCGCCGCTATGCTTACCGTCGGCGAAGGTGACGACGCCGTTGACGATCACCGTCTCAATCCCGGTCGGCGAAGCGGTCGGCTTGTCCCAGCTCGCGACATCGTCGAGCGTGTTCAGATCGAAGACCACGATGTCGGCGCGCATCCCGTCGCGGATCAGCCCGCGATCGGTGAGCCCCATGCGCTGCGCCGGCCAGCCGGTCATCTTGCGCACAGCATCCTCGAGCGACAGCACCGGGCGGCGCTTCACATATTCAGCGATGATGCGCGGGAAGGTGCCATAGGCACGCGGGTGCGGCAGGCCGAGGTCGTCCATCTCGCCGAATTTCTCCGACGCCGCAGCATCGCTGCCGATGCTCACCCAGGGCTGTTTGAGCGCGGTCTCGATATCCTTCTCGTTCATCATGAAATAGAGCGCGACCGAACGGTTGGGCAGACCTTCGAGCAGGATGTCCCATGCGACATCAGCCGGGTCGCGCTTCAGCGCGGCGCCGATCTCGGCGAGGCTCTTGCCGTGGTACGGCCGGTATTTGTCGCTGAAGCTGTTGGCGAGGCGGACGTTCTGGAACCCGCCCGAAGCATGGACGAGGTTCGACCAGCCGGGCATCGATCCCGCGGCAACTTCCTTCTTCATCCGCTCACGCAGCTTGGGATCGCGAAGCCGTTCGATGCCCTTCTCGACGCCGTCGGCCCAGACCCAGCTCGGCGCGATGATCTCAAGCCCGGTGCCGCCGGCGGTGTAGGGGTAGAGGTCCGCCGCGACATCGACCCCGCGCGCCCGCGCCGCGTTGATCGTCGCCAGCGCCTGCGGCATCAGCTTGCCCCAGCCGGGGGCATAGGCGCCCTTGAGGTGGAAGATCTCGACCTTCACCCCGCCCTTCTCGCCGATCTCGATCGCTTCCTCGACCGCCTTGACCAGCCCTTCGCTCTCGTCACGCATATGGGTGGCGTAGAAGCCGTCGCATTGCGCGGCGACCTTGGCCAGCGTGACGAGATCCGACGTCGTCTGGAAGCTGCTCGGCGGGTAGATCAGCGCGCTGGTGATGCCGAACGCGCCATTCTGCATCGCGAGTTTGACCTCGCGCCCCATCTCTTCGAGCTGCGCAGCGGTCGGCGATCCGGCGCCATCACCCATCACCTTCATCCGCGCCTGCGTGGCGGAGTAGTAGGTTCCGAAGTTGATCGAGATACCCTGCTGCTCGAGCTTACCGAAATAGGCCGGGATTTCGGCGGCGGGCACCGGGGTCCCGCCCTCGCCCGCGATCACCGTGGTCACGCCCATGCGCAGCTTGTTCTCGGCCGCACCGCTCTTGAGCAAGACGCCGCCCGACTGGTCCATCATGTCGATGAAGCCGGGCGAGACATAGCGGTCGCGCGCGTCGATTTCCTTGGCGCCTTTGCCCGAGACCTTGCCGATACGGACCACGCGACCGTCCTTCACCGCGACATCGGCGCGAACCCAAGGGCTGCCCGCGCCGTCGAGGACGCGGCCGTTCCGAATTACGATGTCATATTCGGGCGCGGGCGCGTTCGCGACCAGCAGCAACGACAGGGCACCGAACAGGATCTTACGCTTCATCATTCCGTCTCCCGGTCGGCGGCCCGCGAGCCGACGACTTTTGCTGTTATTTCCTTGCGGCTGCCTGCGCATCGGCGCGCACCGTATCGACGACTTCACGCACCGCGGCGATCACGACTTCGGGGCGATCGACCTGGATATAATGGGTGGCGTCGGGCACGAGCTGCTGGCGTCCGCGGGTCGAGAAGGCCGTCTGTTCGGCATGGAGCGTCTTCCACTCCTGCTTGAACCGCTCGCCTTGCTCCGGCTTCATCCCCAGCCCCTTCAGTTGCTCGGGCTTCATAGGCGCCATCGCGGTCAGCACGATCAGCGGCCGGTTGCCGAAGCTGTGGACGGCACGCGCATCAGCCATGGTGTCGTCGAACCCGTCGAGTTCGGACGCCGACCCCCGGATCGAGGTGCTGCCATAGGCGCCCGCTATCGCGAGCGCGCCGGCGAGCTTCTTGGTTTCGGCTTCCGTCCGAAGCTGCGGAGTGTCGCTGCGCTTGATCAGGAAGCGCACGATTCCGGTCCAGGCGAGGGCTTTTGCCCCGTGCACGATCGTCGACGCCCGATTGGGATGGGCATCGATACCCGACACCTTGCCAAGCCGCGCGACCTGATCGGGATGCGACGGATCGACCATCACCAGCCCTGCGACCTGATCGCCATATTTGCCGACATAGGTGCGCGTATAGGGACCGCCGATCGAATGACCGACGAGCACCAGCGGGTCGTTGATCCCCGCGCCCTTCAGCAGCGCATGGAGATCGTCGGCGACGGCCGAAGCGTGCTGCGGCGTATCCTTGGGGTCGCTCCACATGATGCCGGCGCGGTCATAGGCACAGGTGCGCGTGAAGCCGGCGATCTGATCATGCACCAGCGTCCAGTCGGTCGTCCCGCCCGTCCCCAGACCGGATTCCAAGATGACAGTCGGCGATCCGGTGCCGCGGCAATCGATGTGCATCTTGCGCCCGCCGACATCGACGAGCTTGCCCGGCGGCGGATACTTCGCCTGCGCGTTTCGGCGCCCCAGCGCCTCATAGATCGTGCCGATGATCACGATGATCATGGCAAGGGCCAGCAGGCCGAGCAGGATGCGCTTCAGCCATCGCAGGACGCGCCGCCATCCGCCCGGCTTCTTGATCGCGGCTTCGGACATCATGCGTTCCTTTCGATGGCTGAACCCGCGATCATGCGAGGCAGGCGTCCACAAGCCGGTCAAATGCCGCGCCGCCGCGGATGGGGTCGGCGACCGGCAGGCCGAGCCGCTCGCTTTCGGCTTCCATTAGCGCCGCCGCCGCGTCCGCATCCATATGCGCAGTGTTGAACGATACGCCTGCACAGCGGATAGCCGGATTGGTCCGCGCGCCAAGGCGCAGGTTGAGCTCGATCGTCTCCTCGATGCTCGGCAGCTTATAGCCAGGCAGACCCATCACCTCGGTGCGGCCAGGTTCGTGGCAGACGATGATCGCGTCCGGCTGACTGCCATGGAGTAACCCCAGCGACACTGCGGCATAGGCCGGGTGGAAGAGCGAGCCCTGCCCCTCGATCACGTCCCAATGATCCGGTGCGGCGTCGGGGCTCACCGCTTCGGCGGCGCCCGCTTCGAAATCGGAAACCACGGCGTCCATCGGGATACCACCACCGGCGATCATGATGCCGGTCTGACCGGTCGCGCGGAAATCGGCATCGACCCCTCGTGCGGCAAAGGCCCGAGCGATCGCGAGCGCGGTGTACTTCTTGCCCAGCGCGCAGTCGGTTCCGACGGTGAGCAGGCGCTTGCCGGTCCGCTTGCGGCCCGAGCCGACGGGCAAGCCTTCGGGCGGATGACGCACATCGATCAGCTGCCGGCCGAGACGCTGTGCCCGTTCGGCGAGGCCCGGCACATTTGCCAGCCGCATGTGCATGCCGCTGACAATATCGAGCCCGGCGTCGAGCGCTTCGACCAGCGCCGGTATCCAGCTCGCGGCGATGACGCCGCCGCTGTTCGCAACACCGATCAGCAGCGAACGCGCGCCCCGCGCATGCGCCTGCGCCGGAGTCAGTTGCTCGAGGCCAGCGCTGACCGTCGCGTTCGCCAGCGCATATTCGCCGACGCATTTTTCAGGCGCCCAGTCGCGTAGCCCGAACGCGGTTTTGGCATAGCCGCGCTCGGTCGTGTCACCGAGGAAGAGCAGATAGGGCTGCGGCAGGACCAACGACCCGGCGCCCGTATCGAAAGAGGTTTGGATGTTCACGTACTCACCCTGCTAAAATCAGAAGCCGGACATTCGAGGCGATTGCACGCCGCACGCCTCGATGACCTGATCCGACAGTAATTCTCTATTTGGAAAATACAACATAATTCGCTGCCCATCAGAACGCGGTGCCCCAGCCGATGAGGTGGAAGACAATGGCGATCCACAGCAACACGGCCGCGCTGATCACCAGCACCACGCTCCAGAAGCGGCTGAACTTGCCCGGCGCGCCCTTCCAGACCAGCCAGAGATGCCAAGCCGCAGCGCCAAGCAGCGCGAAGAGGACCAGCGGCGTCGCGATGCGCAACGCGATCAGCATCCCATCGAGTTCACCGTTCATCGACGAGAAGTCCGACAGGAGCGACGTCGCGAACACCAGCCACGCGACCATCACCGCCACCGCAATCCCGGCAAGTGCGCGGGTAAGGCGATAGGCCCGCCATTCCGCAACGCTGCGCGCCGGACGCGCGCCATAATGCCGCCGGACCAGTGCGGTAATCGGCCAGAAGAACGCGGTCAGCAGCAATGCGCCAAGGCTGGCGAACAGTGCGGGGAGCAGCCAGGCGCTGGAGCTGTACCAGGGAACGGGCTCGAAGAGCATGTAAGGAGACGCGGAATCGATTCCGAAGCGGACGACGCGGCCATTTTCCACCTTGGCCGCCAGCCGCATCTTTCCGCCGACCTCGCGCCAGACAAAGGGGGCGATCTCGACCCATTTGCGAGGCGCGCCGCCCACCTCCTGTGCCGCGCTGAAGACAAGGCCACCGTCGGCGTCGAGCGAGACCGTATACTGACCGGAGAGTTCAAGCGCCTTCAGGAAGCTCGCCTCGATCCGCCGGGTCTTGTTGTAGGTCCCGACCATCATCCGCGCATGCTCGCGCGCCGTCGCGGCGTCGACGCGGCCGTCACGCTGGGATGCGGGGAAGTAGCGATCGGCGAACCCTTCGAACAACTGGCTGCGGATCGCACCCGATACCTTGTTCGAACCCGCCGCGTTCATCGACATGTAGATGCCGACCTTCTCGCCCAGAAACAGCCACATCTGGCTGTGGAACTCGAGTGAATCGCCGGCGTGCGAAATCACCCTGCGCCCATTGATATTCTGCTCGTAGAAGCCCAGCGCCATGCCATTGAGCGGCGGGATCATGCGGGTGATGCTGTCATGCATCAGATGCGCGGTTTCCGGCTTCATCAGCGGGCCGCCATTGTCGAGATGCGCGATCATGAAGCGGCCAAGATCGGCGCCCGATGCGGCCATGCCGCCAGCCGGCGCGAAGCTGTTGAGTTCGGGCCGGCCCGGCTTGCCCGAACCCAGAATATAGCCCTTGGCGAGCAGCGGCTCGAGCCGTGCCGGCAGTTTCGCGCGCAGGGTCGAATGCGCCATCCCGGCGGGCGCGAAGATCCGCTGCTCGACATAGTCGTCAAAGGGCAGGCCCGAGACCCGCTCGACGATATAGGCCGCCAGCGCGGTGCCATAGTTGGAATAGGCAGGCGTGCTGCCCGGCGCATAGATCCGCGCCGGAACCTGCCGCTTCATCGCCACGGCGAGGGTCGGGATATCCTTGATATCGTAGCTGTTGAGGCCGCGCTGAACCTCATCGAAGCCCGCGGTATGCGTCATCAGGTTGCGCATCGTAACGGGCTTGCCGTCATAGGGCGGAATCTTGAAATCGAGATAGGCGTTGATGTCCTTGTCGAGGTCGATCTTGCCCGCCTCGACCATCTGCATGACCGCGGTCCAGGTCATGGTCTTCGAAACCGACGCCTGTTTAAACAGCGTTGTTTCGGGATCGACCGGGCGCCGCTTCTCGATATCGGCGAACCCGAAACCCCTTTGGGTAATCGGCTTCCCGTCCTTAACGACGACGACGACAGCGCCCGCCGCGTTCCCGCGCTCGAGCGCATAGGGCATGAAGCCATCGAGCCACGCATCAACGTCCGCCTTGTTCAGATCGGACGCCGGAAGCGCCTCAGCCATAGCTTCAACAGGCGGAGCAGCAGGGGGTGGGTTCGAAGAAGCAGTGCCCGCCAATGCCATAAGTGCGAGCGCGCCCGCCATTTTGACCGATTTGATCAACCGCATCCTGCTTCCCGCCTGCCTGTTGCCGCGTATTTCCAACCGGAAGCCGCCGGCTTTTCTCAAAATTGAAACTTTTCTCATTTTGAGACAAAACATTCGGAACTGAGTTTGTCAATGCCGCAAGGGCACCCCGCGCGACAGTTCGCCCCGCTCACAAAGAAGGTTCAGGACGCCCGTTATTGCGCTGTGCGGGCGGCGCTCATATACCCTGATCGGGCTCCACTCCGATTGCGACAAGATGATCCTGGACCGAAACACACTCGATCGACATTCATCAACGCGTGACATCGCATGAGGGACGGCCAGCCCACGCTCGGCAAATTGTTGCGCGGACTGCGCGATCGTAATCGCTGGACTCTAAAGGAGATGAGCGAGCAGACCGGAATCCCGGTCTCTACACTCTCCAAGATCGAGCACGACCGTCTGACCCTCTCCTACGACAAGCTTCTCCAGCTCAGCCGCCGGCTGAATATCCGCATGTCCGAGCTGTTCGCAGAGAATGAAGGCAGCGAAACACAAGTCACGGCACGGCGCAGTGTCGGCGACCTGAGCCGCGCCGTTCGAGTGAAGACGTCGAACTACGACTATTTCTATCTGTGCACGGAATTGCGGCAAAAGCGGATGCTGCCGATCATGACGCGTATCCGTGCCAAGACCCCCGAAGAGTTTGGCGAACTCGTGCGCCATCCCGGCGAGGAATTCGTCTTCGTCGTGTCGGGCAGGATCGTCGTGCATACCGAATTTTACGACCCGGTCGCGCTGGACGAGGGCGAGTCCATCTATATCGATTCGAACATGGGTCACGCCTATATCACCGGCGAAGATTGCAATGAGGCGGTGGTGATCGCCGTGTGTTCGAGCGCCGAGAGTGATCTGATGGGTTCGCTGATGAACCTCCATGGCGAGGATGCCGAGACGGAACGCGTCAACGAGTGAGGGTAGCCGCTACCGCCTGATGACGCTGACCGGCCGCACGTACCGATTCGATCTTCAACATCGATTCTGATCACGGGAACCCAGTTCATGAAAACCGCATTTCCCGGTTTCCTCTGCCTGCTCGCAGCCGGCGTCGCCGTACCCGCAGCCGCGCAGGACCGGGCCCCGGATCGGGCGAAGCCGCAAGCCCAGTCCGGCGAACCTGCCGTTCCACCGAAACCCGGGCGGAAGGCGAAGAACGTCATCCTGTTCCTCGCCGATGCCGGCGGCGTGCCGGTGCTGCACGGCGCCAGCCTGCTGGGCTATGGCGAACCGCGCCGGCTGGGGATCCAGCGCTGGCCGTATCTGGGCCTGAGCGAGACCTCCCCCGTCGACGCGTTCGTCTCGGACTCGGCCAACGGCATGAGTGCGATCGTCACGGGCGTGAAGACGCGCAACGGCGTGATCAGCCAGACGGCGGACGCAACGCGCGGCGCGCAGGACGGCGCGCCGACCAAGACCGTGCTGGAATATGCCGAGCAGCGCGGACTGCTGACCGGCGTGGTCACCACCCAGTCAATCGCCGACGCCACCCCGGCGGCGACCTATGCCCATTCGAACGACCGCAAGAAATGGGGGGAGATTTTTCTGCAGGCCTTTGCGCCGCGCTTCGGCGACGGGGTCGACGTGCTGTTCGGTGCCGGGCGCCGCAAGATCGGCGAGCAATTGACCGAAGCGGGCACCAGCTTCGCGGCGCTGGGCACGACGCATGGCCGGACGATCCATTCGACGCTTGACGAGATCCGCGCCGGCGAGAAGCGGCCCGTCGTCGTCGGCGACGCGATCGACGCGCGTGCGGCGACGCTCAAAGCGCTCGATATCCTGCAGCAATCGCCCAAAGGCTATCTGCTGGTCGTGGAATGGGACGCGCATACCGACGATCCGCGCAAGGGCCTGCAGAATGTCGTCGATTTCGACAAGCTGATCGCCGAGGTTCAGTCGCGGGTCGATCTCGACGACACGCTGCTGCTATTCACCGCCGATCACAGCTTTGGCCTGCAGGTCGATGGCGGCCGCCGCGGCGAGGAACTGCTTGCCGGCTATGATGCGTGGAAGGCCGCGGCGGGCAAGGAAGATATCGTCCGGCTCAAGAACGTGCTGGTCAACCGCACCCACACCGGAGAGGAAGTTGCCGCGCTGGCGATCGGCGCGGGCGCCGAGCGGGTCCGCGGTTACTTCCCCAACACCTATCTGTTCGACGTGATGATGAAGGCGTGGGGCTGGAAGCCGGATACCGCTCCGGGCAAATAGCATCGGGGGAGGGATCGACCCGCGCGGACGTCAGCGGTCGGCGCGGGGCTCGCCCGACAGGATCCTGTCGCACAGGGGCAGCAGCAGGACGCACACCGCCTCGCCGTCCCGCTGCTCGCCGCGCAAGGCGGCGAAGGTCGCGAAACTCGTGAGCATGAACAGCAGGTCGACGCGATCGGCCTTCGCCTGCGCATGGCCCTGACGATCGACCAATATTCCCAACAGGACGCGCCGCCGCTCGTTGCGCGCGGCGAGCGCGCTGGCCAGTTCGGCATCGCTCGCCGCTGCGGCGAAGATGCCGCTAAGCCCATCGTGCGACGCCCAGAAATCGCAGAAAATCCTGACCACAGCGGCAAGCGCAGCGCGCGGCTCGGGCAGTGCCATCGCCGCAGCCAGGCGAGTCAGATTGCCTTGCCCGGCGAGCGCATCGAATGCGGCCTCGAGCAATCCGTTGCGCGCGCCGAACTGGTTGTAGACCGTCAGCCGCGTGACCCCCGCCGCCTTCGCCACGGCATCGAGCGACAGCATCTGTCCGTCGCCATCGCCGAGCATGTCGAGCGCGGCGGCGATCAGACGCGCGCGCGTCTCCGCCGCCTTCGCCTCGCGCTTTTCGTTCGAATAGGGCCTTGACGCCTTGCCGGGAATAATCACTATACAGCCTGTATATCTAATATAAGTCAGGTCTGTCGACCCGGAGCTTCGCCGATGCAAATCTTGCTGATCATCCTCCTCGCTGTCCATGTCCTGTCGTCGATCTTCTGGGCGGGGTCGACCTTCGTTCTCGCGCGAAACGGAGGAGAGGGCGCCAGCGCCCTGTTCCGCCCGCAAATCGGTGCCGCGAGCGTCTCGGCGCTGTCGGGATTGTCGCTCTGGCATCTGCTGCATCCGGGAAGCTTCCAGCGCACCGAACAGATCCTTGCGACCGGGGCCGCGGCTGCGATCCTCGCCTTGCTCGTCCAGATCGTCGTGCTGCGGCCGGGGCTGCGGTCGGGCGAACCCTCGCCGCGCGTCGCCGCCGGCTATCGCGCATCCGCCGCGCTGCTCGTCGTCACGATCATCTGCATGGCCACGGCGCGTTACATCTGAGGAAAATCACAATGCCCGACATTCCCCTGTTTCCGGACCTCGCCGGCAAGACCGCGCTGATCACCGGCGGGTCCGGCGGGATCGGCGCCGAGACCGCGCGCTGGCTCGCGCATAACGGCGTTCGGGTGACGATCGCCGGACGCGACCGGACGCGGCTGGATCAGGTCCATGCGTCACTCGCCGCGATTTCGGCCGGCCACGCGGCGATCGAGCTCGACTGCACCAGCGCCGACCAGCTCGAGGCCGCGCGCGGCGCGCTGATCGAACGGCAGGGCGGCCTCGACCTCCTGATCGCCTTTGCCGGCGGCGGCACGAGCCGGCCCGCGCCGATCGAGCAGGTGACCGAGCGCGACTGGCGTTCCAGTCTGGACAATAACGTCACCGCGACCTTCCTGACGCTGCGCACCTTTGTGCCCGACCTCAGGAAGAGCGGCCATGGCGCCGCGGTGACCATGGCCTCGACCGCGGGCCGGGCGCCATCGTCAGCTCCGCTTGGCTATGGTGTCGCGAAAGCCGGGATCATCCTGCTCACCCAACAGCTTGCACAGGATCTGGGGCCCGATGGCGTTCGCGTGAACTGCATCGCCCCGTCTGCAGTGCTGACCGGGCGCACCGCGGAGCATATGCCGCCCGCGGTGCGGCAGCAGATCGCCGACCTCCACCCGCTGCGCCGGCTGGGAACACCGGCAGACATCGCTGCGGCGACCTTGTTCCTGGCGTCGGAAAGCGCCGGATGGCTGACCGGCGCGACGCTCGACATCGCCGGTGGCCGGTTGATGCACTGAGGGACATCACACCATGGATCTCGAACTCAATCACGCCATCGTCCGCTGCACCGACAAGAGGACAGCGGCACATTTCTTTGCCGACCTCATCGACGCAGCACCTGTGCACGCCGCGGGACCGTTCGCGGCGGTGCGGGTCAACAGCCGGCTCACGCTCGACTTCTATGACGAGGGCGCCTTTGTATTCGGCCATTTCGCCTTCCTGACCAC
This sequence comes from Sphingomonas sp. GW821-FHT09B04, assembly GCF_059418285.1. Taxonomy (NCBI): domain Bacteria; kingdom Pseudomonadati; phylum Pseudomonadota; class Alphaproteobacteria; order Sphingomonadales; family Sphingomonadaceae; genus Sphingomonas; species Sphingomonas sp. GW821-FHT09B04. Next base: position 71,120 of record NZ_JBWKPO010000001.1, read on the forward strand.
CAATCGCGATTTCGATGCGATCCTGGATCGCGTCACGGTGCGTGACCTGCCATTCGGTTCGGGGCCGTTCGCCCGGGACCGGGCGATCAATCGCCTGCATGGCGGGCGCGGGCTCTATGTCTGGGACGGCGATGGCAACAGCTACGAGTTCTTCACCACCGTGCCGCCAAGATGAAGGCGAGATTCAGACGTCCAACATCACGCCGCGATATTCCGGATCTTCCAGAGCACGTCCCGCGCCATTTGCCACGCACATCAGGGCATTCTCCGCCACGATGACCGGCAGACCGGTTGCCTTGGAGAGCACGTCATCCAGATGCCCGAGCAGGCTGCCGCCCCCGGTCATCACAATCCCCTGATCATAGATGTCGGAGGCCAGTTCGGGTTCGGTCTTCTCCAGCGCGGAAAGCGTCGCTTCCACAATCTGGGCGACAAGGTCGGCGAGCGAATGGGCAATCTCGCCCTGACTGACTTCGACTTCGGCGGGCATGCCCTTGACGAGATCGCGCCCCCTCACCTTCATCACCGCGCCGATCCCATCCGCCGGCATCTGCGCGGTACCGATCTCGACCTTGATCCGTTCAGCCGTGGCTTCGCCGATCATCAGATTGTGCTTGCGCCGAATGCCCGAGGCGATGGCTTCGTCCATCCGGTCTCCACCGACGCGGACCGACGCGCTGTACGCCAGCCCGCGCAGCGAGAGGATCGCGACCTCAGTCGTGCCGCCCCCGATGTCCACGACCATGGCGCCCAGCGGTTCCGTGACGCGCAAGCCGGCGCCGATCGCGGCCGCCATGGATTCTTCGATCAGATACACCTTGCGTGCACCTGCATTCGAAGCCGCCTGCTGAATCGCGCGCCGCTCCACCTGCGTCGCGCTGCTGGGGATACTGATCGCGATTTCAGGACTGCGCCCCAGCTTTCGCGACCCGCCCATCGCCTTGCCGATGAAGTATTTGATCATCTGCTCGGCGACATCGACGTCGGCGATCACGCCGTCGCGCATCGGGCGGATCGTGCTGACATTGTCGGGGGTCTTGCCGAGCATCAGCTTTGCCTCGGCACCGATCGCGCGCACGCGGGAAACCCCGTTGAGCGTTTCGAGCGCGACCACCGAGGGCTCGTTGAGGACGATCCCCCGGTTGCGCAGGTAGACAACCGTATTCACCGTGCCGAGATCGATTGCGAGGTCGTAGGAAGCGCCGGGAAATAAGCGAGGAAATCGCATCGAGTTCAATCAATTGGCGTCGACAGCGCAAGCAAGCGGGCAGCACAGCGATCACGTGGAACGGTGCGGGTGGCCCCGCAGTGGGGCCCGGTCAAGCAGTTTAGCGGCTATCCGAGCCGCGCGGACGACCATTTGATCGGATTCCGATCCCCGGCGCGACGATCAGCTTGACCGGGTGGGATCGGTAACCGGATCGAGCTCGCGCGCATCGGGCGCACGCGCAAAGGGAAGCGAGCCGGTCTGGCGCTCGATTCGGCGATGCACCACCGGCTCTTTGCCGTCGATCTGCAAAGCTCGAAGCGCGACGCTGTTGGGATCGTCGGCGCGGGTGCGGCGCTGATTGTGGCGCACATAATCCACCCAGGTCGCGACATGATAGCGTTCGATCCAGAGCTCGGGCTCCTCAAGGTCGCGCAGCAAGCTCCAATGCCGCGCGCCGTCGCGCAGGCGAATGCGCCGCCGCTCGCTCATCACGCTCAGGAACCGCCCGATATCGCCTTCGGCAATCCGGTGCTCGATCGTAATGACGATCGGCCCGCTGCGCGGTTCGATGGCGACTTTGGTTTGCGGCTCGCTCCAGCTGTCGCGCGGATCGAGATCGAGCTGATTGATCTCCGGCACGGCAAAGAACAGACCTGCAAGGATGCCAAGAAGCTGAACGCCTCCGGCGGCGAGCAGCGCGGTCGACAGGCCCTGTCGTTCGGCCATCAGTCCGAACATCCAGCTCCCGCTGGCCATGCCGCCGAACGCCGCCATCTGATACAGCGCGAGCGCACGCGCGACCACCCAACGGGGCGAGGCCATCTGGACGCTGACGTTGAAGGTCGAAAGCGCACTGACCCAGCCTGCGCCGGCCAGAACCAGCGCGAGCAGGCTCAGCGGCAGACCAAGGTCGAGCGCGACCAGTCCGGCACCCAGCGCCACCGCGAGCGAGGAAAGCCGGACCAGTGCTTCGGTCGACAGCGCAAGCCGCAGCCGCCGCGCGCCCACCGCACCGATGACCGCGCCGGTCCCGAACCCGCCGAGCAGCAGCCCATAGGTGAGCGGCCCGCCGCCGACGAGGTCCCGCGCGATGAGGGGCATCAGCGCCGGCAGGGCGCTCGCCGCGAACCCGAACAAGGCCGCGCGCGCAAGCACCACGCGGATGCTGGGCGAGAGGCGGACATAGCGGATGCCGGCGGCCATCGCGACGCCGAGCCGCTCGCGCGGCAGACGGCGTTCGGGAAGATCGGGTTTCCAGCGCAACAGGACAACGATGAGGCCGATATAGCTCACGGCATTGGCAAGAAACGCCGCCGCGGCGCCCGCAATCGCGACGAGCACGCCGCCGAGTGCCGGGCCGGTGCTGCGCGCGAGGTTGAAGCCCATGCTGTTATAAGCAACCGCGTCGGGCAATATCGCGCGCGGAATCATGTCGCCGACCGAAGCCTGCCAGGCAGGCCCGTTGATCGCGGTGCCGCAACCGATCAGGAAGGTGAAGACGAGCAGCGACCAGGGCGTAATCCATCCGAGCCAGCTACCGAGCGCCAGCGCCGCCGAGACGATCAGCATGAAGCCCTGCGCAGTGAGCATCACCCGGCGGCGGTCGAGATTGTCGGCCACGGCGCCCGCCCAGAGCGCAAGCAGCATGATCGGCAGGCTGGTCGAGGCCTGAACGAGCGCGATCATCTGGGGCGAGGCGCCCATTCCGGTCATCATCCACGACGCACCGACCGCTTGGATCAGCCCGCCAAAGTTCGACACCAGGCTCGCCAGCCACACGGCGCGGAACAGGGGTACGGCAAAGGGACTGGAGGGGACTTGCGGCATATTGCCCCCTCAATGCCGGAGATCACGAACCGATCCAATGCCCGTGACGACCGGATGGGTACATTGCCGCCACTCGCCGGTCCGTCTTACGCAACCTCAATCGCCGGCTTCGTCGATCCGGTATTCGATCGGCTTGAAGCTGCCGTTGTTCGAAGCATAAGCCGAACAGGCCGTGAGTCCGACGACCAGATCCTGCTCGGCACGAAAGACGATCCGGTCGCCGGGCGATCACAACAAAAAAGCGGCAGAAATCTGCCGCATTTTTGTTGTCGCATGCTCCAGGGGAGCAAATGGTGCCCAGAAGAGAACTCGATGAGTTTAAATAACTATTTGAATAGACTAAACTATCAATAATAAAAAACTTCGCAATACCCATCAAATGGCCAGCACATTTCCACTATGCTTTACCCATAGATGATTTGATTACGCTTATTCTCAGTTTGTGTCAAATTGTCTTGCTACATCTTTTATGGCTCTGGGCAGTGAGTCACTAGGCTGCGAGGATATCTTCAACGCGCACCCGCCAGGCCTGAGCCTCGGCATTGCGGAGCGACCCGACATCAACGCTGAATGACACATGTTGGGCCATCAGCTGCCAGGCGAATTTCGGGAGGCAACCCTGCGTAAGCGGACGTGAGGCCGCAAAAATTCGGGCTTTGGAATATCGCGTCGGACGAGCGTTCTTGCCGGCTCGTGCGCGACGCAGGTCAGTAATTACATCCCCATGGCAGGCGAAACGTCATGCAACTTAGGTTTGAGCGCCCGGCGCCTCGCTGGAAATAATGCCGAACCGGCGATACGCGCTGTGGAAACCGCGAATTGTTGCTGATATCCGATCTTCAGGATTGGGGGTTCGCTTTGGCCGACGCGGAAATACCGGAGATTGTGGACGAGGGCCTTCGGCTCATCCAGGCAGATGTTTCAGACGCGCTAGACCGTATCGACGACGGGTCGGTGCAACTTGTCCTCACGTCGCCGCCCTATAACCTTCGCAAGATATACGAACGGGACAAGGCCATGTCCCTCGACGAGTATGTCGCCTGGCTGACCCCGGTCGTCGAGAAGATCTGCTCCAAGGTTGCGGCGGGCGGCAGCGTCTGCTGGCAAGTCGGCAATTTTGTGCGCGATGGTGAGGTAGTACCGCTCGACTATCATTTTTACGGCATGTTCGTCAGCCATGGGTTCAAGCTGCGAAATAGAATCATCTGGAAGTTCAATTTCGGCCTTCACGCGAACAAGCGGCTTTCAGGTCGGTATGAGACGTTGTTGTGGTTCACCAAGTCCGACGACTATGTGTTCAATCTCGACCCAATCCGAGTGCCGCAGCTTTATCCCGGAAAGCGTCATTCGGCGAAGAAGGGCGAAGCAAAGGCCGGCAAGCCGAGCGGCAATCCGCTGGGCAAAAACCCGTCGGATTTCTGGACCTTTTCCGCCGACGACTGCTTCAACGAGAATCCGGTCTGGGAAATTCCAAACGTCAAGGCGAAGCATCCGGAACAGACGATCCATCCCTGTCAATTTCCCCACGAACTCGCGGAACGCTGCGTTCTCGCCTTCTCCCGACCGGGTGACGTTGTGCTGGACCCGTTTGTCGGGGCCGGCACCAGCGCTATCGCCGCGCTCAAGGCGGGGCGCAGCGCGATCGGCATCGACCGCAGTGCCGAATATATCGCGCTGTCTCATGAGCGGGTGCGGGCCTTACTCGCCGGTGCACTGGAATTGCGGCAGTCCGCCAAGGCGGTCCGGCGACCGCGCGCGGGAGAGAAGGTCGCCGAAGTACCCGAAGAATGGTCCGAGGCGGCTGAGTGATGGCGGAGCGGGCATCCACAGTGCCAGCCACCGCGTCCAAGGCCGGCAGGAAGACGCGGAAATCGAAGCGAAAGGCACCGCTTTCGGCATTGGAGAAAGCGGCCAACAAGCTCAAGAATGACCACCGCGTAGCGATCCGGGCCTCGTTCGCGCGCGCAGGATTTCACCGCGTCACCGGCGTCAGCGACCGCGAGTTCACCTACGACAACCAGAAGTCGGATCTCGACGACATTTTCGTCTATGAGAATGTCATCATCCTCGCGGAATATACCTGTGCGCAAGCCTCAGGCGTTGGCGAGCACCTCAAGAACAAGAAGCATATTTACGACAAGATCTTGGCAGACCCGGAGGCTTTTCTTACCTTCCTGGCCGAGAAATTTCCATCGAGCGCATATCAGCTTGCGGAAAATTATCATGTCCAACAGCGGATCGTGAAAATCGTCTATTGTTCGCGCTTCGACTTCGACGAGCGGCACAAGGCTAACGTTCCCGCCCCGATCTATATGGACTATCCGGCAGTCCGGTATTTTGCGGCTGTTTCGGACGCGGTTCGTAAGTCCTCACGATTCGAACTACTCCTTTTCTTGGGCATCGAGGACGCGAAGGTTGGCGTTAACGGCAAGATCGAAGTCGGCAGCCGTTCGAAGGATTATTCGGGCTCGCTGCTTCCCGAAGCCCATTCACACTTTGACCGGGGCTTCAAGATCGTCACGTTCTATGCTGATCCAGACGCACTGCTTCGCACTGCCTATGTATTGCGCAAGGATGGCTGGCGTGATTCCCTGAATCTGTATCAGCGGATGATCTCGAAGCCGAAGGTCGAAGCCATCCGCACCTATCTGAAGCGCCAGAAGCGCGTCTTCATCAACAATATCATCGTCACTCTGCCGCCGCAGGTACAGCCGCTCAACGAGAAGCTTGAGACAATCGACTCCGCGAAGCTGAAAGAGACCGCACCGGTCACCATCAAGCTGCCCGACCAGCCGAACAGCATCGGCATCATCGACGGGCAGCACCGGGTTTTTGCCTATCACGAAACGACAAATGACGACCCTGAGATCGCCGCGCTGCGCGTGCAGCAGAACCTGCTGGTGACGGGCATCATTTATCCTTCGGGCCTGTCCGATATCGAACGTGAGAAATTTGAAGCGCGGCTGTTCTTGGAGATCAATTCAACCCAGACCAACGCCAAGTCTCAGCTTAAACAAGCTATCGGATTGGTCCTCGAGCCTTTTGCGAGCGAGTCGATCGCTGCGCGCGTTCTTACCCAGCTTGCCAAGCGCGGGCCGCTGCAAGGCGTTGTCGAGCAGTATTTTTTCGATACTGACAAGCTCAAGACTGCGTCGATCGTGAGTTTCGGATTACGACCGCTCGTTAAGACCAGCGGAACGGATTCGCTGTTTTCAATCTGGACCCATGACGCGCGCGACGACGTCGCCGAAGGGCGTAATGACGTAGCGCTCGCGGAATATGTGGAGTTCTGCGTCGAAACGATCAACTTGCTCTTAGTTGCTATCAGGAAGAATCTGACGGCAGGCCGCTGGACGACCGACAAGAAGGTTGAGAAGCGCGTCTTGGCGACGACATATGTGAACAGCTTCCTGATCACGCTGAGATTGCTGATCAAGCATGGCAAATCGATTAACGCCGCGGCTCTCGACAAGGCTTTTGCCGGGATCGACGATTTCGATTTTCGCAAGTATCATTCCAGCCAATATGGTCGCATGGCCGAAGAGATCGCCGAAGCGCATTTCGGCATTCACTCCGAACCGTCCGTGCCAAACGCGTAGACATCTCGCTGCCGGGCGGATCATCCGTTAACCAGGGCGCATAGCAATTGCCGCCATCGATCCTTTGCCCCGTCGCGGCCAGAAGGCGCATCGGGTCAGGTTGCAGGTTTGACGATGGCATCGCTGCCACATCATGCGCCGAGTTCGGTGCACCATTGCGATTTGTGCACCCCAGCTTAGGCAACGTGTTCTGTTGCCGGTCAGCAGATTGACTGTCCCCGCACAGCTAGCTGTCATCCGTGACTTGCAGACGGCTGCTTTTGGGATCGATGCCACACAATTTGAATGACTGAAATGAGGGCATAATTGTCATGCCTGCAGTGTCATGAGAATGGACAGCTACAACCCACCGTACTTCTCTCCTTCCGGCCCAGCCTGAGACCAGCATGACGACGAAATCCAATCCGCCGCGGCGACATCATTTCATCCCGCAGATGATGCTGCGTCACTTCACCGATACGAATGGGCAGCTTTGGTTCTGGCGCCGAGACTTCGCCAAGGGCAAGGCGCGGACCAACGCCGCGCAAAACCTTTTCGTCATTCGGGATCTCTATACGCTGGTTCACCCCGACGGCACCGAGGACATGACGCTAGAGAACTTCTTCGCAGACATGGAGGGTACGGGTGCGAAGTTCATTGATGACCTCGCCGCCGTCGTCCGGGGCGGTGACACGCGGAAGCTCGACAAGGGCGCGTGGCATTTCTGGGACCATTTCTTCTACTATCAGCTGAAGCGCACTCCAGGCGCGATCGCCGCGTTCGCCGAGCAGATGAACTTTGACGGCAAGATCGCGGAAACGGTCGAGAAGATTCGCGCAGCCCGGGCGGAGAATGGCCGCGACCCAGACGAGGCCGGGCTTGCCGCGCGCATAGCCAAGAACGCCATAATCCTGGCTCAGGCGGCGCGACCGTCAGAAGAAGTGCTGGCCCAGTTTGCGCAGATGGGCGTCGCCATTTACAGGATCACCGATCCTGCGCGCAGCTTCATCGTCGGCGATGTGCCCGGTGCCATGGCCCGTTTTCGGCAACCGGGCGGAGGCTGGACACACAAGACCATGTTCCTTCCGCTGACTTGGGACATCGCGGTGGGGCAGCTTGCGCGCGCCCGGGCCGTTGAGATCATCGATATCGACATGGAGCAGGTCCGCCGCATGAACGAGGCCAGCACTACACGATCAACGGTCATCGCCGGCCGGTCAGAAGCGCTGATCCAATCTCTCTCCCGTAATATCGGCTATGCTGGGATTGAGCCGCTCTAGGCGGTTCTTTGCCGATAGGGGCTAAATCAACAATCGGCTCGAACCTTGGCTTCGTTCAGCCTCATCCCAAACGGCTTCACGCAGAATGCGAACGCTGCCGCCTCGCAAAGTCGAGAAACCGAGCGAAAGCTACGCGTCTGATGGAAAATTCGCCTTTTGTTCTTGCATGATGGGAATCAATGCGACAAAATGGCACAAATCTTCCCAGAGGTGCTCATATGCCGCAAGCGACAGAATTCTCCATGCTCCGTGCCCGCGCTGGTATCAGCATCGAGAATTTTGCCGACACGGCGGGGTTCTCCCGCCGCACAGTCTATCGCTGGGAAACCGGCGACGCGAAGCCGCGGCTGGCTGCGGTCCGGCTGCTCAAGTCGATGGCACGCCGCAAGCCAAGCGGCCTGGCCAATGACTCCACCAGCTTCACCTTCATCGACCTGTTTGCCGGCATCGGAGGACTGCGACGCGGTTTCGAGGATATCGGCGGACGCTGCATTTTCACCAGCGAATGGGACAAGCATTCGCAGCAGACCTACCTCGCCAATTTCGATTGCGAGCATGAAGTCGTAGGCGATATCACCAAGATTGCGCTCACGGATATTCCAGCCCACGACCTGCTGCTTGCAGGTTTTCCGTGCCAGCCATTCTCGATCGCGGGGGTGTCGAAAAAGAATGCACTCAATCGCCCGCACGGCTTCGCCGACGAGACGCAGGGCACGCTGTTCTTCAATGTGGCGCAGATCATCAAGCATCACCGGCCGCGGGCGTTCCTGCTCGAGAACGTCAAGAATCTGGTCAACCACGATAAGGGACGCACTTTCGAGGTCATCCATCGTACGCTGACCGCCGAACTGGGCTATCAGGTCCACTGGAAGGTCATCAACTCCAAGTCGTTTGTGCCGCAGCAGCGTGAACGCATCTTCATCGTGGGATTCCGCGACGCGAACGACTTCACATTCGATGATCTGGTGCTGCCTAATCCGCTCAACGGTCCGAAGTTGGGCACAATCCTGCATCCTGAGGACGGGACCGAGGAGATCGATGCGCCCTATACGCGGGGCAACATCGGCTCTGTAGCGGAGAAGTACACGCTTACCGACCATCTCTGGGGCTATCTCCAGAAATACGCCGAGAAGCACCGTTCAGCCGGCAACGGCTTCGGGTTCGGACTTGTCGGGCGCGAAAGCGTCGCGCGGACGCTTTCCGCCCGCTATTACAAGGATGGCTCGGAAATCCTTGTAGCGCAGGAAGGCCGCAACCCCCGTCGCCTGACGCCCCGTGAATGCGCGCGGCTGATGGGTTTCGACGAGCCCGGACGGAAGGATTTCGTCATTCCGGTGTCGGACACCCAAGCCTATCGGCAATTCGGTAACTCGGTTGTTGTGCCCGTGGTCCGCGCCGTCGCCGAACACATGCTGCCTTGGCTGGTTGATCCCGCCGAACTCGAGCCCGAACACCTCCAGCGGAAGCTCGCGCTTGTCGGGTGACGTTGTCGATCCCGCAACCCGCAGCCGGATGATGGCCGGGATAAAGGCAAAGAACACCAAACCGGAGATGGTGGTGCGCCGGGGCCTTCATGCGCTCGGTTTCCGGTTCCGGTTGCATGACCGTTCGCTGCCGGGGCAGCCGGACCTCGTATTGCCACGCTGGCGCGCGGTCGTCCTTGTCCATGGGTGCTTCTGGCACGGTCACGCCTGTCCGTTATTCCACTGGCCAGGATCGCGACAGGAATTCTGGCGAACCAAGATCGGCCGCAACCGCGAGCGCGACCGTGAGGTGGACGCTGGGCTTGACCAGAAAGGATGGCGCGTGCTCACCATCTGGGAATGCGCGCTGAAGGGACCCGGGCGTATCGGCGCGGACGCTGTCGTTTCGGCGGCGGCCATGTGGCTGCGGAGCAGGGAACGGACCGGAGAGATCAGGGGGACAGAAAGTGCCGGTAGGTGATCTTGTCGAGTGGCTGGACGAATATGGCGGGCCCGAGTTCATCTGGTACGTGAAGCGCCTGTCGGCCAACGACACGCTCGCGAACCAGAGCCACCAAGCTGGCCCCTATATTCCGCGTGACTTCCTGTTCCGTATCTTCCCGGCACTCAATCACCGCGAGATCAAGAACCCGGATGTCCATTTCGACCTCTATTTGGACTCCCATGCCGATTATCGCGAGGTGCGGGCGATCTGGTACAATAACCGCTACCATGACACGTCTGCCACGCGCGGACGGGACGAGACACGAGTTACGGGTTTCGGCGGTGGTGCCTCCGCGCTGCTCGACCCCGAGAGCACCGGGGCCCTGACGATCTTCGCGTTCCGGACGGTCAAGCCACCGGAAACAGCCGACTGCCACGTCTGGGTATGCCGACATGAAACCGAGGAAGATGTGGTCGAGGATCGTGTCGGACCGGTCGAGCCCGGGAAATGGCTGTTGTGGCCACCCGCAGACGGCGGCCTGCTCACCCTGCTGCAATCTGCACCGCCGGTGCGAACCAGCTGCTGGCTTTCGCCCGACGAGATTCCGGTCGCATGGCGGACACGTTTTCCGTCAGGCGCCGACATCATCCGCCGCGCCGTCGAGCTCCGCCCTGACGCCAGCCTCAATCCTGACAGGCGGCTGCTGCGTCGCCGCGAATGCGAGTTCGAAATCTTTCGCAGCGTCGAGCAGGCAGTCGAGCTGCCACATATCGAGGCCGGATTCGCAAGTGTCGATGCGTTCATCGCGCGGGCACAAACCATCCTCCAGCGACGAAAGGCGCGGTCGGGGCATTCGCTTGAGCTTCACACCCGCGCGATCTTCATCGAGGAAGGACTCGTCGAGAACACGCATTTCGCGCACCAGCCCGAGTCCGAAACTGGCAAGCGGCCCGATTTTCTCTTCCCCTCAATTTCAGCCTATCGCGACGCGTCCTTTCCCGCCGGTCGGCTGCGTATGCTGGCGGTCAAGACCACCTGCAGGGACCGGTGGCGTCAGATCCTCAACGAGGCCGATCGCATTTCCGCCAAGCATCTACTCACTCTGCAGGAGGGCGTGTCCGAAACCCAGTTTCGCGAAATGACACAGGCGGGTGTCCAGCTGGTGGTGCCGGCGGGACTCTCCGACAAGTTTCCGGCGTCGGTCCAGCCGCACCTTCAGACGCTGGAAAGCTTCATCGCCGATATACGTCTGCTGCCGGTTGCAGCCCCCTGATCCGGGAGCATCCCTACACCACCGGCTTTGCCGCGATATGGGTCGCCAGCGTCGCACGTTTCCGCAAGCGCTTTGCACCGAAATGCAGTTCGCGGTGGCAGGCAGGACAAAGAGCTGCTGCATTGACCAGACTGTCGTCCCCGCCTTCGGCGAGGGGAGTGATGTGGTGGACCTCGAGGAACGTGGTGCCGTCACCCCGCTTGAACAGGACGTGCGTGCAGCCCGGCAGCTCGCAGGCACCGGCGGCGCGCAGCAAGGCGGCTGCGATCACATAGGGGTCGCGGGCAAAATCTTGGATCGTGCGACTCCGGCGCGCGGGCCTGCCTGAAGCCCGTCCCGCTCTCGCAAATATCCGCTTCCTGCTCCCGCGACGGGCGAGAGTGCGTCCCAGTTCGGAGGCCTCCGCAGGGACGGCGCCCATACGAGCTGCCATCACCCGGCCGCCGCGGTTACCGATCACGATCTCGTCCCCGACATTTACCCAGTGGATCAGCCCCTGACCCATGCGGGCTTCCGGCGTCCGTCCGGACCCCTCCCTCAGCGAGTTGTAATAGCTGGCAGTGACCGAACCTGTCGTCGAATCAAACAGGATGTCGATATTGATCGTCGCCTTTGTCTCTCCTTCGGAAGGCGAATGGCCTGCCGCGAGTAGCGCGTCCCTTTGCGCCTCGTTGAGGACATAGGCGCTCTTGTTCTTGTCGGTCTGTGTGACGCGCTTGATACCGAAATTGTCGAAGATCGTTGACCAGTCGAATGCCATCGGACGGATCACCACCACCTGTCACGCACCCGCAGGCGCATCGCCGGCAGCGGCGTTTTCAGGTGCTGCGGCGGCCGGCTGCGGCACGAGATGCCTGATCCGGTCGGTGTTCAGTAATGGCAGCCCCACCGCTCCGAACAGCTTCGCGAAGGAGGACTGCAGTGCCTCGGCGAACGGGGTGTCGAGCGCTGCGATCCGCGTCCAGGTTTTCCCGATATCATCGTAGAGAACCGCCTCGGTCTGCATCAGGTCGCAATAGAGGTCCGGCACATCAAGAAAACCCGGCAGGAAACAATAACGCTCTTCCGGGAGGCCGACATCGCGCGCGGGAATCGCGCTTCGCGACCGGAGCTTGCCCGCCGGATTGCCGCCCCAAGCTTTGTCCGCAAGCAGCTCGACCGCCCGCACCGTCTTGAGTGTCAGCAGATAATCCGCCTTCGGTCTGTCCTTGTTCGGCTGGATCACCAGATGGCAGTGCGGCGTCAGCACGATGCGGAAGGTGCCGTCCTCATTGTGACGAAGGATTTCCCCGAGACGGAGATGCGAGCCGATCGGCGGCATGATGTAATAGTCGCAAGGATCGGCGTCCTGCCGCTCCTCCGGCATCCCCTCTTGGTCCGTAAGCCGTGCCAGCTGGAACGCCGCGCGTCGCCGGACCACCCGCTCGAGCGCAACCTCGTCGAACCCGTTCGGATCGGCCTTCAGCCGTTCCCAGTTCTTCTCAAGAAATCCCCATAGATAGGATCCGGCGTGGCGGTCGAGTTCCTCGTGAAGCTTGCGCGCGATTCCGGGAATGCCTGTCTCCACCATCGAGGCGAGCGTTTGCTCGAGATTCTCGGTGAACTTTGCCGATCCCTTGTCCAGCGTCGCAACAAAGGGATGCCCCATGAACTCTTCAGGAAGCTGACCATCTGTTATCAGGATCACCGGACATGCACGGAGTCCGCGGATCTGCTCCAGCAACGCCCGCGCCTTGATGTCGGCGTCAGCCGGCGTCTTGTGCTTCGAATCCCGCGCAACATAGATGTCCGAGATCAGGATATCGTATCGGTGCCGGCCCAGCAGGCCAACAGCATGATCGAAGTCAGTCTCGAACTGATATGAGACTATCGTTGCCCCGATCGCTTCCGGCAGCAGCGCCTTCAGTTGCCGGATAACGTCTTCGTCATCATCGACCACGAGTATTTCGAGGTTGCTCACCGCCCTACCCCCTTCTCGAAGCTTGCCTCGAAACACGCGCCGGGCAGTGGCCCGTCGTCGCGATAGATGATCCGTCCGTACGGCTCGGTCACAAGCCGGGCGATATAGAGTCCTAGGCCGATACCGTTGGTCTTCTGCGAAAAATACGGCTCGAAGATCACCTCGCGATCAGCCTCGGCCACACCATTTCCATTATCCGATACCCGCACCACAAAGCCGTCGGGTATCGGTTCGACACTGACGATGATCTTGCCACCGCCACCGGCGTTGCCGCGTGCCGCAACGGTCCAGTAGGTCGCATTGTCCACGAGATTCGCAACGACCTGCGAGAGCACCGCCTGTGGCATTCGAACCTGCAGCGGCTCATCAGGAAGCTGGAAATCGATCGTGATGCCATGTTTTGCGAGGATGGCATCGTGCAGCCCGACCGTCGAACGGACCTCGGCGACCGCGTCGAATTTCGTGGTCCGCTGCCGGCGCGATCCGGACTGCGGATCGAGACGCTGGCGAAGCGCCTGGATCTGGTCCAGCCAGGTGCGCATCGCATCGAAATTCTCGCCAACCCAGTCTCGGAAAAAAGTCCCGTTCTTCTTTTCGAGGATCTTCTCTGTGATCGTGAGCTCGCGCGAGATCTTGCCGACCGGCGCGCCGATTTCGTGAATGACGATATCGATCATGTGGCCGAGACCGGCTGACATGAGTAGGCGGGATAGAACGTCCTGCACCCGCTCCACCCCCTCATCGACCTTGCGGGCCGCGTCCTGGACAATGCGCGTCACAGGGTGATTTGCACCCAGCTGCCGGACGACCTCGTCGACCGAGGACTGAAGATCGAACGTCTCGAACAGCTGGTCCTGCGACTTCGGCTCCTCGCGCCGGGGGCGGGCGCGATAGCGCTGCTCCTCGAGGAGCACGAGGACGCGCTTGAACCATTCCTCCAGCGCGGCGTGCGCCGGGTTCCGGATCATGCCCTCGCGGGTGCTTCGGTCCTGCAGTCCGACGTTGTGATCGCGCGATATGCGGATCGCGGCGATCAACTGATTGTTCGCGAGATTGCGAACCGGATTCTGCCGGCTGCGCAGGTCAAGGTTCAGCCAGTCGTTACCGCTTTCGCCATAGGGATGGACGCGAAAACCGTCGCGGTAAATGCTGACACCGCTATAGGTGTTCAGTGTCTGCCGGATCTGCGTGACGGTCATGTTCTCTCGCAGCGCGATGGGATCGAGGCCTTCCCGATCCCGATCCCAAGCCCGGATCTCGACTTCGAATGGCCCGCAATCCGGTCGATCGCCCCGGGAAAGATCCCGAGTAACGCTCGTCTCCTCGCCATCGATGATCAGCGCCCCGGTGAAGGTACCCCCCTCGTCGAGCGTACCGCGAAGGAGATAGCGTGGCCGAAGAACAAGCTGGGGAGGCTGGACGCGACCGGACAGTTGCCGGGCACCGGGAATCTCAAGCCAGATGTCGAAATCGTCGACATCGTCAAACGGCGAGATCAGCCTGCTGAGGCGGGCATGCAGGCGCTGGTAGCCCTCCATGTCCCAAGCCTCGGATCGCAAGCCTTCGATCTGGAGGGCAGTTCCATGCGGCACGTCGGTTGCGACGACCACCTCATACTCGACCTTGATGTCTTCAAGATAGCTGTCGTCGTCAAAGCGCCCCCATTCCAGAAGCACGCTGACCTGCCGGTCTTGCTCGCGCAGCTTGGTTTCCATCAGCAGCGTGCTGCCGAGGCGCGCGGACGCGAATCTGCCAATGCCCTTGGCGCCTTGATATGGGCGCCCGCCAGGCGAGCGATCGGCGCGCTTCTTGAGAATTGTGCCGGGCTCAAGCCAAGCATTGAGGACGGTTTCCAGCGACATGCCGACGCCGTCATCCCGCACGAGGATCGAAGACGGGGCTGCAGGATCATCGCCGGCGAACCGAACCTCGACGCGAGAAGCATCAGCGTCGAAGGCATTCTTGACCAGTTCGACGAGCGCCACTGGCTCATCGCTGATGAGCTCCTCCCCGATGAGAGAGATCAGGCGCGCTCGTGGTTTGATGCGGGCAACGCCCGTCTCCGCAATCGGCAAGCTGTCCGACATCGTCCCTCCCCGAACAACTCTAGCAGTAGCCGTGACTTAACCCAAGCATGTCAGTTGAGCGGCAGATTCGAGCTGGTTCATGAGAGTTACTTGTTGTCCTGACTGCCCCTCGCCGAGCTCGACGGTGGCTGCTTAGAAGCTGCTATTTGGCGGACTGAACCACCGCTACTCGGGCGCTTACCTGCCATGGGCGGCGGGCTTCGGGCGCGCTGTCGCGATCATTCTTTCGCCAGCCTCGCGCTGATCGAGTCCAATCGACCGGGCAGCCATCCATTCCGGTACATGCCAGCTCGCCGGAAGGGACCTGGCGACAGCACCCGGCAAAACGGCCATCAACAGCATCGCTCCTGCCGCGGCACCAACACCGGTCGAGACAAGTGCTCGGCACTGATGATGTGCCGCCCGGCCGTGATCGACCATCGTGTCGATCCGACCAATGGCCCGGAGCATCTCATCACGGACTTCATGCATCTGCTTTTGGTCCGCCGCACGCGCAGCCTCGCTGACCTTCACAATCTCGGCGGCCATTGCGGCCGGTGACAGGCTGATGGCAGGGCTGCGCTCGATCCGGCTGAGGCGAGTGCCGGCATCCTTTTGCACTGCGAGCATCTCGCCGAGCGTGTCGCTGTAATCGGGGATGCGCTCGCGCGCGGCGGTCAGACCCTCTATCGCAGCGCGCGTAAGGCTGACGGCTCTGCGCAGTTCCTCGAATGCGATGACGGGATCCTCTGCGGGAGCAGTTTGAGTGGTTTCGTCGGTCATGGGGTGAGCCTAACGGCTCAATCCGCGCCCACGCGAGAGGCCGGGACTATTCAGGAGTTCATAGGAAATCGATGACCCGCTGAGCTTGCCGATTCCGAGGTCCTTCACCCGATTCCGCAGCAGCGACTCGAGTTGAGGATCGCGGTGCAGGCTCTTCGCCATGTCGGTGAGATTGCTCCTGACCCGATCGCCGGCATCATAGTCTCCGCTGCGATCATGAGCGTGGAGCTGGCGCACATTGTGCTGCCAGGCAGCGACGAACTGATCGGCGCGCCGGGTACCATCGATCCGCAGCTCGGCTTCCAGCGCCATCGCGAGGATGGCTGCTGCGGTCTTGCCGTTCGCTGTCTGATCGATGAGCCCGTGATCCGCATTGAATGCGCTGCGCAGATCGCGTGCCGCATCCGGCCGGATCGCGTCGAGTTCCCTGCCTGCCCGGGAGAAGGCGGTTCGCTGGTGCGGAAGCGCCTCCATGCCGCGGGTGCGCATGCGCAGGATGTCCGCGGCGGCGCGGGCATAGCGTTCGACCGCCTCGTCGAGCGGTGTCGCCCGTGGTTCGGATGCAGGTGCACGCCCGAGCTTCAAGCCAGCGAACGGATTGCGCGGCGGCGATGGCACATGCGCCGGTTCCGGCACCCGCTGATAGTCCGAGGCCATATCCTTGCCGCGCTCGCGCGACAGCGCACGCACCAGCTTGCCCGGTTCAGCGAAATCGTCCCGTCCATAGTGGACCTCAACCGCGTCGCGATGCCGCGACAGCGCGACATAGGCCGCATGCCGGTCAAGCCCGGGCGTGGCGAGCACATGGACGCGATCAACGGTCACGCCCTGCGCCTTGTGCACCGTCGTGGCGTAGCCGTGATCGATGCTGGCATAGTCCTTCACGTCGAACGCGACCGCGCGACCATCGTCGAGCATCACCGCCATCCGCGCCTGCGTGATGGACTCCACCTTGCCGAGCGTGCCGTTCTTCACGCCGAGACCCCGCTCGTTGCGCAGGAACATGATCCGGTCGCCGGTCGCGAATGCTCGCTCGCCGCGCTCGGTGCGGATCGCGACATCCTCGCCCAGCCCGCCGGCTGATCGCAGCCGCTCGCGTGCCGCGATATTGAGCGCGCGAACTTCGTCATTGATATGCGTCAGGATGATGCGGGTGGAACCCGGCGAGGCGCGGCGATCTCGATCCCAACGCTCGATCAGCTCACCTCTCGCCTGATCGCGGGTGTCGACTGCGTGAACGTGCCCGCGCTCCTCGTACGCTGCGATCGCTTCCGCCGTTCGACCGGTCGCGAGCTGTCGCGTTGCATCGCACTGCCAGTCCTCGCGCTGGCGGCGGATCTGGGTGATCTCGACGCTGCCGTGACGCTCCGCCGTGGCACGGAATGCCGCGCCCGCTTCGATCGCCTGGAGCTGCTCGGGATCGCCGACCAGCACGACCTTGGCGCCGCACTTCTGCGCTTCCGAGATGACGCGCTCCATCTGACGGGTACCTATCATCCCGGCTTCATCGATGACGAGCACGTCGCGGTCGGTCAGCAGCTCGCGGCCTTGCGCCCACTGATGTTCCATGCTCGCGATCGTGCGCGACGCAATACCTGATCCGCTCTCGAGGTTTTCCGCGGCAATGCCGGACAGCGCAGCGCCCCGGACCGAATAGCCGCCGCTCTCCCATGCCTCGCGCGCAACGCCGAGCATCGCCGATTTGCCGGTGCCAGCGTAGCCAATCACGACGCTAAGACCCTTCGCTTCGGTGACATGCTCGAGTGCCGAGCGTTGCTCGGGTGACAGGATCATTCCCCGCGCTTCGGTGCGGGCCAGCGCGGCCTCGCGATGACGATCCAGCACCGCGTGATGATCGCGGTTGGTCATGACGGCAGTCGCGCGCTCGAGCCGTTGCTCGGTCTCGATCATCTGCGAACAAGTGAAACGCTGCTCGCCGCTTCCGTCCTTGCCAAGCACCACCAGCTCGGGCGCGGCTTTCACCGCCGCCATAACGCGATCGAACTGTTCCTTACCTTCAGTATGGCGGTGCACGAACATCGCCAGATCGCGCGTGGTAAAGGTCGCCTGGCTATGGGTGATCGTGTCGAGCGCCAGTGCCGGGTTCGCCAGCAGCTTTTCGCCATTGGCGCGAGCGATGGCGTGATGCTCTTCGAGACGCTCCGACGCCAGACCCTGCGCCGCCATGCGCGAAGCAGCCGGGCCGATCTTGTGCTGCGGTTCAAGGTCGATTCCCTGAGCCTCAAGCGAGCGGTGATCGATGCGCGCATCGATATCGAGTTCGGCAAGCCGCTGGTTGACATGCTCGGCCCAGCGCTTGCGCCATTTCTCCAGCAGGTCGGTCCGATTCCAGTCGCGGTTCTTCTTGCCGAACCCATCCTCGCCGACTTCGCGCAACGTCAGCATCACATGCGCGTGCGGCTTCGCCAGCCCATCCGCGCCGACATCCCAATGCACATTGAGATCGGCGATCATCCCGCGATCGACGAACTCGCGCCGAACAAACTCGCGGGCGAGGTCAATCCCCATTTCTGGGGATAGCTCGCGCGGGATCGCGAACTCGACCTCGCGCGAGAGCTGCGCATCCCTGCGCAGCTCGGCCGCCTCGACCGCATTCCAGAGCTGCTCGCGATCGGAGAGATGTTCGGGCGCGCCATCGGGCAGCAGCACCTCGGAGTGAATGACACCGGCCTTGTTCGAGAAGTCGTGGTGGCGATCGAGCCGCTCGTCATAGAGCCGCGACGCCGAGCGATAGGCGGCTGACGCCAGCGCAGACGATCCGTTACAGCGGGAGATGATCTTGGCTGAGAAGTGGTAGATCGCCATGGCGATCACGCCATCTACACGTTAAGCAGCACGTCGGCACGACGTATAAGCGCGCCCTCGAAAGAATTCATCTTTCTCGGGACTGATGAATCCCACTGCGTTTCAAGGGATTTACGCCAATCGAGCGCACCGATAACTGAACCGTCCTCAATGCTCAACGGAGGACGGACGTATGCGTAATCTTCGCGATTATGACGCGGAGCTCAAGGCGCTTGATAGCAAGGCCAAGCGTCTCAAGGCCCGTAAGGTCCAGCAACTCGGCGAGCTGGTGATCGCGTGCGGCGGCGACGCAATCCCACTCGATCAGTTAGCCGGCGCATTGCTCACCGCAGCGTCGAGCACTGACCCCGCGACGAAGGAGAATTGGCGCAAGCGCGGCGCCGCGTTCTTTCGCGGAACGCGCAACGAGGGCGACGGCAATCGCCGCAACACTCGTAGCGCTGCGGCGCGCGCAAGCGGCGCGCAGCCGGATGCAACTGATCCGGGCGCGGCATGACGCGCGAGCCTGGGCTGTGAAGCGCCGGGAGCGAACGCGTCAGCTGATCGAGCTTGGCGGCCTCGTCGCCAAAGCAAATCTGGTCGAGCTAACAGACGACGATCGGGCAGTGCTGCTCGGACTCATGATTGAAGCCGCTGCAACGCTGCGTAGCGAACATCGCGAACCGGCAATTGCACTATGGCGACGGCGCGGGAAACGCGCATTTGGGGAACCAGCCGTCGATAAAAAATGGTGATTCCTGCGGCAACTACGCGCCCGATTTTCGGTCATTCAAGGGTGCCATTGCAAATCCTAGAAGCTGCCGCTCGCGCAACCTCATGAGCCGACTATCCTGGCGCATCTGGATCAAGCTTGAAGAACGCAATGATAGTCACGCGGTAGAGCCTGGTAGCGCAGATGCGCGATGCGGCAAGCACGACGTTGATCCGGATTAGAACTCCCGAGCGGCCTCCGCAGCATCGAGTAGGCTAAGCGCATGGGTGGCAAGGTCCGGCCGATCGGAGTCGGCGGCAAGCGTCTTCAACCGGGCCAGAGATGTCTGCACATCGAGAAACGGCTTCAGATTTTCGGGCTTTAGCGTCTTGAAGCGCCCGTCGCTAGTGGTGACGGTCGAGCGCAGCGCATCGAGAACGCGCAGGAAGTAACGATCATCGGCCACCGCTTCGGCTAGGAATGCCGCGACATGTTCGCGTTCGGCATCGTCCCCGCCCTGGACCCAGGCGAACAGGATATCGATCGGCGAGATCGAACCCAGAATCTCCTCGAGCGACAAGGCGCGGTATCGTGCCAGCATCACCGCCGCGATCCGGTCGAGTTCGGCCGCGCTGAAATACCGCTCTTCCTCGGGCTTCGAGCGGCCGCCATAGCGGCCATGCGCAAAGGTTTCGTGCCGGAACAGGTTGGTCAGCCAGGACAGGGCGCGGCCGCTGAACATCGCATCGAGGGTGGCGGCGCGCAGCGGTTCGTCGAGCCGGGCGAGCAACGGCTTGATCAGCCGCTCGGCGCGATCCCAGGGGCCGGTCACCCAGAAGCGATCGAACGGCCGCGCGCGGTAGAGATCGTCGAGCCCATCGGCGAAGCCGCGCAAGATATTGGCGCAGTGAATGGGCTCGAGCCGGGTGGTATCGCCGCCGCGGATCCGCTCGAGCAACATATCGACCTGGCTGAGCAACCGTCCCGAGGGCCGCACCTGCATCGCGACCAGCAATTGCGACACGGCGTCGGGGCCGTCACCCGCCGCCGCCCAGAAGCCATCGAAATCGGCTCGCTTGAGGGCATGAGTCGGGGCGGCCAGCGCGAAATAGAGCCGGTAATGGTCGGGGCTCGCCAGCCGCCGACCGGCAATGGCGAGGTCGCGTTCGCGCTCGCTGACGTTGCCATGGAGCCTGAACCGCGGTTCGTCCTTGCCATAATTGAGTTCGAGCCCGGGCAGCTGCTCGGCAAAATAATGGTCGTAATGCAGTGAAGCGAACCAGTCCTTGCCGGCGCAATCAAGCAACCGCGCAAGCTCGACGGACCGCTCCTCATCCTCGACCCGCGCGGTGCCGAGCGCGAGTTCCGCGGCGGTCGCGCAATATTCCTCGATCCAGCGATAAAGGGCGGGATTGCCTTCCTTGATCAGCAGCAGCCAGACCAGGTCGGCCAGATCGGCGCCGGCCTTGTCGAGCGTCGGCCACAGGAACCGGACCGCGTCGAGCACGCGGATCACGGCGCGCGGCGTGGTGAGACGCCGCCCGCCTTCGATATCGACGATCGTCTTGAGCCGGCCAGCGCCCTCTTCATCGCGCGCCACCGAGAACCCGGCGAGGGTGACCTCGAACCAGTGGCGCAGCTGGAAGGTTTCCGGGAGCGGCACCGGGATGGTGAGCTGGATGATCTTTTCGAGATAGGCCTGGCCATTCTCGACCTGCGCCGCCTGCCGCACGCCATGCGCGAGGATCGCACCGTCATAGCAGAGCAGATAGACGATGTTGGGGAGATCGCCTACCGAGCGGACTAGGCGGAGCACCTCGAGCATCTCGGCCGGCTCGAGCCGGTCGATATCGTCGATCGTGACGATGATCCGGTGATCGAGCGCCTTGAGCGCCTTGACCAGCCGCTCACGCAACGCGTCGAGCGATTTCGCCGCCGGCTCGCGCCCGAGCCACTCCCCGACCCAGGCAATGCCCTTGCCTGCCAATTTGGCCGGCCCAAATCCAGCCGCATCGCCGGCCAGCTCGACAGCGCTGCCGGCGCGCTTCACTCCCGCGGCAAAACCACGCAGCGCCTTGCCCGCATGCCGCGCCTGCAACATGGTGACGCGCGTCGTGTCGCCGCCCGCAGCCTCGATCTCGGCGATCGCGCGTTCGAGGTCGGCGAACAGCTGGCCGAGCAGCGCGTCGCGATTGCCGACCAGCCATGGCCGGAAATGCACCAGGCTATGCGGACGTGCCGCCGGCATGCGGTCAAGCGCGCGCTCCACCTCGGCGAGCAGGCTCGACTTGCCTGACCCCCAGCGCCCCTCGATGCCGATGACCAGGCTGGCATCGGTGCGCAGGCCCGCCAGCGCTTCGGCAACGCTGGCGGCGACCTCGCGCAGCCCGATCGCGTCGAGCGCATCGGCCTGCAACGGCGCATCGCCAAGCAGTTGCGCGGGATCCGCCGGCCCGGTCATGCCGCCGCTCCGCGCGCGCCATCGCGCCACACGAAAATGCGGCGCGACCAGCTCCGCGCGGTACCGCTCATGCGACCGCCCGCGCCAGCGGATCGGCGATCAGGATCGCGTCGGTCGCCACCGCCTGCGGCCCGGCCTCGAGCCGCGCGACCTTCTCGCGCAAAACCGGGAGATAGGCGTCGGGACATAGGAGATAGAGGGTCGTGCCGAAGCCGTAGATACTGCCCCAGGTCACCGGCAGCGTCGCCCAGCCCCATTTGTCTTCCCAGGCGCGCTGGTCGGGCAGCGTGGCGGCATCGTCGCGATACGGCTCGGTCGAGAGGATATGGACGCGCGCTTCGGGATCGTACCAGCCATGGTCATGGTCGGCGATCGGCGGGCGGTTGTACCAGCTGCCCTTGGGATAGATGCGTTTGGCGCGCGAGGGCTTGAGGCCAGTCGCATCGATGAACTGCAACGCCCGCCCGATCTTGCCAAGATCGATACGGGTTTCCTCCAGATCGCGCATGAAGCCGTCGCTGACCAGCACGTCCGGCGCGGTGATCTCGCAGTCGCCGAGATATTCGACGAGCTGGTACGGGCGCAGCAGCGCCTCGAGCGGTGAGGCCAGCGCGACGCTGAACGTCGCATCGCCCCAGCGCCGCGGTTCGCGCTCGCGCCAGCGCTGCCGCAATTCGACAGCGCAACGAGGGGATGCGTCGCCATCGGGCAGCAGCCGCAAGGCATGGGCATAGTTCTGAAACCCGCCACGCACGGCGGCGACATCATGGGCGTGCTGGCGCGGCAACCCTTCAGCCAGGGCAATACAGCGCGCGCGGTTCTTGAGATCGGCAAGCTTCAAATAAAGATAGGACATCGCAGGTCTCCGTCGGGCCTGGACTAACGTCGCCTGCTACCGTCACTCCGACCCACGAAACCATGCGGGAACGTTTGATTCGAGCAGTACCACGAAGGCTTCGCTGATGCAGGCGGCAGGCCACTGCGACTGACCTTGCAGCAAAGGTCCTCCCAATTGCCGCGCCTGTCAATCGCATGCGCAAGCAGAGCGATACAATAATCGTGGATAACTCATAGCGCCCGGTCACAGACATCTTCCAGCGACCGATCAGATCAAGACCAGATCCGACGCAAGCAAGGTTTGAGCACCGCAGCGTCAATGCTATACAATGCGCTCAACTGTCCCGGGGATGATGCTGCTCGACGCAATAGCCATACTGCGCGCCACAGGCCGGTTGCGCCGGTCCCGCATACCGCAAGCCGGACGACGCTGATGGCGACCCCCGCCAAACAGTTCGAACCTGTGCCGGCGATCCGCATCGGTGTCGAGCTGCCGCCCGAGGCGGATGCGATCTTCCTGCCGACCGACCGGTACGGCACCCCCGGTGAGCTCAACAGCGAGATCCAGCGGCAGCTCGGCAGCCGAAATGAACTCCCCTCGGCATCGCGACCGGTATCGCCGCGGCAGGCGATACCGACGGCCTCGGCGCCGAGCGGCGCAAATGGCTTCTCGACATCGCTAACGAGAATGCGGAGCCCAATGCCTGGTCGAACCGGGCGAGGCAGCTGGCCGCCGATCTGCTCGACGGCGCGGGGCGGCTGCGTGCCGATCCACAAAGCTCGGCCGATGCAATGGCGAGCGACCTGGTGCTCCGCCAGTATTGGCCGGGTGCCTTCGCCACGGTTCCACCGATTGCAGCGGAACGGCGCCAGGATCTGATGGCGGCGTTGCTCTCTTCCGCCAATCCGGCACAGGGCGAACTCGAACGTGCGGTGATCTGGCTGGCGGCGCTCGACCTGCTGGTCAGGCGGATGTCCGCCGAGCTGGTGCCGGACTATAGCAGCCTGGTCGCGATGCTGGAGGCGACGCAATCCGCCTTTCGGCGCTGGGTCTGGGATGCGAAGCCCAATCGCAGCGGCGTCGGGCCGGCACGCTGGCTGATAGATTCCGAGGCGCATGTTCAGGCATTTCTCTGGGCTGTGCTGGAGCCACGCTTCGGCGAGCATCTTGTCGATGAGCAATATCTCCCCGGCTTCGGGCAGAAGCAGCCCCGGTTCGATTTCGGCATCCGCGGCCTCAAGACCATCGTCGAGGTGAAGATCGCCCGCAGCCCCGGCGACTTTTCCCGCATCGAGGAAGAAGTCGCCGGCGCCTAGGCCTCTATTTCACCGATCTCCAGAACTGGGACCGCATGGTCGTCTACATCTATGACGACAGCAATGTGCCTCATGCGGAACGCTATGATACGCTGCGATCAGCGCTCATGGCGCGTGATAAACGGATTAGGGACATCGTCTTCGTCCAGCGACCCGGCATGATTCCACCGCGCAACCAGCGATATCCTTGGTCGCCGGACAGCGCTGCCGCAGGCGCAGCATAGCGCTCGCCCGGCTGAGCGCGACGCGATTAGGTACAGCAATCGAGAAGTCGCATGACAGCTATGCCGGCGACGGCTTACTCGACTGTAAGTGCGCCCGGAGTCAGCTTGAGAATTATGCTGCCTGCAACCCCAACGGACCGCTGCCGGACGAATCCCCGACCCTTGGTGTAACGAGAAGCTCTACGTCGAACGTCCGCTTCAGCCACAACTTCTCCCGCAAGCTGCTAGTCTTCAACCGGCCCAGCAGCGGTCATCGCGCGGCAAATCGCGATTTGACGAAAGCCAGAGCTAGTTGGTCTAAGCGGCGGCGCTGCGCTCAAGCGCGGCAATACGCTCTTCGCAGATCACCTGAACCACGCGCCCAAGCTCCTCCACGCGCTCACTCAGCCAAGCGAGCTCTTCATTGTCGATCCGATAGTGCGTCGAGTAACGCGCCTTCACATAGGCTTCCTTGAGCTTCTCAAAGCGAGACCGATCTTGCCGAACCCAGCGTGGCCAGACCTCAAATAGTCGGCGATCAATTCGCTCCGCCTGCGTGCGCAGGAAGCCCAGATTATGCACGTGCGGCGTGTAGAACGTGCATACCAGCAGCACGCAATGGTAGAGCCGCTCGGTGGCCTGATGAAGATCGAAGGCCGCCTTCTTGAAACGGCCTCGAGCTTGGGCATCGCGACAACCCTGCAGGAAGTCTTCGGCGCTCGGAAGCCATTCCTGATAATACTCCCGCGCCATTCCCAGCGCCTGCTTCGGCGTCTTTGGCTTGGGCTGATGCAGCTTGCTGTCATCGCTCTGGTAGAGCGCGATGCCGTCGCGAGCGACGTCCATGAAGAAATAGCGCCCGTGCGCGAGGCCGTCGTTCACTTCCTGCAGCGTGTGGACGATGAAGTTGACTGGGGTGCGCAGCGTCTTAGTGATCGCCAGTTCGCGGTTGAGCCGGTCCTCTGCCGTCGACCAGAACTCGACCCGGTCGGTGAGCTTGTCGTGATTGACGATCACGAGCAGGTCGAAGTCGGACTGATAGCCCTTGGCGGTGTGCGGCTCATCGACCCAGCCGCCGCGCGCATAGCTGCCGTAGAGGATGACCTTGAGGATGCGCGCCTGCTTCTTCCACTCCGAGGTGGCGATCGCGGTCGCATCGCGGAACTCCTCGAAGAGGATCTGCACGACGCGCTCCAGTTCGCGCTGCTTAGCCGAGGGAAGATGATCAAGGTCGGTACGCATGTGCGATGATCCTATCGAAGCATTTCGGCAAAGCACAGTCTCGCGGAGGATAGCCCCGCGAGACTGATGCGTTCGGTCACCAGAACCGCCACCAACTGCGCGGGCGATCGACACGGCGCGAGATATTGAACAACGCCTCCGCAAGCAGCTGCTCGACCTCTTGGACGGTCAGCCCGGTTCGCTCGGCAATGTCGACGTAGCTCAGGTCGTGAAACCGCACCGCGCAGAAAACTTCGCGCTGGCGCCGCGGCAGCTTGCGGATCGCCCGCTCGATCCGCTTCAAGGTAGCGGGATCAACATCATCGGTCATGGAAGCCTCCGATATCGAGAGGTCCGGCGGCACGGTGGCCGCCGGACACGGTTCAGGCGGCCTGCCGCAGCGGCTCGGGCTGCGGCGCGGAGAGGATGCTGAGGTCAGCGAGGCGGGCGGCGCGGCTGACGGTCCCCACGCCACCGCGTTCGGTGTAAGCGGCGGGCGGGAGCGCCATCCATTTCGGCACCCAGCCTTCGACCTTCGCCCGCCCATTCTCGCCGGTCAGGCAGTCGCGGATGATCTTGCGCTTGACCTTGCCGGACTCCGCCTCGTTAGCGGTGGCGACCTGCGCGCCCGCCACATCGGCGAGCACATGGCCCGGCACATCGCGGTCCTTGATCAGGTCGAGCAGCGCGTCATCGGCCTGCCAGACCTTCGCCATGTCGGTGCCGACCAGCGGCCCGAGCAGCTCGATCAGGACGCTTCCCGCTTCGAGCGTCTCGGCCATGACGACAGCGAGGATATCGAGCACCGCAGAATCCTCCCCGCTCTCCGCTGCGACGGTCAGCGCCGCATGGTAGCGCCGCTTGCCCGCCACGATCTCGAACCGGTCCTCGTCACCCGTAGGCCGTACGATCAGCGGCACGAGCACGCCCCGCGCCCGGATCGACGGCAGGATGTGCGACAGGTCTGCCTTGCCCCTCGACCGCATGTTCGCAGCCGAGACGCGGAGCTTGGCGATATCGATGTGCTTGAGTTCCATCTTGCTTACTCCTCAAACCACCGCAACCGGCGCCGGAATGGCGGGGTGGGCGGCAGGAGCGAACCGGAAGTCCCGCCGGCAGAAGCGGGCTGCACCCGACGGGCCGAAACGAAGAGAAGGAGCTGCGCGCAGCGCAGCTTGCAGCACGCCGCGGCGGGACTAGAGGGCAGCGACGCCCACCCCGCCAGATCGAAGCCGGAGGCCAACGCCGCCGCGCCCGGCGCGGCGACCGCAACTGCGTGCCAGCGCACCTGCTCCGCCAGGAGTCAACAAAGCAGCACTCTCGAAGCCGGCCGGCCGTCGTGGCGGCGTGCGCGCGGACCTGGGCGCCAGCCGCCGCCGCGCCCTCCGCCCGGATCGAGTGTGCCACGCTGAAAGCAAAGGCGCTGCGGCCTCTGGCGGCTGTGCAGCAGCCCGTCAGTGTACGCTCAATCGATATCGCGTTCTGCTGCCCGGCATCGCCGGCTCCGCGTCAGTGATCGTCACCCGCATGAGCCGAGACGCGGAGACGACTCGGCGACGCGATTCGCGGCGTAGAGCGCGGTCACGCGCAGCGTGAGACGCTATGGGACTTCGGCCTTCCGATCTCGGCAACCCACCCGAGGTACCTTTCTGCCGCACCTCACCGCACGGCACCGCAAAGTACCGCCGTGGCACCAGAGAGCACCTTGTCGGGCGAGGTCCTCGATCACATCCTTGGCTCGGGGCGCACCACTAACCCGCACATGATGCAAGGTGATGCCAATGCAGACCGACACTCCCGACCAGATCCTTCGGATCAAAACCGTCCTCAAGCGCACCGGCCTCAGCCGCTCGACCATGTACCGGAAAATGGAGAACGGCACATTTCCCAGAAATGTGCAGATCAGCACCCGGTGCGTCGGATGGCGCGAATCTGCCATCGGCGCCTGGCTGCGCAATCCGATGTTCTATCAGGTGGAGGACCATAAGAACGGCTGACTCCTCCCACTTCAGCCCGTCTCCCACACCTGATTGAGGATACGCGCAGCGAGGGCCGCTTTGTCCTGAGGAAAGAAACGTCCGTAGTGGTTTGCAACCATGTCAGGCGTGTCCTGAATGGCGTAGCTCGCTTGCTCATACGAGCCGGTCTGCTTGAGGATATGGGTCGCCAGCACGTCGCGGACATTATGCGGCCCGTGCGGGAGCAGGCCCTTGATGGCACCGCGCTCCGTGTAGGGATTGTAGATCCCGTAACGCTGGATCAGCAGTCGCCACGCTTCATAGAAGGTCGATCGATTGTAGGCCGCATCCGAACTGCTCCGCTTGACCGTCTTGATGAAGAAGGTGCCAGGATCGGTTGCATCGCCCAACAGCAACGGGCGGTGCCGGGTGATATAGGTTTCGAGATGACCATAGAGGCCGTCTAGGTCGGGCAACAGCAGCCGGAACGGTCGCTTGTTGAAGAATGACGAGTTCGCGTTCTTGAACGCAACCGACGGTATCAGCACCTCCCAGGCCTGTTCACGCGTGCTCCAGCGCAGCTCGCCGCGACGCAAGCTTTCCAGCTGCCGTTCCGTGCGATGCGCCAAGCCGCGCGGACAAATCAGCAGCTGCCGCAGGTTCTTCTGACGCACCCCCAGGTGAAGACCGAGGCGCAGCATGAGGAACCCCCGCACAGCTTCCGCGGACGCGCGGGGATAGCGGTGCATGTCCGGCATCTGCCGGATGATCTCCGCGGTGATCTTGCGATAGGCACCGACAGGGCTTTCGTCCTCAAGGATCGGGAGTATCGGCTCGAACGGATCGCGATGGACCCGGGCTATGCGAACGATCTCCTTGGAGCGCGCCCGCACATGGACGTGAGCGGCTTCACAGACGCTGTCCCAGTCCGCTTGCGCACGCTCGACGTCCGCTGTGTCAATGAGACCAGCGATCGGCTGCAAGCGCCGCGCAAGCTCCGGGTGCTGGCGCATCCAGCCGGTGTCGCGCCGGGTCATCGCGCCGGCCAGTTCCAACATGCTTACTTCCCAAACGGTGTAAAAGCCGCGGCGCGACTCCCGCCATTGCAGGTACCAGTCCCAGACGGCGGGGAACGCCAACAAGCCCATACATAGATTGTCGCGCGGCACGCCCATCCCATTCAGCGGCGGTCCGGGCTGCGCCGACAGCGCGCCAAACATCAAGGCCAGATGCTCGATCTTCTGGTCGACGGTCTCCTCATTCCAGACTCCGGTTCGCTTCACGCCAATCCGGGTGAGCGTCGCGGTCTTGAAGGCGATCAGTTCTCCGACCTCGGAAACTAGGTCCGACGGTGCCCGAAGCGTCTGTTCAAGCGCCCCTTCCTCGTCATCCGATCGCGGCACCGTGCAAAACCCGAACCCCGCCAGCGCGGGAAAGCGAAGGCCGTAAAGAACCTTTGACGCCTCGGCCTGATACCGCCGATAGTCGGTCGAGCCCGCAATAATGGCCGTGCGAACCCAATGAAGGATTTCAGCCCGCTCGCCACTGGAACGGCTGTCGAAGTCATCTGGCAGGTGCCAAGCCAACCGGCGCCGCTCGGACGGCGAAGCGGCCAGCCGTTCATGCCCTGACGCGGCGCGGCCAGATCGGGGCAGCTTTGCCCGGAAGTAGCCGCTCGGCAGACGATAACGATGCTCTACCCGCGCCAGCATATCGAAGGATCTAACCGTGCTCGGTTGCTTCGCGCCGATCGCCCATTGCCGGAACGTGGAACGTTCAAAGGTCTCGCCTGGCCGGAGCAACGCGCGCTGGAGATGTGCGTAGTTGTCCCCATGCCGCCGGAGTTGCAGTGCGAACGCTTCCGCGAACGAGGGCGGATCAATCCAATCCGTCGTCAGCGGTTCGGGAAACTCGACGATGGGACGCGAGGTTCGCGCCTGCTTCTCCGAAGACGAACTGCTCAGACCATCGGGTGGGGCAACTGAAACGACGTGGGCAAGCGAAGACACTTTACGCAAAATGGACTCCTGAGCTGTGAATGTTGCTCAGGCCATGACGCTGTTCGCTCCCTCACCCCGTGGCCTATGAAACCGGACGGGAGAATTTTCCTGTGAGCGGTTTCTATCTCCGGTCGCGATCACGGCACGGTGCCGGTGTCCAGCTAGGATCCTTTCCCTCTGGACCATCGCGCAACAGGTCGAGATAGTCGCTCCACCACTGATGCATTGCGACCCGCTCGTCCCAATAGGCGCCGCGGTTGTAGGTGCCGCGCACTGCATCCTTGTCGGCGTGTGCCAGCGACCGCTCGATCGCGTCTGGGCTCCACTTCCCACTCTCATTGAGCAACGTGGAAGCGGTGGTTCGCAATCCATGCGCAGTCACTTCGCCGACCAAATAACCCATGCGGCGGAAGGCCTGATTGACCGTGTTCTCGCTGAGCGGTCGTCGTGATGTGTGAAATGCCGGAAGCATAAATCCGTCCGGACCCGTCAGCTCGTGCAGCTCAAGCAGATACGTCTTCACTTGCCGCGATAGCGGGATGGAATGCGGCCTCCGCATTTTCATTCTGGTGGCCGGGATCCGCCAGACGGAATTGTCGAAATCAATCTCGGGCCACAGCGCCTGTCGAATTTCGCCCGGGCGGGCCATGACGTGAGGGGATATCTGACAAGCAAGGCGAGTGATCCGATGGCCGGGATAGGCTTCGATCGCGCGTAACAATGCACCGAAGGCTGCGGGCTCGAGGATTGCCGCGTGGTGTGTAGTCTTGGGAGTGATCAACGCGCCCCGGAGCAGCGAGGTCGGGTCGCTTTCGGCTCGGCCGGTTGCCACACCATAACGAAACACACGGCCGGCAAACGACCTGCAGCGCCGTGCAGTCTCAAGTTTACCTTTCGCTTCGAGCCTCTTCAGCGCAGCGAGAACGTCAATCGGCTTGAGATCGGCGAGTGGTTGTCCGCAAAGTGGCCGTAGCTGCTCCAGCAGCCAATCAGCTTTGGAGGTCGTCGAAGCCGCACGCCCTTCCGCGATCATCTTCTCGATATATTCACGGGCCACATCGCCAAAGGTATTCGCAGCTTTATAGTGGGCCATGAGCTTCGCGCGCTTGCGTTCAGCGAGCGGATCGACACCGTCACGCAGCTTCTGCCGTGCCTCCTCCCGCTTCTGCCTCGCCTCCGCCAGCGTGACCTCCGGGTAGCGACCTAAGGCTAGGCGCTTGTCCTTGCCGAGGTAGGCATACTTGAAGCGCCATAGCTTGGAGCCGCTCGGATGCACCTCGATATAGAGGCCGCGCTCGTCAGCCTTCTTGTAGATGCGATCCCTCGGCTGAAGGGTACGAATTTCTAGATCTTTCAAAGCCATAACCCAAACTCCCGATTTGATCGGTTCTGTTCGGATGGCGCCCATTTTTCCGGTCGATATGGCCCACCGGGCCATCATTTTCCGGGGCCATTTTATGCCCCGACCGTGGCCCATATGGCCCTGGGATCGACTGAAACCTGCTCGGACATTTTCGCACAAAACCGAGCAAAAGTGGCAGATTTCTGCCGCTTTTGTCGATGTGCTGGGATGCCCTGAGACAGGGAAATGGTGCCCAGAAGAGGACTCGAACCTCCACGGCCTTGCGACCGCCAGCACCTGAAGCTGGTGCGTCTACCAATTCCGCCATCTGGGCACGGGGTAGGGGCGCGCCTCTAAGGGACGGTCGGGGGGCGTGTCAACCGCTTCTCGCAACTCATCTCCACAAGGTTGCCCTTTGCTGCGGCGCGCGGCATGGGGGGCGCATTGGAACAGACTTTTTCGAGGGCGTGATGAAGGACAGGCTGGTGACGTTGATCGGCGGCGGCGGCTTCGTCGGACGCTATGTCGCGCAGGCGCTGCTCAAGACGGGCGCGCGCGTCCGCATCGTCCAGCGCGACCCGCGCTCGGCCTGGTTCCTGAAGCCGCTCGGCGGGCTTGGCCAGACCCAGTTCGTCGCCGGCGATGTCCGCAAACCCGATTCGCTCGCCCGCGCGCTCGCCGGATCGGATGCCGTGGTGAACCTTGCCGGGGCGTTCGGGCGTGAAGCGGACGCGGTGAACGCGATCGGCGCGGAGAACGCGGCCAAGGCCGCGGCGGCTGCGGGCGCGACGGCGTTCGTCCAGATTTCCGCAATCGGTGCGGATGCCGAAGCGCAGTCGGATTATGGCCGCTCCAAGGGTGAGGGTGAGTCGCTGGTCCGCGCCGCCTTCCCTGCAGCAACGATCCTGCGCCCCTCCTTCATCTTCGGGCGCGAGGACAAGTTCGTGAATCGCTTCGCCGGACTGATCGCGCATGCGCCAGTCGTCCCGGTGCTGCGCGGCGCGATGCGCATGCAGCCAGTCTATGTCGCCGATGTCGCGGCTTCGGTGGTCAAGGCCGTTGCCGATCCGGCGGAGTTCGGCGGCAAGACGCTTGAGCTGGGCGGGCCCGAGGTGATCACCTTCACCCAGTTCCATCAGCGCCTTGCCGATGCGATCGGGCGCCATCCGCCGCTGATTGAACTGCCCGACTTCGCGGGCGCAGGGATCGCGACCCTGGGCTTCCTGCCCGGGATGCCGATCACCTGGGACCAGTGGCTGATGCTCCAGACCGATAATGTCGTGGCAGAGGACGGGCTGGCGCAGCTCGGCATCGCGCCGACGCTGCTCGGCGCGGTAGCGCCCGGCTGGCTGGTCCAGTTTCGGCGACACGGCCGCTTCGCCGGCGGGCATCAAACCGCCTGAACCCAGATTTTCCGGCACATTCAAGACCGGGTGACCCCCGGCAGGGGAGCCATCCGGCATGAGTGATACGCTGACCTATATCCTGCTCGGGATCATCGAGGGGCTAACCGAATTCCTGCCCGTCTCGTCGACCGGGCATCTGATCCTCGCGGGCGAACTGTTCGGGTTCAACGACAGTAGTTCGATCACCTTCAAGATCGCGATCCAGTTCGGCGCGATCCTGGCGGTGCTGGTCGCCTATTGGCGTACTTTCTGGGACCGCGGGACCGGTCTGTTGCGCGGCGAACCGCAATCGGTGGCGTTCGTGCGCAACATCCTGATCGGCTTCGCCCCCGCGCTGGCAATCGGCGTGGTCGCCTATGACGCGATTCGCGCGGCGATGCAGACCCCGGTAATCGTCGCGGTCGCGCTGATCGTCGGCGGCTTCCTGATCCTGCTGATCGAGCGAATGGTGAAGACCGCCCGCTACAACAGCGTCGAAGCGATTCCGACCGGCACCGCGGTGTCGATCGGGGTCGTCCAGTGCCTTGCGATGCTGCCCGGCATCAGCCGCTCGGGCGCGACGATCATGGGGTCGCTGCTGATGGGGGTCGAGCGCAAGACCGCCGCCGAGTTCAGCTTCTTTCTCGCGGTGCCGACGATGCTCGCGGCGACCACCTATTCGCTGTGGAAGGACCGCGCCCTGCTCAGCATCGACGATCTGAGCGCAATCGCAATCGGGTTCGGGGCGGCATTCGTCGTGGCGCTGCTGGTGGTGCGGGCCTTTGTGAAAATTGTCGGGCGCTACGGCTTCGCGCCCTTTGCCTGGTACCGAATCATCGTCGGAAGCGCAGCGTTGATCTGGCTGCTGGCCAGATAAGTCCGTAACGGCCATTATTGTTGAGAGCGTATCGCAACTAGAGGTGGAATCCTGATCGATTGTTGCTAAATAGGTCAGCATTACTTACTTAAATGCTGGTTTTCGCGTGACTCGCCTTTCGCGAGCTGTCACGGCGCGGGCATGGCAAACGAAGTCATGCTCAAATTCGTCGACCGTGCGCAGGCGTTTCCGCCGAAGCGTGAGGCCCAGCTGCGTGCGCAGGATTTCCGCGAGATCGCGGAGCGTTATGCTCCGCCGTCCGCAGAGGAACAGGCCGGGCGCTGCTCGCAATGCGGCGTGCCGTATTGCTCGGTTCACTGTCCGCTACACAATCACATCCCCGACTGGCTGCGCCTGACCGCCGAGGGGCGGCTGCGCGAAGCCTATGAGCTGTCCAACAGCACCTCGACCATGCCTGAGATCTGCGGCCGCATTTGTCCGCAGGACCGGTTGTGCGAGGGCAATTGCGTCATCGAATTCTCGCAGCACGGCTCGGTCACGATCGGGTCGGTCGAGAAGTTCATCACCGACACTGCGTGGGAAGAGGGCTGGGTCGAGCCGCTCGTCCCCGGTCCCGCGCGCGGGCAGTCGGTCGCCGTGATCGGCGCCGGCCCCGCAGGCCTCACCGCGGCGGAGTATCTGCGTAAGCTGGGCTATGACGTGCATGTCTATGACCGGCATGACCGGCCGGGCGGACTGCTGACCTATGGCATTCCCGGCTTCAAGCTGGAGAAGGAAGTCGTGATGCGTCGCACCGACCGGCTGGCGGAGGGCGGCATCGTCTTCCACCAGAGCTTCGAAGTCGGGCGCGATGCGACGCTCGAACAGTTGCGCACGAAGCACGACGCGGTGCTGATCGCGACGGGCGTGTACAAGGCGCGCGCGATCAAGGCGCCGGGCGTCGGCGCCGACGGCGTGGTCGAGGCGCTCGACTATCTGATCGCATCGAACCGCAAGAGCTTTGGCGACGCGGTCCCCGCATTCGACGACGGCAGCCTGAATGCGCAAGGCAAAGATGTCGTGGTGATCGGCGGCGGCGATACTGCGATGGACTGCGTCCGCACCGCGGTGCGGCAGGGTGCAGCGAGCGTGAAGTGCCTCTATCGCCGCGACCGCGCCAATATGCCCGGATCGCAGCGCGAGACCGCCAATGCCGAAGAGGAAGGCGTCGAGTTCGTCTGGCTCTCTGCCCCCGAAGCCTTCGAGGGCGGCGACACGGTGACCGCCGTCAAGGCCGTCGGCATGCGCCTCGGCGCGCCAGACGCCAGCGGCCGCCGTGCGCCCGAACCCGATCCCGGAGCGCAGTTCGACGTGCCCGCCGATCTCGTGATCAAGGCGCTCGGTTTCGATGCCGAAGACCTGCCCGTGCTGTTCGGGACGCCGGAACTGGGTGTTACGCGCTGGGGAACGGTCCGCACCGACGCGCGCACGATGATGTCGAACCTCGACGGCGTGTTCGCCGCGGGCGACATCGTCAAGGGCGCAAGCCTGGTGGTTCAGGCGATCCGCGACGGGCGCGATGTGAGCGAGCGGATGCACAACTGGCTGAAGAGTCAGAAGGCGAACCCCGCACAGGCACGGATGGAGGCAGCGGCGTGATCGGTATCGCGCTTGCGACATCGCTTGCGCTCGCCGCACCTGCCGTCGCGCAGCAATCCCCCGCCGTATCCACGGTTTCGCCCGCGGTTTCCGAACGCGCACTCAAGCTCGCCGAGATCCTCAACAGCGACGCCATCATCATCGGCAGTACAAGCGATGCCGAGGCACTCGACATGCTCCGGCAGCTCTGGGGCTCACGTGAGGAGCTGGTAGAGATGGAGAAGGCGACCCCGGGCATCACCCTGGCGTTCGCACGTGAGCTCCTGCCGATCGTCGATCGTTCGTCGCGCGAGCGGCTTCCGGAGCTGCACCGGCGCCAGGCCGCGCTCTATGGCTCTAATTTCACCGCGGCCGAGCTGGATACGCTGATCGCTTTCTACAGTTCACCGACGGGGACCAAGCTGATCGCGGCGATGCAGGCCGCGATCAAGCCCAAGGCGATCATCGCCGAGGCAAGCAAGTCCGAAGATTTCAAGTTCGGCGCGCAATCCGTGCTGACCGACATCCGCGCCACGGTACCGGACATTATGAAAACGATGGACGCGAGCGACAAGGCGGCGCTGGTCCAATTCGCGCAATCGGGTGTGGCGCCCAGGATGCGCGCGCTTAGCTCGAAGACTCAGCAGCTCGCGATCGACTGGATGAACGAGGAAACGCCCTGGGAAGGCGCAGAGATGGATAAGGCGATCGAGCGCGTGGTCGCCCGCTTCGCCAAGGGGAAGACGGAATGACGATCAGCACGCCCATGCCCAACGCAGCTCATATGGCCCTGGAGCGCGAACGCCTCGCCCGTGAAGGCATGTACCGCCCCGAGTTCGAAGGCGATGCCTGCGGCGTCGGCATGGTCGCGGCGATCGACGGCCAGCCTTCGCGCCGCGTGGTGCAGAGCGCGATCGACGCGCTGAAGGCAGTGTGGCACCGCGGCGCGGTTGATGCCGACGGCAAGACCGGCGACGGCGCGGGCATCCATGTCGATCTGCCACTGCGCTTCTTCGACGACGCGGTGCTGGCATCGGGCCACCGGGTGCTGCCCAACCGGCTCGCGGTCGGCATGATCTTCATGCCGCGCGTCGACCTCGGCGCGCAGGAAGCCTGCCGCACGATCGTCGAAAGCGTGATCATCGAAGCGGGCTACACCATCTATGGCTGGCGCCAGGTTCCGGTCGACGTCTCGGTCATCGGCCAGAAAGCGCAGGCAACCCGGCCCGAAATCGAGCAGATCATGATCGCCGGGCCGCTGCCCGACGCAGTGTCGCAGGAGGAATTCGAGAAGAACCTCTATCTCGTTCGCCGCCGGATCGAGAAGCGGATCATCGCGGCGCAGATCAGCGGTTTCTACATCTGTTCGCTGAGCTGTCGTTCGGTGATCTACAAGGGGCTGTTCCTCGCGGAATCGCTGAGCGAATTCTATCCCGACCTTAAGGACGAGCGTTTCGTCAGCCGCGTCGCGATCTTCCATCAGCGCTATTCGACCAACACCTTCCCGCAATGGTGGCTGGCACAGCCGTTCCGTTGCCTCGCGCACAATGGTGAGATCAACACGATCCGCGGCAACAAGAACTGGATGCTCAGCCACGAGATCAAGATGGCGAGCCTTGCCTTTGGCGAGCATTCGGAAGACATCAAGCCGGTGATCCCGGCGGGCGCATCCGACACTGCGGCGCTCGACGCGGTGTTCGAGGCAATCTGCCGCTCGGGCCGCGATGCGCCGACGGCCAAGCTGATGCTGGTGCCCGAAGCGATGGGGCCGGAGACGCCCGCCAATCATCTGGCGATGTACAAATATCTCGCCTCGGTGATGGAGCCGTGGGACGGCCCAGCCGCGCTTGCGATGACCGATGGTCGCTGGGCGGTCGCAGGCGTCGACCGCAACGCGCTGCGCCCGCTGCGCTATACCCGCACCTCCGACGGCTTGCTGGTGGTCGGATCCGAGACCGGCATGGTCCAGTTGCCTGAATCGACCATCGTCGCCAAGGGCCGGCTAGGACCGGGCGAGATGATCGCCGTCGATCTGGACGAAGGCCGCTTCTACCAAGACGATGAGGTCAAGGACCGGATCGCCGACGAGTATGACTATGCCGGGATGATCGGCGAGTTCGTGACGGTCGAGGATCTTCCGGTGGTGGACGAAGCCGAACCGCGCTTCGACCGCGCCGAACTGACGCGCCGTCAGGTCGCGGCCGGGCAGACACTTGAAGATATGGAGCTGATCCTCTCGCCGATGGTGACCGACGCCAAGGAAGCGGTCGGGTCGATGGGCGACGACACCCCGCTTGCCGTCATCAGCGACAAGCCGCGCCTGATCAGCCAGTTCTTCCGCCAGAACTTCTCGCAGGTCACCAACCCGCCGATCGACAGCCTGCGCGAACGGCATGTGATGTCGCTCAAGACGCGCTTCGGCAACCTCGCCAACATCCTCGATACCGGGGAAACCGCGAATAAGGTGCTGGTGCTCGAAAGCCCTGTGCTGACCAACGGTGACTGGGCACGTTTGAAGGGTCATTTCGGCGACCTCGCCGCCGAGATCGACTGCACCTTCCCCGCCGGCGGCGGCCCGGAGACGCTGCGCGCGGCGATCACCGATATCCGCTTCAAGGCGGAACAGGCAGTGCGCGCGGGCGCGACCGAGCTGTTCCTGACCGACGAGCATGTCGGACCCGAGCGTATCGCCATCGCGGGCGTACTCGCGGCTGCGGCGGTGCACACCCATCTCGTGCGCAAGGGGCTGCGCAGCTATGCCAGCGTCAACGTGCGCTCGGCCGAATGCCTCGACACGCATTATTACGCAGTGCTGATCGGTGTCGGTGCGACCACCGTGAACGCCTATCTCGCCGAGGCGTCGATCGCGGATCGTCACGCGCGCGGGCTGTTCGGCGACATGCCGTTCGAGCAGGCGCTCAGGAACCACCGCAAGGCGATCGACGAGGGTCTGCTCAAGATCATGTCGAAGATGGGGATCGCGG
Organism: Sphingomonas sp. GW821-FHT09B04; assembly: GCF_059418285.1. Lineage (NCBI taxonomy): Bacteria > Pseudomonadati > Pseudomonadota > Alphaproteobacteria > Sphingomonadales > Sphingomonadaceae > Sphingomonas > Sphingomonas sp. GW821-FHT09B04. The sequence goes on from NZ_JBWKPO010000001.1 coordinate 108,685, forward strand.
TGATTTCCTCATACCGCGGCGGCTATAATTTCGAAGCGGTCGGGCTCTCCCGTGCGCTGGTCAACGACTTCTTCCCCGGAATGCCCGCGAAGATCTCGGGCGAGGGCTATGCCTCGCTGCACCTCAACGCCAAGCTGCGCCACGACGCCGCCTTCGACACCGGCGTCGCGACGCTGCCGATCGGCGGCTTCTATCGCCAGCGCCATGGCGGCGAGACGCATGCCTATTCGGCGCAGCTGATGCACACGCTGCAGACCGCGGTCGCGACCGACAGCTATTCGACCTATCTGCAATTCTCCCGCGGGGTGCGCGACCTGCCGCCGGTTTACCTCCGCGACCTGCTTGAGTTCAATTTCCCCAACGAAGGCGTGGGCATCGACCAAGTCGAGGCGATCACCGAGATCCGCAAGCGTTTCGTGACCCCGGGCATGTCGCTCGGTGCTCTGAGCCCCGAGGCGCACGAGACGCTGGCGATCGCGATGAACCGGATCGGCGCCAAGGCGGTGTCGGGCGAGGGCGGCGAGGATTCGATCCGCTACAAGCCCTATGCCAATGGCGACAACGCCAACTCGACGATCAAGCAGATCGCGTCGGGCCGTTTCGGCGTCACCGCCGAATATCTCGGCGCGTGCGACGAGGTCGAGATCAAGGTCGCGCAGGGCGCCAAGCCCGGCGAGGGCGGCCAGCTGCCCGGCTTCAAGGTCACCGAGTTCATCGCCCGGCTGCGCCATGCGACGCCCGGCGTGACGCTGATCAGCCCGCCGCCGCACCATGACATCTACTCGATCGAGGATCTCGCGCAGCTCATCTACGATCTCAAGCAGATCAATCCGCGTGCACGGGTTTGCGTGAAGCTCGTGTCCTCGGCCGGCATCGGCACCGTTGCGGCGGGCGTCGCGAAGGCGCATGCAGACGTCATTCTCATCGCCGGCCATGTCGGTGGTACCGGCGCCTCACCGCAGACGTCGGTCAAATACGCCGGCACGCCATGGGAGATGGGCCTGAGCGAGGTCAACCAGACGCTCACGCTCAACGGGCTGCGCGGCCGCGTGAAGCTGCGTACTGATGGTGGTCTGAAGACTGGTCGCGACATCGTCATCGCCGCGATCCTCGGCGCCGAGGAATATGGCATCGGCACGCTCAGCCTCGTCGCGATGGGCTGCATCATGGTGCGCCAGTGCCATTCGAACACCTGCCCGGTCGGCATCTGCACCCAGGACGACCGCCTGCGCGCAAAATTCACCGGATCGCCGGAGAAGGTCATCAACCTGATGACCTTCATCGCCGAGGAAGTACGTGAGATACTCGCCCGGCTGGGGGTGAAGAGTCTCGACGAGGTGATCGGGCGGACCGAGCTGCTCCGTCAGGTCAGCCGCGGCGCCGAGCATCTCGACGACCTCGACCTGAACCCGATCCTCGCCAAGGTCGATGCCGAGGAAAGCGAGCGCCGCTTCAGCCTCGACACCTGGCGCAACGCGGTGCCCGACAGCCTCGACGCGCAGATCATCGCCGACGCAAAGGCGGTGTTCGAGCGCGGCGAGAAGATGCAACTCGCCTATAACGTCCGCAATACGCACCGCGCGGTGGGCACGCGGTTGTCGAGCGAGATCACGCGGATCTTCGGCATGTCAAAGCTCAATGACGGGCACGTTCAGGTCCGCCTGCGTGGATCGGCCGGCCAGTCGCTCGGCGCATTCCTGTGTAAGGGCGTGACACTCGAAGTGTTCGGCGATGCCAACGACTATGTCGGCAAGGGCCTGTCGGGCGGCACGATCGTGGTGCGCCCGCTGGTGAGCTCACCCTTGGCCAGCCAGAACAACACGATCATCGGCAACACTGTCCTCTATGGCGCGACCAGCGGCAAGCTGTTCGCCGCAGGCCAGGCCGGCGAGCGCTTCGCGGTCCGCAACTCGGGCGCTCAGGTCGTGGTCGAGGGCTGCGGCGCCAATGGCTGCGAGTATATGACCGGCGGCGTCGCGGTGGTGCTGGGCAGAACCGGCACCAATTTCGGCGCGGGCATGACCGGCGGCATGGCGTTCATCTATGACGAAGACGGCGTATTCGAGGCCAACGCCAACCCCGACAGCATCGTCTGGCAGCGCCTGTCGTCGATGCACTGGGAGGCGGTGCTCAAGAACCTTGTCACCGAGCATCGCGCGGCGACCGACAGTAGCTGGTCGAGCGGGCTGCTTGAGGATTGGGAGCGGGTGCGCGGCCACTTCTGGCAGGTAGTGCCGAAGGAAATGCTCGAGCGGCTGTCGTACCCGCTGGACGACAGCGTCGAGCTGGTCGCGGCGGAGTGAATTTTTGGCTGCGGCTGTCCTGGGGTGACGTCGCAGCCGCGCTCGCCATCCTTGCGATAATGGGGGCAATCGCCTGGTTCAGCTGGGTTGCCCTTCCCGACCCTGACCAGCCGGTCAACAGGGCCGAAGCGACGGTCGTTTCGATCCGATACGCGGTTCCGCAGAGTAATAGTGCAGGGCAAGCTTCGGTCCTGGTCGGGCTGCGACTGGATGACGGCACGCAGATCAGGGTCGGACGCAAAATGCGCTGTCTGCCCGCGGTCCAGCAAGGCGAGCGGGTCCGCGTGATCGGGTCAAAACGGCACGCCGGCGGCATGATCTGGAGCATCGTCGGGGAACCCTGCCCCGGCGACACCTATTGAGGCAAGCGCCAACGGCGTAGCCGTCCGGTCACAAGTGCGCGATAGCGGGCGGCATGCATTTCGACCTCATTCAGAGCATCAGCCTCGCCGGCTCTACCGGCACGCCTAACGACGACCGCTGTGGCGCCACGTCGCAGCGTGCGTGGATGATCGATGGCTCGACCGATCTTGGCCCGCCCGGCCTGATGGGCAGCCAGCCGGGGGCGGCGTGGCTGGCCGCGACCGTCTCACGCGCCTTTGCAGCCGCCGAACCCGGCACGCTCGGCGACACGCTCGACTATGTCTATGCGCAGGCCGCTGCCGCCTATGCCGCCGAGCGCGTTCGCGATCCCGTCAGCGCATGGGAACTGCCGAGCGCGGCGTTTCTCGCGATCGCGCTGACCGACGGCGCGCTCGATCTTGCGTGGCTTGCCGATTGTGTGTGCCTGACTCTACGCGGAGAGGTCATCACACGCCTCGGTCCCCAGCCGAGCGCCGATGAGACCGAACAGGCGCGGGTCCATGCGACGGGCCCTGAACGCCCTCTGGAGATGCTGCGTGCGGAGCGCATGCGGCCTGAGCGTCACATTCTGGGCGTCGACCCCGCGCACAGAGTCCATGTCGAGCATCTTCGGGTTCCGGTGGAGCCGGGCGACGAAGTCCTGCTGATGACCGACGGGATGGCCGCACTGGTCGACGACTATGGAATGGCGCTGGACTCCTTCATCGCCCTGTTACGCACCGAGGGCCTGCCCGCACTCGCTGCACGCCTCCGTGCGATCGAGACAGAGGACGGGACGCGTTCACGTTACCCGCGTTTCAAAGGCAGCGACGATGCCACCGCGCTGTGGCTGCGCGTCGCGGCCTGATCCGCGAAACCGGCGCTTGCCGCCGCCCGTATCCGCCGCCTAAAGCCTTAGGTCATGTGGCAGCTTTACCAATTCCCGCTTTGCCCCTTTTCGCGCAAAGTCCGACTCGTCCTTGGTGAGAAGGGCGTCGGCTATGAGCCGGTGCGCGAGTCGCCTTGGGCGCGGCGCGACGAGTTCCTCGACATGAACCCGGCCGGGCAAACCCCGGTGATGGCCGACGACCGCGGCGTGGTGCTGATCGACTCGGTCGCGATCTGCGAGTTTTTCGAGGAAACGGTGAGCAAGGCCGCTCTGCTCAATGGCACCGCGGCCGACCGCGCCGAGATCCGCCGCCTCGTTGCCTGGTTCGACGTCCAGTTCTTCCGCGACATCACCGGCCCGCTGCTGCACGAACGGATGCTCAAGCGCATCGTCCACCGCGCCACCCCGGATTCGACCGCGCTGCGCGAGGCGATGAAGGCAGCAGTCGCGCATCTCGACTATATCGACTTCCTGCTCGACCACCGTACCTGGCTGGGCGGCGCGACGATGAGCCTCGCCGACCTTGCCGCCGCGGCGCAGATCAGCGTCGCCGACTATTTGGGCGGGATCGACTGGAAGAGCCACGAACAGGCCAAACGCTGGTATATCGGCATGAAGAGCCGCCCGAGCTTCCGCCCGCTGCTTGCCGAGCGAATGGAGGGGATCAACCCGCCGCCCGAATATGAGAAGCTCGACCTTTAAGTTTGTTTCAGCACAGCTGAAACGTGACGGCGCCAGCCCGCGCCCCAGCGCTACGGAATCGAAAGCGCCTCGGGCTGCTGCGCCGGGAAACCGCGGATTGCAGCACTGGCGAGCTTGGGCGCGAGCGTCGCGGGCGCATCGGCTTGCGTTCCTTCGGCCTGAGCGGTGAGCGCTCGGCCGCGCCATACCGGCTGCATCCCCTCCCGCAGGACAAGCTCGACCTCCAATTCGGTAACGATCAACCCACGCAGTTGCTGTTTGTTCGAAGGCAAGGTGACGGCGATCGCGCCACCCCAATTGCCCACAGCGGCACCCGGCCCGGGCGCCTTCCCTTTGGAGGTCACCGCACCGCGCGTGGTCCGGGTCACCTTGACCCGAGCGATGTAGCGGCTGCGACTGGTCACGGGCAGCGCCATGAAACGTGCATCAGACAATGCCCGTTCGACGGCGTCGGCGAAGGTCTGCCGGGCCGAAGCCGGAATGGCCGGATCGGCAACAGGCTCAATCGCGACGGTTCCGGGCCGCAATACTTCGGGCTCGGCCTGCGCCGCCTGGGGCGCAGCGGCCAGCAATATTGACGCAATCATCGCACTGGCTGTCATCTACGCAACTCCGCTTTAACGGCTGCTCCCGCTGGCCGGTCCACTGACATAACGGACTCGGCCACGCCGGCCAGTAGATTGTAGCGCTTGACCCAGACAATTTACCTGACCAAAGTCAGATAAATGATCGCCAATCCCGTCAGCCGCTTCCGCCGCTTCGCCCGCGCCGTGACCCGCGAGGTCGGGGCGCTCGACACCTCATTCCTCGGCCGCGGCCGCCCGCTCGGGGCTGCGCGCGTGATCAATGCGATCGGTTCGGGGCGGTCGGACCTTGCCGAGCTGCGCGCCTATCTCGGCCTCGATTCCGGGTTGATGAGCCGGCTGCTGCGTAGCCTTGAGGAGGAAGGCCTGATCCGCACGACGCCGCATCCCGACGATGCCCGGCGCCGGATCGCTGCGCTGACCACGGCGGGCATGACCGAGTTCCGCGCTTATGAAGCGCTCTCGGATACGCAGGCGGCGTCATTCCTCGATCGCGCATCGAACCGCGACGCGTTGCTCGATGCGATGGACCTGATCGCCGCCGCGTTCGGCCGCGACGGCGTCGCCATCGAAGAAGTCGATCCCGCCAGCGACGCCGCACGCTACTGCCTCGGTCGCTATTACGCCGAGCTCGACGCCCGCTTTCCCGGCGGGTTCGAGGTTGCGCGATCCTGCGACCCCGATGCCGAGGCCATGATCCGTCCGCGCGGCGCTTTCCTGATCGCAATGTCGGACGGGCTGCCGGTGGGCTGCGTGGCGTTGAAGGGCGAAAGCGGCCGCACCGCCGAGATCAAGCGGCTATGGGTCGATCGCGGTGCGCGCGGGCTTGGGCTTGCCCGGCGGCTGATGGCGAGTGCGGAAGGTGCTGCCAGGGCGTTGGCGATCGATACGTTGCGGCTCGACACCAACAGCGCCCTGCCCGAAGCCGAACGCTTCTATCGTACCGCGGGCTGGACGCAGATCGGGCGGTACAACGACAACCCTTATGCGGAGGTCTTCTTCGAGAAATCCGTCGCGCCCGACGGCGTGCGTTAAAGACCTTCGTCGGGCGCCGGTTCGCGGCGGCGGCGGTCCCGCTCGGAAGGTGGCGGTTCGGTCTGCGGTTCGCCGGGCCGGGTCATCTCGAGGCTTCCGTCACGATTGACGCGAACGCCTACGGACTGACCGCCAAAACTGCCCTCGATCTCAATCGGTTCGTCGATGACGTTCTCGCCCTCGTCCACCAGCACGTCGGACAGATTCTCGACCACCGGTTCGGGCCTGGATTGCACCGCGACGCCCAGCGCCTGCGCCATGAAGTCGCGCCACACCCGTGCCGGCGCGCCGCCACCCGCAAGGCCGGGATTGGGTTTGTTGTCATCATTGCCCATCCACACCGCGGTGACGATGCCGTCGGCATAGCCGATGAACAGCGCGTCGCGATTGTCCTGGGTCGTGCCCGTCTTGCCAAAGGTCTCGACCGAGAGCGCCGCGCCGCGGCCCGTGCCTTCGCTCACGGACGCCGCGAGCAGCTCGCGCATTCCGGCCAGCTCACGCTTTCCGATGGGACGCTGCGAACCGGTCAGGCGATCGAGCCAGCCCGGCTCATCGGCATCCGACAGGCCGCGCGCACGCACCGGTGCCTCGCCATTGGCGATCGCGGCATAGGCGGCGGTCAGCTCGAGCAGCGAGACGGTCGACGTGCCGAGCGCGATCGAGGCTTCCTCCGCGATCGGGGTCGAGATACCGAGATCGCGTGCGGCACGGATTACCGCGGCCGGGCCGACATCCTTGGTGAGACGCGCCGCCGCGACATTGCTCGACCGCGCGAACGCCTGACGCAGCGTAATCTCGCCCCGGTAGCGGCCGTCGCTATTCTTCGGCTTCCACTCGCCGATCGTCACCGGCTCGTCGAGCACGGTTGAATCGGGGGTCATCCCGCTGCGCAATGCCGCGAGATAGACGAACAGCTTGAAGGTCGATCCCGGCTGGCGCCGTGCCTGCGTCGCGCGGTTGAAGGGAGATTCGCCGTAATTCTTGCCGCCGACCATCGCAATCACACGGCCATCAGGACGCATCGCGACGATAGCGATCTGCGACTGACGCAGGCCTGCATTGCGCACCGCGCGCTCGGCAGCGCGCTGCATCCGCGTTTCGAGCGTGGTCGTCACCTCACGCACCGCGCCGAGCTCGCCCGCCTGATCGCGCGCTTCGGGCAACACCCAGTCGGTGAAATAGGTACCGCTCGGCAGCGCTTTGCTGCGTGCGAGGCGCAGGCGAGTCGGGCCGACCGCACGCGCCTCCGCCTCGCTCAGAAAGCCGGCGTCAACCATCGTGCCGACCACGACCGCCTGTCGTTCCTGCGCGCCCTTGAGATTATTCGACGGCGCGAGCCGCGACGGCGCCTTGACGAGGCCGGCGAGCATCGCCGCCTGCCCCGTGGTCAATTCGGTCGCCGGACGGCTGAAATAGTGCCGCGCCGCCGCATCGAGACCGTATTGGTTATCGCCGAAATAGACGTTGGAGAGATAGCGTGAGAGGATCTCGTCCTTGGTCAGCCAGGCCTCGAGCCAGAAGGCGATCAGCACCTCCTGAAACTTGCGGCCGAAGGTACGCTTCGAGCTCAGGAACGCGTTCTTGGCGAGCTGCTGGGTGATCGTGCTGCCGCCCTGCGAGCTCTTGCTGGTGAAGACGTTGTTGACGAAGGCGCGCGTGATGCCGCGCGGATCGATGCCCCAATGGCTGCGGAAACGCCGATCCTCGACCGCAATAAAGGCATCGACGACATGCGCCGGAAGCTTCGTCGCATCGACCGGCTTGCCGACCTCGGCGCCGGTGCGGGCGATCGGGGTCCCCTCTGCGGAAAGCAGCGTGATCGACGGCGGCACCGGCGGCTCGAGCGATTTGGAGAGCGGGGCGGTGAAGATCAGCCAGCCGATTGTGATCGTGAAGAGCACGATGAAGCCAGCAAGGCCGCGCATCGTCCAGCGCCACCACGGCCGCTTGCGGAGCGGAAGCCGCGGACCGGACGGCGGAACGTCTCCGCCGTTCAGGCCACCAAAGGGATCGGAGGGCGGAACCGCAGGCGCGCGGGGATCCGCAACCTCGGGATAAAGTGTGTCGTAGCGCATGGAACCGGACACTGTTTTACCCCGCCATGACAGCGCGTACAAGCACCCGCCGCCCGACACCGGGCAAGGCGGCGGGTGCCCGCATCACTTGGCAGCCGGCGCGGTGGCCGCGACCTTGGGTGCAGCTTCCGCCAGCCCCGGCACATAGGCCGCGCCTTCAAGCACCTGAAGGCTTGATCCGGCGAAGTCGCCGCCGATCGGCTGAGTCCGCCCGCCCAGGCACTTGGCCAAAAAGCCCTCGGCGACACCAAAGAAGCTCACACGGTTCTCCGGCCGCACAAAGCCATGCCCCTCATCGGGATAGTTGATGTAAGTGACCGGCAGACCCTTGGCCTTCATCGCCGCGACGATCTGGTCGCTCTCCGCCTTCACCACGCGCGGGTCGTTGCCGCCCTGCCCGATCAGCAGCGGACGCTTGATCGCATCGACCCGGCTGATCGGCGACTGCGCCATCATCCGCTTGAGATCATCAGGCTTCGAGGGATCGCCGATATGCTTGTAGAACGTCCCCTCGAGCATCGGGCGCCAATAGGCCGGGAAGCTTTCCATCAGCGTCTTCAGGTTCGACGGACCGACGATATCGATCCCGCAGGCAAAGGTATCCGGCGTGAAGGTGAGGCCGACCAGCGTCGCATAGCCGCCATAGGAGCCGCCGAAGATCGCGACCTTGTCCCGGGTCGTTACGCCGCCCTTCACGGCCCAGTCGACCGCATCGAGCAGGTCCTGGTGCATCTTGCCCGACCATTCGCCGATCGCGGCGTTGATGAAGCCCTTTCCGAAGCCGGTCGAGCCGCGATAATTGACCGACAGCACGGCATATCCGCGATTAGCGAGCCACTGATGGCCGCTATTATAGCCATAGACGTCGCGCGCCCACGGCCCGCCATGAACGTTGAGCACCAGCGGAACGGGCTTGTCGGGCCTGCCGTCGCCGTTGGCGTCAGCCCCGGCGGGCAGCGTCAAATAGCTCACCAGCGTCTTGCCATCGCCGGTCGGGATCTCGACCGGCGACATCGGCCGGAGCTTGTATGCGGCAAGATCGGGCCGCGTTTCGTAAAGTTTGGTGAGCGTCTTCGCCTTGCGGTCGAAAACATAGGCCGTCGCCGGAGCCTCAGCCGCGCTCGCCGCGACGATCAGCTTCGATCCGTCGTCGGTCGACGAGGTGATCGCGATCTCACCCGGCAGCTTCGATTTCAGAAAGGCGAAATCGGCCTTCGCCGCGGCGTTGAGCGGGGTCCATTCGTTCCTGAGATAGTTCACCGAATAGGCGATTGGCTCATAGGTTTCGGGATCGGTGAGCAGCCCGGCTACATCGGCCTTGTCGCTCGCCGCAATCACCTCGGTCTTGAGGCTGGCGACGTCCATCCTGACCAGAGCCGCCTTGTCGCGGCCGCGGCTGTCGGCCCAGTAAAGGGTCGTTCCGTCCTTGTTGAAGCCGACCGGATTGGTGGTGAAGAAATCCTCATTCGCGACCGAGAAGGCTTCGGCCCATTTACCGTCGGCGCCGAGCCGGAAATATTTGCTGCCACCGCCCGGCACCTGCTGAAAGGCGAAGCGGGGCTTCAACTGATTGTCGATGACGAACCCGCCATAGCCCGGATTCTCCATCACCAGCTTGCTGGCGCCGGTCTTGTAGTCGACCTCATAGAGATCGAAGAATTGCGGATTGCGGTCGTTGAGGCCGATCAGCACGACATCGGGACGCAACTTGCTGACCCCCTGAATATCCGCACGGACCTTATCCCCCGCCTTCGTCAGCGCAATATCCCTGAGCGTCGCGATCGCGACCGAATGGACCCGGAAATTCTCGTTCCCGCCGCTATCCTGCAGATAGATGATATGCGCACCGTCGGGCGCCCAGAAATAGCTCTGCAGGCCGCGCTTGCTTTCCTTTGTCACCGCCCTGGCGGCACCCGGATTGGCGATCGGCGCGACCCACACATTCATCACCCCGCCGACCGGCGCGAGCCAGCTGACGTGCTTGCCGTCAGGACTGATCTGCCCGCCCGAACGGCTCGCGTTACCGAAGATCTTGTTGCGCGGAATCAGCGTATCCGCGCCCGCTTGCGGCGGCGTTGCGACGGCGGCGCCCGCGCTCATGAGCATGGCGCCCGACAACAGGGCAATGGCGAGTCGTTTCATCGATGGGTCCCTCCGTTGATCTGACCAGACTACCCCCGCCAGTGTATTATTGCAATAATACGCCTATCGCACCGGCACGAAGTCGAGGTGGTGGAAATCGTAGCTGAAGTCGGCGAGCGGCGAGAGCGCCTTCATCTTGATGCCCGTGACCTTGCCGTCCGCGACGGCGAAGCTCACCACCGCATCCTCGCCTGCCCCCGCCGGGAAGCGGGTGCGGAAGGTGTCGGTGCCCCAGGGTTCGAGCGCGCTCTTGAAGACCGGTGTCGGCACGAACTGGATATGCAGCCCCTTGCCCTTCGCCGAGACGACGATGTCGCCGTACCAGGCATCGCGATAACGCCCGGCATAGGCGCTGAGTGGCAGGCTTGGCGCACCTTCGGGCGGCTTGGCCTCGCCCGCGGCGAGACCCGCGATCGCCTCATCCTGTGCGGTCTTGTTCCGCGCGACATAGCTCCCGACCCAGTCGAAGGCAGGGGCGCCGAGCAGATGATCGAGGATCGCGTTGCGGATCCCGCCCGAAACGCCGTCCTCGGTATTGCTGAGCACCACGACACCGATCCCGGCCGAGGGGATCATGGCAGTTTGCGTCACCTGTCCCGACAGACCTCCCGAATGGCTGATCAGGCGGCGCCCGCGGAAATCCTGCACGAACCAGCCGAGCGCATAGCCCGCCATCACCGCGCGCGCCGGATTGGTTTCGGTGCCGCCGTCGCTCGACGAGACGATCACCTGCGGCTTCCACATCTCGATGGCGGATTCCTTGCTCCACAGCCGTTTGCCACCGGGGATCTCGCCAAGCGCGAGCTGGACCTCGAGCCATTTGGCGACATCCGCAACGCTGGCGTTGATCCCGCCCGCGGCGTCGATCAGCGGGCCTTCATCGGGCTGGATCACCTTCATCGGGCCGATCCCGCGCGCCGGCGGCCCGAGCCGCGCGTGCCGCCCCGCGACATTGGCCGTCCTCAGCAATTCGCGCGAGGGCACGGCATCGGCCATGCCGAGCGGCTGGAGGATGCGCGTCGAGATGAAGTCGCGCCATGACAGGCCCGACATCCGTTCGATCAGAACGCCTGCGACGATGTAGAGGATGTTGTCATAGTCATAGCCCGCCCGGAAGCCACGCGCCGGGCGCAGGAATTGCAGCGCGCGCATCACCTGCGTGGCGTCCGCACTCGATTGCGGGAAATACATGAGGTCGCCCGCGCCGAGCGGAAGCCCCGAGCGGTGGACGAGCAGGTCGCGCACGGTGAACATGCCCGTAACCGCCGGATCGGCCATCTTGAACTCGGGGAGATATTTGACGAGCGGCTCGTCCCAGGCGAGCTTCTTCTCCTCGACCAGCATCGCCAATGCGGCGCCGGTAAACGCCTTGGAATTCGACGCAATGCCGAAACGGGTATGCGCGTCGACGGGATCGGCCTTGCCCATCGTCCGCACGCCATAGCCCCTGAGCCAGGGCGCCTGCCCCTTGCGCACGATCGCGACGCTGATCCCGGGCGTCTCGAACGCCTTCATGAAGTTCCCGACGATGGCATCGACCGCGGCCTCGAGCCCCGCCGGCGTTGCGCCTTGTGCCCATGCCGGCAACGCCAGGCCTGCCGCACCACCCAGCCCAAGTACCAGCGCACCGCGCCGATCGATCGTCAAACCACTCATGAAAAACGCCTCCCGATCGCCCCGGCTTGTACCGGGGTCAACGACTCTCCCGAGCATTGCACGAGAGCCTCCGGGGCAGACCTTGCCGACAGGTGGAGCCCGGAACAAGTCCGGGGTGACGATCGCAGCGAAAAGCTTACGCTTCCAGCTCGACATCCCAATAGAGCCAGTCGTGCCAGGTTTCGTGCAGGTGGTTGGGCGGGAAACGCCGGCCATGTTCCTGCAGATGCCAGCTGGTCGGGCGGATCGGCGCGACGTGGAGCGGCATCGCCGCCTGCCGGGGCGTTCGCCCGCCCTTGCGCAGATTGCACGGCGCGCAGGCCGTCGCGACATTCTCCCACGTCGTCCGTCCGCCCTGCGCGCGCGGAACGACATGATCGAAGGTCAGGTCGCGCGGGCTGCCGCAATATTGGCATTCAAACTTGTCGCGCAGGAACAGGTTGAAGCGGGTGAAGGCCGGGAATTGCGACGGCTTCACATATTGTTTGAGCGCGATCACCGACGGCAGCTTGATCGCGGCGGAGGGGCTCCGCACCTCGCGCTCGTAATGGCTGACGATATCGACGCGATCGAGGAACACCGCCTTGATCGCCGTCTGCCAGGGCCACACGCTCAGCGGATAATAAGAGAGCGGGGTATAGTCGGCATTGAGCACAAGGGCGGGGCACCCATCGGGATGGCGGATCAGATCGGGATGGTACATGGTCCCCCTCGTGCCCGTTACGCCAGAACAAGTCCTGCCTAGGTCGCCTCTCGCCACGAAGCGTTGCACGGTGATGACACCATATGCCGTGACTCGCGGTCAAGGGTCCGCGCGATGATCGTGACACGATTTGCGCCGAGTCCGACCGGACGGTTGCATCTGGGCCACGCTTTCTCGGCGATCCACGCGCATGATTTCGCGCGGGAACGGGGCGGACGCTTCCTGCTGCGGATCGAGGATATCGACGGCACCCGCAGCCGCCCCGAGCATGTCGATACGATCCTGCGCGATCTGGAATGGCTGGGGCTGGGATGGGATGGTGAAATCGTGTTCCAGTCGCAGCGGTTGGCGCTGTACGAAGCGGCGCTCGGGCGGCTGAAGACCGCGGGGCTGCTCTATCCGTGCTTCTGCACGCGCGCCGATATCGCCGCCAGCGTGAGCGCACCCCATGGGCCGGAGGGGCCGCTCTACCCCGGCACGTGCCGGGGGCTTGACGCGCCCGACCTGTCCCGACCGCATTGCTGGCGGATCGATATGGCGCGGGCGGTCGGCGGGCCGCTCCACTTCGAGGATTCGGAGCGCGGGATCATCGTCGCCGATCCCGCAGCGCATGGCGACGTCGTGCTGGCGCGGAAGGATGCGCCGGCGTCCTATCATCTCGCCGTCACGATCGACGACGCAGCGCAGGGCGTCACCGATATCGTGCGCGGCGAGGACCTGCTCGCGGCGACGCATGTCCATCGCCTGCTTCAGCACCTGCTCGACCTGCCCGTGCTGCGCTACCACCATCATGGACTGTTGACCGGGGCGGATGGCGAACGGCTCGCCAAGCGGCACAATGCGCCCACCCTTGCCGTGCTGCGTGAGGCGGGCGAGAATGGGCAGGCGCTGGCGGACGCGCTGCGCAAAGGCGAACTCCCGATTGGATTCGCGGCCGTAAAGGCCTAGAGTCACTTCCATGAAACTCTTCCTCATCCTGCTCCTGATCGCGGCGATGATCGCGACCGTCGTCGCGCTGGTCCGCGGGATCATCACCTTCCTCCGCGTCACCGAGGCGGATCTGAAGGACGGCAATGGCCCAAGCGCATCGGCGCTCAAGTCGAACAGGATGATGCAGCATCGCATCCTGTTTCAGGGCATCGCGATCGCGATCGTCGCGCTGCTGTTGCTGATGGCGAGCAACAGCTAAGGCCTTGGTCAAGCTCAACAAGATCTACACCCGCACCGGCGACGACGGCACCACCGGGCTCGTTGACGGATCGCGCGTCGCCAAGAACGATCCGCGCATGGCCGCGATCGGCGATGTCGATGAGGCGAACAGCGCGATCGGGGTCGCGATTGCCGCAATCGGCGGCGGCTATCCCGCCGATCTGCTCGAAACGATCCAGAACGACTTGTTCGATCTTGGTGCCGACTTCGCGACACCGGGCGAGGATTTCACGCCGGGCGATATGGCGCTGCGGATCGTTGCGGCTCAGGTGACGCGGATCGAAGCGGCGATCGACGAGGCCAATAATAAGCTCGACCCGCTGCGCAGCTTCATCCTTCCCGGCGGGTCGGCAGCCGCGGCGGCGATCCATCTTGCCCGCGCCGTCGCACGCCGGGCGGAGCGCACCGCGGTCGCGGCGTCGCATGAGGTTTCACTCAACCCGCAGGCGCTCGCTTATCTCAACCGGCTGTCGGACCTGTTGTTCGTGCTGGCGCGCGAGGCGAATCACGGCCGTGGCGGCGACGTGCTGTGGAAGCCGGGCGCGAACCGCTAGTTCCATGATTTTCTCGGGAGAGGGCTGGAGCGGGTAGCGGGAATCGAACCCGCGTATTCAGCTTGGAAGGCTGCTGCACTACCATTGTGCTATACCCGCCCATGGCTCGCAGCATATCCCGCCAGGGGGGATGGTGGAAGGGACTGGATTCGAACCAGTGTACGCTCACGCGGGCAGATTTACAGTCTGCTGCCTTTAACCACTCGGCCACCCTTCCATGCGGCACGCCGAAGCGAGTGGGGGCCATTGCCGAAGCGCGCCGTCCCTGTCAACGCCTTGCGCCGCGCTTTCGTCGCGCCTAGCACGCAATTGTGAGCCAGAGGCCAAGACGTGGGCATCGTCCCCAATCCGGATCGAACAGCAACCGCCCCCGCTTCTGGGGCCGCCACGCCGTGTCTGCGGCATTGGCGAATCCCGAGCGCAATGTGCGCAAGGTGTGGGGAACGCGCGAGGCGCTGGCGGGGTTCGACCTGCCGCCGGCGATGCCGGTCATCTATGCCGATGTCGCCGATCTGGGCCGGATGGTACCCGGTGACGCGCCGCATCAGGGCATTGTGATCGAGGTCGACCCGCTCGAGGATATCTGGTTGGGCGATTTGCTGGAGCAGGGCGCGGGCGACCGACGGCCCTTGCTGGTACTCGATCATGTGACCGATCCGCACAATGTCGGAGCGATCCTGCGCTCCGCCGCGGCGTTCGACGCATTGGGGATCGTGACTCACGACCGGCATACGCCGCCCGAATCGGGGACGCTGGCGCGCTCGGCATCCGGGGCACTGGAGATCGTGCCATGGGTCCGCGTCGTCAATCTTGCCCGCGCGCTCGAGGAGATCGGCGAGGCAGGCTTCTGGCGGATCGGCCTTGCGGGCGAGGCCAAGGGCACGCTGGCCGAGGTGATGGGCGATACGCGTCCCGCGCTGGTGCTGGGCGCTGAGGGCGAAGGGATGCGCCAGAACACCGCACAGCATTGCGACGAGCTTGCGCGCCTTCCGATCTCTCCTAAGGTCGAGAGCCTGAACGTATCCAATGCCGCGGCAATCGCGCTCTACGCCGCGGTTTCCCGCTAAGCCGCAAGGAGAAGTAGCGATGTTCGAACGGATCAAGGGCATCGCGCTCGTGCTGATCGCGCCGCTGGTGCTGGTCGGCTGCGCGTTCAGCCCCGGTAAGTTCACCTCCTCGCTCACCATCCTCGCGGACCGCAGCTTCACTTTCAGCTATCAGGGCGAAGTCATCGCCGTCGATCTGGCCAGCGAGATGGCCAAGGGCATGGGCGACGCCTTCAAGGACGACGCGAAGGACGAGGACAAGAAGGAAACCAGCGACACGGCGATGCTCCAGCCAGCGACCTGGCAGAGCAAGACCCCGGGCAACAAGGAAGAGCCCGCGCAGGAAGAGGATTCCGCCGCGGACGAGGCCAAGAAGGAAGCCAAGTTCAAGGCGATCGGCGAAGCGCTGACCAAGGAGGCCGGTTATCGATCGGTCACCTACAAGGGCAAAGGCGTGTTCGTCGTCGACTATCAGATCAGCGGCAAGCTGACCCATAGCTTCCTGTGGCCCTATAATATCGATGCCGAGGTGATCTTCCCGTTCGTGGTGATCGAGCTGCGCGGCCGCGATCAGGTCCGCGTCAAGGCGCCCGCGTTCGGCGACGATGATTCGCCCGCCAAGGGCAAGGGCGACGACAGCAAGGCCAAGCTGGACGGCGTTTTCACCCTCGTCACCGACGGCGAGCTGGTGAGCCAGAACAACGAGAATGGCGCGACCAGCGCGAACGGCCGCAAGACCGTGACCTGGAAGGCGACCCCGCTGAGCAAGGACGCCCCGATGGCAGTGGTCAAGGTCGCACCGCTGCCCTGAAGCGGCGGTTGCGATTGGGCGTAGATTTGGTTGCTGATTGTGCCCGGCGCTGGTTCAGGACGATCAGGATTCCGGCAGTCTGATCTCGCCCCGGTAGCTGCACCCGATCAGCGTCTTCCCCGGAAAGGCGGCGTTGGTCGCGATCTGCAAGGCCGAACGGTTCTTGAAGCCATAGCCTGATTCCGGGTCGACGCTGGTCGATTCGTCGACAATCCGTTCGCCCTTGAACTGACCCGATCCTTCCAGAAGGTTGGTCACACCCTGCGCGACGCCGAGCGCGGATGCGTCGGGAATATCGAGGACCGCAAGCATTGCCGATCCGGTGAAGGCCACCGTGCTTGTGGTGTAACCGAAGGCGCTGACGGGTTTGGGAAGCCGGTAGGACGAGAAGAACAGGCTTCTGGACGGAAGCTTTACCCAGCCGCGCGCTTTCGCGCTGCCCGGGCTATCCTCGTCGCTGATGGTCAGCACAAAACCGAGATAGTGGCGGCCATCGATCTTGCAGGCCATGACATCGGCCAGATCGACGGCGACCGGGTCAAAAGCCGTGGCGGAAGCCGCGCTTGCGGCCGGGACCGCGCAGGACACCAACAGGCCCGCCATCAGCACCGATCCCGCTCGCATCCCGCGCCTCCTCATCATTGCCCGATGGCCGGACTCAGTCCTCAGCGGCGATCGTCACCTTGAGGCCGTCGAGCGCGCTGGTGAACTGGATCTGGCATGACAGGCGCGAGGTTTCGTTGCGATCCGACGAGCTGTCGAGCAGGTCGTTCTCGTCCTCGCTCATCGGCGAGAGTTTGCCCGCAAACTCCGGATCGACATGGACGTGGCAGGTCGCGCACGAGCAGCAACCGCCGCACAGCGCGAGCAGTTCGTCGAACCCATTGTCCCGGATCACTTCCATGACGCTCAGGCCAACTTCGCCCTCGACTTCGCGTTCTTCTCCTTCACGCGTGACGACGATAAGCTTGGGCATTGGATTCTCCTGTCTATGTCGCGCCAATGCCGAGGAACGGCGCGGCTTTCAAGTTTCACTCTTTAAAGGTTTCGCCTGATGGGCCTGAATGCCGAACAGCTTCGTACCGCACTCGATACGCTTGCAGCGTCCGAACCCCTCATTGCGGTGGCCGTCGGCCGCGTGGGCTATCCCGAGCCGCGCATCCGCAACCGCGGTTACGAGACGCTGCTGCGGACCATCGTCGGCCAGCAGGTGAGCGTCGCGGCGGCGGCATCGATTTGGAACAAGCTCGCCGCGGCGCTGGGCGACCTGACCAGCCCGGAGATTGTCGCGGCAGCCAGCGACGACGACCTCCGCGCCGCCGGCCTGTCGCGGCAGAAGGTGAATTACGCCCGCAGTCTTGCCGATGAGGTCATGAGCGGGCGGCTCGACCTCGCCAACCTTCCCGCCGATGACGAGGAGGCGATCGCGCAGATGATCCGGATCAAGGGCATCGGGCGCTGGTCGGCGGAGATCTATCTGCTGTTCGCCGAGGGGCGGCCCGACATCTGGCCCGCGGGCGACCTCGCCGTCCAGATCGAGGTCGGACGGATCATGGGCCATGTCGAACGCCCGTCGGAGAAACTCACACGAGAGATCGCCGAGCCCTGGCGTCCGCACCGCGGCGCGGCGGCGATCCTCGCCTGGCATCACTACAAGGCGGATATGGACGTCATCTAGGGCATCTAGGGCTGGCGCCCCTGCCCGTCCCTTGCCAAAGAGCGCGGGACAGCAAGGAGGCCCCAGACCATGAAGACCCGCGCCGCCGTCGCCTTTGAGGCGAAGAAGCCGCTCGAGATCGTCGAGCTCGATCTGGAAGGGCCCAAGCCCGGCGAAGTGCTGGTCGAGATCATGGCGACAGGGATTTGCCACACCGACGCCTATACGCTCGACGGGTTCGACAGCGAGGGGATCTTCCCGAGCGTATTGGGGCATGAGGGCGCGGGCGTCGTCCGCGAAATCGGCGCGGGCGTCACCAGCCTGAAGCCGGGCGACCATGTCATCCCGCTCTACACCCCCGAATGCCGCCAGTGTAAGTCGTGCCTCAGCGGCAAGACCAATTTGTGCACCGCGATCCGCGCGACACAGGGCAAGGGGCTGATGCCCGACGGCACCACGCGCTTCAGCTACAAGGGGCAGCCGGTCTTCCATTATATGGGTTGCTCGACCTTCTCGAACTTCACCGTGCTGCCCGAGATCGCACTGGCGAAGATCCGCGAGGACGCGCCGTTCCAGACCAGCTGCTATATCGGCTGCGGCGTCACCACCGGGGTCGGCGCGGTGGTCAACACCGCCAAGGTGCAGGTCGGCGAGACGGTCGTGGTGTTCGGCCTGGGCGGGATCGGCCTCAACGTCATTCAGGGCGCGCGGATGGTCGGCGCGGACGTGATCGTCGGCGTCGACATCAATCCCGATCGCGAGGAATGGGGCCGCAAGTTCGGCATGACCCATTTTATCAACGGCAAGGGCAAGAGCCGCGACGAGGTGATCGCCGAGGTGCTGAAGCTGACCGATGGCGGTGCCGACTACAGCTTCGACGCGACCGGCAATACCGAGGTGATGCGCACCGCGCTCGAATGCTGCCACCGTGGCTGGGGCGAGAGCATCATCATCGGCGTGGCCGAAGCGGGCAAGGAGATCGCCACCCGCCCGTTCCAGCTCGTCACCGGCCGGGTGTGGAAGGGCACCGCGTTCGGCGGCGCCAAGGGGCGGACCGACGTTCCCAAGATCGTCGACTGGTATATGAACGGGAAGATCGCGATCGATCCGATGATCACGCACGTGTTGAGCCTCGAAGAGATCAACAAGGGGTTCGACCTGATGCATGCGGGCGAAAGCATTCGCAGCGTCGTCGTCTACTGACCAAGAAGGAGGGGAGCCATGTTCAGTCACATCATGCTCGGCGCCAATAACGTCGAGGAATCCAAGGCATTTTACGATGCCACGCTCGGCGTGCTGGGCGCCCAGCCCGGCCGCACCGATCCCAAGGGGCGCGCCTTCTACATGCATAATGGCGGCGTCTTCATGCTGAGCACGCCGATCGATGGCGAGCCGGCCTGCCACGCCAATGGCGGAACGGTCGGCTTTGCGGCGGCCGATCCGGCGACGATCGACGCCTGGCACGCCGCTGGCCTGGCGCATGGCGGAACAGCGATCGAAGACCCGCCCGGCGTTCGCGAGGGCGCGTTCGGCAAGCTGTATCTGGCGTATCTCCGCGATCCGGCGGGGAACAAGGTATGCGCCATGTTCCGGATGCCTGCGTGAACGAAATCGGCTGGATCCTCACCCTCACCTGCGTGGACCGGGTGGGGATCGTCGCGGGGGTGACCGGGTTCCTGGCACGGAATGACGGCTTCATCCTCGACAGCCAGCAATATGCCGATCTGGAGACGGGGCGCTTTTTCATGCGCGTCGTCTTCACGGCCGGAGGGGCCGGATTCCCGCAGGATCGCGACGCGCTGGTCGCGGCGTTCGCGCCGGTCGCGGCCGAGTTCGGACTCGACTGGGGCCTGTCGGCGTCGGACGAGAAGCCCCGCCTCGTGGTCGCGGTGTCGAAGGGCTCGCACTGCCTCAACGACCTGCTGCACCGCCAGCAATCGGGCACCTTGTCGGCCCAGATCGTCGCGGTCGTCTCGAACCACGACAAGCTGCGCAGCCTCACCGAATGGCATGGCGTACCCTATCATCATCTGCCCGTCGGAGACGGCGGCAATGCCGAGCAGGAACGAGCGATCGAGGCGGTGATGGACGCCACCAGCGCGCCGTATTTGGTTCTCGCACGCTACATGCAGGTGCTCACCCCGGAGTTCGCCGACCGGCTGGCGGGGCGATGCGTCAACATCCACCACAGCTTCCTGCCCGGCTTCAAGGGCGCGCGTCCCTATCATCGCGCGCATGATCGCGGGGTCAAACTGATCGGGGCCACCGCGCATTTCGTGACCAGCGACCTCGACGAAGGACCGATCATCGAACAGGCGGTGGAGCGAGTCGACCATCGCGACAGCGTCGACGACCTGATCCGTATCGGCCGCGACATCGAGGCGCAGGTGCTGGCCCGCGCCGTCGATGCGCTGGGCGAGCGCCGCCTGTTCCTCAACGGCAACCGGACTTTGGTGTTCAGATGACCCTCGAAACGCTTTCGACCAACAAGGCTTATGGCGGCACGCAGGGCGTGTACCGGCATGCGAGCACCGCCACGGGCACGCCGATGACCTTCTCGGTCTTCGTTCCCGAGCATGAGGCGGGCGCGAAACTGCCGGTGCTCTGGTATCTCTCGGGCCTCACCTGCACCCACGCCAACGTCACCGAGAAGGGTGAGTATCGCGCGGCCTGCGCCGAGCATGGGGTGATCTTCATTGCGCCCGACACATCGCCGCGCGGCGACGAGGTGCCCGACGACGAGGGCTATGATTTCGGCAAGGGCGCCGGCTTCTACGTCGATGCGACGCAGGAGCCGTGGTCGGCGAACTTCCGGATGCGGTCGTACATCGAGGACGAGCTGCCCGCTCTGATCCTGCGCGAATTTCCGCAGGCCGACCTGTCGCGGCAGGGGATCACCGGCCATTCGATGGGCGGACATGGCGCGCTGACCATCGGGCTGCGCAACCCCGACCGGTTCCGGTCGGTGAGCGCCTTCGCCCCGATCTGCGCACCGAGCCAGTGCCCGTGGGGCGAGAAGGCGCTGACCGGCTATCTCGGCGACAATCGCGAGGACTGGCGCGCCTATGATGCCTGCGCGATGATCGAGGATGGGCTGAAAGTGTCCGAGTTGCTGGTCGATCAGGGCGATGCCGACGCCTTCCTGTCCGACCAGCTCAAGCCCGAATTGCTGGAGAAGGCCTGCCGCGACGCGGGCATCGATCTGACGCTGCGCATGCAGCCGGGGTACGATCACAGCTATTATTTCATCTCGACCTTCCTGCCCGACCATGTCGCCTGGCATGCCGAACATTTGAAATGACGCCTGACCCGCATTGCTGATCCGCGTTCGCCCCTCTAGCCTGCGCACAAAGTAACGAGGGGATAGCGTATGCGTTCGATGATTGCGGTGTTGGCGATGACGGTAGCGGCAACGGGTGTCGCCCATGCACAGAAGGCGGCGCCCGAGGCGGACGCACAGGCGCTGGAGCTGCTCAAGCGGGCGATCGCTTATCGCACCGTCGACGGGCCCGGCAACCAGACGCCGGAATATGCCAATTACCTGCGCGACGCGCTGATCGCGGGCGGTTTCGCGGCGGAGGATGTGACGGTCGAGCCACTGGGCGGCACGGCGATGCTCGTCGCCCGCTATCGCGGCACCGCCAAGCCCGGCACCGTCAAGCCGATCGGCATCATCGGCCATATGGACGTCGTCGCCGCCGACCCCAAGGACTGGGAGCGCGACCCGTTCACCCCGGTCATCGAGAACGGCTATATCTTTGGCCGCGGCTCGACCGACAACAAGTTCAGCGTCTCGGCGATGGTCGCCGCGCTGATCCAGCTCAAGAAGGACGGGTTCAAGCCCCGGCGCGACATCGTCTTCCTCGGCTCCGGCGACGAGGAGACCGACATGAAGACCACAGCCGCGCTGGCGGAGAAATACACCGGGCTCGAACTGCTGCTCAACATCGATGCCGGCGGCGGGCGCTATTCGCCCGAGGGCAAGGCCGAATATTACGGGCTGCAGGCGGCGGAGAAGACCTATGCCGACTTCACCCTGACCGTCACCGATCCCGGCGGCCATTCGAGCGCGCCGCGCCCGATCAACGCGATCGTCACGCTGGCCCGGGCGGTGGAGCGGATCGGCAACTACAAATTCGCGCCCGAGGTGAACGAGATCACCAAGGCGTCGCTTGCCGTCGCAGCGGAGACCGCCAAGCCCGAGGATGCGGCGGCGATCCGCGCCTTCCTGACCAACCCGCAGGACGAAGCCGCGCTTAAAGTGCTGCGCGCCAACTATGGTCTGGTCGGCCAGATCGGCACCACCTGCGTGCCGACCATGGTCAATGCCGGGCACGCCCAGAACGCGCTGCCCCAGCGCGCCACCGCCAACATCAACTGCCGCATCTTCCCCGGCAATTCGATCGAGAGCATCCAGGCGAAGCTCAAGGAGATCGCGGCCGAGCCGAGCCTGACGATCGTCAAGGACGACAGCGGCGGCAAGCCCGGCCCTGCCTCCCCGCTGCGGGCCGATGTGATGAAGGCGGTGACCGATGGCATCCATGCCCGCTTCCCCTCCGTCAAGATCATCCCGAGCATGTCCGCCGGGGCGACCGATTCGATGCATTTCCGCGGCCGCGGGGTGCCGAGCTACGGCATCGCGCCGATCTTCATGAAACAGTCCGACCAGTTCGCCCATGGCCTCAACGAGCGCACGCCGCTGAGTGAATTGGCTCCGGCCGTCACCTATTTCCGGCGGGTGGTGGCCGAGCTGTCCAAGTGACCCGCTGAGGTGACCGCCCGCACCGACGCGCTGATCATCGGCGGGGGCCATAACGGCCTCGTCTGCGCCTTCTACCTCGCCAGAGCGGGGTTGAAGGTGCGGGTGCTGGAGCGGCGCAACGTCGTGGGCGGCGCCGCGGTGACCGAGGAATTCCACCCCGGATTCCGCAATTCGGCGGCGAGCTACACGGTCAGCCTCCTCCAGCCCCGGGTCATCGCCGACATGAAGCTGGTCGAGCGCGGATATCGCGTGATCGAGCGGCCGGTCAGCAACTTCTTCCCGCTCGACAACGGGCATCTGATCCTCGGCGGCGGGGCCGAGCGGACGCGGGCGGAGTTTGCGCGCTTCTCCGAAAAGGATGCCGCCGCCCTCTCCGGATATGAGGAAGCGCTGGAGCGGGTCGCGGACATGCTGCGGGCGATGGCGCTCAAGACTCCGCCCAATGCCGGCGGCGGCATCGCGGCGCTGCTGGCGGCGGCAGCGCAAGGCCGCGAGCTGGCGAAGATGCCGATCGCGGGGCAGCGCGACGCGCTGGCTTTGTTCGTCCAATCGGCGCGCGAATTCCTCGACCAGTGGTTCGAGAATGAGCATGTGAAGGCCGCGTTCGCGTTCGACGCGGTCGTCGGCAACTTCGCCGGGCCGTCGGCGCCGGGATCGGCATATGTGCTGCTGCACCACGTGTTCGGCGAGGTAAACGGCAAGAAGGGCGCATGGGGCCACCCGATCGGCGGGATGGGCGCGATCACCGGATATATGGCCGATGCGGCGCGCGAGGCCGGGGTCGAAATCAGCCTCGAGTCGCCGGTCGACCGCGTGCTGGTCGATGGCGGCAAGGTTGCGGGGGTGCGGCTGGCGAGCGGCGAGGAGATCGCGGCGAAGCTGGTCGTCGCCAATGTCGGGCCGGCTTTGCTGTACCGCCAGATGATCGACGCCAGCGACCTGGACGACGATTTCCGGCGGCGGATCGCGGGGTTCAAGACGGGCTCCGGCAGCTTCCGCATGAACGTGGCGCTATCCGAACTGCCCGACTTCACCGTGCTGCCGGGCAAGGATGGGGAACACCACAGGAGCGGGATCATCATCGCGCCGACCATGGACTATATGGACCGCGCGCATGCCGACGCGGTGACGTATGGCTGGTCGAACGCGCCGGTGGTGGAAATGACCATCCCCTCGCTGGTCGACGACAGCCTCGCCCCGCCCGGCGCGCATGTCGCGAGCCTGTTCTGCCAGCATTTCGCGCCCGTCCTGCCCAATGGCCGCAGCTGGGACGACGAGCGCGAGGCGGCGGCGGACGACATCATCGACACGCTGACCGAGCATGCGCCCAATTTCCGGGACTCGGTCATTGCCCGCCAGATCCATTCGCCCACCGACCTCGAGCGCAAATTCGGGCTGGTCGACGGCGATATCTTCCACGGGCGCATGTCGCTCGACCAGCTCTGGGCGGCGCGGCCGGTGCTGGGGCATGGCGATTATCGCGGGCCGATCGCCGGCCTCTATATGTGCGGCGCGGGCACGCATCCGGGCGGGGGCGTGACCGGGGCGCCGGGGCACAACGCCGCGAAGGAGATTTTGCGCGACCGCTCGCTGATCGGGCGGTGGCTGCGGCGCTGACATGTCCCATGACGGCGATCCTTCGTTCGAGGTTCCAACCGAGCTGTGGCGCTGGACGCCCGAGCCGCCGGCCAAGGCGAGCTGGTATTTCGTGACCGTCACCGGCGAGCCCGCCGACGCGATCCGCGCATTGGGGTTCGAGCGGCGCGCGCTGGGCGGGGCACGCGGGTTCGGATCGGTCCGCATACGCGCAAGCATCGACGGTGCCGCGTTCGAGACCTCGGCCTTTCCGCACAAGACCAGCGGCGGCTATCTGATCCCGGTCAAGGCCACGGTGCGCAAGGCCGCCGGGGTCAGCGAGGGCGACACGGTGACCGTGGCGCTGTGGCTGTAGCGGGGCCCGAAAGTCCCAAAAGTCACACTGCCACGCGCGCGCGAGCCGCTCAGCCCCGAAACGCCTGCCACGCGACATAGAGCAGCACCGGCAGGCCGATCAGGTCGGCGATCGCGATGGTCCGCAGCGCCGGCGGCATCCCCGACAGCCACCAGATTACGACGAAGGAGGCCATGCTGATCCCGACCGCGACACTGGCGAGCTGACGCACCTCGGGCCGCAGCGCCGCCCACACGCAGACGACGACCACCACCAGGAACAAAGCCGCGCGATGATGCAGCAGGGTGAAATGGTCCGTCCCCGGATCGACGCCATAGAGCCGCGAGATCAGCGCTGGCTTGAACAGGGCAAGCGCGGGCACGGCATGGATCAGGCCCAGTATCAGCCAGCAGATCCGCTCGATCATCGTTCAAACTCCCCCCGCTGCGCGGCCGCCCATGCTGCATCACGCATCGTCCTCGGCATAGTCGTAATCGTCGTCATCCGCGTCACAGGGCGGGGACAGCGTTTCGCGGCCATCGCCGAGCGGCGGCGCCGCATAATGGAGCGGGGTGAGCGGATCGGCGGGCAGATCGCTGTCGGCGAGCGTGTCGAGCGTAGCGTCGAACCCGGCGCGGCCCGTCGTGCTCCACCGCATCACGTTCTGCCAATGTGCCCCAGTGGCGTGATGGTAGGTAGCGCCGAAGCGGTTGAGCAGCCACACCAGCAGCCGGTCCGACGGCTCGCGCACCTCGGCGACGATCTTGCCGTTCTTCCACATCTCGCGAATGCCGCCCTTGATCGCGCGCTCATAGGCCGTGGTCATCAGTCGCGCGGCGGCAAGCTGAAGCGCCTGATCCCACGCGGCGGCGAACCCCTTGCCATCCGGGTGATGGCGCAGGCGATAGGCCGAGCGCGGGCTGATGCCGGTGGCATGCGCCGCTTCGGAGATGCAGCCGGTATCGGCAAGCGCGCGCAGGAAGCTGCGCTGGCGCTCCGCGGTCCAGCCGTCATGGCGCGCACGCAGGGTGACCGGGGTGTAGGTTTCGACCGGGTCCGCGGTGTCGTGGGTGGGGTGATCGTGTTTCATGATGCGACTCCTTTGGTTAGAGGAGTCCGAGTATTTAACCTAATTGGTTCGTGTAGGAAAATGCCTCAATTGGGCGGCAGGACCCGTTCCCTGAGGTTCGCCTCACGCTTGCAGCCATGGCAGAAGACATAGTCGAGCGCAGCGCGCAGGACCCATTGCTGCTGCTGCTCATCCCATTCCGCCCAGGCATCGCGGGTGATCAATTTGCTGCCGCAGCTTTCGCAGGTGAAGGTGATGCGCATGAGGACGGCCCCGCATTGTTGAGGCCCGAGGTTAGCGGGATCGAGGGCGTGTATCGGCTGAGTGACTCCATTTCGGACCAGCTTTGGTGCGTTTTGGAGGGAAGAGCGGCAGGTTGGGGCGGCACGGTGCGTGGGCATGGGGCGCGCCCGAGATGGCGATCGGCAGGCTGGGCTGGAGCCTCGACGACATAGCGAGCGGCGCGGTGGATCCCGGCACAAGGCCGGGATGACGGAGGAAATGGGGTGAGCGCTGCCGGGCCCCCGAGATGGTGCCGGCTTGGGCCGGGATGACGACGGTTGGCGATAGCGAGCGGGCGGAAGCGGCGGGGAAGGTCCGTTCCGAACCCAAACCCGTCACCCCGGCCTTGTGCCGGGGTCCACCGGGCGGCAGGCTTTGCGGCCGATGAGAGAACGCCTCCCCTGCGTCTACATCCTCGCCAGTGGCTACAACGGCACGCTCCATGTCGGCGTGACCTCCAATTTGATCGGCCGCGTGATCCAGCATCGTGAGGGGACGTTCGACGGCTTCACCAAACGCTATGGCGTGCACCGGCTGGTGTGGTTCGAAGTCGCCGAGACGATGGAGGCCGCGATCGCGCGGGAGAAGCAGGTCAAACGCTACCGGCGCGACTGGAAGCGAAACCTGATCGAGCGCGAGAACCCGATGTGGAACGACCTGGCGGTGGGGTTGGGGCTGGAGCCGCTGGCGGGGGTGACCCGGGGCAAAGTGGACCCCGGCACAAGGCCGGGGTGACGGAGGGTCGTCCTCTCCTCCCGCACCACCGTCATCCCGGCCTCCGAGCCGGGATCCACCGTGCCATGAACGATGCCGTCGAGGTTTGAGCGAGTTGGTCGCCGCAAGCGGCCTATCGGCGATACCGGCGCGAGTGAAAGCGCAACCCGATCGAACGCGAGAACCCGATGTGGAACGACCTGGCGGTGGGGTTGGGGCTGGAGCCGCTGGCGGTAGTGACGCGGGGCGAAGTGGACCCCGGCACAAGGCCGGGGTGACGATAAAGTGCGGAAAATCGCAACCGGCTCGAGTGGTATCCTTGCTGTCTAGGTCTCGCGCCCTGCTGATCTGAATATATCCACCAACTCCTGCGGCTTCACAATCCATACCCCCGGGAGCACGCTGGAAATTTCGTTCTTCTTTCTAAGAATTCGACGGTCCAGAGTGACGAAATACCCGCCATATTTCGCAGCTTCCACAACATGAAAAGCATCCGCGTCATGTTGATCGGAAAGCGCGTTACCCTTCATAATGATACGCAGACGACTATGGGCTTCGCTTTCGCTTTGGTTGAGCTCAACAGGAGTGCTGTAAATTAGCTCGGAAGCGAGAACCCTCACACGCGCTGGCGTCTGAGGCCGGTCAATCTCGGCCTTTACAGAGTATGGTAGCAGTATGCCGACGGACTCTCGTATCGGACCCAAAATCTCTGCCACAGCTGAAGTTATTTCGACATCTTCGCTTTCATCAAAAATATGAGCGTCGAGAAATACCTGATGATAGCGCGGATCAGGCGGCGAACGTCGTGACCTTCGCCGCCGGGTTTCCATCACAGATATTCTCGGCTCACGGTCAAGCTATCACTCCGCCGCCACCGTCCCATCGAACAGCCCGCCCTCGGCGCCGCCATCCTCATTCGCCGCCGGCACGACCTTCGCCTTCTGGCGCTTGTCGAAGCTGTCCCACACCTCGTTCCAATTCCCCTTGGTCGCGCCCTTCGAGTACTCCGTCGCGCGCGTTTCGAAGAAGTTGGCGTGCTCGACGCCGTTGAGCAGCGGGGTGAGCCAGGGGAGCGGGTGTTCGTCGATCATGTAGATCGGCTTGAGGCCGAGCTGGTTCAAACGCCAGTCGGCGATGAAGCGGATATACTTCTTGATCTCCTTGGGCGTCATGCCGGGGACCGGGCCCTGTTCGAACGCGAGGTCGATGAACGCGTCCTCGAGCCGCACGGTCGTCTGGCAGACGTCCATGATGTCGTCCTTCACCGCCTTGGTCAGGCAGTCGCGCTCCTTGGTGAAGGCGTGGAACAGGCGGGTGATGCCTTCGCAGTGCAGGCTCTCGTCGCGGACCGACCACGACACGATCTGGCCCATGCCCTTCATCTTGTTGAAGCGCGGGAAGTTCATCAGCATCGCGAACGACGCGAACAGCTGAAGCCCCTCGGTGAAGCCGCCGAACATGGCCAGCGTCTTGGCGATGTCCTCGTCATTGTCGACGCCGAACTTCTGGAGATAGTCGTGCTTGTCCTTCATCTCCGAATATTCGAGGAACATGCCATACTCGCTCTCGGGCATGCCGATCGTGTCGAGCAGGTGGCTGTAGGCGGCGATGTGCACCGTCTCCATGTTGGAGAAGGAGGCGAGCATCATCTTGATCTCGGTCGGCTTGAACACGCGGCCGTATTTCTCGTGGTAGCAATCCTGCACCTCGACATCGGCCTGGGTGAAGAAGCGGAAGATCTGCGTCAGCAGATTGCGCTCATGATCGGTCAGCTTCTGTGCCCAGTCGCGGCAATCCTCGCCCAGCGGCACCTCTTCGGGCAGCCAGTGGATCTGCTGCTGGCGCTTCCAGAACTCGAACGCCCAGGGATATTCGAAGGGCTTGTAGGTCTTGCGGGCTTCGAGAAGAGGCATTGGAATATTCCCAGATAATTAGAAGTTCACTCGACCGGGTCGATCTGATTTACTTGACAGAAATTCCCGTTCGACGCGTCCGTGTAAAAAGTGAAGGTCCTTTGACCGTTATAGAAATTAATCAAAAAGACGCTGATCATCGCTTGATATTCGTTCTTTATCATCATCCAACCAGCTGGAGGTGATACGCAGTTCGTAGGATGCTGCAAATCAGACAGTCTGACCATCACGCCACTATGGGTGGATGTCACGTTGGTGACTGTTCCGAAAATGTGGCCCTCCCCAACTTGCGACTGCGCAAAGGCAGGACTGCCAATTGTTAGAAGCGCTCCGATTGCCGCAACATGACGTATCTTAAGCATCCATTCCCCCCAACTGTAACAAAACCTGGCCTGCCCCCACGCTCATCATGCCGCGCTCGCGATGCTGAACACCAGCGCGAAGCCGGTGAGGAACAGGCACAGCGCGACCAGCATCATGCCGGCGATGCGGGTGGCGTAGACCCCCTCGGGCGTGGCGGCGCGGCGGCGCAGCAGGACGAGACCCGCGACGCCGCTGACGATGCCGATCCCGGCCTGAAGGGCGAGCGCGCGGGTCATACCGCGCCCGCCCAGACGATCAGCCCGATGCCGATCAGCACGTCGAGCGCGCCGATCAGGTACCACATGGCGCGCGGCGCGGGCTTGCCACCCTTCGCCGCGGTCTGGCGGCTGACCATCGGACCGACGAACAGCGCGAGCGCGATGCCGAACAGGGCAAAGCCGACACCGGCAACGGTAAGGGCAGTCGCGGGGTTCATGACGGATCGCGAACCTTCACCACCCGCTCGCGCACCACGACCTTCTTGCCGCGGTTGGCGCCGACACCGAACACGACGATGCCGAGGAAATAGCCGAAATCATACCAGCCGCCATTGTTGGGCACGGCATAGACCGCGACGTCGGGCATGAAGAGCGACAGCACCCACGCGACCGGGAAGATGAAGCCGTGCCACAGGCCAAGCAGGAAGCCGGGCGAGCCGGGCTCGACCGCAGTGCCAACCTGCTGCGCGCAGGCGGCAAGCAGGACGAACGCCCCGAGCGGGAGAAGGCGGAGGGATCGGGTCATGGGACAGTCTCCATCTGCCTTCTCCCCGCCGGGAAGAAGGCGCTCAGCGCGTGCGGGCGCTCACTGGCAAGCCAGGCACTCATCGTAATCGGTGCTCTCGCCGAGGTTGAACTGCGGCGCGTCGATCGTGTTGTCGGCCTCGACCCCGCCCGCGAAGCCGGCGCGCTGCACCGATTTCGAGCGGAGATAATAGAGCGACTTGATGCCGAGCTCCCACGCGCGGAAGTGGAGCATCAGCAGGTCCCACTTCTCGACGTCGGCGGGGATGAACAGGTTCAGCGACTGCGCCTGATCGATATACGGTGCGCGGTCGCCGGCGAGTTCGAGCAGCCAGCGCTGGTCGATCTCGAAGCTGGTCTTGTAGCAATCCTTCTCTTCCTGGCTCAGGAAGTCGAGATGCTGGACCGAGCCGCCGCGCTCGAGGATCGAGTTCCAGACATTGTCCGAATTCTTCGACTTCTCGATGAAGATCTTCTCGAGATAGGGGTTCTTGACCGAGAACGAGCCCGACAGCGTCTTGTGGGTGTAGATATTGGCCGGGATCGGCTCGATACACGCCGAGGTGCCGCCGCAGATGATCGAGATCGACGCGGTCGGCGCGATCGCCATCTTGCAGGAAAAACGCTCCATCACGCCCATGTCGGCAGCGTCGGGGCAGGGCCCGCGTTCGACCGCGAGCTGCATCGAGGCTTCGTCGACCTGCGCCTTGATGTGCTTGAACATGCGCAGATTGTGCGTCTTGGCCATCGCGCCTTCGAAGGGCAGACCGCGCGCCTGGAGGAAGCTGTGATAGCCCATCACGCCGAGGCCGACCGAACGCTCGCGCGCGGCGGAATAGGCGGCCTTCTCCATGCCCGGCTCGGCACGGTCGATATAGTCCTGAAGGACGTTGTCGAGGAAGCGCATGACGTCCTCGATAAAGCCCTTCTCGCCCTTCCACTCGTCCCACGTCTCGAGGTTGAGCGAGGACAGGCAGCATACCGCGGTCCGCTCATTGCCGAGATGGTCCTTGCCGGTCGGCAGGGTAATCTCGGAACAGAGGTTCGAGGTCGAGACCTTAAGGCCCAGATCGCGGTGATGCTTGGGCATGTTGTTGTTCACGTGATCGGCGAACACGATGTACGGCTCGCCCGTCGCAAGGCGGGTCTCGACCAGCTTCTGGAACAGCGCGCGCGCGTTGACCACGCCGCGCTCCGACCCGTCCTTGGGCGAGCGCAGCGTCCATTCCTCGCCGTTGCGCACCGCTTCCATGAACGCGTCGGGGATGAGCACGCCGTGGTGGAGGTTGAGCGCCTTGCGGTTGAAGTCGCCCGAGGGCTTACGGATTTCGAGGAACTCCTCGATCTCCGGGTGCGAGATATCGAGATAGCAGGCGGCCGATCCGCGGCGCAGGCTGCCCTGCGAGATTGCAAGGGTCAGCGAATCCATCACGCGGACGAACGGGATGATGCCCGACGTCTTGCCGTTGAGGCCGACCGGCTCGCCAATGCCGCGGACATTGCCCCAATAGGTGCCGATGCCGCCGCCGCGCGAGGCGAGCCAGACATTCTCGTTCCAGGTGTCGACGATGCCGTTGAGGCTGTCGGGCACCGAGTTGAGGAAGCACGAAATCGGCAGGCCGCGGCCAGTGCCGCCGTTCGACAGAACGGGGGTGGCGGGCATGAACCACAGACGCGAGATATAGTCGTAGATGCGTTGGGCGTGCGCAGCATCATCGGCATAGGCCGAGGCGACGCGGACGAAGAGATCCTGGAAATTCTCGCCGGGCAGCAGATAGCGGTCCTTGAGCGTTTCCTTGCCGAATTCGGTGAGCAACGCGTCGCGCGAATGATCGACCTCGACCGGGAAGATCCGCGGCGCGATCGCCTTGGTATCGAGCCGCTTCTTGACCTTGGCGCCGGTCTTCTCGGCCACCTTTTCGGGCGCAGCTTTGACCTCTGCGCCAGCGACGACGGGGGCTTCTGTGGTATCGGTCACGGTCTCACTCACGCTTGCTTCCTGCTGTTCCCTGAAGTCCATCGTCGCTCGTCCCTTGCCCGTCCAGATCACGACTCGGGGGCGCCTTGCGATGGTAGCACCGCACGCGCGCGGGCGTGAGAACAAAAGATGTCCATCCGCCTTGCCCGGCACGCAGCAGACCCTGCCGCGAATATGGGTTCGCGGGCGGCGTTCCACCAGTGCTTGGGCTTGTCCCCCTGTGTGACCACTATAGATTGTGGCAGATCGGCGTCCGAGGCAAGACAGTAAATGAAGGTTTGAAGACTCGGTTCGTCGCCGATTTGAGTCGGTTCACCCCCGCCCAACCACGCCTTACCGCATGCGACGCGCGGGCCTTCCTCGCCTTTTCAGAATGCAAGTGAACGAACGCGGAACTTCACAAAAATTTCATGCACCGATTCATCCACAACATATTGTGGTCGGCCAGTCGTCCGGACGAAAGCGTCGCACGGGAGGGATCGGGATTCGGACCCGATCAGACCTGAGAATCGCAATTCATGCGAATCGCATTGCCCGGACACGGCGATTGCGGTTCGCCCCCGCCCCGCTAGGCTGCCGAAAAACCAGCAAGAGGAGATGAGGGGATGCACGAGACCAGCGGCACGATCGGACGGCGCGCAATGCTCAAGGCCGCGGCGGCAGGCGCCGCGCTGACGGCTCCGGGCGCGGCACTCGCCGCCACGGACCAGATGGCGGACGTGAAGAAGGCGATCGCCGCCAACCACGACACCGCGCTCAAGCGGCTGCAGGACTGGATCAGGCTCCCCTCGATCGCGGCCGAGAATCGCGGCTATCCTGAAGGCCCGAACTATATGAAGCAGCTGGCGCTCGACGCCGGCTTCCAGCATGCCGAGATCGTGCCGTCGAAGGGCAAGCCCGGCGTGTTCGCGACGCTCGACGCGGGCGCAAAGAAGACGCTCGGCATCTATTTCATGTACGACGTCAAGCAGTTCGACCCGGCGGAGTGGGAGAACCCGCCGCTTGAGGCGCGGCTGGTCGACAAGCCCGGCTTCGGCAAGGTGGTGATGGGCCGTGGCGCGGTGAACCAGAAGGGGCCGCAGGCGACCTTCCTCGCGGCGCTGCACGCGATGAAGGCGGCAGGGCGCAAGCTGCCGGTCAATCTCGTGCTGATCGCCGAGGGTGAGGAGGAGATCGCCTCCCCCAATTTCCATGAGATCGTCACCGCGCCGCAAGTCGCAGCCGCGCTCAAAAAGACCGTCGGCGTGATCATCCCGACCGGCTGGCAGAGCCCGGCGACGGGCGGGGTCACGCTGGCGCTGGGCGCCAAGGGCGCGGTCGAGTTCGAGCTCACCGTGTCGGGCGAGAAATGGGGCCGCGGGCCCAAGGGCGATGTGCATTCGAGCGAGAAGGCGCGCGTCGACAGCCCGCCCTGGCGGCTGGTCGCGGCACTCTCCACGTTGGTGTCGAAGGACGGCAACACCGTCACGATCGACGGCATTCAGGAGAAGGTTCAGCCGCTGACCGCGCGGCAGCGCCAGCTGATCGCCCAGACCGCCGCAAACACGCGCGAGGAGGACGCCAAGAAGGCGCTCGGCGTATCGCGCTGGATCGATGACATGAGCTGGGAAGAGTCGATGGTGCGGCTGGCGCAGGTGCCGACGGTCAACATCCAGGGGCTGGTGTCGGGCTATATGGGTCCGGGCGGCAAGACCGTGCTGCCGGGCAAGGCCACCGCCAAGATCGAGATGCGGCTGGTGCCCGACATGACCAAAGACGACACCATGGCCAAGCTGCGCGCGCATCTCGACAAGCGCGGCTTCACCGATGTCGAGGTCAATGTGAGCGGGGGCTATGGTCCGACCCAGACCGACGAGAACAGCGCGCTGATTCGCGCCGAGCTGGCGACCTGCGCGCGGCTGGGCGTGCCCGCGACGCTGCACCCGCGGCTGGCGGGAAGCTGGCCGGGGGTGATCTTCACCGGCCCACCGCTCAACCTGCCCGCGGGCCAGTTCGGCTTCGGCCATGGCAGCGGCGCACACGCCCCGAACGAGTATTTCGTGATCGAGAGCAGCAACCCCAAGGTGATGGGAATGGACGCAGCAACCTTCGGCTTCGTCGATTTCCTCTATCAGGTCGCCGCGACCGCCTGATCCACCCGAAGCGCCGCGCGTCGAAGCACGCGCGGCGTTTGGAGACCGACGATGAGCAAGGTGCGCGTAAACGGGTTCAGCATCTCGGCCGACGGCTATGGCGCGGGGCCCGAGCAGAGCCTCGAGCATCCGCTGGGCAAGGGTGCCAGTTTCCACAACTGGCTGACCGGCAGCCGCTGTTTCAAGACGATGACCGGTCAGGACGGCGGCAATGAGGGCGTCGACAACGGCTTTGCCGAACGCTCGATGGCCGGCCTTGGCGCATGGGTGATGGGGCGCAACATGTTCGGCCCGGTGCGCGGGCCGTGGCCCGACGGCGAATGGAAAGGCTGGTGGGGCGACAACCCGCCCTATCATTGCCCCGTCTATGTCCTGACGCATCACGCCCGCGCGCCGCTGGAGATGGACGGCGGCACCGTGTTCCACTTCGTCACCGAAGGGCCGGACAAAGCGCTGGAACTGGCGCGCGCGGCAGCGGGCGAGCAGGATATTCGCATCGGCGGCGGGGTCTCGACCGTGCGCCATTATCTGAAGGCGGGCGCGATCGACACGATGCATGTCGCGATCGCGCCGACACTGATGGGCAAGGGCGAGGCGCTGTTCGAGCGGATCGACCTGCCCGCGCTCGGCTATCGCGTCACCGAACACGCGCCGGGCGAGCAGGCGCTGCACATGGTGCTGGCGCGCGGCTGAAGCACGACAGCTGAACCAATTCGGGCCGCATTGTGGCGGTGGGCTGAACCCCCGATGAAAGGTCGGTCTGCCGCCGTTTTTGGGGACGTTCGGCCCGCCCCTTCCGCGCCACGCTTCGCCCCGGTCCGCTCATAGGAACCTGCGCCGCCGTCCGTTTTCACCCGCAACCGGGTGGTGTGGGCAGCCGTTCCTCTCCCGGTTCATGGCAACATGAGGAGATGAACGATGCGAACCCTGACGCTTACCGCCGCGGCGCTGGCCGTGCTGACGGTGCCGGCGCTGGCACGCGACCGCGCGAAGCCGGTCTTCGACGACAGCAACAGCCATTACCTCGACTACAAGACGTCGATCAGCGAGGCGAAGCGCGAGCTGCGCAAGGATCTGGCCGATGCGAATGACGAGGCCGACCGGGTCGATGCCTATGCCGAATATGAGGCCGAACTCGCCGACGCCGAGAAGGATTTCCGCAAGGAGATGGCCGAGCGCGGCGTTCGCATTCCCGCAGGCCGCGTGAGCGTGGAGACCGAGGTGTCGATGTACGAGCCGCGCTGATACGGCACTGATTTCCCAAGCTACATGGTCCGGACCCCACGGGTTCGGAAGGGCGGGAGCAGCCTCCGCGCGGACAGCATCTCGCAGACGCCGCTTCCGCCCTTAATTCAGCCGCACCACCCTTCGCGATAGCCGCCGGCATAACGGCGGGCGAGGCCCTCGGCGATCAGGGTCTCGCCGACGCCGCGGCCATCGACCGACACCAGCCGCAGCTTGCGGCCATAGCGATCGACATCGCGCCCGGCGGTCTCGAGCGAGACCCGTCCCGAATTGAGCAGCGCATGAAGCCGGTGCGTGGCGGCCTTACCCAGCGCCGCCTCCCGCGCGCAGCGGGCGGGGTGCGTTTCGGGGGTATCGATATCGGCGATGCGGATCTTCGCTCCGTCCATCCGGAACGTGTCGCCATCGACCACGCAATTGGTCCCGCCCCCGCTATGACACAGGGTGAAGCGGGTCGCGGGGCGATCGAACGCCGGCGCATCCGTCACTGCACGCGCCTCCCCCGGCACCAGCGGATACATCACCCAGCCCAGCCCGCCGGCGATGCCCGCGAGCGCCGTTGCGATCAGTGCCGCACGGCCAAAGCGTCGTCGGGGGCGCCGATCGAAACGAGCACGATTCCAGGTCCGGCGTGCGTGATCGCGTTGCCAGCGATTGTCGAAGTTCATCGGCGCTATCTAGCTGTAACGCCTCATCAAATCGTTTCGGGATAGCGCGGATGCGGGGCGGCTTACCGCCATTTCGGAGCAACTAGCGATAGCTCCGTTTTGGAGCGGACAATCCCCAAAGCGGCGCGATCCGCCGCTAAGGCTGCACGCATGAGCGAGAGCGAGCGGATCATTTTTGTATGCGAGGGCTGCGGCACGCCGGGCGTGACGCGGGAGGCATGGGCGGCGTGGGACGTGGCGACGCAGGCGTGGGTACTGGCGGAGATGTTCGACTACGCCTTCTGCCACCGCTGCCATCGGCGGACGCAGCTGGAGCAGCGGAAGGTGGAGGGGGAGTAGCGGTCGCTCACGGCTCGGGGGCATCGCCAGAGGCCTGTCGGGATCTCTCCTGCGCCACCCCGGCCCCCTGCCGGGGTGGTTCTTGGCCGGTCGCCTTAGGCTATGCCGCCTGTGCAAGCGGCAGGAACGGGCCCACCACCCCTAACGCGCGGGTCACATACTCCACCTTTTCGCCGACCGGGGCGACATAGTGGATCGCTTCCTCGGCATCCTTGAGCGAACCCAGCCGCGCGATCATCCACGCCGCGAGATATTGCGAGGCGAGGCAGCCGCCTGCGGTCGCGACATTGCCATGCGCGACGAACGGCGCGTCGATGACATTGACCCCCGCCTCGATCACCCAGGGCTTGGTGGTGAGATCGGTGCAGGCGGGAAGATCGCCGACCAGCCCGAGCTTCGCGAGCAGCAACGTGCCCGAACATTGCGCGCCGATCAGCTGGCGCGCGGGATCGAGGCGGATGCGGCCCAGCAGATCGGCGTCGGCGGCATGGTCGCGCGTCCGGATGCCGCTGCCGATCAGGACCGCGTCGGCCTGCTCCAGGAAATCGAGCCCGCGCTGAGCGCGAACGGTGACGCCGTTCATCGACGTCACCTCGTCGGTCGGCGAGGTGATATACGCCGCCCAGCCCTTGCCCCGCATCCGGTTGAGGATCGCGGCTGCGATGAAGGAATCGAGCTCGTTATACCCGTCGAGCGTGAGAACGGCGATCTGCATGTCTACCCCGCGTTGCTAAGCCCAAGCTGCCAGAGGACAAATGCGTTCTCCTCTGCGGCCTCGTGCAGGCTTTCCCAGCGGCCCGATTTGCCGCCATGCCCCGCGCCCATATTGGTCTTGAGCAGCAGGACATTATCGTCGGTCTTGGTCGCGCGCAGCTTCGCCGCCCATTTGGCCGGCTCCCAATAGGTCACGCGCGGATCGTTGAGGCCGCCCGAGATGAAGATCGGCGGATAGGCCTGGGGTTTGACGTTGTCGTAGGGCGAATAGCCGCGGATCAGCTCGAACGCTTCCTTGTCGGTGATCGGATTGCCCCATTCGGGCCATTCGCCCGGCGTGAGCGGAAGCGTATCGTCGAGCATCGTGTTGAGCACGTCGACGAACGGCACATCGGCGACCACCGCCCCCCACAGATCGGGGTCGGAGTTGATCACCGCGCCCATCAGCTCGCCACCCGCCGATCCGCCGGCAATGGCGATCCCGCCCTTGTGGGTGAAGCCGCGCTCGATCAGCCCCTTCGCGACATCGACAAAGTCGTTGAAGGTGTTGGTGCGCTTGGTGAGCTTGCCGTCGAGATACCATTGCTGGCCGAGATCGTCGCCGCCGCGAATATGCGCGATGGCGAAGGCGACGCCGCGGTCGAGGAACGACATGCGCGAGGTCGAGAAGCCCGGCGGGATCGCGATGCCGTAGGCGCCATAGGCGTAGAGATAGACCTTCCCCGTGCCGTCGCGCGGGAAGTCCTTGGGATAGACGATCGAGCAGGGCACCTCGGTGCCGTCGCGCGCGGTGATCCTGAGGCGCTCGGTGGCGTATTTCGATGCGTCATAGCCCGAGGGGATGACCTGAACCTTGCGCACTTCTAGCTCGCCGGTCGCGACGTGATAGTCATAGACGGTGCCGGGCGTGACCATCGATTCATAACCGATGCGCAGCACGTCCATCGCATATTCGGGATTGTCGCCGAGCGACGCGACATAGCTCGCCTCGGCAAAGGCAATGCGCTTGCCTTCACCGCCCGAATAACGGTGAAGCTCGATCTGATCGAGGCCGTCCTCGCGCCCCTCGACGATGAAGAAATCGGCAAAGGTGGTGACGCCGGTCATGTAGAAATGCGGCGACGGCGCGATCCGTTCGACCCACTCGCCCGGCGCATCGATGCGCGCGGTGCACAGCCGGAAATTGGTGTGCGTATCGTTGGTGTGGATGAACAGCGTGCCGTCATGCTCCTCGACGTCATACTCACGCCCTTCCTTGCGCGGCGCGACCAGGATCGGCTCGGCGAACGGGTTGTCGGCGGGGAGCAGGCGCACCTCGCTGGTGACATGATCGCCGGTCGAGATCACGATCCATTTGCGCGACTGGGTCTCACCGACGCCGACGCGATAGCCCTCGTCGTCCTCGTGATAGAGCTCGACATCCCCGGCCGGATCGCTGCCGAGCCGGTGGTAGCGCGCATTATCGGTACGCCACTGATCGTTGGCGAGGCCATAGAGGAAGCCGGCATCGTCCGCGGTCCAGACGATGTCGGAGAGCATGCCCGGAATCTCGTCAGGCAGATGCTCACCGGTCTCGAGGTCCTTGACCTTGAGCAGGAAGCGTTCCGAGCCGTTGTCGTCATAGGCATAAGCCAGCCAGCGGCCGTTGTTGGAGACCGAGAAGCCGCCGAGACGGAAATATTCCTTGCCCTTCGCCAGCGCCGGTTCGTCGAGGATCAGACTGTCTTCACCCCCAGCGACGGGCTTGCGCCACCAGCGGCGATATTCGCCGCCCTGCTCGAAATCGGCCCAATAGAGCCAGTCGCCGTCCTTCTGGGGGACGGTGGCATCGTCTTCCTTGATTCGGCCGCGCATCTCCGCGAACAGCGTGTCGGCGAGCGGCTTCAACGGCTTCATCACCGTTTCGAAATAGGCGTTCTCGTCCTTGAGGTAGGTCAGCACCTCTTCGCTGGTGACGTTGGGATAGCCCGGATCGCGCAGCCAGTTCCACGGATCCTCGATCGTCACCCCGTGGCGCTCGAAGCTGTGGGGACGGGTGGCGGCGACGGGGGGCTTATCAGTCATCGCCTTTCCCTAGCCGCTCGGCTTCGTCCAAGTCGAGCTGGCATTGCTCACCACGCACTTGCCGCAAACGTAAGCCCCGCGCATCATGGCCGAAACGAACAGGAGTAGGCGTATGAAACGGGCGATGATGGTGGGCGCGGCATTGGTGGCGCTGACAGGAACCGCGGCGGCGCAGCGCTACGAGGCGAAGATCGTCCGCACGCAGCACGGCATCCCGCATATCAACGCCAAGGACTGGCGCGGGGCGGGCTATGGCGTGGGCTATGCCTATGCGCAGGACAATCTGTGCATGATCGCCGAGGAGTTCGCGACGGTGGCGGGCGAGCGATCGCTGCACTTCGGGCCGAAGGAGAGCGCGACGCTCGGCTTCCAGAAGGTCGACAATCTCAGCTCCGACCTGTTCTTCCGCAGTGCGATCGACCTGCCCGCGCTGCGCAGGGGCGTACGGGCGCAGGGTCGCGACGCACTCGAGCTCGTCCAGGGTTATGTGGCGGGCTATAACCGCTATCTGCGTGACATCGGGCCGCAAGGCGTTCCCGCCGAATGCCGCGGAAAACCGTGGGTGCGGCCGATCACCGCCGACGACACATTGCGATTGAACGAGAAGCAGATGCTGCTGGCGAGCTCGCTGGCGCTCGCCCCCGGGATCGCCAATGCGGTGCCGCCGGGTGCGACGAAGCCGGCCGCGCTGAGCCGCGCGATACTGCCCGATTTCGACCGGCTGGAGATCGCCAGCAACGGCTGGGCGTTCGGCGGCGACGTGACCGTGGACGGCAAGGGGTTGCTGGTCGGCAACCCGCATTTCCCCTGGCACGGACCGAGCCGCTTCTGGGAAATGCACATCACCATCCCCGGCAAGATCGATGTCGCGGGCGTGGGGATTGCCGGAACCCCCTTCCCCACCCTCGGCTTCAACCGCGACATCGCCTGGACGCATACGGTGACCGCGGCGCGGCACTTCACCCTGTATCAGCTTGCGCTCGATCCTGCCGATCCGACCGCGTATCTGGTCGACGGCAAGTCGGAAAAGATGATCGCGAAGACCATCAGCGTGCCGTTGCCCGACGGGAAATCGGTCGAGCGCACGCTCTACTCGACCCGCTTCGGGGCGGTGGTGACGATGCCGCAGGCGATGGTGAACTGGACCGACAAGATTGCGTTCGCGGTGCGCGACGCCAATCGCGGCAACCAGCGCGCAGTCGGCACCTGGCTGAAGATCGCGCGGGCGCGCAACGTCGGCGAAGTGCGCGACGTGGTGACGCAGAGCCTCGCGATTCCGTGGGTCAATACCATCGCCGCCGACCGGCACGGCGACGCGCTGCATGCCGATGTGACCGCGGTGCCCAATGTCTCGGCCGAAAAGATCAAGGCATGCGCGACGGCGCTGTCGCCCGCGGTGGCGCGCGCGGCGGTACTGCTCGACGGGTCGAAATCGGCCTGCGCGTGGGACGAGGCGGCGGGAACGTCGGTGCCGGGGCTGATGCCGGCCGGCGATCAGGCGATCTACCAGCGGCGCGATTACGTCGCGAACATGAACGACAGCTACTGGCTGAGCAATCCGCGCGTCCCCCATGCGCCGCTGTCGCCGATCCTCGGCCCGACGGAGCAGCAAGTGAGCCTGCGCACGCGATCGGGCTTTATCGAGACCGATGCGCTGATCGCGGGCGGCAAGGTCGATCACAAACGCGTGCAGGACATGGCCTTCGCCAATAAGAGCCTCGCCGCCGATCTCGCGCTGAAGCCGCTGCTGGCCCTATGCGCGGGCAAGGCCGAGGTCGCCGATGCCTGTGCCGCGCTGGGCAAATGGGATGGGCGATTCGAGAATGACAGCCGCGGCGCGTGGCTGTTCGACCGCTTCTGGATGAAGGCGCGGAGCGTGCCCGGCATCTGGGCGGTGCCGTTCGATGTGAAGGACCCGCTCCACACGCCGCGCGACTTCGTCACCACCGGCGACACGGGATCGAAGCTGATCGCTACGCTCAAGGCCGCGGCCGAAGAGGTGACCAAGGCAGGCGTCGCACTCGATGCGCGCTGGGGCGATGTCCACTATGCGCAGCGCGGCAATGAACGCATCCCGGTGCACGGCGGCGACGGGCAGTTGGGCGTGCTCAACGTCCAGATCTCCGACCCTGCACCGGGCGGAGTCACCCCGCGGCACGGATCGAGCTATGTGCAGGTGGTCGGCTTCGACGCCGCGGGGCCGGTGGCGGATACGGTGCTGAGCTACTCGCAGTCCCCCGACCCGGCATCGCCCTGGTATGCCGACCAGACGCATCTCTATGCCAGGAAGGCATGGGTCCGCTTCCCCTTCACCCCGGCGCAGATCGAAGCGGCGAAGGTCGGGGAAGCGCTGACGATCAAGGAATAGAAGGCCGGGATTCCTTGGCCGTCATCCCCGCGCAGGCGGGGATCCATTGAGGCTGACGCTGCGGCACGATCCGATAGGTCAGCCAGAATGGATTCCCGCCTGCGCGGGAATGACGACTGCGAGGGATGAGATGACGATGGAGAGAGGGGCTAGGCGGCTTCGAGGTCGAGCAGCATGCGCTTGGCCTCGAGCCCGCCGGCAAAGCCGGTGAGCGTGCCGTTGGTGCCGATCACGCGGTGGCACGGCGCGATGATCGAGACCGGGTTGCGGCCATTGGCGGCGCCGACCGCGCGGCTCGCGGTGGGGCGGCCGATCTGGCGCGCGATCTGGACGTAGCTGCGCGTCTCGCCGAACGGGATGGTGAGCAGCGCCTGCCACACGCTGCGCTGGAAATCGGTGCCGCGAAAATCGAGCGGCACGTCGAAGGCGCGCAGCTTGCCGGCGAAATAGGCGTCGACCTGCGTAGCGGCGCGGACGAGGATCGGGTGCGCATCGTCCTCGACCGTCGCGCCGAGCGGCACGCGGCCGGGGCGCTCATTGGGCCAGAGGATCGCGACCAGCCCGGCGTCGCTGGCGACGAGGCGCAGCGTACCGACCGGCGAGGCAATGTCCTTGTAAGCGAGGGTCATGTGAAGTCTCCTGCGAATATGCTCCGCAAGATAGGCGTGGTGTAAAGGGGATGCTTCCCGTGGCTTGCGCGCAAAGTCGAAACCCAATTGTTCCTCTGTCGTCATTCCCGCGAAGGCGGGAATCCATTCTCCCCGCCGTCTCGGCTTGACCCGACAGGTCAGCCGGAATGGATCCCCGCCTTCGCGGGGATGACGAATGAGAGGACGGGGATGACGATTGAGCGGGAGGGGAAGGCGGCTAGGAGGGAGCGCGTGAAGAGCGAGCGGACGTCTCAGTTCCCGA
The DNA here is from genome assembly GCF_059418285.1 of Sphingomonas sp. GW821-FHT09B04. Lineage (NCBI taxonomy): Bacteria > Pseudomonadati > Pseudomonadota > Alphaproteobacteria > Sphingomonadales > Sphingomonadaceae > Sphingomonas > Sphingomonas sp. GW821-FHT09B04. The sequence continues at coordinate 150,589 of NZ_JBWKPO010000001.1, forward strand.
TCACGCCGCCCATGCCGAGGCGCTTACCGCGGGTGATGATGACGCGGTCGCCGAGTTTGGCCTGCGCGAAGATCAGTTTGGCGAAGGGCAAAGGCACCCCGATGCAGCCATGCGTCGCGGCGCCCATCTCGACCTCCGACGCGTGGATCGCGACGCCGTCATTGGTCAGGCGCATCATGTACGGCATCGGCGCGCCGTAGAGGTTGGAGATGTGGTGCACCTTCTTCTGCGTGATCTTGTGCACGCCGAGCGGGGTCGGCTTCTCGTCCGCGCCATAGAGGATCGCGGTGGCGCCGATTTCATAGCCGTCGCGGAACACCGACATCGTCTCTGCCTCGAGATCGATGGTGATCGTCAGCGGGCCGTCCGCTGGGACATCGTCGGTGTTCCAATAATATTCGCCGAAGCGGATCGGGCCGGGGATATCGAGGATACGCTTGACCACCAGCCCCGGTTCGGCCGCGGGCTCGACAGGCTTGGGCGCGGGCGGCGGTGCAGCGGGCTTGGGCGCGGCAGCCGCGGGTTTCGCAGGCGCGGCAGCGGGGGCAGGCACAAGCGCAGCAGCGCCCATCGCCGCGGCCACGCCGCCAACGAGAAGCCCCGTCCTGATCGCCCAACCACTCCAGTTCACGTGCCGACTCCGCTTGCCCTTGTCCCATTATGATCGGGACTTTGGGCGATATATGCCACCCCCGATTTCCCGGCGTTCCATGCTGGCACAGCCCGCAGCGGCGTTAACCCGCACCTTCGCCCCCTTCCCAATGGCGCGCGATCGGCCTAGCCATTCGCCATTGCCCGGACGGCTTCACAGGCGGCCTTGCCGCACCCAGATAGGGGAAGGAGCCGCCGGACCACGCGCTGTTGAGGATCACGAGAATGTCCACCTATGCCGATCGCCTGAACGCATTGCGGGCGCAGCTCAAGCGCGAGCAGCTCGACGGGTTCGTCGTGCCGCTGACCGACGAGCATATGAGCGAATATGTCGGCGGCTATGCGCAGCGCCTCGGCTGGCTGACCGGGTTTCAGGGCAGCGCGGGCAGCGCGGTGGTGCTGCCCGAGGCCGCGGCGATCTTCACCGACGGCCGCTACACGCTTCAGGTGCGCCAGCAGGTCGACGGCAGTCATTGGGACTATGTCCCCGTGCCGCAGGTGAGCATTGCCAGCTGGCTGGGCGAGCATGCGCCGCAGGGCGGGCGGATCGGCTATGATCCCTGGCTGCACACGCGCGGCTGGGTCGAGGAAGCGCGCAAGGCGCTCGCCGAGAAGGGCGCCGAGCTGGTCGCGGTCGAGCGCAACCCGATCGATGCGGTGTGGGACGACCGGCCCCTCCCCTCTGACGCCCGGCTTTCCGTGCAGGGCGACGACACCGCGGGGCAAACCAGCGCCGCCAAGCGCGCCGGGATCGCCGACTGGCTGAGCGAGCGCAAGGCGGATGCCGTGGTGCTCTCCGCACTCGATTCGATCGCCTGGGCGTTCAACGTGCGCGGCACCGATGTCAGCCACACGCCGGTCGCGCTCGCCTATGCGATCGTCAATTCGGACGGCACCGCCGACCTGTTCGTCGCGAAGGACAAGGTCGGCGACGATGTCGCCAAGCATCTGGGCAATGCGGTGCGCGTGCATGACCGCAGCGCCTTTGCCCCGGCACTGGCGCAGTTCGCCGGCAAGCGCGTCGCAGCCGATCCTGCGGGATCGGTGGCGGCGATCTTCGACGCGCTCGATGCCGGCGGCGCGAAGATTCTGGCGGTGCGCGATCCGGTGGTGCTGGCCAAGGCGATCAAGAACGACGCCGAGATTTCGGGACACCGCGCGGCACAGGCACGCGACGGCGCCGCGCTCGCCCGGTTCCTCAAATGGGCCGAGGCCGAGATGCCCAAGGGTGGCGTAACCGAGATTTCGGCCGCCAATCGCCTGCAGGCGTTCCGCGAGGAGACCGGGCTGCTCAAGGACCTGTCGTTCGACACGATTTCGGGCACCGGCCCCAATGGCGCGATCCCGCACTACAAGGTGACCGAGGAGTCGAGCCTGCCGATCGAGAATGGCCAGCTCTATCTGGTCGATTCGGGCGGGCAATATGCCGACGGCACCACCGACGTGACGCGCGTGCTCCCGATCGGCGAGCCGACGCTGGAAATGCGCGACCGCTTCACCCGCGTGCTCAAGGGCCATATCGCGATCGCCACCGCGATCTTCCCCGCGGGCACCACCGGCGGCCAGATCGACAGCTTTGCACGGCGGCCGCTGTGGGAAGTCGGCTGCGACTATGGTCATGGCACCGGCCATGGCGTCGGCGCCTATCTGTCGGTCCATGAAGGGCCGCAGCGCATCGCCGCGCCCAATTATCCGGGCGGCGGTCCCGCCGAACCGCTGCGCGCGGGCATGTTCCTGTCGAACGAGCCGGGCTATTACAAGTCGGGCGAGTTCGGCATCCGCATCGAGAATCTGGTGCTGGTGATCGACAAGGACATTCCCGGCGCCGAATCGCCGATGCTCGGCTTCGAGACGCTGACCTTCGCCCCGATCGAGCGCGGCCTGATCGAGCCGGGCCTGCTGACCGAGGACGAGCGCCGCTGGCTCGATGCGTACCATGCCAAAGTGCTGGAAGTGCTGGGACCGCAGCTCTCGCCCGAGGAGCGGGTGTGGCTTGAGGCCAAGTGCCGGCCGATCACCGCCAGATAATCGCGACCCGCCGTCACCCCGGCCTTATGCCGGGGTCCACCGGGCGGCGGGCTATGGGAAAGAGGCTCGAGGGCAACGGGTGCGGCACCGTGGACCCCGGCACAAGTCCGGGGTGACGCAGAAGGATCAGTCTTCGTCCCGCTTCGCCTCCGACAGATTGCGATCTTGCGCCCCCACCCCCCGCGCCTGTGCCTTGCGCTTGCGCAGATTCTCGCGGAGCGCTGCGGCGAGGCGGGCCTTCTTGTCGGCATCGTTCATGGCGCAATGCGATAAACCCGGCGTGTTCGCCTTGACAAGCGGCTGACCCTGCGCAAAAGGGCCGCTCCCGCGCGGGCCCCGCCCGCCGAGTGCTGCCGTAGCTCAGTGGTAGAGCGCATCCTTGGTAAGGCTGAGGTCGTGAGTTCAATCCTCACCGGCAGCACCATTTTTCCTTCCGCATGAAACCGCGGGACCGGCCTGGCCGGTCCCTGCGGTGCGGCTCGCAGCCCGTGCGTCAGGCGGCGGCGCGCAGCATCGCGGCGAGCCAGTCGTCGACGATGCAGTCGATCACCAGATGCACGCGATCGGTGGTGCCGCGATTGGCCACCGCATGCTCATCGGCCAGCCGCAGATACCAGGCCTCACCCGGCGCCATCGCCAGTGGCGTCCCGTTGAGCAGGAACTCGACATCGGGATTGGTCGTGATCGGGATATGGATGCGCGCAACGCCCCTTTCGGCGGCGACGTCATGGTCGCGATGCGGCCTGATCACAGACCCGGGAGTCAGCCGCATCAGCCGCACGACGTGGAGCGGGCACCGAAACTGCGCGAGAACCTCGCGGAAGCAGGGGGTCTGCGCGAGCAGCGGGCCGTCGACGACTTCGGTCGCGGTAGGATCGGCATAGATCATCATCACCGGATGCGTCGCGCCCGCCATGTGCCGCAGCGGGAGGACCGACCAGTTGCCTTCATAATTCTGGCGCACGAGGTGATCGATCCAGTCGCGGTCCACCACCTGAAGGTCGGCACGCAGCCGGTCCACGTCGAAGGCGAGCGGCAGGCGCACGCGATCGGGCAGGTCCCAGCCGGACGATGACTGCACCATCACCTGACCCTGCATCGCCTGCCCCCTTCCGAACGCGAGCCTATCCCCCTCGCCGCGTCCTGCCTAGGCGCATCGCCGCCCGGCAGCTATTCGGGGCAGCGGCTCTCGTGCGGGTCGGACACGATCCGTGCGTCGGAGATACTGAGCGCGAAGGGACCGGCGGCGGTGATCCGCAACGGCGCGGCGACCTTGCGCAGGTCCGGATTGACCCTGGCGAAGCATTTGAGGCTCAGCGTCGCGGTCTGCCATACGCCCGGCTGCCGGCTGAACATCGCAGTGGCGACAAGCCCCTTGCCGGTCGCGCTGTCGGGGATCGCGATCTCGACCGGCCCCGTCGGCGCGGTATCGACACGATAGACGATGCGCAGCGACAGATCGGCATTGCTCTCGCGCGACCAGTCGACCTCCGGCCCGGCGAGCGTGAATGCCGCGGGCGCGCTCCATGTCAGGCGGATCGCGCCTTCCTGCTGCGTCGCCGAATCGACCGCGCTGCGGGCGATCCCCGGCGCGGATGCGATCGCATAGGGCGCCGGAACCGAGCCGCGCGCGAAAAAGATCGTCCGGTTCGACAGGCTGGCGTCGACGCCCGACACCTCGCTCAGTGTGCCGAGCGGCTTGCCCGGCGTGCGATAGTCGAGGCCAAAGCCGTAAGCGAACAGCGGGTCATAGCCCGGCTGGCCGGGGTTGAGCACGAACTGGCCTGCGGTCTTCGGCCAGGAGAAGCTCAGCCGCCCGTGGAAGTCGTGGCGCGGCTTGCCCGCCTTGTCGCCGATCAGCACGTCCGCGATGCCGCCGCCCTCGCTGCCCGGCAGCCACGCCGCAACGAACGCGTCCGATGCGTTGAGCTCGGGATTCACCCAGAGCGGGCGGCCCGACAGAAACACTGAGACGGTGGGGATGCCCGCGGCCTTGAGTTTCCTGAGAACGGCCAGCGCCTGCTTGTCGCCCGGCTCGAACTCGAGCGTGTTGATGTCGCCGCGCATCTCGGCATAGGGCGCTTCGCCGAACACGACGATCGCGACATCGGGTTTCGCGGTGAAGCTGCCGTCGGCGCTGAGCGTCGCGGCGCCGCCCTGCGCGCGCACCGCTTCGTCGATCCCCTCCCAGATCGTCTGGGCATTGGGGAAGTCGCTGCGCACATTGCCGTCGCCCTGCCAGCTCAGCGTCCAGCCGCCCGTCTGCGGGGTCATGTCATTGGCACCCGCACCCGCCACCAGCACCTTCGCGCCGCCGCGGATCGGCAGCACGCTCCCCTCATTCTTGAGCAGCACCAGCGACTTGCGCACCGCCTCACGCGCCACCGCGCGATGCTCCGGCGCGCCCATCAGCGCGGCGCGGCCGTCATAGGGACGAGGGGCATCGAACAAGCCCAGCCTGAACTTGACGCGCAGGATGCGGCGCACCGCGTCGTCGATCCGCGCCATCGGGATCGCGCCGCTCTTCGCGTGCTTGAGCGTGCTTTCGTACAGCCCCTTCCAGGTGTCGGGCGCCATCAGCATGTCGATGCCGGCATTGATCGCGCGCGCACAATCGGTGGCGGTGCAGCCCTTGATCTGGACGTGCCCGTTCCAGTCGCTGACGACGAAGCCGTCGAAGCCCATCTTGCCCTTGAGCACATCGGTCAGCATCGACTGGTTGCCGTGCATCTTCTCGCCGTTCCAGCTGTTGAACGACGCCATCACCGTCATCACCCCGGCATCGATCGCCGAGACATAGCCCTGTGCATGTGTCGCGATCAGCGTCTTCTCGTCGACCTTCGTATCGCCCTGATCGACGCCGCCGGTGGTGCCGCCATCGCCCAGGAAATGCTTGGCCGATGCCGCGACATGACCCTGCTGGATCGTGCCCGAGGCACGCGCGCCCTGCAGCCCGTCGATCAGCGCCCGGGCATAGGCCTTCGAGATGTCGGGCCGCTCCGAATACCCCTCATAGGCGCGGCCCCAGCGATCGTCCTGCGGCACGGCGAGCGTCGGGCCGAACGCCCAGTCCATCCCCGCCGCCGCGGTCTCGACCGCGGTGATGCGGCCGATCTTGCCGATCAGCACGGGGTCGTTCGCCGCGCCAAGCCCGATGTTATGCGGAAAGATCGTCGCGCCGATGATGTTGCTGTTGCCGTGGACGGCGTCGATGCCGAAGATATTGGGGATCGGCACATAGCCCGGCCGCTTCTCGAGCGAGACCGCGCGGAACGCCTGCGCCGTGGCGAGCCAGGGCCCGATCGCCGACCGGTCGGGCGCATTGAGCGGCGGCGAGCTGCCCCCGGCCAGAACGCTGCCGATCGGATAGGTACGCAGCTCCTCGGGCTTGATCGCGCCGATATCGGCCTGAATCAGCTGTCCGACCTTCTGCTCGATCGAGAGTTTGGCGAGCAGGGCGTCGATCTTCTTCTCGGTCGCGGGATCGACCAGCCCGACGCTCTTCGCCGCGGGCCAGTTTGCAGGGTTGGCGGTCGAGGCCGGGCTGTCCTGCGCCGCAACAGACGTCGCGGACAACGTTGTCCCGGCCAACAGCAACCATAGCCCCCGCCCTGCCTTCATGACGCTCTCCCTGTTTTCGGATGATCCGGAAATTCGGAGGCAGCATATCGCGCGAAGAGGCCATGTCCACTGTGCTATGCGCTACAATGGTCATGACCTCTTTGTTACCGCTTTGCGCGAATAGTCAGCTGGTCGATCGCGCGCCCCAACCGCCTGCCAGCGCCTTGAACAAGTTGATCTGCGTCGTCGCGATTCCGGCATCGATTGCCGCCAGCTCGGCCTCCGCCTCGGCGAAGCTGCGCTCGGCGTCGAGCAGGACGAGGCCATCGACCTGCCCCTCGCGCTGCTGGGCGCGGACGATCCGCGCCGCCTTCTCCGCCGCGTCGCGCGCCGCCTGAAGCGCGATGCGCCGGTCGAGCGTGCGGGCATAGGCCGACAGCGCGGTTTCGGTCTCCTGCAGCGCGCGCAGCACGGTGCCGTCGAACTCCGCGAGCGCGGCGCGGCTATCAGCTTCCGCACCCGCGACCTGTGCACGCGCGCGCGCGTGATCGGTGAACGACCAGCTGATCAGCGAACCGAGCAGCCAGCGCAGCGGTCCGCCGCCGAACACATCGCCGATATCGGGGCCGGTCGAGCCGATCGACCCGCCAAGCGTCACGCGCGGATAGAGGTCGGCGGTTGCCACCCCGATCCGCGCGGTAGCGGACGCAAGCCGGCGTTCGGCGGCGCGGACGTCAGGGCGGCGCGCGAGCAGCTGCGCACCGTCGCCCACCGGGATCGGCTGGTCGAGCCGCAGCGTCGCGACCCGCTGCGCCGCGATCTGCGGCAGGTCTGCAGGCGCGCGACCGGTCAACGTGGCGAGCCGGAACAAGGCTGCATCACGCTCGGCGGCGAGCGCAGGGATGTCGGCGCGGCGCTGGTTGCGCAGCGTCGCGATCCGCGCGGTGTCGAGGCTGGTGGTCAGCCCGACCTGATGCCGCCGCTCGGTCAATCCCAGCGAACGGTCGAGCAGCGCGACGATCCGCTCGGCCACAGCGATCCGCTCCGCCGTGGCCGCGGCATCGGCATAGGCGCGCGCGGTCTCCGCGGTGATCGCGACGCGCACCGCTTCGACATCGGCCTCCGCCGCGCCGAGATCGCCGCGCGCCGCTTCCACACCGCGCGAGACGCGGCCGAACAAATCGACCTCGTACGCGACGTTGAGACCGGCATCGATCGACCAGTCCTCACGCCGCGCACCCGGCGCACGCTGCCCGGCGGGCGAGCGGCCATAGTCCGCCCCCGCACTGACGCCGACATCCGGCAGCCGGTCGGTCTTCACCTCACGCAGCATCGCACGCGCCTTGTCGAGCCGGGCGACCGCAACGCGGATATCGGTGTTGGCGGCCTGCGCATCGGCGATCAGCTGGTCGAGCACCGGATCGTCATAGAGCTTCCACCATTCGCCCTGCACCGGCGCGAGCGGATCGACCGCAGCGCTGGTCGCAGCGACGAACTTGCCCGCGGCCGCGGACGGCGTCTGGGGAGCGGCATAGTCGGGGCCGGTGGCGCAGGCGGCGAGCGCCAGCGCCGAAGCGGCAGTCATCAGATTGCGAAGCATGGCTTGCTCCTTCTCTTTCTCAGGGTCACTCGGCGGGCTGCACTTCGGCCACCGGAGCTTCGCCGCGAGGACGACGCTTGATCCGGTCGGCGAGCGCGCGGCACGCGACGTAGAAGGTCGGGGTGAAGATCAGGCCGAAGGCGGTGACGCCGATCATGCCGTAGAACACCGCGGTGCCCAGCGCCTGACGCAGCTCCCAGCCCGGACCCGATGCCGTGACCAGCGGCAGCACGCCGAGGATGAAGGCGAAGCTGGTCATCAGGATCGGACGGAGCCGGACCCGTGCCGCTTCGACCGCCGCCTCGAGCGCGGTGGCGCCGCGTTCCTCGGCCTGCTTGGCGAATTCGACGATCAGGATCGCGTTCTTCGCGGCCAGGCCGATCAGCACGATCAGGCCGATTTGCGTCAGGATATTGTTATCCAGCCCCCGGAAATTGACGCCCAGCATTGCGGCCAGCAGCGTCATCGGCACGATCAGGATGATCGAGATCGGCAGCATCAGGCTTTCGAACTGCGCCGCCAGCACCAGGAAGACGAACACCACCGACAGCGAGAAGATCAGCACCGCGATGTTGCCCGCCGCCTTCTGCTGGAAGGCGAGATCGGTCCATTCCGCGGTGAAGCCCTGCGGCAGATCCTTGGCGATCACTTCCATCTTCGCGAGCGCCTGACCGGTGGAATAGCCGGGCGCGGTGTCGCCATCGACCTCGACCGCGGGGAAGAGGTTGAAGCGGGTGACGCGGTACGGCCCGGTGCGGTCCTCGAACGTCGCGACCGCGCCGATCGGCACCATCCCGCCCGCATTGGACTTGGTCTTGAGCAGCGCGATATCGGCCGGGTCGTCACGATATTGGGCATCCGCCTGTGCGGTCACGCGGAAGGTGCGGCCGAGCAGGTTGAAGTCGTTGACGTAGGACGAGCCGAGATAGACCTGCATCGCCTCGAACACGCGGCTCGCGGGGACGCCGAGCATGTCGGACTTGGCGCGGTCGATGTTCGCATAGATGCGCGGGGTCGCGGTGTTGAACAGCGTGAAGACGTTGGCGAGCTCCTTGCTCTTGTGCGCCTCACCGATCACGCCGCCGGCCGCCGCTTCGAGCGCCTGATAGCCGGCGTCGCTGCGGTCCTGCACCATCATACGATAGCCGCCGCCATTGCCGACGCCCTGAATGACGGGGGGCGGGATGACGAAGGTCATCGCCTCGTTGATGTCGGCCAGTGCGGCACGCATGTCGTTCTCGATGTTGAGCTCGGTCCGGTCGGTGCCGGCGCGCTCGGAGAAGGGCTTGAAGGTGACATAGGCCGCCGCGGCGTTCGACGCCTGAGTGCCCGATGCGCCGTCAAAGCCCGAGAACATCACCGCCGCCTCGGTGCCGGGCACCTCGAGCAGCTTCTTCACCGCCTTCTTCAGCACGCGGTCGGTCTCCTCGATCGAGCTGCCCGCGGGCAGCTGGATCGCGGCGAGCGCATAGCCCTGATCCTGCGCGGGGATGAACCCGGCCGGGGTCGAGGTGAAGATCGCGCCGGTCGCGAGGACGAGGCCGGCATAGACAAGGAACATCCGCTTGGGCGCCGTGGCGAAGCGCTGGGTGATGCGGGCATACCAGTCACCGAGGCGATCGAAGTTGCGGTTGAACCAGTTGCCCGCACGCCACACCGCACGCCGCCAGCCGCTGGCCGGTGCCTCTTCCGCCTTGGGGCGGAGCAGCAGCGCGGCGAGTGCAGGCGAGAGCGTGAGCGAGAGGATCAGCGAGATGATCGTGGCGGCCGAGATGGTCACCGCGAACTGGCGGTAGAACTCGCCGGTGATGCCGGTGAGGAAGGTGGTCGGGACGAACACGGCGCACAGCACCAGCACGATCGCGACCAGCGCCGCCGACACTTCGTCCATCGACTTGTGCGAGGCTTCGCGCGGGGTCATGCCGTGTTCGAGGTTGCGCTCGACATTCTCGACCACGACGATCGCGTCGTCGACGACGATGCCGATCGCGAGCACCAGCCCGAACATCGACAAGGTATTGAGCGAGTATCCGAGCGATGCCAGCACCGCGAAGGTGCCGATCAGCGAGACGGGAATGGCGACGATCGGGATGACCGCGGCGCGCCAGCTCTGCAGGAAGACGAGGATGACGAGGACGACGAGCAGCACCGCCTCGAACAGCGTCTTGACCACCGCGTCCATCGATTCGCTGATGAACTCGGTCGGGTTCCAGATGATCCGGTATTCAAGCCCCTTGGGGAAGCTCTTCGACGCTTCGGCAAGCTGCGCCTTGACGCCTTCCGCCGCGGCGAGCGCGTTGGTGCCCGGCCGCTGGGTGATGCCCATGATGATCGAGTCCTGGCCCGAGAGATAGGCGTTCACGCCATAATCCTCGGCACCCAGTTCGACGCGGGCGACGTCGCGGACGCGCGTGATCGCGCCCGAGGCATCGGTGCGGACGATCAGGTCGGCGAACTCGTCGGCGGTCTTGAAGCGGCCCTGCGTCTCGACGCTGAGCTGCTGCGAGGCGCCGGTATCGAACGGCGGCTGGCCGACCGTGCCGGCCGCGACCTGAACGTTCTGCGCACGCAGCGCCGCGACCACCTCACCCGCGGTGAGGCCGAGCGCCGAGGCGCGGCCCGGGTCGATCCACACGCGCATCGCATAGTCGCGCGCGCCGAACACCTGAACGTCGCCGATGCCGTCGACGCGGGTCAGCCGGTCCTTGATCTGGGTCAGCGCATAGTTGGAGACATAGCCACGATCGAGCGAGTTGTCGGGCGACAGCACGTTGACCGCCATCAGCCAGGATGGCGACGTCTTGCGCACCACCACGCCCTGCCGCCGGACTTCCTCGGGCAGGCTCGGTTCGGCGAGCGCGACGCGGTTCTGCACCAGCACCTGCGCGGTATCGAGGTCGGTGCCGAGCTTGAAGGTGACGGTGATCGTCACCCGCCCGTCACCGGTCGATTGCGACGACTGGTAGAGCATGTTGTCGACGCCGTTGATCTGCTGTTCCATCGGCGCGGCGACGGTGTCGGCCACGGTTTCGGCCGAAGCGCCGGGATAATTGGCGCTGACCGTGACCGTCGGCGGAACGACGGCGGGGAATTGCGATACCGGCAGCCCGAAATAGGCAAAGGCGCCGATGATCGTGATGAGGATCGCGATCACGCCCGCAAAGATCGGGCGGCGGATGAAGAAATGACTGAAGCGCATCGGGCAAAGCCTTGGCTGGCTCCGCCCGCAAAGCTGCGGGCGGAGTGGATTTAGTCGGGTGGTGTGCGGCGCGTCAGCGCGCGATAGTTGCCTGTGACGCGGCCGGTTCGCTGACCGCGGCGGGCGGCTGAGCAGCCGGGGTGCGCGACAGTTCGATCTTGCCCGCACGCTCGGTCACCTTGGCGCCCGGCGCGATCATCTGCAGCCCCTGGATCACCACCTTGTCGGTCGGCGCGAGGCCGGCGCGGATGGTGCGCAGGTTGCCGATGCGCGGACCCGGCGTCACTTGCTTCGCCGCCACCGTGCCGTCCTTGCCGACAACGAAGACGACCTTGCGCGCCTGATCGGTGCGAACCGCCGCATCGGGAACCAGCAGCGCACGCTCGGGCGATCCGCCGGTCAGGCGCATATTGCCGAACATGCCGGGGGCGAGGAAGTATTCGGGGTTATCGATCACCGCACGCGCGCGGATCGTACCCGACTGGGCGCTGATCCCGTTGTCGGTGAAGTCCACCCTGCCCTTCCAGTTATAGCCACTCTCGTCCTGCAGTTTGATCTCGACCTGCTGCGCGACACCGCCTGCCTTCGACCGCTCGCGCTGCGCCTTGAGGTAGAGCGCCTCGGAGCTGTCAAAGGTGAAATAGATTGGGTCGAGCGCGTTGATCGTGGTCAGCAGCGTGCCGCCGCCGGCATCGGTGGTGGAGACGAGGTTGCCGGCATCGACGCGGCGGTCCGAGATGCGGCCGGTGATCGGCGCGCGGACCTGCGTGAACTGCACGTCGAGCGCACGGCCACCGACGCGGGCCTGCGCCGCGGCGAGCGAAGCGCGCGCCGCACGGACGCGGGCTGCGAGCCGGTCATAGTCGCTCTTCGACACCGCATCCTCGGCGAGGAGGCGGCTGGCGCGGGCAAGGTCGGCGTCGGCAAGCGCAACGTCGCTCTGCGCCTGTGCGACCCCGGCGCGCGCCTCATTGAGCGAGGCGGCGAAGGGACGCGGATCGATCGTGAAGAGCAGCTGCCCCTTCTGCACGATCGCGCCGTCGGTGAAGTGCACCGCGGTCACCGCGCCCGAGACGCGCGGACGCACCTCGACGCTCTTCGACGCCTCGAACCGGCCGACATGGTCGTCCCATTCGGTCAGGTCGCGCGCCAGCGGGGTGGCGACGGTGACGGTGGGCGGCGGTGGCGCGGCGAGCGCCGGCGCTTCACGGTTGAAGAGGCCGACGCCCGCGCCGATCGCGGCGATGGGCAGGACGAACGCCGACACGCGCTGCCACAGCGGCAGGTCGCGGAAGCGGCGCTTCGTGGTTTCTTCGACGGGTTCGATTCGGGTGATCATGTTCATCGCTGATTGCTCCGGCGCTTGACGCGCGCGCTGACGATGCTGCCCGCGAGCAGCTCGTAATGTTGCAGGGTGAAGCCGGCGGCGACGAAGGCGCGCACGGCGGATTCGGCGACGCGATAGCCATGGTGCCAGGTCAGCACCGCGAGGCGACGGAGCGCCTCGAGCTTCGGGTCGGCGAGCTTGGGATTACGGGTGTCCCCGAAAAGATTGCCGAGCGCGACCGCCATGCGGCTGGGGTTCCGCAGGGTGGAGAGCGGATCGCGCTCGGCAAGTGCGACCACCGACCATTCGAGCGCAGAAAACTGCGCCCGTGCAGCATGGTCGACGGGCTTGGGGGACGGGGAAACGGCGGCGGCAAGCGGGATGCCGGCTTCGGCGAAAGCGAGATAGGCCATGATCGTGTCTCCTCTCTGCGCGCAAGGCGAGCGGCATCAGCCGTCGAAACGCGGTGTTCTGAATAGGATGGCCGGTGGAACGCGTGCCCCCACGCGGCGAAGCACAGGCTCGCCGGGGCAATCACCGGAACTGGATGTCGGATGGACCGGGCGTCAGCGCCCGAAGTCAGTCCTCAGGAAATCGTACATCGCCGCATCGTTTTCCCCTTCGACGCTGGAGGCGCCCCGGGGAGGGTCGCCCATCTTCTATACCACCCGGTATAGAAATCGTGCTGCGCTGCGTCAACTGCTTTCTGTACCGACCGATAGAGATTTCACGATACCGGGGTAAAGCGTTTATTTGGACGGCCAGACCGCCATGCTCGTATCGATCAGGCGCTCGAGATCTTCACGGGTCGCACCCGCGCCCGCCTGCACAGCCATCCCCTGAATGATCGCGTAGAGAAAGCTGGTCAGCCCCTCGACATCGACCGTTCCGGGAAGATCACCTTCGTCCCGTGCACGCTCGAGCCGCGCGACCAAAGCACACCGCGCGACCTTGCCGCGCTCAAGCACTTCCTGACGGATGCATTCGGCTTCCTCGCCGCATGCGACCGAACTGATGACGCCAAGGCAGCCATGCGGCTCGCTCTTGCTGGTCTGGTTCTTCATGCTGCCCTCGAGCAGGTGCCGCGCGACTCCGCGCGCACTGGGCTGCTCGAGCGAGGCGCTGATGTAACAGAGCTTCTCGGCCTCGTAGAGATCGAGCGTCTTGCGAAACAGCGCCTCCTTGTTGCCGAACGCGGCATAAAGGCTGGGGCGGGTGATCCCCATCGCTTCGGTCAGATCGTTGAGCGAGGCGCCTTCATAGCCCTTGCTCCAGAACACGCGAAGCGCCGCGGCGAGCGCGGCATCAACGCAGAATTCCCGCGGTCGGCCCTTGGCGGGGAGGGTAGCAACGCTTTCCATATCGGGCGGTATATAATTCAGTGATACCGGAAACACAACCGCGCATGACGGGTCCATTTCGCCGGGCAGCGGCTGCGCTCGGTCGAGGCGGCGCAGAACTTTGCCGATCGGAGCCGTGGTGACGAAGCTGGCTCGGAATGCCAAGAGGCGATATTTCGTGAACTGGCTAAGCTAGACGGCTCTAATTAGCCGCCCGGTGGCAAGATCGAGAAGGTCAGCCGAGCGCTCGCGGGATCCTTTCCCCGATCGTGTCGATCAGCGAGGACGACCGCTCGTCCGTGCCCGATCCTCGGCAACGACGAATGGATCGGTCGCGTTGGCCTGCGGATCATAATTGCGGTCGATGCGGTTGCGGATGCGGTTCTGCACGCGGTTCTGGATCCGGTTCGCGATCCGCGCCATCGGCTTGACACCCGCTTGCTGCGCAGCGCTGTCGCGCGTCTGGCGTTGCCCGACTTGACCGGCAGCGGATTGCGCAGTGCGACCGGTCGGGTTTGTTTCAAGCGGAGTCTGCTGCCGTTGCTGGACTATGGGCTGTTCGTCGTTCTGACTGCCAGCCGCCGATGTCACGCCAGACGAGCGCACCTGCGCAATCACCGGCGATGTTGCCAACCCTAAGCTCAGGCCGATCAGCATCCGAAAACGCATGCCCATCTCCGTTACGACGCTGGCATCAAGGCGGCCCGATCGATCTGGCCGGACTGGCCTGCAATCGCATCCGACGATCGCGCCATCAAGACTAGCGCCTGTACCGGGCATCCTGCCGGCACGCTGAACGTACCAGTGAAATTGCCGTTCGCGACACCCGAATTCGGCACTTCGACCCGCCCAAGCTCACGTCCGTCCTGGCAGCGCAGTGTCCAATAGGGGAGCGCACCCGCCGGCTGCTCGATCCCGATCGTGTGGCCGCTCAGGCGATAGCTGCCGGGCGGAAGCAGTTGGAGTTGCTGAAGCATCCGTCCGCCGACGCTGGCCGCGGCGGCGAAATCGAAGATGCCGCCCTGAATGCTGGTCGTCAGCCCCGATCCATCGTTGATCGGCGTCCAGTCGAGTTGCGATGGAGTTTCGAGAATGGCGGTAAAACGCGGATCGCGCGACCGGCGGCGGTCGGCACCAGGACGGATCGCTGCATAATAGGACCAAGCGGCTTCCGTCTGGCCTCTCGCGATCAACGCATCCACTGCTCTGGCCCGGGCCATTTCGGGAACCGCAACGCCTGCACGGCGTAAATTGAGGAACAGGGCGGCGGTCGACTTCGGATCGGGTCCTTTGTCGGCGGCGAACCCGATGAAACTCTCGCCCCACATAGGCTTGCCCGCCAGCGTCTTGACCAGCTCGCGCCGGATCTCCGGATCGGCGCTCGCCGACGCCAGCACCGGATAGAGCATTTCACCCAGGTTCGGAAAAACCCGGAGCGTCATGTCGTACTGGCGCAGTGCGCTTGGGATATCCTCCCGCTGGACCGCATCTTCGATCATGAAGAGCTGCGTGCGCAGGTCACGCCGTGACAGCTTTTGGGCGTAGCCGAAATAGTGGCGCGCCGCCGCCTTATCGCCGCGAACGTCGGCATTTATGCCCAACGTCGCCGCCGCGGCGACCGCTGTCGGATCCTGTTGCAACGCATGCTTGGCAAGGACATCGGCACGGGCCCGGTCCTGCGGTGTGGCTTCGAGCCCGGCTAGCGACGTCGCATAGGCAGCGGTGATCCGCCCGTCATAAGGTGCAAGCCGATAGGCCATCGCCGGATCGCGCTTTACCACCACTTGCGAGATGGAAAACGTCACGCTGTAATAGCCAAGCACCACGGCCACCGTGGCCAGGGCAAGGCGCGCCGCCCATTCCTTTGGCGAGCGGCGCGCTAGATCTCGGCGGACAGACATCGACCGACCGCTTACGCCTTTGCGTCCTTGCCGCGACCATAGCCGTAGCCATATTCATAGCCATAGCCATAATGCGCTTTGCGCGCCTGGAACTTGGTGAGCACGCCACCGAAGATACGCGCATTGGCTGCAGCAAGGCGGGCGAGGGCGGTCTTGACCAAACTCGAGCGAATGCCGTGCGATTCCACCGCATAGACGACGCCTTCGACCCGGCTTGCGATCAGTGGCGCATCGGCGAGACCCATGACTGGCGGGCTGTCGATTACGACATGGTCGTAGCGTTCGAGCAGCCGCTCGAGCAGGACGCCCAGGCGATTGCCCGTCAGCAACTCCGCCGCATTGGGCGGGATCGGCCCCGCCGACATCGCCACGAAGCCAAGATCGGCCATCGAGAAAGTCAGCGCGTCGATATTGTCGTCACCAGCCAGGAAGTTGCTTAACCCCTTGTCGTGATCGACACCGCCCAGATGATGGACCGAGGGCGAACGCATGTCGCCATCGACCAGGATGGTGCGCTTGCCGGCACGCGCCAGCATTGTTGCGAGTGCCAGTGCGGTCGTCGACTTGCCCTCTGCAGGGCGCGTCGAGGTGACCGACAGCGACCGAGGCACCCCATGCTCGGTGGTGAAGCCGAGGTTGGTGTTGATCGCAAGATACGCGTCGACCAGGGCCGACTTTCGATCCAGCAATTCGTCGCGCGGCGTGACGCCGTCTGCAACCTTGGGCACCGACCCCAGCAGCGGCAGGCCGAGCCGGCGCTCTACTTCTGCCGGATCGGCGATCGCCTCATCCATCTGTTCGAGCGCAAAAGCAGCGAGCGCGCCAAGTCCGACGCCTGCAAGGAGAGAAACGAGCAGATTGATCAGCAAGCGCGGGCTTGACGGGCGCTTAGGCACATCAGCCGCATCCACAACCGAAATGTTGTTGACGCCAACGCCGCCGGCGACGCCGACTTCCTTATAGCGCTGGAGCAGGCCATCATACAGGGCGCGGTTGGTATCCACTTCCTGCTGATAGATATTGTACTGGATGCTCCGCCGCCGGTTGTCGAGATAGCTTGCCTTTAGCTGGTTGACTCGCGCTTGCAGCGCATTTTCGCGCTGTACGGCTTCGCGATAGTCGGCCTGGACCGATCCGGAAACACGCCCCTCTTCACGGGCAATCGATTGATCAAGCTGATCAATCTGCTTCTGGACCGACTGTGCGACGGGATAGCCTGGCTCAAACTGGACCATCAGCCGCTGATATTCCGCCGCAAGCTCGGCGCGACGCTGACGCAGGTTGTTGATCGCCTGATTGCGCAACGCCTCGGTCGATGCACCGCCGCGCCCGCCCTGCTGCGCACGTGCCTCAGCTTGGATACGCTCGGCCGTCGCCTGTGCGAGCGAGGCGTTGAGGGCGGCAAGATCATCGGCAACGATCGAGCGCTCAACGGTCGTCGCGCCGTTTGTTCCAGTTCCCAGCGCCGGCAGATTAATAATCTGCTGTGCCGAGGCATAGGCGACCAGCTGCCGCTGGCTATTGTCGAGTCGCTCTTTCTGGAGCGTCAACTGGCGCTCGAGCAAATTTCGACCGTAGGATGTCGCCTGAATTTTTCTTTCGAGGTTGGTCTGGATGAAACTCTCGGCCCACGCATTGGCAACGCGAGCTGAGAAACCGGCATCAGAGCTAGTGAAACTTACGTCGACCAGGCGCGACAGACGGGTTGGATTTACGGATACGTTCTGCCGCAAGATTTCTCCTGCGACCCGCTGACGCTCAAGTCGACCGGATGCTGGGTAGCGACCGTTGACAAGGGCGAACGCAGGATTTTCGCTCGCCACTTTAAACAATTCATAGAATTTAGGATCATCCACGAGACGTAATTGTGTAGCAACGCGCTCCGACAGGGCACGCGATTTCAACAACCCATATTGAGTCTGGTAGAACTCTTGATCGAACGCTGTCGCTTCGCGCTCGACGCCCTGGATATCGGCAACCTTGTTCGCCTCGCGTGCAATCTCGACTGTGGTCGTCGCGGTATATTTGGGCGTCATTAGCAAGGTAGCGACCAGCCCAAGCAATACACACGCGACAATCGCACCTAAGATCACCCATCGCCAGCGCAGCGCGATGCGAAGATATTGACGAATGATCGGCGGCTGATCGGCCGCAGGTTGCGGCGATCCGAACGCAGCATGATCGCTCAAGTTCGACGAGACGAGATTCATGGAGGTTCGAAGCCTTACTGTAGGACGGCAATGAGCGGCGCGGCGAGAAGCGGTGCCACCGAAACGAAATCGCGGAACAAGCGCCGCTGCGGCGAATCCCCGACCACGATCACATCGTTAGCGTAGATCGGCGGGTCATCATAAGCCCCGCGACGGATTGCTTCGATGTCATAGAGGCCCGCCATCTTGCGACCTTCCACGGTGCGCAAGATCACCACCTCCTCTGTGCGGGCGAACTCGTTCATGCCCTTGGCCGAAGCGATGGCGCGCAGCAGCGTCATCTGGTTCGTGACCGGATACAGCCCCGGTTCGACGACCTGCCCGTCGATTGTCACCACCTGGCTGACCGAACTCTTGATATTGACGGTAACTTCGGGATTGCGGACATAGCGCCCCCGCAGCGCCGCCTCGACGGTTGCGGCCAGTTCCTGCGCGGTCTTGCCGCGCGCGTCGACCGTGCCGACCAGCGGCATTGCGATGCGACCACTGGCATCGACTTGCATCTCGCGGCTGAGATCGGCGACGTTAAAGACATCAACCTGGATCGTGTCCAGCGGCCCGATCAGCGCCGGTCGATCGGCTGCCGTCAGATCCTGCCGGGTTGGTGCAGGCAGCGTCGCCGTATTATCTACAACGGTTAGTCGATCAGTCGATACGATCGGCTCCCGACGCGCGCACGCAGCCAGTGAAACGACAATCAAAAGGGCAGTACAAAACTTTCGCATGCGCTCGAGAAGCTTCCGGAGAGAGGGGCGGACCGGCTATAGATGCTACGCCGCGCGCGGTAAAGCTAAGCCATCACCGCGCTTCTGGCGATTGCTCAGCCACACGGCAGCAATCGTGCTGATCGCCATGATCAAGGGTGTGCGGGCCGGATAATCAGACAGGCTTGCGACGATTACGAGCAGCAGGATGACGGAGCCAAGTCGTGCCAGGCGATCGCCGTATCGCCACGCTTGCACACTCGCCCAAACCCACCAGGACAACCCGACAGCCAAGAGCGCCAAGCCAGCCACGCCAGCATCAAGCACCACTTCAAGGAAATCATTATGCGCATGATTGAAGTATGTCGGCTTCAGTAGCGCGAACGGTTCATGCAAACGAAACACCGAATCGAACCCGCCCAGGCCAAAACCCATGGGGAAATAGGTGGCGATCGCATTTAATACGATTGGCAACCCCCTGCTACGCATGTCCTGCCCAACCTCTGTTGCCAACAGACGCTCGACTGATACCGCACGATCCGCAGCTACGCTGAATAACAGGAAGGTCGCCACGACTGCCACGACCCCGCCGATCACGGCAGGAAACATCCAGCGTGAACGCCCCCGCAAAACCCGCCGCAGATCGCGTCCGGCCAGCAGCAAGGCCAAGACGAGTGCGCCACCCCCCAACAGAAGTCCCGCTCGGGAGCCTGTCGCCAAGATAGTGAGGGCCGAAAGGGCAACGATGCCCAGTGCGATCGGCGCTAGTCGGCGGGACCATTTCGGATGGGAAAATGCCCAGACCGGCGCTGTCACGCAGGTGATCGCCAGGAACAACGCAAAGTGATTCCGGTTGGCAAAAAATCCGCCAACCTCTCCTGGCGTATCGTTCACAAAAGGATTGCCAAGGCCCGCACCAGAAAACTGGAGAAGCCCCGCCAGCAGCGAAAGGCCAGACAGGACAATAAGGATCGTTGGAAGCCATCGACCCTCTTCATCGCGCATTCTCGCCATCAGGAGCAGAACGGCTATCGGAATAATGAGCGAAGCAGCCGCGTTGATTGCCGCGCCTGGACTCGTAGCCCATGGTTGCCACAACGGCGCGTCTACCAGACCCGATATTTCAGCAAGCTCGCCCCGAGCAGCAAAAGCCCGCCACCAATCGAGCGGCAAGGGGATCAACTGAAGCAGCGCAAGCGCCAGAGCGGCGAGCAGGATGCGGCCCGGTGCCGACATCGCCACTGCGGCGTCGTGCCGGGTGAACAGCGCGCAGATTAACAGCGCAGTCCAGGCCCCACCGCGCACGATGGCCTGACCCAGAACATCGGGACGCGATGCTCCACCGGCCAGCAATAGAAGCGCCAGAAACGCCACCAGCAGCATGAATGACAGGCTCGGACGGGATATCCGGGCCGAAGGACGCGACGCTGGCATGATACGAACGATCCTAGAGCAACCGTTAGGCGTAAAGCGCTGTTGCAGATTTTAGGGGTGCAGCTGCTGCCGGCGTCCATTCGACACCGCAGGCATCAGCGATGCGTTCGGGCAATTGGGCCAGCGAGAATTGTGAGACAGATTTAGGCGTCAGGCCCGTATCAATGAAATAACCGATGCCATTATGCTGCCCGTTCTTGACGGCAACGAACGCAACGTCGTCGCGCAGCCCGGTAATCGGCTTGCTATCCAGATAATATACGAAGTCCGGCCCAATATCCTGCGACCAGATCAGTTCGACAAACAGACTGTCTCCGCGATTGTGGACCTCGAACAGCGGCAGGCCGCCCGGTCCTTGCAAAGCGGTCAAGCGGCGACAAGCCGCCTCTGCCTCATCTGCATTGTGACAGAAAACGACGAAGTCGCGCGACATCCGCGGTTCCACCCGAGCGAACGGCACACCGTTGCGCTGGAGGAAATCGGCATGCTCACGCAGGCGCCAGTATAAGGTTAGGCTATCGTGGGGATCCTGGTGCAGGCCGGTCGCAATCATAATCCGATAGGACGGAAAGGCTGCCATGACGGCAGCGACGCTGCGATCGTATAGCTCGTACACTTCCAGCACCGGGTCGGCGTCGGCACGTACGTACCAGTCGGGGTTCCGTTGGACTCCGTCATAAACCGACGAATTAAACAGATAGTGATGCTGGATATGAGCAGCAGCATTCAGGAACAACGACGCGAAGCCGGGCCGCGCGGCGCGAACTTCCTTTACGAAGACGTCGGTGAGCAGGCGATCGAGCAACATCGCCTTGCGCCACGGCCTGCGACGCGCAGCCCCTACCAGGTCGGAGGCATAGCCCGTGTAGCTTCCCGGACGAGCGTAGCGCACCAGCCCCGCTGCGAGCTGAGCGAGCATGGACGTCGTCATCTTGGCATCGGCGTTGCCGTTCACTGCCGCGGCGACGGGGCGATACAAGCTGGCCAGTGCATCGCCGGTGATGGGCGTGCTCGTCCATGGATCGGGCATAAAGAATGCAGGTTCGCTGCATCGGTTGCTAGCGTTCATTGGACTGATCGCTCCAACCGTCACGCCCTGGCGTTCAAGCACCTCCCATATTTGGTCCAGCGGCCGATCTTTGATGTCGCCCAGACGATAGACGCCGTGGCTCTCGAGCAGAAGACCGGTGTGTGCGGTGACCCACTGGATCCACGGCTCGAGTTCGTCATACCGCTGTTCCGAGGTCGTTGTGGACAGGCCGTGACGCCGCACGAGACCCGCCAGGTTCTGCAGCTTGCCAGCCTCGGCATAGCGCAGCACCTGTTCAAAGTTGACCTCATTAAGTTCCAGGAGGAGGACGCTCATGTGATTTTCCCTATAGAAATCATCCCCGATCCACAATTGCGCTTTTGGCGGAAGCGGATCAGCACTACCCCTTAGGCAACCGTACGCTAACCTCGTGCATCCAACCTTCGAGTTCGTCCATCAGACGCCCTCGCCCGAAAGCATTTTCGCCGTAGCGCATACCGGCCTGGCCCATCTCGGCTCGCGATCGCGCATCCAGCGACATCAGCCTCCGGACCTGCTTCGCCAGCGCCTCTCCGTCGCCGGCGGGTGCCACGAATCCCGCCCCGGCTTCTTCAATGACCCTCGCGCCCTCGCCATCCAGCATCGCGAGCAGCGGCTTGCCGGCTGCCAGGTAGCTCTGGACCTTGCCAGGGATCGTCATGCCCCAGATCGGCTCAGGACGCAGGGTTACGAGCAGCGCGTCCGCTCCGGCGAAAAAGGACGGCATCCGGTCCAGCGGATGTCGTCCGACGAGAATAACGCTGTTCTCAAGCCCGCGGCGCGCGATCTCGTCCCTCAGCATCGGCGCGGCGCGACCGTCGCCGACCACAATCCAGCGCAGTCCCGGCGTGTCCCGCAGCGATTCCGCGGCTTGCAGGATCGCCGGAAAGTCCTGCGCCTCGCCGATATTGCCGGCGAACAGGATCTTGAAGTCTTTCTGATAGGGAGCGAGTTCAGGCGCCGGCGACGCGGGGGTGCCTGCCTTGAAGACGCCCTCGGCCCAACCAGGAAAATAGCGGATCTTGGCGTTGCCGCCGGCCAGCGCTGCCACCTTATGCTCGAACGCCTGCGATTGAACGAGGATACGGTCGCATCGTTTGTAGATGAAGCGGACCATCGCGCCGACCATCGAAAGCAGACGCGGCGACTTGATGACGCCGATTGCGGCTAGCGTGTCGGGCCAGATGTCGAGGATCCACAGCAGCACAGGAGCCCGCTTCAGCTTCCGCAGCAGAATCGCCGGCAGCGCCGTCGTGATAGGGGAGGGCTGAAAGACGAAGATCGCATCGAACCTGCGCCCACGCAATTTCCAGGCGCCAATCAGCGACGCACTCACCGCAGCACTAACATAGCTCAGCAGCAGGCCGATGCTGGTTTCACCGCGCGGGATGATGGGCACCCTCACGACTGGCACGTCGCCAAACCGCGCGAAGGCCTTAGGATCTGCCCGATAGGCAGGGAAAATCCGTCCTTCGGGATAATTGGGCTTACCGGTTAGCACCGTGACCAAGTGGCCGCGTCGCGTCAGTTCCTCTACCAGGTCATTGACGCGGAAATTTTCTGGCCAGAAATAGTGGCTGACGATCAGGATGCGCATGGGATGTCGCCCGACCGGTTCAGTCGTATTCGCGCCACACCACACGACGCACATAGTCGGTGTAGCTGTGCAGGATGCGTACCACCTTGTCCGACACATTGGGCATCGAATAGTCGGCGACGAGGCGCAGGTCGCGGGTGTCGCCGCGTGACTGGCTTTCCAGGATCGTCATGGCCTGCTGGACGCGCTCCAGGCTGAGCCCGGTCATCATCACGGTGCCTTCTTCCATCCCTTCGGGTCGCTCATGCGCCTCGCGGATGTTGATCGCGGGGAAGTTGAGGATCGAGGATTCCTCGGTGATCGTGCCGCTGTCCGACAGCACCACCTTGGCCGACTTCTGAAGACGGACATAGTCGTGAAAGCCAAGCGGCTTGCCGAGCTGGACATTGGCGTGGAACGAGACGCCCGCCGCGTCGATCCGGTTCTTGGTGCGCGGATGGGTCGAGACGATGACCGGACGGTCATAGCGCTCGGCCAGATCATTGATGATGTCGACCAGGCGGAAGAATGTCCGGTCGGACTCGATATTTTCCTCGCGATGCGCGCTGACGACGAAATACTCGCCTTCGCTCAGGCCCAGGCGGTCGAGCACGTCCGACGCATCGATCCGGTCCATATAGTGATGGAGCACCTCGAACATCGGACTGCCGGTCTTGATGACCCGGTCGGGCGGCAGTCCTTCGGCAAGCAGGTAGTCGCGCGCAATGGTGCTGTAGGTCAGGTTGATGTCGGCGGTGTGATCGACGATCCGGCGGTTCGTCTCCTCCGGCACGCGCGCGTCGAAGCAGCGATTGCCCGCTTCCATGTGGAAGATCGGAACGCGCCGGCGCTTGGCCGGGATCACTGACAGACAGCTATTGGTATCGCCCAATACGAGCAAGGCGTCGGGCTTTTCCGCCACCAGCACCTCGTCCATCGCGATCAGGATGTTGCCGATCGTCGCCGATGGGCTGCCCCTGGCCGCTTCCAGAAAGCGATCGGGCTTGCGCAACCCCAGATCGTCGAAGAACACCTGGCTCAGTTCATAGTCGTAATTCTGGCCGGTATGGACGAGCACATGGTCGCAGGTACGGTCGAGCGCTGCCAGCACGCGCGACAACCGGATGATCTCCGGGCGCGTTCCGACCACCGTCATGACCTTCAGTTTCTTCATGTGCGCCTCAAACCTTCATGGCGATCGTGTCAGGACGGGCGCGATCGAAGATCTCGTTCGCCCACAGCATGACGACCATCTCGCCCTCGCCGATATTGGTGATGTTGTGGGTCCAGCCCGGGATGGTCTCGACGATCCGCCCCTCGCTGCCATCAACAATGATCTCGTGGCCTTCGCCGGTTCCAATGTGGCGAAACCCGAAATGTGCCTTGCCCGAAATGACGAGAAACTTCTCGACCTTGCTGTGATGATAATGATCACCGCGGGTGATGCCCGGGCCGGCGGTGAAATAGGAGAATTGCCCGCTATCGGGCGTCTTCAGCATCTCGACAAAGCGGCCGCGCGGATCGGCATGGATCGGCACGTCATAATGGAACGCGTCGACCGGCAGATAGCTGAGATAGGTCGAGTAGAGCGCGCGCACGAGGCCCGTGCCGACCCGCGGCGTGACCATCGTGTCACGGCTTGCGGGGAAGCCGCGGATGAGATCGGCGACTTCGCCCACGGTCGTTTCATAGACCGGTGCCATGTCCTTATGACCCGCATCGAACGCGCCGCCCAGCAGCGGCAGGAACGCATCGATCACATCGTCGACATAGACGAGCCGCAGGGGCGCGGCAGGATCATGGATCTCGATCATCTCGCCACGAGCAATGCGGTGGCAAAAGGTCGCGACGGCGGAATTGTAATCGGGACGCGCCCATTTGCCGAACACGTTGGGCAGGCGGAACACCGCCACGCGCGCACCGGTCGACTGCGCATGGTCAAGCAGCACCCGTTCGGCTGCCGCCTTGCTGCGGCCATAGGGATTGTCGCTCGCCGCCTGGATCGATGAAGCGTACACGATCGGCGCGGCGTTGCTCGCGTCAGCAAGCAGGTCGCACAACCGTTGCGTCAGGCCGACATTGCCCGTTTCGAACTCGGCGGGGTCAAGCGGGCGGTTGGTGCCGGCCAGGTGAATGATGGCTTCGGCATCCCCCGCCGCTACAGCCCAAGCCGCATCATCCGCCTCACGGCCGATCGCCAGTACCTCATGACCAAGTTCGCCGAGCCGGACCGCCAGGTTCTGACCGACGAACCCCCGCGCGCCGGTGACCAGCACCTTCATGCGTAGGCATCCTCGGAAACCGGCTCACCCTTCATCACCTTGTGGATCAGCGGCAGCTTGAGCAGCAGCGCCTTCATCCCCTCGACATCGAGGCGATGGGTATTGTGCGAATTATACTCTTCGCCATGGCTCAGCCGCTCTTCGCCCTTCTCGACGAACTTGTCATAGTTGAGGTCGCGCCCATCGGGTGGCACGCGGAAATAGTCGCCCATATCGTCGGCGACGGCGCGTTCCTCGCGGCTCAACAGGCTCTCGAACAGCTTCTCGCCGTGACGCGTGCCGATCGTGCGCACGTCATGCCCGGGCTTGCCAAGCAGGTCCTTCAGCGCGGCGACGAGCGTGTCGACGGTCGCTGCCGGTGCCTTTTGAACGAAGATGTCGCCATTGGATCCGTTCTCGAACGCGAACAGCACCAGTTCGACCGCATCGTCGAGCGTCATCATGAAACGCGTCATGTCGCCGTCCGTGATCGTGATCGGCCGACCCGCGATCATCTGGTCGACGAACAGCGGGATAACCGACCCGCGCGAAGCCATCACGTTGCCATAGCGCGTGCCGCAGATCGTGGTGGCAGTCCCCTCCAGATTGCGCGACGAGGCGACCATGACCTTTTCCATCATCGCCTTGCTGATGCCCATGGCGTTGATCGGATAGACCGCCTTGTCGGTGGACAGGCAGACGACCCGCTCGACACCGGCGGCGATCGCGGCGGACAGGACGTTCTCGGTGCCCAGCACGTTGGTGCGCACCGCCTGCATCGGGTGGAATTCGCAACTCGGCACCTGCTTCAGCGCGGCGGCATGGAAGAGGTAATCGACGCCACGCATCGCCGGCCCGACGCTGCGCTCGTCGCGCACATCGCCCAGATAGAATTTGATGCGCGGGCTGTTGTACAGCTTGCGCATGTCGTCCTGCTTCTTCTCGTCACGGCTGAAGATGCGGATCTCGCGCAGCCCCGAGTTGAGAAAGCGCCGCAGCACGGCGTTGCCAAAGGAACCGGTCCCACCGGTAATGAGCAGGGTCTTATCGTCGAACATGTGGGTCCTCTGTCAGGCGGCGAGCGCGGCGCGCACCATCTGTTCCTTGGTATCCGGGTTGGGATAGTTGATGAGCACCGCTCGATAGGCGCCCTTGAACACGAACAGGCTGCCTGCCGATGCGCCGACGACGCCGACTTCGCGGATCAGTGCTTCGATATCCGCCAGCGAGCCGGCGCCGCCCAGGAAGGTGACGGGCACGCGTACCGCGTCGCGGATCCGCTTGGCGAGTTTGAGGTCATAGCCTTTCATCGTCCCATCGAGGTCAATCGAATTGACCACGATCTCACCGGCTCCGAGCCGTACCGCTTCCTGCGCAAAGGCGACCGGGTCCAGCTTGTGCGCTTTCTTCCCGTTGTGCGTACGGACCTCAGGGCCGCCCACCATCTTCTTGCGGACGTCGATCACGACCACCACGCTCTGGCCTCCGATCTCCGCCGCGATTTCGCTGATCAGTTCCGGCCGCTCAACGGCTGCGGCGCTGATCGCGACCTTTTCGACGCCCAGGCCGATGATCCGCTTCGCCTGCGCCGCAGTGCGTACGCCGCCGCCATAGCAGAGCGGCATTCGGCATTCAGCGGCAAGATGCGCGATGACCGCGAAATCCGGCTCGACGCCGTTCACCGTCGCGTCGATATCGAGCACGACGAGCTCGTCGCTTTCTTTCTCGTTGAAAATCTTGACCGCATTGACCGGGTCACCGACGTATTTGGGATCCTTGAACCCGACCGTCTTCACCAGGCCGCCTTCGTGGATCAGCAGGCAAGGAATGATGCGCGGACGCAGCATGACTCAGAGCTCCGCAAAATTCTTGAGAAGCATCGCGCCGAAATGATGGCTCTTCTCGGGATGGAACTGCACGCCCCACACATTATCGCGCCGCACGGCGCAAGCGAACGAGGTACCATAGGTCGCGCTCGCGACCCTGTCTGCCAGATCCGCAGGCTCGTAATAGAAAGAATGCAGGAAATAGAAGCGCGCGTCCTGCTCCAACCCCTTGAACAGACCACCATCGTTCGTCGGCGCGACGTCGTTCCACCCCATGTGCGGCAGCGGCAGGTCATCAGGTGTCGGCATCGAACGGAAGTGACGCACCGTGCCAGGCACCCAGCCAAGACCGCGCCCCTGCCCTTCCTCGCTGGTGTCGGCCAGAATCTGCATACCGACACAAATGCCGACCACCGGCACCTTGTCGCTGACCACCTTTTCCTCGAGCAGCGGGCGCATGCCCGAGGCCTCGAGCAACTCCATCGCATGATCGAACGCGCCGACACCGGGCAGCACGATGCGCGTCGCGTCCGCCAGCTCGTCCACCGTGCGGACGGACTTCGCCGGCACATTCATTCGCTTGTACATGTTGAGGAACGCGCCGATGTTCCCCAACCCATAATCGATGATCGAAATCACCGGATGATCGCTCGCTGGATGCCCGCGGCGCGAAGCACCTTCGTGCCGAGATGGATCATGCCCATGTCATTCTTGTAATCGCGGAACGTCTTCTTCGGCCCTTCATGATAGGACCGCAGTTCATCGACCGTGATGCCGAGCTTGGTCGCGATATACTCGAAATCCTCGGCGATCGTATCTGGATCGTACGCCGGGACCGCGATCTTTGCGAGCGCCTCATCCCGGCTCAACTGGCCGGTCAGAATCAGGCTGGAGAAGTGCGCGCGGCGCTTGTCGTACCCGAACTTGGTCGGCAACCAGTAGCTTTCATAAAAGCGCGTGAAGCGCGATTCATAGTGCTTGTGCGCGTATTTCTGCCACCCGAACTTGTCGACCAGCTCCTGCATCGCCTCCTCCTTGTGGAAGGGGATGGAGTTGAGCGGCTTCACCACCTGGACGCCCTTGGCAAAGCGATACCAGATCTTGAAGCGAAAGATGCCCGCAAGCGGGAACTTCTTCAGCGGTCGCGTGCCGAACCGGCGATGGATATCCTTTAATTGCCGAAGATCGGTCGCGTGATAATGCCATTCCAGCGGCTCGCGCACGCATTCCGTGGAGTAGTTCGCACCGGTCAGGATGTACTTTATCCCATTCTTCGCGGCGAAATTGTAGAGGCCAGCGAAGAACGCATGGTCCTGCGGCGTGTCGAGGTGTGGCACGTTCGCCTTAAAAAAAGCGAGCTGCAGATCGCGCATCTCAGGCCAGTCGACGACTTCGGTGAATAGATCGAGATCAAGCCCGTCGACGAGCTTCTCGATATTGTTGACCGCTTGCTGAGAGTTCCAACCCGCGTCAACGTGGTAGAGTAAAGGACGCAATCCAAATTTTTCTTTTGCGATATACGTCACATAGCTGCTGTCGACGCCACCGCTAAGCCCAATCAGACAGTCGTGATCCAGCCCCTTGCCATCGCGCTTGATCCGCTCGACCTGCGCCATGATCTCCCGCTCGCCTCGCTCGTCGGGATGCCAGTTAGGAACGATGTTGTCGTAGTAATTATTGCAATAATCGCACCGACCCCGCTCGTCGAAAACGATACCCGCGTCGCTGGTGTCCATAATGCAGTTTTGACAAATCTGATACGGCCTGCCCGTCACCACCAAACTCCAAATCTCGAGGAAAGCGCTCTAGACGCAGTCCGGAATGCTGCCAAGCTCCTTAAGGTCACAGGCAGTGCGCCTCAGCCCGACCATCCAGCGCGTGTCGATATGCGGTGACCGTTCCGGTGAGCGACCTCAACAAATCTTCCCGACCGGCCGCGTAGAAGCGATCCATCGTCTCAACCGTGGAAAGCGGAGCCTCGTTACACCACCAAATAGGATGGGTCAGAAGCTGAATCGCACGTCCTTGCGCCACGGCAGGATGGTCAAGCGGATGCCCATGGCGCCACGCACCATTGCTATCGGAGACATAACCGATCTCGCTGAAAAAGGCAGGCTCATAACAATGCC
Source organism: Sphingomonas sp. GW821-FHT09B04 (assembly GCF_059418285.1). Lineage (NCBI taxonomy): Bacteria > Pseudomonadati > Pseudomonadota > Alphaproteobacteria > Sphingomonadales > Sphingomonadaceae > Sphingomonas > Sphingomonas sp. GW821-FHT09B04. Next base: position 179,405 of record NZ_JBWKPO010000001.1, read on the forward strand.
TTCGCCCCGCGATTGAGCCTGAGCGGTTCAAATACGCCGGCGCGGGCCGATGAAAGGATACCGACTCTACCGGCGCTCCCGCGCATCGGGCAAGCAAATCACATTCTCGCTGCGCGCAATCATCCAGATCGTCCGATTGGACGGAATACTGTTCTACGTCAAAATGAAGGCCAACGTGGTGGCCCAGATCAATGATCTCGGACAGAATTTTGCGACTATCGGCTGCCGCGATAGAATAGAACGACGTCGACACGAGAACGTAATAGGTCGAACGCACGCCGATATCGCTTTCGCGGCGCGCGAGACGCAACGCATAATCGAGAGACAAGTCGACATCATGACGAAGAAACATGTGTCGCTGCTCGCGATCCAGCTCCGGCAACATCACGTCCCTGTATCCAAGCGCAAGCAGTGCTTTAAGCAACGCTTCATACTCCCGCGCGGGGAATGCGGTTTGCGCCCATTTAGTTCGTTCAGTCACAAATAGTCTCCACCGATATCATGCGCTTTGGCATCGGTTACACCGACTTATCTTCCGGCACGCGCTGATGCGCCGCCGTTTGTGGATGTCCTTGCCGCGATGTCGGCATCGGTGCTAGCTAAATCCGCTCAGCGCAACCGAGAACACGGCGACGAAAGTTAGGGCGCTGCGCGTGGCGAGGTGGTTTCATGTTTCAGTCGAATTCCGGCGAAGTTCTTCGGTTAGCTCTGAAAATAGGTGATGCCTCACTCCGCAACTGCAATGAAAGTCTCCCTATCCTGCAGTTGAGTTCGGCAAACAGCATGAGGCGCGGAAGCCTCGCTTTTGCCAAACGGGCACTTACCGAAGGCGAGATTCCCCTCGCCGACGCCTTGCTAATAACAACTCCGGAAATCGGAGGCGATATCAATATGCCTCTGCTGATCGTGGAGAATCCCCGGCTGACCTTTGCCTACACCGCGAATGCATTGGTTGCACGGGCAGCAGCCATCGGCGGCGGGGAGGAGCATCCTGTATCTACCGACGCCACGATTCACGAAACCGTGAGGATAGGGCACGGCACCGTCATCGGACGCGGCTGTCGGATCGGTCCAGGCACCCGCATCGGTCATTCGGTTACCATCGGCCCCGATGTGTTCATCGGACAGGACTGCGTTATCGGATCAAATAGCGTGATCGGCGAGACAGGATTCGGTGTCGAGAGCTTCGGGAACTTCGAAAATGTCCGTCTTCCGCATGTTGGGGGCGTGGTTATCGGCGACAATGTACATATCGGCGCGCTCAACTCAATTGCGGCAGGAACTCTGAACCCCACGATCATCGAGGATCATGTTCAGACGGACAATTGTGTACATATCGCCCACAACTGCCGCATCGGCCGAGGGACGCTGATCACCGCCTGCGCAGAGATCAGCGGCAGTGTCGATGTCGGCCGGGGCGTATGGATCGGACCAAACAGTTCGATCATGAACGGCGTAACGATCGGCGATCGAGCGCTGGTCGGGATTGGTACGCTGGTTCGGAAGGACTGCGATGCGGGGATGGTCTATGCAGGAACGCCCGCAAAGTGCCTCGGCGAACGCGCGCCATAAGCCTGTGACGCGTTCAGCATGAGGCAAGCGGCAGAGTGGTAAGACGGATTATGAAACCCACGATTGAAACCATCCGGTCAGGACGCTCATCACGCCGGCCTTTCTTGAAATCGATTCTTCTTGCTTTTGGAATGGGCGCGCCCGGCGCGCTTAATGCTGCTCAGACGAGGGCCGACCCTGAGGCTGGAACACGCACCGACACCGATTCACCCGCAGCGCTGCAGCGACTGCAGGATGGCCTGGCCTCCATGAAGTCGGCGCTTGCGCGCGATGCATCGCCGTCGCTCGGACTGAAATATCCGGAAGAAGGGACGCGCACGCGTAACTGGGCAGAGGTGGCGTCCAAACAAATCGAACTGTCGGGGATATCGGGAGCCGATCCTTCGGCAAGATCGGACAGCTACGCTGCAGTCCAACGCGGTCTGCAAATCGCGTCGGAACGCCGCGGCGAATTGATCGTGGACGGCGGATACCGGATCAACGCGGCGGGCCGGATGCCCATCGAGATCACAGCGCCGATGACGCTTCGCGGTGCCCAGCAACGCTCCGGCAACATCCCGTCGCTCGATGGCCACCAGGCCGGCCTGTATTTCGATCACGATGTCGCATCGGGCATCCTTGTCAGGGACAGCCAGCTAACCATCGACGGTTGCGCCATTATCGGCCCTGCACGATTGTCTACCGGCGCCGGCATTCGGGTGACCGGCGAAAACGCGGCCCTGCGGCTGTGTGGCGGCGCGGTCATCCAGTCCTGGCGGACCGGGGTGCGATATGAAAACGGCTATTATCACCGGATTAATGACGCCTGTGTCATCGATTGCATGATCGGCCTGCAGGTCTCGGCATCTTCGGCGCTTCCACCGATCTACAATCTCGTCATCACACAACTGAAGCTGACGGCGGCGGCGGTGCCGGGATCGACAGGCCTCAGCCTGGAGGGAGGAAGCCAGGTCAGCATCGCCCAGAGTTCGTTCGAAAGTTTCGGCAGCGCCGGGATCGACCTCCGGGATTCGAGCCTCGACCTGTTTTCGAATTATTTCGAGGGATATGGCGGCGACAACGTCAGACTGTCCGACAAGGGGCGGGTTAACGCCATCGGAAACCGCGTTTACCTGAGCAAAGGCGCGAGCCGCTGGATCAGAGTTGCCGAAACGGCAGCCGAAACCCAGGTCGTGTCCATCGGCAACCACTTCGTCATGCCGGAAGATGCGGTGGCTGCGGATGCCTATGTGCTCAGAAACGACGACCCGCTCGCCGTGTCGAATATCGGCGAGGACATCATCCTCAATCGGACGACAATCGGGCCAAACGCGCACTACCTCGCTGCGAACTTCTTCGCGGGTCGTGGTCCCGCGGCACTGCGCGGATCGCATAGCATCCGCTTCCCGGTCGGTCATGCTCGCCACTATCTGCCGGTCTCAACGGTGCCCGCTGCGACCTGTCCCGCCCAATCCGCCTTCGAGCCCGCGCCGATCGCGCCCGTCATCCTCCCGTTCGCCTGCACCGGATCGGCAGGGGACGATCCCGGGCGCTGGCGATCGTCGGGATGGGGCGCGCATCCCATGATGATGGCGTTCCATCGCTCTGCCGACATACCCGAGGGGCAATGGGAAAAGGTCGGCCTGCGGCTACCACACGTACCCACACCATCCGGCGGTTCCGTCGTGGACGTGGAGGCGCGGGCAACCCTCTCGGCCTTGCTGCACGCCTTCGCTAAACAGGCCGTCATGCCGCCCCGCTAGAGGCCCCTCGCGCACGACGCGGAACACCTGGCATCAAAGGACCGCGATGCGTATGCCGGCCAGGACACATGAGATCGGAAGTAGTTATGAACGCCAACACCAACCAGATCAACGATCGCCATATGTCCGCTTTCCTCGACGGCACGCGTCTCTACGGCAACGACTTCGAACTCGACGCCCTGCAAAGATGGTATGATGAGGAAGCGGAAGGCTATGCCGATCTGGGCGCGAAGGATAGCGGCTCGTACCGTTACGAATACCATGAACTCAACCGCCAGCATGCTTTCCGGCATCTGCCCGAGCAATCGTCCCTCCGGATCCTGGGTCTGGGCAGCGCTTATGGCGAGGAGCTTCGCCCGTTGCTGCCGCGTGCGCAGTCCATCACGATCCTGGATCCGTCGTCGGCGTTCGTCCACGACACGCTGGACGGCATCCCCCTGCGCTACATCAAGCCGCAAATCTCCGGAGTGATCCCGGCGGACGATGCTAGTTTCGACGTCGCGACCAGCTTCGGCGTTCTCCATCACATCGCCAACGTCGAATTCGTGTTGTCCGAGCTGCACCGCACGCTTGCGCCGGGCGGCCATCTTGTCCTGCGCGAACCCATCGTTTCGATGGGCGACTGGCGCCAACCGCGAACCGGGCTGACGAAGAACGAACGCGGCATTCCGCTCCGCATTCTCGAGGACTTTGCCCGACGAGCGGGTTTCGCCATCGTCGAGGAAACGTTGTGCGACTTTCCGCTGACCCGCCTGACTTTCGGTCGCATTCGCTCCGACGTGTTCAACGACAGGACCGCAACCCTGGTCGATGCGATGATCAGCCGGCTCTTCGCATGGAAAGTTCGCTATCACGCGACGACGGGTTGGCAGAAGCTGCGCCCGGCCAGCTGCGCGATGGTCCTGAAGAAGTCCGACTGAATTCTGCACTCAATCGAGCCGATCTTGCTTCAGGCAAGACGGCTGCATGGGGATGGGCAGAAAACCACGTCGCCGCGCTCTACGCCGTTACCGCGACAGGTCGATCCCGTTCTGTGATCGCCTCCCCTATGATGGAAAGCAGGGCCTCATTATAGCGCTCCGCCGTAAACCGGGTCTTTGCCACGTCGGCGTTGTGTTGCGCGATCGCGACGAGCTTCGCGTTGTCGGACAGGCAGGTTTCCACCGCCTGCCTGATCGAATTGACCGAATGTTTTTCGACCTCCCAACCGTTCTCGCCCGGCGTGAAGATATCGAAGATTCCGCTATGATCAGTGGTCAGGACTGCGCACCCCGCAGCATAACCTTCGAGAATGCTGATCGGCTGACCTTCGAACGGATAATAGGTCGGCAATGCGAGGACATGCGCCTGCTGCAGTAACTGCTTCTTGCGCTCTCCGTTGACCACGCCGTGATAGCGCACATAGGGTCGATCGGCGATCGACGCGAGGAAATCGGCCTTGTCGTCCTCGGTCACGAACGCACCGGCGAAATCCAGCTGTACTGCACCGGGATGGTCACGTTCCAAAGCGTGGACGGCGTCGCGCAGCAGCAGATAGCCCTTTTCGGCGATCATGTTTGACAGGAACAGGACGCGCAGCCGCCCGCGTTCGAGGAACTTGGCTCGAACCAACTCCGCGGGAAGCTGATACTCCTGTTCCGCAAAATTCTCCACGACACGCAGCTTGTCCGGCGCGATGACACCGTCATAGACGCGCCGCAATCGATCGCCGAGCACGATGACGGCCGCCATGCGCCTGAGAAAGGCTGCGTTCAGTCGCCGGATCACACCGACCGGTCCGTGCAGCAGCCGGATCATGCCCGCACCGCCATGAAGGTGAACGACCGTATTCGGCAGAAGGCGACGACACGTCAGATAAATCAGAAGATCCTTCGCATTGCCGAGGATCGATTCCGTGATGGTGAAATAGACCCCGTCAACACCATCGGCCTCGCGTCGCACCTGCCGCAGGATTCCCATGATCTCCTTGACGCGCCCCCAGACGAATCCGCCACTGGCGAGGTCGGATTTGTTGATGTTGATGACGCGGACATCATAATGTTTCGCCAGTTCCTGCAGGAAGACCGCACAGGCCAGCGACTGCCCGGTAATCGGGGGCGGGACAGTGCCGATGAAAAGAATGGTCTTCCTCGTCGGCATGCCGACGGCCGACCCATGTTCCGACGCCACAGTCGCTCAACCTCCGCAATATGTCAGTGTTCTTGCCGCGATCGCGTCATAGTCGAGGATTTCCGCTGCCGTCCGCGATGCCCCGTCCGACATGCGTTTCAGTGCGTCGCGATCCCGATGCAGCCGTTGCAGCTCGCGAGCGATCTGGACCCGCAGAGGCTCTTCCGTATCGAGGACGATCAGGTTGGCGTGCCGGTTCAGATATCCCACGGGTTGCGTTCCCCGCAACGTCTCCGATCGCTCGCTGACGATCAGCGGCAGCCCCATCCCGAGCGATTGCTGCCATAATACGGACTGGCCCGCAGGAAATATCGCGACGTCAGCGGCCGCCATATGCGCATAGAGGCCGGCTCGATCCTGCCAGCCAACTCGATGGATCCGCGGATCTTGATCCACGAGCGCGCCGACGCGTTCGTCGTAAGTCTGGTAGGCGGAGTCGGCGGTCCCGACCAGGATGACGTGGATAGGCGCACCCGGGAGGTCACCGACGGCTTCGAGAACGGCTTCCGTGCGTTTGTACGGCGCGAGCTTACCACCGGTGAACACGACCAGAGCATCGTCGGGAATACCGAGCGCCGACCGGATCTGACCGCGCGCGCCGCTCGCCAGGACGCTGCGCGCAAGAACTTGGTCGGTTCCTAACGGCAGCAAATCCATTTCCGCATCCGGAATATGGTACAGCTCGCGCAGGAACGTCGCGCTCCCCGGTGTCACGGGAAGTATCCGCTTCAGATAAGGGCGGGCTCGATCGAGCATGCGGCGCCGGATGACGCTATGCAGGATTTTGCGTGACACCCAGTTCGCGCCCGAATTGGTATGGTCTCCGTGATAGTCCATAATCATCGCGCAATCGGGATGCTCGCGCACGTAACGTACGCCTTCGGACATGTTCGGGATGATGTCGTGGAAATACAGCAGATCCGGCTGCACTTCCCTGATGATCGGAAGGATCGGTTCGAACCACTTCAATCGATGCGCGATGTTGCGGCGAAACGGAACCCGTATCAGGCGGCCCCATGAATGATTGTCTTCGGTGCCTGGCCCCTGGCCACGATCCCTGTCGTTCACATAGTCGCCCAGCACCCGGATCGTCGATGCGACGACCGTCACCTCGTGGCCTGCCCTGTGATAGCAGCGGGCGAGCATGTTTTCCTGATAGTCGAGCGCGTCGTCGAAGAACTCGCAGATCATGAGAATCTTCATACTGGAACATTCCGGCCAATATCTGCCTGCCGATCCTCCGCAGTGCCGAAATATCCCAAGGCCTGTGGCGGCATGCGCACATCGACCATCGCGCAAAGCGTTGCAAGCCACACCCACCAATAGACATAGCCAATGGCCTGGCTCGGAACGACGCCGATGATCGGAACCCCGAGCGCACCGAGCAGTACCGCCATCCGGAAGCCTTCAGGAATATCCCGGCGGGACAACGCTGTGAGAAATAGCTTCACGATCATTACGACAAATAAGATGAGTGGAATAATACCAAAATTAACGGCGATTTCGAGGAAGATATTATGTGGATTAGGAATTAGATAATTATAGTAATCGATGATATATTCTTCAAATCCACCCGCGCCGATCCCAAACCCGAAGGTCGATATCAACCCTTCGATCCCCGCACCGATCAGACCCGATCGCTGATCGTATGATTCGTCGGTCGCACCGATATATTCAAATCGCAGCGTAGCCAAACCATAGAGATCCCTGATCGCGTCCGCATAGCGGATCAGGATGAACGGTATCGCCAAGAGAAGGACCGGTATCGCGTAGGTCCGAAAGGTTCGGAACCGCACGAAATAGACGACACAAACCAATGAAGCATAGATGAGTGCGCCGCGGCTCGTGTTGACGAATACAACCGCAAGCAGCCCGAGATTAACGGCCAATACCAATAGGCGTTTGCCGATGCTGCGCATTTCGAGAAACATGCCCATAGTGATCGGCAGGCCGAGGCAGAGCCAAGCGCTGAAGTCATTGTAGTTTCCGAACAAGACTGACGCGAACGGAAATTGCCCAAGCCCTCTGATGGTTCGATCGTCGAGCGCGAACTGGAAGTGGTTGCCGGTGGCGAGTTCGTAGAAGGCGACACACAACGACAGTCCGATGACGACGAGCCATGCCGTCATCAAACGGCTGACCCCCAGCGGGCTGAGATCGCTGTGCATGACGATATAGAGCGACAGGGCGCCGACGCCTATCGCGAGGAGGATGCCCAACCCGCCCAGCACATCGACTGTCCAGAACAGCGATATCGCGCCGCCCAAGACCATGACCCCCGCCATCGTCAACATCTGCCTTGTCATCCTGGCCGGCGCCGCCGGTTCCTTCGATGAGATTAGCAGCAGTAATGCAGACGCGATGAGGACCACGCGCGCCGGCTGGAACGAGCCCCCCGCGCCGCCCGCCAGCGTCGCGATGATAACCGTGCAAAGCAGATAGGTAAAAAGCCGCGGCACAGCGTCAGTTTCTCCGCAGAAGAGTTCGGTTTATCAAGCCAATGCCCACCACGAGCCGATGCTGGAACACTACCAGACACCCGACACAAAAAACCGCCCAATAGAGCGGGAAAAATGCCCCGAGACGTTCACCCCACGACAGCGACACAGCGGCGCCGATCACATAGACGATTGCCAGGGCGTACATTCTACGGCTTGGCAAGCGATACCAAAGTTGGGCAGCGATCTCAGTCCGAGTGATCAGGAAGCATAGCGACCCGGCGAGAATGCCGGCTGCGGCACCCTTAGCGCCCAGACCGGGAACCAGCAAGAAACTGACGGAGAATGCAACGGCCGCGCTCATAGCGCTCGCCAGCATCGCGTACCCCATCCGCCGCGACACGCCTATTCCGATCCCGAACGCTTCAGCCAGGATATACAGCAGCGGCAACGCCATGCAGGCAGGGACGAGATAGGCGACGCCCGAATAGTCCTTCGGAAAGATATACGGAAAGAACCATGCTATCGTGGCGATCGCCCCGCCCGCCAGAAACGTCAGCAGGGTCGCGATATCCAGATAGGGTTGAATGACTGCGGCATCCTTGGCGCGCACCTCGTTGCCGTAGACGAAGGGAGCCCAGATGATGGTGAAGATCGAGGTGAAGATCGTCACCGATCCGGCGATACTGAGCGCCACCGCGTATATTCCAAGGTCCCTGGCGGTGCCGAAGAATGCCATGGCGATCCGGTCGGATGATGAAAGCAGCGCGTAGAGAAACGCGGATGCGGCAGCGGGAAGGCCGAACGCCAACAGGGACTTGTACAGCGGCAGCGGAAACCGGCTTGCAATTGCGGTGACGATCTGGCGCCGACAAGCCAAGAGATGAAGAGCGACTGACGCCAACGCACCCGTCAAGTAGCAGGCCAGAACGACCAGAGGGGATCTTGTAGCGGTCATCGATAGCGCCGATGCCAGACATACGAGGGCAACGCCGCGCTGTACCACTTGAAGAACGGCGAAAAGCTGTGGCGTCGCACTCATTCTGAGAGAGGTCGACAACATTCGAATGACGAGACTCGAGACACCGTAGAGCAACGCTATCGCCGTACCCGTCCAGCCAATATTCGGCAGGATGGCGACATGAAGTGTCGAAAGCGCAATGGCTGTCATTATGGCGAAAGCTGTCGCCAATGCCAAAGGTGTCAGGATAGCCGCCGCGAACAACGTCGCCTTATCTTCAGCGCCGGCATGTTCCCGGACATAGGCTTGATCCAGGCCCAGCGTGAACACCATCACGAAAAACAGCGCAACCAGCTCCAGGATAGCCAGAAGGCCGACGATCTCCGGGACGAAGTTCCAGGATATTATGAACGTCAGGACGATGCTGAAGAGTGCCGACCCGAGCGGCCCGGCCGCGATGATGATCGCGCCCAGACCACCGCTACCGCGCAGCACGGTAAACAACCCTGGAGTAGAGGGCGTCCAGCGCCTCGCTGATGACCGCCGCCGAGAAGCGCGATTCGCAGTTCGCACGGATGGCCGCCGGGTGAAAGCCGTCAGCACTTGTTACGATCTCCTCGATCGAATCCGTGACCGCCTCCACACTCCATTCATCAACCAATCGCCCAACATCGCTTGTGACGATGCTTTCTGGCCCACCGGAGCGAGTTGCCACGACCGGCATTCCAAGCGCCATCGCTTCGACCAGGGTCACGCCAAACGTCTCCCGCTCGCTGGCCGAGACGAGTAGGTTTCCCTTCGCCATTTCGGCGGGCATTTCCGTGCTAGCGACTTGGCCGACAAACTTCACCTGCGCCCGAAGTTTCAGATCGTCGACAAGATGTTCCAGGTGAGGTCGCTCAATACCATCCCCTACGATAGTCAAAGTTGCATCAATGCCTCTTTTCCCTAGCAGGGATACAGCACCGATTATCAAGTCCATCCTTTTTCGACGCGATAATAAAGCTACCGAGACAATGCGGGGACGACCGTCAAATCTTTTGACCATTGGGTAAGATAAAAATCGTTCTGAAACAATATTAGGAAGGTATGACCAACTCCCTCCATAGCTATTATTTAGCTTTTCAGCAAATATTTCTGATACAGCCAAATTCGCATTGCTGGCGCTAGCCAGCTGTGAATAAATCAATTTCGAGCTTGAAGAATTTGATACTGCAAGATGGTATGTCGAATGTTCAGTAGTTACAAATGGAATACCGTAACGTTCCTTCACCTGCGCCGCGAAATGAGCGGCCGGTTCCATGCTATGGACATGGATGATATCCGGTTTGCCAAATCGCTCGCAGTAGACATCGAACGCGCGTCGGGCGTGCCAGCACCATAACGTGCGATAACCGGCTGCATTTCGGGAAAACCAGTTGAAGCCGTGCGATCGGACTTCGTTCAGCATCCCATCGGCCTTGACGGCCAGGCCGGATTCCCGGCCAAGACGGAAATACCGCCCCGGTCCCCGCAGGTCGGCAAAGACTACGCCGACCCGCAACCCTCGCGCAGCAAGCGCCTGTGCCTGGTCCCGAAAGAAGCTACCCTCTGCATCGCCGTCGAACCTCGGGTACCAGCTTGGAAGTATCAGGACATGCATGACCTGATCTTCTCGACCACTCGCAATTGCATCTCCGCGCTCAGATAAGGATGCATCGGCAGGCTCAGGACTTGCTCGGCCGCTCTTTCGCTTTTTGCCAGCGAACCAGCCTGTCGGCTTGTCGTCGCATATGCACGCTGGTGGTGGAGAGGTATCGGATAGTGAACGGCCGTTGGGATGCCGGCCTCCTTCAAGGCGCTCACGACAGTTTCCCGACGGTCCAGGCAAATCGTGAACTGACCCCAAACCGACGTCCGGTCGTCCGCTACCCGGATTGTCTCCACGCCCGGGATATTCGCCAGCATCGCAACATATCGATCGCCAATCTCAACGCGTGCTGCGATTTCCTCATCAAATGTATCGAGCTTCGCCAGCAGGATCGCGGCTTGAAGCGTGTCGAGCCGCCCGCCCACGCCGACGCGGTCATGTTGGTAGCGCTTGCTTTGGCCATGGACGCGGATCTCGCGCATCACCTGGGCCAGGCCGGCGTCGGTCGTGAAGATCGCGCCGCCATCGCCATAGCAGCCAAGCGGCTTGCTCGGGAAGAAACTGGTGCAGCCGATCGTCGAGACACCACAGCTGCGCCGGCCCTTGTAGGTCGCGCCGAAGCTCTGCGCGGCATCCTCGATCACCGTGATGCCGTGACGCGCGGCGATCGAATTGATCGCATCCATATCGGCGCACTGGCCGTAGAGCGACACCGGCATGATCGCCTTCGTCGCCGGGGTGATCGCGGCCTCAATGAGCGTCGCATCGATGTTACAGTCGGCCAGGTCGATGTCGACGAACACAGGCGTAGCACCGACCAGTGCGATCACTTCGGCGCTCGCGGCGAAGGTGAAGGGCGTGGTGATGACCTCGTCGCCCGGGCCGACGCCCAGCGCCATCAGCGCGATCAGCAGCGCTTCGGTGCCCGACGCGACGCCGATGCAATGATCGACATCGACGTACGCGGCCAAGCGTGCCTCGAGCTCACCGATCTCGGGGCCCATGATATAGCGGCCATGGTCGAGCACGCTCGCGATCCGCGCGTCGATCGCTGGCTTGAGGTTGCGATACTGCGCCTTGAGGTCGATGAATTCGATCGTATCAGTCATGGAGAATGCAGCTTTCCGTATCGATCGTGTATGTCCGCCCACAGTCGCAGCGGACCTCCCCTTTGCCTGCCAACCGCAAGCCGCACAGACACATCCACCCGATGCGATGCGCCGGCACGCCGACCATCAGCGCATGGGGCGCGACGTCGCGATTCACCACGCTGCCTGCGCCGACAAATGCGTTTTCGCCAATCGTGACGCCGCAGACGATGGTGCAGTTCGCGCCGAGCGTCGCGCCGCGTTTCACCAGCGTCGGGCGGTATTCGTCCTTGCGGGCAACCGCTGAGCGCGGGTTGTAGACGTTGGTGAACACCATGCTGGGGCCACAGAACACATCGTCCTCGAGCCGGACGGCGTCATAGACCGACACGTTGTTCTGGACCTTCACATTGTTGCCGATGACGACATCGTTGGCAACGAAGACATTCTGCCCGAGCGAGCAGCCTGCACCGATGCGGGCACCTGAACAGACATGTGCCCAATGCCAGATGCGCGTCCCCTCACCGATCGTTGCGCCAGCGTCGACAATCGCGGTTTCGTGAATGCTCACTCCCCCCGCTCCAGCGGCAGCGGCACGCGCACACCGTCACGCGCCGAACGGTAGATCGCGGTCAGCAGCTCGAGCGATTGCAACCCCGAGCGACCATCGGTTTCGGGCTGGGCCTCACCGCGCAGCACGTCGATGACGTTGCGATAGTAGAGCGGATGGCCAAAGCCATAGACTGACGTCGTCTCGTAGCTTGCCTCGGCAATACCGGCATCGTCGGGGTGCGGTTCGGCGAATTGCCATTCCTTGACTTCGTTGACCGCGACGCCACCGATCCGCGCAGTCCCCTTTTCGCCCAGGATGGTGATGCTGCCCTCAAGGTTCTTGGGATAGGTCAGCATTGTGACGCTGAGGCTGCCGAGCGCGCCCGAGCGCCAGCGCAGGGCAGCGACCGCGGTGTCCTCCGCCTCGATCTTGCGCTCGAGCGTCGCCGAATAGGCCTGCACGCTCTCGACCGGACCGATCAGCCAGCTGAGCAGGTCGATATAGTGGCTGGCCTGGTTCATCAGCGCGCCGCCGTCGAACTCCCACGTTCCACGCCATTTGGCGGCATCGTAATAGTCCTGTGGGCGGGTCCAGAAGACATTGAGCGCGACCAGGTGGATGCGGCCGAACCGGTTGCCCTCGACCGCGCGCTTGAGCATCTGTAGCGTCGCGTTGCGGCGGTTCTGCTTGACGACGAACAGCTGCACACCGGCTTCGTCGCATTCGCGGACCATGCGCAGGCCATCCGACCAGCGTGTCGCCATCGGCTTTTCCGACACGACGTGACGACCGCTGCGCGCGATCGCGATCGTCTGGTTGGGATGCAGCCCGCTCGGCGTGGTGACGATCACCGCGTCGGCAGTCGTCCTCGCCAGCATCGCGTCGAGCGACGTGTGGCCGGTCGCGCCGGTCTCGTTCACCGCAGCCTGGAGCGCTGCCGCGTCGATGTCGCAGACATCGACCAGTTCGGCATCGTCGGCATGGGCTGCGACAGCGCCGAGATGGTTCTTCGAAATGCGGCCGCAGCCGACGAGGGCGAAGCGGACCTTGCGTCCGGTGACGGGATTTGAAACGGGCATCGCGATCAAGCCTTGATCACATTCGCCGCAGCGGGCAGGCGCCCGCGGCTGTCGACGATCAGCGTCGCCTTGGCGATCAGGTCATAATCGAACCGGTCATGGTCCGTCGCGAGCAGAAGGCAGTCGAACTCGCCGATATTGGCATCGGTCAACTCGACACTCGACAAGTCGAAATGATGTTCGCGCGTCTCCGGGAACACCGGCACGTGCGGGTCGCTGTAGCTGACTTCGGCACCGGCATCGCGCAGCTTCTCCATCAGGATCACCGACGGCGATTCGCGCATGTCATCGACATTCTTCTTGTAGGCGATGCCGAGCACCAGGACCTTCGTGCCCTTGATCGACTTGCGACGGTCGTTGAGCGCGCCGGCGAGCTTCATCATCACATAATCGGGCATGGCCGAATTGACCTCGCCGGCCAGCTCGATGAAGCGGGTGTGGACACCATATTCGCGCGCCTTCCACGTCAAGTAGAAGGGATCGATCGGGATGCAGTGACCGCCCAGGCCCGGGCCGGGCTGATAGGCGGTGAAGCCGAACGGCTTGGTGGCGGCGGCCGCGATCACTTCGTGAATATCGATGTCGAGCTTGTCGGCGACGATCTTCATCTCGTTGACGAGGCCGATATTGACCGCGCGGTGGATGTTCTCGAGCAGCTTGGTGAGCTCGGCTGCGCGTGTCGAGCTCACCGGCACGAGCTTGTCGATGACCTGCCCGTATAGCGCCATGCCGACATCGAGGCAGGCCGACGTACGGCCACCGACAATCTTAGGGATGGTATTGGTGGTGAAATCCGGATTGCCCGGATCCTCGCGCTCGGGCGAGTAGACGAGATAGATGTCTTCGCCGAGCTTCAGCCCCTGACGCTCGATCCGCGGGCCCAGTTCCTCGTCGGTGGTACCGGGATAGGTGGTGCTCTCGAGCGAAACGACCTGGCCCTTGCGCAGATAGGGCAGCAGCGACTGGAGCGTATCGAGCACGAACGACAGATCGGGTTCGCGGTGTTTGGTAAGCGGCGTCGGGACGCACAGGATCAGGGCGTCGGCCTCGCCGATCCGGGCAAAATCGGTCGTGGCACTGAAGCCGGCAGCACATGCCGCGACGACGGCGGAGGACGGGATATGCTCGATCAGCGTCTCACCACCGTTCAGCTTCGCAACCTTGCCGGCATGAATGTCGAAACCGAGGACGCGGTAGCCGATATCCGAATAGCGCAGCGCCAATGGCAGTCCGACATAACCCAGTCCGACGATCCCGATAGTCGCGGTCTTCTTCTCGAACTTCTCGATCACTTCGGCTGTCGTCATAAGTTCCTCAAATAAAGTCCTGTCGCTGGCAGCATCTGCCGCCCTATTTTGCCCCGAACCCGGTCAGCATCGTCATCATCGTGCGGAACACGATGAGGCTGTCGATCCAGAGCGAGAAATTCTTGATGTAGTAGAAATCGTAATAGAGCTTGCTGCGAACCTCACTGACGTCGGCGACATGCCCCTGCATCACCTGCGCCCACCCGGTCACGCCGGGTCGAACGACGTGCCGATAGCGGTAAAAGGGGATTTCGTCTTCATACCATTTCGACAGCACGGCCGCTTCAGGACGCGGGCCGATCCAGCTCATCTCACCTTTCAGGATATTGATGATCTGGGGCAGCTCGTCGATCCGGCTGCGCCGCAGGAAACGGCCAAGGCGTGTGATACGGTCGTCATTGGCGCGCGTGATCGCGTCATCGCGCGCGCCAGCCTGGTCGACTGTGCGGGTTCGCATCGTGCGGAACTTGTAGACCGTGAACGGCTCGCCACGGAACCCAATGCGCTCCTGGCGGAAGATCGCCGGCCCGCTGGAATCGAAACGGATCAAGATCGCCACGACGCCCAGGAAGGGTGCGAGGATCACCAGCGCGACTGCGGCGGCGAGCCGGTCGATGATGCTCTTTGGGAGCATGTAATTGTCGGGCGGTGACAAGGTGCCGTAGCTGGTTTCCGACAGATGCTCGAGTTCGACCCGGCCCGTCAGCGATTCCATCAGATGCTTGCTGTGATAGACCGGCAGATCGGTCAGCGCGAGATCGGCAACCCGCTGATCCCAGGCATCCGGCAAGTCGATTCGCAAGTCGACCGCCACCGCATCAACAACTGGCAGCGTGCGATCGGGTGATTCGAAAACGATCCAGTCGATCCCAGGGATTCCCAGCAAGGATCGAATATCGTCTCCCAGCGGGATCACGGCGATCTTGAGCCGTCTACGGCCAAAGATCTGCGTATAACCGAGGTAGAAGATAAAGATGGCGCAGAAATAGGCGCCACCCAGCGCCCAACGGCTATAGTCGAGCCGAAGCATCAGCAACGAGACGACAAGGATGCCGAATGACACTGAAAAGCCCGGAATAATTGCCGATGCGCGCTCAACACCAGGATAGCGTCCGACATTGCGGATCAGCAAGATGCCGAGAAGGATCGCGATCAATCCGCCCCAGAATGCATTGACAAGGGCGTTGAAGCCTTGCTCCAGCGAATGGTCGATCAGCAAAATTCGAGCGATAATCGGCAAAGTTGCCGCGATCACCCCGGAGACGATCTGCCACCGGAGGCGATACCAATGGTTCCTTTGTAAAGCCGATTCCTGCGTCACTGCTATTAAGCCCTATCAACAAACGCTGCAGGCGACGGGCGCCAAAGATAGACCATCGCAGCACAAAGATCCGACCGACGCCTGGATACCACCGCAAATCCCATGCATCGTTCGACATTCTCGCATTGCGCTGTCTCACAACGCGATCGGAACAATGGTTGACACCCCCATTTGCGTTTTGCGATCGTCGCGACGCTTTACCGATCAAACAGCCTTTGTCGAGGATGATGTGGGTGATGGGTGGCAGAGCCGCGCTGAGCGCCGCTCGTGCGCAATTCCAACTGATGCCTGTCGATAAAACCGGGCGCGCGCTGGCGCATTTTGGCCAGCTTTGGATATGCGTATGTTTCCAGCGAGGTCAGAACGGCGTCGGCATTAAGAGATTGGATGCGAAGCGTCACGGGCTGAGGTCCAGCTGGCCATCGCTCCGGGCATAGGCCCGCAGCTGATGCTCGCGCTTACGGGCGAGTCCAAAGTCTGATTTATGCGGCGCCGCCTTCCGGTCCTTGATGAAGATCTCACGCTTGCCATCGGGCGACACGACAGCGGAACCCATCTCGGCATCCCCGCTTTGACGCCGCGCGCCTCACGGTGCCGATACCCTGACACTGCGCGGCATCAGACTGACAAGGCCGAGCACTGCGAGCGTGACACCGATCCAAAGCGGAGACCGTAATCCGTAGCCGGTGAGAATGCCGATGCCGCCGAGCCAGGCGCCGGCAGCAAGGCCGATATTGATAACCGAGGTATGAACCGTGTTGACCAGCGGACCCGGATGCGCCGCTTTCATCACCCGTGCGATCATCGCCGGATTCATCGGCACGCCCACCAGGCCGATGATCAGGAATGCGGCGACGCTGATGAAATGATTCTCCGCGAACATTGCAAATATCGCGAGTGTCGCAGCCAGCACGGCCAGTCCGCCGACGAGGATCGGGATCGCATGCTTGTCCGCAAAGCGTCCGACGATCAGGTTACCGATCACGTTGGCGGCACCGTACATTCCCAGCAGGATTGGCATGGAGGCAGGGGATAAACCCGCCAGCTCCGTGAAAATGGGCGCAAAATAACTGAACGCTGCGAAGGTCGCCCCGATAATCAGACCGCTGGTGGCATAGGCTGCCCAGAGCTGGCCGCTTCGGAACGACGCCAGTTCCTTGCCCAGGTCAGCCCGGGACGATGGCCTGGATGCGGGGACCAATACGGCAATGACGGCCGCGCATAGCACCGCAAGCACAACGACCAGCCAGAAGCTCGCACGCCAGCCGAAATTCTGGTCGATCACCGTCGCCGCCGGCACCCCAAGCACCGTCGCGAGCATCAGCCCTGCCAGCACGATCGACGATGCACGCCCTCTCGCCTCGGGCACGACAAGATCGGCGCAAATGGCCAATGACACACCGAAGCACGCCGATCCCGCAACGCCGGTGATAATCCGCGCAATGACCATGATGGCATAGCCTTCGGCTGTCGCGGCCACGACGCCTCCGACCGTATAGAGCGCCAGCAAGCAGAGCAGTGCCTGCTTGCTCGGAACGCCCAACCGAAGGAGCATGATGGTGAGCAATGGCCCGCCGACGACCATTCCCGCCGCATAGATCGAGATCAGATACCCGACCTCGGCAATCGAAACGCCGAGCGCCGTCGACAGCGATGGCATCATGCCGGCGACCATGAACTCTGACGTGGTCAGCGAGAAGATCGTCAGCCCGAGGATATAGACGACGAGCGGCATGCCTCGCCGCATCTGCTGGCCTGACCCGGCCCCGGGTAGAACGCCTGCCGACGCGCTGGAATCTACGCTGCTCATCGCCGGCGGATCAATTCTATAATTTACACTACATAATTCGCTACCCAGCTTGCTTCAGAGGGTCAAGCGATTTACATAATTTCGACTACAGAAAGGGCATAGTGGTGACCCGAGGCAGGCCGCGCAGCTTTGATCGAAATCTCGCGCTCCGGCGCATCATGGAAGTGTTCTGGGCCAAGGGGTATGAAGGCGCGCAGCTCAACGACCTGATCGTGGCGATCGGCGTTACCCCTCCAAGCTTTTACGCAGCCTTCGGCTCGAAGGAGGCTGCGTTTCGGGAGGCTGTCGAGCTTTACCTTGCCACCGCAGGATCTGTCGTGCCGCAGGTGCTCGAAGAGGGGCTGACGGCTCATCAATCGATACGCGACATGCTCATGGCCAGCATTGATACGGCGCTCAGCGCTCCGCATTCGGGCGGCTGCCTGCTGATCCTTGGCGTCGTCAATTGTCAGCAGGAAACTGCACCCTTACGCGACCTGCTCAAACGCACGCGCCGGGACACGGAGGCACGCATTCGCACGCGGCTGGAACGCGCTGTGGCAGAGGGCGATCTGCCAGGCTCGACGAGCCCCGATATGCTGGCCAGCTATTATGGCACCGTGATGCAGGGCCTCTCGATGCAAGCCCGCGATGGCGCGACGAGAGAAGCGTTGGAAGCCTTGGTCGCGCCGGCCCTGGCCGCCCTCCCGGCGCCGATTTCGCCCCGCTGACCCCGGTCAGTCACCGTAATGTGCCGAAAGAGAATCATGGAAACAGGCGCGACAAGGTTTTGACCTCACCATTCTAAGGCGATGCCCGGCAGCCGCCGTTCGACGCTTGAAGCGGGCTCGAAGATCTAAGCGTCTGATTGTCGGGAACGGGTTCGCTACCCGCTTTCTCGCAAGCATCGTCGACTAGCTGGCGGTCATCTTGCAGGATGCAATCGGAAATGCGGCAGAACGGTGCCGCGATTATATCCGCGCGCAGGTTGCTGTCGCTATGCACCGGTATCCGTGGGTCCATGACGCCTCTCTGCATAAGCCTTCAGCGACCGCATTGTCTGTGGCAGCCCCTCCCGAACCTGCCTGGCGACACCCGGCCCGAAAAGAAAGGCAAGCGCGCCAGTGAACCAAACGCGATGGACGACTTCCGAACCACCATCCATCTGTGAAACCATGTGCTCGAAATGCATTCTGAACAGCGGAATATAGCCCTCGACGGTGAATGACCGGCCCTCGGTGCGCTCCTTGACGATCATCGGCACACCCATGCCCTTGCGGGGCGTAATTCGCCCCTTTGTTCCGACTGCGAATGGACCATCGAGCCGGGCATTCTTTGTGTCCGGATCCCAGAGAGGCCATTGATCGACCTCGCTCCAGATTCGATCAACCACCAAAGGCGGAACGGCGATGTGGATGCGTTCTTCTATGTGCATGGAATTATTGATGCCTGCCGATGCTGCAAAAAGCCCATCTACACGCGCACAACTGTGACGTCGCCCGTGCGCGGACAGAGTTTCATGAATTGGACACTCATGCCCCTGCCCGCTCCACCCAGTTCAGAGGCTCGCTAGTGGCCCTATGGGATGCCGGAAGGCAGGGAAACCGATCGCATCGTCGGTCTTTCCGCCTGCAGCTCATGCAGCCCGTCGTCGCGGTGGGAAACGCAACGCTGCGTCGTCGTTCACAGTCACATCTCAACGCGCCATATAAAGGCGAGATCATCAAGATACGTATCAGTCATCTTTCCACGGGGCATTTGCCCGAGGCTCATCTTCGATAGTTAAGCCATCTCTTCCATGGGCAAATGCCTTTTTAAGCGCCGCGACGATTTGAACCTTAATATAGTCACTTCTGTGATCCGGCCCTAATTCATCTCCCAATCTCAAAATTCTTCCGGCTTCGAATTCAATCCAATCGCTAAAATTCATGGTAGAAACATTCCTTTCAAGGATAAGGCTCGCGCGGAAGTTGATTAACATCAAATCCACGCTCTTGCAGAACCTGGAGCCTGGTGTTTCCGTTCATGACCGTTCCGTCGCTTTTAACCTTCAAAGATTCTGACCGCCCAGGTTTCAGAGAGTCCACAATCTCATCAGTGCTCCTGCCTCTCCAGTAGTTCGATGAGGATTGATTCCCCCGCATCGCTTCTGAAGAATGCAACCCCCTGAGTGGAGGCATGCCAGCGGCCGAGGCAAGAGCAGCGCCATAATTGACCGAAGAACTACTACCCAGATATGAAAATGCATTGCTGGAAAAATGTGACCCGATAATATCTATCAGCCCGGTTGGAGAGAATGCGCCGCTAGCGCCCTTGACCCCATACGCTTCAAGTTGCGATCCGGCGCTCGCCAATTGCTGCGCTGCTGAACCCTCATGACGCGTAGTAGATGTGTGAGAAATGATATCACCATTCCACTGCGTATCTTTTTGAGTGAAACTCAGCGTCGTGTAATCATTCCCGTCATCCGTTGCCTTACACGTAACAGGACCGCCGTTGATTTGAGTGCACTCAAGGGCCAATGTGCCCGTCGGATCAGTCCCATTAACCGGATCGTTTGCGACATAGCCGTAGAGGTTGATCTGATCTTCATACCCGATGGGATCGGTCTGGAGGAATCGTCCGAGCATCGGCGAGTAGACGCGCGCCTTGTAATGATACATGCGCAGCTCCGGAATCCAGGCTTGGCCAGTGTACTGGAACCGCCCCTCATTGACGCCGGGAACGCCGTACGCATCATAGCTGTTCACCTGAACGCGATTACCGTTCGCATCGGCGACGGCGATGATCGAACCCTGATGATCCGCGAACAGATAGCGCGGCGACGCCACACCCGATCCCACAAATTCCACCAGCGGATCGTCCTGCCCTTCGGCGGTGCCGTGCACGTAGCGCTTGAGCATGTTGCCCGCACCATCATACTCGGCCAGCAGCGCATCGCCATCGTACAGGAACTGCGTCGTCCCGGTCGACGGCGAGTAGGTCTGCGACAAACGCCCCAGCGGATCATAGGTCAGCGTGACGCCGGCGCTGGTGCTCACCAGCCGGTTCTCGATGTCGTAGGTGTAACTGGTCACACCATCTGAGGTCAGATTGCCGTTCGCATCATAGGCGTAGGCGTTGCCGCCGACAGCCGAATATTGATTGAGCCCGTTTGCGACGTAGCCCAGGTTGACTCTGGTGTAGTTGGTGTAGCGGTAATCGTCATTGTTGCGCGTGCGCGAAACGATCTGGTTTGTCGCATTGTAGCCGAAAGACGTTGTGACGTTCGCACCGCTGCTCATGAACACGTGACCATAGCTCGACAGCCGCGCAATCCCGTCATAGGCGAAGTTGGTTCCGAACGTCCAATTCCAGGCCGGAACGTTCAACCGCAGCAACGAGGCGACACGCCCCGCCGCGTCGTAGGGCGTGTGAAACAATGGTGCTGAGCCCGACTCAGCGAAGTAGAGCCGATCGAGGCCATCCCGATGATAGTTGAAATATTGGCCATCCGGATGCGTCACCCGGGTGCGGTTGCCGTTGGCGTTATAGGCGAAGTTGAGGTTCCGGATCACCTCACCGCCGCCGAGCGGCATCACCGCCGTCGTCGCGGTGAGCCGGCCAAACCCGTCATAGGCGCTGGTGATGCCCTGACCCGACAGGGAGTCGAACCGCGCCATGGTCTGCAACCCGCGCAGATTATAGGCATAATAGACCGGTCGCGCGCCGCCGCCGGGATACGTCTTGCTGGCGACGCGATTCAGCGCGTCATAACTATAGTTGATGACCCGGCCATCGCGCTTGCGCAGATACGTCCGGTTCCCGTTGGCGTCATATTGATAAGCCTCATAATCGCTCGCCGACGTCACGCCGGGAGCGTTCCCGTCCGGGAAGTTCCATTGGAACAACCGATCATGCCCGTCGTAGATAAACCGCGCCTGATAGCCCCGCGCGTCGGTTACATATTCCTGCTTGCCGTTGGGCGTGTAGGTGTAGGTCGCATAAACCTGCTCGAGACTCGTTCCCACAGCCTTACGAACCTGCAGCACCTGACCGGCAGCATCGTAAACACTCTTGGTGATCTTGTCCGGACCCTGAGCGCCTTGCGGCCCCAGCACGCATGCACTCGTCGGCAGAGAACCAAAGGTGGCCGAATTCATCCGAACCGCCGTGCACTCGAGCCGGCCGATATTGTCGTAACTGTACTGGGTAACCTTGAATGGCACTCCGTTCGCGTCGGCCAACGCCTCCTTCACCTTGCGGTTTCCGGCATCGTACTCGAAGAGGGTCATAGTCGCGACTGTGAAGCCTGGCCACAGGCCGGGCTTCACATCCTCCCCCTGCCAACTCGCCAGGTGCCCGCTTTCAACCTTGCTCAAGTTGCCGCGCGCATCATAGCTGTTGCGCACCGCAGGGTGACCGGCGGGAGCCGCCCCTCCCGGTACCGGCGCGATGGTACCCGTCACACGTCGTGCATCATCATAACGTGTCGCGTGCGTGAATGCGGATGGAGCACTCTGCGCGAGCGCGTTCGGGGCCGCACACGCCAGCAACGCGATTGCCGCAGCGACCAGCGCAGGACTTCCCACCGACACGCTCATGTTCGGATCTCCTATCGAAAAGCTGCGCTGACGCCGTACGTTCCCGCGTTCGTACCGGAGGTCGCGGCCCGGCCTCGGCACTACTTGACGAGCGCCAGGATCAGGCTTGCCCGGACGCATATGGCCGCCGCCCGCACGCCCGTTTCCCGGGGCCGCGCTCATGGACAACTCGCCAAACCGGCGTTGGGCGACGTTTCCGCGACCTTGTCGCCGAAATAATTGTAGCGGTAGCAGCTCCGGTGAACTTCCATCTGACCCGCTGAATTAGCCGCTGTTACGGCCATGCCCCGCAGGAGCAGGTTATTTGGTCCGGAAATCGGGCCGTAGTCATATTCGGTGATAACTTCGTCAGCAGTCCCTGCGCAGCCTTCCGTTGCGCGACATTCCGACTTGCGCGTGAGCATCGATATCGGCGATCCGGCCGCGACAACACCCCCGCCACTATCGAGGATATATGCCGTACGCATCGTGTACGTGTATGTCGTGATCGACCTTGCAGCGCCCACCGTTGGTGCGGCGCCCGTCATGGTAAGCGCCTGCCCGCTTGAATTATACGTATAGTCCGTACGATTTCCCATCGGATCGAATACCGATGTCGGCAAGTTGCAATAACTCTGCGTCGCGGCACTACAAGACGACATGTATTCATACCGCGTCGTTGCTGCCGTTTCGCTAGTGCCCGGCTTCGGATGCCGGGTGACTTCAGTCACATTATACCGGCCATCGAATTTATACTCGACGCTGTTCCCTTCCGGGTAAACAGCCCTGGAGACGGTTCCCATCGCATTGTACACGAAAGACGTTGTTCGCGATAAACCGTTCGTCACACTATCAAGATTCAGATTTCCCAGCGGCCAGGCGGGAACAACGAGACTGCGTGAATGGGCATTGAGCTGTGCCTGGCCACCTATTGCCGAGGATACTGTAACCTGATGGCCGGTCGGCCCTCCCCAGCTCCCCGTAGGCGAATAGATGTTGTAATAGTCAACAGCTACGCCGTTTACATCTGCGTGGTTCACCAATATCTCGTTATGGGTGGCGCTTCCCGGAGCTCCGTAGCGCATATACGACATGGCAATATTGGGACTCGTCGATCCTGGAAAAGTCACCTGGCTTGGATAATAATAAGTCCATTTGGTGCCATTCCACTGACATGGCTGACCGGGTGGTCCGTAACAAGTGGGCTCGGAGTCGAATGCCTCGATGGGCTCCAGCACGACTTGGGTCAGCTCACCTGCCGCATTCGTAAGCATGATTTGCGAGCGCGAAGCCCTCTGCACCGAAGCGGACCGCACGCTTTGCAGCCCCTGACACTGCACCGTGAGATCATTGTTACAATAGTTCAAAGCCATATTGACGGCTTGGGTTACAAATGTCGGATTCTGGTTCGTCGTGCGCAATCGAAATCCAAAATTGTTCCGGATATCGACGGCATCGACGAAAACTGGATCGACGCCAGTCGAGTATGTTCCTCCGCCGAAAATCTCCCGACCGTCCGGGTACGTCACCTTACCGTGCTCGACCCTGAGGCCGTACTTGTCGGTGAAGACCCAGCTATCCCAGGTCGCGCCTGAAACATACGTCGCGCCGGTAGCATATTCAGGAGTCCAGTTTGACGTGCCTGGCTTGCGCCGGAAGCTGCTGCTGCCCCCCGGGTATCGGACCGTAACGACCTCATATGGATCATACTGGTTCGGAATGTTGCTGAGATTGATCACGGAGTAATGTTGATTGGTAATCGACTGAACGAGCACCTCTCTCCCGTTCTGGGGCGCATAGACTCGAGACAGGGAAGAAGCCTTATCTCCGCCAATGGAAATAATAGAGACACTGAGCCCGCCATAGCGCCCACTCTTCAGCTCCACGCCATAATCGTCGAGCACGGGGCTCTCGATGGGGGGCGGGAAGGTCTGGGCTTCGGCAGAACACAAAGTGGAGAGCGATAGAATAACAAATGCATACGGACAAAAACGCGACCTGATTGCCATACCACCCCCTCCGCGGAATTCCGTTCTCATATTATCGGCCACATTCACCCTGAATATAGCTAGCCGTTACCGTGGACTTCTATCACGGAGCGCCCGTCGCTGATCGCCGCCGCCCCCAGAGATGTTTACCTATGTGAACATCTTTGTGAGGCCTCATCAATCCCAATATTTACACCCGAATTGGAGCGTTATCATAGTCTTGCTACGATTTCTTAATCTTGATCCTGGACTGCTTCATCACGAGATCACTAGCGCCCGCCTTGTGCTTCCTGGCGCGCTCAAACACCTCGACTGCGTGCGGTGACAGCGGGCACGAGATGCGGCATGGCCGCGAAATGCCCCTCCTTTTCGGTTGCCGCGGCAGTCCCTTGGCGAGCGATCGCTTTGGAACCTCAGTCGTGCGAAAGCCCTTCGCGTAGGCCCAGTCGAGGACGGTACCGATGCGCTGCCTGCCTCGCCAGGCCGTCTCCGGCTTCGCCAGCCAGATCGGCGCAAGGACATCACGAATCAGCGGTCTCTCGATCTCGTTGACGGGCAAGGCGCCCAGCTTGGGAAAGGCATAGGTCACCAGTGCCGCAAGCCACTGCTTCTGACGCTTGCCATTCAATTCCAGGAAAAGGCCATCGCCATCGGAATACCGACCCGGTTCGGTCAGTGTCCGGACCTGGTTGCAGTGAGCTTTCCCGTCGCATCCCGCTCCAATTTACCCCACACATTTTGTGAGATGGTGTCGGATCACCTGAAACTCAGCGAGACCAAAGAAGCGCTGATTTCTGCGGTTTTATAGCAGTTTTAGGGGGATTCGCGAGCGCTTCAAAGGGCGCAAGTGGCGGAGCGGGAGGCCGCCAGCACCGATTCCAGAACTTTCCGGTGCGTTCCACAAGCAACTGATATTAGATATGATTTCTAGTACGCGTTCCAGCGCTGTCCGCAACAATCCGGCCTATTCCAGAAAATTATGTTGGGCGCTATGTGGGGTAGAATCGCCAGTTACTGGGGTCCGCCATTGCCAAAGCAGAACGGAAAGCATGAGGAAAAGCGGCTTAGCGCCGCGTTCGTCCGCACAGTTAAAGAGTCGGGTCTATATGGCGACGGCAACGGGCTTTATCTCAAGGTCGATCAATCCGGCGCTAGGCGCTGGATTCAACGGATCGTCGTGCAGAGCAAACGCCGTGATATCGGCCTAGGGTCAGCATCGCTTGTCGGCCTCGCAGAAGCCCGAGAGAAGGCGCTAGAGCAAAGAAAGTTGGCTAGGCAGGGTGGAGACCCGCTAGCGGCAAAACGCCTCGTTACGGGCCTCCTGACGTTCAAACAGGCGGCGTTGAAGGTTCACGAGCTATCCGCTCCGACGTGGCGGAACGATAAGCACAGCAAGCAGTGGCTTAGCACGCTAGAGACGTTCGTATTTCCCGCTTTCGGCAACAAGCCTTCAAACGCGATAACGGGCGCTGACGTGTTGGAGGTGCTGTCCCCTATCTGGAATAAGCGTCCGGAAACTGCCCGCCGCGTGAAGCAGCGCATCGGAACGGTGATGAAGTGGATCATCGCGCAGGGGTGGCGAACCGACAATCCCGCGGAGACGATCAGTAAGGCGCTGCCAAAGCATGACCGGTCCAAGGTCAAGCACCGTCTGGCATTGCCCTACGACGCAGTGCCAGCTGCGATGCAAACGGTTCGCGATAGTGATGCCGGTGCAGTTACGAAGCTGGCGTTTGAGTTCCTAGTTCTTACTGCCACCCGCTCTGGCGAAACCCGACTTGCTACATGGGACGAAGTCGATCTGGAAAAGCGTGTTTGGACCATCCCGGCCAGCCGCATGAAGGCGAAGAAGCTGCACCGTGTGCCGCTGCCGGGTCGGTGCATTGCCATCCTTAAAGAAGCGAAGAAGCTGCAATCCGACGACAGCAATTTAATTTTCCCCGGATCGAAGGCGGGCAAACCGCTGTCGGACATGACCCTGTCCAAGCTGGTGAAGGAACTTGGCATACCAGCGGTGCCGCACGGTTTCAGATCGTCCTTTCGGGATTGGGCAGGTGAGCAAACCTCCCACCCCCGAGAGGTTTTGGAGTTCGCATTGGCGCACGTGATCAGCGACAAAGCGGAGGCGGCTTATGCTCGTTCCGACCTGTTTGAAAAACGAGATAAGCTAATGCGTGATTGGGCCAATTTCTGCCAGTTGATAGATAATCAGAAGTGACTTCTACTTTTCAAGTATAAGGAATAGTATCTAATAATAAACTTCCTTAGCAATTTGAGTTTATTCTTGACGGCTATTTCCGTCGCCGCTAGCCGGACCTTCGAAAGGAACGGAATCTTGGACAAGCTGCTGCGACGATCGGATGTTGAGAACATCGTTTC
Source organism: Sphingomonas sp. GW821-FHT09B04 (assembly GCF_059418285.1). Taxonomy (NCBI): domain Bacteria; kingdom Pseudomonadati; phylum Pseudomonadota; class Alphaproteobacteria; order Sphingomonadales; family Sphingomonadaceae; genus Sphingomonas; species Sphingomonas sp. GW821-FHT09B04. The sequence continues at coordinate 205,983 of NZ_JBWKPO010000001.1, forward strand.
CCTAAGTAGATCGTCTATCTACGCCATGATGGCGGATGGAAGATTTCCTAAACCGATCCGTATTGGGAAAAATGCCGTCAGGTGGAAAGAGACGGAACTCACTGCGTGGATTGATCAATGTTCGAAGCGATTATGCATGATCTTCGGACTTCATCAAACCATAGGAGCTAATAATGTCTCTAATCGCAGAAATCACGAGAAATTTGCCGCCGGTTGACCGCTCTCTTGTCGTAGGTGTTCAGCTTGAGCGACAAATTCTAGTCGATGGCGATACCCAAGCCGCGAGCCTCATCGTTTACACGGACAGGATGATGACCTTTGATGGAGGCGACGGCCATCACGGTATCGATGCGGCTGCCATTTCCAATCTGCGCAAGGCTGTCCGGCGTGCGCTAATGGACGAAGGGGCGCTGGAAATGGTTAAGCAGATTATCGTTCGACAGAATGACGTGATGGCAAGGTTTTCAAGTCTCTAGTGATTGGGGGTGCATCTATTGATGCATCCCTTTTCCTGCCATTTTTAAAATGGGCACAACTCCGCCTCCGAAGGGGTGATCAACAGCAATGGCTTTTATGCTATCCACCTTCAGGTTTTACCTTATAGGACTATTTGAAGCATCGTATATCCTAACTGCTTATTTCCCTACCCTTGAAAGGTTAGAAGGTAGCCACACCCGGCGATCCCTAGTGAATGCACTAGAACAATTATATCAGCCCACAATGTTAGGTTTGTCCCTTGAGCCTTGGTCCTGCTCTGCGGGAGGGTCGGAGGCAGCCCTACGGCTTAAAAGTTCCCCCGATGCTAACCCTTGCCGTATCTTCAAGGGATATAATTACGGAAAGCTATAAGGCCCATGAGAATGGTATGTAGCGCATCAGGTAAGAACCCTTCGCATACGATCGATCTAAGGCTATAATAGCTTCGGCGATATGAGCCACGCCGGTGGCATTTGTCTTGGATGATTATAGACGTTCCAGCCAAGGTAAGCATCGTCTTGATTGGAATCATATCAAAAATTGGCCAAACATTCAATACTGAACTGTGAGCATCAGGATTCCACGTGAATTTTGTTGCCGATGACGGGCTCGAACCGGATAAATCGGCACATTAGGCCTTATTAGGCTTGATGCTGTCACAATACTCGTTAAGCCCTTAACTTGTTTAAACATTACTTCAGTTTAAATAGTAGCTCATGGTGTAATTTACTAAATATATCTTAGGTTGTGGTATCACTCCGCCTTGCTATGCTCGGCTCGTTCACGTCAGGAGCCAGAACATGAGCGATGAAATCACCCTAAGTCCTGTTGAACTTGCTGCGGAGCTGACCGCCGCTTGGTTGGCCAATAACAACACCCGCGCAACAACGGAGGAAGCGGTCGCCTTCCTAACCGCTATGCACCAGACAGTAGGTAGTCTGGGTGGATCAACGGCGGCAGCGCCGGAAGTAGAGGTCGAGCCAGAATACACCCCGGCCGTTAGCGTGCGTAAGAGCCTCGCCAGCAAAGAGCATATTATCTCGCTTATCGACGGGAAGCCCTACAGGACGTTGACCCGCCACCTTAGCACCAACGGCCTTACACCGGCGGAATATCGCGCCCGTTATAATCTGCCCGCTTCATACCCGATGACTGCCCCTGCCTACAGTGAGCAGCGCCGGGAAATGGCAAAGAAGATCGGCTTGGGACGTAAGGCAGGTCAGAAAGTTCCTAGAAAGGCTAAGGCGAAGTCAGAATAGGCTCTATCTTCATTTCTAAGCCCCGTAGGGCGCAATTTGAGCGATTTGGCAGGTTCGGGGTGGCCATTGCAGTCGGATAGCGCTTTACGGGCGACATCGTGTTTGGTTCTTATAAACTAATAAGGTCGAATCCCAGTCATGATATCAGGAACATTATAAGTGTGAGGGCAGCATAAAATCGAGGCTACTATGTGAAACCACCGGGAATAGGGTTTCGGTGATTTTCTAAGACTTCGACCTATTGGATGGCGTTAATTGTCTCTTTGTATGCGGCGTCTATCGCCTTCATTGCCTCCTTCTGGCACCCACCATCACTTGTTGCCTCGGCGGATGCACGGAGAATGTTGCCTCCTTTCATGCATACTGGATGCAGCTTTCGGAATTGGCACTTCTCGTTCGCTGCCATGCCCGGATTGTCCGTGAGGGAGCCGTTCTCAAGGAGCAAATCCGTACCTCCATCCCGGTATAGAAAACCCTCATTCCCGGTGTATGCGCCGAAGGAGTTCTTCGCGTTGAGCTGACCGCAAACCGAACCATCTTCGCTAATGCGGACGTTGGTGAAGATCACCGAGGTTGGGTCTTTCATCCGCGCAGCGATCTGCCCCTTGGCAGTCGCGATCTTGTTGGCATCTGTACCCGGTACATGCTCACAACCCACAACAAGGAGTGAGGCGATGGTGGTGGTGATGGCGATGGATCGCATTTGGCACCCTCTCAATTTGAAGGGGCAATCCGGCGACAAAGCCGGGTGTTAGACTCCTCGCAGATCGCAAGGCGCGCCGCTTTTAGGCAAGCCTTGGACATAACGACGCCACCCGGCCGAGAAACCTCGACCGGTGATCTGACAAGGGGAGTCTAAGCCCCACGCTTAGGACTCACTAAGCGCGAAAAAACGATGGCGGCGAAATGGATGAACTGCAAGCCTTGGCTAGCCAGCCGCTTTGGTCGGTTCGCCGGGCCATTCTGGGCGCTTAAGGTCTTTACCGGCCAAGAGGTCGCGAATGAGGCCGAGGCGCCCGGATAGGAACTCTCGCATCATATCTCGATCTTCCACGGTCATGCAGCCATCACCGACCGTCGCTTCCAGCGTTTCTAGATAGAGGACCAAGCCCCGAAGCTGGCCAGCGGTGGCGACCAAATGTCGCGCCAATGATTTAGGGCCTTGGTTATCCAGCTCATAGATAGGAAAACGATCAATCTCGCTTGCAACTCCATGCATGGTTGAGGCCGCGAACTTCAACGACAATGATCCGGGCAGGAAATGCGCCGACGTATGGTGATAGCTCTCAACCACCTCATATCCGTTAGCTAACAATCTCGCGCCAGCAGCCCTTAGCTGCCTCTTGCGATGCCAGATTGGCACGAAGGCGGTGAAGTAGGTGATGATCAAAGCGAGCATGGCGCCAGCGAACTGTGCCCACCCTGACAGCTCTTCATGAGCTTCAAGCCAAGTCAATAAACTGCTCATCCTTCCCCCCAATGCCAACCCCTAGGGGATATAGCCCCATTCAGGCGTTGATGGCTCCTAAGTTGTAGGTGTTGAGCCAACCGCCAAACGCCGTCTTCATATGGCTCATATGATATATTGACTCTTTATGATCCTGGCTCATTATATTTAGGTATCTAGTGAGCGAGTTGAGGCAGATATGAGCCGCATTTCCTACCTGCGTTGTTCAACGGGCGATCAAAGCGTTGAGGCTCAACGCAGAGCGCTAGGCGGCGCCTTCAATAAGGAGTTTGTCGATGAAGGTGTTTCGGGCGCGATCCTAGCTGCCGATCGCCCCGGCTTTGCTGCATTGCTCTCTTATATCCGTGAGGGGGATACTCTTTGCATCGCGGCGATCGACAGGCTTGGGCGTGATGCGCTCGATATCCAAGCCACCATCCGCAGCCTTCTTACCAAGGGTGTCACCGTGGACGTTCTTGGCCTTGGTCCCATCGGCAAAGGTGTGGGTGAACTTATCGTCGCTGTTCTGGCGCAGCTAGCTGACCTAGAGCGCAACAGGATCAAAGAGCGCTGCGATGCTGGTCGGGCGGCAGCTAGAGCCTCCCTTGCCTCTACAGGGCGGACCCATCGCGGCAAGGTCAGCCTTGGACGGCCCTTTGCTGCCGATGCCAGTGAGGTCCAAAAATGGCGGAAGGACAATGGTGCAAGCATCGCCACCACGGCGCGCCAGTTCGATCTCTCTCTTGCAACGGTTAAGCGATACTGCGCGAGTTCGTAAGCTAGCGTCTCAACCCTTTTCAAAGGAACTTGAGTAACGCGATCGTGAGAATGGCAAATAAACCCGTGCCGCTCATGGCGGTAAGGCCGGTCGGCGAATGAGCCAATGCCACTATCGTCGCGAGGAACGGCCTTCCCTCACGCAAGAAGGATTGAACCATTTTCGTTTCCGGACGGACGGGTGGCTTGGGACTTCGGATCATTGGGCCTTCCTCACAGCAAAAAAAGCTGGGGTTGGGTGGCTCAACTCCTTCGGAGTGTGTGGACTAGCAGATTCAACTCGTCAACCAGGCTGTGTTCATGTATTGTTCGACTCAACCCTCTTGATCCACCCTAAATTACTCAATTCCCACAGCTTATTCGCGGCCGCAAAGGCTGTGGAGAACCACTTCTAGGACCAACTCACCGCCCCCTTGTGCGGCGGATCGGATCAGTCGCTCATGCGACGAACGATGGGGCAGTTGGAGGGCGCCGTCCTGCTGGCGAAACGCCTCGCAAACGCGGTTCGAATACGCTTGTGCGTCGAAAATGGCTCTGTCCTAGATTTCGGCTTAGGCGCTTGAGGGCGCATCGAAACCGGACGATTTCGGGCTAGCAGATGAGCGTCGAGGCCATATGCTGCGTGGAGAAACGAGGACACGGATACCCAATCCTGCCCAGCAATGTGCGGCATCGCCGACTTTCAGCGAGACTAGTTCGCCAGCCTCACCAACGGGAAGGCGCGATCGTTCCCGGTGCCGGGATGACGCGCAAACCAAACTCGCTGGCCGACAACCGGGCCTACGCCGCCATAGAAGCTATCGACATGGTACATCGCTTCCACGCCCGCATCTGAACGCAGGAATCCCCAATATGCATTTGGAACCTTGGTAATCTGGCCCAGCTCATATTCATCGACTGGATAGCACAAAGGCTCCAAGGCCTTGATAAGTTGTTCAGCGGTTAAGCGCGCCGCCGGGTCGGGATTGAGGCACTGCAAAATGTTATTGTAGAGGTCAGTTCCTAAACCTCGAAATTGCATTGCAGAGATAGCGGCTGGCTTGGGCGGAGGGTCGCCTTTGAGGATGGCCGGGATGCTAAGAAGGCCTTCACCAAATGGCAGTTTTCCCGACAGAAGCTGGTAGGTAATGGCGGCAATCGCCCAAACGTCTGCTGGAGCCGATGCTTCCGAGAAGTTTGTTACGCTTTCCGGCGCCATGTAGGGAATCGCGCCAAGCACCGTCTTGGAGGACGTGGTGCCTCCCTTCCCAACCCCAGCCCATTCGCCAATTTCCGCCTCCGCCATCTTAGCGATGCCAAAGTCGGTTATCTTTACCGATGACAGAGCCGAACCATTCACGACCATTATGTTGCTTGGCTTAAGGTCTCTGTGAACGACCCCGGCATGGTGTGACGCCGCCAAGCCTCGCGCAAGTTGATGAAAAATTCGAGCGCATGCCGATGGAGGCATGATAGGCACTATGCTTGGGAAAAACTTCGAGAAGTCCTCCCCAACGACCAATTCTTCGATGAGGTAAGGCGCACCATCATGCTCAACGTAGTCAAGGGTCTTTGCTACGTTTACATGATTCACCCTAGCGCTCATGACCGCTGATTTCTCGAACCGGGCTAGTGTTGCCCCCTCTTTAGGCGTCTTGAGCGCTACATCGCGCCTGAAAAGCACATCGTGTGCCGCATAGACATTTTGCATGCCGCCTGCGCCAATCCATCGCTGGATTTGATAGCGGCCTGAAATAGGCGGCGAGGAAGCGTTTAATATAGGCACTACAACATAACCTCTGGATGCGAAACATCACAAGTAACCGAAAGCGGCCTTCCTACACCGCGCAATACAATAACGGTCGATCCGGTAAGAATCTGTCCGACAGATGCCGGAGCATTGTTTATAGACACGTCACCAGATACCGATGAAACTTCGAATGAAATTCCACTATAATTTACGCCGATGGCACTACCATTTCCCTTGATGGTTCCATTACGCTTATTCTTGTCAACTATGGCTTGGCTCACCCCCCAAGTTAGCGCCATCTTATGTTGGTCGCGCAGGAGTTCGTCAGCAAGATGACCTTTGCATACAGCCATAGTCGGACGATTGATTGGATTTGGCGCTAGACACTGAAGTAGCAAAGCAGCAGTTGGCGCACCCACCTTCACTGGCAAATTTCCAAAGTCGAAGCCAGCCGGAATAGAGGGCGCGAATCCCATCATCTCGGGCGGGATCGCTCCACCATTCAGGAGCCAAATGGCGACACAACCGAACGCGTACACATCGAGCGGGTAATCAAAGTTGTGCAGCCCATTCACATCCTTTGCAAAGGACTCGGGCGCCGCAAACCCTTCAGAGAAATATAGAATCTTAGTGCCTGGAGCCGCCCCAAGCTTAGCCAACCCGAAATCGAATATCTTAAGCTGCCCCTCTGCATCGTACCGCATATTGTCGGGCTTTATGTCCCGGTGCACACGCTGATGCGCGTGAATATCGGCGATACCAGCGGCTATTGGGTATAGCACCTTGAGCGCATCCAACGTTGTTGCAGTAGCTACACATGGAGGCAGCTCGTCTCCGGGCAAGAACTCCTCAACAAATCCAACGGGCTTGTCCGCATCGATAATAACATCGAATACTTGAACAACATATCTGGAGCGTATAGCCGACAAAGCCGCAAGTTCGTCAATTAGACGATGCGACTCTATACCCGGCTTAAGGCTTTTAATAATAACCTGCCGCTGAAGATGTGAGTCCTCACAGAGCAGCGTATCCGCCATCCCTCCGGCGGTAAATTTATTTAGGACTTTTGCGTATCGCGGCGGCAAACTAATCATCTTCGCCATCGACTTGAAAAATTACATCCATTGGGAGTTCTTTGTCAGCGTCAGGGTTGCCGCGCTGGCGCACGGCTCCTTTCTTGCGGTTCGCTCGCGCTTTGCGGGAACGCGCCGCTCTGGGTAGCTGCGCCTTTTGACCGTCTTCCGATGGCTCCATTGGCACGGAACGGACGCCTCCGGCGTCACTCGTGGGCGCAATCTTTATCACGCTAGGCGGAAGCCAAATATCGAGGTTTCGATCTGGAGCAGTGATTTGAATCGTCAAGCCCTCGTGCTCCTCCGCAGAGGACTTCACATGGCCAGACCTAATACAAATAGCAGTGGCGTTATCTTGCGTGTTGATAGCTTCGGAAACGAACACCAGTTTACGAACCAAGTCGAGCGGATTCCGACTCCCTTCACAAACCCCGGCTAACACCTTTCTTCCCACACTATGGGCGCCGTCCGAAGTTATTAGCCAAAGATCGTGCTCATTGTCATTTGATAGCTCAATCAAATGCGGCTCAACACTGTCCCCAATCCCAACGAACTGAAGTAAGCGATTATCGAGATCGTCCTCGTCGTTTTGACCGAGATGGGCATTAACGGCACCAGAGACGGTATCATCACGGGTCAGAAGATCGATTTTCCGGTATTCATCAAGGCCGTACAGTCGGCTATCGCCCACATGCACGGCCCACCTCGTGCTAACGCCAAGCGCTATTGCGGTTAGGGTCGTCCCGGCCTCACCGCGGAACGCGTTAAACACGGAAAAATTCGCAAATCGGCAAGCCTTATCGAGTCGCTCATTCAACGAGCAATCTGGATCGATCGTAGCGAAAGCAGATACAAATGCCCCCATTGCCAGAGAGGCCGCCTCTCCACCCTTAGCCATGCCCCCCATTCCATCGCAAAGAATGCCTAGCCGCAAGTCTGGGCGCATCGAACCAAACCGAAAACGCACTACAGCGCATCGATCTTCATTGCGTTCTCTATGAGGGCCTTGCGAGGTCGCAACTGCGGCTCCCGCATCAAGACTCGCGCTACGCCCATCAGCCGCTTCGACGAAGAATGAACTCAAACGTTCAGCGATCTCGCGTCGCAGGGCTCCATACGGGGAAAGTGCATCGCTTATCATCAACGCATAGCTAGCCACCAACCATGTAGAATGAAAGCGTCGCGATCCTCTACGGACGCGAACACGGCATGTTGGTCAAATTGTTGGTCGAGAAGCATGAGCCGCAAAATTACGACACGAAATCAGAAACATACACAGAGGCGTGGCGGAGCGGGAGGGATTCGAACCCTCGATACGCTTTTGACGTATACTCACTTTCCAGGCGAGCGCCTTCGACCACTCGGCCACCGCTCCGCATTTGCCAGGAAGGCGCTGCCCTAGTGATTTGCGGCGCGCACCGCAAGCGTTGCGCAGCATGCGCCGTCATGTCAGCCTCGCGCCATGCTGACCGCCCTCCTCGCCCTCACCCTCCAGGCCGCGCCTGCCGCGCCGCCCAGGCCCTCCGACCCGCTCCCCGCCGACTGGCGCGCGGTGCCCGATGACGAGCTGCTGGTGATGACGCTGGCGGGCGAGCGGCGCGTCTATATCCGCCTCGCCCCGCGCTACACCTCGGTGCATGTCGCCAATATCCGCAAGCTCACCGCGGCGCGCTGGTGGGATGGCGAGAGCGTCTATCGCGTCCACGACAATTATGTCGTGCAATGGGGTGACCCGACCGAGAAGAAGGCGCTGCCCGCGGGCGTGATCGCCCAGCCGCCTGCCGAATATGACTGGCCGCGCTACGATGCGGTGACGAAGCTCACCCGCACCGATCCCTATTCGACCGCCGCCGGGCACAGCGCCGATGGCTGGCCGCTCGCCACCAACGGCAAGGTCGCCTGGCTGCCGCATTGCTACGGCATGGTTGGCGTCGCGCGCGACATGGCGCCGAGCACCGGCAGCGGCGGCGATCTCTATGCGGTGATCGGCCACGCCCCGCGCCATCTCGACCGCAACATCGCGATCGTCGGCCGCGTGCTCGAGGGGATCGAGCATCTCTCGTCGCTCCCGCGCGGGACCGAGGGCGGGCTCGGCCTCTACAAGGAAGCGAGCCAGCGCGTGCCGATCGTCAGCGTGCGCCTCGCCAGCGAATTGCCCGCCGCCGAACGTCCCCGCTTCCAGTATCGCGCCGCCGGCAATCCCCGCTTCGCCGCCTGGGTCAAAGCGCGCGAAAATCGCGAGCCGCCCTTCTTCACCTTGCCAGCGGGCGGCGCCGACATCTGCAACGCGATGCCGCCGGTCCGCCGCGCGCCCTGACCGGATCAGATCCTGCGGATCATCGCGCGGGCTTCGTCGCCATAGCCCTTGGCCGGGTCGACGCGCCCGTCGCCGATCTCGGCAAAGCCCTGATGCCGCCAGAAATCATGCGCGTCACCGACCGCGATCAGCGCGATCGTGTCGAGTCCCGCACGGCGCGCATCGGCGACGACGATCTCCACCGCCTTGCCCGCCAGCCCGTGCCCGCGCGTCACCGGCGCGAGCGCGAGGTCGTGAAGATAATAGCAATCCGCCGGCGCGGGCAGCCGCTCGAGCGGCACATGCAGCACCGATGGCGTATCGAACCGCCCCGGATGCGCGATCAGATAGCCGCCAAGCTCACCGTCGCCGCTATCGACGATATGGCAGCCCGCCGGCCAGAGGTGGAAACAGGCAGCAAAGATCGCCGCATCTTCCCAATATTCCTCGTGCGCGATCCGCGTGAGCGCATCCATCCGGGCGAGGTCCGCCTCGGTCATCGCACGCCAGTCCATGATCAAACTCCCATTGTCGCCGCATCCAATGGCCCGCGGCCCGCTCCGTTCCACGACATCGCAGGATTTTCCTTGCCGCCCGGCGATTGTTGGCCGAAATTCCCCCCATGCTTTGCAGGATGTTGGTGGAGCGAATGCGAACGGGCCGGACCGCCGGGCAACAATCATGCTGAGGCGGATCGCGATCGCCGCGCTCTGCACGCCGATCGCAGCCTTTGCCCAAACCCCCGCCAATCCACCCGCCGATCGACCCGCGTCCGCGACCGAACCCGTCGCGCTGTCCTTCGATGCCGCCCGCGCCCGCCTCGACACCGTCTCGCCCACGCTTAAGGGCGCCGCGCTCGATGTCCGGGCGAGCGAGGAGCAGGAAGCCTCGCTGCGCCCGCTCAACCGCCCGCTGGTCAGCGCCTCGGCCTCGGTCATCACCTATCAAAAGTCGCTGTCGATCGACCTGACCGGCCAGAAGAACAGCTTCGATTCGGCCGCCAACGGCTTTCTCGACGGGCTGCCCGCGCAGTTTCCGGGGTTCGAGGGGGTGGTGCAGCAGGTCACCGGCCGCATCGAACAGGCGCTGCCCGGGCTGCTCGGGCTGATCCCCGACCAGCTCGATTTCCGCACGCGCGATACCGTGCTGCGGCCCAATCTGACCGCGGTGATGCCGCTCTATTCGGGCGGCGCGATTCCCGCGGTCCAGCGCGGCGCGGCCGCGGCATCGGCACTGGCGCGCGCCAAACAGGCCGGGGTGCGTGACCTTGCCCAGATCCGGCTGGTCCAGACCTATTTCGGGCAACAGCTCGCCGCCGCGCTGCTCGCCTCCGCGGTCGAGACGCGCGACAGCCTCGACCGGCATTTGTCCAACGCGCAGAGCCTGTTCCGCGAAGGCGTGATCCCGCGCGCCCGCGTGCTCGAGGTTCAGGTCGCGCGCGACACCGCCCAGCGCGCGGTCGAGCGCGCCGAGATGCAGGCGAAGACCGCGAACGATACGCTCGCCCGGCTGCTCGATGCCGATGGCGGCGTGCGCCCGACCACGCCGCTGTTCGTCAACAGCGCTTCGCCCGCGCCGCTCCCCGACTTCCTCGCCAGCGCGACCGGCGGCAATCACCCGCAGGCACTGGCGGCGGAGGCCGCACGCGAGCTGGCGGGCGCCGGGACCGATCTCGCCAAATCGCGGCTGCGGCCGCAGGCGTTCGCCTTCGGCTCGTACAATTTCAACCGCAACGACAGCATCCCGGTCGACCCCGATTGGATCGTCGGCGTCGGGGTCCGCTACACGCTCTTCTCCAATATCGGCCGCCGTCACGCGCTCAACGCAGCGCAATTGCGCGAAGCCGCCGCCGCCGAAGCGGCGCGCGAGGCGCGCAAGACGATCGAGCTCGAAACGACCCAGGCCTATAATCTGACCGAAGCGGCCCGGCGCGCCTTCCTGCTGCTGGACACCAATATCGTCGCGGCGAAGGAAAATCTGCGGGTGCAGGACATCGCCTTTCGCGAGGGCGAGGGCACCGCCAGCCAGCTGATCGACGCGCGCAACGCGCTGACGCTGGCGCAGACCCAGCGCAGCGCCGCCGCCTATGAATATGTGGTGACGCTGGCCGCGCTGCTCGCGGCGAGCAACCGCGGCGACAGCTTCCCCGACTATCTCGCCCGTGCCGACCGGATCGCAGCGCCATGACCGATCAACCCCAGACCCCAGAACTGCCCGCCGAATCGCCTGCCGAACCCGCGCCCGCGGAAACCCCGCCGAGCGGCAATCGCACGCGGATCCTCGTCGCCGTGCTGCTTGCGATTGCCCTGTTGCTCGCATTCGGCCTGTGGGTCGCCGCGCGGCCCGGCCCCGACCAGCTTCAGGGCATGGTCGATGCCGAACAGGTCAATGTCGCGACCAAGGCGCTGGCGCGGGTCGAGCAATTGATCGCCAAACCGGGTGAGACGGTGCAGCCCGGCGCGCTGCTCGCGACCCTGTCCAGCCCCGAGCTCGACGGCGGCAAGCAGCAGGCCGAAGGGATGCTCGCCGGCGCGCGCGCGATGGAGGCGATGGCGCAGACCGGCGCGCGGCGGGAGGATATCGCCTCGCTCCATTCGATCTGGCAGGCGTCGCAGGCCGCCGCCAATCTCGCCGCGGTCACCGCGCGGCGCTCGGACAATCTCTATGCCGAAGGCGTCATCGCCGCGCAGCGCCGCGACGAGGCCCGCGCCGCGCGCGACGCCAGCGCCCGCAATGCCGAGGCTTCGCGCCAGCAATATCTGAAAGCGCTCGCCGGCGCGCGCGTCGAGGAAAAGGAAGCTGCCCGCGCGCAGGTTCAGGTCGCCGCCGCCGGGGTATCGACCGCCAATGCGCTGCAGGCCGAAAAGCGCCTCGTCGCCCCGATCGGGGGGGAAATCGTCAAGCGCCTCGCCGAACCGGGCGAGATCGTCGGGCCTGCCGTGCCCGTCTATCAGATCATCGACACCGCCAATCCCTGGATCTCGCTCAACGTGCGCGAGGACAGCTACAAGGGCTTCGCGAAAGGCCGCATCCTCAAGGCCAGCGTCCCCGCGCTCGGCCTCACCGGCGTGTCCTTCCGCGTCTATCATATCAGCCCGCAGGGCGATTTCGCGACCTGGCGCGCGACGCGGCAGTCCACCGGGTTCGACATCCGCAGCTTTGAGGTCAAGCTGAAGCCCGAACGGCCCGTCGAGGGCCTGCGTCCGGGGATGAGCGTGTTGTTCGACTGGCCGCAATGAGCGGCTTCACCGCCGCCTTCCGGCGCGAATGCACGCATCTGACGCGCAACCGCTGGGATCTGGCGATGGTGACGCTGTTTCCGGCGCTGGCGATCCTGATCGTCGCGGCGATGCTGATTCAGGGCGTGCCGCGCGAGCTGCCGGTCGCGATCGTCGATCAGGATCAGAGCGCGTTCAGCCGCGCGGTAGTGCGCGCCGCCGCCGCCGCGCCGTCGGTGACCATCGCCGAACGCCCGGCCGACATGACCGCGGCCGAGGCGCTGACGCGGTCGGGCAAGGTGTGGGCGGTGCTGCACATCCCCAAGGGCGCGTCCGACGGCCTCGCCCGCAATACGACGCCCGCGATCCATATCTTCTACAACGCCTCGTTCCTCACCATCGGTGCCAGCGCTGCGAGCGGCCTGTCGGGCGCGGTCAAGGACGTGATCGCCGAACGCGGGCTGGACGCGCTGCACGCGCGCGGGCTGCCCGCGGTGCGGATCCATCCGCCACCGGTTCAGGTGACGATCCTGTTCAATCCCCAGACCAGCTTCGAATGGTATCTTCAGGCGCTGGTCCACCCCGCGGTGCTGCATCTCCTCACTGCGTGCGTCGCGGTGATGGCGCTCGGGCGCGAGCTTGAGGGACGCTCGCTCGCACGCTGGAAGCGTGAGACCGGGGGCGGGCTCGCCGCGCTGCTCGGCAAGTTCGCGCCCTATCTCCTGCTGCTCGGCATCTGGGCGGCGGTGTGGATGATCTGGCTGCTCGGCGTGCGCGGCTGGACGATGGGGGGCAGCCTGATGCTGACCCTCGCCGCGCAGATCCTGCTGTTCGCCGGGACGATGGCGATCTCGGTCCTGCTCGTTACCGGCGTGCGCAAGCCGAGCTTCGCCTTCTCGGCCAGTGCGCTCTATGCCGGGTCCGCGCTCGCCTATTCGGGCGGCACGCTCCCGCTCGAGGGCGGGTCGCTGTTCGCGCGCGGCTGGAGTCAGGCGCTGCCCTTCACCCATTATCTGCGGCTGCAGATGGACCAGTTCCTCGGCACGCCGATTGCCGCCGCGGTGCCGGAGCTGCTGGTGCTCGGCCTCTATCTCGTCGTGCCGCTCGCGCTCGCGCTGCTGCTGCTCCGGCGGCCCGAAGCCGAGACCAGCGCAGAGACGGTCGCATGAGCTTTTCCGCCGCCTTCGCGCAGGTGTTCCGGTCGATCGCGTCCAACTTCGCGCTCGCTTCGATCATCGTGCTCGCGGTGATCCTCTACGGCTTCTACTACCCCGCCCCCTATGCGCATCAGACCGCGCGGCAATTGCCCGTGGTCGTGGTCGACGAGGAGCAGACCGCGGTCACGCGCCAGCTGATCCGCAACCTGTCCGACGCGCGCGAAGTGCGGATCGCGGCCGAAGCGCCGTCGGTCGCCGCCGCCGAACAGCTGGTCCGCGCGCGCGAAGCCGATGGCATCCTGCTGCTGCCGCGCGGCCTGACGCGCAGCCTGCTCACCGGCGCGCGCGGCGGCGGGATGGGGCTGTGGCTCAACGGCACCTATCTCGTCCGCGCGCGCGACATTGGCGGGGCGATCCAGTCTGCGGCGCTCGCGGTCGGCATCCAGCGGCTCGGGCCGGTGGCGGAGGGGCTTCACCTCCATCCGCCGATCGAAGTGGTCGAGCGCCCGTTGTTCAACACGCGCGAGGGCTATGCCGACTATATCTTTCCCGCGGTCGCCGCGGTGATCCTCCAGCAGACCCTGTTGTTCGGGTCGGCGATGCTGGTCGCCGGGCGGCGCGAGGAACGGCTACCGCCGATACGCACCGCCGAGTTTTTCGGCACATGGAGCGGGCTCACGCTGATCGGCTGTTTCGGCGCGATGCTCTATTTCGGCTGGATCTACTGGTTCCAGGACGTGCCCCGCGCCGGCAACCTCCCCGCGCTGCTTCTCGCGGTCCCGTTGTTCGCCGCCGCCGTCGCCGCGCTCGGAATGCTACTCGGTGCGCTATTCGATCGATCCGACCGCGCCCTCCACATTTTGATCCCGACCTCGATCATTCTCTTCTTCCTCGCCGGCGCGGCATGGCCGCTGAGCTCCATGCCCGGCTGGGTCGCGGCCCTCGCGCATCTGTCTCCGGCGACGCCCGGCGCGCAGGTCTTTGTTCGCCTCAACGAAATGGGCGCATCGCTGCGCGAGGTCGCGCCGCTGCTCGCCGGCCTTGCGCTGCTAGGAACGCTCTACGGCCTTGCCGCATATGTCCGGACAACTCGCGCGCCTAGTGCCCGACCCAGTCCGAGACCTGAACCGCAACCTGATTCGCCGCGCGGTTGAGCGCCGTCCCCGCCGACGCCGCATCGATCACGGCGACCGGCACGCGCGCTTCGAAGCGCCGCCGCTCGAAAATCTGGGGCGTACGCGCGCCGCTCGCCTCTGCGGGGCGGTCGCGCACCAGCGTCGCGTCGAAGGTCACGACCGCCTCATTCGTCTGCGCGTCGATCCCGAATGCGCGCAGATCGCCGCCCAGCCGCGCGCCCGGATCGGAGAGCGACTGGCGCAGACTCAGCACCACGCGGCCGGTCCGCGCCGAGACGGTGTCCGACAAAAGTCGTCCGAACAACCTGCTCGGTGGCTCGACCCAGTGCGCGTCCTTGAGATAGGCGATGTTCGTCACGTTTGACCGCACCGGAACCCGCGCCACCGCCAGTTCCTGCGGCACATTGAGCGCCGCGACGCTGATCGACTTTGCCGTCGCCGAACTCGCCGTCTCGCCAACCGCAACCGGCGCGTCGGACGTCAGCGTCAGCAACGAGGGCGGTGCGTCGGCGCCAAAGCGGATGCAGCCGCCCAGAATGAGCGGGAGTGCGAGGGCGAGGGGAAGCGTCTTCATGGTCGAACTCACTTCTTCCGGGGTTCATATTCGGGCAGCTTCGGCCCGCCGATCAGCGATCCCGCACCGCCGCGATCGACCTTCTCCGCGACCGACTGCAGCGCAATCGCCATCTCGCGCAGGTCCTGGATGAGCTGGTTGACCTCGGGAATGGTGCGGTTCGAAACCTGATCGATCCCGGCATCGGCCTTGCCCATCGTGCGCTCCAGCGCCTTCATGCTGCTATCGGCCGAAGCGATCGCCTTGCGCAGGTCCTGCATCGCCGGGCCGACCTGGTTTGCCAGCACCTGATCGGTCGTGCCCGAAAGCTTGCCGATCTGCTCGGCGGCGAAGCCGGCCTGCTTGACCGTGTTGCGGAGCTCGCCGATTGCGGCGCGCAGGTCCGGTGCCCCCTTGGCAAGCTCGGCGGTCATTTTATCGGTGTTTTCGAGGATGCCCGCGATCGACGCCTGATTGCGGTCGGACAACAATTCGGTCAGCCGCTCAGTCAGCGTCGACAGCCGCTCGAGCAGCCGCGGCGCGGTGTTGAGCAGCGCACCGAGACCGCCCTGTTTGGTCGGGATCACTGGCACGCCGAGCGGGCAAACGCTGCGCGGATCGACCTCGGGACAGACGATCGGCGGCGCACCCTTGACCGCACCGTCGAGCTGGATCTGACTGACGCCGGTGAAACCGACCCCCTGAATCGTCGCGGTCGTGCCCTGAAGCACCGGCACTTCCTTGTTCACGCTGATCCGGACGCGCACCAGACTGGGATCGGGCGGGAACAGCGCGATTTCCTTCACCTGCCCGGCGGGCACGCCTGAAAAGGCGACCGCCGATCCCTTTGCGATGCCATCGACCGCCTGCTTGAAGAAGATGTCATACTCCTTCTCCGCTGCGGTATTGAGCCGGGCGAGCCACACGGTGAACAGCGCCAGCACGGCGAGCAGGATCAGCACCACCGCGCCGACCAGCACATGATTTGACCGGGTTTCCATCTAGTGCCTCATGCTCCCCCAGCGTCCGACCGGGTCTTGACCCGTTCCGCGCTGCTGACTGCTGCCCGGCCGCGCGGACCGTTGAAATATTCCTGGATCCACGGATGATCCAACGCGAGAAGCTCGTCGATGGTGCCGACCGCGATGACTCGCTTGTCGGCCAATACCGCGACCCGGTCGCAGATCGCGTAGAGCGTGTCGAGATCGTGCGTAATGAGGAAAACGGTCAGCCCCAGCGTGCGCTGGAGCGACAGCGTCAGTTCGTCGAATGCCGCCGCGCCGATCGGGTCGAGGCCCGCGGTCGGTTCGTCGAGAAACAGCAGCTCGGGGTCGAGCGCGAGGCTGCGGGCAAGGCCCGCGCGCTTCTTCATGCCGCCCGACAGTTCCGCCGGATATTTGGGACCGGCATTCGGCTGAAGTCCGGTCATCACCACCTTGTAGCCCGCAATCTCGTCGAGCAGCGCCTGGTCGAGCCTGGGGTAGAACTCCTTGAGCGGCACCTGGACATTCTCGGCCACGGTCAGCGTCGAAAACAAGGCGCCGCCCTGGAACAGCACACCCCAGCGCTTTCGCATGTCGATCGCCTCGGCCTCATCGACGTTCAGCGCATCCTCACCGAACACCTCGACGGTGCCGGTATCGACTTGCTGCAGACCGATGATCGAGCGCATCAACACCGACTTGCCGGTGCCCGATCCGCCGACCACGCCCAGGATCTCGCCCGGCCGGACATCGAGGTCGAGATCCTCATGCACGACCTGCTCGCCAAAGCTGTTGCTCAGGCCGCGCACACGGATGATCGCGTTCCCGTCAAAGGTGGGGGCGGTCATCAGTTCCACCCTACATTGGTGAAGAACACCGCGAAGAAAGCGTCGAGTACGATCACGAGGAAGATCGCCTGAACGACCGCAGTGGTGGTGCGGGTGCCGACCTGTTCGGCGTCGCCCTCGACCTGCATCCCCTGATAACAGCCGGCGATCGCGATGATCGCGCCGAACACCGGCGCCTTGACCAGCCCGACATAGAGATCGGTGATCGGCACCACTTCACGCAGGCGCTGGACGAAGGTGACCGGCGGGATATCGAGCGAAATCCAGCACAGCAGCCCGCCGCCGATGATCGCCACGACCGAGGCATAGAAACCAAGCAAGGGCAGCATCAGCACCGCCGCAATCACGCGCGGCAACACCAGCGCCTCCATCGGGTTGACCCCGATCGTCCGCATCGCGTCGATCTCTTCAGTCAGCTTCATCGTGCCGAGTTGCGCAGCGAACGCCGATCCCGACCGCCCCGCGACCATGATCGCGGTCATCAGAATGCCGAGTTCGCGCAGGGTAATGCGCCCGACAAGATTGATCGTGAACACCTCCGCGCCGAACTGGCGAAGCTGCACCGCGCCCTGCTGGGCGATGACGATGCCGATCAGGAAGCTCATCAGGCCGATGATGCCGAGCGCGGAGACGCCGACCACTTCGAATCTGTGCACGGTGGCGTGGAAACGGAAGCGGCGCGGGTTGAGGATCACCGCACCGAACGCCATCGCGGTCGCGCCCATGAAGCCGAGCAGGCCGTGGAGCGTCTGGAACGCCTGGATCACCGCCCCACCAATTTCGGCCAGCAGGCGCTTGAAGGTGCCATAGGGCGCGGACGGCATTTCGATCGGCTCATCGGCTTGCGCCACCTGATCGAACAGATGCTGCGAGTCGGAGTTGAGACCTGAAACCCTGGCGCCGTGGTCGCGCGCAAAGCGATGGATCAGCCAGGCGCCGACCGTATCGATCCGGTCGATGCCCGCCATGTCGAGGTCGGCGACCGGTTCGCTCACCGCTGCCAGCCGCTCAGGCAGATCGCCAATCGAGCGAAGCGAGAGGTTGCCGCTAAAGCGGAGCGTGCCACCATTGGCCGCGTCGTGCTGGAAATCGGCTGGCGCGCTCATCCCTCATCCATGGTTGATTGGCACTGGAACGGCAAGCGCTTGCCTTTACAGATGTTTCACCCCCGACCCAATCCCCAAAGCGCCCCGAGAGTTCCGATGCGAAGTGTTGCAATTTATGACATGGACAAGACGATCACGCGCAAGGCGACGTGGACGCCGTTCCTGATCCATGCCGCAGTGGTTCGCGCGCCGTGGCGACTGCTGCTGCTACCCGCAGCGGGGATCGCGTCACTCCTGTACATCGCCAAAGCCATCGACCGCGCGAAGCTCAAGGAAATCACCCACCGGCTGATGCTTGGCCGCAGCATTCCGCGCGAGGATCTGGATGCGGTCGCAGAAGCGTTCGCCGACAGCGTCGCGGCCAGCAACATGTTCGCCGACGCGCGCGCGCGGGTGGAGGCGGATCGTGCCGCGGGCTGGGAGCCGGTGCTGGCGACCGCGAGCCATGGCTATTACGCCCGCGCCATCGCCGCGCGGCTGGGCATCACGCAGGTGATCGCGACCGAGGCGCGGCGTGACGCCGACGGCAATGTGCTGGCGGGGATCGAGGGCGAGAATTGCTACGGCCCCGCCAAATTGCGGCTGATCGAGGCATGGATGGCACGCGAGGGGATCGCGCGGGGCGACATCCGGGTACGCTTCTACAGCGACCATGTCTCCGACGCGCCGGTGCTGGAATGGTCGGACGAGCCGTTTGCGGTGAACGCGCACGGACCGTTGCGAAAGCTGGCAGCGGCACGCGGATGGACGGTGCTGGATTGGGAAGGATGACAGCGCCTGTCCCGCTTGAGCGCGAGAGATTTCGCTGATAGCGCAAGGACATGAACCCTTCAGTAGCCGCGCTCTGGGAGCGTTACCGCCTTGCCGATCCGTCCGCCCCCGTCGAGGCGCAGGCCGTCTACCATTTCTGTGACAATCAGGAAGATGCGGACGTTTGCGCGGACCTCGTCGTGGCGGGGCGCAAGTGCGCGACCGCGACCTCGCTTGCCGAGCTGGAACGCGACAGTATCCCGACACCCGAAGCCGGCGACTATGCCGTGATCACCGGCTGGAGCGGTGATGCGCGCGCGGTGATCCGGACCACATCGGTCGAAATCCGCAGGTTCGGCGACGTCGATGCGGATTTCGCCCGCACCGAGGGTGAGGGCGACCTGACGCTCGAATGGTGGCGCGACGCCCACCGTGCTTATTATGAGCGCGCGCTGGCAGGTACCGACTACACCGTCGACGACGATCTGCTGATCGCCTGCGAACGGTTCGAAGTCGTGTTGCTGCCCTGAATCGCGCTCCGGATCAGCGGCGCGGCGTCAGTCGTCGCGTTCGGTCTGGAGAAGCTTCAGAGTTCGCGGCTCAAGCTCGATATCGAAGCGCGGGCCATTGCCCTTGCGGGCATCGTCGATTTCCCATTTCGGCTGATGATGGGGCCGGTCGTCGTCCAGCTTGATGTCGTCCCAGCTGGTATAGCCCAGACCGCGCAGCGTCTTCTCGATCGCGACCCGCTCAGCCGCGGTGGGCGACCGATCCTTCGCCGCCGCAGGAAGGGACAATCCCATCGCGATCAACATTGCCGCTGTGAAGACCTTCATGACACTCTCCAACCTTGCCGATGGATAGGGATGCCATCCTATAGCACGGTATGTAACGTGTGGATGACGAGACCGACCAGCCCCCCGACCAATGTGCCATTGATACGGATATATTGCAGATCCTGCCCCACGGCATTTTCGAGCCGCCCGGTGATCGTCCGCGCGTCCCAGCCGCGCACCGTGTCCGATACCAGCCTGACAATACCGTCGCCATAATCGGCCGCGGTGCCGACCGCGGCGCGGCGGACGAAGCGGTTGATCATGTGGCTGAGGCGCGGGTCGTTCTGCAGAGTCTCGCCCAGCTGGCGCAACGCGTCGCCCAGCTTGCCGGCGAGCGCCGCATCGGGATCGCGCGCGACGCGAAGCAGCGCGGCGCGGGCTTGTTCCCACATCCCCTCGATCCAGCGGGCGAGCGCCGGGTTATCGAGCAGGTCGGCCTTGAACTCCTCGACCTTCATCCGAGTCGGAATGTCGAACTGGAGGTCGAAGGCGAGCTTCTCCAGCCCCTCCTCCACCTTGGCGCGCAGCGGGTGGGCGGGGTCTTCGGCGACATCGGCGACGAGCTTGTAAAGGCCGTCGATGATCGCGTTCGCCAGCGTCTCGTCGAGCCCGGTCCAGCGCATGATCGAGCCGGCGCGCTCATGCACCATCTTGCGGATCAGCGCTTCATTCTGATCGACCACCTTGGCGAGCCAGCGCAGCGAACCGTCCATCAGCGGCGTGTGGCGCCCCTCGGCGATCGCGGCGCCCAGTGCCTGACCCATTAGCGGGGCGATGTCGGTCTGGCGGAGGCGATTGGCGACCGCGCCCTTGATCATCCCGCCCAGTTGCTCCTGATCGAGCGATTCGAGCAGGCTTGCTGCCATGCGCGACGCGCCGCGGCGCAGGCGGCCTGAGCTTCCCGGCGGCTGCGCAAGCCATTTGCCCGCGGCGGTCGCGACATCGACGCGGTGCATCCGCCGCGCGACGACCGATGGGACCAGAAAATTGTCGCGCAGGAAATTGGCGAGCGCGGTGGCGATCCGGTCCTTGTTGCGGGGAATGATCGCGGTGTGCGGGATCGGAAGGCCTAGCGGGTGTCGGAACAGCGCGGTGACCGCGAACCAGTCGGCAAGGCCGCCGACCATTGCGGCTTCGGCGAAGGCGCGCACGAACCCGATCGCGGGATAGGTCTGCTCATAATGGCGCGCGGCAAAGTACACCGCTGCCATCGCCACCAGCAAGCCGGTGGCGATGAAACGCATGCGCCGCAAACCCGGTGGCGCAGGTTCGCGGCGAACGCGGGCGGCGAACACGCCGCCGGATCCTGTACGGCGAGACTGCGTGCGGGGGACCGGGTTCATGCCCGTAACAATCCCCCCGCGCGCGATTGGTTCACTCGGCAGGCTGGGTACCCTCCCCGCCCTGATGGCCAAGGCGGCCCTGCTGCTCGATCACCGGCCCATCCTGCGGCCCGTGCTCGTCGCCGGGGGTGTAGGTCAGCAGACGGCGGCGCAGGCGCGGCCCCATCCACTTCTCGACCCCGATCGCGAGGCTGAAGCTCGCCGGGACGATCAGGAGCGTCAGGATGGTGGAGAGGATCAGGCCGCCGATCACGGTAACGCCCATCGGCGCGCGCCACGCGGCATCGCCCGACAGCGCCAGCGCCGTCGGCACCATGCCCGCGACCATTGCCACCGTGGTCATCACGATCGGCTGGGCGCGCTTGTGCCCGGCGTCGATGATCGCCGTCATCTTGTCGACGCCCTTCTCCATCTCCTCGATCGCGAAGTCGATCAGCAGGATCGAGTTCTTGGCGACGATACCGAGCAGCATCAGGATACCGATATAGACCGGCATCGAGATCGGCTGGCCCGCGAGCTTGAGCGCGAACAATCCGCCCAGCGGCGCGAGCAGCAGCGACCCCATGTTGACCAGCGGCGAGACGAAGCGGCGATAGAGCAGCACCAGCACCGCGAAGACGAGGAAGATACCCGCCACCACCGCGATGATGAAGTTCTGGATCATCTCCGCCTGCCATTTGGCCTGTCCGACCTCGAGCTTGCCGACGCCGATCGGCAGCTTCTTCATCGTCGGCAGCGCGTCGATCTGCTTCATCGCGTCGCCGCTGACCACGCCGGGGGCAAGGTCGGCACCGATCATGATGCGGCGCTGCTTGTTGATCCGGTCGATGCGCGTGGGGCCCGCGCCGAAGCCGATGTCGGCGACCAGGCTCAGCGGCACCGAACCGCCCGACTGGGTCTGAACCGGCAGGTTCTGGATCGTCGACAGCTTGGCGCGCGCATTCTCCTCCAGCGCAACGCGGATCGGGATCTGGCGATCCGAAAGCGAGAAACGCGCGCTGTTCTGTTCGATATCGCCCAGCGTCGCGATGCGGATCGCACTGGAAAGCGCCGCGGTGGTGACGCCAAGATTGGCAGCCAGGTCCATGCGCGGGCGGATCACGATCTCGGGCCGCTGGAGGTCGCCCGAGATGCGTGGTGCGACCACGTTCTTGAGGCCCTCCATCTCCTCGACGATCTTCTGCGCGGTACGGGTAAGCTGCGCCGGGTCCTCACCGCCCAGGGTGATGGTGAGGGCTCGGCCCGACCCGCCCCAGCCCTGCTGATTGCGGAACGACACGCGCGCATCGGGGATGGCCGCGAGCGCGGGCGTCATGCGCCGCTCGAACTCGTCGCTCTTGAACGGGCGCTCGTCCGCCAGCATCGCGGTGACGCGGCCATTGCCCACGAACGAACGCGAATAGGTGTTCTCGACCCCTTCCTGCTTGGCCAGAAGGTCGCGAACCCGATCGACGACGACCTTGGTCTGCTGAAGCGTGGTGCCGGGCACCATCTCGATGCTTGCGGTGACCGAATCCTGGTCGAGATTGGGCTGGAAGGTCTTGGGCAGATCATAGAAGAGCCAGACGGTGAGGCCGAGCGACACCGCGCCGCCCACCACCGCCGACCAGCGATGACGCAACGTCCATCGCAGGATCTTCATATACTGGTCCATCATCCACCCTTCACCATGGGTGGCGTGGCCCTTCGCCTTGAGGAAATAGGCAGCGATCATCGGTGAGATGAGGCGCGCGACGGCAAGGCTCATCAGCACCGCCGCGACGACGGTGAGACCGAAATTCTTGAAGAACTGACCCGAAATGCCCGGCATCATGCCGACAGGCAGGAACACCGCGACGATCGACATGGTAGTCGCGACCACCGCGACGCCGATCTCGTCCGCCGCGTCGATCGACGCCTGATAGGCGGTCTTGCCCATGCGCATGTGTCGGACGATGTTCTCGATCTCCACGATCGCATCGTCGACCAGCACGCCGGCCACCAGGCTGAGCGCAAGCAGCGTCATCTGGTTCAGGTTGAACCCGAGCAGCTCCATGAAGAAGAAGGTCGGGATCGCCGATAGCGGAATCGCGAGCGCCGAGATCAGCGTCGCGCGCCAGTCGCGCAGGAACAGGAAGACCACGATCACCGCAAGGATCGACCCCTCGATCAGGGCTTCCAGCGCGGAGTGATATTGCGATTCGGCATATTCGCTGTTGTTGAACAGGATCTCGAAGCGGACCTTGGGATTGGTCTCCTGAAGCTTCTTCAGCTTCGCCTCGGCCTCATGGAACACCGCGACATCGGATGCGCCCTTGCCGCGCTTGATCTCGAAGGCGAGCACCTGGTTGCCGTTCCATTCGGCATTGCTGCGCAGCTCGGCGTAGAGATCCTTGACCTGCGCGATGTCGGACAGGCGAACCGTCCGGCCGCCGCCGATCGCGATCTGGGTCTGGCCCAGCGCATGGGCATTGGCCGCGTTGCCGAGCACGCGCACTGACTGTTCGGTTCCCGAAATCTCGGCGCGACCGCCCGCAGCGTTCAGGTTCACCTGGCGCAGCTGCTGGTTCACCTGGCTCGCCGTCAGGCCATAGGCCTGGACCTTGGCGGGATCGAGGATGATGCGGATCTCGCGGTTGACGCCGCCGATGCGATCGACCGCGGTGAGACCGGATACCGACAACAGCTCCTTCGTCACCGAATTGTCGACGTACCAGGACAGCTCCTCCATCGTCATGTCGGTGGCGATGGCAGTGAAGCTGGCGATCTCGTTATCGGTGGTGTTGGCGCGGAACACCTGCGGCTCGAGAATGCCATCGGGCAGCTGGCCGCGGATCTGGTTGACCGCCTCGCGCACGTCGTTGACCGCACGATCGATCGGCGTGCCGATGTCGAGCTGGATAACCGTGGTCGAGTTGCCCTCGGTCACGTTCGATTCGATCTGGTCGATGCCCTGCAGCGCGCGCACCGCGGATTCGACGCGCTGGGTGATCTGGGTCTCCAGCTCAGTCGGCGCGGCGCCGGGCTGGCTGATCGTGACGATCGCGACCGGGAAGTCGATATCCGGATCGTTGTTCACGTCCATCCGCGCGAAGCTGACGAAGCCCGCGATGGTGAGCGCGATGAAGAGCACGATCGGCGGAACCGGGTTCCGGATCGACCAGGCCGAGATGTTGCGAAAACCCATGCCTCTAGTCCTTAAGTCCGCGTCAGCGCTGCAGCTTCATGAGGTTCGGCTTCACCTTCTGCCCCGGGTTGAGGAAGGCGCCGGCGGTCACCACGACACGCTCGGTGCCCTGCAGACCGCTCGGGATCGCCACACCCGCGTCCGAAACGTCGCCGGTGGTGATCGCACGACGCTCAGCCTCGTCCTTGGCATTCAGGATATAGACGAAATTGCCCTTGGTATCGCTCTGGATCGCCGATTGCGGGAGCAGCGGCGACACCTGTCCGCCCGAATGGATGGTCGCGCTGGCGAAGCCGCCGGGACGGAGCGCCTTGCTGTAGGTCAGCGCGACGCGGGCGATGCCCTGGCGGGTCTGCGGATCGATCACCGGAGACACCTGCCACACCTGGCCCGCGAACTTCTCTTCGGTGCCGACCGGCGTGACATCGACGCGCGCGCCGACCGGGATACGCTGGAGATCGGCCTCGCTGAGCTGAACGCGCATCTCGAACTGGCCGCCCTGCGCGACGCGGAACAAGGTCCCCGAACCGGCGCTGACGATCTGGCCCGGCTCGACCGCGCGGGTCAGGACCAGACCAGCCGAGGGCGAGCGGATGTCGAGACGGCGGTTGCGCGCGTTGGTTTCCGAATGCTGCGCCTGCGCGACGCGGACGCGCGCGGCCGCAGCATCGCGGGTCGCGGTCTTGCGGTCGATGTCGGCCTTCGACACGAACCCGCGCGCGACGAGCTGCTTGGCCCGATCAAGTTCCGCCTGGGCGATACCCAGATCCGCCTGCGCGACCCGGACATTCGCCGCCTGCGACTGCGCAGTCTGCGCCTGGACCGAGCGATCGACCGTCGCCAGAACCTGTCCGGCGGCGACCCAGTCGCCCGGTTCGACCAGCACGCGGGTAACCTCGCCACCCTCGCCCGCGACACCGACCGGCATCTCGCGGCGAGCGGCGAGCGAACCGGTGCCGGTGATCGTGCGATCGATTGCCTGACGGCCGGGCACCATGACGCTCACCACGGGAAGCTGGCGATTGCCGCCCTCGCCCCCGGCGCCCTTGGCCGCAACAGCAGCCTTATCACTGCTCGCGTTGCCCGAGGCGAAGGCGAACCAGGCACCCGCGAGTACAGCAACCACGATCAGCGCGCCGATGATCCACCAGAGCCGCCGCGACCGACCTTCACCCTCGCCAGCAATCGCCAGCTGCTCGTCCCTGCCAAACATCCGTGCCTCATAGTTCATGCGCGACCCCATTACCCCGGCCATTACGGCCGCTTCGGGCCATCCCGTCGCGCTGTATTATCTGAATATATCACCGGCCTCAAGAGCCGTCGTTACGCTCTTGGTTTACCTGCCCGGTTTCGGTTTGTTCCGCAAGGGGACAGGCGGCCGTTTCATGCTGCGGCGCATGGTCGAATCGGGGTTTGCAGCGCCCGCATCCTAAGGCAAGTTCCCGCCCGGTTCCCCGGGTGGGGGCCGCAGAACAGGAGGAAGGCATGCCCGACGGTATTATCGGTTGGATCCTCATTGGCCTCGTCGCAGGGGCTCTCGGCAAGCTGATCATGCCCGGCAAGGACCCGGGCGGCATCATCGTTACCATCCTGATCGGTATCGCGGGCGCGTTGCTCGCTGCTTTCATCGCGCCGGCAATCGGCATCAACCTCACCGGTAAATTCGCCAGCTATATCGCTGCCACGGTTGGCGCGGTCGTCCTGCTGGCGCTCTATCGCGTCGTTATCGCCCGCCGGGCAGCCTGATTACGGGTTCGCCTATTTGGGTCCGTTCAGCTTCCGTTGTCCCGCCGCCCGGTAGCGCGGCGGGACAATTAGCTGGAAAGGCCCTATTGAATGGTTCGATTGCTGACCCTCGCGGCCGCTGCCGCCGCGCTTCCTCTGACCGCCGCCGCCGCACAGGTGCCGGCACCGGGTTTGCTTATGTCTGAAGGCACGCTGCTCGATGTGGTCGCCGAGGGAGAGGCTAACCGCGTACCCGACATCGCGACGATTCGCGCCGGCGTGGTGACGCAGGCGCCAACCGCCGCCGCCGCGCTTTCCGCCAATGCCACGCAGATGAAGAGCGTGCTCGCTGCGCTGAAGGCGGCCGGTGTCGCCGATCGCGACGTGCAGACCGCAACGATCTCACTCAATCCGCAATATCGCTATGCCGAGAATCAGCCGCCGGTAATCACCGGCTATCAGGCGTCGAACACCGTTTCGGTCAGGTTCCGCGACATCGCCAAGAGCGGCAACATCCTCGACGCACTGGTCAAACAGGGTGCCAACCAGATCGACGGGCCCAACCTGTCGATCGATCAGATCGAAGCCGCGCAGGACGAGGCACGTGTCGACGCCGTCAAGCGCGCCCGTGCCCGCGCCGACCTCTACGCCAAAGCGCTGGGAATGCGCGTCGAGCGACTGGTATCGCTGAGCGAGGGTAGCGACGTCGGGATGCCCGGCCCGATGCCGGTGATGATGGCCCGTATGGAAGCCAAGGATTCGACTCAGGTCGTGCCGGGCGAACAGCGCGTCGGCGTCACGGTCCGCGTCCGCTTCCTGCTCAAGTAGATCCTGCTCAAGGAAATTGAGAAGGGCCGCCCCGAAAGGAGCGGCCCTTCTTGATTCAGAGACACGGTGCCGCCCGCGGACCTCCCGTTCAGACTAGCGAGCCGGTGCGGTACAGAGCAAAATCTCAGCGCACCGAACCGCGGCGCACCAGATTGACGATCGCCAGCAGAATGATCGCGCCGACCAGCGACACGATGAAGCTGTACACGGTCAGCCCCTGATTGATCGATCCGCCGCTGAAGATCAGCCCGCCGATGAACGCGCCGACGATCCCGACGACGACATTGAGCAGGATGCCCTGCTGCGCATCGGTGCGCATCACCAGGCTGGCGAGCCAGCCGACGACGCCGCCGATCACAAGCCACACGATGAGTCCGACGAGGTCCATGTTTTTCCTCCATCTTTTCGCGCCCGCCTTGCTGCGGGGCCGTGGAGGGAAAGACTCGCGACGCCCAAAAATGGTTCCGCCCGCGTTTTGAGGCGCGGGCGGTGGGAGAGACCGATATTCAGGGAAAGCGGGTCAGTATTTCTGCTGCCGCTCGTACAACGAGCGGTAGTGCTGGATGCGCGTCACGCGCAGGCCAGGCATGCCTGACCGGTCGATCGCGCGCTGCCAGCCGGCAAACTCCTCGACGGTGAGGCTATAGCGATCGCACACTTCATCGACGGTGAGCAGCCCACCATTGACGGCTGCGACCACCTCTGCCTTGCGGCGGACCACCCAACGGGTCGTTTCGGGCGGCGGCAGCGAGTCGAGCGTCAGCGGCTCGCCGAGCGGTCCGATCACCTTGGCTGGTCGGATCTTCTGGTTTTCAATCATTACCTACCTCGATCAGGGCGGGGGGTCCCCGTCTTTGTTCTGTAACGACCATAGTCGTCCCGGCTTGAGCATCGCCTAAGCGGCACGGTAAACGCCGCCTTCATAGCTCTTTCCAGTCGGTTAGCGTGGCCTCCATCGCGCGGCTGAACGCACCGTGCACGGGGGCGAGCAGCGCGCCGGCCGGCAAGGGCCGGTCGAGCACTGCCTGAAGCTGCGCAGTCGGACTCGCCGCCTGACGGGCGGCAATGCCGACCATCAGCACCGCGAGTTCGGTGGGAATTGCGGTCATCACCGCGACGTCCCGGTCGAATCGGAAGCTCAGGTCCACAAACGCTACTCACCTTGAGGTCGAATCCACCCATTTTGGATAGGGCCGAAGGTTGAAGGGGGAGTAAACGCCGGCTGTTTTTTGCATCTCGCCCTCCAAATCCCTATGTGGCGGCGCGATGACCGGACCCGATTTTCAGTTGAGCGGACCGCTTGAGAAGCGTCGGATCGTCGTCGCCATGTCGGGCGGCGTCGATTCCTCGGTAGTGGCCGCGCTCGCCGCGCGCACCGGCGCCGAGACGATCGGCGTGACGCTCCAGCTCTATGACCATGGCGAAGCGACCGGGCGCTCGGGCAGTTGCTGCGCCGGCCGCGACATTCGCGACGCGCGCGCGGTGTGCGACCGGCTCGGCATTCCGCATTATGTCTTCGACCATGAGAGCAGCTTCCGCGAGCAGGTGATCGACGATTTCGCCGACGAATATCTCGCCGGGCGCACCCCGATCCCGTGCGTGAAGTGCAATATGGGGCCCAAGTTCACCGATCTGTTCGCGCTCGCTCGCGACCTCGGCGCCGACTGCCTCGCCACCGGCCATTATGTGCAGCGCGTGCTCCGCCCCGAAGGTCCGGAACTGCATAGAGGCGCCGACCCGGCACGCGACCAGAGCTATTTCCTGTTCGCGACGACGCGCGACCAGCTCGATTTCCTGCGCTTCCCATTGGGCGCCCTGCCCAAGAGCCGGGTGCGCGAGATCGCCGCCGAAATCGGGCTGGGCGTGGCGACCAAGCCCGACAGCCAGGACATCTGCTTCGTCCCCGATCGCAACTATGCCGGACTGGTCAAGAAGCTGCGCCCCGAGGCTGACACCGCAGGCAAGATCGTTGACGAGGCAGGCAATATGCTGGGCGATCACAAGGGCCTGATCCACTTCACCGTCGGCCAGCGCCGCGGCCTCGAGATCGGCGGCAGCCCGGAGCCGCTTTACGTCATCCGCCTCAACCCCGAGCGCCGCGAAGTGGTCGTCGGCCCCAAGGCCGCGCTCGCCGTCCGCGCGGCGCGGATCGAGGGGGTGAACTGGCTCGGCGGCAGCTATGACGGCCCGATGACCGCCAAGGTCCGCTCGATGGCCCGCCCCGCCCCGGCGCGGTTCGAGGATGGCCGGGTGGTGTTCGAGAACCCCGAATATGGCGTAGCGCCAGGCCAGGCCGCGGTGCTCTATGCCGGCGAGCGCGTGCTGGGCGGCGGCTGGATCAGGCAAACCGAACGGGCGGAGCTGGCGACGGCCTGAGGCACCTGCGACGATTGCGACGTCGAGTGACGGCCAGATTCAGGCATTGCCAATAGATCGTCATCCCGGCCCTGTGCCGGGATCCACCGGGAGGCCAGCCGAAAGCAAGAGGCTCAATCGCACCCTTTACGGCACCGTGGATCCCGGCACAGGGCCGGCATGACGGAGAAGAGGAATGACCGCTAGCGACCCATTGTGGTCGTTCGTTTCGCTGATACCCTCTCGCCATGAACGACGCGCCGGACTGGGAAGGTGACTGGTATGAGGTCACCAGCGAAACCGAGAAGCGATGGCTCGAAGAAGAACTCGTCAGTGAGCTAAGTCCGGGGCACGTACTCTACGGCGTTGCAGCGACGGCTTTGGGTCGGCGGTGGCGCCGCGACGATGTGTTGTTTCAACTTTCCGACGGTAAATATGCTCGACTTCATCTGACCCGTCGCAAAGAGAGCAATCCTGCTTGGCCTTCGACGGACATTTTTGAAAGCTTCGCCGCCTGGAAGGCCCTGCCGATCGAGGATCGCTGAACGGCAGCTTCCCACCCAATTGCCGCCGAAAGCATCTCGCTCAGTCCCGCCGCTCCAGAAACGTCGCGATCACCTCTCGCCGGACACGAAACCCCAGTTTCTCGTACAACGCGATCGCTCCTGCATTGCTGGCATAGCTGTGAAGAAAAGGTGTCTCGCCGCGCGCGACGATGCGGTCCATCACCACGCGCATCAGCTTGCCGGCAAGGCCGCGGCCACGCCAGTCGGGGTGGGTGCAGACCGCGCTGACCTCGGTCAGGCCCGGCGCGCGCATGCGTTCACCCGACATGGCGACGAGCTGGCCATCGACGCGGATGCCGATGAACTCGCCCAGCCGGTGAGTCGCCTCTACGAACGGCCCCGGCTCGGTCAGCGCGGCGAGCGCCAACATCTCGGGCGCGTCGGCATCGACAAGGTCGAGAAAGTCGAGCGGCTCGGCAGGTTCGGGGTTTTCCGCGATCATCTGGACGAGCATCGCCTGCTTCACGACGGCCAGCCCCGGTGGCACCGGGGTCTCGATGCTTTCGATCGTCGCAACCTTCCCACCGACCGGCACCAGCGCAGCGAGCGCCGCCAGCGCCTCAGGCGAATCATCGGCGGCGGCGGCGAGCAGGTTGATTTCCGGCCGGTAGCGTAGCGCAAGCCCGTCGCCCGCAGCGAAGGCCGTCTGCCGCCCGGTCAACGCGGTCCATACGGGCCGGTCGAGCGGGTGCGAAGTGTCAGACATCAGTTATCCTTGAGCCGTTCGATCTCGTCGGCCTCACGCAGGTCATTGCCGGGATGATCGACATGTCCCGCGGGATCGACATGGATCAGAATCTCGGTGCCCGGGAACGCCGCTTCAAGCCGCCCCTCAAGCTTTTCGACCAATGTATGTGCGTCGGCCACCGACGTCGTGCGGGGAAGCGTGATGTGGAACTGGGCGAAGTCCTGCGATCCGCTGGTGCGGGTGCGCAGGTCGTGCAGGCTCTCCAGCCCCGGCTCGCGCGCCGCGACCTCGACGAAAGCACGGCGCTTATCATCCGGCCATTCGCGATCCATCAGTTGGCCGATCGCCTCGCTCGCTCCGTGCCATGCACCCCACAGCAACCACGCGGCGATGGCGATGCCGAACAGCGGGTCGGCACCGGTGAAGGCGAGATACTGGTCGGACACCAGCGCCACGATCACCGCGGCGTTGAGCAGCAGGTCCGACTGATAGTGCAGCCGGTCGGTCTTGATCGCCACCGATCCGGTCGCGGCGATCGCACGGCGCTGATAGGCCGTAAGCAGCAGCGTCACCACGATCGCCGCGAGCGACACAGCGATCCCGGATTCCGCGTCCGCGGCGACGTCCCCGGAGCCAAGCCGTTGCACCGCCCGCACCGCGATCAGACAGGCGGAGACCGAGATCAGGGCGACCTGGAACAGCGCCGCCAATGCCTCCGCCTTGCCATGACCGAAGCGATGGCCGGCATCCGCGGGCTGCGCGGCAATATGCACCCCGGCCAGCGTCACCAGCGAGGCGACGAGGTCGAGCAGACTGTCGGCAAGGCTGGCGAGCATCGCCACCGACCCGGTCCGCCACGCCGCCCACGCCTTGAGCGCGCCAAGCAGCACCGCCGCACAGACACTGGCGATCGCGGCCCGGCGGGCAAGGTTGCTCACGGGAACAGCAGCCCTTCATCCCACCCGTCAGTGGTGCGGGTGAAGACGCGGCGTTCGTGCAGCCGGTGTTCGCGATCCTGCCAGAATTCGATCCGCTGCGGGGTCACGCGATAGCCGCCCCAATGCGGCGGGCGCGGCACGTCCGACCCCTCGAACCGTTCGCGCGCGGCTTCGTAGCGCGCTTCGAACGTCGCGCGCGCTTCGAGCGGGCGGGACTGGTCGCTCGCCCAGGCGCCGAGCTGCGAATCGCGGCTGCGGCTGGCGAAATAGGCGTCGGATTCGGCATCAGTGGCGAGCGTCACCGCGCCCTCAATCCGGATCTGCCGCCGCAGCGATTTCCAGTGGAGCAGCAGCGCCGCGCGCGGCACCGCCGCCAGCTCTCCCGCCTTGCGGCTCTCGCGGTTGGTGTAGAAGACGAAGCCGTCGGGGCCATGGCCTTTGAGCAGCACCATCCGCACCGACGGCTGGCCGGCGACGTCCACCGTCGCCAGTGCCATCGCGTTGGAATCATTCGGCTCGGTCGTGCGAGCCTCGGTGTACCATTGATCGAACAGCGTGAAGGGATCGGTCGTCATGCGCCGGCCTCATACCGCTTCGGGTCACACATAAAAAGGCGCCGTATGGACGGCCCTTCAATCCTCTCGTCACCCCGGACTTGTCCGGGGTCCACCGCGCAGCCCGGTACGGATTTGAAGGTTCCCGGCACGACCTCAATACCCGTCCCTGTGGGCGGGTGGATGCCGGAACAAGTCCGGCATGACGGC
Source organism: Sphingomonas sp. GW821-FHT09B04 (assembly GCF_059418285.1). Taxonomy (NCBI): domain Bacteria; kingdom Pseudomonadati; phylum Pseudomonadota; class Alphaproteobacteria; order Sphingomonadales; family Sphingomonadaceae; genus Sphingomonas; species Sphingomonas sp. GW821-FHT09B04. The sequence goes on from NZ_JBWKPO010000001.1 coordinate 238,001, forward strand.
TTGGACGGGTTCAGGCGAATACGGACTTGGGGATGTGCGTGATCCGGCAGGCCAGATCCGCCTCGCCCGACGCGACGACATAGTAATCGCCCGCATCCACGATGCCGGTCGTGAACACCACGTCGTGGATGTACATGCGCTCGGCGAGCGGCGCGGTCAGTTCGGGGCTGGCTTCGAGCAGCGGCACATGTTCGGTGTGCAGCGTGATCGAGGGATCGTCGCGATCAAGCAGCGACCAATAGGTGCGGTAGATGCCGACCACCTCCTTGGGCTCCACGCCGTGCCACAGCGTCAGCCAGCCGCGGTCGGTCAGAACCGGCGGCGTCCCCCCGCCGATCCGCGCGGTCGCAACCGTCCCGGCATGGGGGCGGATGCCGGGGTTAAGGTGCGGCTTCCAGTGCCGCCCGTCGGGCGAGGTGGCAAGGTTGATCGACGGACCCGCACGCCAGCCGCTCCCCGGCGGATAGGCAAAATAGAGGTCCCCCAGCGGGCGCGTCTGCGCCCAATATTGCCCGCCCGCCTTGCCCTCGAAGATCAGCATGTCCTTATTCTGATGGTCGAGCACGATGCCCTCGAACCGCCAGTCGATGCCGTTGTCCGAAGCGTAGAGCGTGGTCGAATGACGCTCCGGGCTGACCGAACAAGTGGTCATCAGCCATTCGTCGCCGACCCGACTGATCCGGGCATCCTCAACGCCATAGCATTGCACATTGTGCCGCGGCGCGATTGCCTTGTCGTAATGCGCAGTAACGACCTTCAGCCCGTCCGGCGTCAGTTCCACTGGCAACAGCCATGACAGCGACGTCAGCGCCATGATCTTCCATCCCCCGCCATGCAGCAGAAATTTCCGCGGGTCCGACGTATCCACCAACGCCAATGGCCAGCCGTCGAGGACATAGCGCCCGTCCTGCCAGCGGATCGCGTGCACCTTGCCGCCCCGTACCGGCTCTTGCAGCGCCTCGGCGACGCGTACCATCATCAGCAGATTGCCATTGGACAACCGCGTCAGCCCGGGATTGAACGCGCCGAGCACATAGGTTTCCGCATCAAACTGGCCAGCGAGCGGCGAGCGCGTGAGATCGATATCCGCCGGGCCGAACACCAGCCGGTCGGTCGGAAAACGGGTCATGCGGCAGCACTCGGCATCGGGAGCTCCAAGGCAGTAGCTAAGGTCTCAAGCCGCCAAGTAAGCTCAGGTTCCATCTTGGGCCGCCCGATTGCAATGTGTGCATCCCGCCCATATCCCGTGCCCCGGGAGATTTTGATGAGCCGTTCGACTCGCAGGACTTTGGGCGGCGTGACCGTACAGGACGTAGCACGCGCCGCCGGGGTCTCGGCGATGACCGTTTCGCGCGTCATGAACGGCGGCACCAATGTGCGCGAGGATACACGCAAGGCCGTACTCGCGGCGGTCGGACAGTTGAACTATCGCCCCAACGCCGCTGCACGCTCGCTCGCTGCAGGCGGCGCGTCGCAAATCGGCCTGCTCTATGCGAACCCCTCGGCGGGGTATCTCAGCCAGTTCCTGATCGGCGCGCTCGAAACTGCCCGGCGCACGGGCTGTCATCTCGTCCTCGAATCGTGCGAAGACGATAGCGCGGCCGCGCAGGAAGAGGCGGTGCGCCAACTGATCGATGCCGATGTGCGTGGCGTGGTGCTTCCGCCACCGCTCTCCGAATCCACTACAGTGCGCAAACTACTCGCCGAAGCAGGCATCCCCTGGGCGGCAATCGCGATGGGATCGCATGAGGCGGGGACGCTCAATGTGCGGATCGACGATTTCGGGGCCGCGCGTACGATGACCCGGCACCTGATCGAGCTCGGCCATCGCGAGATCGGCTTCATCAAGGGGCACTTCAACCAGATCGCGAGCGCCGAACGCCACCGCGGTTTCGTCGCGGCGCTGGAAGAAGCGGGAATCGACCCTGCGTCAGCCCATATCGAGCAAGGGCTGTTCACCTACCGCTCGGGCCTCGACGCGGCTGAGCGAATTCTTGCGGGCACCAGCGCGCCGACGGCAATCTTCGCGTCGAACGACGATATGGCCGCCGCTGCAGTAGGCGTCGCGCACCGACGCGGGCTTCAGGTGCCGGGCGACCTCAGCGTCGTCGGGTTCGACGATACCGCGATCGCCACCAGCATCTGGCCCGCGCTCACGACGATCCGCCAGCCGGTCTCGGCGATGGCCGAAGCCGCGATCACCATGCTGCTGCGCCGCGTGCGCGAGCGGCCGGGCGAGACCGAAACGGTCGAAGAAGAAGTGCTGCCCTACGAACTGGTGTTGCGCGATTCGGCGGGGCCGCCGAAACGCTAGGCTGCGCTTGCGCGTTCAGGCAGGCTCCGCCCCCCGCCGCGCCGCGATGCTGCGATAGAGGTCGCGAATGCCGAAGGTCCACGGGACCGCATCCTTCGATGTCGTGACGACATTGGTGAGCGTACCGAGGCGGGGCGATGAAATGCGCACCGTGTCGCCGACCTTGTGGGTGAAGCCGCGGCCCACATCATCACGATCCTGTACCGGCGCGAACAACGTACCGAGGAACAGCGCAAAGCCGTCCGGATATTGATGCTCCGACAGGGTCTGGTGCACCAGTTCCAGCGGGTCGCGGCTGATCTGGTTCATCGAGCTATGCCCTTCGAGGCGATAGCCCTCCGGCCCTTCGATCAGCAGGTCGAGTTCGGCATTGCGCACATCGTCGATCCCGAAATGCGCGTCGAACAGCCGTACGAACGGCCCGATCGCGCAGGCGGCGTTATTGTCCTTCGCCTTTCCGAGCAGCAGCGCACTGCGCCCTTCGAAATCGCGCAGATTGACGTCGTTACCCAGCGTCGCGCCGATCACCTTGCCCGCTGCATTTGCGATCACCACCACTTCGGGCTCAGGATTGTTCCAGCTCGAATCCGACCGAATTCCGACCTGCGCGCCCCAGCCGACCGAGGACAGCACCGGCGCTTTGGTAAACACCTCGGCATCCGGGCCGATCGCGACCTCAAGATATTGCGACCACATGCCGACGTCGATCAGCGCAGCCTTGAGCTTCGCGGCTTCGTCGCTGCCCGGCACCACCGAACGGATTCCGCTACCGATCTTGCCTTCCAGCTCGGCACGGATCGCCGCCGCCTGGCTTGCATCGCCGCGTGCACGCTCCTCGATCACCCGCTCGATCGCAGAGACCGCGAAGGTAACGCCGCACGCCTTGACGCATTGCAGGTCGATCGGCGCGAGCAGTGCATAGGCACCGCCACCGATGGTGAGGTCCGCGACCTCGCAGAGATAGCGGCCCTCGACGCTTGCCGGATCCGCGAGGTCGAACAAGTCAGCGGTCGTGGCCGCCACGGCCGATACGTCATAGACCCGGCCTTGGCGGACGATCACCGGCACCGGTCCGTCGGCGAGCATCACGCGGCCGGCGAGCATGGCGCGCTCGGCATCGTCGGGAAGCGCCGAGACATCAAAAGCTACAGGCACAAATCTCTCCTTCACTCCGTTCCAGACGAAGCAATGATGGCGCGATTGCCATTCCTACCGGCCCGCAATGGGCGCGGCCTCAGATCGTCCAGACCCCGTCGATCCGTGCGACCATGCCGACCTGCCCGCCCTCGCGCAGGCCCGCAGGCAGCAGCGCGTCGGGCATGCCCTGATAGCTGACAGGGCGCAGGAAGCGGTCGATCGCCAGCGTGCCGACCGAGGTGCTGCGCGGGTCCGAGGTCGACGGATAGGGACCGCCATGCACCATCGCGTGCGCCACCTCGACGCCGGTCGGCCAGCCATTGGCGATCACGCGGCCGACAGTCCGTTCAAGCACGGGCAGCAGGGCGCGCGCCGCATCATAATCGCCCGCATCGACCTGCAGCGTCGCCGTCAGCTGCCCTTCCAGCTCGCCCAGCACCGCCGTCAGCTCGTCGAGGCTGGCGCAGCGGACCACGACCGAAGAGACGCCGAACACCTCGTGCAGATGCACCGGGTCGGCGAGGAAATCCTTGCCCGCTACGCTGAACAGCGCCGCGCGGCCGCGGTTCGGCCCATCGGCCTCGACGCCTTCTGCCACCTTCGTGACGAACGCGCTGCCCGCAAGCTTCGCCTTGCCGCCTTCGAACGCTTCCCAGATACCGTCGGTCAGCATCACCTGCGCCGGCTGGCCCGACAGCACTTCGCCCGCACGTGCGATGAAGGCGTCGAGTTCGGGACCATCGACGCCCATGACGAGGCCGGGGTTGGTACAGAACTGGCCCGCGCCCATCGCGAGGCTCGCGACAAAGGCTTCAGCCAGCGCGGTTCCACGCGCTTTCAGCGCTTCAGGCATCAGGATAACCGGGTTGATCGCCGCCATCTCGGCATAGACGGGGATCGGGCGCGGACGTGCCGCGGCGATCCGCATCAGCGCCTCACCACCGCCACGCGATCCGGTGAAGCCCACTGCCTGGATGCGCGGATCGGCGACCAGCGCCTCGCCCACCTTGCGCGAGGTACCATTGACCATCGAGAAGGTGCCTGCGGGCATCCCGCATTTCTCGATAGCGCGCGCAATCGCCGTCGCGATCAGCTCTGCGGTACCGGGGTGTGCACGATGTCCCTTGACCACAACCGGACAACCCGCAGCGAACGCCGATGCGGTGTCGCCACCTGCCGTGGAAAAAGCGAGCGGGAAGTTGGATGCGCCGAACACCGCGACGGGGCCGAGCGGGACCATGCGCAGGCGCAGATCGGGCTTGGGGGGCGTGCGCGCCGGGTCAGCATGGTCGATCCGCAGCTTCTGCCATTGGCCATCGCGCACTTCCTTCGCGAACAGGCGAAGCTGGCCCGCCGTGCGCCCGCGCTCACCGGTGATACGCGCGGCGGGAAGGCCGGACTCGCGCGACGCACGCTCGATCAGCACGTCTCCGAGTGCCTCGATCTCATCAGCGATGGTTTCGAGGAAGCGGGCGCGCTCCTCGAGCGGTTTGGTCGAATAGGGCAGAAAGGCGGCTTCAGCGGCCGAACAGGCGTCCGCGACATCCTGCTCGCTCGCACCGGCGAAGCCCGCATCTTCGATGTCAGCACCCGCGGCGGGATCATAGGCGTAGAAGCGTGCATCCGACTGACGGCGCTCGGCGCCGATGAAAAGTCCGCCCGTCAGTTCCATGATCGTCTCCGTAGATCGGCTGCCGCGGCGTCGCGCGGCAAGGGACATGCCCCGCCCATCTACAAACATCATACGAATTTTCAAGCCGGGCGGGCAAGATTGGTAGCGCTGCCCGATTCTGGCGCGGGCACGGTAACGCCGTCAACGCGCGATCATTGCGTTTTCGGCTCGGATCTCAGCGCAGCCGCGCACTCATCAGGAAGCGCTCGCGGCTCTCGGCCGCCTTGCGCCGCAGTTCGGAGATGGCGTGCTCCTCGGTCGCGTCGAGCATCGCTTCGAGCAGCCGGTTGAAATGCTGGCGCATCGCCACGCGCGCGCCATTGGAATCGCGCGCGCGCAGCGCATCGACGATCGCGCCGTGCTCGCGCCGGCGGGTGCGCCCATCATGCTGGCAGACGCTGGCATAGGTCGTACGCACCTCGGGCACCTCGGTGCGCATCCGCCACAGCGACTTGATGACGTGGATGATCGCCTGATTGCCCGATGCCGATGCGATCAGCAGGTGGAACTCCTGATCCGCCTCGGTCGATTTGGCGTCGTCGCCATCATCATTGCCCATGATCTCGAGTAGCTCGTCGAGCCGGTCGAGCATTTCGGACGTGACGGTCGATGCCGCCAGCGCCGCCGCCTCGGATTCGAACAGCGACCGCGCCTCGGTCAGCTCGAACGCGCTGACCGCGGGCGGCTCGTCGGTACGTATCGCCTTGGCATCGGTAACATAGACGCCCGATCCGGTCTTGATGCGGATGCGGCCATTTGCCTGCAGTGCGATCTCGGCCTCACGGATCGTCACGCGGCTGACGTTGAACCGCTCGGCCAGTTCACGCTCGCCGGGCAAGCGCGAACCCGGCGGGTACACACCCTCATCGATCAGTACGGTGATCTGATCGGCAATGCTCTGGTATAGCCGGTCAGCCACGATGATCCTCACCAATTCCCCTGGCCCGATCCTTATTCGGTCCGCCTGAAAGCGCAAGCGCCCCCGTTATGGGCTTCACGCGCAGCGGCTCGCGCCCCGAACCGGGCGCCTGCGGGGAGGTAGTGCAGACGACCGGAAGGGGAGCGAGCCGACACCGTTGCGGCAATGCCGAACGGGAAGCCATGATCGGGCGCCTAGAGCCTGACGCGCGCGCCGATGAAGTAGCGCGGGCCATAATAATGGTACTGACGGATGCTGCCCTGCACCGGCATGTCGGTGATCTTCGGCGAGTCGAGGATGTTCGTTGCCTCAAACCGCAGCGATACATTGCGGTTGATGTCGTACGAGGCGCGCAGATCGACCGTCTCGTTGCCACGGACGTAACGCAGCTGCGAATTGCCGCCGACAAAGTCCTGATAATAGTTCGAGCGGTAGTTGTAGATGCCCTGGATCGAGAAGCCCTTGAGCTGATAATAGAGCTGCGCCGAAACAACGTGCTTCGAGAAGCCCGACAGACCGGCCGGCGGCACGATCCGCGGCGTCGTTACCCCTGTCGCCGGGTTGAAGATCTCGCCGAGCAGAATGTCCTCATTCTCGAAATTGGTGTCGGCATAATTGTAGCTGACCTTGCCGCCAAACCCGTCGAGCGGCTTGGGCAGCCACGAGAAGCGGTTGGCGAGCGTGATCTCGACACCCCAGAGCTGGCTCTTGTCCGGGCTGTTGGCGGTCTGGACCACCGGCACGCTGACGTCGCGGCCGCCGATGCTGAAGGTCTCGTTGCCGACCACCGGCATGAACCCGCCGCTGAACTCCTTGAAATAGACCGTCGCCGAGAACAGCGAATCCCGATTGGGATAATATTCGAGCGCGAGGTCGCCGTTCCACGACATCAGCGGCTTCAACGCCGGGCTGCCATTGGCGCGGATTTCGCTGATCGCATCCTCGATCGTCGTACCGCTCGAATCGAGGAAGAAGGTACGGCCAGCTCCCAGCGCGCTCGGCGCCGGGCGCGACATCGCGCGATAGGCGGCGGCGCGCAGCAACAGCCGGTTAGGCTGAAGCTCGAAGATCGCATTGACGCTTGGCAGGAAGCGGGTGGTCTCGCTCTCCAGCGTCACCGTCTCGAACGTGTTCGGGGTCGGTGTCAGCGAAATCGTGCCGTCGGGGTTATTGACCACGGTGAACGCGCTGCGCAGGCCGATCGAGCTGACCTTGGTGTTGACCACACGCGCACCGAAATTGCCGCGTACAGGCATGTCGCCGAGGTCACCCGAATATTCGGCCATGATGTAACCGGCGAGCGTCTTCTCGGTCACGTCGCGGTTGGCGGGCGAGCGCATTTCGGCGGGACGGCCCGGATCCTCGGACCCGGTATATTCGCGCATCAGGCACAGCGGATCAAAGGTGGCCCAGCTGGTGATGGTGTTGCCGCGCGCCTGTTCGAGGAAGCCGGTCTGCGGGAATTGCGTGCGGCACATCGTGTTGATCCGCGCATCCTCGCGCCCCGCCTGGGGCGGTCCCGACGGGTTGAGGTTGAACTCGTTGCGCACGTCGTAATCGGCATAGGTCTGCTGCGCCCAGCGGCCGCCCACGGCGACGTTGGTGATGAACCCGTCGAGTTTGTAGTCGGCGTCGAGCCGCACACCCCAAATCTCATTCTGTCGACGAGCCTCGTCGCGGCGGGCGCGGGCGTCGTCCCAGAACAGCGCATGGTTGTTGGGATCGAAGCGCGGGTCGAAGGTGATGCTCGGCGCATAATTCCCCGGCTTTACCTCATAGGTGTAGGGAATTCGCTGATTGTTGATCGCGGTGCGGTTGCCGTTCATGTCGAACGGATCGGTGCGCAGACGAACCTGACGTTCGATCTCGGTGCGGATCGTGCGCGAATAGGAGCCGTCGAGCACCAGCGTCAGCCGGTCGGTTGCCTTCCAGCGCAGGTTGGCGCCGCCGCCCAGATATTCCTCGGAACGCTCGAGGTTCGACGCGGTCGACTCGATCGAGCTCAGCCCGTTCATTTTCTGGATAACGCCGTTCGAATCATAGACGACGTTGGTCAGCCCGTAGCGCATCTCCGAAATGTTCAGATCGCGCCGGTTCTCGACGAAGGTGCGGTCCGAATATTGCCCGTCGATGTTGAGTTCGACCCGGTCCGAGAAGCGCCACTGGAGCGCGCCGAAGATCGCATCGCGCTGATCGCTTTCGCTGATCTGGCGCCAGGTCATCGCATTGGGCGCGAGGAAATAGGGCGTACCCGCAGCCGCCTGCGCTGGCGTCACCGCGGTGCAGTTGTTGTTGGCGACGACGATATTGGCGTTGCACGCGGTCCAGGTCGAGCTGCCCGCGACCGTCTCTTCGGGGTTGTTGGTGCTGTTGCGCTGCACACCGATCGCGATGCCGACCTCGCCAAGACCGCCCAGCTCATACTGGTCGATATAGGACAAGGTCCCGCGCCAGCCCCAGGCCGACGAGCCGATCACTTTGTCCTGATAGGGGCTGTAGTTCGCCTTGATCTCGCCCTGGATGCGGGTCTTGCCGAAATCGAGGGGGCGGAGCGTGCCGATGTCGATCGTGCCGGCGACGCCGCCCTCGACCAGATTGGCCTGCTGCGTCTTGTAGATCTTGATGTTGTTGACCAGTTCCGACGGGAACTGGTTGAAGTTGACCGAACGGTCGCCCGAGCCGTTGGTGGCGTCGCGGCCGTTGAAGGTCGAGTTGGACAGGAACGGCCCGAGGCCGCGCAGCGCGATTTCCGAGGCGCCGCCCTTTTCGCGGTGCGTGGTCGCGCCGGTGATCGTCTGGATCGCCTCGCCCACCGACAGCGCCGGCAGGTCGCCGATCTCGTCGGTCGACAGCGCGTCGACGATCGCAGTCTCGCGCTTCTTGACGTCGATCGAGGTACGAAGGGTCTCGCGGATGCCGGAGACGACGATCTCCTCCTCGTCCGCCGGCGCGTCAGCGGCGGGCGGCGGGGCATCCTGCGCCATCGCCTGCGTCGCCGCGAACAGCGACACGGCAGCGCCTGCCATCAACCACGCGCGGGTGCGCGAGCGCTCGGCGGTTGCCGGCTTACCCATTCGTCCTCTCCCTGAGTCCAATTTTGTTAATTCACCCTTGCCGGTTGCAAACCAGTTGTCAACCTAAGTCACATGCCAATTATCGAATAATTGGTCCTACCAATTTACGGCACGAGCTGTGAGGCCAGCGCCGGAACGGCGCGCGCGAGATCGTCGGCGACCAGCTTGGCGAACACGCCGGCGCCGGTCTCCCCGACATGGGTATAGTCGAACTTGCGATTATGCTGGCCGCGCGGTCCACCGGGCTTGACCGGGACGTCGGGCAACCGCGCCTCCTCGGCAGAACGCGGCTTGAGCGTCGTCCCCGCCTTACCGGCAGCGCGTTCCTCTGCGATCGGCTCGGCCTGAGCCAGCGCCATCGAATCCTCCGGCCCCAGCTTCTGCACCACCGCCGCGCTGCGCCGGTTGAGATCGACCAGCGGCGCCTTGGTCTCGGCCGCAACCTTGCGCACCTCCTCCGACCAGGCGTCGAGCGTGTTGTCGAGCTTGCCGTCCTTGAACTCGCGCCGCGTCAGCGGGGTGACGAGGATGGGAATCGCGCCCGCCGCGCGGACCTCCTCGACCATCTTGCGCAGGTTCGCGGGGAACTCGGTCGCGCGGTCGGTCCAGCGCTCGGGCCGGGTCGACTGATCGTTATGGCCGAACTGGATGAGGACGTAGCTGGCGCGATAGCCAGGCACCTTGGCCTCGGCCAGCGCGATCGCCCACGACCCTTCCTGACGATAGCTGCGGGTCGAGCGGCCGCCGCGCCCGACATTGAGGCAGGCGACCGACGACTTGACGTGCCGCGCACAGAAGATCGAGGCCCAGCCGCTGGCCGGAGCCATCGTCGAATCCCCCACCAGCACGACCTTATAGGGTTCAATCGGCGGGGCGTCGGTGCGCTCGCGCGTCTGCTGCGCGAGCGCGGCGGGAACCGCGATCAAAGCGGCGGCGGCGAGCGCAAGCCGCATCACGAGAAGAACAGCCCGCCGTTGATGTCGACATTCGTACCGGTGAGGAACGAGGCGTCGCCCGAAGCGAGGAAGGCAACCGCGGCCGCGACCTCATCGGGATGGCCTTCGCGGCGCAGCGGGGTGTTGCCCGCCACCGCAGCGCGGCCCTCGGGCTTGGAGAAGATGTCGTGGAACGAGGTGCCGATCAGGCCCGGGTTCAGCGCGTTGACGCGGATGCCCTGCGGCCCCAGCTCCTTCGCCCAGCTGCGCGTCAGCGTCATCAGCGCGCCCTTCGACGCAGCATAGATGCTCGCGCCCGGCCCACCGCCGTCACGGCCGGCCTGCGAGGCGATATTGACGATCGCCGCGCCGCTTTCGAGATGCGGGAGCACCGCCTTGGTGACGAGGAAGGCGGATTTGAGGTTCAGGTCCATCACCGTGTCGAAGAACGCCTCATCCATGTCGGCGAGCGTCTTGCGTGCGACCATGCCGCCCGCGCAGTTGACGAGGATGTCGACCTTGTCGCCAAACGCGTCGGTCGCGGCCTTGACCAGCGCCGCGACCTCATCGGCCTTGGTCACATCAGCGCGCGCGAGCAACGCGGTGCCGCCCGCCGCTTCAATCTCGTCGAGCGTCGCCTTCGCCGCCGCCTCGTCGCTGCGATAGTTGATGACGACCTTTGCGCCTTCGCTGGCGAGACGCAGCGAGATCGATTTGCCGATATCGCGTCCGCCGCCAGTGACGATCGCGACCTTGTCCTTGAAACGCATAAATGCCCCTTAGTCTTGATTTTTGGGTTGAACGGGTTCGATCCGGCCGCCGAGCCAGATGCAGAGAAGGGAGAGCGGCACGAGCGCCGCGCCCAGGATGAAGATCGGCGCGAAGCTCGTCTTGGTCATGACGGGCACGAGCCAGGTGGTGATCAGCGTGCCCGCGACCGCGGCGGTGCCGCTGATCCCGGCGAGCGAGCCGACCGCGCCGCCACCGAACCAGTCGCTCGGCAGCGTCTGGATGTTGTTGATCGCGACCTGAAAGCCGAACAGGATCGCCGCGATCAGCAGCACCGCATAGAGCGGGGTCGCAGCGGTGGCGGTGAGCAGCAGCGCCGGCAGCATGATCACGCAGCCGAGCGTGATCGCGAGCTTGCGCGCCTTGTCCGCGCTCCAGCCACGCTTGATGAGGGCGCCCGACAGCCAGCCGCCCGAGAGCGAGCCCGCCATTGCGCCGACAAACGGCACCCAGGCGAACATGCCGATCTGCTTGACGTCGAAGCCGAAGCTTTCGTTGAGGTAGATCGGCAGCCACGACACGAACAGCCACCAGATCGGATCGAGGAAGAAGCGCCCGGACAGCAGCGCCCATGTCTGGCGATGGCGCAGCAGCTGCCCCATCGCCGGCGCATAACCGGCGGGCTTCGCGCCCGCATCGATGCGCTCGTTCGCGCCCAGAATATGCTCGCGCTCGGCCTTGCTCAGCCACGGATGCGCATCGGGATCCGACTTGTAGACCCACAGCCATGGCAGCAGCCACAGGAAGCCGAGCACGCCGATGATGGCGAACGTCATCCGCCAGCCGACAAAGCCGAACAGGATCGCGATCAGCGGCGCCGAGACGATCGCACCCATCGATGCGCCCGCGTTGAAGATGCCCTGTGCGAATGCACGTTCGGAACGCGGAAACCAGGTGGCGTTCGCTTTGGCGGCACCCGGCCAGTTACCCGCCTCGCTAATGCCGAGCAGACCGCGCAACGCGCCGAGCATCAGCATCGACCGGACCATCGAGTGCGCGGCTATCGACAGCGACCACACCACGATCGAAATCGCAAAGCCCATACGCGTACCGACCACATCGAAGATCTTGCCGAACAGCGACTGGCCGAGCGCGTAGAAGACCATGAAGATGGTCACCAGCAGCGCGTAATCTTCCTTGCCGGCGCCGATATCCTTGGCGACCGCAGGCCACATCACGGCGAGCGCGTTGCGGTCGATGTAATTGATCACGGTCGCGACCGCGATCAAGGTGATGATCCACCAGCGGAAACCCGATTTCATTTGCCTGCCTCTCCGTCGAACCGGCCGACCGGTCCGCGCCATTCGAGCTTGCGCCCGTTCGCGGTGACGCTGTGCGCCTTGTCCGCTGTGGTATCTGTCGCGATAGCGACGAGGATGTACCGCCAGCCGGTGAGCGAAATCGTTGCGACGCGCGCGCCGCCGGACTCGGTCATGGTGAGGCCCGTCACCGCGCTGCGGCTGTTGGTGGTGGTCTCGGTCGCGGCGTCGTAGCGGCCATGCGGCTCGACCAGGCTAACGAACGCCGCGTCCCCCGCACCCGCGACCCGCTGGATCACCACCGGCTCGCGCCGCAGGTTGAAGCGCGGATCGTTGGCACCGCTCTCCGCGAGGATCACCTGCGCGCCAGCCGTCGCCATGCGATAGGTGTAGAAACGGCCGTCATTGATCCAGGTGACGCGGCCCTGTCCATTGGCGAGCGGCGCGGTCGCATCGACCCAAAGGTGCTGATAGCCATTGGCCTTGCCCAGTACCGGCCGCGCCGCGACGTTCGAGGTCAGCTTCAGATCAGTGTCGATGATATGCCCGGCAAAGTGCAGCGGCAGATCGTAGGTCGCCTTGCCCGCATTCTTCACGGTGAGCAGATCGAGCACCAGCGGGGCGCCTTTGCCCATCTCGAGCTGCACCAGCGCGCGGCGGAAACTGACGCCGGGATAGGCGCCCGTCATCTCACCAATCGACCAGCGCGCCGGTCCCTCGCCGTTGAAGGCGAGCTGCACCGGCGACACCGCTTCGGCGGGCTTGAGCTTCGTCTCGAAATGGCTGGTCTCGTTCACCACCAGCGTGTTGTGCGCGATCGTCTGCTGCGCCCAGCTGTCATTCTCGGGCAGATAGCGCCCGCCGTCCTTGGCCTCGATGTTCAGGAACCGCGCCGCGCCGTAATCGGTCACGATCGCGTTGCCATTGTCATAAAGCAGCCAGTTGAGCTTGTCGAAATGGCCATGGCCCATGCCCTGAGCGGTATTCTTGGCGACGACGACCTGCGCCTTGTCCTCCGGCCCCGAGCGCAGGATCGCGAGCGCACCGTCCTTGCCCTCTGGCCCGTCGCGCAGCAGCGTCGAGGCGAAAGCAAACGGCTTCGCCTTGCCCGCTGCGAGATCGCGCGCGACCGCGAACCCCTGCGGCGACAGCGCAACCTTGTTCTGCCACTGCGCGATGTCGAGCAGCCCGGTGTCGCCGCTCGCCGTGTAGCCGATCGCCACGCCCTGATAGAGCTCCTCGGTCTTGAGGCTCTTGTCGGGCATCGCGTCGTTGATCGGGAAGAAATAACCCGCATAGGTGGTCTGCACTGCGGTACGGATCGCCTTCAGGACGATGCCGTCGCGGTAGGCGAAGATCTTCCGCTCCGGTTCATTGTCCTGGATGGCCTGCGCGAACACCACGAAGGGCTGGAGCGCATAGCGCTGGTAGTAAGGTCCCTCGGCATAATAGCCGTCGGGCGAGAAGAGCAGGTCGAGCTGGCGCAGGAAGCCGACCTTGCCCGAGCGGTCGCTGCCCTTGAGCGCCTGCTCGACCAGCAGCTTGTCGCGCAGCACATAGCCGGTCATGCCGACCCCGGCATTGGCCCAGGTCGAATGGTTATGGATGCGATCGAACGTGGTCGGCTCGCCGGTCAGGAAGACGGCCATGCGGCGGAAGACATTGTCGTCGATCGTCTTGCGATCGACAGACGTCAGGTCGCCGCGCACCGCGTCATAGCCCTGGATCGCATGGACCAGCCACACGCTGTCGTTCAGGCTCTGCCAGAACAGCCGTCCGGGCACCTGATTGGCGGCGGCGGGATGCTTGCCTAGGCCGGGATAGAGCTTGGCATAGGCGAGCAACATGTCGCGAACATAGTCGGCATAGCGCTTGTCGCCGGTGACGCGGTAGAGCGTGCCGGCCATCTGGATCAGCTTGTAATTGGCCTTGTGCCGCTCATGCGTCGGCCCGCCGCCGCGATCCTTCGGCACCGGCACGTCGATGCCGGCGCGGATGCCCGCCTCGACCGCTTTCTTCGCCGACGCCAGCTCGCGCACGAACAATGGCGCGCGGGTGCCCTCGGCCGCCATGGCGCGATAAGCCTCGGTGCTGGCGAGGACTGGGGCGGCGTCCTGCGCGAAGGCGGGGACCGCGCCGGCGAGCAGCGCGGCGATGAATGCGGCGCGGATCATGGACGGCCCTCCGTGATGTTGCCGTTCAGCGTCACGTCGGGCTTGCCCTGCGGGTAGAGGTTGGTGACGCGCGGTTCGGGAGTCGCGGCGAAGCGGTTGTCGGCGATGCGCACCACCGGCGCGCCGACGCTGTTGGCGACATCGATGCCGGTCGAATTGGCGAAGCGGTTGCGCGCGATCTCGACCCACTGCACGCCCGACAGGCGCACCGCGCCGCCGCCGCTGACGCTATTGCCGGTCATGGTGAAGCGCGGGCCGAAGGTGCTCTCGTCGGTGCCGAGCCGTGCAAGGTTGGCGATCACCGCAACCTCAGCGAAGCTGTTGTCGGCAAGCTCGACCTGCTCGGCGCTGTAGAGGCCCTTGCTGCCGGTCTCGGCCGCCGCAGCGACCACCGCGCCAGACACTTTGGCGAAGCTCGACCCGCGGATCTCGACCGCGTCGGCGAAGGTCGCTGGGGTCGCCGCGACGACATCATAGGCGGGGGCGACGAGATCGCGGACCGCGACGGAGTCGAGTGTCACGCTGTAATTCAAAGTGCTCACCGACTGCGGTGCACGCACGAGCGCGTTGCCCGCCACAGTCGGTGAGGCGGCGCCGGAGAGGGTGGCGCCACGAAGAACGATGCTGCCGCCCGGCAGCAGCTGAAACAGAGTAGACGCTGCGCTCTCGATCACCGCCTCGCGCGGGCCGGAGACGGTCAGCGAATGCGCGACCGCGATCGGCGCGGTGACGCGGTGGGTGCCTGCGGCGATGCGGACAGTGTCGCCGGCCGACGAAACCGCGACGGCCTTTGCCAGCGCGCCTTCGCTGGCCGGCACCGCGATCTCACGGCCTGTCGCGGTGGCGGGCGCGTCCTTTGCGTACCAGGTTGGCCCGGCCTCGACGCGCTTCAGCACGGCCAGATCGCGCGGGGCGCCGACGCCCGCAAGCGCGGAATCGGCGGGGTAGAGCAGGCCATTGGTGGCCCGCTCGAGCTTGATCGCCTGCTTCACGTTTCTGGACAACGCGATGCCGGTCACAGCGCCTTCGAAGCGGACAATGTCCTTGCCATCGGCGTTGGCGATCAGGTTGCGCTCGAACCAGCTGCTGATGGGCGGGGCGCTGCGTTCGGCGTCGGCGCCCGCGCCGAAGGTGATGCGTGCCGCCTCAATGATCGAGTTGCGCTCGATCCGGGCGTTGGCGACCTGATGATAGCGGTTGATCACTGAGTTGGGCACGCCGTTCATCACCGCGATCGCGCTCAGGAACGAAGTGCCGGTGACGCCCTCGAGGTAGTTGTCGCGGACGATCTGGTCGCGGTTGATGACGCGGATGCCACCGGTGTTGGGCTTGCCCTTGCCGAGGAAGATGTTGCGCTCGACCAGATTGCCGTTGCCGTGACGCAGCACTACCGCGCCCTGCGATTCCAAGAACATGTTGCCGCGAATGATGT
Organism: Sphingomonas sp. GW821-FHT09B04; assembly: GCF_059418285.1. NCBI lineage: Bacteria > Pseudomonadati > Pseudomonadota > Alphaproteobacteria > Sphingomonadales > Sphingomonadaceae > Sphingomonas > Sphingomonas sp. GW821-FHT09B04. The sequence continues at coordinate 253,706 of NZ_JBWKPO010000001.1, forward strand.
TCGCGCCCGACTTGATCGAGACGATCTCGACCTCGCCATCGCATTTCTCGAACCAGTTGCGCTCGATCACGCTGTTCGACTCGTTGAGCGATTCGTCGCTGGTGCCGACGCGGATCGTCTCGCCGCCGTTCGAGCCGAGCGGCGGGCGCGGCCCGAAATAATTATGGTCGATCCGCGCGCGGTTGGCCTCCGGCTGGCCCTTGGGGCGGATCACCGCAAGCGTAACGCCGGCATTGCCCTTGCCCGCGAACCAGCTGTGGTCGACGCGGTTGTCGGCGCCGTAGATCGCGACCCAGATATCCTCGGCCCGGCGATCGGGATTGGTGAAATTGTCGACGACGATTTCGGTGAGTCGCGCGTTGCGCGCGGGAGTCTTCGAATCGCGGCGGAAGGCGATCAGCTCACGGGTCGGCGAGAAGCCGTTGCGGAAGACCAGGCCCGACACCACCAGATGCGCACCACCGATGCGCAGGTTCGACTGGCCCGAGAGAATGACCTTGCCCGGAGTCTGCGCGGCGAGCGTGATCGGCTTCGCTTGCGTGCCTTGCCCGGTGAACACGATCTGGAAGTCGCGCCATTCGCCATCGGCAAGGAGGATGCGGTCGCCCGGCGCCGCTTTCTTGACCGCAGCAGCATAGGCCGCAGGATCACGAACCAGATGATCTGCGGCGAGCGCGGGCACCGGCGCCAGCAGCACACAGGTGATCAGTGCTCCCATTGCCCGCATATCATCCGCTCCCAGCTACTGTTCTGCCCACTGGACTAACCAAGTGGCATGTACTGTTCAAGAGTTGAATATACCACTCATCGCAATTGGTATGATCCATCTCCGAGCGCAACGCATGGCCCGCGCATTGACATTTGCGCCGAACAGGCGCGCCATGCGCACTCCTCGGCAGGGAGAGAGACATGCGCAAAACGGCTTCGTTCGGCATCGTATCCGTCATCGCCACCGGCATCGCCGCGGCCATCATCGTCCCGGGCATGGCCCAATCCCAAAGGATTACCGCGAAAAACAACGCGCCCCTCAAGGCCGCGCCAAGTCCACAGGCGGCGATCCTCGCGACCGTGCCGCGCGGCTCCACCCTCAGCCTCGAACATTGCAACGCCGATCAATGGTGCCGCGTTCAGTTCGGCCGGCGCTCCGGATGGATGGCCGCGGTCAACCTCAACCTCCCCGCAGGCCATGAGACCGGCCGCATCACCGGCCGCGCGCAGCTGCGCGCGGGGCCAGGCACGCAGTATCAGGTACTGGGGACGCTTCAGCCCGGAACCCGCGTCAACGTGATCCGCTGCCAGCCGCAATGGTGCAACGTCGTCGCCGGCCAACGGCGCGGCTGGGTCGCGAGCCGGCTGGTCGACCGCGGCGATGACTGGAATGAGCCGCGACCGCCGCTGCCCGGCCCGGGCGCGCGGTCCGAGCTTCAGATGTTCACCGAGCGGAACTGCCGCGGCAACACCTATTCGACGCGCGAAGCGGTGCCCAACCTCAACTACCCGGTCCGCTCCGCGCGCGTCATCGGCGGCAGCGGCGATGTCAGCCGCGACGGCTGGCAGCTGTGCGTCGGCACCAACTATAACGGCGTCTGCACCTCGACCACGCCCAGCTGCTCGAACCTCGACGAGCTGGGCGGCCGCGGTTTGCGTTCGGTCCGCCCGGCCCATGGCGAGGGCAGCGGCATGCCCCTGCCCGCCATCTGCACCAAGGAATATGCGCCCGTCTGCGGCCAGTTGGGTCGCGAATACAAGACCTTCGGCAATGCGTGCGAGGCGCGCGCGGCGAATTACGCGATCCGCTATCAGGGACGCTGTCGCTAAAGGCGGGAGAATAACGGCGCGGCTGAACATATCAGCCGCGCCGTCTTTGCCGTGACGCCGCGCATCGCTATAGGCGCGCGCATGGCAGACATCCTGATCCTCACCACTGGCGGCACCATCGACAAACTCTATTTCGATGCGCTGAGCGAATACCAGATCGGCGACAGCGTCGTTGCGCGCCTGCTCGCGGTCGCGCGCTCGGCGCTCGACGTCCGCGTGGTCGAGCTGATGCGCAAGGACAGCCTCGAGCTGACCGATGCCGATCGCGCGACGATTGCGCAGGCGGTGCGCGATGCGCCCGAAGATCGTATTGTCATCACCCATGGCACCGACACGATGACCGATACCGCCGCGGCCCTGAAGGACATCCCCGGCAAGCGCGTTGCGCTGCTCGGCGCGCTCGCCCCAGCACGCTTTGCCGAGAGCGACGCCGCGTTCAACCTCGGCATGGCCTTTGCCACAGTGCAGGTCGCCGCCGAGCCGGGTGTGTGGATCGCGATGAACGGAACGGTCTTCGCAGCGGGCAGCGTGCGCAAGGACCGCACCCGCAACAGCTTCGTCCCAATCTGATCTCCCCCTGATCGATCCAAGTCGCGCATCGATTGATGGCGGCTTTGGTTTGGACGCCCGCGCGCCGACCCAATAGTCACACCCTCGAAGCGTTTCGCGCATCGATGCGGAACGGCGACTTGGGAGACGCATGTGACGACGATGAGCCCGGCCGATATGGGCCGCAGCCTTGGCCAGGGCCTTCTTTCCTTCCCCGTCACGCATTTCGACGCCGACGGCCGGTTCGACGAAGCCCCCTATCGTGCGCATTGCGCATGGATGCTCGAGCATGATCTGGCCGGCCTGTTCGCCGCAGGCGGCACCGGCGAGTTCTTCTCGCTCACCCCGGCCGAGGTGGTCGAGGTGGTGAGAGCCGCTGTCGCCGAGGGGCAGGGCAAGCTCCCGGTGATCTCGGGCTGCGGCTACGGCACCGCCATCGCGACCGAGATTGCGCGCGGCGCCGAAGCTGCGGGTGCCGACGGCCTGCTGCTTCTGCCCCCCTATCTGGTCGGATCGAGCCAGGAAGGTCTTGCCGCACATGTCGAGGCGGTATGCCGCTCGACCGGGCTCGGCGTGATCGTCTATAATCGCGACAATGCCGTGCTCAACGACGACACCCTTGCGCGGCTGTGCGATCGCAACCCCAACCTCGTCGGCTTCAAGGACGGCGTCGGCGATATCGAGCTGATGACGCGCGTCTTCCTGCGGATGGGCGATCGCCTCACCTATATCGGCGGCCTCCCCACCGCAGAGACCTTCGCGACGCCCTATCTGACAATGGGGGTCACCACTTACTCCTCGGCAATCTTCAACTTCATGCCGCAATGGGCACTGGCCTTCTACGCTGCGGTGCGCGCAGGCGATCACCAAGAGGTGCAGAAGCAATTGCGCGACTTCGTGATGCCCTATCTCGCCCTGCGCAACCGCGGGCGTGGCTATGCGGTGTCGATCGTCAAGGCAGGGATGCGCGTGGTCGGCCGCGACGCCGGGCCGGTGCGCACCCCGCTCACCGACCTTACGGCCGAGGAGCAGGACGAGCTGCGCGTACTGGTCGAGCGGGCATCCGGCCCGCTCGCCAAAGCCGCCTGAGGGCGCCGTGAGCCTCGGCGTGACAGGACTTGCCGCGCCGCGCTACACCGGCGCCATGTTCGAGCTCAGCCAGCTCCGCTGCTTCGTCGCCGCGGCCGAAGAACTCCATTTCGGCCGCGCCGCCATACGCCTCAATATGACGCAATCGCCGCTCAGCCGGCAGATCCAGCTGCTCGAGCGCATTCTGGGCGTCACCCTGCTCGAACGCACCAGCCGCCAGGTCAGCCTGACCCCCGCGGGCCATGTTTTCCTGATCGAGGCGCGACGCATCGTCCGCCTCGCCGAAAGCGCGTCGCTCTCCGCGCGCCGCGTAGCCAAGGGCGATGCAGGCAAGGTCGCAATCGGCTTCACCGCGGTCTCGGGCTACAGCCTCGTCCCCCAGATCGTCGCGCAGGCGCGCGCGAGCCTGCCCAATATCGACCTCGAGCTGCGCGAGATGGTGAGCGGCGATCAGGTCGATGCCCTGCTCACCGGGCTGATCGATATCGGCTTCGTCCGCCCGCCGGTCGACCGGCACGAATTCGATACACTGTGCGTACTGCGCGAACCGTTGCTGGTTGCGCTCCCGCCCGGCGATCCGCGACAGGGCGAGCCGGCACTGTCGCTCGACGCATTCGATGGCGAGCCGCTGATCATGTATGCGCGGCAGGGCGCCGGCTATTTCCACGACATGCTCGTTCGCCTGTTCGACGATGCCGGGGTGACGCCGAGCTATGTTCAGCATGTCACGCAGATCCACTCGATGCTCGGCCTTGTCCATGCCGGGCTCGCCGCGGCGATCGTACCGCAATCGGCATCGGGGCTTCATCTGATGGACGTCCAGTTCCGCGCGCTGCGCACCGAGCCCGAGGCGCCGGTCGAGCTGCACATGGCGTGGCGGCGCGACAACGCCAATCCGGCGCTCGAGCCGATGCGCCTGCTCTGCGCACAGATGGCGGGGGCATGATCGGTCGCCGCGCGCTACTCGGCGCGCCGTTGCTGATTCCCGCCGCGGCATGGTCTGCTCAGTCCGCCGATCCGGTTGCCACCACACGCTACGGCCGTTTGCGCGGGACCAGCGAGCGCGGCGTGCTCGTCTTTCGCGGGGTACGCTACGGTGCCGACACGCGCCCGCGCCGCTTCGAGCGCGCGCTGCAGCCCGGACCCTGGCTCGATATCGTCGACGCCCTGCACTACGCGCCGGCCGCACCACAGACTCGCGCCGAGGAACCGACCAGCGAGGATTGCCTGTTCCTCAACCTCTGGACCCCGGCGCTCGATCGCGGGCGGCGTCCGGTGATGGTCTATTTCCATGGCGGCGGCCACGCGCACGGTTCGGGGTCGGACCCGCTCTATGATGGCGCGAGCCTCGTCCGCCGCGGCGATGTCGTGGTGGTCACGCTCAACCACCGGCTTGCAGGTATCGGCTATGCCTATCTCGCCCAGCTCGGCGGCCCGGCGGAGTCGGGCAATGTCGGCAATCTCGACATCGTCCTCGCGCTTAAGTGGATACGCGACAATATCGCGGCATTCGGCGGCGACCCGGATCGGGTGATGATCTTCGGCCAGTCGGGCGGCGGGGCCAAGGCGGTGACGCTGATGGCAATGCCCGAAGCGCGGCCGCTGTTCCACCGCGCCGCGACGATGAGCGGCCAGCACGTCACCGCCGCGGGTCCGCGCAATGCGACGATCCGCGCGCGAGCGTGGATGGAAATGGCGGGCGCGAAGAGTGTCGCCGAGCTCAAGGCGCTTCCGGTCGAGCGGCTGGTCGAGGCGATGGCGATGACCGACCCGATCGAGCGCAAGGGCGAGATCAGCTTCACCTCGACGCTCGACCACCATGTCCTCCCGCGCCACCCCTTCGTCCCCAACGCCCCGCGCGAGGCGGCGCATATCCCGCTGATTGCCGGCAACACGCATGACGAGACCGGGCTGTGGATCGCCGACTGGCTGAAGCGCGGCGACACCGATTGGGACAATCTGGCCGAGCGCATCGGCACGCAGATCACCAAGGACGTCGTCCCCGACTGGGTGGTGCAGCGCTACAGGGCAATCTATCCCGAGAAGACCCCCGGCCAGATCCTGCTCGCAGCGACCACTGCAGGCCGTTCCTGGCCCGGCCATCTCATTCAGGCTGAAGAGCGCGCGAAGATCGGCGCACCGACATGGATGTACCAGCTCGACTTTCCTTCACCCGAAGCGGGCGGCGTGCTCGGCGCCTTCCACACACTCGATATCCCGCTGGTGTTCGACAACACCGCTGCAAGGGGATCACGCACCGGCAATACCCCCGTCGCAAGCCGGCTCGCCGGGCGGATGGCCGACGCCTTCATCGCCTTTGCCCGCACCGGCGACCCCAATTGCGCGAGTGTGCCGGCGTGGCCGCAGTTCACGCTCGAGCAGCGGCAAACGATGATCTTCGACACCGACACGCGCGTCGTAGCCGATCCACGTCGCGAGGAACGCCTGCTCTGGTCGGTCGCACCCTATATCAAGCCCGGCGGATAATCCTCTAGCGCGTCATCCCGGCCTTGTGCCGGGAGCCACCGTGACGCGAGTTATGGACAAGAGGCTCAATCGCATCGCGCGCGGCATCGTGGATCCCGGCACAAGGCCGGGATGACGAAACCCACCAACCGCGGCCTAGCGATCCCAGGGGAACGCCAGCGTCGGCATATTGGCGTAGCGCCGCATCGCAATCTTCAGCCGCGCGCCGCAGCCCGGCTCCAGCCGCAGCGTGAAGGCCCGCCCGCCGACCGGTACCTCCTGTCCGTCGAGTGTTACCGTCTCCATCCGGTGCTCGGCATAAGCGCCGCCCTGAACCACGATCGTCCGCGCGACCTTGCCGAGATTGACCAATGTAACCTGCGTCGAGGCATCGCCCAGCGTATGGACCAGCGCCGCGACATCCTCCGGCACTCCCGCGCGCCGCCGCTCGGGATCGAAATAGCGCAACCGGCAATGCAGCACGACGCCGCCCTGATTGGGTGAGGTCGACGACCAGGGCGGGCGGGCGATGTGCATGCCGCCGGTCATCAGCTGGATCAGACTTTTGACGCTCGCCGGGGTCTTGTCGAGCGGCCAGTCGGCGAGCCGCGTGTCGCGCGTGGTGGTGTCCTCACGCATCCTTTTCTCGCGTTCGGCGACCCGCGCGAGATCGGCATTGAGCGCCTCGACCGGATAGGCCTCGTTCTTGCCATGCAGGAACGACACCCAGGGATTGTCGCCCGCCAGTTCCAGATCATTGGCCCGCTGGGTGACGTACCAGATCTCGAAGCCATTGGTGCGATAGGGGCCGGGCTTCCACCCGTACCAGCCGTCCGCGCCATACATGGTCGGCGTCTCGAACCGGCCGTCACGCTGGCGCCCGGCGTCGTTGATCCGGGCGTTCTGGCGCCGCCACACTTCGATGTAGGCGCTGTCGCCGGTGAGCAGCGTGCCATTCAGGAACGCGGTGATCGATCGCGGCACGCGGTTGCGGTCCTCGCGCTTGCCGGTCTGCGGCACGATCGGAGAGAAGCCCCAGCCATAGACCCCGCCCCACCAGTCGCGCGCGGCCTTGCCGTCGAGCCCGACCTTGCTCGGCACGATGCCGCCATTGGCGCTGGCGCGGCTCACCCAGGCGTCGAGATAGTCGAGCGCCCAGCGCCGGTAGCGCTCGCCCCCGCCCAGCGCATAGGCGTTGAGAGCCAGCGTCGTCGCCTGCAGGTTGAGCGGGTTGTCGCCGACCACATCGGTATACTCGACATAGTGATCGAGCGTCTCCTGATAGGTAGACTCGCCATGCTCCATATGGAAACGCTCACCCGCCTCGAACGGGTCGCCCGCCCAGTCCAGCGCGGTGGCATCGCGCATCATCGGCCCGCGGCTGCCGTTCATCACGCTGCGGATGATGCGGTGCGCGGGGTCGTAATTGCGCACGCTCGCGTCGTGCCCGGTGTAAAAGTCCGCAAACCGCCGGGTGCGCGCGATCAGCGCCGGGTCGCGGGGGGCGGAAAGGCCCAGCACGTTGAACGTCGTCAGCCCCTCGGCATTATGCTGCCAGTCCATCTGCACCGGGAAGTCGCGGTGATACATGCCGGCCCTTGCGATCGGCACATCGACCGTCCGCATCGCCGCATATTGCCGCAGATGCCCTTCCCAGAAGCGCTGGGTCAGCGTGAGGATGCGGTCGGGCGCGCCGAGCGCATGGAGGATCGCCCAGTCGTTGGTCGCTTCCGCCGCGTCGTCGGGACCGTCATTGGCGCCCCAGCGTTCGAACACCAGCAGATGATCGCGCCGGTCGACATATTTGGCATAGAAGGCCTCGCACGCCTCCGCGTTACGCGCGATCAGCTTGCGCTGAAGCAACGCCCATTCGGGTGCCGCCATCGGCGTGGCGACCACCAGCCGGACCTTTGCCGCCAGCGCTGCGGCAGGAACCAGCGTCGCTGCAGCGCCGCCGAGCAACAGGCCTCTGCGATCCACCCTCATTCGCCGATCTGCATGCGACGGATCGGGCCCGCGACGACGAGGAAGGCAAAGATCGTCAGCAAACAATGCGCGCCGACGAACACCAAAGCCCAGTCGAACGATCCGGTCGCCGCGACGATGAAGCCCACCACGATCGGCGTGACGATCCCAGCCATGTTGCCGAACATGTTGAACACCCCGCCCGACAGCCCCGCGAGCCGCTTTGGCGCGACATCAGCCATCACTGCCCAGCCGAGCGAGGCGACACCCTTTCCAAAGAAGGCGACCGACATCAGCGTTACCACCAGCCACTCCTGCTCGGCCCACACGCAACCGATGATCGCAGTGGCGAGCAGCATCCCCACCGTCAGCGGCCCCTTGCGTGCCCAATCGAGCGACCCGGTGCGCTTGAGGATACGGTCGGAGATATAGCCCCCGGCAAGCCCGCCGACAAAGCCGCACAGCGCCGGCGCCGCAGCGGCGAAGCCCGCCTCCATGATGTTCAGCCCGCGCTCCTTGACCAGGTAGATCGGGAACCAGGTGACGAAGAAATAGGTCAGAACATTGATGCAATATTGGCCGAGATAGATGCCCAGCATCATCCGGTTGGCGATCAGCTTGCCGACATTGCCCCAGTCGAATGCCGCCGCCTTGCCGGCGCCGCCATCCTCCATATGAATCAGGCCGCCCCCCGCCTCGATATGGTCGAGCTCGGCTTGGTTGATCGACGGATGGCGCGCGGGGCTATGGATGAAGCGCAGGAACACCGCAGTCGCGATCAGCCCGAGCACGCCCATCACCCAGAAGATCGACCGCCAGCCATAGCTGTGCGCGAGCCAGCCCATCAGCGGCGCGAACGCGACCAGCGAGAAATATTGCGCCGAATTGAAGATCGCCGAAGCGGTGCCGCGCTCGGCCGATGGGAACCACGACGCCACCAGCCGTGCATTGCCGGGGAAGGACGGCGCTTCGGCAAGACCCACCAGAAAGCGTAGCGCGAACAGCATCGCCACCGCGGGCAGGAACGCGATCATTCCCGCAAAGCCCTGCAGCGCGGTGAATACCGACCACAAAGCGATCGCCGCGGCATAGACGCGCTTGGTGCCGAATCTGTCGAGCAGCAGCCCGCCCGGCACCTGCGCGAGCACATAGGCCCAGGCAAAGGCGGAGAGGATGAAGCCGGTCTGAATCGCGTTCAGCCCCAGCTCGTGCGCCGCCGCGCTCCCCGCGATCGAGAAGGTTGCGCGATCGGCATAGTTGACGCTGGTGATGATGAAGATCAGCGCAATGATCGCGTATCGCACATGCGTCGGGCGCGACTCTGTCGCCGGGGTGCGCTGGTCGGTCACGCGTCGCTCTCCTCATGCCCGCGCGTCGGATGCGCATGGTCCTTATTGCGGTTAGTCGGTAACCGGGGCAGCGGAGCGGGTCCAAGACAAAGAGCGGGACGATCAAGTCGCAAACTGGCTGGATCGACATGAGGTTCGCCAGCGCCGAGACACGATCAGTGCGCGTCGCGCATCGATCCATGTTCGATTGGCGTTGGCCTCGCCGCCCCGGTCCCGCCTAGCAGAACATCGCAATCGGCTCGTCCACGAAGCCGTACACAGCTACCGAGGGGAGTCTGAAATGTCCCGTGCCCATGTCCTGAAATCCGTGTTCGCGCTGTCGGCTGCGGTTACCGCCCTTTCCGCCGCACACGCCCAGACCGCACCGGATCAGCCCCCCGCGGAAACCGCCACGCCCACCGAAGCCGGCCAGGAAGTGATCGTCACCGGCTTCCGCGAAAGCCTCAGCAGCGCGCTCAACATCAAGAAGCGCGAGACCGCCGCGGTCGATGCGATCAAAGCCGAGGACATCGCCGAATTCCCCGACCTCAACCTCGCGGAATCGCTTCAGCGCATCCCCGGCGTTGCGATAAGCCGCGTCAATGGCGAAGGCCGCAACATCTCGATCCGCGGCCTTGGCCCCGATTACAGCCGCGTGCGCATCAATGGGATGGAAGCGATCGGCACCACCGGCGGCACCGACAATTCGGGCGGCGTCAACCGCGGCCGCGGCTTCGACTTCAACATCTTCTCGTCGGACCTGTTCAACAGCCTCACGGTCCGCAAGACCGCGACCGCCGATGTCGAGGAAGGGTCGCTCGGTGGCACTGTCGATCTCCAGATCGCGCGCCCGTTCGACTATCGCAAGCCGACTGCGGTGTTCTCTGCCGGAGTGAGCTATAACGACCTTGCGCAGAAGGCGACGCCACGCGTCTCCGCCCTGCTCACCACCACCAGCCCGGACGGCAAATTCGGCGCACTCGTCTCTATCGCCTATGAGGAACGCCGTCTCGTCGAGGAAGGTGCCAACATCACGCGCTGGACCTATGGCGGGTTCAACGGTGGGTTCAACGCCGCGTCGACCATCGCCGGCAAGACGATCGCGCAGATTAACGACACCAACCCCGAAACCGCGCTCTATCATCCGCGCATCCCGGGCCTCGTCAGCTACGACATCGCCCAGAAGCGTCTCGGCGCCGCGATCGCGCTGCAATATCGCCCAAGCGATGCAACGCTGATTTCGATCGACGGTCTCTATTCGCGCCTCGACGGCACCCGCAAGGAAGCGCAGTTGCAGGCGATCGGCTTCAGCCGCTCGGGATCGGGCAAGCCTCAGACGATCATCCGCTCGGGCACGGTCGACAGCAACAACAACATCATCAGCGGCACGTTCGACGCGGTCGATCTGCGCGTGCAGGCCCGCTACGATGAGCTCAAGACCGACTTCTACCAGCTTACCGGCACACTCGATCAGAAGCTGGGCGAGAATCTCAAATTCGGCGCGATTGTCGGCTATTCGCGCTCCGAATTCCGCAATCCGGTGCAGACCACTGTGACGCTCGACGCCGCCAACACCAACGGCTTTTTCTACGATTTCTCGACCCGCTTCCCGACGATCAAGCCGGGTGTCGACGTCACCAACCCGGCGACCTTCGCCTTCACCAATGGCACCTCGGAAGTGCGCATCCGGCCGCAGTCGGTCGACAACAGCTTCACCAACGCCAAGGGCTTCCTTGAATGGACCGCGAGCCCGGTTCTGAAGCTCAAGGCCGGGGCGGACTGGCGACGTTTCGACTATGATTCGAGCGAGCGCCGCCGCCTCTCGGGCGAAACCGTCGTAACCACACTCACCGCTGCGCAGATCGCACCGCTGGTCACCCAGTTCACCGGCTTCGGCCGCGGCCTCGCTATGCCCTCAGGCACCCCGACCGGCTGGGTGGTACCCAATCTCGACGCCTTCCTCGCCTATCTCAACGCGCCGACCAATCCGACCTACGCCACCGGCGGGATCGAGAACGCCACCGCGCGCGGATCCTTCGTCACGGTGCGCGAGGATGATCTCGGCGTGTGGGGCATGGCCGAGTTCAACCTTGCCGACGCGGGCTTCCCGCTGCGCGGCGATGTCGGCGTCCGTTACGTCAAGACCGACCAGCTCTCGACCGGCTATGCCAGCCAGGGCGGCACGGTGAACCTCGTCACCGCCGACCGCAGCTACGACCGCTGGCTGCCCTCAGCCAATCTGGTCTTCGACGTCACCGACACGCTGCTCGTCCGCTTCGCCGCGGCCAAGACGATCGCGCGCGCCGGGATCGGGTCCCTCACCCCGGGCGGCAACCTCAACGTCTCGGGCGGCAACCGTACCTTCAGCTCGGGCAATCCGGACCTGACGCCGACCGAATCGACCAATCTCGACGCGTCGATCGAATGGTATCCCACGCGCGGCGCAATCTATGCGGTCTCGGCGTTCCAGAAGGATATCGGCAGCTTCGTCCAGACGCTCAGCACCGGCGTCCCCTTCTCCAGCCTCGGCCTGCCCGATTCACTGCTCACCGGCACCACCGCCTCGCCGTCGGACATCTTCATCGTCAGCCAGCCGGTCAATTCGAAGGGCGGCATGCTGCGCGGGTTCGAAGTGAATATCCAGCAGCCCTTCACCTTCCTGCCGGGCTTCCTCAAGAATTTCGGGGTGCTGGCGAACTACACTTACGTCGATTCCGACATCGAGTACCGCCTCTCCGCCACGGGCACCGACAGCGTCACCGCGACCTTGCTCGGCCTGTCCAAACACGCCGCCAACGCGACGCTCTATTACGAGACCGAGAAATTCTCGATCCGCGGCTCGATCGCCTATCGCTCGAAATATCTGACCGCAGTGCCGGGGACCGAGGGCAACGCCTATAACGGCACCAACGCGACAACCAATATCGACGCGCAAATCTCCTACAACCTCACCGACAAGATCAAGCTGAGCCTCGAAGGCATCAACCTGACCGACGAGCTCAACGACCAGTTCGTGGACGAGACCAACCGGCTCAACGTGCTGACGCACAGCGGCCGTCAGTTCGTGCTGAGTGCCCGCGTGGCGTTCTGATCCTCCCTTTCAAGCAGAACGCCGTTCGCACATTCCCTGGCCAGCCGCCCTCCCGCGGCTGGCCGTTTTTTGATCTGCACGAACCAAAACTATCTTTCCGTGCCGCACATTTCCTATCAATTTGATAGGCGAATAGTGAGGAATGGACGATGGGCAGGGAACAGGCAGCGGCAGAGATTTACCCGCGCAATCTGGACCGGGTAGTCACGGGCCTGCGCGAAGCCCGTCGCGACTGGCGGCAAGGGCATGACCGCCATGCCGAGCAGGGCATCGAGTTCCCGTCGCGCCGCGTGCTCGCACGGTTGTTGCGTGAGCTCGGCACCGCGCTGTTCCCGCTGCGCCTCGGCCCGCCCGAGCTGACCGCCAGCAACGAGAATGCCTGGGTCGAGGCCACGCTCGAATCGACCCTGTCGCAGCTTGGCGCGCAGATCGAGCTCGAGTTGCGCATCGCCCGCCCCGGAATCTCACGCGTCGAAGAGGGCTATGCCGTCGAGCATATCCTCACCGACTTCGCCGAAAGCCTGCCCGGCATCCGCCGCCTGCTCGATGCCGATGTCGCCGCGGGCTATGCCAACGATCCCGCCGCGCGCAGCGTCGACGAGGTGCTGCTCTCCTACCCCTCGATCGCCGCAATCATCCACCACCGCCTCGCGCATTGCCTCCATGCGCTCGGAGCGCCTTTGGTAGCGCGCATCATCGCCGAGATCGCGCACAGCGAGACGGGGATCGACATTCATCCCGCTGCGGCGATCGGGCGCAGCTTCTTCATCGACCACGGCACCGGCATCGTCATCGGTGAGACCGCGGTGATCGGCGACCGCGTCCGCATCTATCAGGGTGTGACGCTGGGCGGAGCGCCGCTCGCGGCCGGCGCCGCGCACGCCGCCAACCACCGCACCCGCCGCCACCCGCAGATCGGCGACGATGTCGTGATCTTCCCCGGCGCAGTGCTGCTCGGCCCGATCGCCGTGGGCGCGCGCAGCCGCATCGGCGGCAATGTCTGGCTGAGGAACGATGTGCCGGAGGACAGTCTGGTCGAACTGCCTGCCCCGATCGTCGCGCTCAATCCCCCGGCGGCGGATCGGCAGCCCGCGCCGCATCGCGGATAGTCTCACCGGATTCGCCGCGCGATCAGCCCCTGCGGTGACTCCGCATGGCGAAGCTCGAGTTGATGCGCGAGACCCCCGGCAGCCGCGACAGGACATCGCGATGGAAGTGCGAATAGTCTTCCATGTCCGAAACCCGCAGCCGCAACAGATAGTCGCCCGCACCGCTCAGGAGGTACCATTCGCGGATCTCCGCGTGTCTGCGCATCGCCGCCTCGAAGCGCGTGAGATACTCTTCCGTCTGCCGCTCCAGCTCGACCTGCACAACGGCGTCGATGCCCTCTTCGGGATCGCCGCCCGAGATGATCGCCGTGTACCCGCGGATGACGCCGCTGCGCTCCAGCATCTTGAGCCGCCGAAGGCACGCCGACTCCGACAGGCCCACCTCCTTTGCCAGCGCGCTGTTGGTGACGCGCGCGTTCAACCGCAGCTGGTTCAGGATGCGGCGGTCAACGGCATCGAGCGCACTCACGGCATATTCCTCCACAAATTCGCAGAAACTTTGACAGTCCCCCAGATTTAACAGGTTTTAACGCAGAATTCGTCGATAATTCGCACCCGCTTCATCCACATTCCCGCCCGGCGAACCACCACCGCCCCGCGCACGCGGGCAACAATTACATCAAACTGATGTCGGGAGAGATGCGTTGAAGGCCGTGATCCTTGGAGCGGGCGTCATCGGCGTCACCGCAGCCTATTATCTCCGGCGCGCGGGACACGAGGTCGTCGTGGTCGATCGTCAGCCTGGCGCAGCGCTCGAGACCAGCTTCGCGAACGCGGGCGAAGTTTCGCCCGGCTACGCCTCGCCCTGGGCAGCGCCCGGCATCCCGATGAAGGCGATCCGCTGGCTGATGATGCGGCACGCTCCGCTGATCCTGCGCCCGACCTTCGATCCCGCCATGCTGCGCTGGCTGGCCGCGATGCTCCGCAACTGCACCACGGCGCGATACGCCCTCAACAAGAGCCGCATGGTCGGGCTCGCTGAGTTCAGCCGGGATGAACTGACGGGCATCCGCGCATTGCTGGACATCGCCTATGACGAACGCGCGCAGGGCACGCTGCAGCTGTTCCGCACGCCCAAGCAGATGGACGGGAGCGCCAAGGACATGGATGTCCTGCGTTCCTACGGCGTCCCGTTCGAGCTGCTCGACCGGGATGGCTGCGTTGCCGCCGAACCCGGCCTCGCCGCGTCGCGCGACCGGATCGAGGGCGGGCTTCGCCTTCCCAATGACGAGACCGGGGACTGCCATTTGTTCACGACCCGGCTGGCCGAGCGGCTGGCGTCCGCCGGCGTCGAGTTCTGCTTCTCGACCGATATCCACCGGCTCGAGGAACAACAGGGCGCGATCAGCGGCGTGCAGACGAGCAAGGGCCTCATCCGGGGCGATGCCTATCTGCTCGCGCTCGGCAGCCACTCGCCGCTGCTGGCACGCCAGGTCGGCCTCCGGCTGCCCGTCTATCCGGTCAAGGGCTATTCGATCACCGTGCCCGTGGCGGATCCTGACGCTGCCCCCGTCTCGACCTTGCTCGACGAGACGTTCAAGATCGCCATCACCCGGCTTGGCGGGCGCATTCGCGTGGGAGGCATGGCCGAGATCTCGGGCTACGACAATTCGCTTCCGGAGCGCCGCGAGGCGACCTTGCTGCACTGCCTCAACGATCTGTTCCCGTCGGCAGCTGGCCGCGGCGAGACCAATTTCTGGAGCGGCCTGCGTCCGATGACACCCGACGGCCCGCCGATCATTGGACCAACCCGCCTGCCCAACCTCTTCCTCAACACCGGGCATGGAACACTCGGCTGGACAATGGCCTGCGGCTCCGCAGCCGTCACCGCCGCAGTGATGACCGGCGAGCGCCCGCCGATCGACATCCAGGGCCTCGGCCTCGACCGCTACGCCCGATCCTGAACGCGCAAGCGAATGCCAGATCGATCGGGCGCCGTCTCGAGGATTGGTGCGGAAGGACATGGTGCGTGTCCGTTCCCGTCACGCGATAACGCTAAAAGCGGATGAAGATGATCTGGCAGAATGTGTTACCGCTCGCCGACACCGGCGCTGCAACCACAGACACAACCTTCTCTGACATATATGCAGAAAGAAGTGCGCTGACATAGGCTTCGTAATTGGAATCGGTTGGCTCCAAGAACGCCCAGTTGGGACCGCCCGTACACATCGTCGGATTACCGACCAACATTACACGAAAGCCATAATTTCCGCCCGAAGTGACCTCCACCGTCGCGATCTTCGCCGTCGAGGACGTTTGTTGAGCGGACGCGGGTATGGCCGATACTGTACAGGCGAATGCCGCGAGCGCTGCCGTGAATGAACGTCGGATCATATCTGTCATCCAATTTGCCTGGTTGGGAACACTCGCCTGCCGTGCCGCATGAGCGATACCTGACCTCTATGCAATTCAAAGTAACCGCATAGTTTATGCTCCCGAGATAAGATCTCGCTGGCAGAACGTGGCACCTTTTCCTGCAGATGAAAGCTGGCATGCACGAAAAGCCCGTAAAGTCCGCCGTCGCTACTGGAGTGCATATCGACAAGACGATGGATCAGCTTGAACGAAACATCGGCGCCGTTTTCTGATGCGATTGCAGCAGAATGCGCGCACGCATCCTGCGCCATGCAGCGCCTTCTAGAAAACCAATGATTTCAGGCGACTAATGGTGCCCGGGGACGGATTCGAACCGCCGACACTGCGATTTTCAGTCGCATGCTCTACCAACTGAGCTACCCGGGCCCAACCGGCTAAGCCGGGGACTTTATGCGTCCGGATTGAACCGGAAGGCGCGCTCTTAGTCGGGGCTTTCGCCCCTGTCCAGCCTGCTTTGCGCACCTTCGGCATCATCGGGGTCGATCGCGGCGCCGGGCAGGCGATAGCCGTCGCCCAGCCATTGCAGCAGATCGCGGTCCTTGCAGCCGCGGCTGCAAAAGGGTTTGAACGCCGGGTCGGGGGTATTGCCACAGATCGGGCAGTCGTCGCGTTTCACGTTTGCTCCAAAAATTCTGTGCGCCCGCCGGTGCGGCGGTGCAGCTGCGCGACCCATTCGGGTTCGCGCTCGAGCCGCCGCAATAGTGCCGGATGCAGCATATGGGTATCGGGCGCGGGCGGGGGAAGCCGCTCAAGCCGCCGCAGCTCGGCCCGCAGCGCAGCGCCCGCAGGATCGGCGGCGAGCAGCTCGGGCAGCGACATGCGCGATTTGCGCCGCACGATCTGAAGGAAGCCGAAGCCGTTCATCGCGGTCCGCTCGAACGGCTGCGGCAGCGCCGCATCGATCGCCTCGGCCACCGCGTTGCGCTCGCTTTTGTTGGCCAGTGTCGGGAAGTCGATGCCGATCGATCCCGCGATCCCCAGCCGCTCCATCGCCGCTGCGACAGCGTGTGCGGCATCGACCGACAGCGTGCCCAGCGGCGGACCGCCATCGACGTCGAACAGGGTCATCGCCGGGGTCAGCGCCACCCGCAGCGCGCCGGTTGCGAAGCCGATCTCGCCGGTTCGTGCTTCCTCCAGCACTTCGGACCAGCCCGCGTCTTCGAGCGCATCGGGCTCGTGCGCGCGCAGCTGCCGCACCGGCAGTCCGCTCGCGCTGATCCGTGCCAGCAGATCAGGTCCCGCTGCGGGTGCGGCATCGAGCGCGGGAACCGCCTTGGCGAGCTTGGGGCGCCCGCGTTCGGCGATCGATTCGCGGACGATGCGGACGATGAACGATGCGCCCTGCGTCACCCGCGGCGGCAGCGGGTCGCACAATGCTTCCTCACCGCTTTCGAGCATGACCTTGCCGGTCGACTTGTCGATCAGCCGGGCCCTGGCAATTGTCCCGCTACGCAGCCCCGGCAGTTCGATCCGCGCTTTCCGAATGGTGCCGCGCGCGACCAGCGCCGCACGATTCTCGCCGATTCCGGCCTCGTAGAGCCACTCAGCCAAGCGCCAGACTCATGACAAGGGATATCCAGCGCTCTCCAGCAGCGCGCGGGTCTCGAACACCGGCAGGCCCACCACCCCGGAATGGCTTCCCGACAGGAAGCGCACAAACGCTTCGGCGCGGCCCTGAATCGCATAGCCGCCGGCCTTGCCCATCCCCTCGCCGCTCGCGACATAGCGATCGATCTCGGCGTCTGTCAGCCGCTTGAACGCGACGACCGTGTCTGAAAGCCGCATCCGCGCCTTGCCCGCGCCGTCGATCAGGCAGACCGCGGACAGACAATGGTGCCGCCGTCCCGACAACAGCCCCAACATCCGCCGCAGGTCCGCCTCGTCCTCGGGCTTGCCCAGAATGCGGCGACCGACGGCGATGGTGGTGTCGCCCGCCAGCACGATCTCGTCGTCGTCGCGCGCGACCGCCTGCGCCTTGCCCAGCGCGATGCGCTGCGCATAGGCGCGCGGCAGCTCGTCCCTGAGCGGCGTCTCGTCAATGTCGGGCGCGGCAATTCTGTCGGGCGTCACGCCGATCCGGGCAAGCAGATCGCGGCGGCGCGGCGATGTCGAGGCCAAGACGAGCCGCATGGCCCGGGCCTTACTTGAAGCGATAGGTGATGCGGCCCTTGGTCAGGTCGTACGGCGTCAGTTCGACGAGCACTTCGTCGCCCACCAGTACGCGGATGCGGTTCTTGCGCATCTTGCCGGCGGTGTGGCCGAGAATCTCGTGATCATTTTCAAGCCGGACGCGAAACATCGCGTTGGGGAGAAGCTCCACAACGCGGCCGCGCATTTCAAGCAGTTCTTCCTTGGCCAAACAAACCTCATGCGATCGATAGAGAAAAAGACGCGGTGCCTTACGCTTCCTCGCCTCAAAAGGGAAGCGCGACCGTTTCGGGCACCAAATGGCTACAGAGGTGGCAACAATCGGTTTCCCGTTGCTCGCTTGATGCGGGACACGTTCAGGCCCAAATGGGGGGCATGTTGATCGAGACAGAAACCACGCCCAACCCGGCGACCCTCAAATTCCTGCCCGGCCGCACCGTGATGGATGCCGGCACCCGCGATTTCGCGACTCCGGAGGAGGCCGAGGCGTCGCCGCTCGCTGAGGCGCTGTTCAACCTCGGCGATGTCACCGGCGTGTTCTTTGGCCGCGACTTCATCTCCGTGACCGCCGGCCCGGGCGTCGAATGGCCGGGCCTGAAGCCCGACGTGCTCGGCATTCTGCTCGATCATTTCAGCGCCAGCATGCCGCTCTTCCGTCCGGGCACCGCTGCAGGCTTTTCGGTTCCTGCCGAAGACGCCTTCACCGACGATCCCGAAGACGCCGATATCGTCGCCCAGATCAAGGAACTGATCGAGACGCGCGTCCGCCCCGCAGTCGCCAATGACGGCGGCGACATCGTCTATCGCGGCTTCGACAAGGGCAAGGTCTACCTCCAGATGCAGGGCGCCTGCGCCGGCTGCCCCTCATCCACCGCGACACTCAAGAACGGGATCGAACAATTGCTCAAATACTACGTCCCGGAAGTCACCGAAGTGCGTTCGGTCTGATGGGAACGCCGCTCGACGAGGCCGGCCTCGACACGATCTTCCGCACCGCACGCACCTACAATGGCTATCTCCCCGGCGAAGTGACCGAAGCGGATATCCGCGCGATCTATGAGCTGCTCAAGATGGGGCCGACCTCGGCCAACATGCAGCCCGCTCGGTTCGTCTGGTGCCTGTCGCAGGAAGCGAAGGACAAGCTCGCCGATTGCGCGACCGGCGCCAACCCGCCCAAGATCCGCGTTGCGCCCGCTGCCGTCGTGATCGGAATGGATTATGATTACCACGAACAGCTTCCCTGGCTGTTCCCGCACACCGACGCGAAGAGCTGGTTCCCCGATCCCGAGGCGCGCGAGATTCACGCACTGCGCAACGGCTCGCTTCAGGGCGCCTATCTGCTGATCGCGGCGCGCGCACTGGGGTTCGATACCGGCCCGATGTCGGGAATCGACTTCGAGGCGACGGATCGCGCCTTCTTCGCCGATCAGCCCTCGGTCCGCACCAATTTCATTGCCACCATCGGCCATGGCGATCCGGCAAGCATCTTCGGTCGCAGCCCGCGGCCCGAATTTGGGCAGTTCAACCAGATTGCCTGACGCGCCGCTCACCCTCGTCATCGAAACCGCTACTGCCGCCTGCTCGGTCGCGTTAATCCGCGGCGGAACGGTCGTTGCCGAGCGCCATGCGGAGGTCGGCCGCGGCCATGCCGAGCGGCTGATCCCGATGATCGCCGAGCTTCCCGATGGCGGCCGCGCGGATCGCATCCTGGTCGATTGCGGCCCTGGCAGCTTCACCGGCATCCGTGTCGGCATCGCCGCCGCGCGCGGTCTGGCGCTCGGCTGGGGGACGCCGGTCAGCGGCTTTTCCTCGCTCCCGCTCGTCGCCGCCGCCGGCTTCGCCGCCGATCCGGCACTGGCTGCGCTTGCCGTCGCGCTCGAAGGCGGACATGGTGAGGTGTTCATGCAGGCCTTTACCCGCCCGCTGGCCGAAACCGGGCCGTTCGCCTCGCTCAAGCCTGAGGCCGCCTTGGCCGCGCTCGCCGGTCGCACCGCCATCGGAAACGGCATCCGTCACCTCGCCGCGCTCGATCCGTCGCTCGATCTGCGCGACACGTTGCCACACGCCGCCCATGCCGCATTGCTCACGCCCGGCTTCACCGCGCTCGACCCGCGTCCGATCTATGGCCGGGCGCCGGACGCCAAGCCGCTGGCGACATGAGCGCGGCGCCGCAGATCATCGAAATCGTCCACGGCACTCCGGCCGATATCGCCACGCTCAACGCGATCATGGCCGACGCGTTCGACCCACGCTTCGGCGAGGCCTGGACTCCCAGTCAGTGCATGGGGATGATCGCGCTGCCCGGCGTGTGGTTCAGCATTGCGTGGAGCGGCAATCGCCCCGCGGGCTTCGCACTCGCCCGCGTTATCGCGGATGAAGCGGAGCTGCTATTGCTCGCGATGCGCCCGGCGATGCG
This sequence comes from Sphingomonas sp. GW821-FHT09B04, assembly GCF_059418285.1. NCBI lineage: Bacteria > Pseudomonadati > Pseudomonadota > Alphaproteobacteria > Sphingomonadales > Sphingomonadaceae > Sphingomonas > Sphingomonas sp. GW821-FHT09B04. Next base: position 274,061 of record NZ_JBWKPO010000001.1, read on the forward strand.
CCGCCGCGGGATCGGCACAGCATTGCTCCGGTCTATCGTCGCAGATTCGCACGAACGCGGCGCCGATTTGCTGCATCTCGAAGTGCGCGCCAACAATGAAGCCGTGCGGCTATATCATAACCAAGGCTTCAAAAAGGTCGGAGAGCGCCGCGATTACTATCGCGGCAATGACGGTAAGCTGTTCGACGCGCACACCTTTTCAAAACAGATCGCCTGAAATCGACGAAATGCATTACAACTGCACTTGCAATCGCTCCATTCCCGATCAATAGCGCACAAAGCGGCGTGTAATCTTGCGGCCGCGGCACCCGTACGAAAGGATCACTATGGACGCTCAGAACGACCTGCAGGAAACGCTGGTCACGCTGACCGCGGACATCGTCGCGGCACATGTCAGCAACAACAGCGTTGCGGTTTCGGATCTTCCGCTGCTGATCTCGAACGTGCACGGCGCGCTCACGGGTCTTGGCACCAAGGCGCCTGAGCCCGAAGCGAAGAAGCAGGAGCCGGCGGTTTCGATCCGTTCGTCGATCAAGCCCGACTATATCGTCTGCCTTGAGGACGGAAAGAAGCTCAAGATGCTCAAGCGCCACCTGATGACGCATTATCAGATGACGCCGGAACAGTATCGCGCCAAGTGGAACCTCCCCGCCGACTATCCGATGGTTGCGCCCAACTACGCTGAACAGCGCCGCACCCTCGCCAAGAAGATTGGCCTCGGCACCAAGCGCCGCAAGCGCTAAAGCCCTCCGATCGAGGGCGGTGCCGACCCGGCACCGCCACTCCGGCAACGACGCCGGTCCGGGCCATTGCCCGGGCCGGCGTTGTTCGTTCTTGCTCCCCTTTTTTATCGGCGTGATTGTCGCTACATCACCGCCATGGCCCGCAAGATCGATCTCGAAGCCCTTTGTCACGAAAAGGGCCTCCGCATCACCGAGCAACGCAAGGTGATTGCCCGCGTCCTCTCCGAAGCGGAGGATCATCCCGACGTCGAGAAGGTCTATGCCCGCGCATCGGCGATCGATCCCGGCATCTCGATTGCGACGGTCTATCGTACCGTCCGCCTGTTCGAAGAGGCAGGAATCCTCGACCGCCATGATTTCGGGGACGGCCGGGCGCGCTACGAACCGGCACCCGAAGCCCATCATGATCACCTGATCGATGTCGAGACGGGCAAGGTCATCGAGTTCGTCGATCCCGAACTCGAGCAACTCCAGAAGCTGATTGCCGAGCGGCTGGGCTTCCGGCTGGTCGACCACCGCATGGAACTCTACGGCGTCGCCCTCGACCGCAAGACCTGATCTGCCGCTCTCCCTTCTCCGTTCGTGCTGAGCTTGTCGAAGCCCTGTTCTTTCCGCGCAGCGCAAGACGAACAGGCCAGCGCTTCGACAAGCTCAGCACGAACGGGGGGATAGCGTGACGGAACGCCTTGCGGATCGCCGTCTCGCCGCTGCGCGCGGCGAGCAGACCAGGCTCACTCCGACCGAGGCCTTTCGCTTCTGGCGGCGAATCGGCTTGCTGCTGCTCACCCTGCTCACCCATGTGCCGATGCACTATTTATGGCGGCTGCTGCGCCTGCCATCCCCCTGGCCGCGCTGGTTCCTGCGACGCGTCGGGCGGATCGCGGGGGCGCGAGTCGAGGTGATCGGCACCCCGCTCCGCCGTGACGTTTTCTACATCTCGAACCACCTATCGTGGATCGACATCCTCGCGCTCGGTGGCGCGAGCGGCACCGCTTTCGTCGCCAAGGCAGAGATCGGCGCAACTCCGGTTGTGGGATGGCTCGCGGGGCTCAACCGCACCGTCTATGTGAAGCGCGAGAACCGGATGGGCGTCGCCGAACAGATCAACCAGCTTCGCGATGCGCTCGCCGACAACTGGGCAATCGCCGTCTTCCCCGAAGGCACCACGACTGACGGCCACTCGCTGCTTCCGTTCAAGACGCCGATGCTCCGCGTCCTCGAACCGCCGCCGCCCGGGGTGATGGTACAGCCGGTACTACTCGACTACGGCGCCGTCGCCGAAGAGATCGGCTGGGTCGGCGACGAGGGCGGGATCAACAACGCCCGCCGTGTGCTCGCGCGCCGGCACAGCTTCCCGCTGCGCATCCACTTTCTCGACCCCTTCGATCCGCGCGACTTTCCGGGCCGCAAGGCGATCGCCGCGGAAAGCCGCCGCCGGATCGAGGAGGCGCTGGTCGTCGCTTTGGGCGGTCCGCTCCGCCCCTTCGCCTGGTCGGTCGCCCCGGTGAATTACGCGCCGCCTGCGTGACGGGTTAGCCGCAACGACTTCAGCGAAGCTGAGAAACCTTAACGCCGCTTGTCTGGAGCCTGCTGCACCACCGGCTCCAGCGGCGCGAAGACGACACCGCCCTCGCTCACCACATCGCGTGTTTCGACCACCGGGATGATGACGTCGTTACTTGCGGTCACCTGATCGAACCCGCCCACCTGGAACACCGCAGGGTCGGTGCTCAGGAACGGCGGAGGATCGGGGGCTTTCGCCACCTGTTCGGGAACCAGCCGTGGAACGCCTCGGCGCACGCGCGGGTCCTCGATCTCGTAGTTCACGATCGAGACCGGTGCGCCCAGTTCGGTAAGCTCGAACAATCGCCGCGCGAATTCGCGCGGAAATCGGATGCAGCCATGCGATGCCGGATAGCCCGGCAGCACCCCGGCGTGCAGCGCGATGCCAGTCCAGGTCAACCGTTGCATGAACGGCATCGGTGCGTTGCTGTAGAGATTGGAGCGGTGGAATTCGCGCTTCTGCAGGATGGTGAAGTCGCCCGCCGGAGTCGATTTGCCGCGCTTGCCCGTCGAAACCGTCGAGGCCGCGATCAGCACCCCGTCGCGATAAACATAGGCGATCTGCCCCGGCAGGCTGATCAGGATCGAAATCGACCCCGGTCCGCCGGCCTTCTGAAATGCGCCGTCCTCCAGCCACGCCCATTGGCCGTTGCGCAGCAGCAGTTCCTCGCCTCCGACCGCGCGAACCTGCTGAGCGGCGGCTGGCATGGCAGCGGCAAGCGCAAAGCCCAGTCCCCCCGCCAGCATCACCCGAAACCGCATCCGCACAGCCACGATTCTCCGCCTCGACTCGCCAATGGTTAGCAGCGCTTCAACCAAACGGGTGCCACGCAGTTCCGGCGTTTCAAAGCCGAATCCGTGATCGGCGCGGTCCCGTTCCGGGCCGGGCCCGAACGACAAACCGGGCCGCAGACGGGGTGAACGGGTGTATTTTAGGGAACTTGTTCAGGGGAATCGGAAGATTCATTTGCTATATTCTGTTGCAGAGCGAGTTTTAGTCGGGGCGCAGACAGCGCATGAATGAACTGGTCAACGCGGTCGCTTCGCGCCGCGCATTTTTGAAGTCGGCGGCTGCGGTCGCGGGTACGGGTTTGCTTGCGGGTTGCGCAGCACGCAGCGTCACCACGGCCGCCGTTCCCGCGCCGGCCGCACCGGTTGCGGTGCCCGCACCACCGGTCGCGACGCCGATCATCCAGCCGGTCCAGATCACCACCGCCCCGCGCGGCATCCGGCCCGAACTGTTCCAGCGCGCGATGGCTGCGCTCCAGCGCCACGGCAGCCGCATCCGCCAGCAGGACCGGATCGCGATCGCCGATTTCTCGATTCCGTCGTCGCGGCTACGCTTCCACTTCGTCGATCTGCACAATGGCGCGACGCGGTCGATGCTCGTCTCACACGGCATCGGATCGGATCCCGGGCATACCGGCATGCTCCAGCATTTCTCGAACGAGGTGAATTCGGAGGCGACCTGCGAAGGCGCGTTCCTCGCCTCCAACTATTATGTCGGCAAGCATCAGCTCTCGCAGCGGCTGATCGGGCTCGACGCCACGAACAACAACGCGCTCGACCGGGCGATCGTGATCCACGCCGCCTGGTATTCGAACGCCGACATGATCGCCAAGCACGGCAAGCTCGGCCGCAGCCAGGGCTGTTTCGCCGTGGGTGAGAACGAGCTCGACAAGGTCTTCACCCTGCTCGGCGAAGGCCGGATGATCTACGCCGAAAAGACCGCCTGACGCTCTAGTGGCGTCGGCGCGCCCGAGCCGCTACATCCCCGGCAACTGACGGGACAGGCGGCAGATGGCAAAGCATCCATTCTATTCGATCCATTCGCACGGGCTGGTACGCGTCGGTGCCTGCACCCCGCGCGCGACCGTTGGCGACATCGCCGCCAACACCGCCTCGCACATTGCGCTCGCGAAACAGGGTGACGCTGCGGGCGCCGACCTGCTTGTCTTCACCGAACTCGGCATCACCGGCTATGCGCTCGACGATCTGCACCTGCAGGACGCCATTTTACGCGCCACGCGTCAGGGCCTCGCTGATCTGGTCGCCGCCAGCACGAAGCTGCGGCCGGCGCTGGTCGTCGGCGCCGTGCTCGAGCGCAACGGCCGCCTCTACAATTGCGCCGTGGTGATCGCGCGCGGGCGCGTGCTGGGGGTCGTCCCCAAGACCTTCCTGCCCAATTATCGCGAATATTATGAGAAGCGCTGGTTCGCCTCGGGCCTTGGCCTGTCCGGCGAGATCGAGATCGCGGGCCAGACCGTGCCGTTCGGCCCCGACCTGATCTTCGCCGCCGACGACCTCCCCGACTTCGTCTTCCATGCCGAGATTTGCGAGGATTTCTGGGCGCCGATCCCGCCCTCTACCTATGGCGCGCTCGCGGGCGCGACGATCCTCTGCAACCTCTCCGCCTCCAACGTCACCATCGGCAAGGCACGCCAGCGCGCGATGCTCTGCGCAGCGCAGTCGGAACGCGCCGCCGCGGCCTATATCTTCTCCGCCGCCGGGCCGGGCGAGAGCACCACCGATCTCGCCTGGGACGGGCAGAGCCTGATCCACGAGCTGGGCGAGCAGCTCGCCGCTTCGGGCCGCTTCGACCTCGAGGAAGAGCTGGTCCTCACCGATATCGACGTCGCCCGTATCCGGCAGGAGCGGATGCGCAACGGCACCTTCAACGACAGCGCCGCCGCACTCGGCCACCCCGAAACCGAATTCCGCCGCGTCGCCTTCCATCATGATCCGGGCTTCGACGACATCGGGCTGCACCGAAAGATCCGCCGCTATCCCTTCGTCCCCAACACCCCCGAAAAGCTCGACGAAGATTGCTACGAAGCCTTCAACATCCAGGTCGAAGGCTTGCGCAAGCGCATCGAATCGACCGGGTCACAGCGGCTCGTCATCGGGATCTCGGGCGGTCTCGATTCCACCCACGCGCTGATCGTCGCGGCCAGAGCGATGGACCGTCTCGGCCTGCCGCGCGCGAACATCCTCGGCTTCACCATGCCCGGCTTCGCAACCGGTGAAGGGACCAAGGCCAATGCCTGGGCGCTGATGAAGGCGCTCGGTATCACGGGAGAGGAAATCGACATCCGCCCGGCGGCGAACCAGCTGCTCACCGACATGGGCCACCCCTATGCGACAGGCGAACCGGTCTACGACATCACCTTCGAGAATGTGCAGGCGGGCCTTCGCACCGACTATCTCTTCCGCCTCGCCAACCAGCGCGGCGGCTTCGTCGTCGGCACCGGCGACCTCTCCGAGCTGGCACTCGGCTGGTGCACCTATGGCGTCGGCGATCACATGTCGCACTACGCCGTCAATGCGGGCGTGCCCAAGACGCTGATCCAGTTCCTGATCCGCTGGTGCGTCGCGACCGACCAGTTCGACGCCGCGACCGACAAGATCCTGGAAGCGATCCTCGCGCAGGAAATCTCGCCCGAGCTGGTGCCTGCCGACGCCGACGGCGCGATGCAGAGCACCGAGAGCAAGATCGGCCCCTATTCACTCAATGACTTCTTCCTCCATTATACCGTGCGTCAGGGCGCGCCCCCTTCGAAGATCGCCTTCCTCGCCTGGCATGCATGGAAGGACGCCGCGGCGGGCGACTGGCCGATCGGCATTCCGGCCGCTGCACGCACGCAATACGACCTCCCCACGATTCGCTTTTGGCTGGAAAAGTTCCTCGTCCGCTTCTTCATCACCAGCCAGTTCAAACGCACCGCGATTCCCAACGGGCCGAAGGTCTCGCCGGGTGGAGCGCTTTCGCCACGCGGCGACTGGCGTGCGCCGTCGGACAGCACGGCCAGACCCTGGCTCGATGAGCTGGAAGCCAACCTCCCCAAGTGAAGCGCATCCTCGTCGTCTTGCTGCTGCTCGCGCTGGCGGTGCCGGTGCTTGGCTATCGCAACGCCATCGCCGATCCGGTTGTGCGGTCGGCCAATGTCGCCTTCCAGAGCTGGCCCGCGGGTACGCCGCCGGTCCGTGTCGCACTGCTCGCCGATCTCCATGTCCAGGGTCCAGACCTCAGCCCCGAGCGCATGGCGCGCATCGCAGCGCAGGTGAACGCACAGGAGCCCGACCTCATCCTGATCGCAGGCGATTTCAGCGGCGACCGCACGCTGCGCACGCGCCTCTATTCGGAGGCCGAGATCGCCGCCTCGCTCAAGAGCCTCAAAGCACCGCTCGGCATCTATGCGGTACTGGGGAATCACGACCATTGGCGCGATGGACCGACGATGCAGCGCGCGGTCACCGCCGCGGGCATCCCCGTCCTCGTCAATCAGGCAGTGCGCGCCGGGCCGCTCACCATCGCCGGTGCCGACGACATCCACACCCGCAACGCCGATATCGAGGCGCTCACCCGTTCCGCCGCCGCACTTCCCGGCCCTACCGTCGTGCTGAGCCACAGCCCAGACATCACCCCCGTCCTTCCCCCGCAATTCGGGCTGGTGCTCGCCGGGCACACCCATTGCGGCCAGATCGTGCTCCCGCTGGTCGGCTACCTCGCTACCGCATCGCGCTATGGTGAGCGCTATGCCTGCGGCATGATGCGTGAGCGCGGGCGCACCACCATCGTCTCGGCGGGGATCGGCACCAGCGTGCTGCCCTTCCGGTTTGGCGCTCCGCCCGATTTCTGGATGATCACGCTAGGCCCTCTCGCGCCCGCCGCATCGCCGCGCTAGGTTCCGCGCCGCCCCATGGGCCGGCCGCGATTCCCGCGTGCCGTTGGGAGGGATGTGGTTCCATGAAGATCGCCCTGTTCGCCGCGCTCGCGGCCGTTTCGCTCGCGCCCGCTGCAGTGGCCCAAACCACTCCGGCTCCAGCGCCCGCTCCGGCCGCTGATGCAGCAGCAGCCGCCAAGTTCAATCTCGACACCCCTGTCCAGGATCTCGTCGCCGACGCGAAGGCCAAGGCGGTGCTCGAAGCCAATCTGCCCGGCATCAGCACGCATGAATCCTACGAGATGTTCAAGGGCATGAGCCTCAAGCAGCTGTCGAGCTACGCTGCCGACAAGCTGACGCCTGAGGTGCTGGCCAAGACCGAAAAGGAACTGGCCGTCGTGAAATGACCCGGATGGCCCCGGACCATCGCGTCCGGGGTCAGTCGCGCGGCCCGAAATTGAGGAAGCGCGTCACGCGATAGTCGAGCACGGCGACCACCAGATACACCGCCGCCTGCTTGATCCGCGTCCACAGCCCGGTACGCGCGCGATGCAGTTCGCGCGTCACCTCCAGCGACCGTGCCACCTCCGCGTCGACATAGGCGCGGACATGCGCGGCGAACACATGGTCCTCGATCCGCAGCATCACCTCAAGGTTGAGGAACAGGCTGCGCGTATCGAAATTGGCCGATCCGATCTGCACCGCATCGTCGATCACGAACAATTTGGTGTGCAGCTTGGTCGGCAGATACTCGAAGATCCGCACCCCGCGCCGCAGCAAGCCGCGATAGGTGAAGCGCGCCGCATAGAGCGTCAGGTAATTGTCCGTGATCGAGGGGACGATCACGCGCACCTGCCCGCCGCGCCGCGCCGCGCGATCCAGCCGCATCAGCATCGCCGGACTGGGAAAGAAATAGGCGGCAAGAATATCGATCCGCCGCGCATGTTTGAGGTCGCGGCGAACCGCACGCGCCCAGGGCGACAGCTTGCGCGTCGGCCCGCCGAGCAGCCAGCGCAGCTGGCCCGCGGGTTCGCTCCACTCGGCCAGCGCCTTGCGCAGCACGCGCAGCGGTGCACGCGGCCGCTTCGCCCAGCGCCACAGTGCGTCGAAATAGCCCGCGAGCCGCGCCGCCGCCGGCCCCTCGACCAGCAGCCCCAGGTCGCGCCACGCGCCGGTGCCCGGCGCGCCGAAATAGTCGTCTTGAATGTTGAAGCCGCCGATTACGATCCGCGCATCTGCTGTTTCCGCATCGGCGAGCGCGATCTTCTGATGGTTGCGCAACAGATAGCGGCGCCCGAGCCGCGGTACGAAGAAGCAGACCTTGCCTCCCGCTTCGCGCAACGGCGCAAAGAAGTCCCGATCATAGGCCGGATCGCTGCCCAGCCCGTCGACGATCAGCGTTACCTCGACACCGCGCGCCGCCGCTGCGGCCAGCGCTTCGCGCACCCGCTCCCCCACCCCGTCGTCGGTGTAGATATAGTAGAGCAGCCGCAGCGAGCGGCGTGCACCGTCGATCAGATCGAACAGTGTATCCAGCCGTCGTGGCCCGGTGTCGAGCAACGTCAACCGGTTGCCCTCAACCGCGAACACCGGCTGCGGCGGGGGGTCGGCAGGCAGGCCGGGCGGACCTGCGGATCGGATCGGGTCGGCCTGCTCCATCTCCCGACGGATTGCACCAAGCCTGCCGCGACCGCCAGCCCGGCGTCGCACCCACTCCCGATTTTCTTGACTCTTGGAGGGGGCATCCCTAATTGGCCCCCTTTCCTGTATCTCTGCCCAAAGGAAGCGTTTCATGGCGCGCGTTACAGTCGAGGATTGCGTCGACAAGATCTCCAACCGGTTCGACCTGGTGTTGCTTGCTGCGCAGCGCGCACGGCAGATCTCCGGCGGTGCCGACCTGACGATCGAGCGCGATCGCGACAAGAACCCGGTCGTCGCACTGCGCGAGATCGCCGAAGAGACCGTGCGCCCCGACACGCTCGAGGAATCGCTGGTCGGCAGCCTGCAGCGCGTGCAGATCGACGACGAAGAGGCACCCGATGAGGTTGGCTCGCTCGCCGCATCGGCGGAAGCGCTTCGCCTCACCGCTGCTGCGCCGCCGCGCAACCAGAATCTGGGCGCCGACTACGACGGTTAATCCGTTTCGGACCCAGTTTAAGAATTCAGGACGCCGGTATCCCTCGGGATATCGGCGTTTTTGTGTTTTTCGCGAATCGAAACAGGCACTTGATCCCATCCTGTCCGAATCGGACAATCGCTGATCCGAATCGGGGGGGATGCCGTTGCCAGGCGTCGATGCGGTCATTTCGGCGATCGACGCCGTTGCGCGCGAGGCGATGCTGTTCGCTGCGATCGGATTCCTGATCGGCGGGATCGATGACCTGTTGGTCGATCTGGTCTTCCTCTGGTCGCGCCTGCGCAGATGGTGGCAGCCCGAGCCGCAGCGCACGCCGCTCTGCAACAATGGCCGGATCGCGATCTTCGTGGCCGCATGGGACGAAGCGCAGGTGATCGGCCCGATGCTGCGAACCGCGCTCGCGCGTTATACCTATCTCGATTACCGCATCTATGTCGGCGTCTACCCCAATGATCCGGCAACGCTCGCCGCGGTCGGTGCCGTCGCGGCTACCGACGATCGTGTGCGCATCGTCATCAACCCCTTGCCCGGCGCGACGACCAAGGCCGATTGCCTCAACGCCGTCTGGCGCGCGTTGCTGCGCGACGAGGCCGAGGAAACGCCCGTGCGCGCGGTCGTGCTGCACGATGCCGAGGATGTGGTGCATCCCGACGAGCTTGGCGTGATGGCCGCGTGGCTTGTGGACCATCAGGCGGTGCAGATCCCGGTCCTCCCACTCCCCGACCCGCGCGCGCCGCTGATCGCCGGCCATTACCTCGACGAGTTCGCTGAAGCGCACGCCAAGAACCTTGCGGTGCGCGAGGCGCTGGGCGCGGCGCTTCCCTTTGCCGGGGTCGGCTGCGCGATCGACCGGGCACTGCTGGGGCAGATTGCGCAGGCACGCGGCGGGCTTCCGTTCGACGAATCCAGCCTGACCGAAGACTATGAACTCGGCCTCACCGTCGCCGCGATGGGTGGGCGAACCAAGCTTGCGCGGGCCTATGATCGCGACAACACGCTGGTTGCCGTGCGTGCCTATTTCCCCGCCTCACTGCACGCTGCGGTTCGCCAGAAGGCGCGCTGGATGACCGGGATCGCGCTTGCGGGCTGGGACCGGACCGGCTGGGCGCGCGGTGGTTCGATGGGTGAGCACTGGATGCGGATGCGCGACCGGCGCGCGACGCTGGCGATTCCTGTCCTCGCTATCGCCTACGTCGCGCTCCTGGCCTGGGGTCTGTCGCTCGGCGCGCATCTCGTGATCGGGACGCCGTTACCCACGCCGCAAGGCGGACTGGCGATCCTGCTTGCAGCGAATCTGGTGTTGCTGGGCTGGCGCATTGCAATGCGGATGCGCTTCACCGCGCACGCATTCGGGCTGGTCGAAGCTTTGTTGTCGGTTCCGCGGCTGTTCGTCGCGAACCTCGTCGCGCTCCTCGCGGCGCGGCGGGCAATCGTGATCTACCTGCCCACATTGCGCGGCAAACCGCCAGTGTGGGACAAGACCGAGCACCATTTCCCTGAAACCGGCGAAAGCGGCGCCGCATGAACGGGCGGCCGCTCCGCTTCGTCGCGCTGGTCGCCATCGGCTGGGCGAGTACGCGGACGATCATGCTGTGGCCCGAGGGCGCGACGCTTCCCCAGGCGATCGAGGCCGCCTTCCCGCTGCTCCCCGCACAAGCGGCCACTGCACAAGCTCCGCGACCTGTGCCGCCGACAGTCATGCCTCGCAGGCCGATTGCGATGGCCATCCACGCTATTCCGCTCGTCGCGACCGGTCCCGTGGCACAGCACAGCGATCCAGCGCGCGCCGATCTCGCGATGCTCGGTCTGATCAGCTTCGGACGTGAAGAGGTGCTCGGTGCCCCCTCCGGCGCGCTGCCCCGCCCTGCCGCTCCTGTATTGATTCCTCAATCCGCCCAGCCTTCGCGCTGGTCCGCCAGCGCGTGGCTCGTCACCCGCCGCGGGACCTCATCCGGCGGACCGATGCTCGGCGGCGATCAGGCCGGACTGCGTGTCGCCTATCACCCCGGAAGCGGGCGGATTGCGCTGTTCGCGCGGTTGACCGCCCCGCTCGCCGGCCGGGGCAGCGAGGCCGCCGCGGGAATCGAATGGCAGCCGACCACCGCCCCGGTCCGCGTTGTCGTCGAGTATCGCGCAGGGCTCGACGGCGCGCCGGGCGGCCCGGCGGTGGGCGTGGTGGCGGGACTCTATGCCGTTCCGCTCCCACTCGATTTCAGTCTCGAGGCCTATGGTCAGGCGGGCGCGGTCGCGCGCGCGCGCATCGACCCTTTCGCCGACGGAGCGCTGCGCGTCACGCACCAGATCGCAACCGCCGGCCGCGCCCGTCTCGACCTTGGGGCAGGGGCCTGGGGTGCGGCACAGCGCGGCGTAACGCGGCTCGATATCGGCCCCAGCGCGGTCGCCAGCGTGCCCGTCGGCGACAATGCGCTGCGTCTCGCACTCGACTGGCGCGAGCGAGTCGCCGGAAACGCCCAACCCGGTTCCGGCCCTGCGCTCAGCGTCGGCGCAGACTTCTAGCAAACTTTCGTCCGCATCCGCCTTCCGCATGCCCTGATCAGGGTCTAGGCATGGTCTGCCCATGGATCTCTACCTTCCCATCGCCAATCTATCGGTCAACGCGGTCGTGATCGTGATGCTGGGGCTGGGCGTCGGATTGCTGTCGGGCATGTTCGGCGTCGGCGGCGGGTTTCTCACCACGCCGTTGCTCATCGTCTATGGCATTCCGCCCACGGTGGCCGCGGCCTCGTCCGCCAGCCAGGTGACCGGCGCGAGCGTCTCGGGTGTATTCGCGCACCTTCGCCGCGAGGGAGTCGACCTCCACATGGGCGGAGTCCTGATCGCCGGCGGGGTCCTGGGATCGGGCGCCGGCGCGCTGCTGTTCAGGCTGCTTCAGGCAACGGGACAGATCGATACCGTAATCGCGATCCTTTATGTGCTCATGCTCGGTTCGATTGGCTGGCTGATGCTTTCGGAATCGCTCGGGGCGATCCGCGCCCAGCGGCTCGGCTCTGCGCCCAAGGCCAGGCGGCGGCGGCACCACCCGATGGTCGCCGCGCTGCCGCTACGCTGGCGCTTCTATCGGTCGGGCCTCTACATCTCGCCGCTCGCTCCGCTGTTGCTCGGCTTTGCGACCGGTATCCTGACGATGCTGCTCGGCGTTGGCGGCGGGTTCATCCTGATCCCGGCGATGCTCTATCTGCTCGGAATGCCCGCACAGGTCGTGGTCGGCACTTCGCTGTTCCAGATCCTGTTCGTCAGCGCCGCAGCGACGATGGTCCATTCGGTGACGACCAAGGCGGTGGACATCGTCCTCGCGGTGCTGCTGCTGCTCGGATCGGTGGTCGGCGCGCAGGTCGGCGCGCGCTTCGCGGCGAAAGCGAAGCCCGAATATCTCCGCCTCGCGCTCGCCGTCATGGTGCTGCTGGTGGCGCTACGCATGGTGCTCGGCCTCGCGTGGCGTCCCGACGAGATCTTCACGGTGCAGCCGGGATGAAGCGTGTTGCGCTCCTCCTCGCGCTCGCTGCGCCGCTGCTGATGGGACAGGCCAAGCCTGTTCTCGTCCCTGACGTCTCCCAGCGCGAGATCGAGATCGCTTATAGCTTCACCGGCGCCGACCTGTTGCTGTTCGGCGCGATCGTCCATGCCGGGGGCAGCGCCGCGCAGCCCGGCGAACCGCCCGCGGACATCGTCGTGGTCGTGAAGGGGCCGACCGAATCGGTGCTGGTGCGTGAAAAGCAGAAGATCGCCGGCATCTGGGTCAATGCCGACCGCACCCGCTACCGCTCGGCGCCGTCCTTCTACGCGGTCGCCTCGTCGCGCCCTATCCGCGATATCGTCGACGCGCGCACCCGCGCCATTTACGAGCTCGGGCTCGACAGCCTCCAGCTCTCGCCCGCCTCGGGCGCAGTGCCCGCAGTGCAGGCGCGGTTCGATGCCGGGCTGGTCGACCTCAAGAAGCGCACCGGCCTCTATTACGAAGCGCCCGGCACCGTCGAGATTTCGGACAGCGTCCTCTATCGCGCCCGCATCAACATCCCCGCGCGCGTCCCCGTCGGCCGCTTCACCGCGGAGACGTTCCTGATCCGCGACGGACGGGTGCTGGCGGCGGCTGTGCGCGACATCGACATCCGTAAATCCGGCTTCGAGCGTTGGATCGCGCGCGCCGCGGAGCGATCTTCGGTGCTCTATGGAATGGCCGCCGTGTTCCTCTCGGTCTTCTTCGGCTGGGCAGCAGGCGCAATCTGGCGACGGTTCTGAGGTGGACCGAAGTCGGCGCTGCAACGCCATCATCGCTATGCACACCCATTCTTTACCTTGAATACGCCATATCGGTCGGGCTTGAACCGGGGGAGCTTGCCTTGACGACCGACGATATGGGCGGACAGCATTTCGATCCGATCCGTCCCGCGTCCGACGCGGCGGCGCCCGCTGGTGGTGCGCCGAAATCCGGTATCGGCGCTGTCTTCGCGATCGGCGGCGCGTCGAGCGAGGTGGTGTTCGACCCCGCCGCCCTCGAGCATGTCTCAACAAGCGCCGACCCCGCAATCGCCAGTGCAGGCACCGTCGGCAGCCAGGTGAAGATGCGCTCCGGCGCATCGTGGCTGGTCGCAAATGTCCGCTCGCTGCGCTTCGACGACACGACCGGCCGGATCGTCGCCCAGGTCGATTTCCTCGGCGAAGGCGTCGAAGAGAAACTGACCGGCAAGCTCTATGGCTTCCGCCGCGGCGTCACCCGCTATCCTTCCCCCGGCACCGGCGTCTTTCCCGTATCGACCGCCGATTTGCGCCAGATTTACGCCGCGGATGACCGCCCGCACATCGAAGTGGGCAACGTCCATCCGACGCGCGACATCCGCGCCGCGCTCTATATCGATGCCATGCTGGGCAAGCATTTCGCGCTGCTCGGCTCGACCGGCACCGGCAAATCGACCAGCGCCGCGCTGATCCTGCATCGTATCTGCGAACTCGCGCCGCAGGGCCATGTCGTGATGATCGATCCCCACGGCGAGTATTCGGCTGCGTTCAAGACCAACGGGGCGCTGTTCGACGTCTCCAACCTCGCCATGCCCTATTGGCTGATGAACTTCGAAGAGCATTGCGAGGTCTTCCTGACCACCGAGGGCTCAGACCGTCAGGTCGATGGCGACATCCTCGCCAAGTGCATCCTCATGGCGAAGCAGAAGAACCGCCTCGCCGCCGAGTTCGGCAAGCTCACCGTCGATGCGCCGATCCCCTATCTCCTGTCCGATCTGACCACGATCCTGCAGAACGAGATGGGCAAGATGGACAAGGCGACCGACACCGCCCCCTATCTGCGCCTCAAAAGCAAGATCGACGAGATCAAGGCCGATCCGCGCTATGCCTTCATGTTTTCGGGCATGCTGGTCGCTGACACGATGGCGAGCTTCATCAGCCGCGTCTTCCGCCTGCCCGGTGACGGCAAGCCGATCTCGATCATCGACGTGTCGGGCGTGCCGTCCGAAATCACCTCCGTCGTCGTGGCCGTCCTCAGCCGCATGGTGTTCGACTATGCGATCTGGTCGCGCGGCGAATCGCAGCGCCCGATCCTGCTCGTCTGCGAAGAGGCTCACCGCTACGTCCCCAATGAACGCAATGCCGACGGCTCCTCGGTTGGTCGCATTTTGAGCCGGATTGCCAAGGAAGGCCGCAAATATGGTGTCTCGCTCGGCCTGATCACGCAGCGCCCGTCGGACCTTGCCGAGGGCGTGTTGTCGCAGTGCGGCACGATCATCGCGATGCGCCTCAACAACGATCGCGATCAGGCCTTTGTGCGCGCGGCAATGCCCGAAGGCGCACGCGGCTTCCTCGATTCGATCCCGGCGCTGCGCAACCGTGAAGCGATCATGGTCGGCGAAGGCGTCGCCACTCCGGTCCGCGTCGCGTTCGATTCGCTCGACGAGGCAAAACGCCCCGCATCGAGCGACCCGCTCTTCTCCGAATTGTGGAAACACACCGGCGGTGAGGAAGCGAGCCTCGAGCGCACGATCAAGCGCTGGCGCTCGCAGGGGCGCTGATCAGCCTCTCGGAATACCCAGCACGAAGCGGTCCGGCGCCTCACCGCGGGTGAACGCCGCCTGCCGCACGGCACCGCGGAACGGGCTGACCTTGTTCATCCGCATGCCCACCGATGCCCGGCCCGGCCCTTGGGGAGTGAACGCCAGCGCGGCTTCGGCCTGCAGCGCGCCGTTGACGAAGGCGCGATAGGTGGTCCCATCATAGCTCTGCGCGACATGGTGCCAGCGGCCCGTCGGGAAGCGCTTTTCCGGCACGATCAGCGGCTGGCGATAGCCGGGGCCGAGGATGAAGGTGTCGAGATACCATTCGCTGCCCTCGACCCGGATCTCGAACAGCATGCGTGAGCCGGTCTTCGCCGTCGGGTCGGTGCCCGCACCACTTTCGAGGTGGAACCAGCGCTGCTCGAACGCCCCGCCATCGGGACGGAACAGCGCCTCGAACGTGAACCGCGCCGCGCCCGCCAGCGGATGCCGGTCGAGGAACAGTATGTCGTTCACGCCGTCGAACGCGACCGCCCTGCCCAACGGGCTGTCGATCAGCTTCGGCGCGCCCTCGATCTGCGGCTTGAGGCCACCGATCCTCGTCAATGAATCAAAGGTCCAGATTTCGGTATCGCGCGCCTTTGCCCGTGCCGGGGACAGCCCGGCCAGCAGCGCGCCACCGCCGATCAGCAATGTCCGGCGGTCAGTTTGCACCGGCGGCGTCGTTCTCGGTCTTCTTGTGACGCGTTCCGCCCACCGGTACCGCCAGCAGCCGGGCAAGCTTCGCCTTGAACTCGCGCAAATCGCCACCGCTCAGCGCCTGGACGACCGAGAAGGACACCGAGCGCGGATTGATCGCGGCGCCGTTTCGATAGAGCTCATAGTGAAGGTGCGGACCGGTCGAGATGCCGGTCGACCCGACATAGCCGATCACCTGCCCGCGCGCGACGCGCTGGCCGCCACTCACCGCGATCCGGCTCATATGACCATAGCCGGTGCCCATCCCGCCGCTATGGTTGAGCCGGACGAAATTGCCATAGCCGCCATTGCGCCCGGCAAAGGCGACCGTGCCGTCATTCGCGGCGCGGATCGGCGAACCGTAGCCCGCGGCGATGTCCAGCCCCTTGTGCATCCGTGAGAAGCCCAGAACCGGATGGCGGCGCAGGCCGAAGCCCGAGCTGATCCGGCCCGCAGCGGGCATCGCCATCTGTCCCTTGCGCTCGCCGGTACCGCGCCCGTCATACCAGGTGGTGCGGCCATCCTCTTCCCAGCGAACCAGCTGGAGCTTGCCCGCACCGCCATTGAGGCCGGCATAGAGAAGGTTGCCCATCTGCACTTCGCCCGTCGCAGCGCGCGCCTGTTCGACGATGATGTCGAATTCGCTGTCAGCGCCGACGCGGCCGATCGGCACACGTGTCGCGATCGAGCGGATATAGGCTTCGACCGCCTTGGCGGGTACGCCAGCGGCACGCGCCGAGCGATAGAGGCTGTCGCCGACCCGGCCGCGGATGCGCAGCGGGGTATGGTCGATCGCGATCGGAATTTCGTTGAGCGCCAGCCCGCCGCCGCTGCGCACCAGCTCGAGGCTAAGGTCGAAGCGTGCGCGGAACGCCAGCTTCTCGAGCGGGCGCGGCTGCGCCTTGTCCATCCGGCGCCCGAGCGTCAGGTCAAGCTGGGTGCCCGATTTGAGGTCGCCCAGCGCCACCGCGCCCGCGACGAGGTCGGCGGCACGCGCCGCATCGGCGGTGCCCACGCCCGACCGCGTCAGCGCCGCCTGCAACGCGCCGCCGCTGCCCAGCGTCACGGTGCTCTGGAGGATCGGACGTTCGGGCGTGTCGGTGAGGTTGGCGACGAGATTGGTTGCGCCGAGCTTCGTCCCCGTGGCCGATCCGGCAGCGAGCGGCGCGATCGCCTGCGCATGCGCGATATCGGCATCGGTACCCGTCAGCGCGGCGGGGACATTGGCATAGATTGGCCGTTCGAACCCCGGCGAGAGCAGCACCGCCAGCGCGCACAGGCCGCCACAGGTCACGACGCCGCGGAACCATTCGCCGCTGCCGATACGCGAGCCGAGATCGGGAACCAGATCGAAATCAGGGAAACGTTCGCGAAACTTATCGGCCAGCGTCGCCTTGCGGATCACAAGCGCACGACCGAACGAGCGCGCATTGGCGCCGCCCGCTTGCTCCACCCCATGATCATTGCGCAAAAACAAGGTGCGCTGCCCCACTCCTTCGCCGCCAGCCACCTGGCAGCCTGTGGAATCGTTGTGGAACCGAGTCCCTAAAGTCAAATTAAGTACCTAGCAGATTTTGGCACTTGCGGCGAGTCGTGCGGTGGCGCGGACGGGGCGTTGACTGTCCCGGAACCGGGCAGACAGGCACTTGCGCGACCCGCCCCGTCGCCCGATCTTGGCAAGGAAATGAGCCGCTTCTCGAACAGTCCGGTCACTGCGGTGCTCGGCCCCACCAACACCGGCAAGACCCATCTCGCGATCGAGCGGCTGTGCGGCCATTCGAGCGGGATGATCGGTTTCCCGCTGCGCCTGCTTGCACGCGAGGTTTATGACCGTGTCGTCGCGATGAAGGGGCTCAAGGAGGTCGCGCTGGTCACCGGCGAGGAGCGTATCGTCCCGCCGGGCGCGCGCTGGTTCTTGTGCACCGCGGAATCGATGCCCACCGATCGCGAAGTCGGCTTCGTCGCGATCGACGAAGGCCAGCTCGGCGCCGACCCCGAGCGCGGCCATGTCTTCACCGACCGCATCCTCAACGCCCGCGGCCGCGACGAAACGATGATCCTCGGCTCGGATTCGCTGCGCCCGGTGCTCAGGAAGCTCGTCCCCGAGGCTGAGATCGTCGCCCGCCCGCGTTTCTCGACCTTGCGCTATGCCGGTGCGAAGAAGCTCTCGCGCTTACCCAAGCGTTCCGCGATCGTCGCCTTCTCCGCTGAGGAGGTCTACGCCGTCGCCGAAGCACTGCGGCGGCTGCGCGGCGGCGCCGCGGTGGTGATGGGCGCGCTTAGCCCACGTACCCGAAACGCACAGGTCGCGATGTTCCAGTCAGGCGAGGTCGATTACCTCGTCGCAACCGACGCGATCGGCATGGGCCTCAACCTCGATGTCGGCCATGTCGCCTTCGCCTCGCTCAACAAATTCGACGGCAAGCGCCAGCGCCGCCTGACGATCGCCGAAATGTCGCAGATCGCGGGCCGCGCCGGACGGCACCAGCGCGACGGCACCTTTGGCGCGCTGGTCGAGGAAGGGCCGGGCGCGTTCACGCCCGAAGAGATCCGGGCGATCGAGGATCACCACGTCCCCGCGCTCGATCACTTGTTCTGGCGCGAGGGCGAACCCGATCTCGCCACTATCGACACCCTGATCGCCAGCCTCGAGCGCAAACCCGATTCCTCCGTGCTGCGCGCCGCGCCCGAGGCGGTGGACATGGCCGTGCTCAGGCAATTGTCGGGCGAAGGCTGGGTGCGCGACCGCGTCCGCTCACCGCGCGCCGTCGCGCGCCTCTGGGCCGCGTGCGGCCTCCCCGATTTCCGCAAGCTCGGCGCCGATCCTCATGCCCGCTTCGTGGCACGGGTCTTTCGGCATCTCAGCGAAAGCACCGGCCATATCCCCCACCAATGGTTTGCCGACGAGATCGCCCGGCTCGACCGCGTCGATGGCGATGTCGAGACGATCGCCGGACGCATCGCCGCCACGCGCAGCTGGGCCTATATCGCGCAGCGTTCCGACTGGCTCGCCGAGCCGCTCCACTGGGCCGAACGCACCCAGTCACTCGAAGAGCGGCTGTCCGACGCGCTCCACGCCAGTCTGACCCAGCGCTTCGTCGACAAGCGCACCACCGCATTGCTCCGCCAGATCGGCGCGGGTGCATCGCATCTGCCGGTCGTCGTCGGACCGGAGGGTGAGGTCAGCGTCGAGGAGCATGTCCTCGGTCACCTTCAGGGTTTCCGCTTTGCGGTCGATCCCGATGCGCGCGCCGCCGACAAGCGCATGCTGCTCGCCGCCGCCGAAAAGGGGCTGGCGAGCGAGCTGCGGCGGCGCGGCGATGCCCTGATCGCGGCGCCCGATGACGAACTCGCGCTCGACACCGCTACGATCATCTGGCGCGGTGTCCCCGTCGCCACGATCGAAGCGACCGGCAATCCGGTGCGTCCGCGCATCCAGCTCGACCGTTCGCTCAACGTGCTCGACGCCCGGATCCGTGCGGCCGCACAGGGACGGATCGAGTGCTGGTTCGCCGACCGGCTCGCCGCCGACATTCCCGACCTGACGCGGCTCGACGCGCTGAGCCGCGACGAAGCCGCCGGCAGCCGCGCCCGCGCGCTCGCCGGTATGCTGGTCGAGGCCGGTGGGCTTCTCCCCCGCCGCGCCGCCGGCGCGCAGGTCGAGGCACTCGACCCGCACGACCGCAAGCTTCTGCGCAAGGCCGGACTCATCATCGGCACGCTCGATATCTTCGCCCCCACGTTGCTCAAGCCACGCGCTGCCGCCGCACGCCGTGCGCTGCTCGGCCTCGGTGAAAAGCCCGCCGAGGGCGCGACCGTCCTCCCTCGCGCCGCCCCCGGCGCGGCGCTGGACTATGGCTTCCGTCCCTTCGGCGCACAGGCGGTCCGCGTCGACCTCGCCGAACGGATCGCCCATGCCGCGCACGACGCCCGCAAAGGCCGTGCGCCCTTCACCCCCGATCCCGCGCTCGCCACATCGATGGGGCTGACCCCCGATACGCTCGCGCGGCTGATGACCCAGATCGGGTTCCAGGGCGTCCGCACGCCGAAAGGTGAACCGCAGCGCTGGGTGTGGAAGGGGTTGACCCCGCTCGCCAAAACCAAGGCGCCGCCGCGCGATACGTCGATGGCGCGCGCTTTTGCTGCGCTGACGGAACTGGTCGATGACTGATCCCACAATGCGGATCGACCGCTTCCTGTGGTTCGCGCGCCTCGTGAAGACCCGCGGGGCCGCGCAGGAAATGGCGGAGGCGGGCACGCTCCGCCTCGACGGAAGGCGGATCGAGCGGTCCTCGGCACAGGTCCGCATCGGTTCGATCATCGCCTTTCCGCTGCGTGGACAGGTGCGCGTGCTGCGCGTCGAGGCGCTGCCGCACCGCCGCGGCCCAGCGCCCGAAGCCGCCACATTCTATCAGGAATTGCTCACCGGACCCGCCTCATCCCCGGAAAAGCCTGAAATTTGAGAACGTATCGCAGAAAGCGTCTCTTGATTGACGCGCCCGGAGCACGGGCATAGCAGAGGCTGTCACACTGCCTTTCCGGGCGTTTCAGGGGCCGTAACTGCCATGACCTATGTCGTCACCGATGCCTGCATCCGCTGCAAGTATATGGACTGCGTCGAGGTGTGTCCGGTCGACTGCTTCTATGAGGGCGAGAACATGCTCGTCATCAACCCCAGCGAGTGCATCGACTGCGGCGTGTGCGAGCCTGAATGCCCCGCCGAAGCGATTCTGCCCGATACCGAGAGCGGGCTGGAGCAGTGGCTCGAGCTCAACAACACCTTCTCGGCACAATGGCCCAACGTCACGCGCAACGCCGGCCAGACCCCGGCCGATGCCGACGAGTTCAAGGGCAAAGAGGGCAAATACGACGCCTATTTCTCGCCGGAACCCGGCGCCGGCGACTGAGCCGTCTCAGTCGCGCTTTTCGAGCGCGTCCACCGATTGCTGCCATTGTGCCCGCCGCGCCGGATCGGGATCCTCGGCCGCAGCGGTCTTGAGCCACTGAACCCATTCGGGAATACGCGCGCGGTCGGCGATCTCTCCGTCCGGCGCGATCTGCTTGAAGATCGCCTGCGCGACGTGAATCGCGGCGTCCTTGCGTCCGCCATCATAGGCGACGCGCCACCAGCGCTCTGCCAGCGCACGATCGTGCGGCGTGCCGTCGCCGAACCAGTGGATCTGCGCGACCAGGAAGGCGGCATTGGCCTGTTTCTGCTCGGCCGCCATCGTCAGCCAGCGCCGCGCTTCGACCATATCCTTGGGCACGACCTTTCCCCGGAGCAGGAAGATCCCATAGTCGGCCTGGGCATTGGCATTGCCCGTTTCCGCCGCCTCACGGCATAGTCGAACGCCCCGCGCCGCATCGACCGGGCCGCCCTGCCCGTTGACCAGCAGATTGCCGAGCGCGCATTTCGCCTGCACCCAGCCAAGCTCCCCCGCCTGCGCGTACAGCGCGCGGCTGCGCGCAAGGTCTTTCGGCCGGCCACTGCCGCGTTCGAAGCATAGCGCCAGATTATGAGTCGCATCGCCGCGCTTGCCTGCACCGCGCTCGAACCATTGACAGGCCCGCGCTTGATCGACGGAAAGCCCGAGCCCGCCGAACATCAGTGCTTCGCCCAGCAGCTCTGCGGCAACGGCGTCGGAGGCGGCGAGCGTCTCGAGCTTTCGCCCGAACTCGCCGGCCGGCATCGAATTGCGCTGATCGAGCAGTGCGCGGACCGCGGGCGTCGTCGCGGGCGCGGCGGGGGCATCCGATGTCTGAGCTGCGATGAGCAGGATCATGGTAAGCATGCCCGGGATATGACCGGAACGCCGAACCCGCGCAATCATGGCGTATCGGCGGCTGGCAGCCGCGATCAGCCCGCTTTCGAGGGTGGTAATTTTATTTCATCTGTGTTAAATAGCGCGCCGGACGCGAGGAATCGCGTTTCGGTACTGGAGACCGTTGTTGATTTGCCCCGATCCCGCGTCTTCGTCTCGGTAACCGCACCGGACGATGCACGCAATCCCAAAGGGGCCACGTTGATTAGAAAGGCTTCCCACACATGGCTGCCAAGGCGCTGTCCTTCGATGTCGGCGATTATGTCGTATACCCCAAGCACGGCGTTGGCCGTGTGATCGAACTCCAGAAGTCGGAAATCGCGGGCATGCAGCTTGAGCTGTACGTGCTCCGCTTCGAAAAAGAGAAAATGACTCTCCGCGTTCCGACCAACAAGGCCGAGAGCGTCGGGATGCGCAAGCTTTCGAGCGACAAGACGCTCCGTGAGGCGCTCGACACGCTCAAGGGCAAGCCCAAGGTCAAGCGTACCATGTGGTCGCGCCGCGCCCAGGAATATGAAGCGAAGATCAACTCGGGCGACCTCGTGTCGATCGCCGAAGTGGTCCGCGACCTGTTCCGCGCCGACGACCAGCCCGAGCAGAGCTATTCGGAGCGCCAGATCTTCGAAGCCGCCGCATCGCGTCTCGCACGCGAGCTCGCTGCGATGGAACAGATCGACGAAAAGGCCGCGCTTGAGAAGCTGCTCGACATCCTGCGCGCCGCCGCAGCGATCTACAACAAGGACAAGGTGCCCGCGTAAAGCGGATGCTCTGTCGAACCGAAAGGGGCGGCCCGCAACGGCCGCCCTTTTTGTTTGCACCGCCTCGACACCAAGTGTATTATCAACACAACACACATAGGAGAGTCGCGATGAAGCTCGCCCTTGCCATCACTGCCGCCGTTCTTCCGCTCGCCGCATGCAGCTTTGCCAACGGCATGAGCGGCGACGTCGTCCAGCCCAGCGGATCGGGCAGCACCCGCAATTTCGATGTCTCGGGCTTTACCGAAGTCTCCTTGCGCGGCGCCGACGATGTCGAGGTCAAGACCGGCCCCGCATTCAAGGTCACTGCGGAAGGAGACAGTGCGCTGCTCGACCGGCTCGAGATCCGCAAGGATGGGGACTCGCTGCGCATCGGCCGCAAGGACGGCGACTGGAAATGGGGTGGCGACAAGGGCGCGAAGATCACGGTCACGCTCCCCAGATTGCTCGGCGCCAGCGTTGCCGGATCGGGCGACATGACCGTCGATCGGGCGGAAGGCAATTTCGACGGTTCGGTAGCCGGATCGGGCAATCTCAACATCCGGCAGTTCGTGGGCGGCAAGGCCGATCTCTCGATCGCCGGATCGGGTGACCTGCATGTCGCCGGAGGCCAGGCAACCGAGATCGAAGCCTCGATCGCCGGGTCAGGCGATATCGATGCAGCGTCGCTCAAGGCGACACGCGGCGAATTGTCGATCGCAGGTTCAGGCAATATCCGCACGCAGGTGACCGGAGAGGCCGATATCTCGATCGTCGGATCGGGGAATGTCGATCTGACCGGCGGCGCCAAATGTTCGGTCAGCAAGATGGGTTCGGGCGCAGCAAACTGCAGCTAGCGCACGCGGTCCGGCGATGCTTGCACATCCCGGTGGATTGATGCGATTCACCGGCGATGCGCACCGCCCTGCTGATCCCGCTCGCCCTTCTCGCCGCCGGGTCTGCCCCCGCGCCTGAAGAACGCCGCGTCCTGCTCACCGGCTTCGACCGGATCCGGATCGACGGCCCGTTCAATGTGCGCGTGGTCCCGGGAGCACCCTCCGCCACCGTCACCGGCGATCGCAACGCGGTCGACCGGGTGAGCATCCGCAATCAGGGCGGCGTGCTGGTGGTCGGCGTCAGCACCGCAACCTGGGACGGCTGGCGCGACAAGGAAGGGCTGGCGGCGATCACCGTCGCCGTTCCGCGGCTGCGCGCCGCCAATATCAACGGCGGCGGCAAGCTCGAGATCGCGACCATTACCGGCCAGCGCATCGATCTCGGCGTCAACGGCGCGGGATCGCTCACGGTGCGGAGCCTGACCGCCGATCAGCTGGCCACGACGCTCACCGGCACCGGCATCATCCGGCTCGATACCGGCACCGTGCGTACCGCGCGGTTCATGTCGTACGGCGCGGGGTCGATCGATGCCGCAGGGGTCGCGATCAACGACCTCACCGTCCACTCGCAGAGCGCAGGCGACAGCCGCTTCACCGCGCGCTTTACCGCCAGCGTCTCGACGCTCGGCACCGGCTCGGTCCGCGTCGAGGGCAACGCTGCCTGCCGCCTCGCCGGACCCGGCCCGGCAAGCTGCGCAGGGAAGGTCGAAGGACGCTAGAAAAAGACCTAGGCCGCAATCGGGAAGCGCAGGATCCGGTCTTCCAGCGCCACCAGCGCCTCGGCGCCGCGGCCTACCGCACGCACGATCTCGGGATGATGCGCATCGAGGCCGCCGGTCAGCGCCCCGAACGCGGGCAGGATCAGCTTGGTCGGGGTCGCGACGAAGCAGCGCCGCGCCACCTGTCGCCCGCGCAGCCGCACGCGCAGCTTGGGATGGAAATGCCCCGACAGCTCGGGCCGAATTTCCCCCGGCTCGGCCTCGTGCCGCAGCAGCAGTCCGTCGACCTCCGCCTCCTCAACGATCTCGCCACCGAGATGATCGGCAAGCGCGGCGTCGTGGTTGCCGGTGATCCACACCCAGCGCAGCGACCCGGTCAGCGCCGCCAGCGCCATCCGCGCCGCTTCGGGTAAACGCTCACACCCTTCCGAATCGTGGAAGCTGTCGCCCAGACACCAGAGTTCGCGCGCCTCGGTCCGCTCGACCAGCCCAGTCAGCGCCGCGAGCGTTGCCATCGAATCATAGGGCGGCAGCATCTGGCCCTTCAGCGCGAACCAGCTCGCCTTCTCGAAATGGAGATCGGCGACGATCAGCGCGTTCCGCGCCGGCCAGTAGAGCGCACCTTCGGACAGCGCGCAAAGGTCATGATCGGCGAACGAAAAGGGAACCATGGGGACGCTATCGCCGCACCGCGCGATCAGGTCAATCGAGCCGGGTTCCGGTCCTTCCCGCGCGCGGCATCATGAGCCGCAGCTTGCGGTCGGGGAAATCGATCTCGACCCGCCGAAAGGCCCGCAGCGCGTCCATCCCCAGCATCAGCGCCGGGCGATCGGAAAGGCCGAAGCGCTCGAAAGGCGGAACATCGGCAAAAGCGACCGGCAATTCCTGCAAGGTAACGCCACCCAGCTCGACACGATGCGCGATATGATAATTGGCGCTCAGCGTCTCGCCAGTGACGCTCGTCAGGGTGATCGGCCCCTTCAGCCTTACCCGCCGCAGCTTCTTTTGCAGCGCCATATTGCCCATGCTGATCTGCGATCCGGTGTCGAGCACCACCGTAACCTTGGTGCCTTCGAACCACGCCTCGGTAATGATGAGCTGCCCGAGAAGGCTCTTGGCGGTAATCACGATCTCGTCGGTGAAAGCCAGGCGCGGCGAGGGTTTGCCGCCCGCACGTCGCGACGGCCGCACCGCCATTTCATTCTTGTCGAAGTCGATCGATACCATGTGCGTGCGCAGCTGCTGGATTCCGAGCAGACCATGTGCACCCAGATGCGAGGCTTCGAGCGCGGGCGCATTGAAAGCGATCGCATCCCGCACCGGGCCGACCACAAGCGATGGGATCACCACCGTCGGCACGCTGGCGCTTCCAGTCATCGTCGTCAGCTTCACCCGTGGTCCCGCCGGCAGGCGCAACGTCCCCGCCAACTGGCGCGAGATCACCGAGCGTTCGGCGCCGGTATCGATGACGAAGGGCTGCGGCTTGGCGCCGTTGATCGAAACCGGTACGGTCATGCGGTCGGCAAGCGCACCGAGGGCGAGCGTACCGCTCCCATCATCTGCTGCCGCTGGTGCAGCAGCCTCCTGCGTCGCCGCGGGGGCCGCGGCGAGCATGATCAGCAAAGGCGTCAACAGGCGAAGCTGCATAGCACGCGCATTGTACGCCTGTTCATGCTGCGCAGCAAATGTCGTTGGTCGAAAGGTCGCGACGCTTGCGAAACGCTCAGTCCATCCGCATCGCCTCTGCGGCCAGCGCCTCCGCTTCGATCAGCATCGCGTCCTCCGCCGACCCCTGCGCGATCGACTCACGCCCGATCATGATCAGCACCGGCACCGCCATCGGGCTAACGCGATCGAGGTCGACATGCTCGATCGTGTCCGCCGCTGTATCGAGCAGATGCGCGAGCCGGCCGATATCGGTCATCCGCGCGCGCGCGTCGGCCCACGCCGCCTTGAGCAACAGATGGTCGGGCTCGTATTTACGCAACACGTCATAGATCAGATCGGTCGAAAAGCTGACCTGACGCCCGGTCTTTCGCTTGCCCGGCTGCTGGCGCTCGACCAGGCCGCCGATCACCGCCACTTCGCGGAACGCGCGCTTGAGCAGCGCCGATCCCTGCACCCACTCGACGAACTCATCCTCAAGAATGTCGGGCAAGAAGAGCGGCGCGGGATCCTCGATCTTCTCGAGGCCATAGACCGCCAGCGCATAGTCATTGGCGACGAAGCCCGTGGGCTTCAGCCCCATCGCCTCCATCCGCCGCGTGATCAGCATCCCCAGCGACTGGTGCGCGTTCCAACCCTCGAAACAATAGGCGACCATATGGTGCCGTCCGCCATGCGGAAAGGTCTCGACCAGCAGCTTGCCCGGCGCCGGCAGCCGCGAGCGCCAGGACTGCACCTCCAGCCATTCGCGCACATCCGCCGGGAACCGCGCCCAGATTGCGGGGTCGTCGAAGAAGCGCCGCACCCGCGCCGCCAGCGTCGAGGTGATCGCCAGCCGCGCGCCCATATAGGAAACATAGCGTGCCTGTTTTGCAGTCGCGCGGACAAGGATGTCGGTGACCTCGATCCGTTCGACCTCCAGCGCCAGTCCCGCGAAAAAGAAGCGATCTCCCGGCGACAGCGACGCGCCGAACGCTTCTTCCACCCGGCCCAGCTTCCGCCCGTTGCGGAAGCGCACCTCCATCATCGGCGCCTCGACGATGATGCCCGCGTTCAACCGATGCTGCGCAACAAAGGCGGGCTTGGTCACCCGCCACAGACCATCGTGATCCCGCGTCAGCCGCTTGAACCGGTCGTACGCGCGCAGCGAATAGCCGCCATCGGCGATGAAGTTCAGCACCCGCTCGAACACGTCTTTAGTCAGTGCCGAATAGGGCAATGCGCCCTGCACCTCCCGCAGCAATTCCGCAGCATCGAACGGCGCCGCGCAGGCCAGCCCCATCACATGCTGCGCCAGCACATCGAGCGCGCCGGGGCGGAAGATGTCGGGATCGAGCTCGCCCGCCTCCACGGCATCCAGCGCCGCGCGCGCCTCCAGATACTCGAAGCGATTGCCCGGCACGAGCACCGCCTCGCTCGGTTCGTCGAGCCGGTGGTTGGCGCGTCCGATCCGCTGCAACAGCCGCGAACTGCCCTTGGGCGCTCCCATCTGGATCACGCAATCGACGTCGCCCCAGTCGACGCCGAGGTCGAGGCTCGCGGTGGCGACCAGCGCGCGCAGCCGGCCATCGGCCATCGCCTGTTCGGCGCGCTGCCGCGCTTCGAGGCTCAGGCTGCCATGGTGCACCCCGATCGGCAGCTTAAGCTCGTTCACCTTCCACAAATTCTGGAACACCAGCTCGGCCAGACCGCGCGTGTTGCAGAAGATGATCGTCGTCTTGTGCATCTCGATCTCCGCCATCACCTGCGGGATCGCATAAAGGCCCGAATGGCCCGCCCACGGCACGCGCCCCTCGGGCAGCAGGATCGCGATATCGGGATCGGCGCCCTTCTCCCCCCGCACCAGCTCGACCGCATCGATCTCGCCATGCGGCGCGAGCCAGGCGCGATAGCCGTCGGGGTCGGCTACCGTCGCCGACAGCGCCACGCGGCGCATCCCGGGCGCCAGCGTCTGGAGCCGCGCCAGCGCCAGCGCCAGCAGGTCGCCGCGTTTGCCGGTGGCAAAGGCATGGACCTCGTCCACCACCACCGTCTTCAGCCCCGCGAACATCAGGAAACTGTCCTCGTACGACAGCAACAGGCTGAGCGATTCGGGCGTGGTCAGCAGGATCTGCGGCGGCCGCGCACGCTGGCGCATCTTCTTTTCGTGCGGGGTGTCGCCGGTTCGCGTCTCGACCCGGATGTCGAGCCCCATCTCCTCGATCGGGGTCAGCAGATTGCGCTGCACATCCACCGCCAATGCCTTGAGCGGCGAGATATAGAGCGTGTGCAACCCCTCGCCCGGCTGCTCGATCAGCTCGGTCAGTGTCGGCAGAAACCCGGCCAGCGTCTTGCCCGCCCCCGTCGCCGCGACCAGCAGCGCGTGGCGCCCGGCCCGCCCCGCCGCGAGCATGTCGAGCTGATGCCGCCGCGGCGTCCAGCCGCGCGACGCGAACCATTGCGCAAGAACTTCAGGGAGTTCGCTCATTCGCCTCATATAGTCATCGCGGCTACGCGCCCGCCACCGATTGCGCTAAGCCCGCATGCGATGACCCTGTTCGCCTATGTTCTCGCCGCCTTTGCCGAGATTGCCGGGTGCTTCGCCTTCTGGGCGTGGCTGCGGCTCGACAAGTCGCCGCTGTGGCTGATCCCCGGCGTGGCCGCGCTGATCGTCTTTGCTTGGGCGCTGACGCTGATCGAGACCAGCCATGCCGGGCGCGCCTATGCCGCCTATGGCGGGATCTACATCACCGCCGCGATCGCATGGCTGTGGGCGGTCGAGGGCGCCCGGCCCGACCGCTGGGACGTGATCGGCGGCGCGGTCGCGCTGCTCGGCACCGCGATCATCCTGTTCGGGCCGAGGGGGACGAATGCCTGATATCCGCAATATCGTCATCCTCACCGGCGCCGGCGTGTCCGCGGAATCCGGCGTCGCCACCTTTCGCGGCCCCGGCGGGCTGTGGGAGGGACATCGCGTCGAGGATGTCTGCACCCCGGAGGCGCTCGCGCACGATCCGGTGCTGGTCCATCGCTTCTACGACGAACGCCGCGCGAAGCTGACGGCCGTCGCGCCCAATGCCGCGCACCACGCACTCGCCCGGCTCGACGCGGCGTGGCCGGGCGAATTGCTGCTGGTCACGCAGAATGTCGACAATCTGCACGAACGCGCCGGCTCCAAACGCCTGATCCATATGCATGGCGAGCTCAATTCCGCGCTCTGCGCCGAGTGCGATGTGCGCCAGCCGTGGACCGACAGCCTGCCGCCGCGCACCCGCTGCGCGACATGCGGCGCACCGGCGCTTCGCCCCGACATCGTCTTCTTCGGCGAGATGCCTTACCGGATGGACGCGATCGACGCGGCGATCTCTCGCGCCGACCTGTTCGTGTCGATCGGCACCTCGGGCGCGGTCTATCCCGCCGCGGGCTTCGTGCGCACCGCGCGCTATCACGGTGCCGACACGCTCGAACTCAACCTCGACCGCTCCGAAGGCAGCGCGTGGTTCGGGGAAAGCCGCCTCGGCCCGGCGGGCACGCTCGTGCCTGAGTGGGTGGACTCGCTGCTCGGCTAGAGCGGCCCGCCCTTTGAAACCTCCGTCACCCCGGCCTTGTGCCGGGGTCCACTCAGCCTCCCGGGATGACGGGAAGCCGACGGCTTCGACCTACTCGACCCAGTCCAGCCCGATATCGCGATACAAAGTGCGATCGTCCTCCCAGCCCGGCCGCACTTTGACGTGCAGGTACAGGTGGACCTTGACCCCCATCAGCCTGGCCAGTTCGGCCCGGGCCCGCGCGCCGATCTCCTTGATCCGGCTGCCACCCTTGCCCAGCACGATCGCACGCTGCGTCTCGCGCCCGACCAGGATCTGCTGGTGGATCTCGACCGACCCGTCCTCACGCTCCTTATACTGCTCGGTCTCGACCGCGCTGGCATAGGGCAGCTCGGCGTGGAGCTGCAGATAGAGCTGCTCGCGCGTGATCTCCGCCGCGAGCATGCGGTCGGTCGCGTCGGACACCTGATCCTCGGGGAAATGCCACGGCCCTGCGGGCATCTTGGCGGCCAGCGCAGCCTTCAACTCCGACACGCCATCGCCAGTCGTCGCCGACACGAAATAGGTGTCGTCGAACGCGCCCAGCTCGTTGAGCGTCGCGGCATGGCCGAGCAGCCGCGGCTTGTCGGCGATATCGACCTTGTTGAGGATCAGCAGCTTGCGCTCGCGCCGGTCCTTGAGGCTCTCGGCGAGCCCGCGCACCTTCGGCCCGACCCCGCCCTTGCCGTCGACCACGAGCGCGATCAGGTCGGCATCCTTGGCGCCTTCCCACGCCGCCGCGACCATCGCCCGGTCCAGCCGCCGCGACGGATCGAAGATACCCGGCGTATCGACCAGCAGCAGCTGCGTATCGCCCTCGATCGCGATGCCCATCAGCCGCACGCGCGTCGTCTGCGCCTTGGGACTAACGATCGCCACCTTCTGGCCGACCAGCGCGTTCACCAGCGTCGACTTGCCCGCATTGGGCGCGCCGACCACGGCAACCAGGCCGCAGCGTTGTTCTTCTACGTTATTCACTTGGTCTCCGTAGCCGGTCTAGCCGAGCTTCTCCAGCAGCGCCGTCGCCGCAGCGGTTTCCGCTTCCTGTTTCGAGCTGCCTTCGCCCTCGGCTTCGGCGAGCTTGCCGATCACCGCGCGCACCTTGAAGCGCGGCGCATGCCCCGGCCCCGAACGCTCGACCAGCTCATATTCGGGCTGGCGGCGATTATTGGCCGCAGCCCATTCCTGTAACGCCGATTTGGGGTGTTTGGGAGCGGATGCCTGCGCATCGATCCGGCTGTCCCACAGCCGTCGCACCAGCGCCCTGGCCGTCTCGAACCCGCGCTCGACGAAATGGGCACCGATCAGCGCCTCCATCACATCGCCCAGCACATTGTCGCTCGACGCCGCGCCGTCGTCGCGCGCCTGCTTGCCCAGCTTGAGGTGCGCGGGCACGCCGATTTCGCGCGCCACCTCGGCACAGACCTGCCCCGTCACGAGCGAGTTGAACCGCCGCGACAGCTTGCCTTCGGGTTCGTCCGGAAAGCGCTCATATAGCCATTCGGCGATCGTCAGCCCCAGCACCCGGTCGCCCAGAAACTCGAGCCGCTCGTAATTGGCCGCACTCTGGCTGCCATGCGTCAGCGCGCGCTCATAGCCCGCGAGGTCACCCGCGGGGCTGCCCAACACCCCCGCCAGCCAGTCGGCCAGCTTCTCGGTCAAAAGCCTTCCCCGATGCGGCTCCACCGCGCCGCGCTGAACCAGGTCCAGGGCAGCACCCATTGCGCGCCGCCATCGGTGGACCAGAAATTCACCACCGCCTTGCCTTGCAGATTCTCCATCGGCACGAAGCGGATACCGCCGCGGTTCTGCCCCATGCTGTCGAGCATCGGCACGAAACGGCTGTCGGCGCTATTGTCGCGATTATCGCCCATCAGGAAGACATGGCCCGCAGGGACCGTGAACAATTCGGTATCGTCGGCACCGGGGTTGAACCCCTCGTCGAGGACTTCATAGCTCTTGCCGCCCGGCAGCGTCTCGCGGAAGCGTGGGATGCGGCAAAGCTGGGTGCCGTTCGGCCCCGATTCGACGAACCTGACATCGCAGCCACCGTCCACACCGGGACCCGCGACCGGGAAATTGGGGCTGATCGGCACCACGAAGTCCGCGATCGGCTGCTTGGGGATCGCCTGACCGTTGAGGACCAGCTGGCCATTGCGCATCTGCACCGTATCGCCGGGCAGGCCGATCACACGCTTGATCCAGTCGGTGTCGTCGGTCGGCGGCGCCTTGAACACCACCACATCGCCGCGCGTCGGATCCTTGGCGAAGATGCGGCCCGGGATCAGCGGCAGGCTCCACGGCAGCGAATGCTTGGAATAGCCGTAATTCCATTTGGTGATGAACAGAAAGTCACCCACCAGCAGCCGCGGCAGCATCGATCCCGACGGGATGCTGAACGGCGCGAAGATGAAGCTGCGCACCACGAACACCAGGATCGCGAGCTTGACGAGGAAGCTCAGCGTATCGCGCCATTCGGAACGCGGCTTGGGCGTGTGGATGGGAGCGGGCTTGATGCCGGAATCGGTCGGGGCGGTATCGTCCATGTCGCTGCTCTGCGCGGGCCATGTGGCAGCGTCAAGGCGGTGACGTGCAGCACCCATCTGGCGATGCCCGAAATGGCACGCTACATGGCGCCCCGAATTCAACAGGAGACAGGCAGTGAGCACCCCCGACTGGACCGCGATCGAAAGCCTGCCCCGTACCCCGCTGACCCAGCTGTTCGCCGCCGACGCGGACCGGCTGGCTTTGCTCTCCACCGATGTCGCGGGCATCCATTTCGACTTCTCCAAGACGCATCTCGACGGCGCCGCGCTCGATGCCTTCGCCGCGCTGGCCAAGGCCACTGACCTCGCCGGCAAGCGCGAAGCGCTGTTCGCGGGCGAGGCGGTCAACGTCACCGAAGGCCGCCCTGCCGAGCATAGCGCCGAGCGCGGCGAAGGTTCGGACGACAGCGTCGCCCGCGCCGCCGCGTTCCACGCCCGCATGCGCGGCCTGATCGACGCGATCGAGGCCGAAGCGCTCGGCCCGATCCGTCACATCCTGCACATCGGCATCGGCGGCTCAGCGCTCGGGCCCGAGCTGCTGATCGACGCGCTCGGCCGCGAAGGCGGGCATTATGACGTCGCCATCGTCTCCAACGTCGATGGCTGCGCGCTCGAAGAGGCGATCGCCGATTTCGACCCGCACGCGACGCTGATCGCGGTCGCGTCCAAGACCTTCACCACCACCGAGACACTGCTCAACGCAACCAGCGCGCTCGACTGGATGCGTGAGCATGGCGTCGAGGATCCCTATGGCCATGTCATCGCGCTCACCGCTGCGCCCGACAAGGCGATCGAATGGGGTGTCGACGAAACCCGCGTGCTCCCGTTCGCTGAATCCGTGGGCGGCCGCTATTCCTTGTGGTCGTCGATCGGCTTCCCCGCCGCGCTCGCGCTCGGCTGGGATGCGTTCGAGGCGCTGCTCGAGGGCGCGGCCGAGATGGACCGCCATTTCCGCCTGACCGACCTCAAGAGCAACGCCCCGGTCCTCGCCGCCTTCGCCGACCTCTATTACACCCAGAATCGCGGCTGCGAGACGCGTGCGACCTTCGCCTATGACGAACGCCTCCGCCTGCTCCCGCCCTATCTCCAGCAGCTCGAGATGGAATCGAACGGCAAGGGCGTCACCGCCGACGGCCAGCCGGTCGGCCGTCCGACCGCGCCGATCACCTGGGGCGGCGTCGGCACCGACGCGCAACATGCGGTGTTCCAGCTGCTGCATCAGGGCACCCGCCTCGTCCCGCTCGAGTTCGTCGCGGTGATCGAGCCAGGCGACGATCTGGCTGAGGATCACCATCGCCAGCTGCTGATCAACGCCTTCGCGCAGGGCGCCGCGCTGATGGCCGGCCGCGCCAATGCCGATCCGGCGCGCGCCTATCCCGGCGACCGCCCCTCGACCACGATCCTGCTCGACGAGCTCGACCCGCGCACGCTGGGCGCGCTGATCGCCTTCTATGAGCAGCGCACCTTTGTCAGCGCCGCGTTGCTCGGCATCAACCCGTTCGACCAGTTCGGGGTCGAGCTGGGCAAGGAAATGGCCAAGGCCGCGGACCAGGGCGGGCAGGATTTCGATCCCTCGACCGACGACCTCATCCGGCGGGCGTTCGGATGATGTCGGGCGACGAGTATGTTTATGACGAGGCGAGCGGGGAATGGGTCCCCGCCTCGCAGCTCGCAGCCCCGCCTGCGGGCGAGACGGTCGAAGTCCGCGATTCGGTCGGCAACCTCCTCGCCGACGGCGATCAGGTCACGCTGATCAAGGATTTGACCGTCAAGGGCGCCGGCCAGACCTTGAAGCGCGGCACCCTGATCAAGTCGATCCGCCTCACCGGCGACCCACAGGAAATCGACTGCAAATACGAAGGTATCAAGGGCCTGGTCCTGCGCGCGGAGTTCGTGCGCAAGCGGTGAGGGTTAGGGGGATTGCCCCTTTGGAGGGCATGCATGTCATATACTTCCGCTGATCCTTGGTTTGGCGTGGTGTTGAAGGCCGCAGGGTGGAACGAAGTGGCGCCATTCTGTGAGTTTAGAAAAGATCATCGAAGAATTGTCTTTGATACTAGCAGCTGGATGGAATTCTCGACGGACACGAATCCGAGTATCTCTGGTCTCCCGGTCCCTGAGAGAGGAGATGAACGTCGGACGCTAGACCTCATCGAGAGCGTGTTCGCCGCAGAGGAAGAAGCTATGAAGCGGTGACTGTTGCGGGGTAGGCAAAACGACTCGGTCAGCGACCAAGCTCCCCGTCACCCCGGCCTTGTGCCGGGGTCCACTCAGCCTCGCGGACTGACCTCCAGCCTCTCGTCCAGAACCAGCCTCCCGGTGGACCCCGGCACAAGGCCGGGGTGACGGTGGAGGTGTGGGTAGATATCGCTGTGGTCTTACGCCACCTCCACCTCCCGATCCACCAGCGCCGCGATATACTTCGCCAGCCGCACCTCGCCGCGCACCGGCGCATCGGGCAGTTCCAGATCATCCACCGTTGCCGCCGTCATCCGCGCATAGCTCTCCGCCGCGGGGCATGAGAAGCCGATCGCCTTGAACGCCGGCACCCACTGCTCGCGCGGAATGGTCTCGACGCGTACGCTGCGATCCAGCGCCGCGGCAAAGGCGTTGGCGACGTCCTGCGGCGTGTAACGCTGCGGTCCCTCGGCGAAGAACACACCGGTGCGATCGTCGGTCATCAGCGCGGCGGCGTGCTTGCCCAGATCCTCGGGCGCCGCCATCGGCAGCTCGAAATCACCGTCGAACATCGTCCGCAGCACGCCCGCTTCGCGCACCTCCTCCAGATTCGCCGCCCAGTTGCTGAAATAATAGGCGCCGCGATTGATCGCGAACGGGACCGGCTGCTCGGCCAGCCCCTTCTCGAGCTCCCACAGCGTGTTGAGGTCGCCGCACCGCTCGCCGGGCTGCGCACCATAGGTCGATTCGGCGACCAGCTTCTCCAGCCCCGCCCCCTCGGCCGCAGTCAGGATCGCCTCGACCGTGCGGCGCTCCTGCGCATCGGTATCGGTATTCGGCGCGGCCGGCGGGTTGAGCAGGAAGGCGCGCGTGCCGGTGCAAAGGACATCGGTCAGCGCGCGCACGTCGAGGATGTCGGCGATCGCGACGTTCGCGCCGCTATTCTCCCATTCCCGCACCTTCGCGGGGTCGCGGCTGACGATCGTCACCGGCTCGCCCGCGGCGAGCAAGGTGCGCGCCACCGCCGAACCGACATTGCCGGTCCCCCCAAGGATGATGTGCATCGGATCTCTCCTTCGCCAGCAAAACCCCCGAGCAGGGTAAGCCGATCCGTTGGCATCCGCCCTCCGCACGCCTATCTCCCGCTCCTGCGCGACGAACCGGCGCATGAGCGGGAGCAAGTGATGGCCGACTTCGACTACGACCTCTTCGTCATCGGTGCGGGCTCCGGCGGCGTCCGCGCCAGCCGCGTCGCTGCCGCGCACGGCGCGAAGGTCGCGATCGCCGAGGAATATCGCGTCGGCGGCACCTGCGTCATCCGCGGCTGCGTGCCAAAGAAGCTGCTCGTCTATGGCGCGCATTTCGCCGAAGATCTGAAGGACGCCCGCCGTTTCGGCTGGAACGTCCCCGATTGCGACTTCGACTGGGCGGTGCTGCGCGACAATGTGCTGGCCGAGGTCGACCGATTGAACGGCGCCTACACCCACACGCTCGACAATCACGGCGTCGAGGTCATCCACGAACGCGCCACCGTCTCCGGCCCCAATGAAGTGACGCTGGCCAGCGGCCGCAAGATCACCGCCGGCAAGATCCTGATCGCGGTCGGTGCCCGCCCCGCCGTCCCGCATTGCCCGGGCAGCGAGCATGGCATCACCTCGAACGAGGTATTCCACCTCGACGCGCTGCCCAAGCGCGTGCTGATCGCGGGCGCGGGTTATATCGCCAACGAATTCGCCGGCATCTTCAACGAGTTCGGCAGCAAGGTCACGCTGATCAACCGCTCCGACGTGATCCTGCGCGGCTATGACGAGCAGATCCGCGACCGCCTGCTCCAGATCAGCATGACCAAGGGCATCGACTTCCGCTTCCATGCCGAATTCCGCGGGATCGAGAAGCAGGCCGACGGCAGCCTCAAGGTCAGCATGACCAACCATGAGCCGATCGAGGTCGATTGCGTCCTCTTCGCCACCGGCCGCGTCCCCAATACCGAGGGACTGGGCCTTGCCGAGGCCGGGGTCGAGCTCGACGCCAAAGGCGCGGTGGTCGTCGGCGCGGACAACAAGTCGTCGGTCGAGTCGATCTATGCCGTGGGTGACGTCACCAACCGCGTCCAGCTCACCCCGGTGGCGATCCGCGAAGGACAGGCCTTCGCCGACACCGTGTTCGGCAACAAGCCGACCGTCGTCGACTATGACTGCATCCCCGCCGCGGTGTTCAGCCACCCGCCGATCGCCGGCGTCGGCCTGACCGAGGGGCAGGCCAAGCAGAAATACGGCTCGGTCCGCGTCTACACCTCGGACTTCCGGGCGATGAAGAACGTCCTCGCCAACCGTAACGAGCGCGCGCTGTACAAGATGGTGTGCGAGGCGGATTCGGGGAAGGTGCTCGGCCTCCACATGATCGGCCCCGATGCGCCGGAAATCCTTCAGGCCGCCGCTATCGCGGTCAAGGCCGGCCTGACCAAGGCCGATTTCGACCAGACCGTCGCGCTCCACCCGTCGATGGCCGAAGAGCTTGTGCTGATGAAATGAGCCGCGCCGCCCCGGCTCGCGCCGGGGCGATGCTCAGCCTTCGTTTCTGAGAAGCCGGTCGGATTCATCCTCCAGCCCGTCCTCGCCGCCGGTATGCAGGCTCACCACGCGCGTCGCGCTGACGTCCATCGCGACGTTGCCGAGCGTGCGGAACAGGTCGGGGATCGTCTCGACCGCGACCAGCAGGCCGAGCATCGGGAGCGGTACGCCCATCGCAGTCGCGATCGGCGCGATCGAGCTGACGAAGCTGATCGTACCGGGCAGGCCGACCGCGCCCATCGTCGTGATCGCCGCGACCACCCAGCCCGCCGCAAGCTGGCTCGGCCCGAGCTCGATCCCCAGCAGATGCGCGACATAGATCGCCACCGCGAAGTTCATCGCGGGTCCGGTCCAGCGGAAGATCGCGACCGCAATCGGCAGCGCCACGCCCGAATGTGCCGCGGGGACGCCCAGATTCTCGGTCGCCTTGAGCATCGCCGGCAGGCTGGCGAGCGACGATTGGGTCGAGAAGGCGACCGCCTGTGACGGCGCCACCGCGCGGATGTAGCGCATCGGCGAAACCCGGCCCGCCAGGATACCGAACGGCGCCGCGAGCAGCCACATAACGATGCCGACGCCGCACAGGATCGCGACATAATGGAGCAGCGCGCCGAACGCCGCCGTCCCCGCCCTTGCACCGACCATATAGGCCAGCGCCGCGACGCCGATCGGCCCGAGCCACAACACCCAGTTGATCACCACCAGCATCGTGTTGCCCAGCGCCTCGAAGAAGCGGGTCAGCGTCTCGCGCTGTTCCTTGGGCAGCCGCGTCAACGCGAAAGCGAACACGGTGGTGAACAGGATCAGCGGGAGGAACGCGTCGTTCGCCGCCGAGGTCACCGGGTTCGACGGCACCATCGCGACGATGAAGTCGACGAACGGCGGGATCGTGCCGATCTCGGGCGTCTTGTCGGCGAGTGCGCCCTGCAGCGCCTGCGCCGAGGACGAAGCGAGCGGGAACAGGTCGAGATAGAAAACCGTCAGTGCGCCGCCGAGCGCCGAGGAAACCCACAACAGCGCAATGAAGGTCAGGAATGCCCGGCCCGCCAGCCGCCCCGCGCGCGCCTTCTCCGCGGTCGCCGAAATGCCGGTGATCAGCAGCGAGACGACCAGCGGGATGATCGTCATCTGCAGTGCGTGCAGCCAGATGGTGCCCACCGGGGCGATCCAGTCGGCTGCGACGAGCGCCCGCTCGGGTGCGGTGGCGGCGGCGCCGACGCCGATCACGAGCGCGGCGACAAGGGCGATCAGGATGCGTACCGGCTGCGCGCGGTTCGACGGCCCCAGCACGATGCGGATCAGAGAGGCGAAGGTTCGGAAGATCAGCGACATGCTCGCCCTTGAGAAAAAGCGGCGCTATGACCGCCTGCCAGAAAGACGGCAACGTCGCAAAGCAGGCGGATATGGCAAGGAAATATTTCGGCACCGACGGAATTCGCGGCAAGACCAATGTCGCGCCAATGACCGCAGCGATGGCGATGCAGGTCGGCATGGCCGCCGGCGCGCACTTCCGCCGCGGCGATCACAAGCACCGCGTCGTGATCGGCAAGGACACACGCCTGTCGGGCTATATGATCGAGAACGCGCTGGTCGCGGGCTTCACCAGCGTCGGCATGGATGTGGTGCTGGTCGGCCCGATGCCGACCCCTGCCGTCGCGATGCTCACCCATTCGATGCGCGCCGATATGGGCGTGATGATCTCGGCCAGCCACAACCCCTATGCCGATAACGGCATCAAGCTGTTCGGCCCCGACGGCTACAAGCTCTCCGACGCGGACGAGCACGCGATCGAGGCACTGATCGACGGCGAGATCCCGCTCGCGCCCGCCCCCGATATCGGCCGCGCCAAGCGGATCGAGGACGCCAGGGGCCGCTATATCCACTTCGCCAAATCCACCTTCCCCGAAGATCTGCGCCTCGACGGGCTCAAGGTCGTGGTCGATTGCGCCAACGGCGCCGCCTATCAGGTCGCTCCTTCGGCGCTGTGGGAGTTGGGCGCGGAAGTTGTCGCGATCGGCGTCAACCCGAACGGCAAGAACATCAACGATCAGGTCGGCTCGACCGCGCCGCTGACGCTGTGCGAGACCGTGGTCGCCTCCGGCGCGCATATCGGCATTGCGCTCGACGGTGACGCCGACCGGCTGATCGTGGTCGACGAGCAGGGCGAGGTGGTCGATGGCGACCAGCTGATGGCGACGATCGCCGCCGGCTGGGCGCGGCAGGGGCGGCTTCGCGGGGGCGGCATCGTCGCCACGGTCATGTCCAATCTCGGCCTTGAGCGCTATCTCGCGACCCACGGCCTCGGCCTCGAACGCACTGCCGTCGGCGACCGCTATGTGCTCGAGGCGATGCGCGCCTCCGGCTATAATCTCGGCGGTGAGCAGTCGGGCCACCTCATCCTCTCGGACTATGCCACCACCGGCGACGGGCTCGTCGCCGCGCTTCAGGTGCTGGCCGAGCTGGTCCGCGCCGGCGTTCCGGCGAGCGAGATGCTCCACCGCTTCGACCCGCTGCCCCAGCTGCTCAAGAATGTCCGCTTCTCGGGCGGCAAGCCGCTCGAGAACGACACGGTCAAATCGGTGATCGCCGCCGCGCAGGCCGAGCTCGACGGCACCGGCCGCATCGTCATCCGCGCCTCTGGCACCGAGCCGGTGATCCGCGTGATGGCCGAAGGCGAAGACCGGGCACAGGTCGAGGCGATCGTCGACCGCATCTGCGACGCGGTGCGCAAGGCAGCGGCGTAGCGTTTGATCCGCTGCGCTGAAGCGGCACCCGCCCGGCTAGCCGTTCCGGGCCGGGCAGGACGCCTGTTGCTCGGGCGAGTCGGGCGCCACCCGCTTTCCGTTCCTGGGATTCCACGCACCCGGTAGCGCCACGGTCAGGTTCAGGCCGTCGCGCCAGCCCGCCGGCTGCACGACCAGCACGTCGAAACCGGCCGGGCACCATTTCAACACCATGGTCTTGCGGTACACGGTGCTGACGCTGCCGCCCGCAGCGAGTGCGGCGGCATAGCCGTAACCGCCATCGGTATTCGGCTTGCCATAGACTCGTTCCAGCGCCTGCATGCCGAGATCGTAGCAGCCCGCCCCCTTGATCTGCAGATCGATCGTATAGACCGCGTTTCCCCGATCGCGCTTGTAGAGCCTGGCCGCGCATTGCGCCGCAAATGCCGTGCCCTTGCCGCCCGGAAAGGCGCGCTTCAGCTCTTGCGGACTGCGTCCCAAATAAGCGGCGAGCAGCGCGAAGGGATCGGCAGCCCGCGCGTCGATCCACGGCGTAGCGACAACGGTCTGGCCGCTCGTCGGCGCTGGAAGCAAGAGCAACCCGATCGTCGCGCCGAATGCCTTCCGCATGTCCTGTCCTCCCACCCGCGACACGAGGGTAAAATGGCGCCGCGCGCAGTGCAATCATACTTCCCGCCTCCGCCAAAGGAGGCTAGTCGCCGGTCATGCTTGAGATGCGCCCCGATTGCGAACGCTGCGGCACCGATCTGCCCGCCGATCAGGGCGGCGCGTTCATCTGCTCGTTCGAATGCACCTTCTGCGCGGACTGCGCCGATTCAATGGACGAGGTCTGCCCGAACTGCGGTGGCGAATTGCTCGACCGGCCCGCGCGCGTGGGCGATGCACTCAAGCGCAATCCGGCGAGCACGCAGCGGATGTTCAAGGGCTGAGCGGGGTGGGCACGCCCCGCCGCTGGATCGGTCGCTGGTTCATCGCCGTCGCGCTGCTGCACGGCATCGCCACCTTCTTCCTCTATGCCGCGCCGCTGCAGGAGATGGCCGGCGCCGGGCTGATCGCCACCGCCGACGATTATTCGCTACGCGCGACGGCCTATTGGTTCCTCGCCTTCGCTCCGGTGCTTGGCGTCACGGGCCTGCTGATCGATGCGATGGAGGCGCGCCGCATCGCGGTTCCCTTCAGCGCTGCGCTGCTCCTGCTGCTCACTCTGATCGCCATGGTGGCGGTGATGCCCGCCAACGGCGCGTGGCTGCTGTTCCCGCCGGTCATCGCCCTGCTGCTACGCGCGCGTCGGGGCTAGCTCAGCCGGCAATCGGGATCGGGCTCAGCTCCTTGAGCTGGCGGATCACCACCAATGTCTGGAACGCGCGCACCCGCGGGTTGGCAGAGAACAGCCGCACCACCGTATCGTCATAGCTCTCCATGTCGCGCGCGATCATCTTCACCGCGATGTCGAAATCGCCAGTGACGTTCCACGCCTCGATCACCTCGGGTTCGGCACGCAGGATCGCCATCATCTCCTGCGTCGTCCGCGCATCCTCGCGCTCGAGCGTCACCATGACCAGCATCGACAGCGGCCAGCCCAGCGTCTTTGGCCGCACCATCGCGACCTCGCGCTCGATCGCGCCGATCGCACGCAGCCGCCGCATCCGGCGATAACAGGCCGGCACCGACAGCCCCACCGCCCCGGCGACCGCCGTCATCGGCCGCTGCGTGTCCTGCTGCATCAGCTCGAGCAGCTTGAGGTCGAAACTGTCCAGCGCGTCATTTCGCATCGCGAACGTCCACCTTGTCGATAAAAATTATCGACATAACGTCAAAATCGAGCGCCTTTGTCAAAACCTCCCGGTAAATTGCCGATGACAACGTTTTCCCCGAGTGAGTCCCATGACCGTCCTTGCTTCCCGGCCGGCGCCCGCGCGCGTCGATGTCCTCGCCCTGCTGACCTTGCTCGCCGCGATGATCTCAGTCGCGACCGGCGCGTCGTTCGCCAAGACGTTGTTCCCCTCGGTCGGGCCGGAGGGGGCGACGACGCTGCGTCTCATCATCGGGGCGATCATCCTCTCGGCGATCTTCCGGCCGTGGCGGCTGGACTGGCGCGGCGGCTGGCGCTCGCTCGCCGGCTACGGCCTCGTCCTCGGGCTAATGAACCTGACCTTCTACAAGTCGCTGACCTTCATCCCGCTCGGCATTGCCATCGCGATCGAGTTCATCGGGCCGCTCTCGGTCGCCGTCCTCACCTCGCGGCGCAAGTCCGACCTCGTCTGGATCGGTTTCGCGGTGGCGGGCCTGTTGCTCCTGCTTCCACTCTGGGGTGGCACGACGCAGCTCGACTGGCGCGGCATCGTCCTCGCGCTGATCGCCGGTGCCTGCTGGGCGGGCTATATCCTGCTCGGCAAGCGCGCGGGTGAGGAGCATGGCGCGGGCGCCGTCGCGGGCGGGATGATCGTCGCCGCGCTGGTTGCGGCGCCGGTCGGCATCGCCCATGCCGGTACCGCGCTGCTCCGGCCGGAGATTCTGCTGCTCGGCGTCGCCGTCGGCATCGCGTCGAGCGCGATCCCCTTCGCGCTCGAGATGATCGCGCTGCGCCGCCTGCCCTCGAACACCTTCAGCACCCTGATCAGTGCGGAGCCGGCGATCGGGGCGATGGTCGGCTTCCTCCTGCTCGGCGAGTATCTGTCGCCGCTCCAATGGTTCGCGATCGCGCTGGTCGTCTGCGCCTCGGTCGGTGCCGCGCTGGGCAGCAAGACCCCGGTAGTCCAGGAACCTGCACCGCTATGATGACGCCCGGCTCGGATCGGGTATAGCGCCCGCATTCCATCCCTGCGAGGACACGCCATGTACCGTCCGCCCGCCTTTCGCGAGGATCGTCCCGCGCCTCTCCACGCCACGATCCGCGCGCACCCGCTGGCGACATTGGTCACGCATGGCCCGTCCGGTCTCACCGCCAATCTCGTGCCGTTCATGCTCGTGCCCGGCGAGGACGGCCGCGACCTGCTCCGCGCCCATCTGGCCAGGGCCAACCCCCAGCTCGCGGACCTGCGCGCGGGCGGCGAGGCGCTGGTGATCTTCCAGGGTCCGCAGGCCTATGTGACCCCATCCTGGTATCCGTCCAAGCACGAACATGGGAAGGCCGTGCCGACCTGGAACTATATCCTCGTTCAGGCGCACGGACGGCCCCGGGTGATCGAGGATGCGGTGTGGCTCCGCGCGCAGATCGACGCACTGACCACGCTTCAGGAGGCTGACCGCGACGCGCCCTGGGCGGTCGCCGACGCCCCGGCCGACTATATCACCGCCCAGCTCAAGGGCATTGCCGGCGTCGAGATCGCGATCGAGCGGATCGAGGGGAAGTGGAAGACCAGCCAGAACCAGCCCGCCGCCAACCATGCGGGCGTCGTCGCCGGATTGCGCGACCAGGACCCGGCCTCGCCGATGGCCGCTGCAATGGCGCGCTAGCAGGCCGCCCCATTGGCGCGTCACGCATGTGGAACTTTCCTACTGCCCGCTGCCTGTGCAATGGCGACGGCATGCGCATCGCCGTTCTCCTTCCAACCCGTTTCCCGCGTGCGTGTCGCGAAGCTGGCGCGCGAGCGTCGCCTGTCCGTCGCGTCGGTGGCGCGCTGGTGGCGCGCGGATGTCGCGTCACTGACGCCGCCACGGCGCGTGCCCGTCGTCTTGCTGTCGCGTCGTGGTCGCGAACCGGTCGCGTCGCAGTCGCTTCGGCAAGAAAACCGCGCGAATCTGTCAACTTTGTCGGCAGCGCACCATGATCCCCCGCATCCTCATCATCGCCGGTTCTGACTCGGGCGGCGGCGCGGGCATTCAGGCGGATATCAAGACCGTCACGATGCTCGGCGGCCACGCGATGACCGCGATCACCGCGATCACCGCGCAGAACACGCTGGGCGTCACCGCCGTCCACCCGATCCCGGTCGACATGGTGCTGGCCCAGATCGACGCAGTCGTCTCCGACATCGGCGTCGATGCGGTGAAGATCGGCATGATCGGCTCGGCCGAAATCGCCCATGCCGTCGCCGGTCGGCTCGAAGCGCTGTCGGGCGTGCCCGTGGTGTTCGACCCGGTGATGATCGCCACCAGTGGCTCGATCCTTGCCGACGATGCGACGATCGCCGCGTTCGAACGGCTGATGCGCCGCGCCACGGTCGTGACACCGAACGTGCCGGAACTCGGCGTGCTCATCGGTCGTGACGTTGCCAGCGAAATCGAAGGCAGGATCGCAGCGGAAGACCTTGCAGACGATTTCGGTTGTGCCGTGCTGGCAAAGGGTGGGCACCGTCCACCGAGCGCAACCGCGCAGACTCTCGCAATGCCCGGGGGCATTGCCACAACCGATCTGCTGACTGACTGGCTGATCATCCCTCCCGGGGAATGCCATAGCTGGTCCGCCCATTGGATTGACTCAAGACACACCCACGGAACCGGATGTACCCTAGCCAGCGGCATCGCGACCGGGCTTGGCCAGGGACAAACCCTGCCTGAAGCCACCGGGCGCGCGCATCGTTTCGTTCAGGCTGCGCTGCGCGCTGCGCCGGGCTT
Organism: Sphingomonas sp. GW821-FHT09B04; assembly: GCF_059418285.1. Taxonomy (NCBI): domain Bacteria; kingdom Pseudomonadati; phylum Pseudomonadota; class Alphaproteobacteria; order Sphingomonadales; family Sphingomonadaceae; genus Sphingomonas; species Sphingomonas sp. GW821-FHT09B04. The sequence goes on from NZ_JBWKPO010000001.1 coordinate 317,923, forward strand.
GGGCCAGGGGCATGGCCCGATCGGGCATACCCTCGGCAAGTCTCCGTTCGACGCGTTCACCGAGGCCCCCGATGCCTGATCTCGTCTACGAGACCCGCCACGGCATCCGCGGCCCCGTCGCCGGGGTGGATGAGGCCGGGCGCGGCCCGCTCGCCGGCCCGGTGGTCGCCGCCGCCGTGATCCTCGATCCCGCCTGTATCCCCCCCGGCATTGACGATTCCAAGGCGCTCACCGCCGCCAAACGCACGGCGCTGCACGACGCCATTCTCGGTTGCGCGCGCGTCGGCATCGGCATCTGCACCGTCGAGGAGATTGACCGGCTCAACATCTTCTGGGCAACGATGCTGGCGATGACCCGCGCGGTCGCCGCGCTCGACCTGCGCCCCGGCTTCGTCCTCGTCGACGGCAACCGCTGCCCCGACTGGGAGCACGCCTCCGAGGCGGTGGTCGGCGGCGATGCGCGTTGCCTGTCGATCGCCGCCGCCTCGATCATCGCCAAGCACCATCGCGACGCCATGATGATCGAGCTCGACGCCCTCCACCCCGGCTATGGCTGGGCGAGCAACAAGGGTTATGGCGCCAGGGTCCACCAGCAGGCGCTGCGCACGCTCGGCCCGACCCCGCACCACCGCCGCAGCTTCGCGCCGGTTGCGCAGGCGGAACTCGACTTCGGCCCGGCGGTTGCCTCCCGGTAAGAGGAGAGAACCGATGGAAACCCAGCAGCTCCACCGCGGCCGGCTGATCGATCACATCCAGCTCGTCGTCGCCGATCTCGACGCGTGCCGCCGCTTCTACACGGCGATCTTCGACACGCTCGGCATCCCGATCGCGGGAAGCGGCGAGAATTTCTTCTGGGCGGACGAGCTGTTCATCTCGACCGCCGACAGCGAGGCGGCGATGGGCAAGCTCACCGGCTACCACCACCTCGCCTTCCAGGCCGCCGATCGGGCGATGGTCGATGCCTTCCACGAAACCGGCCTCGCCGCCGGCGGCACCGACAATGGCGCCCCGGGCGAGCGCCCCTATCACCCCGGCTATTACGGCGCCTTTCTGCTCGATCCGGCGGGCAATAATATCGAGGCGGTCTATCACGGCCCGGCGCGCAAGAGTGCGGACTCGGTGCTGGTCGAGTTCGAGATGTGAAGGAAAAGGTCCGCCGCCACGCAAGGGCGTGACGACGGACCTCCTTTCCTCCCCAGGAAACTTGTTCGTTTGCTCGAGTGCGCCTGGTGCCGCTATCCGGCGATAGCCGGATCCAGCAACCTACGCCGCGAACTGGTTCATCGTGTTGTGGGCACCGCCGGCCTTGAGCGCCGCCTCGCCCGCGAAATACTCCTTGTGATCGTCGCCGATGTCCGAGCCGCTCATATTCTGGTGCTTGACGCACGCGATCCCCTGCCGGATCTCCTCGCGCTGCACGCCCTTGACGTAACCGAGCATCGCCTCGTCGCCGAAATAGGCCTTGGCAAGATTGTCGGTGCTCAGCGCCGCGGTGTGATAGGTCGGCAGCGTGATCAGGTGATGGAAGATGCCGGCGCGCGCCGCAGCATCGCGCTGGAACGTCCGGATCTTCTCGTCCGCCTCGCTCGCCAGATCGGTGCCGTCATAATCGACGCTCATCAGCCGCGCCCGGTCATAGGCCGAAACGTCCCTGCCCGCTTCGCCCCAGGCATCGAACACCTGCTGGCGGAAGTTGAGCGTCCAGTTGAAGCTTGGGCTGTTGTTATAGACCAGCTTGGCGTTCGGGATCACCTCGCGGATGCGGTCGACCATCGACGCGATCTGCTCGATATGCGGCTTCTCGGTTTCGATCCACAACAGGTCGGCGCCGTTCTGCAGACTGGTGATGCAGTCGAGCACGCAGCGGTCCGCCCCGGTCCCCTCGCGGAACTGGAACAGGTTCGATGGCAGGCGCTTGGGCCGCATCAGCTTGCCGTCGCGCTCGATCACGACGTCGCCGCGCAGGGTCGACGGGTCGGTCACCTCCTCGCAATCGAGATAGGCGTTATACTGATCGCCCAGATCGCCCTTCTCCTTGGAATAGGCGATCTGCTTGGTCAGCCCGGCACCCAGCGAATCGGTGCGCGTGACGATGATCCCGTCATCGACGCCCATCTCGAGGAAGGCGTAGCGGCACGCGCGGACCTTCGCGAGGAAGTCCTCGTGCGGCACGGTGACCTTGCCGTCCTGGTGTCCGCACTGCTTCTCGTCGCTGACCTGATTTTCGATCTGCAGCGCGCAGGCGCCGGCCTCGATCATCTTCTTGGCGAGCAGATAGGTCGCCTCGGCATTGCCGAAGCCCGCGTCGATATCGGCGACGATCGGCACGACGTGCGTCTCGAAATTGTCGATCGAATTCTGGATACGCGCCGCCTCGACTTCGTTGCCGGCGTCGCGCGCGGCGTCGAGATCACGGAACATCATGCCCAGTTCGCGCGCATCGGCCTGCTTGAGGAAGGTATACAGCTCCTCGATCAGCGCCGGGACGCTGGTCTTCTCGTGCATCGACTGGTCGGGCAGCGGCCCGAAATCGCTGCGCAGCGCCGCGACCATCCAGCCGGAGAGGTAGAGATACCGCCCCTTGGTGGTGCCGAAATGCTTCTTGATCGAGATCAGCTTCTGCTGCGCGATGAAGCCATGCCAGCAGCCGAGCGACTGGGTGTAGGCCGCCGGGTCGGCGTCGTACGCCGCCATGTCGCGGCGCATGATCGCGGCCGTGTACTTGGCGATGTCGAGGCCGGTCTTGAACCGGTTCTGCAACCGCATCCGCGCAACCGATTCAGCATCGATGCCGTTCCAGCGGCCATTCTCGGCGGCGATGGGCGCGTTGGCGCGGGCGATTTCGTCTTGATAGGTCATTGGCCACCTCGTTCGATTTGAGGTGCGTCTATTCATCTTTACACACCCGATGCCTGCAAAACCGCCGCATCACGAGGTGAAGGGGTCGCCCGACATCGCAAAATCGATGTGCGTTTGTAAATTCATGACAAAACTCGCTACTCAATTCGGCGCAAATTGAGTCTTCCCCGCCACACCCCATCCCTAGCGCCTGTGGATAACTTCCAGACTCAACATCTGGTCCAGTCTCGGAATGTTCCGCCAAGTTAACGGAATCGAAAGGATTTTCGTTAACTAATGTTCGCTTGACGGAGTCCGTCCTTTCATGGCGTTTCGCCCCCTCAACAGGGGTATGGAGTAGTTAATGGGGGTCATCGAAAAGGTCGCGCCAGCGCGCCAGGGGACAGAGGTCCGCACCCGCAGCTGGGTCGATGTCCTGCCACTCGACACGATCATCCAGCAGGATTGTATCGAAGCGATGCGCGCGCTCCCCGCCGCGTCGATCGACATGATCTTCGCCGATCCGCCCTATAATCTGCAGCTCGGCGGCGACCTGAACCGCCCCGACGGCAGCTTCGTCGACGCCGTCACCGACGATTGGGACAAGTTCGATTCGCTGAATGCCTATGACGCGTTCACCCGCGCCTGGCTGGCCGAGGCGCGCCGCATCCTCAAGCCCAACGGTACGATCTGGGTGATCGGCAGCTACCACAATATCTTCAAGGTCGGCTCGGCGATCCAGGATCTCGGTTTCTGGATCCTCAACGACATCATCTGGCGCAAGGCCAACCCGATGCCCAATTTCAAGGGCACGCGCTTCACCAACGCGCATGAGACGCTGATCTGGGCGTCGATGGGCGAGAAGTCGAAATACACCTTCAACTACCGCAGCATGAAGACGCTCAACGACGAGCTTCAGATGCGCAGCGACTGGGAATTCCCGATCTGCGGCGGGCAGGAGCGGCTCAAGAAGAACGGCGTCAAGGTTCATCCGACCCAGAAGCCCGAGGCGCTGCTCTACCGCGTGATGCTCGCCTGCACCAAGCCGGGCGACGTCATCCTCGATCCCTTCTTCGGCACCGGCACCACCGGCGCGGTGGCCAAGCGCCTGCGCCGTCACTGGATCGGCATCGATCGCGAGGGCACCTATATCGAAGCGGCGCAGGAGCGCATCGCGGCGGCGCTGCCGCTCGACGAGAGCGCGGTCACTACGATGATGGCGCCGCGTCAGGCACCCCGCGTTGCCTTCGGCACGCTGATCGAGACCGGCTATCTCACCCCGGGCACGGTGCTGTGCGACACCAAGCGCCGCTGGCGGGCGGTGGTGAAGGCCGATGGCTCGCTGCTCACCGATTGCGGCACTGCGGGATCGATCCACAAGGTCGGCGCGACGCTGCAGGACGCGCCGTCGTGCAACGGCTGGACCTTCTGGCACTATGAAGCCGAGAACGGCCTCAAGCCCATCGACGCGCTGCGCCAGACCTATCTGCTCGCGACCCAGCCGTAAGGCACAACGAACGTTTTCCTACATCGCGTGATTTTGCGATGATCCGTCCTGTCGTCATATCGGCGACCACGCTCCCAGATGCGCCTCGCGCGTGTGGGAGTGTGACTTTTGGGACTTTTGGAGCGCGATCACGCGAATGACGTTCACCTTGCCCGCACAGGCGCAACTCTATCTGCGCCCGGTTCAGTTTGCCGATTCACCGATCGAGCGCGACGGTGAAGTCGCGCGGCTGGCGGGCGGACTTGTCTGGTTCTCGGCCTGGGAGCTGATCGCGGTCGAGAACGGGAAGCGCATCCTCCAGCGCACCGTGTCCATCAGCGACCTGCCCGCCGACGAACGGCTTCAGGCGCTCGCCGCGCGCATCACCGCGCCGCGCGCACCGCTGACGCTCGGCGCGCGCACGCTCCGCTTCGACCAGCCGCAGGTCATGGGCATCCTCAACGCGACCCCCGACAGCTTCTCGGATGGCGGCAAGCACGCCGACGACGCCGAAGCCGCGGCCGCGGCGGGTGTGGACATGGCGGCGGAAGGCGCAGCGCTGATCGATATCGGCGGCGAATCGACCCGGCCGGGCGCGCAGGAAGTATGGGAGGGCGACGAGATCAAGCGCGTCGTTCCGGTCATCGAACGGCTCGTGCGCAGCGGAACGCTCGTCTCAGCCGATACGCGCAAGGCCGGCGTGATGGAGGCTGCGCTCGCCGCCGGCGCGCATATCGTCAACGACGTGTCGGCCTTGTTGTGGGACGATCGTGCGCTCGAAGTCGTCCTGCGTGCGCAATGCCCGGTGGTGCTGATGCATGCCGGCGATCCCAAACAGGGCGCGGACGGCGGCGCTGGCTATGGCGACCCCTTGATCGAAGTCTATGACTGGCTGGCGGCGCGGATCGACGCGGTCGTGGCGGCGGGCGTCGATCGTTCGCGCATCATCGCCGATCCCGGCATCGGCTTCGGCAAGACGCTCGCGCACAACCTCGCCTTGCTTAACGGCCTCGCGCTGTTCCACGGGCTCGGCGTGCCGCTGTTGCTCGGGGCCAGCCGCAAGCGGATCATCGGCGCACTGTCGAATGAAGCCCCCGCCGACCAGCGGCTCGGCGGCTCGCTCGCGCTGGCGCTCAAGGGCGCGGATCTCGGCGCACAATTGCTGCGCGTCCACGACGTGCCGGAAACGGTGCAGGCGCTGCGCGTCTGGCGCGGAATGCGTGACGCCGCGCTGATCGGGCGCTAGCCCAGCGGGTCGGGCCTTGTGCGCTGCTCGACATAGGTGCGCTGGACCGCGAACGGGCTCACCCGCGCCTCGCGGAACCGGTCGCGGCGGCGGTCGGCCTCAGCACCGATCTTCTCGAGGCTCTCGACCAGATCCTCGAGGTTGCGGCGGCGCTCGGCCCCGGTCGCGTCGCGGCATTCGTTGCGGCACGCCGCGACCAGATCGGGCACGCGGCGGCGCACGACATTGGCCCAGTCGACCGCATCGGCGGCGAGCGGCTCGGCATCGGCGATCGCGATCAGCCGCGCGCAGCTGGTGCGCGCCGCCGCGATGCGGCTGACGGCCCAGTCGGCTTCACCGGCGGCAGCCGCCCAGGCGGCTTCGAGCGGATCGGCAGGCCGCGCCTGCTTCATGCGCTTGAGCTTGGCACCGGCAAGGCGCTGGCGGAGTTTGCGTGCGCCAAAGAAGAGCACGAAGCCCGCCGCAGCCACCGCGAACAGGGTGACCGCGACGAAAGCCAGCGCCGCCAGCGCGACGATCACGAGCAAGAATCGAAGCATCGTCCCAGTATATGGGAAGCGGCATGGTTTTCGCCAGATATCGCGTGCCGGCACCGGAACAATCCGCCGCTTCGTGCGATTGACGACAATCAGGTCGTCAGGAGAGGAGCCATGCGCGAAGCCTATGACCGTTATTCGAACGTATCGATCCTGATCCACTGGACCGTCGCGGTGCTGGTGGTCGCCAACCTCGTCATCGCTATCACCATGCCGAACGATCGCGATCTGTTTGGCTGGTACAAGTCGATCAACATCGCGGTGCTGTTGCTCACCATCGTGTGGATCGGTTGGCGCGTCGCCCATCCCTGGCCGCGCTTCCCCGACAGCGTACCCAATTGGGAGCGCGTCTTTGCCCGCACCGTCTATGTCGGCTTCTATCTGATGCTGCTCGCGGTACCGCTGCTCGGCTGGGCGGCGATGTCGGCAGGAGGCGGCACTGGCGAGATTTTCGGCAGCATCCCGTGGTTCGACCTTCCGGTCGGCAAATCCCCCGAATTGCGGGAATGGCTGGCCGGAATGCAGGAGATCGCCGTCTATGCCCTGCTCGTGCTGATCGTCATCCACATCTGCGGAGCGCTAAAGCACCAGTTCTTCGACGAGGACGTGGTCTTTCACCGCATGCTCCCAAGCCTGCGGCAAAGCCATATGGACGACGAGATCTAAGGGGTTCCACCGCGGCACTGGCACATGCCGGCGCCGCCACTGGCATCACGCCGCGTTCTGGTCGATCCCCAGTTCGCCGAGCTTGCGGTAGAGCGTCGAGCGGCCGATGCCGAGACGGCGTGCCACCTCGGTCATCCGCCCGCGATAATGGCCGATGGCGAGCCGGATCACGTCCGCCTCGATCTCGTCGAGCGCGCGCAGATTGCCGTCCGCCCGAAACAGTGTGATCCCGGCTCCTGATGCAGCGCCGCCATGCGCCGTTCCGCCCGGCGCAGGCCGCCCTTCGGAAAGCTGGGCGATCTGCGGGAAATCGGCACGGGTAAGCGCATCGCCGTCGCACAGCACCGCAGCACGGAACAGCGCGTTCTGGAGCTGGCGGACATTACCCGGCCAGTCATAGCTTGAGAGCAACGCGATCGCGTCGTCGGTGATCCCCAGTGGCCTGAGGCCCGGCTGCTCGGCGATCCGCGCCAGCAAATGCCTGGCGAGCGGTGCCACGTCCCCGGCACGCTCGCGCAGAGGCGGGATCGTCACCTGCACCACGTTGAGACGGTAATAGAGATCCTCGCGGAAGCGGCCTTCCTCAACCTCGGTCAGCAACGTCTTGTTGGTCGCCGCAATCACGCGGACATCGACTTCGCTGACATGCCGCGCGCCGATCGGATGCACCTCACCCGATTGCAGCACCCGCAGTAATTTGACCTGCGCCTCGAGCGGCATCTCACCGATCTCGTCGAGCAGGATCGTGCCGCCCTCGGCTTCCTGGAAGCGACCGATTTTGCGCTCGAAGGCGCCCGTGAACGCGCCCTTCTCGTGCCCGAACAGCTCGGATTCGACGAGGTTGGCAGGGATTGCTCCGCAATTCACCCGGACGATCGGCTTGGCATGGCGCGGTGACGCGGCGTGGATCGCCTCCGCCACGACTTCCTTGCCCACGCCACTTTCGCCCTCGATCAGCACGGGGACGCGCGCGCGCGCTGCCTTGGCCGCAATCGCGAGCGCCGCGCGGAACTGGGGGGCGCTGCCGACGATCTCGTCGAATGCCAGATGCGCACTCAGTTTTTCTGTCAGCGGGCGCAGTTCACCCGAAACCTTTGCGCCGACTGCAGTGTCGAGCGCAGCCAGCAGCCGCTCGGGCGCCAGGGGTTTGACCAGAAAATCGGTAGCGCCAGCGCGCATCGCGTTAACCGCAGCGGCGACCGATCCGTTCGCGGTGAGCAGCAGAATCGGGAGCATCGGCCGATTGGCACGCAATTCGGCGATCAGCCCCGCCGCATCGAAATCGGGCGCCCAGTGGTCGAGCACGATCGCGTCGAGCGCCATCCCGTCGGGCGTGCCAAGCGTCGCCAGTGCAGTCTCACCGTCGCCCGCGGACACCGTCCGCCAGCCGCGGCGCGCAGCAATTGCCGTCACCAGCCGCCGCTGGGCCGGTTCGTCGTCGATCAGCATCAGGAGGCGCTGGCCGTTGCGCGTCATCCAATTGTCCCTGTTGTCCCTAAATCGGTCACTCGGGATAACGGCATTGGGTAAAGACCCGCTTAAGCCTGCCCAAGTCCGGGGGGCTTGAGGGGCAGGGGCACCGCGTCTAATGAAGCTGTCGATAACGCGTCAGAGGGGAAGCTACGCATGGCACAGAGCGCCGACATGAAGGCCCATGAGAACACCTATGGCGGGTTCATGCGGATGATGAAGATCGGTACTGTCATCACCGTCATTCTCGCCGCAATCGTCATCTGGTTGATCGCTTCCTGACGTGAAGATCGCGGTCCTCAAGGAGACCGCCGCTGGTGAGCGGCGTGTCTCTGCGACGCCGGAAACGGTCAAGAAGTTCGTCTCGCTCGGGGCCGAAGTGGCCGTCGAACGCGGGGCGGGTGACACCGCTTCCCTTGATGACAACGCCTTTTCCGCCGTTGGCGCAAAGATTGGATCACGGGCCGACGTGCTCGCGGATGCCGATATCGTGCTCGGCGTGGCGGGACCGGATCCGGCGAGCCTCGCCGGCATCAAGCCCGGCGCCTGGCTGGCCGCGGGCCTCAATCCATTTGGCGAACGCGCCCGCGTCGACGCCTATGCAGCGCTGGGAATCGAGGCGCTGGCGATGGAGTTCATGCCGCGCATCACCCGCGCGCAGTCGATGGACATCCTGTCCTCGCAGTCGAACTTGTCCGGCTACAAGGCGGTGCTCGACGCGGCGGGCGAATATGGCCGTGCCTTTCCGATGATGATGACCGCGGCGGGCACCATTTCGGCCGCCAAGGTGTTCGTGATGGGCGTCGGTGTCGCCGGGCTTCAGGCGATCGCCACCGCCCGCCGCCTCGGCGCGCAAGTCTCGGCGACCGACGTACGCTCGGCGACCAGGGAGCAGATCCTATCGCTCGGCGCCAAGCCGATCTTTGTCGAGACCGTCGCAGGGATCGAGGGCGAGGGCTCGGGCGGTTATGCCACCGAGATGAGCGACGACTACAAGGCCGCGCAGGCCGAGCTCGTCTCTGCGCATATCGCCAAACAGGACATCGTCATCACCACCGCGCTGATCCCGGGGCGCCCTGCCCCGCGCCTGATCAGCGACGCGCAGATCGCGTCGATGCGACCGGGTAGCGTCATCGTCGATCTCGCGGTCGAAAGCGGCGGCAATGTCGAGGGCTCAGTCGCGGGCGAGGTGGTCGAGAAGCATGGGGTGAAGATCGTCGGGCACAGGAATGTGCCCTCGCGCCTCGCTTCGGACGCCTCGGCGCTGTTCGCACGCAACCTCTACAACTTCCTGTCGGCCTTCTGGGACAAGGAAGCCGGCAAGCCGGTGCTCGACGAAGAGATCGGCGACGCGATCCGGTTGACCCGTGACGGCAAGGTGGTGAACGAGAGGCTGCTCGGGTGATGGCCTTCGGCCTGTTGGCCGCGGTCGCGCTTCAGGGTGGTTGGGATCAACGCCTTCTGCCTTTGGCTGAAGCGCGAATACCGGGCTCGCTGCGGCACGAGATGTTTCTGTGCGGCGCGATTGACCTGATGGATCGCCAGAGCGAACTGGTGGCTCGATTCGACCGGGTCAAACAACGAATCCGCACCGCCAAGGGCAATGTGGACCTGAACCGCCTCATGCCGCCGTCAACGGTCATCGTGGACCCCAGCGGGCGCGCGAAATGCCTGACACGAACTGAAATCACGCGAAGGCTGGATCAAGGCGAATCAGCAATCGCAAAGCTCGAACGGTCATTCCCGCCGCGCACGCCTAGGAAAAGGAATTAGGGGCGATGGACTTCATCTCGATCCTGTCGATCTTCGTACTGGCGTGCTTCGTCGGCTATTATGTCGTGTGGTCGGTCACGCCGGCGCTGCACACGCCGCTGATGGCCGTCACCAACGCCATTTCCTCGGTCATCATCGTCGGTGCGCTGATCGCTTCGGCCGCGGCCGGGAGCGAAACCGCAAAGTGGCTGGGGCTGATCGCGGTCGCGCTGGCCAGCGTGAACATCTTCGGCGGTTTCGCCGTCACCGAGCGCATGCTCGCCATGTACAAGAAGAAGGGCTGAGCCGATGCATGAGGCTGCTCCCGTCAACCCCTGGGTTGCGCTCGCCTATCTGATCGCAGGCGTCTGTTTCATCGTCGCGTTGCGTGGGCTGTCCTCGCCCGCGACCAGCCGCCGCGGCAATCGCTTCGGCATGGCCGGCATGCTGATCGCTGTGGTGACGACGCTGGTCACGCACGAGATCGCGTCATTGCCCGAGATCCTCGGCGCAATCGCCATCGGCGGCGGCTTTGGCTGGATCGTCGCACGTAAGATCAAAATGACCGATATGCCGCAGCTGGTCGCGGGCTTTCACAGCCTTGTCGGCCTCGCTGCCGTGCTGGTCGGGGTCGCGGCCTATCTCAACCCGCAGGCATTCGGGATCGTGTTTCCCGAAACCTCGAAGTTCGCCGGGCTGATCCTGCCGGTCAGCCGCATCGAACTGGGCCTGGGCGTCGCGATCGGCGCGATCACCTTCTCCGGCTCGGTCATCGCCTTCCTCAAGCTCAACGGCAATATGGGCGGCAAGCCGATCATGCTGCCGGGGCGGCATGTCATCAACCTCGGCACGCTGGCCGCGATCCTCGGCCTGATCGCCTTTTACACGATCGAGCTTCAGGCACCGGTGTGGGTGTTCTGGACGGTGCTGGCGCTGTCCTTCCTGATCGGCTTCCTGTTGATCATCCCGATCGGCGGCGCGGACATGCCGGTCGTGGTTTCGATGCTCAACAGCTATTCGGGCTGGGCGGCGGCGGCGATGGGCTTCACGCTCGGCAACACCGCAATGATCATCACCGGTGCACTGGTCGGCAGCTCGGGCGCGATCCTGAGCTACATCATGTGCCGCGCGATGAACCGCAGCTTCATCAGTGTGATCGCGGGCGGCTTTGGCGGCGACAGCGGCGGCGGTGCGGCTGCTGCGGCAACCGATCGTCCGTGGAAGCGCGGATCCGCCGAAGACGCGGCCTTCCTGATGCAGCAGGCCGAGCAGGTCATTATCGTCCCCGGCTACGGCATGGCGGTGGCGCAGGCGCAGCATGTGTTGCGTGAGATGGGCGACAAGCTGAAAGAGCATGGCGTCCGCGTGAAATATGCGATCCACCCGGTCGCGGGCCGTATGCCCGGCCACATGAACGTGCTGCTGGCTGAAGCCAATGTCCCGTACGACGAGGTGTTCGAGCTGGAGGACATCAACAGCGAGTTCGCCCAGACCGACGTCGCCTTCATCATCGGCGCCAACGACGTGGTCAACCCGGCGGCAAAGACCGACAAGTCCTCGCCCATTTACGGTATGCCCGTGTTCGACGTGAACAAGGCCAAGACCGTGCTGTTCATCAAGCGCAGCATGGGCGGTGTCGGCTATGCGGGGGTGGACAACGACGTCTTCTATCAGGACAACACGATGATGCTGCTGGCCGACGCCAAGAAGATGGTCGAGGAAATCGTCAAGTCCCTCGACTGAACTAAGCGTTGCGGCGGCCACATTTGGGGGCTGGGCAATGATCAGTGTCGGACGAATCCTGGAAGGCGCGTTCGGCGTCTTTCGCGAGCATTTCACTGCGGTCGCGATCTGGGGCGGCATCTATCTCGCCTGCAACCTGGCGATGGTGCTTGCGATGCAGCCCCTGTTCGGCGTGGCGACCGACCCCGCGCTCGCCCAGGATCCGGCGGCGACCTTCAATGCGATGGGGCCAGTATGGCTGCTCGCCTTCCTCCTCGGGATTGTCGGCGTCGTTCTCTACACTGCGTCAATGCGTTCAGTGCTCCGGCCTGAGGCGGGCGGCATCGCGTTCCTGCGGCTCGGCATGGACGAGCTCCGCACATTCGGTCTGGTGGTGCTGTTCACGATTGCCGGCTTCGTATTGGCTTTCGGCGCAAGCCTTGTCGTCGGCCTCTTCATCGGGGTTGTTGCCGACGGCAGCGAATCGGTGGCACTTATTGCGATCCTTTCCCTGATCGTGGGCCTGATCGTATTCGGCGCCGTGATCTTTCTCGTTGTGCGTTTCTCGCTCGCCTTCCCGCTGACCCTGCATCGCGGCGCATTCGCGATCGGCGAAGCATGGCGGCTAAGCCGCGGCCATTTCTGGAAGCTGTTCGGCGCTGCGCTGGTCGTCTCTGTCATCGGCTTTGTGCTGTCGATGGCGGTCAACCTCGCCGCGATGGGCGGCTATTTCACAGATCTCATGTCGGCAGCCGGTGATCCGGAAGCGACGACACTGGTCCTCGAGCGCCAGGCCGCGGCTGCCGGCAGTCTCAACACGTTAATGATCCTGCAATCGATCGGCGGCTCGATCATCGCTGCGATCTGGCTTGCACTGAGCGGCGGCAGCGTGGCCAGTGCTGCACGACTGCTCATCGACGATGAGTTCGACGATGCCGAAGGCGTGTTCGGGTGACTTGCCGCTTGCGTTCTTGATCCGTTCCGGAGATAGTTCATCCGAAACGGATTGGGAACGGAGGCATTTTTGCTTACGTCTGAGCCACGAACCGGTGAAACATCCGCAATGCAATGCAAAGCGGAGGTTTTAATGCCTGAGACGGTCGTCCCTGCTCCTCTCTCGCCGACGACTGATGCTGGGGCGCTTGTCGTCGCCACGCCGGACCGGCTCACGACACTCCAGACTCTGGTCGAAGCATCGGGCGCTCGCCTGCTCGGCGCGGTGACGCCCGAACATGCCGCGGCGCGGCTCGCGAATCAGATCAGCCTCGATGTGCTGCTGTTCGACACTGTCGGGCTGTCCGATGCCGAGGCGGCGGATAGCGCGGCTGCGATCGCCGGGTCGATCGGCGAGCGCGATTGCCGGACGGTGGTGCTGCTCGACACCGCTACGATCGATGCCGTTGCGGGACCGATGCTTGCGGCGAACGCTGTGTTGCTGTGCAACGCCAGCCCTGCTGAACAGGCCGCAGCCCTGACCAATGCGCTGACCCCCGGAACGACGCGGCTGCACGATGCCGCCCGTGAGCGGGAAGCCGAGCGGCTGCGGCTGCTCAACGAGGAGGTTGCCCGGCTCGCCGAAGTGCTGAGCCAGCTCACCGCCGCACCACCCACGGGTCTCCGCGACCGCACCCCCGGTTATCGCGGCGAGCCCGTCGCCGAACCCGATCCCGATCCGCGTGCCATCCGCGCCACGATCCGTGCCCGGCGGCTGCGCGACCAGCATTTCGCGTCGGAGCTGTTCGCCGACCCCGCCTGGGACATGCTGCTCGATCTCTATGCCGCTCGGCTCGAGGGGCGCCGCGTGTCGGTTTCCAGCCTGTGTATCGCCGCGTCGGTGCCGCCGACGACAGCGCTGCGCTGGATCGGGACGATGCACGATGCTCAGCTCTTCGGCCGCGAGCCGGATCCGACCGACAAGCGCCGCGCCCATATCACGCTGACCGATCGGGCTGCGGCGGCGATGCGCGGCTATTTTGGAGCTGCGGGGCGTGCCGGGCTGGTTCCTGCCTGACCTCGCGATGGGTCGGGTACGCCTCAAGTGGTGGGCTCGTCGGGGCTCGAACCCGAGACCTACAGATTAAAAGTCCGTTGCTCTACCAACTGAGCTACGAGCCCGCACTTGAGGGTGGTGTGCCCCTAAGGGCGTGATCCCGCGCGGTCAACCGGCACAGCGCCTTGCAACATGCACCTCGTCCTTGTTGATCGTCCCCTTGATGTCACAGAAGCGCGGTTCGCGGTTACGCTTGCCGCCTTCATTGTCGGTCAGGAAGCCGCCCGCATCGACCGGTTTCGCCGGATCGGGCGCCGCCACCTCGAAATGGAGGTGGTTCAGCATCGAGCAGCCGACATCGCCCTCGATCCCGAGCAGCTGCCCGGCGCGCACCTGCTGGCCAACCTTGAGCTTTGCCGTGCCGGTCGCCGAGCCCCTGGCGACGTGCGAATAGCCCGTCCACTCGCCATTGGGATGCGCGATCCAGACGAAATTGTTGCGGCATTCGCTCGCCGGACGGCCGGTCTGGCGCTCGCCATAGCTGTCCTGGATCGCCATCACCCGCCCCGCGGCCGCTGCGACGATGCGATAGGGCTTCGGACCGCCAACGGCGAACAGGTCGATCCGCGCGCGTGGCCGGTGGGTACGGGTGTCATCGAACACTTTCACCTGCGTCGCTTCGCCATAGGGCAGACGGTAGATGCCCGTACTCGGCTGTGGCGGCGGCGGCGCCTCGGCAGCCTGAAACGCAGCCAGCACAAGCGGCAACAACATCATCGGCATCATTTTCTCCCTACCCGTTCGTATGCGCGGCGAGTTGGCGGACCGTACGGCCAGTGACCGGGTCGCGCCAGTCCGGCACGATCGCGTTCAGGGGCGCCAGCACGAAACCGCGGCGGCGGAATTGCGGGTGCGGGACGATAAGGCCGGGGCTGGCCCATGCGCCGCCGGACCACAGGATGATGTCGAGATCGATCACCCGGCTGTCCCAGCGCCGCCCGCGCCGGCGGCCAAAAGCACGCTCGATTTGCTTGAGACGCGCGAGCAGCGCCGGCGGCATCTCGTCGCTTTCGATCAGCGCGGCGGCATTGGCGAAGCGGCGGCGCGCCGGCCCGAGCGGAGCGGTGGCGATGATCGGCGATACCTTCACCACCCCGCCGATCGCTGCCAGCGCGGCGCGCAGCTCGGCCTCAGGCGCGCCGTGGCGGCCGCGGCGGTTGGAGCCGAGAGCAACGACATAGAGCGGTGCCGGGGTTGAGCTTGTCACGCTGCACGGCCTATCGCTGACGCATGATCCCGCCAAGCCCGCTTCCCGATACCGAACCCCCACATGACTGCCCGCGCTGTCCGCGGCTGGTGGGGTTGCGCGAAGACCTGCGCAGTGAACATCCCGATTGGTGGAACGCGCCGGTGCCCGCCTTCGGCGATCCGAACGCGTGGCTGGGCATCATCGGCCTTGCCCCAGGCAAGCATGGTGCCAACCGGACGGGGCGGCCCTTTACCGGCGATTTCGCGGGCGACCTGATGTTCGCGACGCTGAGCAAATTCGGACTTACCGAAGGGACGTATGAATCGCGGGCCGATGACGGGCTGCAGCTCAAGGGCGCGATCATCATCAATTCGGTCAAATGCCTGCCGCCCGAAAACAAACCGACGCCCGAGGAAGCCCGGACCTGCCGCCCCTTTGCCGATGCACAGGCCAATGCGATCCCCGCCCGCATCTTCATCGCGCTGGGCCAGATCGCGCACCAGAGCGCGGTCAAGATCCTGGGCGGCAAGCTGCCCAAATGCCGCTTCGCGCATCTGGCCGAGCACCGGGTGCCCGACGGGCGGGTGCTGATCGATAGCTATCACTGCTCGCGCTACAACCAGAATACCGGGCGGCTGACGGCGGGGATGTTCGAGGCGGTGTTCGAACGGGCGCTGGCACTGCGCGGGACGGTCTGAAGCGCGACGCGAACGCTGGAAAGTCCCAAAAGTCACACTCCTACGCGTGCGCGAGGGATTGAGGCCGTCGACACGGGTGCTGATATCGGTGGTGGCGGGGCTATTTCGTTCCATCGACAAGGATGGAGCAAATCAGTTCCAACATTTCAACCGGTCATGCTCTTGTGCCGGTGTGCGTTGAACGAAGGGCGCGAGCCGCTCCGCCAGCCCGTCGGGAACCGTGGATCCCGGCACAAGGCCGGGATGACGGGTAGTGGCATTCGGCGCTGGCGCTCAGATATCCTCGACCATTCGCTTGTACAGCTCGGGCCGGCGGTCGCGGAAGAAGCCCATGCCGGCGCGGTGTTTGCGCGCGCGGTCGAGGTCGAGCGTCGCGGTGAGGACGCCGGTCTCCTCCGCCCCGAACTCCGCGACGATGTCGCCCCATTCGTCGCAGATGAAGCTGTGGCCGTAGAAGCGCTGGTCGCCCTCGGTGCCGATGCGATTGGAAGCGATCACCGGCACGACATTGGACACGGCATGGCCGACCATCGCACGACGCCACATGCGGCTGGTGTCGAGATCGGCGTCATAGGGCTCCGAGCCGATCGCGGTGGGATAGAAGAGCAATTCCGCCCCCATCAGCATCATCGTGCGCGCGGTTTCGGGATACCATTGGTCCCAGCAGATGCCGACGCCGAGCGTCGCGTCTGCGGCCGGCCCGTCCCACACCTTGAACCCGGTGTTGCCGGGGCGGAAATAATATTTCTCCTCATAGCCCGGGCCGTCGGGGATGTGGCTCTTGCGATAGACCCCCGCGACCTTGCCGTCGGGGCCGATCATCGCGAGCGAATTGTAGAAATGCGGCCCGTCGGCCTCGAAGAAGCTGGTCGGGATGTGGATGCGCAGTTCCCCCGCGAGCGCCTGCATCGCGGTGACCGCAGGGTGGCTGGCGAGCGGCTTCGCGCTGGCGAACAGCGCCTCGTCCTCGACCCGGCAGAAATATTCGCCCTCGAACAATTCGGGCGGCAACACGACCTGCGCGCCCTTCCCTGCCGCTTCGCGCACGAGTTCGGTGACGTTGGCGATATTGCCCGCGATGTCGTTAGTGAAGGCGAGCTGGAGCGCGGCGACGGTGATCTGAGTCATGGCGCGCTATTTAGGGGAACGAGGTGCAAATGGCACGCTGCGCTGGCATTTTTTCCGGCACGGCGGCATTCCGATAGTGAGGGGGATACATGGCTGAACTTCCATTGGAATTCCGGCTGGCGTTCCGCGCCTTTCAATTCGAGGCAGGCATCGGGCGCATTCGAGCAAGCTTTCGGGCTTCGATTGAAGCGATGAAGCAGGCCGCCGATCAAGCACGCGCCGAAGAATATCGCTATCTCGGCGGCGGCGAGAATGACGACGAGTATGATGAAGACGGCGTGCTGATCCGAAGCACCCGCATCGGGCTTCAGCATGAGGCGCTACAAGCGGCAATCGCACTGAATGTGGTGCGGGAAGCGTTCATAACGAGCGCATTCCACTATTGGGAACGATCCGCACGAGCATGGACCGGGAGCGATGAACGCACCTTCGAGCGCCTTCGAAAGCGCGTCATCGCGGAAGGTATCGAGGTAAGCGACGAGCTTGAGCTCCTGAACTCGCTCAACAACCTGCTGAAGCACGACAATCCGGCCCGCGGATGCGAGGTTTTCGACAAGCGAAAGGATCTGTTCCGGTTCTCGCGCGCGCCGAGCGGCAGCTGGCAGTCGGCATTGGTGATCGCGAACGCCGATGTGGAGCACTTTATCGACGTCGTCAGCGCATCTGGCCCCCGCACGGGATGATCTCTACCGCCGTCACCCCGGCCTTGTGCCGGGGTGACGGCGGCTTTCGGTGGGTCAGCCGGACGGATGCGCGGCGCGGCGGTCGAGGATCTGCTTGAGCGGATTGGGCCGGCCCGCGGCGACGCGCTTCAGACGGTTCTGGTCGTGATGCTCAAATGGATCGGGCCGGCCATGGACCAGCAGCATGGTACGGACATCGTAGCTCCAGGCATCGTCGCCTTCGAATTCGATGTCGATGCTGTAGCTGTCGGTGCGGAAGCCATATTCGAGGAAGGCGGTCGAGCAGATGCCATAGTCGGTCTGCCCGCGCGTCGCGGTGAGCGTCAGCTTGTCGTCATCGACCCCTGCCTTGCCCGAGGCGAGCGCGACCTGGCCGCGCGGGATCGCCAGCGTCTGGAGCACCAGGCCCGTCGCCGGTTCCCACAGCCAATAGCCGACCTGCTCGTGGAAGGTGATGTCCTCTTCGCGGGTGGTGATGTGGATATGGTAGCGCAGGCCATAGAGGAGCTGCGGGCCGTTGGTCTGCGGATCGATCGCGTCGAAGGCGATGCGTTCGATGAACTCGCGCCGTTCGGGCGCATCGGCCTTGGGGTTGATGTCGATGCCCTTGTGCGCCTCCCACCGCCCCGCCAGCCGCCGCAGCGGCCCGAGATTGGCAAGCGTGTCGGGATCGACGTCGCTCGGTTCGGTGAAGATGTCGTGCGGAAAGGGATTCACGGCCGGCTCCCATTCTATGGTCCGGCGCGATCATAGGCCGGGGGAGGCGCGCGATTCCACCCTCGCCGTCACCCCAGCCTTGTGCCGGGGTCCACGGTTCGTCGAGCGACGCGGCATGAGTGTGAGGGCATCGCCGGCGGCACGGTGGATCCCGGCACAAGGCCGGGATGACGGTGGTTGGTGAGGGTGCGGGTTACTTCGGAATTTGCTGGCTGATGCAGTGGAAGCTGCCGCCGCCCGTCAGGATATGGTCGGCGCGCAGGCCGACCGTCTCGCGGCCGGGGAAGAGTGCGCCGATGACCTCGACCGCCTTGCGATCATTGGGCTGGCCATAGACCGGCACGACCACCGCGGCGTTGCCGATGTAGAAGTTCATATAGCTCGCGGGCACGACCTCATCGCCGCGGATCACGCGGCCGGGCGAGGGGATCGGAACGACCTCGACCCCGAACGCCTCTGCGCGGCGTTTGGCATCGGCATAGACCAGCCAGTTGGGATCGTTTTCCTCGGGCACGGGGATCGCGAGCCGGTTGGGGCCGACGAAGCGGGCGAGGTTGTCGACATGGCCGTCGGTATGGTCGTGGCTGAGGCCGTTGCCGAGCCACAGCACGCGATCGAAGCCGAGATCGTTGTACAGCCGCTCCTCCGCCTCGTGCTGCGAGAGCGTCGGGTTGCGGTTGCGGTTGAGCAGGCATTGTTCGGTGGTGACGACGAGGCCGGTGCCGTCCCAGTCGATCGAGCCACCCTCGAGCACCCAGTCATGCGGCTCGATCTCGATCCGGCGCTTGTCGGCGAGCAGGCGGCCGACCTCTTCATCGCCGTCATACTCATATTTGCCGCCCCAGCCGTTGAAGCGGAAGGCGTGGCCGACGCCCTTGTCGTCGAGGATGACGCCGGTGTCGCGCAGCCAGATGTCGCCGAACGGGGCGACCACGACCTTCGCCGCGTCGCCCGCGAGCAGGCGTGCGGCGGTGGCGGCTTCCTCATCCGCAGCGACGAGCAGCACCTGCTCGCCGGTGCCGCCCGCATGGACCGCACGGGCAAAAGCGGCGACCTCGGCCCGGGCGGCGTTCAGCGATTCCCACAGCTCGGGATGGCTGGGGAAGCCGATCCATACGGCCTTGTGCTTGGCCCATTCGGCTGGCGGCGTCGGCTTCATTGGTGTTTATTTCGCTCCCTGGCGTGACTTGTCGCGGGCGGCGCGGAATTCGTCGCCCTCGTTCCAGTTGGGCCAGTCGCTGCCCGTCGCGAGCATGCGGCCGACCGCGTAATAGAGTTGCAGGTCCTTCTCGACCCCGGCCCAGTTCCAGTTCGGATCATACTCGTCCTTGGGGCCGTGGTATTTGTTCTTCTCATAGTCCTGCGCCGCGGCCTTGCCCGCCGCGGTGCCGCCCTCGACGAGGTCATCGCCCGCGTCGAAATAGAGCATCGGGACGCCGTGCTTGGCGAACATGAAGTGGTCGGAACGATAGTAGAAGCCCTTCTCCGGGGTCGGCTCCCCGCTGGCGGTGCGGCCCTGCGCGGCGAGCGCGCGGTCGAGATAGGCTTCGAGCCCCGACTTGCCCTTGCCGACGACGACGACGTTCTTCGCGGGAGGCGTCAGGTTGAGCGCGTCCATATTGACGCCGCCGACCGTCTGGGCGAGCGGGAAGATCGGGTTGTCGCCATAATATTTGGAGCCGAGCAGGCCCGATTCCTCGGCGGTGACGGCGAGGAAGACGAGCGTGCGGTCGGGCGCGCCGGCCTTCACCTGCGCTTCGGCGAGCGCGACCAGCGCGGCGGTGCCGGTGGCGTTGTCGATCGCGCCGTTGCAGATGTCGTCGCCATCGGGCGCCGCTTCGCACCGGCCGAGATGGTCCCAGTGCGCGGTGTAGAGGACATATTCGTTCGGCTGCTTCTTGCCGGGGAGAATGCCGATGACGTTCTTCGACGCGTGCTTGCGGATGTCGTTGTCGAAGCTGATCGACGCCTTCACGTCGCCGAGCGCGACGGGCTTGAAGCCCTTCACCTTCGCAGCCGCGGCGAGTTTGTCGAAATCCTGCCCGCCTGAGGCGAACAGCGCCTTCGCCTTGTCGAGCTGGATCCAGCCGATCGCGGCAGACTGGTCGGCATGGCCGTTGGCGGCGTCGGCGACCTGCTGCTCGCCGGTCCAGCTCGACTGGACGACGTTCCAGCCATAGGCGGCGGGTTCGGTCTGGTGGACGATGATCGCGGCGGCGGCGCCCTGACGCGCGGCCTCCTCAAACTTATAGGTCCAGCGGCCATAATAGGTCATCGCGCGGCCGTTGAACTCGCCCTTCGCTTCCGCCGTCTGCCAGTCGGGATCGTTGACGAGGATAACGACGGTCTTCCCCTTCACGTCGACGCCGGCATAGTCGTTCCAGCCCTTTTCGGGCGCGTTGATGCCATAGCCGACGAATACGACCGGGCTGTCCTTGAGCGCGACCTTGGGCGTCACGCGATAGGTGCCGGCGACGAATTCGGGGCCGTATTTCAGGCTGATCGGCTGGGTGCCGCCGGTGAAGCTGAGCGGCGAGACGTTCTTCGCGGTAATCGCGACGAGCGGCACGTCCTGGAACCAGCTGCCGTTATTGCCGGGCTGGAGCCCCGCCTTCTGGAATTGCTGGACGAGGTAGTCGAGCGTCTTCTTCTCACCCGCCGTGCCCGGCGCGCGACCCTCGAATTCGTCGGAGGAAAGGACGCGGGTCGCCTCCTTCATCGTCTCCATCGGCATCGCGGGCAGTTCGGGCGCGGTGGACTGGCCGCCGCTGCACGCGGCAAGGCCCAGCAGGGCAAGAAGGGCGAAGCGCATCGACATCGTCTCCGGGTAATTTCGTTGCGCGACTTGTGGCAGCGGGCGGCGCGAGGGGCAAGCGGGGCGCAAACGAAAAGGGCGGCCCCGAAGGACCGCCCTTTGCTGTTTCGGCTGAGACCGGAACTTAGCGCGAATAGAATTCGACGACCAGGTTCGGTTCCATCTTCACCGGGTACGGCACCTCGTCGAGGGTCGGCACGCGGGTGAAGGTGATCTTCGACGCGCCGTCCGGGGCGACGTAATCGGGGATGTCGCGCTCGGCGAGGCTCTGTGCTTCCATCACCAGCGCCATTTCCTGCGCCTTCGAACCCAGCTCGACGGTCTCGCCCGGCTTGATGCGGCGCGAACCGATGTTGCACTTCTCGCCATTCACCTTGACGTGGCCATGGTTGACCAGCTGGCGTGCGGCGAAGATCGTCGGCGCGAACTTGGCGCGGTAGACGATCATGTCGAGGCGCATTTCGAGCAGGCCGATCAGGTTCTGACCGGTGTCGCCCTTCATCTTCGAAGCGTCTTCGTACGAGCGCTTGAACTGCTTCTCGGTGATGTCGCCGTAATAGCCCTTGAGCTTCTGCTTGGCGCGCAGCTGGATGCCGAAGTCCGACATCTTGCCCTTGCGGCGCTGACCGTGCTGACCGGGGCCATATTCGCGCTTGTTGACGGGCGACTTGGGACGACCCCAGATGTTCTCGCCCATCCGGCGATCGAGCTTGTACTTGGCGCTGGAACGCTTCGACATTTGAAATTCCTTACAATTGCTACGACGTTGACCCGGCAGTTTCCTGCCTGATCGCGTTTCCGGTATCGCCCGTGGAAACCACAGGGCCGCTGCTTCACCGGAGTGCAGGGCCGATTGCGAAGGCGCGCGGTTAGCGGCGACCCCGTTCCGAGTCAAGTTTTCAGCTCTTGGGCTGCTTCTTGCCCTGAATGGCCGAGAGCACGCCGCGCACCGTCCGCACCTCCTGTGCGGTCCAGCCGGGCTTGGTCAGAAGGTTGCGCAAGGTCAGCCGCGTCACCGCCACGCGTTCGGGCGGATAATAATAGCCGCTGTCGGCGAGCAGCATCTCGAAATGGCCGATCATCCCCTCAAGCTCGGCCTGCGGCGCGGGCAGGTCGAGATCGGTGCGCGGCGGCTGGACGAGGTCCTGCGCCTTCGACCATTCATAGGCGACCAGAATGACCGCCTGCGCGAGATTGAGCGAACCGAATTCCGGGTTGATCGGCACGGTGAGGATCGTGCGCGCCAGATTGACGTCCTCGGTCGCCAGCCCCGAACGTTCGGCGCCGAACAGGATCGCGCTGCGGCCGGGCGCGGCGTGAATTTGAGAGGCGGCCTCAGCGGGGTTGACCACGGGCTTGGTCACGCCGCGCTTGCGCACCGTGGTGGCGTAGACATGCTCGCAATCGGCGACTGCGTCTGCGACGCTTTCGAACAGACGCGCCTGCTCGAGAATGACATCCGCACCGCTTGCCGCCGGACCCGCCTTGGGGTTGGGCCAGCCATCGCGCGGGGAGACGAGGCGCATTTCGGGTAGCCCGAAATTGAGCATCGCGCGCGCCGCCTTGCCGATATTCTCGCCGAGTTGCGGGCGCACAAGGACGATGACGGGCGCTGGCGCGCTCATTCGCCGCGCGCCTTCTCGTGGCCGACTTCATTGACGCTGCTTGCGAACGCCTCGAAATCCTTCGCCTCGCGGAAGTCGCGATAGACGCTGGCGAAGCGGATATAGGCGACCGAATCGAGTCCCTTGAGCCCGGCCATCACCATCTCGCCGATGCGGGTGGAGGGAATTTCGGTGTCGCCGAGCGTCTCGAGCTGACGCTGAATGCCCGAGACGAGCTTTTCGATCTGGGTCGCATCGATCGGGCGCTTGCGGCAGGCGAGCGAGACCGAACGGATCAGCTTGTCGCGCTCGAACGGCTCGCGCTTGTCTTCCGACTTGAGCACAGTCAGCTCGCGCAGCTGGATCCGCTCGAAGGTGGTGAAGCGCGCCGCGCACGCTTCGCACTGGCGGCGACGGCGGATCGCCGCCCCATCTTCGGTGGGGCGGCTGTCCTTTACCTGGCTGGCTTCATGTCCGCAGAACGGGCAGCGCATTCTTGGTTCCTTGGCGGTGCCGGCCTACTCCCCCACCCGGCCACCCATATCATATCGTCGTTGGGTGGCCGGGTGGGGGAGTGGGCCGGCACCGCATGCGCGTCAGCGCATCAAATCAGGCTCACGCCTCCGGGTAGATCGGGAAGCGCTCGCACAGCGTACGAACGCGCTCGCGGACATTGGCTTCGACCTGCGCGTCGCCCTGCTCGCCATTCTTGCGCAGCCCGTCGAGCACGTCGGCGACCATGTTGCCGATCTCACGGAATTCGGCCGGACCGAAACCGCGCGTTGTGCCGGCAGGCGAACCGACGCGGATGCCGCTGGTCTTGACCGGGGGCAGCGGATCATTCGGGATGCCGTTCTTGTTGCAGGTGATCGCCGCACGCTCGAGCGCCTCGTCCGCGTCGCGGCCGGTGACGCCCAGCGGGGTCAGGTCGATCAGCGCGAGATGCGTGTCGGTGCCGCCCGAGACCACGGCGGCGCCACGCTCGGTCAGCGTCGCGGCGAGGATCTTGGCATTCTCGACGATCGCGGCTGCATAGGCCTTGAAGTCGGGGCGCAGCGCTTCGCCGAACGCGACCGCCTTGGCAGCGATGACGTGCATCAGCGGGCCGCCCTGAAGACCCGGGAACACCGCCGAGTTGATCTTCTTGGCGATCGCCTCGTCATTGGTGAACACCGCGCCGCCGCGCGGACCACGCAGCGTCTTGTGGGTGGTGGTGGTGACGACATGGGCGTGACCGAACGGGGTCGGGTGCACGCCGCCGGCGACGAGGCCCGCGAAATGCGCCATGTCGACCATGAAGATCGCACCGACTTCGTCGGCGATCGCACGGAACTTCGCGAAATCGATGTGGCGCGGATAGGCCGAGCCGCCCGCGATGATGATGCGGGGGTTGTTCGCTCGCGCGAGCTCCGCGACCTGATCATAATCGATCAGATGGGTGTCGGGCTTCACGCCATATTGGACCGCGTTGAACCACTTGCCCGACATCGCCGCCTTGGCGCCGTGCGTCAGGTGGCCACCCGAATCGAGGCTGAGGCCGAGGATCGTGTCGCCGGGCTTGGCGAGCGCGAGCATCACCGCGCCATTGGCCTGCGCGCCCGAGTGCGGCTGGACGTTGGCGAAGTCGCAGCCGAACAGCTGCTTGGCGCGGTCGATCGCGAGCGTCTCGACCTCGTCCGACGGGTGGCAGCCCTGATAGTAGCGCTTGCCCGGATAGCCTTCGGCGTACTTGTTGGTGAACACGCTGCCCTGCGCTTCGAGCACGGCCTTAGAAACGATGTTCTCCGACGCGATCAGCTCGATCTGGTAGCGTTCGCGCTCGAGCTCGTGGCGAACGCCCGCGAACACGGCGGGGTCGGCGGCGGCGAGATCGTTGGTGAAGAAGCCATCGGGCTGGACGGCGGAAATCGGATTGGTGCTCATGGTCTCTGGTCCTTCAGAGGGCCGGGTTGGTCAGCTTGTCCACCCGGCGCTGATGACGATCGCCGCCGAAACCGGTGGCGAGGAATTCGGTGATGCAGGCCTTGGCCATTTCGGGGCCGATCAGCCGGGCGCCCATGGCGATGACGTTCGCATCATTATGCTCGCGCGCGAGACGGGCGGAGAGCGGCTCCGAGACCAGCGCGCAGCGGGCCTGCGGCACGCGGTTGACGGCGATCGAGATGCCGATGCCTGAGCCACACAGCGCGATGCCGCGCTCGGCCTGGTTTTCCGCAATCGCCTTGCCCACGGCAAGACCGAAATCGGGGTAATCGACGCTCGCGGGGCCATCAGTGCCCAGATCGAGCACCTCGTGTCCTTCGCCGCGCAGCCATTCGGCAAGCGCGGACTTGAGTTCCCAGGCGGCGTGATCCGAAGCGATGGCGATTCGCATTGGAAGAGTGGTTCATTCCTTGAGCTGAACGGATGCCCGGCTCTCTAGGCGCTTGATGCGGCAAAGGCTACACCGGATGCACGAAACTTATCCTGGGGGAGGCCATGATGCGGCTTTGGGCAGTTGGAACGATTTTGGCCGGCGCGGCGGCGCTGGCCGGGTGCGGCGAGATGAGCAACGAGCAACAGGCGGCCTTGGTCGAGAATGCCGTCGCCAACGCACAGGCGATTGCCGAGAACGTCACGGCCGAAGCGGAGAAGGCCGAGAAAGCGGCCGAAGCGCCCAGCCGCGATGGCTGGATCGGCAAATGGGTTGGCGTCGAGGGACTGGTGCTGACGATCGAGAAGGATCCGTCGGGTCCCGGCCGCTATCGCCTCATCAACACCTACAGCCTCGATGAGGGCGCGACCGGCACATTCGCCGGGGTCGCGACGCAGGAGGGCATCGCCCTTACCCGACCCGATGGCGCCAAGATGCTGCGCGCGACCGATGGCGCGGCGACGGGCCTCAAATATCTCGACGGCAAGAAGGACTGCCTGACCGTTTCGGTCGGCGAGGGTTATTGCCGGGATTGAAGGATGTGACAGCGGCGTGACGCCGGGCGTCACGCGGCTGACATGCGGCGGACCTAGGGGCCGGGAAATTCCCGGGAGCCAAGACCATGGGTTCGATTGCCAGCCAGCCGCGCAACCGCGCGGTGCGCACCGCCGTCCACCGCCACGACCATCTGAGCAAGGAAGGGCTGCTTGAGCGCGCCTTCACCTTCGCGTTCCGCGGTCTGGTCTATGCGCAGATCTGGGAGGACCCGGAGGTCGATATGGAGGCGCTGGCGATCACGCCCGACTGCCATGTCGTGACGATCGCGAGCGGGGGGTGCAACGTGCTGTCCTACCTGACCGCGAACCCGGCGAAGATCATCGCGGTGGACCTCAACACCGCGCATATCGCACTCAACAAGTTGAAGGTCGCCGCCGCACAGCATTTGCCCGATCATGCGGCGTTCCACCGCTTCTTTGGACAGGCGAACCGGCCCGAGAATGTCGCGGCGTATCGCGCGCACCTCGCCCCGCAGATCGACGAGACGACGCGGCGCTATTGGGAAGGCCGCGATCTGGCCGGGCGGCGGCGGATCAAGGGGTTCGCCGGCGGCTTCTACAAGCGCGGGCTGCTCGGCGGGTTCATCGGCGCGGCGCATCTGCTCGCCAAGCTCTACCGCATCGATCCGCGCGAGTTGCTCGCCGCAAAGACCCCGGAAGAACAGCGCGCGATCTTCGAGCAGCGCCTCGCCCCGGTGTTCGACAAGAAGTTCGTGCGCTGGCTGATCGATCAGCCCGCATCGTTGTTCGGCCTCGGCATCCCGCCCGCGCAATATGAGGCGCTGGCGGCGGACGATCCGCGCGGGATCAAGGCGGTACTGCTGCGCCGGCTCGAGAAGCTCGCCTGCGACTTCGATCTCTCCGACAATTATTTTGCCTGGCAGGCGTTCGGGCGCGGCTATGGCGCGGCGCCGGATGCGCCGCTGCCCCCCTATCTGCGCGCCGCCAATCACGAGATCGTCCGCGAGCGCGCAAGCCGTGTCGAGGTGCGGCACCAGAATTTCGTCGAGTATCTGGAATCGATGCCGGACGCCTCGCTCGACCGCTATATCCTGCTCGACGCGCAGGACTGGATGACCGACGACCAGCTCAACCGGCTGTGGGGCGAGATCACGCGAACGGCGAAGCCCGGCGCGCGGGTGCTGTTTCGCACCGCCGCGGCGCCGACGTTGTTGCCCGGCCGGGTCGCCGACGCGATCCTCGACCGCTGGGACTATGCCGAGGCCGAGTCGCTCGACTTCACCGCGCGCGACCGTTCGGCGATCTATGGCGGCGTCCACCTCTATCGCCTGAAGCCGTGAGCGGCAGCCACGCCGCGCGGATGGACGGCGTCTATGCGGCGCAGCGGCACATCTATGACCTCACCCGCAAATATTATCTGCTGGGGCGCGACCGGCTGATCGAGGAGCTGGCGCCACCGGCGGGCGGGACGGTGCTGGAAGTCGGCTGCGGCACCGCGCGCAATTTGATCGCGGCGGCGCGGCGCTGGCCGGAGGCGCAATTTTACGGCCTCGACATTTCCGAGGCGATGCTGGCGACCGCGCGGGCCAAGGTGGCGAAGGCCGGCCTGTCCAACCGAATTACGCTGGTTCAGGGCGATGCCGCGAGATTCGATGCGACGGCACTGTTCGACATCGACGGGTTCGACCGGGTGTTCCTGAGCTACACGCTGTCGATGATCCCGGACTGGACCGCGGCGATCGAACGGGCGGCCCGCTCCGTGGCGCCGGGGGGAGCGCTGCACATCGTCGATTTCGGGCAGCAGGAGCAGTTGCCCGGCTGGTGGCGACGGGCACTGTTCAGCTGGCTGGCGCGCTTCCATGTCACCCCACGGCGTGAGCTGCCGGTGGCGCTGCGGCACACCGCGATGGCGGGCGGGCTGGAGCTGGGGTTCGAACCGCTGCTGCGCGGCTATGCGTGGAGCGGGAGCTTGCGGCGCGCCTAGTCGCGCCAGCCCCACGGCATCGGCGGAGCGGCAATGGGGCGAGTGAGGTCGAACTCGACGCGGAAATGGCGGCCGGGACGACGAAGCTCATAGACGAAGACGGTTTCGCCCGCCTCAACTGCCCAGACATTGGTCACCGACCGCTCGGCATTCAGCGAGCGGAACAGCGCGATCGATTCAGCATCGACCGGGAATTCCTGACGCGTGGCGGTGCCCGCCGCCGCCGTGTCGCCGCCATACATGGTGAGCTTGTCGGAGGTGCCATCCTCATGCCGGTGATCGTGCTTGAGCCGGATGCCGCTGGCGGTGCGGGTGAACACCCAGGTGCGCGAGCGGTCCTCGCCGACATGGAAGGGGACACGCACCCGGCCCGGCTCGCACGATGCGACGTGCATCACCAGCGACTTACCGGCGAAGGACGCATCAGCAGGGTCGTTGGTGGCGACGCGCCCCGCAAATGCCTTGCCGCACAGCGACGCGAGCCGCGCCATGAAGGCGTCTGCAGGAGCCGTCGGGGCCGGCTTGGTTGCGCACCCGGCGAGCGCGAGCGCCGATGCGGTAATCAGGATCTTCAACTTCATTCCAACTCCGGATTCAGGTGAGGCCGCGCGCCTTTTTACGGAAGGTTCCGCGCATGAAGCGCGCGGCGAACCACATGCGGCGAGCGGTCTTGCCGACCAGCGTATGCAGTCGGTCACCATGCACCGCGTCCCATGCCGCCTGCGCCGCGGCCTCGACCGGGGTGAATTCGAGCCCGGCAGCGCGCACGCCATCGCGCGCAGTGCCATTGCGGCCTACCGGCACGCTATCGAGGATCGCGGTATCGATGAAGCTGGGCAGCAATGCGCGGACGCGGATGCCGTCAGGATGCCATTCGGCATCGAGCGATTCGGTCAGGCCACGCACCGCGAACTTGGTCGCCGAATAGATCGCGACCCCCGACGTGCCATAGATGCCCGCCGCCGACGCGGTGTTGAGCAGGCACCCGCCCGTAGCCTTGAGATAGGGGTAGCCGGCATGCGCGCCATAGACGACGCCCATCAGGTTGATGTCGACGCAGCGGTCGAGCTCGGCCACCGTCGTCTGCGCGAAATTACCGCCGACGCCGATCCCGGCATTGTTGAACAACACATCGAGCCTGCCGCCGCTGTCGGCGGTGAATTCGGCGAGCGCGCCATCCCATGCCGCACGGTCGCGCACATCAAGCTTGTGCACCGTCACCGGCGCGCCGCCGAGCAGCCGCGCAGTCTCCGCCATCCCGGCGTCGTTGATGTCGGCGAGACCGACCCGCCAGCCGCGCGCCGCGAACAGGATCGCAACCGCCCGGCCAATTCCCGATCCGCCGCCGGTGATGAAGATCGACTGCATGACCCCTCCCCTTAAGATTCGCCGTACCGCTCTATCGAAATCGGCTTCGAATACAGGGGAGCAGAGCTAACCCGTTTTTGCAAGCAGGCGTTACTCGACGCCAATCACTCGACCAGCGCGTCGATCGCCTGCGCCATGTCGATATCGCGGCCGGAGAGGCCGCCGGCATCATGCGTGGTGAGCAGGATATCGACCCGGTTCCACACATTCGACCATTCGGGGTGATGGTCGGACTTCTCGGCGAGCAATGCGACCTGAGTCATGAAAGCGAAGGCCTGGCTGAAATCGTCGAAGGTGAAGCTGCGCGTGATCGCGTCGCGCTCAGCCTGATGATCCCATTCGGGCAGCCCCTCCAGTGCTTCTTCGCGTTCCGCCTGGCTCAGTTGCTCGACCATTCTTCCACTCCTTCGTTGGGTGGGGCATAGCGCAGGGCAATGGCCAGTCAAACCGAGACCTTCGCCCCGAGCGCCGCGCAGATGGAAGCGCTTGCCCGCGCCGCGCTGGCACGGATTCCCGAACCGTTCGCCGCGTATCTCGCCGATGTCGTGCTGGTGATCGAGGAGTTTGCCGACGAGCAGACATTGCGCGACATGGGGATGGAGGATCCGTTCGAGCTGACCGGCCTTTATTCGGGGCGACCGGTGGGGGAGAAGGACGGGTTCACGGGACAGTTGCCCCAACCCGACACCATCCACCTCTATCGCCGCCCCTTGCTCGACGAATGGGTCGATACCGGGGTGAGCCTCGAGGCGCTGGTGACGCATGTCGTGGTGCATGAGGTTGGGCATCATTTCGGGCTGTCGGATGACGATATGCATGCGCTGGAGGACAGCGTTCTATGAGTTTCTGGGGGTGACCAGCCCACGCCTCGCCTTTGAGGACGTCGCCTGTCTGCGCGGCGGGCGGCTGCTGTTCGAGGGGCTGAGCTTCGTTCTGGAGGAAGGCGGTGCGGCGCTGGTGACCGGACCGAACGGGGCAGGCAAATCGAGCCTGATCCGGGTCGCGGCGGGGTTGCTGAAACCGGCGGCGGGCGTCGTGACCATCGAAGGCGAATGCGCGTTGCTGACCGAGGCGGCGGCGCTCGATGCGGAACTGCCGGTCGCTAAGGCACTGGAATTCTGGGCGGGGTTGGACGGGGGGCGTGATTCGGTAGAGGCGGCGCTGGAAGCCGTGGGGTTGGCGGAGCTGGCGCCGGTGCCGGTGCGCCTTCTATCGACCGGGCAGCGGCGGCGTGTGTCAATTGCGCGGGTGGTCGCCAGCGGGGCGCCGGTCTGGTTGCTCGACGAGCCGGCCAACGGGCTGGATCAGGCTGCAGTCGCGATGCTGGGCCATTTGATCTCCGAACATCGCCTCAACGGCGGCATCGTAGTGGTCGCAACGCATTTGCCGATCCATATCCCCGGTGCGCATGGCGTAGTGATCGGGGACGCGGCATGAGCGGTTTTGCCTCGTTGGTGTGGCGTGAGCTGCGGCGCGCATGGGCCGCGGGCGGCCTGACACTGCCGGTCGCCTTCTTCCTGCTGGTGGCGATCCTGTTTCCGTTCGCGATCGGGCCGGAGGGCAAGCTGCTCGCGCGCGTCGGCGGCGGCGTGATCTGGGCGGCGGCCTTGCTCGCGGCGCTGCTGCCGGTCGAGCGGCTGGTGAATCCGGACCTCGAAAATGGCGTGCTCGATCAGCTCGCGGTGCGCGGCTGGACCGATGCGAGCGTGGCGGCGGCGAAGACGCTGGGGCATTGGCTGGGCTTTGCGCCGACCTTGCTGGTGGCGACGGTGATCGCGGCGGCATTGCTCAACCTCTCGCTCGACCAGACGCGCGCGGCGCTGATCGCGCTGCTGATCGGCACGCCGGGGCTGGCGGCGCTCGGCGTAGCGACCGCGGCGCTGACCGCGGGCCTGCGCGGCGCGGGCGCAGTGGCGGGGCTGGTGATGCTGCCCTTCGCGGTGCCGCTGCTGATCTTCGGCGCGGGCGCGATGGGGGGCAATCCCGCGGCGCTTAAGCTGCTGGGGGCGGTGAGTTTGGTACTGGTAGCGGGGTGCCCGTTCGTTGCGGGCGCGGCGATGCGGATGGGGCGGGGTTAGAGCCTGCCCGTTCCTTCGTCATCCCGGCCCTGTGCCGGGATCCACGGTGCCGACCGCAGCTCGGCTGAGGCTCTTGTTCATGGCTCGCTTCACGGTGGATCCCGGCACAAGGCCGGGATGACGGCTCGGCCTAGCGGCTCCACCGCGCAAAGATCGCGGTCGGCAGCAGCAACCCCCTTGCCTCTTCGCGCACCGCGAGTTCGCCGCATTCGATCTTGCCACCGAGATCCGCGAAATGCTGGTTGAGCAGTTCGCCGATTGCGAGCGCCGACATGCGGATCGCGTAGACGGTGAGGAACAGGAAGCGCGAGTCGGCGTCCAATAGCTGGCGGCAATTGGCGATCAGGCCGGGCAGGTCCTGTTCGAGCTGCCATACTTCGCCGGTGGGGCCGCGGCCATATTTGGGCGGATCGAGCAGGATGCCGTCATAGCGGCGGCCGCGACGCACCTCACGCGCGACGAACTTTCCGGCGTCGTCGATGATCCAGCGAATCGGCTTGTCGCTCATTCCCGACAGCGCAGCATTGCCCTTGGCGGCCTCGACCGATTTCTTGGACGCGTCGACATGGACCATCTGCGCGCCCGATGCGGCCATCGCCAGCGTGCCGACACCGGTATAGCCGAACAGGTTCATCACCGTCGGCGCATCGACGCCTGCGGTCTGCTCGCGCATCCAGCTCCACACCGGCGCCATGTCGGGGAAGAAACCCAGGTGGCGGAAGGGCGTGGTCTGCGCGGTGAACTTCGCCTCGTTCCACGCTAGCGGCCAGCCTTCGCGCGGGACCGGCTGATCCAGACCGCTATGGCCGAACACCCAGCGACCGCCGCCTTCGTCATCGGACGCAGGCATGAACTCGCCATGCGCCTGCCAGTCTTCGGAGGCGGGTGCCCACATCGCCTGCGGCTCAGGGCGGATGAAGCGATAGTCGCCATAGCGTTCGAGCTTGCGGCCATGGCCCGAGTCGACGAGGCCGTAATCGGCCCAAGGTTCGCCGGTGAGAGTGAAGAGGTTCATGGGAGCCTTTAGCGCCATTCGGCCCGCCAAGGTCAACCGTCCCCCCGGCACAAGGCCGGGGCGACGAAAAGGTTATGCGCGGGGCTTGGCCCGTTCCGCGATGAACGAGGTCACCGCGCCGAAGGTCGCGGGGAGGACGTCGTAGCGCTCCTCGCGGTCGAACAGGTCGCCGATGCGGGCGGGGAGCGACGGGCGAAGGCCGGTGGCGCGCTCGACCGCGTCGCCGAACTTGGCGGGGTGCGCGGTGGCGAGGGTGACGACCGGCACGTCGGCGGCGATGTCCGCGCGGCGCGCGGCGGCGAGGCCGATTGCAGTGTGCGGGTCGAGGATCTCGTCAGCGCGGCTCGCGGCCCACGCCATCGCCTGCGCCATCTCCGCCGCGTCGATGCGGTCGCTGGCGAACAACGCGGCGGCGCCCTGCTGCTGGGCATTGGTCAGGCGCATCGCCTTGCTCGCCTCGAACCCGCGCATCTGTTCGGCAAGCGCGTTGCCGTCGCGGCCGGCAAGGTCGAACAACAGCCGCTCAAAGTTCGAGCTGACCTGAATGTCCATGCTTGGCGCGGCGGTCGGGGTAACGGTGCCGGTCGAATAGTCGCCGGCCGACAGCGCGCGGTGGAGGATGTCGTTGACGTTGGTCGCGACGATCAGCTTCGCGACCGGCAGCCCCATGCGCGCCGCGACATAGCCCGCGAACACATCGCCGAAATTGCCGGTGGGGACGCTGAAAGCGACTTCGCGCTGAGGGGCGCCGAGGCGGACGGCGGCGTAGAAATAATAGACCACCTGCGCCATCAGCCGCGCCCAGTTGATCGAGTTGACCGCGGTCACCTGA
This sequence comes from Sphingomonas sp. GW821-FHT09B04, assembly GCF_059418285.1. Lineage (NCBI taxonomy): Bacteria > Pseudomonadati > Pseudomonadota > Alphaproteobacteria > Sphingomonadales > Sphingomonadaceae > Sphingomonas > Sphingomonas sp. GW821-FHT09B04. The sequence continues at coordinate 350,731 of NZ_JBWKPO010000001.1, forward strand.
AAGCGCGCCGAGAAGTCGGCGTCGTTGAACATCGTCTTCACCATCGCCTGCGCGTCGTCGAAGCTGCCCTCGATGGCGATGTTGTGGACGTTGGGCGACAGCACCGTGGTCATCTGGCGGCGTTGGACGTCGCTCACCCGCTTGCTGGGGTGGAGCATGAAAATGTCGATGCCCTCACGCCCCGCAACCGCGTCGATCGCGGCCGAGCCGGTGTCGCCGCTGGTCGCGCCGACGATGGTGAGGTGCTGGTCCGTGCCCTTGAGGAACCGTTCGAAGAACAGGCCAAGCAGCTGGAGCGCGACGTCCTTGAAGGCGAGCGTCGGGCCGTGAAACAGTTCGAGCAGGAAATGGCGGTGGTCGAGCTGGACGAGCGGGGTGACGGCATCGTGGCTGAAGCGACCATAGGCCTGTGTGCAGAGGTCGCGAAGCTCGGCTTCGCTAAGACTGCCCGCGACGAACGGAGCCATTACGCGCACCGCGGTCTCGACGTAAGACAAGCCCGCCAGACCGGCGATCTGCTCCGGCGTGAATCGCGGCCATTCGACCGGGACATAAAGGCCGCCGTCGCGTGCCAGCCCGGCGAGCGTGACGTCACGGAAATCGAGTTCGGGCGCGGTGCCGCGCGTGCTCTGATAGCGCATGGGCCGCGGGTTAGCCGCGGCGCGACTGGACGGCAAGAAAGTCTAGCTTTGCGGCGGAGCGGGTTCAGCGGGCGGCGCGGCCTTCCGCTCCCGCCAGCGCAGTGCAAGGACATAGATCACCAGCGCCGCCAGCGCGAACAGGAACCATTGCACGGCATAGGCAAGGTGGTTGTTGGGGACGCCCGAAGGATCAGGCCGTGCGCTTTCGGCAAGGCCCGGCGCGGGCGTCTCGGAAACCAGCATCAGCGGCCGCGGGGGACGCTTGCCGAACAACGACGCGAGCAACGGCGTCGAATCGGGCGCCTGCGTGATGCTGCCCGTCACCTCGCCACCATTCCACACCGGGATCACGCCGGGAGCCTTGCTAACGCCCATGTCGAACCTGACGGTCAGCGCTTCGACCCCCGTGCGGCACTCGGCGATGTGACGCCAGCCCTTCAGACCATTCTCGGCGCGGCCTGCCTGCTCGCTCCAGCCGGTGACCTCAAGGCACATGGCGCTGGCGCGGCGGAAGAGATTCTCGTCCCCGATCGCGGGACGCGGAAAGGCCATGACGGGCAACGCGCGGTTGCCGGCATAGCGCGCGATCGCCGTTTCCTTCTCCGCGCGGCGGTCGAGCTGCCAGACGCCAAGTCCGATCATCGCAGCGACGGCGAGAGCAACGACGATGGTCGGGATGACAGGCATCTTCATGCGTCAGGCTCCTTCAATTGCCCTTCACGCGCCGCGTTGTGATATTCGAGCGCGAGCAGCGCGCCCTTGGCCCAGCGCAGCGAAAACACGACCAGCAACGTCGTCAGCGGAATCCACAACAGCAGGTGCAGCCACACCGGCGGCCCGATCGACAGCTCAAGCCAGATCGAGAGCGTGACGATGATCGTCCCGACGATCAGGGTGAGGAATGCCGCAGGGCCATCGCCAACGTTGAACGCGGCATAGTCGAGTTGGCACTGGCCGCAGCGAGGGGAGAACTTCACCCAGCCGGAGAACAGGGTACGCGCGCCGCACCGCGGACATGCCCCCTTCAACGCCGAATCGAGAATCTGAGACGCGGAGAACCCCGGTTCAGGCACGCCCTTCGCACCAGGGATCGGGCTTCATGTCGACCGGCGAGCCAAGCATGCCAGGGGCCGGGAACCGGACCTTGAAGGTGAAAGCATGGGCGCTCGGCCCGAAACGTTCGAGCATCCACAAGCGGGCAAACACGTCCGCCACGCCCGGCGTCTCACCGGCCGCGATCCACCACATCACCTGATGGTGACCGTCGAACCGCTCAAACCAGTGCTTGCGCTGCGCCATCACCGGTGTGTGGCCGCTACGATAAACATAGTCGAACAGCGCCTCGGCGCTTTCCCACACCGAAAGGTTGGCGATCAGCAACGGGTCCGGCGTGGGCTGCAGGTCGATGGCGTTGTTGCCGTCGCCCTTCAGCCGCCAGACAAATCCCGGGCTCGCCTCGGCCAGTGCATTGATTCGATCGAGCTCGTCGAAAAAGCCGGCGACTTGCGGGTGATCGGGCGGCGCAAGCAGCCGCCCGATATTGGCCTGTGCAAGATGCCAGCCCGGCACCGTCACCCGTGGACCGGCGCGCCCGCGCTGCCCCAGACATAGACGACGACGAACAGGAACAGCCAGACGACGTCGACGAAGTGCCAGTACCACGCAGCCGCTTCGAAGCCGAAATGCTGGCGCGGGGTGAAGTCGCCCTGATAGGTGCGCATCAGGCAGACCATCAGGAACAGCGTACCGACGATCACGTGGAAGCCGTGGAACCCGGTCGCCAGATAGAAAGCCGACGAATAGTTCGACTTGCCGAACACGAACGGCGCATGTGCATATTCATACGCCTGGATGGTCGAGAAGATCAGGCCGAGGATGATGGTCAGCCACAGGCCCTTCTTGACCACGTCGTTCTCGCCGACGCCGATCATGCCCCACAGGCCCTTCATCTCGCCGCCGCGCTGATTGTGAATCAGCCCATGATGCGCCCAGGTGATGGTGGTGCCCGAGAGCAGCAGGATGAAGGTGTTGAGCAGCGGCAGGTGGAAGGCGTTCATCACCTCCATGCCCTTGGGCGGGAAGGTCGCTACCGCACCCTCGAGAATCTCGACGACGCTGGCATGCTCACCGCTGACCGCGATCGCCGCGGGGAAGAGCGCGAAATCGAACCATGCCCAGAACCAGCCGACGAAGAACATCACTTCCGAAGCGATGAACAGGATCATGCCGTAGCGCAGGTGGAGCTGGACGACGGGGGTGTGGTCGCCGGCATTGGCTTCCTTGACCACATCGACCCACCACGACGCCATGCAGAACAGCACCGCAGCGAGGCCCGAGAGGAACACCCACTCACCGTGCCCGGCGCCCTTCATCCACATCAGGCCGCCGACCGCGAGCCACAGCGCGGCGAGCGAGCTGAGCATCGGCCACGGGCTGGGCGGGAGAATATGGTAATCGTGATTCTTGGCGCCGGCCATCGTCCGTCCCTGTTCTTATGGCGTTATTCCCGCCTCCCCTAAGGGGTGAGCTTGGCGGGCGCAATGGTGGTTGAGCAGGTCACCTGCGACACCGCCCGATAACCCCGTTCTCAGCCCTTGGGCTTGGACTTGTCGACCGGGTAGAAGGTGTAGGAGAGCGTGATCTTCTCGATATCCTTGGCATCGGGATCGGTCATGATCTTGGGATCGACGAAGTAGATCACCGGCATCCGCACCGTCTCACCGGGCTGCAGCGTCTGCTCGGTGAAGCAGAAGCACTGGATCTTGCTGAAATATTTGCCGGCCGCTTCGGGCGTGACGTTGTACGTCGCGGTGCCGGTGATCGGCACGGTGCCGGTGTTGGTGGCGGTGTAGAAGGCCATGTCGCGCGCGCCGATCGAGATTTCGTCCGACGCGACTTCGGGCTTGAACTTCCAGGTCAGCGCGGGGCTGACATTGCTGTCGAATGCGACGGTGATCTTGGCATCCACGGCCCCCGGCGCGGCATCGGCGCGCATCGTGGTTCCGCCGAAGCCCGTCACCTGACAGAACAGGCGATAGAGCGGCACTGCGGCAAACGCGACGCCGGTCATGGTGCACACGCCCAGCACCGCCAGCAGCGCCGTGCGCAGCTTGCGGTCGACCTTCATCGCTGCATCACCGGAATGCCCTGAGTGATCTTCACGATGCTGATCGCGAAGACCAGCACGACGAAGGCAAGCAGCAGCAGCGCCATCACACGGGCACGCGACTTTTGCCGCGCGCGAACGATTTCTTCTTCTTGAGGAGTCATGCCAACCACCGGTCTGCCGCGACTGCCGCGAACAGGATGAACAGATAGGAGATCGAGTAGGCGAACAGCCGCTTCTCGGGCTTCATCGCGTCGCCCTCGACGGCCATGCGCGTCGAGACCTGAAGCGCAAAGAGGGCGAACAGCGCCGTCGTCGCCACTGCGGTCACGCCATAGAGCGCGCCGGTGAGGCCCAGTGGCCAGGGCGCGATCGCGGCGATCGCCATCGGAATGGTGTAGAGCCCTATCTGGACGCGCGTCGCCTTTTCACCCGCGACAACGGGGAGCATCGGCACCCCGGCATTGGCGTAATCGGTCTTCACGAACAGTGCGAGCGCCCAGAAATGCGGCGGTGTCCACAGGAAGACGAGGCCGAACAGCAGCACCGGCAGCAGCGCCACGTCGCCGGTCGCCGCAGCCCAGCCGATCAGCGGCGGGAAGGCGCCGGCGGCGCCGCCGATGACGATGTTCTGGGGCGTGCGGCGCTTGAGCCAGACCGTGTAGACGAGGACGTAGAACAGGATCGAGAGCAGCAGGATGCCGGCGGCGACATAGTTGACCGCCAGCCCCATCAGGATCACCGACAAGGCAGCGACCCCGACCCCGAAATGCAGCGCCGACTGGCGGTCCATCCGGCCGGCAGGAAGCGGGCGCCCCTGCGTCCGCTTCATCTTCGAATCGAGATCCGCCTCATACCATTGGTTGAGCGCGCCCGCTGCACCAGCCCCAAGCGCGATGCACAGAATCGCGGTGAAGCCGATCACAGGGTGGATCGGTGCGGGCGCTGCGAGCATCCCGCACAGGCCCGTGAACACGACCAGCGTCATCACCCGCGGCTTGGTGAGCGCGAGGAAGTCGCGCCAGTCGGCGGGCAGGATCAGGGCGTGGTTGGCGACGGACATTTGCGGGGCGCTATAGGCCGGGTTGAGGCCGGGGGAAAGGGGACGGAACGTCTCACCCCCGCCCCGCCTGCTTACGGATCGGGCGCGAACGCCTCCAGTTCGAGCCATGGCGGCGCGCGGTGCAGATTGTGGATCGCCGAGGGGGCCGGAAAATCGCGCTCGACGAAGCAGCCCATCGATACCGAGATCGCGCCGGGCAGCGCCTCCGCGCTCATGTACAGCAAGGTCCCGCAGCCGGGACAGAAATGCTGGTCGATCCAGCGGCCCACATCGCTGATCCGGCGCCAGCTGCGCACCTCGCCCACGACCTCGCGCACCGCTTCGTCGGCAAAGATCGCACGATAGGCGAAGGCGGTGCCAGTCGCGCGCTGGCATTCGATGCAGGCACAGCCATAGACGCGGCGTAGTGCCCCGGACAGGTGCAACGAGAGCGCACCGCAACTGCAGCGTGCGACGCGGCCGGGATCGGCGTGATTCGTTACGGGGCTGGCAATCGGCATCCTCGGTTCCCAAGTTATTGGAATAGTGGATGCGGCCGATACCGCCCTGCTCTTTCCCCTGAAACTACGCACTTTGAAGTAAGGACCCGACAGCGATGAAACCTCTACTGCCCGACGATTGCGGCTTTGCCACCGCGTTCAATGTGGTCGGCGGCAAGTGGAAGATGTCGATCCTGTGGGAGATCCACGATCAGCCGCGCCGATTCGGCGAACTGCGCCGCCGGCTGCCGGGCATCAGCGAGAAGGTGCTGACCGAACAGCTGCGGCAGATGGAGGCCGACGGCCTGATCGCGCGTACCGTCTATGCCGAAGCCGTCACGCGCGTCGAATATTCGGCGACCGAAATTGGCCTGTCGCTCAACGACGCGATCGGCACGATGGCGACCTGGGGTAAGGCGCACAGTGCACGAGTGGCAGCCGCAACGTCGCCGACTAGTTAGCCGCCGCGCCGCGCTGGAACATCGTCCGGGCAATGCCGCGCGCGATGTCGCGCGGCTCGGCAGCACCGTTGTTGGTGAGCACGATGATCGCCAGCTTCGCATGCGGGTAGCGCGCGTAGTAGGAGCGGAAGCCGGGCAGGCTGCCGCCATGGCCGATCTCGGTATGGCCTTCGACCGGCTCGATCCGCCATCCGAAGCCATAAGGCGCTGTCTCGCCATTCAAGAGCCGCGCCGGCTGCCACATTTCCATTCGGGCTGCAGCGCTGACGAGCCCGCCACGCGCGAGCACCGCTTCCCATTTGGCGAGATCGGCCGCCGTCGAGGTGAATGCACCGCTCGGCCGGAGCGCGCGATAGGATGGCGCGTTCTCGAAGCGCCCGGCGTTCCACGCATAGCCGCGCCCGCGATGCGGGATCAGGTCGGTCAGGCTGGTCGGCCGTGTGGCGGTCATTCCGGCCGGGCCGAAGACACGCTCGGCAAAGAAGGCGGGCCATGGCTTGCCCGAGGTGCGGGTGATAATCTCCGCCAGGATGAAATAGCCGAGATTGCAATATTCGAACCGGGTGCCCGGCGGCGCGTTGAGCGGGGTGGCATAGGCCGAGCGGATCACATCGGCGTCGCTCTGCACCTTATCGCCATCGAAGCCCGGCGCTTCGCGAATCAGCCCGCTGGTGTGGCTGAGCAGATGACGGACGGTGATCGCCGACCAGCTCGCCGGCGCATCGGGCAGATAGCGCGACACCGGCGCGTCGAGCGCGACCTTGCCCTCCTGCACCAGCAGCAACGTCCCCTCCGCCAGAAACTGCTTGCTGAGCGAGCCGATGTTGAACGCGGTATCGGGTCGCACAGGCAGGTTCTGCTCGAGATCAGCTGTGCCGAAACCGGCCTGATGGATCACTCTGCCATCGCGCAGGATCATCAGCGCCACGCCGGGAATATGCTGCCTGACCATCTCCTCGCGGACCACCGCATCGGCGCCGGCGAAGGCGCTGCTCGCGGCAGCCGGGGCCTCGCGCGCCGCGAGCGTGGCAGGCGTGGCAAGCGCGGTTGCGGCCAGTGCCACAGTGCGAAGAAGCAGCACGATACGCATTCAAAGCTCCCGGCACGGTCACGGATCGGATGAGGCCGGCGCGAGGCTATCGCGCACGCATGCGTCTTACAATGACAATAGAAGTTACGGAAAGTGATGACAAAACGCCCCGGAGGTTTCCCTCCGGGGCGTTTTCGTTTCAGCCGTCGCTAAAACTCAGTGGTGCTTGTCGTCGTCGATGACGGGCAGCGTTTCGAACTGGTGGAACGGCGGCGGGCTGGACAGGGTCCATTCCAGCGTCGTCGCGCCTTCGCCCCACGGGTTGGCTTCCGCCTTCTTGCCCGCGAGCAGCGACCAGAACAGGTTGATGAAGAAGATCACCATACCCGCGAGCATGATCAGATAGCCCATGCTGGAGATATGGTTCCAGTAAGCGAAGGCGTCGCCATAGTCCGGGATACGGCGCGGCATGCCCTGCAGACCCAGGAAGTGCTGCGGGAAGAACATCACGTTCACGCCGATGAAGAACACCCAGAAGTGCAGCTGGCCGAGGAGCTCGCTGTACATCCGGCCCGACATCTTCGGGAACCAGTAGTAGAAGCCCGCGAACAGACCGAACACCGCGCCGAGGCTGAGCACATAGTGGAAGTGCGCAACCACGTAATAGGTGTCGTGCATATAGTCGTCGACGCCACCGTTCGCGAGCACCACGCCGGTGACGCCGCCCACGGTGAACATGAAGATGAAGCCGATCGCCCAGACCATCGGGGTCTTGAAGCTCATCGAGCCACCCCACATCGTCGCGATCCACGAGAAGATCTTCACACCCGTCGGCACCGCGATGATCATGGTCGCGGCGGTGAAGTACATCTTCACGTTCACGCTCATGCCGGTGGTGAACATGTGGTGCGCCCACACGACGAACCCGACCACGCCGATCGCGACCATGGCATAGGCCATACCGAGATAGCCGAACACCGGCTTGCGGCTGAAGGTCGCGACGATCTGGCTGACGATGCCGAAGCCCGGCAGGATCATGATGTACACTTCGGGGTGACCGAAGAACCAGAACAGATGCTGGTAGAGCACCGGATCGCCGCCGCCGGAAGGATCGTAGAAGGTGGTGCCGAAGTTACGGTCGGTCAGCAGCATGGTGATCGCGGCGGCGAGAACCGGCAGCGCGAGCAGCAGCAGGAAGGCGGTGATCAGCACCGACCATACGAACAGCGGCATCTTGTGCAGGGTCATACCCGGCGCGCGCATGTTGAAGATGGTGGTGATGAAGTTGATCGCGCCCAGGATCGAGCTGGCGCCCGCGAGGTGGAGCGACAGGATCGCCATGTCGACCGACGGTCCCGGCTCGCCATAGGTCGAGAGTGGGGCGTAGACGGTCCAGCCAACACCCGCGCCACCGCCGACGAAGGGCGAGGCGAGCAGCAGCAGGAACGCCGGCACGAGCAACCAGAAGGACAGGTTATTCATGCGCGGGAATGCCATGTCCGGCGCGCCGATCATGATCGGCACGAACCAGTTGCCGAAGCCGCCGATCATCGCCGGCATGACCATGAAGAACACCATGATCAGGCCGTGAGCGGTGATCAGAACGTTCCAGAAATGCTGGGCTTCGTCGAAGGTCTGCGGGCCGCCATGCACCCATTCGGAGATATAGCCGAGGTGCTGGATGCCGGGTTCGGCCAGCTCGAGGCGCATCACGCCCGAGATCGCGCCACCGATGATCCCCGCGAGAATCGCGAAGATCAGGTACAGCGTGCCGATGTCCTTGTGGTTGGTCGACAGGAACCAGCGCGCGAAGAAGCCGGGCTTATGATCCGCGTCATGGTGGTGGTCGTCATGCGCCGTAAAGGCGTGGGCGTCGCGGGCTACGTCGGTCATGGCTTACTGGTCCGTGTTGCCGGTGGCGGCTTGATTGGTGGTTGCGGCAGCTTCGGTCGCGTTGGTCGCTTCAGCAGTGTTGCCGGCGGGCGCAGCAGCAGCAGGCGCTGCGGCTGCCGGGGCAGCAGACTTGGCCTCGGGCATCTTGCCGCCCTTGGCCGCGACCCACTGCGCGAACACGGCAGGCTCAACCGCTTCGACCGCGATCGGCATATACGCGTGGCGCGCGCCGCACAGTTCCGAGCACTGGCCGAAATAGACGCCGGGCTTGTCGACGATGAAGCTGGTTTCGTTGAGGCGGCCGGGGACCGCGTCGATCTTGATCCAGAAGGCCGGGATCGCCCAGCTGTGGATCACGTCGCTCGCCGTAGCGATCAGACGGATCGGTGTACCCACCGGAACAACAATGCGGTTGTCGACCGCAAGCAGGCGCGGACCGTCGACATCGGTGCGGTGACGCGTGCCGGCCGGAACATCGCCCTTTTCCTTGAGCATGTTGGCGGTGATCGAAATGCCGCCATGGTCGGGATATTCGTAGCTCCAGAACCACTGGTTGCCGATCGCCTTGATCGTCACCGCGTTATCCGGCGCAGGCTTGAACTGCTTGGCAAGCAGCGAAATCGACGGCCAGGCGATCACCGCGAGGATCAGAACCGGGACGACCGTCCAGATGATCTCGATCAGCGTGTTGTGGCTGGTCTTCGAGGGATTGGGGTTCGCCTTCCGGCGGAAGCGGACGATCGTCAAGCCGAGCAGGATCAGAACGAAGATCGAAACCGCGAAGATGATCGGCAGCAGGATCCAGTTGTGGAAATGCGCCGCGCTTTCACCAAGCTTGGTCACCTGCGGCTGGATGCCGAAATGGCCGTTGACCGGCTGACCGATACCCGCAACCGGGCCAGTCTTGTGCGTGCCGTCGGGATTGAGCGTCGGATCGGCGGGAGTCGCCGCTGCTGCGGGAGCCGCTGCGGTGGCGGCGGCAGGCGCCGCGGTTGCCGCCGGCGATTCGACCGCGACCGGCGCGGGAACCGCGGGTGCTTCGACGGCCGGTGCAGCCGGAGCCGTCTGTCCCTGGGCCATGCCGCCGGCGAGCGCGAGGCCAGCGGCCAGGACGATCGCCTTCAATCCATGCATGCGCATCTTGTCGTTCAACCCCATGTTTCCTTTACCCCATATGCGGGGGCGCCGGGCTTCCGGTCGCGCGGGCGCAACTTGCCCGTTGGGGCTGGCCTATAGCAGCAAGATCGCGTGTCTCAAGCTTGTCGCGCCTCTTTTTAGTTGCGGCGCCTGCCCGCTCCCCCACCCGACTACCCATAAGATGCTGTCGCCGGGTGGCCGGATGTAAAGCGGGCAGGCGCCGCGATTCGCTCCGCTGATACACCGCGGTTGCGGCGCAGGCGGCCCGCGCCTAGATGCGAACAGCGCGAAAAAGGGTGGAAAGACGCATGACTGACGACGAGGTTCTGGACGAGTTTCGCGCTGCCGAGGCGCTGCTTGAAGGGCATTTCATTCTATCCTCGGGCCTGCGCAGCTCGCGCTATCTGCAGTGCGCGCGCGTGCTGATGAATCCGGCGCGCGCCGGGCGGCTCGCGCAGGCGGTGGCGGCGAAGATCCCCGCCGAACTTCGCGCGCAGATCAGCGCCGTCGTCGCCCCGGCCATGGGCGGCGTGATCGCCGGACAGGAAGTCGCGCGCGCACTGAACGTCGACGCGATGTTCGTCGAACGCCCTACCGGCACCTTCGAGCTGCGCCGCGGCTTCCGGCTGTCGCCGGGTCAGAAGGTGCTGATGATGGAAGATGTCGTCACCACCGGACTGTCGTCGCTCGAAGCGATCAAGGCGATTGCGGAAGCGGGCGGCGAGGTGATCGCCGCGGCGTCGCTGGTCGACCGCTCGAACGGCGCCGCCGATCTCGGCGTCCCCTTCTTCCCGCTGATCCGACTCGACGTACCGAGCTACGACGCCGATTCGCTGCCGCCCGAACTGGCGGCGATTCCGGCAATCAAGCCGGGGAGCCGGGTGGAGGCATGAGCGGCAAGCTGCGCCTTGGCGTGAACATCGACCATGTCGCGACCGTGCGGAATGCGCGCGGCAGCGGCTATCCCGATCCGGTGCGCGCGGCGCTGCTGGCAGCACAAGCCGGAGCCGACGGCATCACCGCACATTTGCGGGAAGACCGCCGCCACATCACCGACGACGACATCGCCCGCCTCTCGGCCGAACTGCCGGTGCCGCTCAACCTTGAGATGGCCGCAACCGAGGAAATGCTGGGCATCGCGCTGCGCCATAAGCCGCACGCCGCGTGCATCGTCCCGGAAAAGCGCGAGGAGCGCACGACCGAGGGCGGACTCGACGCGCGGGGGCAGCACAATCTGCTCGCACCAATGGTGGCCGAGCTGCGCAACGCAAACATCCGCGTGTCGCTGTTCATCGAACCCGACCCCGCGCAGATTGAGGCGGCGTTGCGGCTGGGAGCGCCGGTGGTCGAGCTGCACACCGGGCGCTATTGCGAGCTGGAGGGCGAGGCGCAGACCGTCGAGCTGCGCCGCATCGCCGACGCCGCAGCACTGGCGGCAAAGAACGGGATCGAGGTTCATGCCGGGCACGGACTGACCTTCGACAATGTCATTCCCATCGCCGCGATCCCGCAGCTCGCCGAACTCAATATCGGCCATTTCCTGATCGGCGAAGCGATCTTCGACGGTCTGGCACCCGTGGTGACGCGGATGCGAGCGCTGATGGATGCGGCGCGTTGATCATCGGGATTGGATCCGACCTCTGTAACATCGAGCGAATTCAGTCGACGCTCGACCGGTTCGGGATGCGCTTCGAACAGCGCGTGTTCACCGATGTCGAGCTGCGCAAGGCGGCGAAACGCCCGCTCAACTACGCCGCGACGCTGGCCAAGCGCTTCGCTGCCAAGGAGGCGTTCTCCAAAGCCGTCGGCACCGGGTTCAAGGCCGGGGTGTTCATGCGCGACATCGGCGTGGTCAACGCGCCCTCCGGCGCGCCGACGCTGGCGCTGACCGGCGGCGCAAAGGCACGGCTTGACGCCATGACTCCGGCGGGTCACGTCGCGAAGGTGCATCTGACGCTGACCGACGATCACCCCTGGGCGCAGGCGCTGGTGGTGATTGAAGCAGTGGCGGCGGAATAGAAGATGGCCGAGGAGTTGGCGTTGACGGCGAAGAGCGACGTGAAGACCGGGCGCACCGACTGGTGGGGCGAGATCAAGGGCATCTTCTGGCTCGTCGTCGCGGTGCTCGGCTTTCACAGCCTGATCGCCAAGCCCTTCTACATCCCGTCCGAATCGATGATGCCATCGCTGCTGATCGGCGACCGGCTGGTGGTGACCAAATATCCTTACGGCTATTCCTACGTCACCCCGACCTTTCACGTCCTGCCGTTCATGAAGGGGCGGCTGTTCGGGAGCGTACCGAAGCGGGGCGACATCGTCATCGTCACGCCGCCGCACGCCCGCACCGACTATATCAAGCGCGTGATCGGCCTGCCGGGCGAGCTGATCGAGACGCATGGCGGCATCCTCTATATCAACGGACGACAGGTCGCGCGGGCGGCGATGGGCGAGCGGCTGATCCCGATCGACGCCTACACGCGGTGCGGACTCGACACGCCGCCCGACCAGCGCAACATCTATGAGGGCCGGGTCGTCAGCGACGCGGCGGGCAAGCAGTTCTGCAGGGTGCCGATCATACGCGAGACCTTGCCCGAGGGCGCGAGCTACGACACGATCGACCTTGGCATGACCAGCGGCGACAATTTCGGCCCGATGCGGATTCCCGCCGGCCATGTCTTTCTGATGGGCGACAATCGCGACAATAGCGCCGACAGCCGCATGACCATCGATCAGAACGGTCTGGGGGGCGCGGTGCCGGTCGAGAGCATCGGCGGACGCGCCGAGTTCATCACTTTCAGCCTCGATGGCAGCGCGAGCTGGAACCCGCTCACCTGGGCGGGTTCGTTCCGCTCGGGCCGCGCGGGCGACTCGCTTCATCCCGAACGCCCCGCGGAGTAACCAGCGATGAGCAAGGAAAACGTCTCGATCGTCCGCGAGCCCGGCCCCAACGAGATGCGCGATCCGGTGATGCGCGCCGAGCTGCGCAAGGCGTCGGTCTGGTTCGGACTCGCTATCGCCACAGCCTTGGTGGTGCTGCTGATTCAGCCGCTGCTGCTGATCTTCGCCGGTCTTGTCGTTGCGTCGATGCTCGACGGCGGCGCGCGCCTGATCCGCAAGATCCTGCCAATTCCCCGCGGTTTCGCGCTGGCGATCGTCGTCCTGCTGGTGATCGCGTTCGTCGGCGGAGTGATTTATCTCACCGGGGTGGAAATCGCCGCGCAGGCCGAGCAGCTGCGGCAGACGCTGGAAGCGCAGGCGAACCGGGTCAGCGCCTGGCTGACCGAGCTCGGCATCATGCCTGCGGCATCGGACCTCACCGGGCTCGCACAGCAGGCGCTCGGTTCGGTCGGACGGGTGACCTCGTTCATCGGCGGCGCGATCGGCGCGATCGGCAGCTTCTTCCTCGTCCTCGTCATCGGGCTGTTCGTCGCGATGGAGCCGCGCATCTACGAGCGCGGGCTGCAGTGGATGGTCCCGATGGCAACGCGCGATCAGTTCGCGATCACGCTGGCGCGCATGGCTCGGACGATGCGCGTTCTGCTGGCCGGACGCATCCTCGGCATGATCTTCGAAGGCGCGCTCACCTGGATACTCCTGTCAGTCGCCGGTGTACCGATGGCGCTTCTGCTCGGCATCCTGACCGGCATCCTCGCCTTCATTCCCAATATCGGTGCATTCATCTCGGGCGTGCTGATGGTCGCGGTCGGCTTCAGCGCCGGGCCCGAGCAGGGCTTGTGGGCGATCGCGATCTACTTCGGCGTGCAGACGTTCGACGGCTATGTGCTGCTTCCGCTGGTCGCGAAGCATACGGTCGACATGCCGCCGGCGCTGACCGTCTCGTCGCAGATCCTGGCAAGCACGCTGTTCGGCTTCCTTGGCCTCGCTCTGGCCGATCCGATCGTGGCGATGATCAAGGTCGCGCTCGAGCGGAAGTCGGAGCAGGCGATCGCCGCCGGAATTGGGGCCGAACCCGAGCCGGACCCCGGTCCACCCCCGGCCAGGCCGCGCGCGCGCCGCGCCGTTCCACGGAACGCGGCATGATCCTCTACGACTATTTCCGTTCGTCCGCCGCCTATCGCGTGCGGATCGCGCTCAACCTCAAGGGCGTCGCGTACGAACGCCGCGAAGTGCATCTGGTAAAGGGCGAGCAACGCTCGGCGGAGCATGTCGCGCGCAATCCGCAGGGGTTCGTCCCCGCACTCGACATCGGAAACGGGCGCGTGCTGACGCAGAGCCTGGCGATCATCGAATGGCTCGATGCCACCTATCCCGAGCCGCGGCTCATCCCGGCCGATCCGCTCGCCCGCGCCGATGCGATGGCGCGTGCGCTGCTGATCGCGGCGGACACCCATCCCGTGAACAACCTGCGCATCCTCAAGCGGCTCGAATCCCAGTTCGACGCGGATGAGGCGGCCAAGGCCGAATGGTATCGCCACTGGATCGCCGAGGGATTTGTGGCGCTGGAAGCAATGGCAGGCGACGGCCCGTATCTTGGGGGCGACGCGCCCGACGTCAGCGACGTGCTGCTGGTACCGCAGATGTACAATGCGCGCCGGTTCGAGCTGCCGCTCGACGCCTATCCCAAGCTGGTCGCGGCCGATGCCGCCGCATCTGCGCTTGAGGCCTTCGCCACCGCGCATCCCGACCAGGCCAAGCCTGAATGAGGGCCTTCGCGGCTCTCCTGATCCTTCCCCTGCCCGCCCTTGCCCAGGACATCGTGGTGACCGGGCGCGGACTCGATGTGCCACCGGGCGAGGCCGCCTATGCCGTTGCCGAGATCGATCGCGAGCGGCTGACCGAATCGGCCAGCGGACGGATCGAGGATGTGCTGCGCGATGCCGCCGGCGCAGCGCAGTTCCGCCGTGCCGATTCGCGCTCTGCGCACCCAACCGCACAGGGGATCACCTTGCGCGGGCTCGGCGGCAATGCATCGAGCCGCGCGCTGCTACTGCTCGACGGGGTGCCCCAGGCCGACCCGTTCGGCGGCTGGGTGCCCTTCCCCGCCTATCTGCCCGAGCGGCTGGCGTCGGTACGCATCACGCGCGGCGGGGGCAGCGGCTATCACGGCGCGGGGGCGCTCGCCGGCACAATCGAGCTGACCAGCGCCGATGCGGCGATGCTGGGACCGCTGGCGCTGACCGGTTTCCATGGCAGCCGCGAATCGATCGATCTGGTGGCGACGGGCGGCGCGAAACTCGGTGCAGGATCGTTGACGATCGCGGGACAGTTCGCGCGGGGCGATGGCTTTATTCCAATCGTCGAGGAGAATCGCGGTCCCGCAGACAGGGCAGCGCCCTACCGGCAGGCGAGCCTTGCGCTGCGTGCGGTGTTTCCGGTCGGCGAGAGCGTCGAACTTCAGGCCAATCTGTCGGGGTTCAGCGACGAGCGCGACCGCGGAACCGATTTCACGGCGATGACGAGTCAGGGCACGGACGCAAGCGTGCGACTGGTGGGACGTGGGCGCTGGCGCTGGTCGGCGCTCGCCTATCTCCAGCATCGCGACTTTTCGAGCGGGTTCGCGAGCGTCAGCGCGGGTCGCGCAACGGCGTCGCCGACACTCGACCAGCATGTCCCGGCGACCGGCGCTGGCGCGCGGATCGAGATCGAGCCACCGGTCGGCAGCGGCGCAACGCTGCGGCTGGGCGGCGACCTGCGCCACACATCGGGGCGGACCCAGGAGCTGTACACTTATGTCGCGGGCCGCCCGACGCGGCGACGCAGCGCGGGCGGCGAAACGCTGACCGGCGGGCTGTTCGCGGATTTGAGCCTCGAACGCGGACCGCTGACGCTGAGCGCGGGCGGGCGCGTCGATCGCTGGACCATCTCCAGAGGATCGCTGTTCGAGGCACCGCTTGCAGGCGGCGCGGCGCTTACCGATGCGCGTTTTGCAGATCGCAGCGGCTGGGAGGCGAGCGGACGGGCGGGCATCGCGGTCAGGCTTGCGCCGGCGGTGTCGCTGCGCAGTGCCGCCTATACCGGCTGGCGGTTGCCGACGCTTAACGAGCTTTACCGCCCGTTCCGCGCCGGCACCGACGCGACAGCCGCCAACCCGCTGCTCGATCCCGAACGGCTGGTGGGAGCGGAGGCCGGGATCGATCTGACCCCAACGCCCACGCTGACGCTGAGCGCAACCGGCTATTGGAACCGCATCCGCGGCGCGATCGGCAATGTCACGCTGGGTACAGGGCCGGGCAGTTTCCCCGGTGTCGGCTTCGTCGCGGCGGGCGGTGCCTATCGCCAGCGGCTCAATCTCGATGCGATCGTCGCGAAGGGCGTGGAGGTCGACTTGCGCTGGCGTTCCGGACCGTGGCGCGCAAGCGCGTCCTGGGCCTTCACCGATGCCGGCGTCGAAGCCACAGGTGCGGCGGCAGCGCTCGACGGCAAGCGGCCTGCGCAGGTCGCACGGCATCAGGGATCCGCGAGTCTTGGCTGGACGCGCAAGCGCGTGTCGGTCTCGGTCACGGGCCGTTACATCGGAAGCCAGTTCGAGGACGATCAGAACGCGCGGATGCTAACCGATGCGGTCACGTTCGATGCGCGGGTCGCGGTGCCGCTGACTGCCGGGTTGGCGATCGAAGTGCGTGGCGAGAACCTGAGCAATGCGCGAGTCGAGACCGCGATTACCGGCAACGGTATCGTTGAGCGCGCAACCCCACGCACGCTCTGGGTCGGCGTCAGCTACCGGCCGCGCTGAGCCACCAGATCGTCGAACAGGTCGAGATAGGCCTGCACCGGATCCGGACCCGTCTCGACGCGCGGCTCGGGGCGCTGACGACCGGGCGCCAGCCAGTAATTAAGCGCTGCCACCAGACGGGCGCGGTCGCCCGGTGGGATCACCGTACCGCGCTCGGGCGTATCGATCAGTTCGGGAATCGCGACGCTCGAATCGGTGGCGACGGCCGGTGTGCCGAGCGCGATCGCTTCGCGTAACACCCCCGGCACGCCTTCGAATTCGGAGGTCAGCGCCATCACCGCCGCACGCTCGATCGCCGGAAGCGGATCAGGCGCATGGCCGGGCATCAGAACCCGTCCGGCGAGGCCCAATCGCTCGACCAGCCGCTCGAGTGATGCGCGCTCCCCGCCCTCGCCCAGGATGAGCAGCTTGACGTCCGGATCATTCAGCCGCGGCATCGCGGCAATCAACCGGTCCCAGCGTTTCTGCGGGGCGAGCCGCCCGACACCGACAATGAAGCGCCCCTCGGGCATCGGGGGTGGAGGTGCGCCGGGGATCGGCAGGGTGGCCGGATTGGCGATGACGTGCACGCGCGATGGCGCGATTCGCATCTGCTCCACCGTCTCCTTCGCCATCGCCGGCGTCATCGCGACCAGCGCATCGAGAAACCCGGGATGCATGCGCAGCCACGCGCCATAGCCCCAGCTCACCGCGCGAAGCAGGTCGGATCGCACCAGCGAGTTCGACACCTGCGCCGCCATCGGCGGGCACGATTCGCCCAGGCGGCGGCGCAACCAGAATGCGGCGGCGGTATAATGGTTGCCCGGGCAGAAGATCACATCGGGGCGCACCTCCCGCACGATATCGGCAAGACCGAACATCGCCCGATACCGCGCGTCGCCAAGTTCATGCAGCGTCACATTCGGAGGCAATTCATGCGCGAGCGCGCCGCCTGCATCGCCGATCACCAGCGTGACCCGCCGCCCGGCTTGCTCCCACCCGGCAGCCATGCGCATCAGCGCGCGCTCCACCCCGCCCCCCTTCAGCGTCTGGGCGAAACTCAGGATATGGGATGCTGGCGGATGAGGCATGGACTTGTAGATTGCCTTGTTAAAGCCCAAATCGCCCCGCGATGAAACCGTATTCTGGTGTGAGAGACGCACCTGCTAGCATCGTGGCCATCTTTTGACGTCCTGACATGCTCGAATATGCGGGGAGAGAGGTAGCCTGATTGGCTTATGTTGAACCGCCGGGAGCGCAATTCTTGACGACGAGTACGCTGGCCGGTCCGGCTCCCCAGCCCGGCATGGCGGAGCCATCCGGTCTGGAGCCGATCGCGAAGATCAAACGCCGCTGGCCGACCTGGCTGGGCGCGGTGCTCTCACTGCTGATGGTGGTGGGCGTCGGCCATGAACTGCTCGACAAGGGGCTGCACGGGCTGACCAGCACAGCGCCGGCCAGCTGGATTTTCTATATCTTCTTCGCGCTCAAATACATGGTTGGGCCGACCTTCGATTTCATCATCTATCGCCGGCTGTGGAACATCCCCTGGTCGGGCATGATTGCGCTGCACCGCAAGCGAATCGCCAACGACGTGGTGCTCGGCTATTCGGGCGAGGCCTATTTCTATGCCTGGGCACGCCAGCGGACAAAGATGGTCGCGGCACCCTTTGGCGCGGTGAAGGACGTGTCGATCCTCTCGGCGATGGCCGGCAATGCGATGACGCTGTTGCTGCTGGCGCTCGCGCTGCCGCTGGCATCGGAATTGCTCACACCGGCGCAGTTCAAGACCGGTATCGTCTCCGCCGCGGTGATCGCCGTGATGTCGGTGCCGTTCCTGCTGCTCTCGCGACGCGTGTTCTCGCTCCAGCGGCGCGAGCTGTGGGAGGTGTTCGGCATCCACGGCGCGCGGCTGATCTCCGATTCACTGCTCGTCGCACTGGCCTGGGCGTTCGCCATGCCGGGTGTTGGGCTTGGGACCTGGATCCTGCTGGCGGCGGCGCGAATGCTCGTGTCCCGCCTGCCGTTCGTTCCGAACAAGGATCTGCTGTTCGCCGGCTTTGCAATCCTTCTGATCGGTCAGGGCGAGGCGCTGACCGAACTGCTTTCGTTCATGGCCGCCCTGACACTGTTGATCCATGCGGTGCTGATCGCGGGGTTCGGCATCCTGGGACTGGTGAGGAAGGAACTGTGATGAATAGGATAACACCAGCATGCGGCGCCGCCGCGATCGGTGTTGCGCTGCTGGCGGCAAGCGCACCGGCAGCGGCTCAGCAAGTGCGCGGCGAAGACGCCCAGGCCTGTATCGACGGCAGCGGGCCTGCGATCCGTGTCAACATCGTCGGCCTCAAAGACCGGCGCGGCCGCCTTAAGCTTGAGCTCTATCCCGGTCAGGAGGGGGATTATCTCAAGGACGACCATGACCTCAAACGCGAAGGCAAGTTCTTTGGCCGGAGCTTCGCCGACACGCCGGCAACGGGCGCCGTCGTCCTGTGCATCAAGGCCCCGCGCCCCGGCACCTATGGGCTGTTTTTCACCCATGACCGCGACGGCAAGAACAAGTTCAATTTCTGGCAGGATGGCGCAGGCTTTCCGAGCAATCGCAAGATGGGGCGCAGCCGCCCTAAAGTTGCGGACGGGTTGGTACAAGTCGGTCGCGGTGTGACGACGGTGACAATCCACGCCCAGTATCTGCGTGGTCTGGGCTTTAGCCCGTTGAGCAGCTAAGACGCGCCATGCGCATCGTCGACGTCAACGAATATTATTCGCCGACCGGGGGCGGAGTCCGCACGTATCTCGACCGCAAGATGCGAATCATGGCCGAGCTTGGTCATGAGCTGATCGTGATCGCGCCGTTCGATGAAGACCGGATCGAGGACCGTCCCGATGGCGGGCGCATCTACTGGGTCAAGGCCCCGCCGCTGATCGTCGATCGCAACTATTGGCTGTTCAAGGATATGGCGCCCGTCATCCGCCTGCTCGACCAACTCAAGCCCGACGTGGTCGAGACCAGCTCGCCCTGGCGTCCCGCCTGGGCGCTCAGCCGCTGGCGGGGCGACGCGCTCAAGGTCTTCTTCGCGCATAACGACAATATCGGCGCCTATCCGCAGCGCTGGCTGGCGCCGTTTGCCAGCCCCGACCGGATCGAACAGCTGTTCGGCTGGTACACGCGCTACATGAACAAGTTTCTCGAAGGGTTCGACACCTTCGTCACCAACGGCCCTGCGCTGGCGAAGCGCTACCGGCGGCGCGGGACGCGAGTCGATGCGGCGCTGCCGCTCGGTATCGATCGCAACCATTTCTCGCCGGCGCTGCGCGACGAGAAGCTGCGCGCGGCGATGCTGGCGCAGCTCGACCTGCCCCCTGACGGACATTTGCTGATCGGGCTGGGGCGGCATCACAAGGAGAAGCGCTGGCCGGTGGTGATCGACGCGGTCGAGCGCGCCGGAGCGAAGCTGCCGGTGGGCCTGATGCTGCTGGGCGACGGACCGCAACGCTCGGCGCTGGAGCGCCAGATCGCGGGCAACACGCATATCCGTCTGTTCCGCCCGATTTACGACCGCGAGCGTTTCTCACGCATCATGGCGAGTGCGGACGCGCTGATCCATGGATCGGACCAGGAGCCGTTCGGACTGGTGGCGTCGGAGGCGCTCGCTTCCGGTCTGCCGCTGATCGTTCCCAATGACGGCGGCTGTGCGGAAGTCGCCGACCCCTTGTTCGCCGAAACCTATCGTGGCGGCGACTCCAAATCGGGCGCGGCGGCAATCCGCCGTCTGTTCGCGCGCGAGCCGTCGATCCTGCGCGCAGCAGCGCGGCACGCTGCGGGACATGTTCTGTCGGACGCGAACCATGCGATGGCGCTGATCGACTTCTACGAATCGCTCCTGGCGAACCGGCGGAGCGGCGTCGCAGACGCTATTCGGTAATGTCCCGGAACACCTCGGGCGGGCATTGTTCGATCCTGCGCGGCCAGGCCTCTTCCTTGCGGCGATAGACCACGCGCGTGCGGTTGCGCGCGTTCAGGACGCACAGCACCGGCGTGTAATGCGCCTTCAGAACGCGATGAAGCAGCGCGCGCGTCGGGCGGTTGCCGCCGCCGAACGCCGGGAAGGTCTCGACGATCGCGTCGGGGCGCCGGTCAAGGATCGCCTTCGTCTCCTGCAGCGGGTCGACACCCAGCGCCCAGGCGTTGTTCTCGTCCTGTGCGTTGACGTGCCCCGGGAAGGACCAGCGCGAGGGCATGCACGAGCCGGTCATCATATAGAGACCCGGATAGCCGTTATAGACGAAGATGCAGCCCTTGTCCGGCTTCGCCGCGGCAGCGACCGCGCGCATGGCGTCGTTCCCGCCCTTGATCGCGATCAGGTGCAGCTGCACCGCCTGCCCGGCTACCAGCGCGACCAGCGCAATGCCGATGCCCAGTCGTCGCTTCGCATCGAGCGCGGACGCGAGCAGCAGGCAGAGCGGCGGCAGCAGCGGAATGGCGTAATGCGGGCTGTTGAAGCGCCAGTAGATGATGACGCCGAACGCGGCGGCGACCAGCCACAGGCGCAACAGCTTCGCCTCTTGCGACTGAAGGTCGGCGCGGATCGCGCTGCGACCGAAAAAGGCAATGATCCCGAACGGCAACAGGATCGCACTGACTTCGAACAATTTGCTTACCTGCGCCAGCGGCGCACCCTTGCCCTGTCCGAAGATCGAAACGAAATTGCAGAAGATGAATTCCTCTGCATGGCCCACCGACCAGTAATAGAGCAGCGCAAGCAGCGTCGGCACCAGCGCGACGGCCACCATCGCCACTGCGAACAGCGGGATCCGACGCCAGGGCATTTGCTGCTTCCAGGCGAGCCAAAGGAAGGCGCAGCCGAAGAACGCACCCTCGAACACCACCGTGTATTTGATCTGGATCGCGGCGCCCAGCAGCAGCATCGCCGCGCAGCCGTTCAGC
Organism: Sphingomonas sp. GW821-FHT09B04; assembly: GCF_059418285.1. Taxonomy (NCBI): domain Bacteria; kingdom Pseudomonadati; phylum Pseudomonadota; class Alphaproteobacteria; order Sphingomonadales; family Sphingomonadaceae; genus Sphingomonas; species Sphingomonas sp. GW821-FHT09B04. Next base: position 372,162 of record NZ_JBWKPO010000001.1, read on the forward strand.
CACAGGCGGCCCCGCGCCCGCAGCGCGCCGAACAGCAGCGCCATCGCCCCGACCACCAGCAGATTGTAGAAGACCGGCGTCTGCCCGCCCTCGCCCTCCATGAAATTGAGCCACAGGATGTACAAAGCCGCGGCCAGACCCGCGCCCCACGGCCCAGCCCGACGGCGACCGAGCAGATAGATCAGCCATGAAGTCGCCACGACGAATACGAGCGCGACGAGCTTGTACTGCAGGAATCCTTCGCCGCCGAGCAGGCGGGCACCGGCATAGATCAGGAAGATCCCGATCGGCTTGCGGTCGAAGATATCGACATAGGGCAGCTCGCCCTGCAGCATCCGGTCGCCGACAAGCAGATAGAATTGCTCGTCAAAGCCCAGCGCCGGATTGCCGAAGGTGACGAACCGCACAGCGATCGCCAGGATCAGCAGCAGCGCGAGGATCGCGCGGTCCGTACCCAGGAAATGAACAGGACCGCCAGGCGCTGGCGTGGGCTGGCTAACCGTCAACGCGTACCTTTCTCAACCGCATGCCGCGAACCGGCCGGGCGGCCGTTGCGGCGCGCCGCCTTCCGCTATCGCGTCGGAATTGGCAAGGGATCTGCCGCTCACACCTTGTTCGGATAGACCGGCACGATGTCGACCGGGATCGACTTCATCGACGCGATCACGGTGCGGGCATTGTCGTCGAGCACCGCCCATTTCGCCATGAACGCCTTGACCCCATTATAGTCGCCATTGCCCTGAAGCACGATCATGTCGCGCAACAGATCGCGCAGCCCGAGTTCGAACCGCGCCTCGTCGACGCGGTAGCGACCGGCCTTGGCGTCCCAGACGAACGCGCCCTTGGCCTTGAGGTAGCCGTACTGCATCGCCGCGCCCTGACCGTGAGCCTCCTCGATTCCGAAGCGCATCGCGCGGAAGGTGCCGGTGAGGTAGGTGGCGAAGAGCTGGGATTTCTCTGCTGCGGGCAGCTCGCCCTTCTGCATCATGAACAGGATGTTCCACGCGCCCATGACATCGGCCTTGGCCTCCTCGAGGCCGCCCGCCTGCTCCTTGAGCGCCTCGCTCACGGTGGTCTTCTGTCCGTTCACGACGATCGTGCCCGGCCCCAGGCTGTGCGACAGCTCGTGGAACAGCGTTTCGAGCTGCATATACTTCTTGGACACCAGCTTCGCCTGATCGGGCACCAGCACCAGCGGCGCCATCGGGGCAAGGATACGTTCGTACTTGGCGCCCAGCACGTTGGAGAGGATCACCTTCTTTGCGCCCTTGGCCTCGCGCACGCGTTCGTCATTGGGCAGGTTGAAGGCAATGGTCTGCACGCCCGGCACATTGTCGCCGCCCCCGCGCACCTGCTCGGCCACCGCGATCGGCGATTCGAAGCCGCGCTGGAAATTCTTGTACTTGGCGGCGACGGGCAGGTTCGCCTCCATGTCGCGCAGATAGCGCTTATACTTGTCGAGCGCTGCAGATTCGGCCGGGTCCTTGAGCGTCACGAAGCTCTCGAACGCAGTCTTCTGACCGTGGAGCCGGTCGGTATAGACTTCGTACGGCCCGATCGCGACCTCGATCGGCGTGCCTTCCAGATCCATCCACGCCAGTTCGGACGCGAAATAGTCATCGGTCAGGAACGCTTTGGCACGCAGCGTCAGGAACTTCTTGAGGCTGGCGTTGGTGGTGATCGCCGCGGCTTCGTTGAGCAACCGTGCCGCCTCGGTCAACTCGGTCTTGTACGCGACCGAATAGGGGATCGCCTTCAGTTTCGCGCCGTCGCGGACGACGATGGTGTAGGGGTTGGTAAGCGCAGCTTTCTCCGCCGGGTTCTTCGCGAGATAGGCGTCAAACGCCTCCTTGGTCAGATCCGCGGGATAGAAGCCCCCGCCTTCGGGCATCTTCGCGTCGCCAAAGAACGGGCGGTTGTCGGCAAGGTCGTCCCACGGGCCGTAATAGCGGTCGAACATCTCGAGCGGCAGCCTGCCGCCCGCCTTCTCAATCGCGGCACGCGTCTGCTTCCAGTTGGCATCGCGCTGAGCGCGATAGATCAGCGACATCTGTTCCGACGCCTGGATCAGCAGATTGACCACCTGCCGCTCCTCATCGTTGAGGAAACTGGTGTCCGGCTTCATGTCGATCACCGCGAGTTTCGCCTTCTGCGCGGCGAGATCATAGCTGTCGGCGGCGGCCGTGGCGTCGTTCCCCGCAGACGGGGCCTGATTGCAGGCTGCGGTGGCGAGAAGCAGGGCGGCGAGGGCGGATCTGCGCATCGGTAACTCCGGAAACCATTCGGTTGCGGCAAGCTCTAGACCTGTCAGGATCGGCTGTCACGAACCAGCCATATGTGCGGGCCAGGGACGCGGGGAGGGAGACCAGCTATGACCATCCGTATCGATCGCCGTTCCTTGATCCTCACCGGCACGCTGGGCCTCGGCGCCTACGCGATTCCCGGCTTCGCGCAGGGGCCGAACTGGATCGTCGACGGCTTTACCCATTCGGTGGCGAGCGGCGAGCCGGGTCCGGATTCGATGCTGTTGTGGACCCGCTATGTCGGCAAGGGCGACTCGGCGAAGCTGCGGGTCGAGGTCTCAGAGAATCCGGACTTCGCCAAGGTCGTCGCCGGCGGTGAGGCAATCACCGGGCCGTGGCGCGACTGGACAACCAAGATCACGGTCACCGGCCTCAAGCCCGGGACCCGCTATCATTATCGCTTTGTCGCGGCCGACGGCACCAAGTCGCCGGTGGGACGGACGCGGACGCTGCCGCAGGGCAATGCAGCGCGCTTCGACATCGCGGTCTTCTCCTGCTCGAACATGGGCTTTGGCTATTTCAACGCCTATGCCCACGCTGCGGCGCGCGACGACATCGATCTCGCCGTACATCTCGGCGACTATCTCTACGAATATCCGCACGGCAACTATCCCTCGCTCGATCAGACTGTGACGGGCCGCCTGCCGCTCCCCGCCACCGAGCTCATCCACCTCGCCGACTATCGCCTGCGCTATGCGAGCTATCGCGCCGACCCGGACCTGCAGGCGCTGCACGCCGCGAAGGCGATGGTCGTGCAGATGGACGATCACGAGTCCGCGAACGACAGCTGGGAAGGCGGCGCGCAGAACCACTCGCCCGACAAGGAGGGCGACTGGAGCATCCGCCGCGCCGCCGCGATGCAGGCATGGCGCGAATGGATGCCGGTCTCCGACCAACCGTGGAAGACGTACGAGATCGGCACGCTCGCGACATTGTTCCGTACCGAGACCCGGTTGCTGGGACGGACCAAGCCCTACAGCGCAGCCTCCTTCCTGATGGCCGACGATCCGGTCGCCGCGTTGAAGGCATTCCGCGACGGCGCGTGGCAGGACCCGGCAATGACGATGATGGGCTGGGAGCAGGAGGCATGGATCGCCGCCGAGCTCAAGCGATCGGCGCGCGCAGGCACCCGCTGGCAGGTCGCCGGGTTCGGCACGATCATGGGCAAGCAGGTCGCGCCCAAACAGGCGATGGACTGGCTCAAGCCAGACGCCCCGGAAATCGCAAAACGCTATGTGAAGGCGGGCGTCACGCTGGCTTCGCTCGGACTACCGACCAATCTCGACAATTGGGGCGGCTACCCCGCGGCGCGCGCGCGGTTCCTCAAAGCTGCGCAGGCGGCGAACGCCAACCTCGTCGTGATCGCCGGGGACAGCCACAATGCCTGGGCGTACAACCTCGCGCAGGACGGCAGGCCCGCCGGGGTCGAATTCGCGGGCCATGCGGTGACCTCGCCCGGCTATGAAAGCTCGACCGCCGCTGACCCGAAGGTCATCGCTCGCGCGCTGGTCGAGACCAATGCCGAGCTCAAATGGTGCGATACCTCGCGCCGCGGCTACATGGCGCTGACGCTGACGCCCGATGCGGTGCGCAACGACTGGATGTTCGCCGATACGGTGCGCACCCGCACGCCCGCGGCATCGATCGGCCACAGCGCAACGGTGCGCCGTGGTCGCAATGTGATGGCCTAGCCTTCCAGGCTCTTGCCGACCTGCTCGGCCATATCCTTGCTGAGGCCCGGTGTGGCGAGGATGCGCTCCAGCTCGGCGCGCATCTTCGTCGCGGGCGTCTCGTCGAAGCGCTTCCAGCGGCCGAGCGGCGGGACGAGCTTGGCCGCGGTCTGCGGGTTGAGCTTGTCGAGCGCGATCAGCTGGTCCGCAACGAAGCGGTAGCCGCGCCCCTCGCCGGAATGGAACGCACGCTGGTTGATCGCGAACGCGCCCACCAGCGATCGCGCACGGTTAGGATTGGCGAGAGTGAAGTCGCGATGCTTTGCGAGCTCCTCAACCGCTTCGGCGGTGTCCTCGCGCGTCGCCAGCGCCTGCGTCTGGAACCATTTGTCGAGCACCAGCGCATTGTCGGCATAGCGGTTGTAGAAGATGTCGAGCGCGGCGATGCGCTTGTCCGACTTGCTGTTGACCAGAGTCATCAACGCGCCCTGACGGTCGGTCATATTGTCCGCACCCTCGAACTGGCCGAAGGCGAGGTCGGGACCGTCCGCCGCGCCGCTCGCGTTGATATAGCCGAGCGACACGGTACGCAGCCGCCGCGCGCCCTTGCCCGCAGGCGAATATTCGAAGCGGTTGGCCCTCACCGCATCATGCGCATCGCGCCATTGCTGCTCGAGCACTCTGCCAAGATCGCGGCGCAGCGCCTCACGCTTCAGGAAGATCAGCTCGGGATCGACCACCGGCAGCTGGTCGCCGATGAAGCTGTCCGAAGGGAGAAGCACCGCTTCGGCGACGAAGGCGCGGTCGAGCGCAGGATCGGCGAGCGTGTTCGCGACCGCCTCGATCACCGCGCTGTGATCGGCGCGGCCCTGCGTCACCGCCGCGACCAGCGTGTCGAGCATCAGCTGCTGCATCGCCTCGTACCGGGCGAAGGGATCGTCATCATGCGCCGAAAGGAAGGCGAGATCGGCGGCGCTGCGGTTGGTGTCGACGATCACCGGGGCGGAGAAACCGCGGTTGATCGACAGCACCGGACGCTCGGTCACGCCCTCGAACGCGATCTCGGTCTCGGCATCCGACAACAGCACCAAACGCTCTGCCGCCACCGGCCTGGCGGTCTCGCCGCCAAACAGACGCAGTTTGAGCGGAAGCACCATCGGCGCCTTGTCCGGCTGGCCTGGCGTCGGCGGCACGCTCTGACGGATCCTCACGCGCGCGCGGCCGTCACCCGCTTCATGCTCCAGCGTCGCGCTGACACGTGGGGTTCCGGCCTGTGAATACCAGAGGCGAAACTGGGTGAGATCGGTGCCGCTCGCTTCCTCCATGCACGCGACGAAATCCTCGCACGTCGCGGCGGTGCCGTCGAAGCGCTGGAAATAGAGGTCGGTCGCCGCGCGGAACTTCTGCGGGCCGAGGATCGTGGCCATCATGCGGATGACCTCGGCGCCCTTGTTGTAAATGGTAGCGGTGTAGAAGTTCGAGATCTCGAGATATTCGTCGGGACGCACCGGATGCGCGAGCGGCCCTGAATCCTCTGGGAACTGCGCCGCGCGCAGACCGCGCACATCCTCGATCCGTTTGACCGCAGCTGAACCCTGATCGGCCGAGAAGCTTTGGTCGCGGAAGACGGTGAAGCCCTCCTTGAGCGAGAGCTGGAACCAGTCGCGGCAGGTAACGCGATTGCCCGACCAGTTATGGAAATATTCGTGCGCGACCACCGCAGCAACCGCGTCATAGTCGTAGTCGGTGGCAGTGTCGGGGTCAGCGAGGATGTAGCGGCTGTTGAAAATGTTCAGCCCCTTATTCTCCATCGCGCCGAAGTTGAAATCGTCGACCGCGACGATGTTGAACACGTCGAGGTCGTACTCGCGGCCATAGACCTTCTCATCCCACGCCATGCTGAGCTTGAGCGCGTGGAGCGCATGGTCGGTCTTGGGCAAGTCCTTCTCGCGCACCCAGATACCAAGCTGTACCTCGCGCCCCGACAGCGTGGTGAAGGTGCCGCGATTGGCGGCAAGGTCACCCGCGACCATCGCGAAGAGATAGCAGGGCTTGGGGAACGGATCGTGCCACTCGGCCCAGTGCTTGCCGTCGGACGCATCGCCCGAAGTCACCGGATCGCCATTCGCGAGCAGCACCGGGAAATGCACCCGGTCCGCGGTCATCTTCACCCGGTACTTGCTCAGCACATCGGGCCGGTCGGGGAAGAAGGTGATGCGGCGGAACCCCTCCGCCTCGCATTGCGTGCACAGGTTCCCACCCGAGGCGTAGAGGCCCATCAGCTGCGTGTTGCGTTCGGGCGCAATCTCGACCTGAGTCTCGACGACATGGCGGTCACCGGTCAGTTCGATCACCAGTGCGGGGCCATCCATCGCATAGGCCGCATCCGCGCCGTCGACCTTGACCGAAAGCGGCGTCAGTCCGTCGCCGTCGAGCCGAAGCGCGCGATCATGTGCACCGTTACGTTCGACCGTCAGCACAGCCTTCACCCGCGTCGCCGCCGGATCGAGGTCGAAGTCGAGCGCGATCTCCGGCACCAGCCAGTCGGGAACGCGATAGTCGTCGCGGCGGGTGACATGCGGGGTAGCGGCGAGGGCGTCGATCATGGGACAAGCCTATAGGCGGTGCCGTCCGGGCGGCACCACGAAATTTCGTTGCGGTGCATAGCCGTAATGCTACGCCTCAGAGCATTCTTTGTTCAATTCGGAAGACCCTTAGATGCTTCGTCCGACGCTCACGCTTGCTTTGCTCAGCCTCTCCCTGCCACTCGCCGCCCAGGAAGCCGCTCCCGAAGCCGCCAAGACCCCCACAGCGGCCGAGACCAATGCCTTCGTCAACGCGACGCTTCCGGCCGATCAGGCGGCGATGAAGGCACATGTCATGTTCCTCGCATCCGATGCGATGAAGGGGCGCGACGCGGGTTCCAACGAGTATGAGATCGCCGCACAATATGTCGCCGCGCAATTCTATGCCGCCGGATTGAAGCCGGCAGGCGTAGACGGCAGTTATCTCCAGCCCGTGCCACTGCTCAGCTTCCGTCCCGTCGACAAGGGCACGCTGACCGTCACTCGCAGCGGCGCGGCGCCGCTGACCCTCGCATTCGGCGAGGATTACATCCCCGGTGGCAATCCGGAGAAGATCAGCACCGTGATCGACGCGGGCGTGGTGTTCGCGGGCTATGGCATCGTCGCGCCGCAATATAAGCGCGACGACTATAAGGACGTCGATGTCCGCGGAAAGATCGTGGCGATCTTCTCAGGCGCGCCGGGCGGCTTCGACGGCGAGGAACGCGCGCATTTCGGCAGCAACGCCAACAAAGCCGTAATCGCGGCGAGCAAGGGCGCGGTCGGCGTCATCGTACTCGAAAGCCCGAGCTCTGCGAAGGTCCGCCCCTTCTCACGGATGACCGAAGTATGGGACGAGTGGCGGATGACCTGGGCCGACGCGCAGGGCAACGGTCATATCCCTGCCAAGGGTACGCCCACCATCGCCTCGCTCAGCGTCAAGGGCGCGGACAAGCTGTTCGGCGCTGACAAGGGCTGGACCGCGGCGAAGAAGGCGGCCGAAGCGGGCAAGCCCATCGTGGCGCCATTCGCGAGCGGCGCGACGCTCGCAGCGGCACTCAAGACCGAGCGCAAGATCGTGACCAGCAGCAACGTCGCGGGAATCATCCCCGGCAGCGACCCCAAGCTCAAGGACGAAGTCGTCGTGCTCTCCGCGCATCTCGACCATGTCGGCGTAGGCAAGGCGGACGAGAAGGGCGACACGATCCACAACGGCGCGATGGACAATGCCATGGGCATCGCATCGCTGATCGAGGAAGCGAAGCGCTTCGAGGCGTCGGGCAAGCCGCCGCGTCGTTCGATCATGTTTCTTGCGGTCACCGCCGAGGAAAAGGGGCTGATCGGCGCCGATTATTTCGCGCATAATCCGACCGTGCCCAAGGCGAACCTGGTCGCCAACGTCAATCTCGACATGCCGGTGATCACCTACAAGTTCGAGGACATGATCGCATTCGGCGCGGCGCGTTCGACGCTCGGCCCGATCGTCGCGCGCGCGACGGCAGCGGTGGGCGTCGGCGTCGGCAAGGATCCGATGCCCGAGCAAGGCTTCTTCGTCCGCTCGGACCATTACCGCTTCGTCCAGCAGGGCATCCCCTCGGTCTTCCTGTGGCCGGGCATGGCAGGCGTGGGCGGCGAGGCGTTCAATCGCTTCCTCGCCACCCGCTATCACCGCCCGTCGGACGAAATCTCCAACCCCGAGATCAAATGGGATCAGGGCGTGCGTTTCATCGAGGCCAACTACGCGATCGCACGCGAGATCGCCGACGCCGATGCGCGCCCGGCGTGGAACAAGGGCGATTTCTTCGGCGTGCTGTACAACGGATATGGCGCGAAGTGAGCTGATCCTCCCCCGGCGGGGGAGGACCTAGATGCGCCTGTTCATCTTCGGCCTTGGCTACACCGCGTCGGCAATCGCTGCGCGGCTGTCGGGTGCGCGGATCGCCGCCACCGGCAGCGTGGGCAACATCGCCTTCGACGACGCCGAGCGCGTGCGGTTCGAGATCGCGCAGGCGACTCACATCCTCTCCACGATCCCACCGGGCGAAGGCGATCCGGTGCTGACAGCCTATGGCGACACGCTGGCCGCAGCCGGCGCATGGCTTGGCTATCTCTCCTCGACCGGCGTCTATGGTGATACCGGCGGCGCATGGGTCGATGAAGGCGCGCCGATCGGCACAGGGCGCCGCAGCGCGCGGGCCGTGGCCGATGCGATGTGGGTCGCTCAAGGCGCTCGCGTCTTCCGGCTACCAGGCATCTACGGTCCCGGCCGCTCGCCGCTCGACCGGATTCGCGGTGGAGAGGCGCGCCGGATCGACGTGCCGGGACAGGTGTTCAGCCGAGTCCATGTCGACGACATCGCCAGCGGGGTGATCGCCGGTTTCGACGCGGCACCGGGCGCTTACAACCTCGCCGACGACGAGCCTGCGCCACAAAGTGACGTTATCGCGTTCGGCTGCCGCTTGGTGGGATTACCCGTACCGCCTTTGGTGACACTCGAGGAAGCAAACCTCTCGCCCGCGGCGCGCGCCTTCTATTCGGAGAATCGCCGTGTCGCCAACGGCAAGGCGAAGCGTGCGCTGGGCTGGAAGCCCGCCTGGCCGGATTACCGATTGGGCCTGCGCGCTCTCAACGCCAGCACCAGCCCGGCACCCGCGAGCAATGCGCCCCCGGCGGCGAGCAGCGACCACCGATAGCCCTCGAACAAGGTCGAGAGCAGCATCGCCAATACGGGAATGATGACGCTCGAATAGGCCGCCTTGGCCGGCCCGATCTTGCGCAGCACGCTGAAATAGAGCGGGAAGGATACCGCGGAGCCGAAGATACCGAGATAGAATACCCCGGCAATATAGCTCAGCCGCGTGTCGAACACCGGCGGGCCGACCGTGATCCACGCAAAGGTCGCGTCCATCGTCGCGCCGAGCAGCATCGCCCAGCCGAGCATCGTCGCCATCGGATAGCGTTTGGCGGTATCTGTCGCCTGCATGATGTTCGCGGTCGAGGCCGAAAGCACACCGAGCAAAGTAAGGCCGATGCCGAGCCAGATCTCACCGCTCGCAGTCGGGTCGCGGCGAAGCTCATGCAGGAAGAGCAGCCCGACACCGGCCATCGCGATCAGCGACCCGATGATAAGCTGGCGCCCCATCCGCTGGCCGAGGAAGATGCGCGAAAACACCGCGTTCGGCACCAGCAGCAACGCGAACACCACCGCGACAAGGCCGGAAGTGACATGCCCTTCCGCGCGGTAGACGAAATTGAAATTGAGCGCGAACTGGAACGCGCCCATCAGCGCGGCGAAGACGATGCCGCGCCGGTCGAGCTTCAGCGACTGGCGGGTGAACACCGCCCAGCCGAGCATCGCGACACCTGCGATCAGGAAGCGATAGGTGACCGACCAGGTCGGCGGGACCACACCCAGCTGCCCAGTGATAACGATCCAGGTCGATCCCCAGATGAGTGTCACCGCAGCGAAGGGCAGCAGCACCGAAAGCCGCGCGGAATTGGGCGTCGGCTTGCCGATCACAGCCTGCGAATCGCTTCGGCCAGCGGTCGGACCGCTGCCTCGCCCTGATCCCAGGACACGACCAGCCGCACCACGCCGGGTGACCAGTCGTAAAAGTCGAAGCCCTGCGCGCGCAGCGCCACGGCCTCGACCGGCGTAACCTTGAGGAACACCGCGTTCGATTCCACGGGATGGGCCAGTCGCCCTTCCGCCGCGTGCCCGATCAGCGTCGCGCCGGCATTGGCGGCGCGCGCGTTGCGCAGCCACAAATCGCCATCGAGCATCGCGTGAAGCTGCGCGGCGAGGAACTTGCCCTTGGATTGAAGATGCCCCGCGCGCTTGCGCCGGACGCGTGCGGCATCGGCATGGTCGGGGCCGAAGAATATCAGCGCCTCGGCGCCCATGCCGCCATTCTTGATGAAGCCGAAGCTTAGCGCGTCGACCCCGGCGCGCCAGGTCAGGTCGGCAGGCGTACAGTCCAGATGGACAACCGCATTGGCAAAGCGCGCGCCGTCCAGATGGAATCCCAGCCCGCGTTCGCGCGCCACGGCGCCGATCGCGGCGGTCTCGTCGGGCGTGTAGACCAGCCCGTACTCGGTGGCATTGGTGATCGAGATGGCGTGCGGCTGGGTCCAGTGGACGCCCGGCTTGATCCGGTCGATCACTGCGCGGATCGTGTCGGGAGTGAGTTTCGCGCCGTCGCCCTCGGCGAGCAGCAGCTTGGCGCCATGGGTGAAGAACTCGGGCGCGCCGGCTTCGTCGGCCTGGATATGCGCCTCGCGGTGACAGACCACACCGCCATAGGGCGGGCACAGCGACGCGAGCGCCAGGCAGTTGGCGGCGGTGCCGGTGGGCAGCCACAGCACGCCGACCTCGGTCTCGAACAGCTCGGAAAAGCGCGCATCGAGCGACTGGCTCAGCGCGTCGCCGTCATAGGCGATGTCCTGCACATTCGCCGCCGCCAGTGCCGCAAGCACCTCGGGACTGGCGGGCGCGGTGTTGTCGGAGAAGAAGCGCATGGCGGCCACATGCGCCTGGCGACTCATGCCGTCAACGGCCGTCCGTCGAACGATCGCCCCGATCCTGATGGGAGATGCGGCTGACGGGCATTGGTCATCTGGAGAAGGTCGCCTGAGCGATCCTCGAACCCGAGGGGAGGATCAGCTTCATCGAGCGGGACGGCGATGGCGATTCTTCGCCTCCCGATAATCCCAAGGCGACCTGGCGCCCCGGGCCGGCGGGGGCTCAGGCGATGATGCCCGAGCCCGGAACGGCGGTGGTGGTGAAGATGGTCACGGCGGTGATGCCGAAGGAGATGAGGGTCACGAGGATCTGGCGAGTCATGGTTTGCTTCCCTGTTTTCTGAGTTCTGCGCGGGTCGGTCAGGCGACCGGGCCCATGCTGATCGTGTTGGCGATGAGGAAGGCAGTGAAGCCAGCGGCACCGACCAGCGAGAAAGCGTAGCGGCTGAGCGAGTCGAAACGGAGAGCCATGATGTTGTTCCCTTTGTTGTTCCGCCGGACGATCCGGCGAGATGCCAAGAGATTTGCATGGTCCGTGCCAGTTTTATAACTTACTGAATTATATGGATTTATTATTTTGTTGCTGCAGATATTGGCGTTTTCCGCCAAGATATATGGTGTAAATTACCAACACTTGTTGCGCATATGCCCCGTTTGCGCATCAGCTGATGTGGACACAGTTCCGCCCGTTATTCTTGGCAGCGTAGAGCAGCCGGTCGGCACGGCCGACGCTGTTGGCGAGCGGCTCGCCATCAGCAACCAGGGTCAGCCCGGCCGAAAAGGTGATTTCGCCGAGCGGCGCGTCGGTCTCACGCAGGCGATAGCGTTTCGCGGCGACGGTGGCGCGCGCATTGTCCAGCGTTATCCGCGCGGCCTCAAGGTTCGCGGCAGCGAACAGGATCGCGAACTCCTCGCCACCATAACGCGCGACATGATGACCCGCACAGCTCGCCTTGAGTGTCTCGGCAATGGTCTTCAGCACGCGGTCGCCCACGGCGTGGCCGAAGCGGTCGTTGACCGCCTTGAAATAGTCGACGTCGCAGATCGCAACGCACATGCCCCCGCCAGCGGCAGCCAGCTCGGCATAGGCTTCCTCGAATGCGCGGCGGTTGGGCAGCTCAGTCAGCGGGTCGCGACGGGCATTGTCGCGCGCCTCCTCGAGCTTGTCGCGCAGCTCGGTTGCCTCGCGCGTCGCATTCTCAAGCCGCGATTCCGCGCTGTGGACGCGTTCGAGCATCGTCGCGGTGACGCGCGACAGCTCATCGAACAGCGCGCCCTCACCGCCTTTGCCAAACCGGTGGATGGCATCAGCGCTCGCCGCAAGATCGCGGCCAAAGCCGACGGTCTCGTCGTGGATGGCCTGGACCATGTCCTGAAACCCTTCGACCTGCATCTGAGTGCGGGCGACGAGTCCGTCGGCCTTTTCGCGAACGCTGCGCGCATTCGCGGGCGATTCGACGCCGAGCGATTCGATATCGCGCTTGGTCAGCCGCACCCCGCCATCGGTCAGCGCCGCCACCGCTTTGGCAAGCGGCCCGGCGGGATCATGGAGCAGATGCCAGGCGAACGCGAAGTTCGCCGGATCCGGCTCCAACCGCTGATCGAACAGAAATGTGCCGATGCGCTCGTAAAGCTGCCAGGCCGGATCGTCGGTCCTCGCAGATCGAGCGGCCCTCGCCACCGTCATAGAATTCTATCCCCACGCTCATCGGGGCGCCGCAACACGCGCCCGCAAACGCACTCTGATAGGCGTGGTCTAGGTGCTAACTGCTAAAATCCGGTGAAATCGTTACACGCCTAATAAGCATATTATTTGCGCTGTTTGGCGCGCCATTCCTTCACCGCGGCCAGCGTGTTGCGGATGTGCGGCGCGGGGCTCATCTCGCTGTGCGCGTAGATCACCTTGCCGTCTGGGGTGATGACGAAGCTGGTGCGGCTGGTCATCGCGGTCTTCGTGCCGTTGCGCTTCAACGCGACGTCATAGCCGTCGATGATCGCCGGGGTTGCCTGCGCCACCGCGAACTTGCTGGCGCAGTCCTTGGTCGAGAAGTCTTTGAGCTTGTCGATCGGATCGGCGGCCATCCCGATCACCGTCGCGCCCACCGCCTTGAACTCGGGTGTCGCGGCAGCGAACGCCTGCGCCTCGGCGCTGCACCCGGGCGTGAACGACATCGGATAGAAATAGAGGACCACCGGCCCCTTTTTGAGCTGGTTCTTGAGGTTGAGCGTGAACGCCTTGCCCGCGAGCGCACCTTGGGTGGTGAAGTCGGGTGCGGCCGCGCCTGGTGCGATCTGGGCGGTGGCGGGTACAGCGGCAGTCAGGGCGAGGGCGGCTACGATCGTCATGCGCATCTTGTCTCTCCTCAGTTGCGGCGCTTATGCGCCTCCCACGGTTCCGCGCCAAGGTCAGCGCGTGAGCGAAATTCCAAGTCGACCATGCGTATCGCGGCGGCGATAGTCATCGAGCGCCTCGCCGAAGCCGGTGAAGCCCTGTCCGAACAGATAGATGCCGAACCCACCGCCGAGGTCCGCAAGCGGATAGGAGGCGAACAGCTCGGCAGCGCCGCGCCCGCCACTGGGGCTGCCACGCACGTTGAGGCTGAGCTTGAGACTGTCGGGCTTGAGCAATGTCAGCCCCAACGAGCCATTACCCCAATAGCGGTCGAGATCGGGCGCCACCCCCTGCTTGCCGACATAGATCCACGCCTGCGGGGTCACCTCGGCGCGCCAGCCATCGCCGAGGTCGAACGCCTTGGTGAAGCGCGCGAAGATACGATTCGAATCGATCGAGGTCGCCGGCCCCTCGCCGTTCGAATCGTGGCGCCAGCCGATTCCGAACATCGCGGTGTCGTCGATCGCCTTTTCGTAGAAGACCTCAGGCGAATAGGTCGTGTGCTCGAACGGCCCCGACGGCAGGTCGAGCCGCCAGAACATCGTCTGGGTATAGGCGAATTTGAACCCGCTGAGCGGGCTTTCGCTACGAAAGGGCTGAAAGGCGAAACTGAACTGAAGCTTCGTCCCCGAATCGCCCGGCCCGAACGCGCCATAGATGGGCTCGTGCGGCGTGAAGCGCGCGAGGAGGCCAGAGGAGGTTCCCGCCGAACGCCGCACCTCGGTCTCGCCATCGATATCGGCGCTTGCGGCAACCGCAGCAGCGCGCGCGTCAGCCGGATAGGCGCTCCCCACACCCGGCGGAAGCGCACCGGCAGTCGTGGGTGCCGGACGCGCGGCATAGGCAACGGGGACGTAACGCGCCTTGGCAAAGCCGCCGGGTGCAATCGTCGCGGCGGGTGCAGGCAGGCGCTCGAGCATCATCCGCGTACCGTCGACCGCGGTCACCTCGATCTGGCGCGGCCCCTCGGCGGGCACCGGCGCCACCCCTTCGTTGAGCAGGATCACCTCGACCCCGCGCAGCGCGTCGCGCTCGGTCGCGGGCTGAGTGGGCACGGCGCGGACCTGCGCCAGCGCGGGCACAGCGGTTAGGGCGAGCGGGATCAGCAGCAAGGAACGCATCGCGCCCCGGATGCCAGCAAGCGATGACGATTGCGAGTCGCTTGGCGCGCAAGCGCTATCGGCAACCAGCCAGCCGCGTCCTACAGTGGATGAATCACAAACAGCGGAGAGACCGGAATGAGCGCAGACGAGACCGAAATCGGAAAGGTGCTGGACGAACTCTACGACGTGATCTCAGGCCCCGCAGGGCCGCGCGACTGGTCGCGCCAAACCGCGATCTTCCACGACGAGAGCCGCCAGATGCGGACCTGGGTCGAACCGGACGGAAGCCCCGCGATCAAGATCATGGGTCGAGAGGCCTATGCAGCCGATACCACCCCCTATTTCGCGGTGAATGATTTCTACGAGATCGAGACCGCACGTCGTATCAATGTCTTCGGCAATATGGCGCATGTCTGGAGCATCTACGAAGCACGTCGCTCACCCGACTCCGCCGATCTCGACCGGCGCGGGATCAACTCGATCCAGCTCTACAAGGACGCGGATGGCTGGAAAGTCATGAGCATGATCTGGGACAATGAGCGCGAAGGCGTGGTCGCCAGCCTCTAGAACCCCGCGGACCGGTCAGGTCGGTTAACACGGGACCGGACGCCGGCGCAGGGCTGCTTCTTAGAGAAAGCAGCCCGCCCGGTATCCGGTCCCGGCTCCCGTCTAGAACCGGCGCGACACGCGCAGTTGCAGCGTTCCTGCTTGGCCACCCTGGCCACCGCGCCAACCGGTCTCGAAGTCGAGCGACCAGCGGCTGGCGAGGAGGTCGAACCGAGTTCCCAGGTTCAGCTGGATCTGCTCGCGCGACCAGCCATTGCCGGACAGCGAGTAGAATGCCGCGCCGGGGATATCAGCATAATCGAGCCACTGCGGATCGATATCGGCGAACTCGTGGTTCCATTCGGCCCGCAGGCGCGGCGTGATCGAACCAAAGCTCACCTTCTGGCGATACTGGATGCGCCCGCCCACCGTTCCGACCACCGAACGCACTTCCCGCGCGTCGAAGCGCAGATTGTAGCGTCCCGCACCGCTCTCGGCATAGGCATTGAGATCCGCATCGAGATACTCGCCCCGGCCGTAGATCGACCATTGCAGCGGGCCTTCGCCACGGTCGATACCGAGCGAGAGCGCGGCGACCGTGTAGCTGCCATCGCGGCTCCCGCGCGCTTCCGAATTCACCGCCAGGACGAAACGCCGCGTGCTGAAATCGAGCTGACCGCGACCGAGCATGCCGTCGATGAAGAGCCCGTCGACGGGTAGGATGCTGGCATAGGCCGCGAAGAGCGAGCTGGTACCACGGACCTGCGCCGCAGTGCCGATCCGGCTCAGGTCGTTGCCATAGCCGCCGCCCACACCAACGACGACCCCGTCCGCGAGCTTGATGTCCGCGCCGCCGCTCAGACCAGCCGTAGTCGCGGTGATCTTGCTGCGGTCGGTAGTCTCGTTGCGCGTGCCTATTTCGATCGCGCCGCCTGCCCAAAGGGCAACCGAACCGTTCCGGCGTTTGCCGTCTTCGTCCACAAATCCCGAGCCAGGTGCCTCGGCTTCACCCACCTTGCGGGCACCCTGACCAGGCAAAGGCTCTCCGAACGCGCCACCGGACGTGGCGAGCATGCGGCCATCACCCAGCCTGTCCGGCCGCGAGAGCGGCGAGCGCAGGTCATTGGCGACGCGCCCGATCGCCGGGTCCTCGCTCGACCTGCGCATCCGGTCGGTGATCATCAGCCCCCAGGTCGAATCGTCGAACTGGTCCATTGCCCCCGTCCCGTCGCGCGAATTGAGGGTGATCCCCATCGCCGACCCGTTGCCGCCACCATCATTGTGGAGCTGTTCGGCCCGCCGCATGAAGTTCGACACCTGTGCGCGCGCAAAGCGCCGCGCCGTCTCAGCCTGAGCGTCGCTGATCGCACCCACGACCGGGTCGCTGCGCGGATCAGGACGCGCCTGCACGGTGAGCGTGACCGTCGACGGCGCTGACGTGCCGAAGGCGTTGCTCAGCGTATAGGTGACGACGATCGTCCCGCCGAAGCGGTTGTTCGGCGTCGCATCGAGGCGATAGGTCCCGTTGCCGGCCGCGACGATCGTCGTGACGACCGAGCCGGCGGGCGATACGCTCACCACATTAGCGCCGGTGAACGGCCCGCCGTTGGCGCCATCGGTCAGCATCACCGAAACGATCTGGCCATCCCCTGTAGTCGCGGTCTTGGGCAGCGCCACCGGCACGGCGCCGACCACCGTTATCGTCACGGTTCCCGGCGTCGAGGTTCCGCCCGGGCCGACGGCGACGAAGGTGAAGCTGTCGGCACCTGAATAGTTCACCGCCGGCTTGTAGGTGGCGACATAGGGCGCTCCCGCACTCAGCGTCACCGTGCCGTGCGCAGGCTGGGTGGCGATCTGGATCGAGCTGGAGACGCCGCTGACCAGCGCCGAGAGATCGATCGCAACACTGTTGTTCGTCACAGCCGTGTTGCCGGTTACGGTACCCGTACCCGGCGCCGCAACCGGCGCAGGCGGGTTGGCCACCACCATGCTTACCGTCGCAGGCGCTGAAGTGCCTCCGGGTCCGGTTGCCGTGTAGGCGAAGCTGTCCGCGCCATAATAGCCAGCGGTCGGGATATAGGTGACGACGTTCCCGCTCACAGTCGCCGTGCCATGCGTGGGCGCGGTGGTGATGGCGATGCCCGTATGGACGCCCGTGATCGAACTGGTCAGATCGATCGTCGTGCCGGGGCTGTTATACGCCACCGAGACGCCGCTGCGGCTGGCAGCGGTCGGCGCAGGCGGGTTCGCCACAGTCATGCTCACCGTCGCGGGCGCCGACGTGCCGCCCGGACCTGTCGCGGTGTAGGTGAAGCTGTCCGCACCGAAGTACGTGGCCGACGGCGTGTAGGTAACGACGTTGCCGCTCACCGTCGCTGTGCCGTGCGCAGGCGCAGTCGCGATAGCGATACTGGTGTGGACACCCGTGATCGAGCTGGTCAGGTCAATCGCCGTCCCGCTGCCCGCATAGGGCACTGCCACGCCGCTGCGATCGGCAACGGTCGGCGCCGGAGGCACGGCAACGGTCAGGTTCACCGTCGCGGGCGCCGACGTGCCGCCCGGACCCGTCGCCGTATAGGTGAAGCTGTCTGCACCGAAGTAGGTCGCTGCAGGCGTGTAGGTGACGACGTTGCCCGCCACTGTCACCGTGCCATGCGCGGGTGCGCTCGCCACCGCGATACTGGTGTGGACACCCGTGATCGAACTGGTCAGGTCAATCGCCGTCCCGCTGCCCGCATACGGCACCGCCACGCCACTGCGATCGGCAGCGGTCGGTGCCGGCGGGGTCGCCACGGTCATGCTCACGGTCGCGGGCGCCGACGTGCCGCCCGGACCGGTCGCCGTGTAGGTGAAGCTGTCCGCACCGAAGTACGTCGCCGATGGCGTGTAGGTCATCACATTGCCGCTCACCGTCACCGTGCCGTGCGCGGGTGCGCTCGCCATCGCAATGCTGGTGTGCACGCCGCTGATCGAGCTGGTCAGGTCAATCGCCGTGCCCGTGCTCGCATAGGGCACCACTACGCCGCTGCGGTTCGCCACGGTCGGCGCCCCGGGCGTCGCCACGGTCAGGCTCACCGTCGCGGGCGCCGAAGTGCCGCCCGGTCCCGTCGCCGTGTAGGTGAAGCTGTCCGCACCGAAGTACGTCGCCGATGGCGTGTAGGTCACCACATTGCCCGCAACCGTCACCGTGCCGTGCGCTGGCGCGCTCGCCACCGCGATGCTGGTGTGCACGCCGCTGATCGAGCTGGTCAGATCGATCGCCGTTCCGCTACCCGCATAGGGCACCGCGACGCCGCTGAGGTTGGCCGCAACCGGCGCGGCCGGCGTTGCCACGGTCAGACTAACCGTCGCAGGTGCGGACGTGCCGCCCGGACCCGTCGCCGTATAGGTGAAGCTATCCGCGCCGAAGTAGGTCGCATTCGGCGTGTAGGTCACGACATTGCCGGCAACCGTCACGGTGCCATTCGCAGGTGCGCTCGCCACCGCGATGCTGGTGTGAACGCCGCTGATCGAGCTGGTCAGGTCGATCGCCGTACCCGTGCTCGCATAGGGTATTGCGACGCCGCTGCGATTAGCCGCAACCGGTGCAGCCGGTGTCGCAACAGTGAGGCCCACCGTCGCAGGCGCCGAGGTGCCGCCCGGGCCGGTCGCCGTGTAGGTGAAGCTGTCCGCACCGAAGTACGTCGCCGATGGCGTGTAGGTCACCACATTACCGCTTACCGTCACCGTGCCGTGCGCAGGTGCGCTCGCCACCGCGATGCTGGTGTGCACGCCGCTGATCGAGCTGGTCAGATCGATCGCCGTTCCGCTACCCGCATAGGGCACCGCGACGCCGCTGAGGTTGGCCGCAACCGGCGCGGCCGGCGTTGCCACGGTCAGACTAACCGTCGCAGGTGCGGACGTGCCGCCCGGACCCGTCGCCGTATAGGTGAAGCTATCCGCGCCGAAGTAGGTCGCATTCGGCGTGTAGGTCACGACATTGCCGGCAACCGTCACGGTGCCATTCGCAGGTGCGCTCGCCACCGCGATGCTGGTGTGAACGCCCGTGATCGAGCTGGTCAGGTCAATCGCCGTACCCGTGCTCGCATAGGGCACCGCCACGCCGCTGCGGTTGGCCGCAACCGGTGCGGGCGGATTTGCCACGGTCAGAGTCACGGTTGCGGGCACGGATGTGCCGCCCGGGCCGGTCGCCGTATAGGTGAAGCTGTCCGCACCGAAATAGTTGGTGGTCGGCGTGTAGGTGACCACAGTACCGGCAATGCTCACCGTACCGTGCGCCGGTGCCGTGCCGATCGCGACGCTCGAATAGACCCCCCCAATCGACGGCGCGAGATCGATCGCGGTACCTGAGCTGTTATAAGGGATCGCGGCGCTCGTGTCGGCGGCCGTTGGTGCTGTCGGCGTTGCCACCGTCAGGCTCACCGTCGCGATGTTCGACGTGCCGCCCGGGCCGGTCGCCGTATAGGTGAAGCTGTCCGCACCGAAATAGCCGGCTGTCGGCGTATAGGTCACCACGTCGCCCGCAATGGTGGTCGTGCCATGCGCGGGTGCCGTGCCGATTGCGATGCTGCTGTGCGGACCGCCAGTAATCGAGGCCGAAAGATCGATCGCGGTGCCGCTGCTGTTATAGGGCACCGCCACGCCGGGCTTGTTCGCCGCGATCGGCTTGTCGATGAAGTTGAAGGTTGCCGAGGTCGTGCTGGTCTGCCCGTTGACGGTGACCGTCACGGCCTGCGCGCCCGAGCCTGCGGCCGGCGCGGTGACGGTGAGCGAGGTCGCGCTCGCCGCGGTTACTGTACCGTTGCCCGCCGAGCCGAAGGTTACCGTGTTGTTGCCCGGCGTCGTGCTGAAGCCGGTGCCGCTGACGGTCACGACCTGACTGACCGGACCCGAAGGCGGTGCGACGCCGGTCACAGTCGGGACGACGGCGAAGCTGCCGCTCGGCGCAGCCGACGTCGTCGGGTAGCCGCTCGGGGTGAAGGCGCCGAGCGAGAACCCGGCGGTCGAACCCGCCGTGGTGCCGGTATAGCCGATCGTGACGGTGCAGCTGCCCGAGGGAATGCTGAAGCCGTTGAACTGGAAGTTCGCACCGCTATCCGAGCCGCTGGCGCCGCAACTGCCGCCCAGCGTACCGCGGCTGACCAGCGCCGAGCCGCTAAACAGCGGCGCGATGTTGGGCGAGACCGAAGCATTGGGATTGGTGAAGGTGATCGTCGCGGTGCCGGTCTGGCCGACACCCAGCGACGCGGTCGAGAAGCTGACCGAGGTGGTGATGGCGCTCGCTGCGCCGACGGTGACGCTCTGCTGGACCTGCGCGGCGGCGTTCCAGTTGGAGTCGCCCGCCTGGTTGGCGTTGATGAGGCAGGTGCCGGACGATTGGAACGTCACCGAGCCGCCGGAGAGCGTGCAGATCGCGGCCGAACCGGCGTCGATCGAGAGGACTGGCGTCAGGCCCGAAGAGGCCGTGGCGGTCACGGCATAGGCGGCGCCACCCACCGACGCGGCCGGCGCAGTCGAGGTAAAGCTGATCGTCTGGTTGCCCTTGGCGATCGTGACCGTGGTGACTCCGGTGTCCGCCGTGCGGGGCGGCCCCTGCGAGTCGCTCACCCGGACAATATAGGAGAAGGTGCCCGCGACGGTCGGTGTGCCCGAGACGACACCGGTCGTGCCGCTGAGCGTCGTGCCCGGTACGAACGCACCGGCGTTGAGCGTATAGGTATAGGGAGCGAGACCGCCCGCGGCGGTGTTGGCCTGGCTATAGCTGGCGCCGACCTGGAGACCCGAAGCGGCGGCAGCGTTGATCGTCAGGGTCGCCG
The DNA here is from genome assembly GCF_059418285.1 of Sphingomonas sp. GW821-FHT09B04. Classification (NCBI taxonomy): domain Bacteria; kingdom Pseudomonadati; phylum Pseudomonadota; class Alphaproteobacteria; order Sphingomonadales; family Sphingomonadaceae; genus Sphingomonas; species Sphingomonas sp. GW821-FHT09B04. Next base: position 393,077 of record NZ_JBWKPO010000001.1, read on the forward strand.
GAGTCACGGTGAAGCTCTGGACGACGTCGGGCGCGGCGTTCCAGTTGCCGTCACCGGCCTGGCTGGCGGTGATCGAGCAGGTGCCCGTCTGAAGCAGGGTGAGCGTGGTGCCCGAAACGGTGCAGATGCTCGTGGTGGTCGAAGCGAAGCTGACCGTCAGGGTCGACGACGCCGTTGCCGAAAGGGTCAGCGGCGACGCCGAAAGCGAAGCGTCGGACAGCGGGCCGAAGGTGATCGTCTGGCCGCCCTGGACCACGGTGATGCTGTACGACTGGGTCCGGGTGTAAGGTCCGCCGCTGCCCGCGGTCGAGCTGTCGGTTGCCGTGATATCGAAGTTGAAGGTGCCGGTGGCGGTCGGCGTGCCCGACAATGTGCCGCCCGACAGGGTCAGTCCGGTGGGCAGCGTGCCCAGCGTCCGCGCATAACTATAGGTGGCCGTACCACCGTTCGCCGTGACGCTCTGCGAATAGCCGGTGCCGACCGTCCCACCCGGGAGCGCGCCGGAGGCGGGGGACAGGGTGATTGTCGGTGCCGCGATCGTCACCGACAGCGCGCCCGTCGCCTGAGTGAAGGGACCGGTGCCGAGCGAGCTGTCGGTGACGGTGGCGGTGAAGTTGAACGTGCCGCTCGCCGCCGGAGTCCCGGTGATCGTGCAGTCGGCGTTGATCGCCGTTCCCGCAGGCAGCGAACCCGATGCGGGCACCGTGCCGCAGCTATAGGTCGCCCGGCCACCGGTGGTGTTGATCTGTGTCCCGGACAGCACCTGGCCACGCGTCCCGCTGCCGCCGGCAAGCGAGGAGGACAGCGTCGGATTGCTCACGGGAACCGTGGTCGTCGCTGGCGCCGACGTTCCACCCAGATTGGTCGCGGTGAAGGTGAAGCTGTCGTTCCCGCGGAACCCGGTCGGTGCCGAATAGGTCACCAGCCCGGCGCTGTCGATCGAGACCGACCCACCCTGGGCGGTCGTAGCCGAGCCGACCGCGAAATTGGTCGGGCTGTTCGTCGCATGACCGGCAACGCTGAAGTTCACTCCGGCGGCGTCATAGGCCACCGCCGACGCCGTGAACGAGCTGGCGACCGGCGGGGCGATATAGCTGAACTGATCGGCCGCGCTGGTCGCGCTGGTGCCACCGGGCGTGGCGACCGTGATGTCGTACGTGCCCGCGGAATTCGCGGGCGAGGTCGCGGTGATCTGACTGTTGCTGTTGATCGTATAAGTCGCGTTCGTCGCGCCGAACTTCACCGCGCCCGTTCCGGGCGCCGCCCCGAAGCCGGTACCGGTGATCGTCACCGTGGTACCGCCGCTGGTCGGGCCAGCCGTGGGCGAGACCGACGTGACCGTCGGCGCCGTGATATAGGTGAACTGATCCGCGGCGCTGGTCGCGCTGGTGCCGCCGGGCGTGGTGACGGTGATGTCGACTGTACCTGCGCTGCCGGCGGGCGAGGTCGCGGTGATCTGGGTGTTGCTGTTGATCGTATAAGTCGCGTTGGTCGCGCCGAATTTCACCGCGCCCGTGCCTGGCGCCGCCGCAAAGCCGGTGCCGGTGATCGTCACCGTCGCCCCGCCCCCGGTCGGGCCGGCAGTGGGCGAAACCGACGTGACCGTCGGCGCCGTAATATAGGTGAACTGATCCGCGGCGCTGGTCGCGCTGGTGCCGCCCGGCGTCGTCACCGTGATGTCGTACGTCCCCGCGGAGTTCGCGGGCGAGGTCGCGGAGATCTGCGTGTTGCTGAGGATCGTGTAATTCGCGTTCGCGGCGCCGAACTTGACGGCGCCCGTCGGGTCCGCCGTCGAGAAACCGGTGCCGTTGATCATCACACTCGTGCCGCCCCCGGTCGGGCCAGCAGTGGGCGAGACGGAGGTCACGGTGGGCGGCGGCGGGCTCACCGTCAGCTGGAAGTTCTTGGACGACGTGCCCGTCCCCTGGTGGCTTACGGTGACGGTAAAATTGGTCGCGGCGAGCGCGGCAGTCGGCGTGCCGCTGACGGCCCCGGTGCTCGTGTTGAACGTCATGCCGCTGGGGAGCGTGCCGCCGCTCAGCGCATAGGCATAGGTCCCGTAGCCGAAGGCCGCCGTGACCGGCGTAAAGTTCATCGCCGTGTTCACGGTGCCCGTGGCCGAAGCCACCGCCTGAGTGGTCCGGACCGCACAATAGATCGTCCAGGTCACCGTACCGGAACCGGCACCCGGCACATAGGCCGACGCCGCCATGAAACGAGTGTCCACTGGCAAGGTTATGGAGCCGCTGCCACTGGTGTTGGTATCCACAAAGACAGTGGCGACACCCGCAAGAGGCGCGCGATTCAGACGCGCGTTCACCGCGGAATTGGAAACCGTGTACGCGTAGTAGACCTCAGTCCCCGCCGCGAAATTGACGACGCCGGTTTGATTTCCGAACGGTGCCTGATTGATGAGGACCGCCGGCCCGCTGCTGCTGACGTTATAGCTGGCGTTGTCGTAGAAACTTGGATTGTTCCTGAGATAGTTGCAGCCATCGCCATCTGCGGCATGGGCAGCCATCGGCGTGAGCAGGAAGAGGATTCCCGACAGCGTAAGCACGAGAGCGTGCGCCTTGCCGCGAACGCTGCTCGACAGCGAACCAAGATCGGGAAGCAGCTTCATCAGCTCCGCGAGCCATCGCGACCCCGAGGTACGCGACGCCGCGCGTCCTCCGGACCCGACACGCGCCACGTTCCCCGCACGGGCCGCCATTGGCGTGATAAGCTGCTTCATATTCCCCCGACCCCGACGTCAGCGCAGCGGATCTTCATCCGGCACATTCTTTGCACTCGATTCACGACGAAGCGGCAAGCATCCCCCTTGACCGCGACATCCTCATTTACATGCGATAACTCGGCAAATGAGGCGAAATCGTAAAAATCTGCCGCATTATGCATATAAATTCAGATGCGCGCAATCTTGTGCCCACGCGCCGACTTCGAATAGGTCAACCCTTCGTTCATCAATAATTGCACCATATCGGATGTTACAGATGATTCTGATCTGATTTGGAAACATGGACGGGACACGTTACGATTTTTGAGTTACGATCCGTCCCACTTCAAAGTGGGAGGGGTAGAATGTCAGAACCTTTTGTTGGTCAGATCATGCAAGTTGGCTTCACCTTTGCACCGCGCGGTTGGGCGCCGTGCCAGGGTCAGCTCATCTCGATCACACAGAATTCCGCGCTGTTCGCGCTGCTTGGCACGAACTTCGGTGGCAACGGCCAGAGCACGTTCGGCCTCCCCGACTCACGGGGTCGCGTTTTCGTCGGTCAGGGCAACGGCCCGGGACTCACGCCGATCGTCATAGGCGAGCTCGGCGGTGTGAACAGCCAGGTTCTCACCATCGCGCAGATGCCAATCCACAACCACCCGGCCACCTTCACACCGACCGGCGGCACCCCGGTAGCCGGCACGCTTCAGGCGATGACCGGCGCGCTCTCCGCAGAGACTGCGGCACCGGCCGCGGGCTCGTTCCTTGGCGTTGCCAATGATTCATCGGGCAGCGTCGCACCGACCTTCTACGTGCCGGCCGGCCAGGCGGGCACCACGCCGGTCAATCTGGGCGGCCTGAACATCACGGGCGGCGGCGGTGGCGGCGGCACCGTGACCGTCGGCAACAATGGTGGCAGCCAGCCGTCATCGCTGATGCAGCCCTATCTCGGCATTCAGACCAACATCGCCCTCGAAGGCGTGTTCCCGTCACGGAACTGAGCCGAAATTCGGCAGAAAGGGTTCGGCCGCGCACTGCATAAGCAGTGACGCGGCCGAGCTTTTCATGGGCCGGGCCGCAACCCGGCCTGCCGGTCAGGAAAAGACCGCTTGATAGTGGCGCGCGGTGGCCGAGGGCACCAGCTGGCTGATCATGATGTCGTGCGGGCCGCCCTTGCCGCAATCCATCTCGTACGAGGCATTCATCAGATAGACCTCGAGCGGCGCATCGAAAAAGAGCGAGAAGGGCAGGCGTGTATCGATGCCGATCAATGGCCGCCCGCGCTCGATGCGGGCCAGCGTGATCTCCACCGGATTGGGCAAAGTGTTGATCCGAACCTTGCGTCCGACCCACGGCTCGAAATCTTCCGGCGTCAACAAATACATGAAATTCCTCCCCACCCGTACACGGCACGCTAGCGCTGCGGATTGCCCGGTGACAACCCGGTTGTGAAGCGGCCATGATCGATCGCGTTGTGGACCAGAGGGAATGGTGACGGTGGCAGAAGCGACATTGCGCCCGTTCCCGAACGCGCGGCCCGCCCCGCCCGGCGACGCGCGGCTCGCTGCCCGCGCCATCACGCTTCGCTCCGCGACCAACAGCGATCTCCCGCTACTCGCGCGCCTGTATGCCGGCCTTCGCAACGCAGAGCTGCTGCTCGTGCCCTGGAGCACCGCGGAGAAGCGGGCCTTTCTCGACGAGCAATTCCGCCTGCAACACAACCACTTTGTCCGCCACTTCCGACGCGCCGATTTCTGGATCGTCTGTGATACCGGCGCGGCACCCGCCGGTCGCTTCTACCTTGATCGCTCGCCACAGGAATGGCGGCTGATCGATATCCTGCTGGCGCCCGGCACACGTGGCCAGGGCATCGGGACCACACTCATCCGCTGGGCACAGGCGCAGGCCACCGGTGCCGGGGCCAGCAGCATCGCGCTGCATGTCGCGGTCAACAATCCGCGCGCCCGGACCCTCTACGCCCGAATGGGATTCGTGGAACGGCCCAGCGAGGACGGGCTGCATATTCCGATGCTGTGGCGGACTGGCGGCTCGTAGGGCGCGGTGTTTCGTTATCGGGTCGAGAGGCCGCACAGCGCCGCGTGGGGACGTACAAGATGCACCGTCACAGCGTCACGAATCGCAGCCGAGGCCTCACTCTGTTTGGTTTGGCCGTCCGGCACGAACCCCGAATCGGGGAATTTCGCATCACGCGCCGCACGCCCCGTCACCTGCACGCGCTCCGAATCCGACAAGCTCAAACCGAGATGTGGCAGGATCCGGCGTTCGAACGCAGCCGGCAGATCGGCATAGTCGACTGCGATTCCATCCCCGCTCGCCAGAGCCTCGATCGCAGCGCCATGATAGCACGCCAGAATGCTGGCGCATTGCGCTTCAGGTCCGGATGAAGCCTCGTCGACCGCACCGTAAAGACCATCCGGCACGTGATCGGGAACGGTCTGATAGCCGCGCATGCGAAGGTGCGACACCAACACCTCAGCCGGATCGCGGAACAGATAAATCCAGGGCACCGAAGGGAAGGCCGCACGGAACAGCGGCAGCGCGAGGATGTGCCAGCTGTCGAGCTTGATGAAGCTGCGCCGCTCGCCGCTACGGGGCCGGGTCAGCGCGGCAACCATCGCGCGCATCAGGGCAACATGCCGCTCCTGCGGAATATCGGGTCGGGTGAGCGCAAACCGGACGACAGCATCCAGCGGCCCCGGTTCCGACAGCGAGATCGCCGCATCCAGCGCGCCCAGCATCTGCGCGACCAGCGTCGAACCGCAGCGCGACATGTGAAAGACCAGACCAGCCAGTGGCGCAGCAGGCTGAGCCGGAGCAGCTGCGACGAACGCCTCGAGCGTCGTCGCATGCCGAATCACGCGATTGAATGGCCGGTAACTCGCCGACGCTACCGCATCGGAATAGAAGCTCGTGTCGGCTGGTACGTCGCCGAACCGAGCCCAATCGACCGCCCCCCCGCCCGCATGCTCGATTAATGCGACAGGAAGCCAGCCGTTCGGCGCCCAGCTATCGCCAGGCAGCGCCACTGGTCCGCGCGACCGGGGGCGGAGCGCATCGCTGTGGACGTCGAGTCCCAGGGCTTGCGCGGCTTGCTGCGCGCGCAGCACGAACGCGTCCGGATGGACCGTGCTGTCGAGCTCAGCCTGAAGCCGGTCGTCGGCAAGAACCGCTTGCCGGAAGATGTCGAACCCGCTTGTCACTCAGCCCCCCGCATGCATGATCGCCCCATGTACATGATCGACAACTCCAAGGAATTCCCTGATCGGCTGAGGCTTCCACTCGCTTTCGATCCATGCAGGCTCGCCGCCGATCTCGAATCCGTTGGCGGAGAGGCATGGACGCCGCACTTCGTCCGACAGAATTATTCGGGTGAATGGGGCGCGATTCCGCTGCGCGCCGCGCGCGGTGCCGAGCATCCGATCCTGATGATTACTGCGCATGCCGGCGTGGAATGCGTCGATGCGCCGCCACTGCGCCAGACCCCCTATTTCCGCGAGGTGCTGGCCGCGTTCGACTGCCCCCTCAACAGCGTGCGGCTCATGCGGCTCGGGCCGGGGGCATCGATCCTCGAACATAGCGACCCCGGGCTTTGCGCCGAGGAAGGGCGCGTCCGGCTGCACGTACCGATCCTGACGAACCCGCAAGTGCGCTTCTACGTCAACGGCCGTGCGGCGCCGATGCTTCCGGGCGAGGTCTGGTATCTCAGGCTGTCCGACCCACACCGCGTCGACAATCCCGGCGCGAGCGCGCGCGTCCATCTGGTGATCGACGCGGACCTCAACCCCTGGCTGGAGCAGCAGCTGTCCGGCAGCGATACGGTCGTTGACGCGACGGATTGAGCAGGCGGAAGCGGTGCGTTGCGATTGAGGCGCACGACAGGGGTTCCGGGGCGCACATGCGGCGCCCCGGTCCGGGTTACGGCTTGACCACGCGCTGCTCGATCACCTGATCGAGGGTCCAGCGGATCGATGATGCGTCCGCAGGCGGGTTCTTCACCTTCTCCTCGATGATGCGCAGGCGATACTCGATCCCCGGCTGCGGCTCGAAATCGGCGATGCCGAAATAGTGGAGCTGCCACGGATCGCTTTCCTTCTCGCGCACCTGCAGGCAGGTCATCGGGGCCACGCCAGTGCACGGCCTGGTCTCGGCTGAGACATAGATGAATTTGCGCGGCGCATCGGCGGCGGGCTTGTGCGCGGCCTGATAGGTCAGCGTCGCGCCCTTGGCAGTTCGGAGGACGAGCTGGTCGCCCTTGAGCGTGTAGCGTGTGACTGCGCCGAGCCGGTCGACATAAGCGCGCTCGGTCGCCATCGCGGGCTGCGGACACGCCATCAGCGTGCTGGCGAAACCGCCCTTCTTGTCACCGAAGCGGATCGTGCCACCCTTGACCTTGAAACCGCCGCCGGTGCGATTGCAGCCGGTGCTGCTCGAAAATCGCCCGGTCTTGGCGTCGAAGTCGAGGCGCAACGGCTTGCCTTCGGGAAGGTCGCGCCCACTCCACTCGACCAGATCCCAATGCGACGCACCGAGCGCGGGGGCGCCCTTCGCGGACGGGGGAGCTGCGTGGGCAGTGTTCGCTGCAAGCATCGCGGCCATGGCGATCGAGACGGCGCCGGCATGGCGGGGGAAGTACATTCTGGGCTCCTTTTCAGATTGAGGGGGCATCTGGTCACCCCCGGCTGAATTAGGCCTGTCCCGCTTGTTGCCGGAACGACAGAAATCGCACGATTTCTGGTATTCAAGCGTAGAATCAATGACTTGAATATAATGCTGCAATGCAAAATTCGCGCGCACGACCCGGACACACCGGGCTTTTCTGGGCGTTCTGGATGGGCTTGAGTTATCAGGTGGCGGAGACGGAGGGATTCGAACCCTCGGTACGGTTCCCCGTACGACGCTTTAGCAAAGCGTTGGTTTCAGCCACTCACCCACGTCTCCGGTGCCCAGCGGCGAAGCGGGGGCTATAGCGAGCAGTGCGCGGGCGATCAACGGGGCTTTTTCGCATTCGACTCATCCCCGGATCGACTCGGGTGGACGCGAAATCGACTCGGGTCATCGCCGGTTCATTGCCGTGACACCACCAGCGGATTCTAAGGGCATTATGGCGGGAGAATTTACCATGCGACGCGCGTTGATCTGGCTCACACTGGCACTGGCGGCACCCTCGCTCGCCCTGGCGCCTGCGGCTGCGCAGATTCGTTCGGTCGACCCCGACAGTGCGATCGACGCTGATCTCAACCAGCCGCGCCCCGCACAGACACAGACTCCGCCGGCCAACCAGCCTGTGGACGAACCCGTCGATCCCGGCTCCGATTATGGCCCGCCGCCCGCCGACACCGCATCGGGTCAGCAGCAGCCGACGGCCACAACTGCCCCCGCAACCGCCAGCGGCCTTGCCAAACCCGAATCACCCACGACCTTCGACCGGGTGCGCGTCGTCGCCGCGGCCGAAGGGGTGTTCGGCAAGGGCGCGAGCGGTCTTGCCGGGCTGATCGAGGACATTCTCAAGGATCAGGGCGAGCCCAACGCTTACATCGCCGGGAGCGAAGGATCGGGCGCGTTCGTCGTGGGGCTGCGCTATGGCTCAGGCCAGATGGTCCATGCGGTCGAGGGTGAGCGCAAAGTGTTCTGGACCGGGCCGTCGGTCGGCTTCGATATCGGCGGCGACGCCGCCAAGGTGTTCGTGCTGGTCTACAACCTCTATGACAGTCAGGAGCTCTACAAGCGCTTCCCCGCCGGCGAGGGCCGCGTCTATTTCGTCGGCGGCTTCTCCGCCAGCTACCTGCGTCGCGGCGACGTCGTGCTGATCCCGGTGCGGCTCGGCGTCGGCTGGCGGCTGGGCGCCAATGTCGGCTATATGAAGTTCAGCGAAAAGAGCCGCTGGTTCCCCTTCTGACACGGGCTGGCAGAGGGGACTGGCGGAGCCGTCGGTCCCCGGCTAGGCGAAGGCCATGCCAGTCAGCCAAGCCGATATCGACCTTGCCGGACGCCTAGCCGATGCGGCGGGCGCGGCGATCCGCCCCTATTTCCGCGCCGAGTACGGCCTTGAATCCAAGGACGATTCCTCGCCGGTGACGCTCGCCGACAAGGCGGCCGAAGCGGCCATGCGACGCCTGATCATCGCCGAGCGTCCGATGGACGGCATCATCGGCGAAGAAGAGGACGACCGCGAAGGCGCCAGCGGCCGCATTTGGGTGCTCGACCCGATCGACGGCACGCGCAGCTTCATCGCCGGGCGCCCGATCTTCGGCACGCTGATCGCATTGCTCGAAGATGGCTGGCCCGTGCTCGGCATCATCGACCAGCCGATCATCAAGGAGCGCTGGCTGGGTGTCACCGGCCGCGAGACTTTGTTCAACGGCAAGCCCGCGCATGCCCGCACCTGTCGCGAGCTGTCGAAGGCGCTGCTCGCCACCACCTCACCCGCCTTGTTCACCGACGGCCAGCTCCACGCGTTCGAGCATGTCGATTCGACGGTGCTGAGCACGGTGCTCGGCGGCGACTGCTATAATTACGGCCTCGTCGCCTCGGGCCATCTCGACCTGGTGATCGAGGCCGGGCTCAAGCTCCACGATTTCGCCGCACTCGTGCCGGTGGTCGAAGGCGCCGGCGGGCGCATGTGCGACTGGCAGGGCGACCCGCTCCACGCGGGGAGCAACGGCGAGGTGATCGCCGCGGGCGACCCGGCGCGAATCGAGGAGCTGATCGAAGCGCTCGCCTGTCGCGGGCACTGAGCGCGGAACGTCCCAAAAGTCACACTGCCACGCGCGCGCAAGGCCGGCACGATCGTGGTTTCGCGCGAATCCTCGCACCGCATGCTAACCTGTCCTGTCAAAGAGCGCGGCCGGATCGGCGGCCCGCGCCAGCCAAGCAGCCGAATTCCAACATTGCAAGGTGGGGAGCGGGCCGGTGCCGCTGGCGGTTGCAAATCCGCCTCGAACCAACTAATGGCCCGCCTTTCCGCGATTCAGGTGGACCGCCCGGCTAACTAGGGCTGCCGGGGCTGTCTTGTAATCGTCGCGCGTAAAAGGAGACGAAAATGCCCAAGATGAAGACCAAGAGCGGTGTGAAGAAGCGCTTCAAATTCACCGCGACGGGCAAGGTGAAGCACGGCGTCGCCGGCAAGCGTCACCGCCTGAGCAGCCATAACGCGAAGTATATTCGCACCAACCGCGGCACGTCGGTCCTGTCCGAAGCTGATGCCGGCCATGTGCGCCTCTGGGCGCCGTACGGCCTGAAGTAAGGAATAGACCATGGCACGTGTCAAACGCGGTGTAACCACCAAGGCGAAGCATAAGCGGATTTTGGATCAGGCGAAGGGCTATTATGGCCGTCGCAAGAACACCATCCGCATCGCGCGCCAGGCCGTCGAAAAGGCCGGTCAGTATGCGTATCGCGACCGCAAGGTTAAGAAGCGCAGCTTCCGCGCACTCTGGATCCAACGCATCAACGCCGGCGTCCGTGCGGAAGGCCTGACCTATTCGCAGTTCATGCATGGCCTGAAGCTGGCGGGGATCGAACTGGACCGGAAGGTCCTGGCCGACATCGCCATGCACGAAGGTGAGGCGTTTACCGCCATCATCGCGCAGGCGAAGGCGGCTCTGCCCCAGGCCGCCTGAGGCGATCTGTAGCGACCGAACAAATGGGGCGCCGGTGGAAACACCGGCGCCCTTTTTGGTTTCGGGATGCTTCCAAAGGCCCCATCGTCGTTCCCGCGGGAAGTGACGGCACAGAAGGAGAAGACCATGACGCTCCAGACCTGGTGGCTCTATGTCACCGCCGTGTTCCTGATCGCCGCGACGCCGGGGCCGAACATGCTGCACGTCATGGCCCAGAGCATCCATCACGGCACGCGCCGCTCGGTCGCGTCGATGGCCGGGCTGATGACCGCGGTCCTCACCTGCCTGTTCGCCTCTGCCGCGGGCCTTGGCGCGCTGCTCAAGGCGTCGCCGATGCTGTTCGACATGCTGCGCTATGCCGGCGTCGCCTATCTCGTCTGGCTCGGCATCAAGGCCTGGCGCGCGCCCGTCGCCGACAGCGACCCCAATGCCGAAAGGCCCGCCCCACCCTCGCTGCGTGCACTGTACGCGACCGGGCTCGGCACCGGTTTCGCCAACCCCAAGCTGATCGTCTTCGCCGGCGCGCTGTTCCCGCAGTTCCTCGACACAGGTAAACCCTTCGCGCCGCAGCTCGCGATCCTGGTGGCGAGCTTCATCGTGATCGAGACCTTCTGGTACAGTGTCTATGCGTTCGGCGGCCGCTCGCTTGCCGCCTGGCTCGCCCCGGCCAACCGCCAGCGCCTGTTCAACCGGATCACCGGCGGAATCTTCGTAGCGTTCGGCGCAGCGCTGTTCGGGCATCGGGTGTAGGCTTGACCTTCGCGCCAGACTCGGGTTCGGCCCCTTTGCGAACCAAATGGATATGTAATGGCTAATGATCTGAAGCTTCCCCCCGAAGCACTCCAGAACGCGATCGCGGCTGCGCAGGCCATGCGAGAGCGCATGTCGGAAATCAGCGCGGCGGCTGAAATTCTACAGCAACCACAATTTGTGGAAACGCTAAAGGCCGTCCAAGCGGCACAGAAGCAAAGCTTAGCCCTTGCGCAAGTCGCTCGCGAAATTAGCGCGCCGCTGACCGAAGCGCGCAAGGCAATTGAGAGCGCAACCTCTCCAATAGATAGCTTCTCAAGGCAAATCGCATCTCAATTAGCGACTTTCTCTGCCAACACCGCTGCTTTGCAGGCAATCAGCGGTTCAACGCGTGAATTGCAAGAGACTTACGCTACGCTCACCGGAAAGAATAGCGAGTACCAGTCGCTCGTGCGCGCGCTCGGCAAGAATAAGGATCGGGTAGGCTTGGAGCCGCTCAAGATGGCAAACCTATCCAAAGGTTGGATAGAAACAGCCTTCAGCGATCGCAAAGAATTGCTCGAGCAAGAGCAAATCGAAGCCAAGCTCGCCGCCGAGACGCTCGACATGACCCTGCCCGCCGACACCGTGCCCGCAGGCAGCGTCCATCCGGTCAGCCAGGTGATGGACGAGCTGGCCGAGATCTTCGCCGATTTGGGCTTCGCGGTCGCCACCGGTCCGGAGATCGAGGACGACTGGCACAATTTCACCGCGCTCAACATTCCCGAGACGCATCCCGCGCGCGCGATGCACGACACCTTCTATCTCGCGGGCGATCATGCCCAGCCGATGGTGCTGCGGACCCACACCTCGCCGGTGCAGATCCGCGCGATGAAGGCGGCGGGCGGGCAGAAGCCGGTGCGGATCATCGCACCGGGCCGCACCTATCGCTCGGACAGCGACGCCACCCACACCCCGATGTTCCATCAGGTCGAGGGGCTGGTGATCGACAAGGGCATCACCCTTGGCCACCTCAAATGGACGCTGGAGACCTTCCTCAAGGCATTCTTCGAGCGCAACGACATCGTGCTGCGCCTGCGCCCGAGCTACTTCCCCTTCACCGAGCCGTCGGCGGAGGTCGATGTCGGCTTCTCGATCGTCAACGGCAAGCGCGTAATCGGTGGCTCCGAAGGCTGGATGGAAGTGCTCGGCAGCGGCATGGTCCACCGCAAGGTGATCGAGGCCGGCGGCTACGACCCCGACGAATGGCAGGGCTTCGCCTTCGGCTGCGGGATCGATCGCCTCGCGATGCTCAAATACGGGATGGATGATTTGCGCGCCTTCTTCGACGGCGATCTGCGCTGGCTCAAACATTATGGCTTCTCGGCACTCGACGTGCCCACGCTGAGCGGGGGAGTGGGCGCATGAAGTTCACCCTGAGCTGGCTCAAGGAGCATCTCGACACCGACGCGACGCTCGAGCAGATCGACGAAGCGCTGACCCGTGTCGGGCTCGAAGTCGAGGGCATTGAGAATCCGGGCGAGAAGCTCGCGGCGTTCCGCGTGGCGCGCGTCCTCACCGCCGAACGCCACCCGCAAGCCGACAAGCTTCAGGTGCTGACCGTCGACACTGGCGACGGCGTGCCGCTTCAGGTCGTGTGCGGCGCCCCCAACGCGCGCGCCGGTCTCGTCGGCGTCCTCGGTACGCCCGGCGCGGTGGTCCCCGCCAACGGCATGGTGCTCAAGGTCGCGGCGGTGCGCGGCGTCGAATCGAACGGGATGATGTGCTCGACGCGTGAGCTTGAGCTGGGCGACGATCATGATGGTATCATCGAGCTGCCCGAAGATGCCCCGGTCGGCACCAGCTTTCCCGATTATGCCGGACTCAACGATCCGGTGTTCGACGTCTCGATCACCCCCAACCGCCAGGACTGCATGGGCGTGCGCGGCATCGCGCGTGACCTCGCCGCGGCAGGCCTCGGCACGCTCAAGCCGCTCGACGCCACCCCGGTGAAGGGCGAGGGCGCGGGTCCGGAGGTGCGGATCGACGCGCCTGAGGGCTGCCCCGCTTATTACGGCCAGACCGTGCGCGGCGTGACCAACGGTGCCTCACCAGAATGGATGCAGGCGCGGTTGAAGGCCGTGGGCCAGCGCCCGATCTCGGCTCTGGTCGACATCACCAATTACGTGATGATCGATCTCGGCCGCCCGCTTCACGTCTATGACCGGGCGAAGCTGTCGGGCGCGCTGGTCGTGCGCAAGGCGAAGGCCGGGGAGCAGGTCCTCGCGCTCAACGAGAAGACCTACACGCTCGATGACACGATCACCGTGATCGCCGACGATACCGGCGTCCACGATATCGGCGGCATCATGGGCGGCGAGGATACCGGCGTGTCGGAAACGACCACCGACGTCGTCATCGAATGCGCCTTCTTCGATCCCGAGCATATCGCGCGCGCCGGGCAGAAGCTGCTGCTCACCTCGGATGCGCGCACGCGCTTCGAGCGTGGCGTCGATCCCGCCTTCCTCGAGGACGGCATCGCCATTGCCACACGGCTGGTCACCGAACTCTGCGGCGGTACTGCCAGCGAAGTAACCCGCGCCGGCACGCTGCCGCGTGTTGGTATCACCACCGGTTACGATCCGGTGCTGGCCGAGACGCTGGGCGGCCTCGCCATCCCCGCCGGACGCCAGAAGCAGATCCTCGAATCGCTCGGCTTCACGGTCGAGCCGCTCGACGCCAATGGCGATCCGGTCGGCATCGATGCGGGCTTCGACGCCTTCCGCGTCACCGCACCGAGCTGGCGCCGCGATGTCGACGGCCCGGCCGATCTGGTCGAGGAAGTGATCCGGATCGAGGGGATCGACAACGTCCCCTCGACCCCGCTGCCGCGCATCCCCGGTGTCGCGGTGCCCACCGCGACGCCCGAGCAGAAGCTGGAGCGCCGCATGCGCCGCACCGCCGCGGCGCGCGGGTTCAACGAAGCGGTGACGTGGAGCTTCATCGCGCAGAAGGAAGCCGACGCCGTCGGCGGCGGCGCCTGGACGCTCGCCAACCCGATCAGCGAAGACCTCAAGGTCATGCGCCCGTCGCTGCTGCCCGGGCTGCTGATGGCCGCGGGCCGCAACGCCAAGCGCGGCGCGACGAGCGCGCGGCTGTTCGAGATCGGTCGCCGCTACCTCGCCGACAGCGAGAAGCTGACGCTCACCGCGCTGCTCACCGGCGACAAGCGCGCGCGCGGCTGGCAGGCAGGCAAGGCCGCACCGTTCGACGCCTATGACGCCAAGGCCGAGGCGCTGGCGCTGCTCGAAGCCGCGGGCGCGCCGGTCGGCAACCTGCAGGTGATGGGGGAAGCGGGCGAGGCCTGGCATCCCGGCCAGTCGGCAACGCTGCGGCTCGGTCCGAAGACCGTGCTCGCCGCCTTCGGCATGCTGCATCCGGCGCTGCTCAAGCAGTTCGACCTCGACGGCCCGGTCGCGGCGATCGAGATCTTCCTCGATGCGATTCCGGGCAAGCGTTCGACCGGCTTCATGCGCCCCGCCTACACCCCGCCGGCGCTGCAGGCGGTGACGCGCGACTTCGCCTTCATCGTTCCGGCGGAACTGGCGGCGGGCGATCTCGTTCGCGCGGTCAGGGGCGCGGACAAGGCGGCGATCACCGAGGCGCGGCTGTTCGACCTGTTCACCGGCACCGGGGTCGAGGACGGCAAGAAGAGCCTCGCGGTCGAAATCACGCTCCAGCCGGGCGAGAAGAGCTTCACCGATGCCGAGATCAAGGCGGTGGCCGACAAGGTCGTCGCCGCGGCGGCCAAGCTCGGCGCAATGTTGCGCGGCTAAATCAATGCCGTCACCCCGGCCTTGTGCCGGGGTCCACGGTGCCGCAAGCGATGAACTCGAACCTGACACGCATCGCCTGACGCGCGGTGGAGCCCGGCACAAGGCCGGGATGACGATGGAGTAGACGGAATGCGCACTGCCCTCATCACCGGCGCGACCTCCGGCTTTGGCGCTGCTGCCTCGCGCGCCTTCGTCGCCGCGGGCTGGCGCGTGATCGGAACCGGACGGCGTGCCGACCGGCTCGATGCACTCAAGGCCGAGCTGGGTGACGACAGGTTCCACCCGGCCATGTTCGACGTCCGCGACGAGGCCGCGCGCGACGCCGCGCTCGACAGCCTGCCCGAGGCGTTCCGCGGCATTGACCTGCTGGTCAACAATGCCGGCCTCGCGCTCGGCACCGAAAAGGCCCAGAACGCCTCGCTCGACCAATGGCGGGTGATGATCGACACCAACGTCACCGCTTTGGTCTCAATCACCCACAAGCTCCTCCCGCTGCTGATCGAACGGCGCGGCGCGATCATCAACCTCTCCTCGGTCGCGGCGACCTACCCCTATCTCGGCGGCAATGTGTACGGCGGGACCAAGGCGTTCGTACACCAGTTCAGCCTGAACCTGCGCAGCGACCTCGCCGGCACCGGCGTCCGCGTCACCTCGATCGAGCCGGGCATGGCCGAGACCGAATTCACGCTGGTGCGGACCGGCAGTCAGGAAGCGTCGGACAAGCTTTATGGCGGCGCCGATCCGATGACCGCCGAGGATATTGCGGGCATGATCCTGTGGGTCGCCCAACTCCCTGCGCATCTCAACATCAACACGATGGAGATGATGCCGGTGAACCAGAGCTTCGCCGGCTTCGCAGTGCACCGCGCGGGATGATCGAGATCGGCTCCGGCGCGCTCAGCGCGGCGATCAATCCGCTGGGTGCCGAGCTCACGCATCTGCGCGACGCGCACGGCAACGAGCTGATGAGCGACGGCGACCCCGCCTTCTGGACCGGTCGCGCGCCGTTGCTTTTCCCCATCGTCGGCGCGCTCAAGGACGACAGCTACCGGCTCGACGGCCGCGATTATGCGCTGCCCTCGCACGGCTTCGCCCGGCGGCGGGAGTTCGCGCTGATCGACCGCGCCGCCGACCGCGTCTGGTTCCGGCTGAGCGACGATGAGGCGACACGCGACGTCTATCCCTTCGCCTTCGCACTCGACGTGGAGTTCGTGATCGCAGGGGTGACGCTCACCACGACCGTCACGCTGGTCAATCGCGGCGACCGGGCGATGCCGGCGAGCTTCGGCTTCCATCCCGCCTTCGCCTGGCCCCTGCCCTATGGCGGTGCGAAGAAGGATCACCGCATCGTCTTCGAACGCGAAGAGCCGCAGCTGCTTGCCCGGCTCGAGGGCAAGCTGATCGGGCCGGTCGACCGCGAGACCCCGGTCGAGGGCGACACCTTGTGGCTGCACGATAAGCTGTTCACCGACGAAGCCTTGGTCTGGACCGAGCCACAGAGCCGCGCGCTCCGCTACGGCACGCCCGCCGGCCCGCAGATCGAGATCGGCTTCCCCGACATGCCGACGCTGGCGGTGTGGACCAAACCGCGCGCGCGTTTCATCTGTATCGAGCCATGGCAAGGCCATGCCGATCCCGCGGGGTTCACCGGCGAGATCTGGGACAAGCCGGGGATGCTCCGGCTGGAACCGGGCGAGCGCCGCGCCTTCGCGATGACCGTGACGCTCGCCTGATCCAGATCAGCTTTCGATAAAGGCGAGCAGGTCGGGGTTCACCACCTCGGGATGCGTGGCGCACAGGCCATGCGGCAGGCCCTCATAGGTTTTGAGCGTGCCGTTCTTCAGCAGGCCGATCGCCTTCAGCGCGCTGTCGTGGATCGGCACGATCTGGTCGTCGGTGCCGTGCATCACCAGCACCGGGATATCGAGCGCCTTGAGATCGTCGGTGAAGTCGGTCTCGCTGAACGCCTTGATGCAGTCGTAATGCGCCTTGGCGCCGCCCATCATCCCCTGGCGCCACCAATTGTCGATCAGCCCCTGGCTGACCTTCGCGCCGTCGCGGTTGAAGCCGTAGAAAGGCCCGGCGGGGACATCGATGTAGAATTGCGCGCGATTGGCGACGAGCGCCTCGCGGAAGCCGTCGAACACCTCGATCGGCAACCCTTCGGGATTGCTGTCCTTCTTCACCATCACCGGCGGCACCGCGCCGATCAGCACCGCCTTGGCGACCCGCCCCGGCTCGGCGCGTGCGACATAATGCGCGACTTCTCCGCCACCGGTCGAATGGCCGACATGGATTGCGCCTTTCAGATCGAGCGACTTCACCAGCGCCGCGACATCGGCGGCATAGGTGTCCATCTCATTGCCTTCCCAGGTTTGGGAAGAGCGGCCATGGCCGCGCCGGTCGTGCGCGATCACCCGATACCCCTTGTGCAGGAAGAACAGCATCTGGTTGTCCCAGTCGTCCGCGCTCAATGGCCACCCGTGATGGAAGACGATCGGGGTGGCGTCCCGGGGACCCCAGTCCTTGTAGAAGATTTCGGTGCCGTCGCTGGTGGTGATCTTGCTCATCGACTCGCATCCCTGATTTGGACCGCCGCGCGGCAAGCGTGGCATGCCCGGAAGATGACACCGGTAGATGAGTCGAGAAAGTGCAACGTTCGAAAGCGATCGTTTCGGAAATCGAAACACTCGATTCGCCGGCCACTTCCCGCTAGAGGGCCGCGATGCCCGAGACTGTGACTCCAGGTCGCCGCACCTTCGCGATCATCTCCCACCCCGACGCCGGCAAGACCACGCTGACCGAAAAGCTGCTGCTGTTCGGCGGCGCGATCCACCTCGCGGGCGAGGTCAAGGCGCGCGGTCAGGCGCGACGCGCGCGTTCGGACTGGATGAAGATCGAGCAGCAGCGCGGCATCTCGGTCACCTCGTCGGTGATGACCTTCGAGCGCGATGGTGTGACCTTCAACCTGCTCGACACGCCGGGCCACGAGGACTTCTCGGAAGACACTTACCGCACGCTGACCGCCGTCGATTCGGCGGTGATGGTGATCGACGTCGCCAAGGGCATCGAGAGCCAGACGCGCAAGCTGTTCGAGGTGTGCCGGTTGCGCAACGTGCCGATCATCACCTTCGTCAACAAGGTCGACCGTGAAGGCCGCGAGGTGTTCGAGACGCTCGACGAGATCGCCGACCTGCTGCAGCTCGACGTCGCGCCGATGACCTGGCCAGTCGGCATGGGCGGCACGTTCGAGGGCGTGTACGACCTCGTCTCCAATCGCCTGCTGCTGCCCGAAGGCGACAGCCGCGAATTCCAGGGCAAGGTCATCCAGACCACCGGCCTTGACGATCCGCAGCTCGACGCGATCGTCTCGCCCCAGAACCTTGCCAAGCTGCGCGAGGACGCTGAGCTGGCACTGGCGGGCTATGGGAGCTTCGACGGCGAGGCCTATCGCAACGGCGACCTGACGCCGGTCTATTTCGGATCGGCGCTCAAGGAGTTCGGGGTCGATTCGCTGATCGACGCGATCGCGCGCCACGCGCCGCCGCCGCATGCACTGCCCGCCGAACCCGCGCCGGTCTCACCCGACTATAACGAGGTCACCGGCTTCGTGTTCAAGGTGCAGGCGAACATGGACCCCAACCACCGCGACCGTATCGCGTTCATGCGGCTGGTGTCGGGCACCTTCAAGCGCGGCATGAAGCTGACGCCGACCGGGCATGGCAAGCCGATCGCGATCCATTCGCCGATCATGTTCTTTGCCCAGCAGCGCGAGCTGGCGGACGAAGCGTTCCCCGGCGACATCATCGGCATCCCCAACCACGGCACGCTGCGCGTCGGCGACACGCTGAGCGAGAAGGCGGACATCCGCTTCACCGGGCTGCCCAACTTCGCGCCCGAAATCCTGCGCCGCGTCCTGCTCAAGGACCCCACCAAGACCAAGCAGCTGCGCAAGGCGCTCGACGACCTCAGCGAAGAGGGCGTGATCCAGGTCTTCTATCCCGAGATCGGGTCGAACTGGATCATCGGTGTGGTCGGCCAGCTCCAGCTCGACGTGCTGCTCAGCCGCCTCGACGCCGAGTATAAGGTCGGCGCGAACCTTGAGCCCGCGCCGTTCGACACCGCGCGCTGGATCGGCGGCGATGCGGCGGATGTGAAGGAGTTCATGGACCTCAACCGCGGCGCGATGGCCAAGGACCGCGACGGTGACCCGGTGTTCCTCGCCAAATCGGCCTGGGAAGTCGGCTATGTCGCCGACCGCTATTCCAGGGTGAAGTTCATGGCGACGCGGGAACGCTAGGGCTCGGCGGCGCCGAGACGGCACCGGCCCGCGTCCGGTTCAGCTCCGCTGAGCCGGATCAGGCCTGAACGTCGTCGACCCAGTCGCGGCGCAGCGGCTTGACCGCGAACAGCATCAGCGCGGCTGCCAGACCGTAGAAGACGAGGCACGCGACCGCCGCGTAGCGCAGCGATTCGATCCCGTAGCTCGACTTGAGCGCGTCCGAGAGCGCGCCCATCAGCAACGGACCCACGCCAAGACCGATCAGATTGTTGATCAGCAGGAAGCTGGCCGACGCCGTCGCCCGCATTTCGCGCGGGACGAGATGCTGGACCGCGGTCGTCACCGGACCTAGCCACAGGATGTTGAGCGCGTTCGGGATCAGCAGCAACACCCACGCCATTGTCGAGGACGGGCTGAGCAGTCCGAAGGCGAAGGTCGGGACGGTGATCGCCCAGGCGATCGCGGGCAGCTTCGCGTACCAGCCACGGTCGTTACCGCCCAGCCGATCGGCGAACCACCCGCCCGCGAACACGCCGGCGACCCCGCCGACCAGCAGGATCGATCCCATGAACTGACCGGTGGTGATCAGGTCGAAGCCGAAGCTGCGCATCAGGATCGACGGCGTCCACAGCGCAAGGCCATAGCCGCACAGCGAGCTGAACGACGCGGCGAACGCCATCAGCCAGAAGGCGGGCTTTTTCGTGAGGATCGGGAATACGGCCGACACCGGCGTGGCCTTCGCCGCGGTGGCCGGGCGCGGCAGATCGCGCACCATATATTTGAAGATCGGCGCCAGCACGATGCCGGCGACGCCCATCACGATGAATGCGGTGCGCCAGTCGACCAGTGCGGCGATATAGGCGCCAAGCAACGTTCCGCCCGCAAGCCCCACGGGAATGCCGAGCGAGTAGATGGCGAGCGCTCGCGCACGCTTCTCCGGCGGGAAATAGTCGGCGATCAGCGCGTAGGACGGCGCGACGCCCCCGGCCTCGCCCACGCCAACGCCCAGCCGGTAGAGGAACAAATGCCAGTAACCGGTCGCTGTGCCGCACAGCGCGGTGAACGCGCTCCACACGGCAAGACTTCCCGCGATCACCGCGCTGCGGCTGGTGCGGTCGGCGAGATAGGCGAGCGGAACGCCGAGGATCGAATAGAGGAGTGCGAAGGCAAGCCCACCGATCGCGCCGAATTCGGCGTCGGTGAGTCCGAGATCCGCCTTGATCGGAACGGCAAGGATGCCGAGGATCTGACGGTCGAGGAAGTTGAAGGTGTAGACCAGCAACAGCATCGCGAGCACGACGCCCCGATACCCTGGTGTTGCCTGACGCGCGGACGCTCCGTCGCTGGCGTTCATGCCGTCCCTCCCCTTCGAAAAAATTGGCCGGACGCCCCTTGCGAGACGCCCGGCCGGATCAATGTGCCAAACTCAGGACCGCAAGGCGATCAGAACTTCACCTCGAACGTCCCGGTCACGGTGCGCGGCGGGCCGTAATAGCCGATGATCGAGTTGCCGAAGAGCGCGCCCGGGAAATTGTAGCCGCCGACGCGGTAGCGCGCGTCGGTCAGGTTGCGCGCCGCAACGCCGATCCGGTAGCGGCCGCCACCTGAGGTCCAGTTGAGCGAGGCGTCGACCAGCGCATAGCCATCCTGATCGAGCGCAGGCGTCGCAATCTCGAACATCTGCGTGTCGCTGCGCAGCGAAACCGAAGGCGTGAAGGCAATCGTGCCGCCCGCCAGATCCTCCGACCAGGTCGCCGAGACGTTGGCGGTCCATTCGGGGGTGTTCTGGAACGCACGCTGGTTCGACACGTCGACCGGGGTGGTACCGCCGCCGATGAAGGTGAAGAACTCCTTATAGTCGGCGTTGGTGTAGCCGATCGCGACCGACGCCGAGAAGTTGCGCGACGGGACCATACGCGTCTCGAGCTCGAAGCCGTAGATCACGCCCTTGCCGGCATTGTCGACGAAGCTGGCAATGCCGCCGGCCAGCGACGGCACCTGAATCGTGACCTGCTGGTCCTTGTAGTTCGAATAGAAGCCGGCGAGGTTGACGAACAGGCTGCGGTCGAGGAACGCGCCCTTCATGCCCAGTTCGTAGCTGTCGATCGACTCGGGCGCATAGCCATTGACCGTGGTCGGCGTCAGGATCGCGTCGCCGCGCATGTCGAAGCCGCCCGATTTGAAGCCCTTGCCGTAGCTGGCGTAGAAATTCAGATCCTCACGCGGTGCGTAGCTCAGGCTCACACGTGGGGTGAACTTCTCGAAATCGCGTTCGCTGGTATAGTTCGAACGGATCAGGCCGGGGACCGCCGCGGCGTTGCCGAAATGCGGGCTGCGGATGCCGGTATAGTTGCGGCGGAAGACCGTGCCGGTCTTTTCGTCACGCGTGTAGCGCAGGCCCGCCGAGATCTTGAACTGATCGGTGAGGTCGAAGCTGAAGTCGCCGAACGCGGCATAGCTCTTGGTGAACACTTCGCCTGCGGTGAGTGTGGTGGTGTTGAGCCCACCCAGCACCGTGTCGAACGCACCGCTCGCGCGGCCGTTGAGATAGTAGACGCCGAACACGCCCTGGATCCGGTCGCCCTCATAAAGGAGCTGGAGTTCCTGAGTGAACTGGCGATCCGAATATTCCGCCGGAACGTCGAGCGTCGGCAGGATGGTGTTGTCGAAATCGATCACCGTGTCGGTGTTGCCGTCGCGCCACGAGGTGATGGTCTTGAAGGTCAGCGCGTCGGACAGGTTGATCTCGCCCGTCACCGAAAGCCCGCGCGTCTCGACGCGGTTGTGATCGCCGATCCCGGCGCGCGTGTCATAGACGCTCCCGGTCGGGGCATAGATCGGATCGGTGCCGTTGGGCAGCAGACGCGTGCCGTGGCGCGGGTTCGAACGGTCGATCACGCGATCGCCCGCGACGCGGATGAAGATATTGTCCGACGGGGTGAACTCGGCCGACAGGCGCGCGGCGAGCACATTCTTGTCGTAATGCTCGGCGCCGGTGGTGAGGTTGGTGCCGTAGCCGTCGCGCCAATATTGCGCGACCGCGGCACCGAGCGAGAGCGTGTCGCCCACCGGCACCACGACCTGCCCGACCAGATCGACCTGGTTGTACGAGCCATAGGAGACGCGCGCCGACGCCTTGTAGTCATGGCCAAGACGGCGGGTGACGTACTTCACCGCGCCGCCGATCGTGTTGCGACCATAAAGCGTGCCCTGCGGCCCGCGCAGCACCTCGACCCGCTCGACGTCGAAGATGTCGAGGACGGCGCCCTGCGGACGCGCGACATAGACGTCGTCGATATAGAGCGCGACGCCCGGCTCGAAGCCCCACAGCGGATCCTGCTGGCCGACGCCGCGGCTGAACGCGATCAGCGTCGAGTTGGAGCCGCGCGCGATCTGGAGCGTGAGGTTGGGGGTCTTGTCCTGCAGCGCGGTGATGTCGGGCGCGCCGCTCTTGAGCAGCGAATCGCCGGAGACGACCGACATCGAGATCGGCACGTCGATCAGGCTTTCCTCACGGCGGCGTGCAGTGACGACGATCTCGCCCTCTGCAGCGGGCGCAGCCTCCTCGGCCGCAGCGGCAGGCGCGTCCTGCGCGAGCGCAGGCATCGCGGTCAGCGCAGCAAGCGCGGCACCGGTATTGAGAATCGTGCGGACAGACGGAATCAGGCGTAGCATCGAAGCTTCCTCCCCAGATGAGAGCCGCGTTGAACGCCGCGGCTTGTAAGACGTTGAGGGAGGCTATAGTGAAACCTGAACCGGGTTTCAACTTCCGGTTACGGAGAGGGGCGAATGACGCAGGATCGTGGCGCGGAAGCCACAGTTGCCGGGGGCATTGCGCGAAACGAGAGCGCGGCGAGCGAGGGCAAGGAACCGCGCACGGCGCGCGGCCGCCGCACGCTGCGCACCATCCTCGACGCCGCCGCCGCCGAATTCGGCGAGAAGGGGTTCCACGAGGGATCGATCAGCGGGATCACCCGCCGCGCGGGCGTCGCGCTCGGTAGTTTCTACACCTATTTCGATTCGAAGGACGCGGTGTTCCGCGCGCTGGTGCGCGACATGAGCGAGCAGGTGCGCGAGCATGTCGCCCCCGCGATCCGCGCCGCGCCCGAACAGATCGCCGCCGAGCGCGCGGGCCTCGAGACCTTCATCGGCTTCGTGCGCAAGCACAAGGAGATCTACCGCATCATCGACGAGGCCGAGTTCGTCGATCCCGAGAGCTTCCGGCTGCATTATGCCACCACCGCCGACCGCATCGAAAAGCGCCTGCGCGCCGCCGCGGAGCGCGGCGAGGTGCGCGCCGATGTGTCCGACGTCCACGCCTGGGCGATCATGGGCATGAACGTGTTCCTCGGCCTGCGCTACGGCGTGTGGGGCGACGATCGCGACGCGGTCGAGGTGGCGGATACCGTGGCGGAGATGCTGGCGCGGGGGTTGGGGACGAAGGGCTGAGGCTAACGCCGACCGCATTCCCCAAGACCACCACCGTCATCCCGGCCTTGTGCCGGGATCCACCGGGAGGTGAGCTGAAAGCACGAGGCTCTATCGCATCGCCTGAGGCGCCGTGGATCCCGGCACAAGGCCGGGATGACGGATACCGAGACGGATGCTAGCGACCCAATTGCACTTATTGATCGCATGCGACAGCAAAGCCGGGGACGTCAGATGGGAGAGCGCATCAGTTCGATCGACGTTGGTTTTGTGCCCGAGGCCGCAGCCTCTGGGGCGGTCCTGCTTCAAAGTGAGTATTCGACCTATTTGATCTTCAACGCGATGAAGCGGATTCCAGGGGCAGATCGATACCAAGATGCGGGACGTGCAGTTTGCGAGTTCGTCAACTGCACGATCACGAAGTTCGGCTATCCGAACGACGAGGCATGGTTCTCTATCCCGAGAACCAAGGGGCTTTCCTACGATGTTTGCGAAGTGGTCAATTCGGAGTGGGAACGAGAAGTTACAGCGCTCAACAGGCACGCATTTCCAGATGCGCCTGACTCGTCACAGCGACATTTCCTCATCTTGTTTCACGATAGTTCCTTTGAGTGCCTCGCTCAGGACATGCGTTCGGAGCTCACAACCGAGCCGCTCGCGTCCATTCTTGCACGCCTGAGCGCACGCATCGCCTCCGAGTAAATAGAGCTTTGCCCCGACAAAGCCGACCAAATTGCAGAATCACGCGCGTTCCGCGTAATTTCGTCAACTTCACCCCGCCTCGGCCAGCCACTCCTTCGCGGTCTCGCCGTCCCAGTCCATGTCGCCGGCGACGCGCCACAGCTCACGGCCCTGTGCGTCGTAATAGACGGTGGTCGGCAGGTTGACGCCGTAATGGACCGACAGGCCGACATCGGGATCGAGATACGGCTTGAGCGCCGTGAACCCGGCCTTCGCGAAATAAGGCGTGACCTTGGCCGCGCCCTCCAGATCCTGGCTTACCGTCAGCACCTGAAGCTTGTCGCCCTCGCGCTGCGCCAGCCGGTCGAGCGCAGGCATTTCGCGGATGCACGGCGCGCACCAGGTCGCCCACAGGTTGAGCAGCAGCGGCTTACCCTTGAACGCGGCGAGCGTGGTCTTCTTGCCGTCGGGCGCGGTGAAGGACAGCGCCGGCGCCGCCTCGCCCTTATGGCTGCGGTCGATCGTGCCGATCCGCTCAGCGTCTTCGGCGGTGTTCGCGGGTGCAGCAGGGCTTTCGGCCGCAACAGCGGCGTTTGCTTGCTCGTCCGGCTGCTTGGCCGTATCGCAGCCGGCGATTCCAAGTGCCGTAGCGGCAAGGACAGGGAGAAGCGCGATCGTCGAGCGCAAGACAGACTCCAATAGCATGTGGGGCGGGCGCTTTGCCGAAGGCCCGTCGTCGGTGATGCGCGAGATTAACGCATCCATCCCGTTCGACAAGCGCATGTGGCGTCAGGACATCGCAGGATCGAAGGCCCATGTCGCGATGCTGGGCAAGCAGGGCATCGTCGACGTGAAGGATGCGGCGACGATCTCGGCCGGGCTCGACGCGGTCGCTGCCGATTACGAACGCGACGGCGTGCCCGTGGATCTGGCGCTCGAAGACATCCATATGCTGACCGAGGCACGGCTGGCCGAGAAGATCGGCCCCGTCGCCGGACGCCTGCACACCGCGCGCAGCCGCAACGATCAGGTCGCGACCGATTTCCGCCTGTGGGTGCGCGACGCGACCGATCAGGTGCTCGCCGCGCTCGTCGCATTGCAGGACGCGCTGCTCGCGCGCGCAGAAGAACATGCCGACAGCGTGATGCCCGGCTTCACCCATCTGCAGAGCGCGCAACCGGTGACGCTGGGCCATCATCTGATGGCCTATTTCGAGATGGTCGACCGCGATATTTCGCGCTTCTCGGATAGCCGTGCGCGCGGCAATCGCTGCCCGCTGGGGTCGGCGGCTTTGGCCGGCACCGGTTTCCCGCTCGACCGCGAGGCGACCGCCGCAGCGCTCGGCTTCGACGGGCCAACGCGCAACTCGCTCGATGCGGTGAGCGACCGCGACTTCGCGCTCGACTATCTGATGGCGGCGACACAGTGCTCGCTTCACCTCTCGCGCCTTGCCGAAGAATTCGTGATCTGGGCGAGCCAGCCGTTCGGCTTCGTCAAGCTGTCCGACCAATGGTCGACCGGCAGCTCGATCATGCCGCAGAAGCGCAACCCCGACGCCGCCGAGCTGGTGCGCGGCCATTCGGGACGGATCGTCGGCTGCCTGACAGCGCTGATGATCACGATGAAGGGGCTGCCGCTCGCCTATTCGAAGGACATGCAGGACGACAAGCCGCCGGTGTTCGAGGCGCACGACCTGCTCGCCCTCTCGATCGCGGCGATGACCGGGATGGTCGAAAGCGCGCAGTTCCGCACCGACCGGATGCGCGGGCTCGCCGAATCGGGTTTCTCGACTGCCACCGATCTGGCCGACTGGCTGGTGCGCGAGGGCGGGATCCCGTTCCGCGAGGCGCATCACATCACCGGCCGCGCCGTCGCGGCGGCCGAGGCGAAGAACGTTCGGCTCGACCAGCTCGAGCTTGCAGACCTGAAGGCAATCGACCAGCGTATCGATGCGCGAGTCTTCGATGTGCTGACGGTCGATGCGTCGGTCTCGAGCAGGATGAGCTTCGGTGGGACCGCCCCGACGCGGGTGCGGGAAGCAATCGCGGCGGCACGCGCCGCAAGAGGAGAGTGAGAATGCGAACCCTGGTGGTGTTCACGGCGCTTTTGTTGGCTGCTTGCGGCAACAAGGGCGACTTGAAACCGGCCGCCGGGGGATCGCTGCCGACCAAACCTTATGGGGCGGTGGCCACACCGACACCGGCTGATTTGGTGACGGCGCCGCCCCAGACCCGACCGACGCGCAGCGACGAAGTGCTGCGCAGCTCCGAAGAACGCCGCGGCGACGAGTTCGAACTGCCGCCGCAGAACTGAAAAGACGCAATTTCCCATGGATCATTTCAACCGCAAGAACGGCGTGCTCCACGCCGAGAACGTTTCCATTGCCACCATCGCGGCGGAGGTCGGCACGCCGGTCTATGTCTATTCGACCGCGACGCTCGAACGTCATGCGACAGCGCTCAAGAACGCGCTGTCAGGCCTGCCCAGCGTCCATCTCGCCTTCGCGATCAAGGCCAACCCCAACCTCGCGGTACTCGGGGTACTGGCGAAGCAGGGCTATGGCGCCGATGTCGTTTCGGGCGGCGAGCTCAAGCGCGCGCTCGCCGCGGGGATACCGGCCGACGACATCGTCTTCTCGGGCGTCGGCAAGACCCGCGCCGAGCTGCAGCTGGGTCTCGATGAGGGCATCGGCCAGTTCAATCTCGAGCTGGAAGAGGAAGGCGAGGTCCTCGCCGACCTCGCGCATGCGCAGGGCAAGTCTGCACCTGCGGTGCTGCGCGTGAACCCCGATGTCGATGCCGGCACTCATGCCAAGATTTCGACCGGCAAGGCCGAGAACAAGTTCGGCGTGGCGATCGACCGCGCGGGCGAGATCTTCGGACGGCTCGCCGGGCGTCCCGGCCTCGACCTGCGCGGCGTTGCGATCCATATCGGCAGCCAGCTGACCGAGCTCGCCCCACTCGAGGCCGCGTACAAGCGCGTCGGCGAGCTGGTCGCGCAGCTGCGCTCCGCGGGGCACAATATCACCCATGTCGACCTCGGCGGCGGTCTCGGCGTTCCGTATCATGCAGGTCAGACCGTCTCGACTGCCGAGGAATTCGGCGCGATGGTCGAGCGCGTCACGCAGGGTTGGGACGTCACGCTGATGTTCGAGCCGGGCCGCTTCATCTGCGGCAATGCCGGCGTGCTGGTGACCGAGGTGATCTGGGTCAAGCCGGCGGCGGGCAACCCCTATGTCATCGTCGACGCAGCGATGAACGATCTCGCCCGCCCGGCGCTGTACGACGCCTATCATGAGTTCGAGGCGGTCGAACCGACCGGCGAGAAGTTCGTCGCCAACATCGCCGGCCCGGTCTGCGAGACCGGCGACACCTTCGCGATGGGACGTGAGATCGACGTCGTGAAGTCGGGCGATCTGGCCGTCTTCCGCACCGCGGGCGCTTATGGCGCGACCATGGCCTCGACCTATAATAGCAGGCCGCTGGTGCCCGAGGTGCTGGTGTCGGGCGACAAGTTCGCGGTGGTCGCCGACCGCATCCAGCCCGAAACCATCATGGGCGCCGAACGCGTACCCGAGTGGGTTCGGTGAAACGATCGGGGCTGCCCGTCTTCGTCCAGCTGGACGGGCGGCCCGCGATTCTGATCGGCGCCGGTACAGCGGCCGACGCCAAGCGCCGCCTGCTATCGCGAGCGGGCGCAGTGATCGTCGGCGAAGCGGACGAAGCGCGGCTCGCCATCATCGCCTGCGATGAGCCCGAACCTGTTGTTGCACGGCTCAAGGCGCGCGGCATTCTGGTCAACGTCGCCGACCGTCCGGACCTGTGCGACTTTACCCTGCCCGCGATCGTCGAGCGCGATCCGGTGACGATCGCGATCGGCACCGGCGGCGCATCGGCGGGGCTCGCGGCAGCCCTGCGTCAGCGGCTCGAAACAATCCTTCCGGGGTCGCTCGGCGGACTGGCGGACGCACTCAAGGCAAGTCGCGATGCGATTCGCGCCCGCTGGCCCGAAGCTGGCGAACGGCGGCGGGCCATCGGCGCGGCGCTGGCCGGACCGCTTGATCCACTTGCCGGGCACCCCGCTGAGGCGATCGAGCGCTGGCTCGCCGCGCCCGATGCGGAACGGACTGGCATCGTCCGCATCGCACTGCGCTCGGTCGATCCGGACGACCTCAGTTTGCGCGAAGCCCGGCTGATCGCCCAGGCGGACCAGGTGACGCATCGCACCGATGTGCCGGCAGCGATCCTGACGCGCGCGCGCGCCGATGCAGAACGGATTGCATGCGATGCACCGCCCGCTAATTTGCCCGGCTTGACCGTCGATCTGGAGATGGGTGCCATAGCGGAGGAACGGGAATGAGCGGCTTTGCCTATGTCGTCTCCCGAAGCGGCGTGCGGGCCATCGACCCGCAAGAGGCGATCCGGCTGCGGCGCGGGTTTGTGTGGATTCACCTGACCTCACGCGACGAAGAGGTGCAGGCCTGGCTGCGCGATGTCGCAAAGTTCGACCGCTTCGTGATCGACGCGCTGACCGCGCTTGAGACCCGGCCCCGCTGCGACCAGACCGACGGCGCCGCCGTGCTCAATCTGCGCGGCATGACCCGGGCCGCGATGGAAAGTTCGGACCCGCTGGCATCGATCCGGCTGCACGCCGACGGGACGCGGGTGATTTCCGTCACGCGGCTTCCGCTCGACGCCCTCGAGGTGGCGCGCGCGGCTACTGAGGCCGGCGATGTTCGTGACGCCGGCGATCTGATCGCGACGCTCGCCGAGGCGATCACCGAGCAACTCGATCCACAGGTCGCCGATCTTGGCGATTCGCTCGACAGTTGCGAGGAACAGCTCGATGCGCGTCAGGCGTTCGAGCTGCGCCGCAAGGTCAACATCGTGCGGCGCAAGGCGATCGGCTATCGCCGCTTCCTCTACCCGCAGCGAACCGCGCTGGAGAAGCTGTCGACGCTGCCCGTCCGCTGGCTGAGCGACGATGACCGATTGCACATCGGCGGCGCGGCAGATCGCGCCGCGCGCATGGCCGAGGAACTGGAGAGCATCCGCGAGCGGGCCGCCCTGATCCACGAAACGCTGACCGACCTGCGCGCGGAGGTGATCGACCAGAGATCGCTGCTGATCGCTGTCGCAGCGATGGTGTTCCTGCCGCTGACCTTCATCACCGGGCTGTTCGGGATGAACGTGCAGGGTATCCCCTATGACGACCATCCATCGTCATTCTGGGTGATCACGGTCTTCTGCATCATCGTCGCCGCAACGGTGACGATCTATTTCGTCAGGCGCCACTGGTTCCGCTGAGGCGTTCGACCTCGGCGTTGAGCGAACTGATCGAATTGACCAGCCGCGCACGGTCGGCGCGGGTGACGGCAAGTTCGGTACGCGCCTCTCCCAGCTCGATCGCGCGCGCGGCGATGCGTGCATCGAGCGAAGCCACCGCCCGCTTGAGTTCGGCGATGCGGCTCGCGCGCCCGAGCGTCCGGTCAATCCGCGCCAGCAGCACGTCGAAATCGAAGGGCTTGGCGACATAGTCGTCCGCGCCCGCGGCAAGCGTCTCGACCACGGCGCCGCTGTCGCTGCGCGCGGTGATCATGATGACAGGGAGGTCAGCGGTACGCGGAGTTGCGCGCAGGTCTGCCAGCACCTCGATCCCCGACATGCCCGGCATCATCATGTCGAGCAGGATCAGGTCGAAGCCGCGTCCGGCGATCAGATCGAGCGCCTCGCGCCCATTATCGCTGAGCACGACCAGATAGCCCGCCTGCCCCAGCCGCGCGCCCATGACGTTGAGATTGGTGCGGCTGTCGTCCACGATCAGGACCGTGGCGGCGCTCCGGCGCGATTCGCTCGGAAGGTGGCTCTGGCTCATGCGCGCGAGCGTATGGCGAAAAGCGTCACGATCCCGTTAAGACCCCGACAACCACATAAGGCACATATCCGAGGTGCTTCAGCGGCGCAGGAAGCCCAGGATCTGGTCGACCATGATACCAAGCTGCGGCGACGCCTCCCCAACGGCGTCCCCGGTGCCGGGACCGGTGTTGATCGCGACCCCCAGCGGGGTCGGCCAGCCGCGCAGCGCATGGATCACCGTCCGCAGCGCCGCCAGCGTCGAGACCGCCGCCTGCCAGCCGCCCGCCGTCGCCACCAGCCCGACCGGCATCCCGTCGAAATAGGGGCGCTCGTCGCCGCGAAGCTGCTCGGCATAGTCGAGCGCGTTCTTCACCATGCCCGAAAGCGAGCCGTGATAACCCGGCGATCCGACGATCAGCCCGTCAGCATCGCGCAACACCGAGACGAAATGCGCGACCCGCGGATCGTCGGTGTTGCAGCCAAGTTCGTAATGCGGGAAGTTGATCGCCTCCCCGGTCAGCAGCGTGACGCGGGCGCCCTTTCCTTCGGCGATTGCCAGACAATGCGCGAGCGCGCGGCCCGTCGCCGATTCGGGACGCGAAGTGCCGCCGAGGGCGACGATGTGCGGCTTGCTCATGCGACCGCGCTAGCCGAAACAGATGCCCCGGACCACCCACTGATACGAACGCGGGGACATAGAAACTATGCGGGCTCCATTGGCGGGAATGCGGGTGATCGAAATCGACGCGATCGGGGCAGTGCCGTTCGCATCGATGCTGCTCGCGGACCTCGGGTGCGAGGTGGTGCGTGTGGCCCAGCCGGGCAGCGGCACCAGCGCAATCGTCCCCGCGCTCTATCGCGGTCGGCAGGACATCACGCTCGATTTCCGTGAGCCGGCTGCGATCGCCGAGGTGCTCGACCTTGCTGCGCACGCCGACGCGCTGATCGAAGGAATGCCCCCCGGGTCGATGGAGGCGCTGGGTTTGGGTCCGGACCGGTGTCGCGCGCGCAATCCCCGGCTGGTCTATGGGCGGGCGAGTATATGGGGCCAGACCGGACCGCTCGCGGGGCGACCCGGAAGCGATATCAACGTGCTGGCACTGACCGGTGCGTTGCACGCGATCGGTGCGTCCGACACGCCCGCGGTACCGCTTAACTTGTTGGGTGACCATGCCGGATGCGGGCTGTTCCTTGCGCTCGGCATGGTGTCGGCGATGCTCGGGGTGCAGACCGGCGGCGAAGGGCGCGTGGTAGACGCTGCCGCGATCGACGGGGTGGCGACGCTGATGGCGCTGACGCAGAGCCTGTTCGCGAGTGGCCGGTGGATTGACCGGCGCGAAGCCAATCTGATCGACGGCGGCGCGCCCTTCTATCGCAGCTATGCCTGTGCCGACGGCCAGCATGTCGCCGTCGGCGCGATCGATCCGGCACAGTTCGAGGCCCTGTGTGCGGGGCTTGGTTTCGGCGCGGGCAGCTTCGTGCAGCTCGATCGGTCGGGCTGGCCTGTGATGGCCACGCGCTTTGCCGAGCGCTTCGCGGCACGCACCCGCGACGAATGGGTCCGCAGCTTCGCGCAGGGCACGGCGTGCGTTAGCCCGGTGCTGTCGCTGGCCGAGGCTGCACGCCATCCGCACACGCTCGCGCGCCGGCCAGTGGCCGCAGGACCGGAGGGCGCAGCGACTGCGCCGCAATTCGTGCCAGGCGCGGGCGTTGCGCCTACGGCGCGACCCGTATCGGTCGATGAGGTTCTCGCGCGCTGGTCGCGCTAGACATTGAGGTGGCTGGCGCCGTTACGGCGAAACCGTCACCTAGGCAGCGCGTGCCTGACTCCAGGCGCCGGCGATATCCTCAAGGTCGTCGGCGACGGCGCGGAAGGGCGCGGGATCGCCGCCGATACTGGCGTTGATAATTTTCGCGCGCAGCCCGTGATAGAGTGTCCCCAACGTCCGCGCGACTTCGCCCCCACGTTCGAAATCGAGGTTCGATTCAAGCGCGAACAGGATCGCGGTGGCGCGGGCGATCCGCTCGCTCTTGACCGGCAGCTGTCCTTTCTCCGTCGCGAAGGCAGCGGCACGGAGCGCGGCGATGCACTCCTTGTACATGAGCTCGACCAGCTCGTACGGATCGGCGGCAGCCGTGCGGCCGACCGCGTCGATCGAGCGATAGGTCTGCGCCGCGTTGGCGCTGATGCGGAGCGGGGTCTTCATCAGATCAGCCCCGATTGTTCCATGCATCGATCTGGTTCTCGAGGAACTTCTGAGTCGACTTATATACCGCGACCTTGGCGTCCATGCTCGCGAACTGGCGGGTCATCCGCAGTCGGACATCCTCGGTCTTCGCAACCACCTCGGCCTTGTCCTTGTCGAGCTCGCCCTTGGCCTTGTTGTAGCTGACTTCGCTCGCGCCGAGGCCCCGCTGCGTGTTCGTCGCCGCGGATGCAATCGCGTTGAGCGCCGTGGCCAGGCCGTTGCCGGTGGTGGCATTGCCCTGCGGCTCGGCGAACATCTTCTCGACGGCTTCGGGATTGTTGACCAGCGCCTTGGTCAACAGCGCGTTGTCGAGCATCAGCGTGCCGTCGCGGTTGGTCTTGACCCCGATTTCCGCCAGCTGAGTCAGCGCGCCGCCGCCGATCGGAGCCATGGTGAGCTGCTGAAGCTGGCGCCGGAGCTCGCGCGCCGCAAGATCGGTCCGCAGCGAGCCGGTTTCCGGATGAAGGTCGGCACGCAGTGCGGTGTAGAGCTCGTTATAGGTGGCGACGAAATCCTGCACCGCATTGGTCAGCGCGGTGGTGGGCAGCGTCTTGCCGATGGTAACGATCGTGCCGGGCTGGGCGCTGTTGAGATCGAGCTTCACGCCCGGGATCAGGTCGCTGATCGTGTTCGATTCGCGCTTGAGCTGAACCCCGTCGATCGCAACCAGCGCATCGGCCGCAGCGCTGCCGATCGTGGTACCGCTGGCGCCGATACCGATGTTGAGCGCGGCGAGCCCTTCCTGCCCCGGGGTTTCGGTCGCCGTCAGCGTGAACGCGCGATCGGCACCGGTCGCGCCCTTGACCACCAGCCGCGATCCGGCCGCATCGGTGAGGATCGAAGCGCTGACCCCGGCATTGGCGGCGTTGATTGCCGCGGCGATACCCTCAAGGCTCGAATTGGTGGCGTCGATGGTGATGTCGACCGGCGCGGCGCTGCCCGGGGTAAAGGCCGTCATCGCACCGTTCGTCACCGTCCCGGTGCCAAGCGTAAGCGTGAGCTTGCCCTGTCCGACCGGCGCGGTCTTGTTGGCAACTGGCACGGCGTGCGCGGTCTGGCTGGCGGCGAGCTGGCGCACTTCAATCCGCGCATTGAGCGTGGTGAGATTGGCGCCGCTCAGGCGCGAAACATTGAGGATCGCCGTATTCGAACTGGTCGGCTGGGTGGCAAGCGTGCCCCCGCGCGCAAGGTTGGCCACCGCGGTGGCGAAGCTGGTGATATTGCCCTTGTGAGCGCCCGCCGCGCTGATCTGCGTGGTCAGCGTTTCTTCGCGCTTCTTGAGCCGGGCGTTGCGATACTCGAACTGCTTCTCGACCAGTTCCTTGACCAGCGCCGCGGTATCGATACCCGATCCGCCGCCGAGCGCTTTTGGAATCGATTCAACAGCCACGTGCACGTCCCCCTTTGAACTGATTAACGGCCGTCATCGCGCGGCCTTTAGGCTGGTTTGGATGCCATTTTCATCGAACAGCGCGGTGTCGGGCACGGCGATCGCCGGCATGCGTCCGCCCGCCCGCTTGTCGATGCCGAAGACGAAGGCCAGAACGGTCGCGACCGCCATATAGAGGTCGTCGCGAATCTCCTGATTCTCACGGCTGGTGAAGTAGATGGCACGCGCCAGCGGCGGCAGTTCGAGCCGCGGCACATCGAACTCATCGGCCAGTTCGCGGATCGCCAGCGCGATCTCGCCGCGGCCCTTGGCGACCACGACGGGAACCTGATCCTTGCCGTTGGTGTAGCGCAGCGCGACCGAGAAGTGCGTCGGGTTGGTCAGCACGACATGCGCTTCCTGCAGTTTGCCGCGCAGGCCACCCTTGGCCATTTCGCGCTGGCGCTGGCGCTGCGCGGCCTTGGCTTCGGGCGAGCCTTCGCTT
Source organism: Sphingomonas sp. GW821-FHT09B04 (assembly GCF_059418285.1). Classification (NCBI taxonomy): domain Bacteria; kingdom Pseudomonadati; phylum Pseudomonadota; class Alphaproteobacteria; order Sphingomonadales; family Sphingomonadaceae; genus Sphingomonas; species Sphingomonas sp. GW821-FHT09B04. Next base: position 427,367 of record NZ_JBWKPO010000001.1, read on the forward strand.
TCCTTGTGCTCGTCCTTCACTTCCTGAAGGCTCATCTTGAGGCGCTGCAGGTGGCGGAAGATCTGGATCGGCAGGTCGATGCCTGCAATCAGCAGCAACCCGCCGGCCATCACGAAGATCAATGTCGCGAAGGTGTCGCCGAGCGACTTCACCGCGGTGCCGAGGTCGGACGAGACGAGGCCCATGGTCGGCGCCGCCGAACCCCACAGCATCCACCCGCCGATCCCGCCGAGCAAAATCACCTTGAGCAGCGACTTGAACAACTCGATCCAGCCGGTCGGGCCGAAGATGCGCTTGAGCCCCGAGCCGGGGTTGATCCGGTTGCCCTTGGGCGCGAGCAGCTTGCCGTTCCAGTGGAGCGCGCCGAGTGCCGCCTGGCTGGCGATCGCGCCGACAAAGCTGATCGCGAGCAGCGCGCCGAGCGACGGCGCGAGCTTCCACCCCGCGGTCGCGAGCGGCTTCCATGGCTGGAAGCTCTCGATATCGGCGCGGCCGAACTGGAAGCTCGCGCTCATCACTTCCTTGATCGCGCCGAGCAGCTGCGGCCCCATCAGCACCATCCAGCCGCAGCCGAGCAGGATGATCAGCGCGGCACCGAAATCGCGCGATTTGAGCAGGTCACCTTGTTCAAGCGCCTTTTCCTTGCGCTTGGGTGTTGGTGCTTGTGTCTTTTCGCCTGCAGTCTCCGACATCAGCCGGTCACCAGCGTCTGGGCCGCGTCGAGTGCTTCGCGCACGATCACGAGCATATAGTCGCCCATCGCGGGCATGCCGACGACCAGCGCCAGCACGCCCATGGCGAGGCTGGCAGGGATGCCGATCGCGAACAGGTTGAGCGCGGGCGCCGAGCGCGAGAGCATGCCGACGACGATGTTGAGGCAGAGCAGCAGAAAGCCGACCGGCAATGCCAGCAAAAGCCCGGCGAGGAAGGCATAGCCCCCGAACAGCGCGATATTCTGAAGCTTGTCGGGCGTCAGCCAGGCCTGTCCCGGCGGCAACAGCTCATAGGAACGCACCACCAGCTCGACGAGCACGAGATGCCCGTCAACCGCGAGGAACAGCAAGGTCAGCAACACCGTCAGGAACTGACCGAGCGCAGGGGTCGACTGGCCGGTCTGCGGGTTGATCGCGGTGGCGAAGCTCAAACCCATCGACACGCCGATCACTTCGCTCGCCACCAATGGCGCGGCGAACGCGATCTGAAGGATGAACCCTAACGCAAGACCGACCAGCACTTCGGCGGCGACGGCAAGGAAGGTTGCGAGCGCGAACACCTCTCCCGGTGCCTCGATCGGCACCGCGGTCATCGTCAGGATGCCAACGGCGGCGGTGAGCAGGATACGGACGTTCATCGGCACCGACACCGCGCCGAACACCGGCGCCGCGATGAACGCCGCGCCGACGCGCACCATCGTGAACAGCAGCGCCCAGAGTTGCGGCTCGATCGAGAGGCCGAAGCCGAGCATGCTACCGGACGAGCTCAGGAATGCGCTCGAAGATGCCGGTGGTGAAGTCGCTGAGCAGCGTCATGATCATGCCGCCAAAGATCACCAGGCTGACGCCTACGACCGCGAGCTTGGGCACGAAGGTGAGCGTCTGTTCCTGGATCGAGGTCGCAGCCTGCACCATTCCGAGGATCAGGCCCGAGAGCAAAGCCGGGATCAGGATCGGGGCGGATGCCAGCGCTAGCACCCACATCGCCTCGCGCGCGACCGTCAGGAAATATTCTGCGTCCATGGGAAGTTCCTAGGTCACGAAACTGGAGGCGAGGCTGCCCATCGTCAGCGCCCAGCCATCGACCAGCACGAACAACAGCAGCTTGAATGGCATCGAGATGATCGTCGGCGACATCATCATCATGCCGAGGCTCATCAGCACGGTAGCGACGATCAGATCGATGACGATGAAGGGCAGGAAGATCAGGAAACCGATCTGGAAGGCGGTCTTGAGCTCGCTGGTCACGAACGCCGGGAGCAGGATCGAGAAGGGCGTATCCTTGGGATTCGCGATCGGGCCGGTCTTCGCCAGCCCTGCGAACATGGTGATGTCCTTCACTCGCGTCTGCCTGAGCATGAAGGCATGGAGCGGTTCGCCGGCCTTTTCGATCATCTCGGTCGCGCCGATACGGCCCTGCGCATAGGGCTGGATCGCGGCGGTGTTCATCTGGCTGATCGTCGGCGCCATGATAAAGAATGAGAGGAACAGCGACAGGCCGACCAGCACCTGATTTGGCGGCGTCTGTTGAAGGCCAAGCGCCTGCCGCAGGATCGCCAGCACGATGATGATCCGTGTGAAACTCGTCATCATCAGCAGGATGCCCGGCAGAACCGTGAGCAGCCCCATGATAATAAGGACCTGAAGCGACAGGCTGAGCGGCGCATCGCCGCCACCAAGGTCGCCGAGTGCCCGGTCGACCGCATCGCCTACACCAGGCGTCGGCGCGGCGGCGGGTGCAGCGACCGGTGCAAACGGGGCCGGCGCGCCCTGCGCGAACGCCGGTGCGACGAGGAACAGCGCGAGCGCGAACGCGCCCAGCACGAGCGCGAGATGGCGAAGACCGATGGTCACGAGTCGATCCGGTCGATCAGGCTGACGCCGTTGCGGCTCACCGAGACCAGGATGCGCTTACCCTCAACCTCAAGCACCGCGATGCGGGTGCCGGTGGAGATCATCATCGTCTCCCTGACCTTGAGCATCCGGTCGCCCTGATTGCCGGGCAGCCGCGCCTCGAGCTTGCGCCAGAGGTAGAGGCAGCCAATCAGCAGGCCACAGACGAGTGGCAGCAGCACGACCAGCTTGAGGATGTAGGACCACATCATCTCGGATCAGCCCCGCTTTTCGGGTGCGACCAGTTCGGTCATGCGAATGCCGAACTTGTCGCCGACCGTGACCACCTCGCCGCGGCCAATCAGCGTGCCGTTGACGAAGACGTCGAGCAGTTCGTCGGCCTCGCGGTCCAGCTCGATCACGCTTGATTCGCTGAGCGCGAGCAGTTCGCGCAGGGTGAGCGTGGTCGATCCGATCTCGACCGTCAGCTTGACGTCGACATCCTGGAGCAGGTGGAAATTGGCCGCGACTGCGGCTTCAGGAGCCAGGCCCCCGGTCATGTCGTTCATCGTGCGTCCTCGAGCTGGAAGGATTCGAAACGGGTGAGGCGGATTGCGGCCTGGCCATTGGCGGTGCCAACGGTGCCGCAGCCGATCTGCTGACGGGCGACCATCACCGGCACGTCGGGGCCGAAGCTGATCGGGATCACGTCGCCGGGCTTGAGCGCCATCAGCATCGAAAGCGGCACTACCGGTTCGGCGAGCACCGAGCGGACCGGCAGCCGCAGCGCCATCGCGGCGCGCGTCAGGCCATTACGCCATTCGGGTTCAGGCTCAGGATCGCCGCCGATCACCTTTGCGGTGAGGCTCGGCGTATAGGGCTTGAGCGCGGCGACCGGATAGAGAATGTCGATCCATTGCGGCCTGGCCTCGCCCGCGGCGATGCCGAGACGGGTAACGACCATCGCCTCGCCCGCGTCGAGTTCGGGTACGGTCGAGAGCGACGCGAAGGCCTGCGCCGGCACGAAGTCGAGCTTCGCGAGCAGCTCCCAGGCAGGCGAGAGCTGCCGACCGATCGTATCGGAGATCCGCGCCAACAGCGTCTCCGCCGATCCGGTGAATTCGGCGGGCAGCGGCTGCGGCGCCTCGCCTTCACCGCCAAAGAAGCGGTCGAGCATCTCGAAGCAGAATGCGCCGTCGATCACGATCAGCGCGCGGCCGCGGCCCGGCGTCATCGCCAGCGGCAGCCATGCCGTCAGCGTTTGCGGGCGTTCGGCACGATAGTCGCCGAAGCGCTGAACGCTGAGCGGTTCGGCCCAGCAGCGCACACCTTCGCCGACCAGCGGCTCGAAGCTTCCCTTCAGTGACTTGGCAAGCCGCGCCGAGAGATGCTGCACCGAATGCAGATCCCCGAACGGGTTGAGGCTGACGGTCCCGAGCGCCGGCGCGTGCTCCGCGCCGGTCCGGGGTCGTTCGCGCCGATCGGACGTCGCCAGTTCTGAAGGACTGTTAACCATGCCCGTTCACTGAACAATGAAATTGGTAAAGTAGACGTTACCAACGCCGCCGAAGCCCTCTTTTTCCTTCAAAACTGCGTTGATTGCATCCGTCAGGCGCTTCTGAAGCTTCTTCTTGCCCTCGGCGGTAAAGACCTCGTCCTCGCTGGTCTCGCCAAGCGATAGGAGGATCGCCGAGCGCACCGCCATCTCATGCGTCTTCAACCCCTCGATGACCGTGTTGTCATAAGGCGTCGAGATCGCGATCCCCACCTGAATGAAGTGGACGCTCTCGCGCAGGTTGGAGGTGAACTCCTTCTCCAGCTGGTAATAGGTCGAGGCGTATTTGTCGCCACCCTCACCCGCTGGCGGCTTCATTCCCTTGCTCTCGCCACCTTCACCTTCCTTGCCTTCGCCCTTGGCGCGGGCCTCCTCTTCTTTCGGGACAAGGCGCGGCTTGCCGCTCTCGGCCTCCCCCTCCGCCTTGGCGCCGCCGAGCAGCCCGGCGCTCGATGCATAGAGCCCGCCGCCGACACCCCCGCCGACCAGCACGATCAGACCGGTGCCGATCAGGATCCACTTCTTGGCGCCGCCTTTCTTCTTGGCGGGTGCGGCTTCTTTCTCGTCACTCATGGCTCAATTTCTCCTGGATTCGGTTCAGGCGACGCGGTCGTCGCGATCGGATAGCAATTGGTCCGCCATGGCAGAGGCCGGGCGAGTGGGCTGGTTGGATTGCGGCTGATTCGGGGCGCCCTGCTGCTGCCCGCCGGTGCCACCATCGACGCTGGTCTGGCCAAGCTTTACGCCGCGCGCTTCGGCCAGTTCGGCAAGCCGCGGCGCGCCCTCGGCAAGCAGCTGGCGTGCGGCGGGGTTCTCGGCGCTGAAATGGACGTGCAGCCGGTCGCCGTCGCGGCGGATCGAGACGTCGACATTGCCCAGATTCTCGGGTGCAAGACGGATACGCGTATCCGCCGCCTCGGCGGCGTCACGCATCGCGGCGATCCGATCGACCATCTTCCCCGCCCAATCGCCACGGCTGAGGTCGAGCGGCGGCTGCTCGGCACCCGACATCGCCTGAACCGTTGTGCGCAGCTGTTCGCCAGCGGCGTGCACCTGCGCGGTGACCGGGTCGGTCGGGCGCAGAGCAGGCCCGGCGGGCGTATCGAACGAGGCCGAGATCGCGGCAGCAAAGACCTGCGCCGCGGTTGGAGCCGTGGTCGCGCCGGGAATGACAGGCTGAATGGTCGGGGTCTGAGCTGGCGCGGCACGCAGCAAGGCCTCCCGCACCGGCGTCTCCGCTTTACCGTTCAGACCGGTCTCCGGTGCGGCGGATGCCTGCGATATCTCGGCGTCGACAAGGGCAGGATCGACGATGGAAGAGTCAGCGGCCACTGCCACGACAGACACAGCGTCGGCTACTGGTGTGCCCAGGGTTCCGTCCGCCAGCACGGCGTGGATTTCGATCGCGCCCGAAAGCGGGGCATCTGCAACCGGTGCAATGGCCACAGCACCCTCGACGCCCGGCGGAGGCGCCGCAGCAACGAATGCAGCGTCAGGCAAGGAAACCGGCTCAATCGGTGCAAGCGGCACGAGGCCAGCGGGCAGCCAAGCGACCAACGGATCGGTTTCGTCTTCGGCGGCGGCCGGCGCACCCTCAACCGGCAAAGCTTTGCCGTCTCCGGCAAGTCCCTGCCCCTTGCCGCCTTGCGGCTTCGCACCGGGCGGAAGCACAAGTTCGCCCAGCATCGCCATGAAATCCGCGACGGCAGGCGCAGCCACGGTGAGCGTGCGCGGCGCAATCGCGGGGGTTAGCGGAAGCAGCGAGGTGGAGGCGAGCAAGTCGGGCATTGCGGGCGAAAACTCCTTCGCCCTGCGCTTTCAGACAGGGCCCCGCCCACTCAGCAAAGATCGTGCCGTTTCTTCGGAATCGCCGGCATATCCTCAAGCGCGCGCATTGCGCGGCGCGCGGCATTGGCCTCGGCGCGCTCGATCAGCTTCTCGATCGCGGTCTGGTCACGCTTGGCCTCGCGCGTCGCAGCGCGCGCCGTGTCGAGTCCGCGCTGCGCCTCGGCGATGCGGCGCTCGGCAGCAAAGGCAGACTGATGCAGGCGTTCGCGATAATGCGCGGCGGCGATCAGCGTGGTGGCGCTGCCCGGCTTGGGCGCCGGCGTCGGGGCGACGCCCTGCGCGAGCTGAGCGATACGGGCGCGCAACGCTTCCTCGTTGCTCACCTTGGTCTGCGCCGCCACTTCGCTCGCCCGAACCATGTCGAGCTGAAGTGTGCGGACACGGAGCAGGCGACCGAGCTTCTTCTGATGCTTATCAGGCATCGCCGAAGACGCCGACCAATTCGGTCACCGCTTCTTCGAGGCTGACCGTCTCATCATAGGCCTGACGGATATAGTCGAGCACCGAATCGTGGCAGGCGATGGCAGCGTCGATCGCCGGATCTGCACCCGCACGATAGGCGCCCATCAGCACCAGATCGCGATTCTCTTCGTACGTCGCGAGGTGGCGGCGCAGCACGCGCGCGGCGGCGACATGCTCCTTGTCGGCGATGTCGGTCATCACGCGGCTGACCGACGGACCCAGGTCGATCGCGGGATAGACCCCGCGTTCGGCAAGCGCCCGGCTCAACACGATATGCCCGTCGAGGATCGAGCGCGCCGAATCGACCACGGGGTCGTTGCCGTCGTCGCCATCGGCCAGCACGGTGTAGATCGCGGTGATCGACCCGCCGGTATGAACGTCAGTCCCCGCGCGCTCGATCAGGCTTGGCAGCATCGCGATCGCGCTGGGCGGATAGCCACGCGCCGAGGCCGGCTCGCCCAGCGCAAGACCGATCTCACGGCCGGCATGCGCGACGCGGGTGAGCGAATCCATGATGAGGAGGACCTTCTTGCCCTCGTCGCGAAAGGCTTCGGCGATGGCAGTGGCGCGCAGAGCGCCGCGAATGCGGAGAACCGGCGAGTGGTTGGCGGGAACGGCGACCACGACCGAACGTGCGCGCGCTTCGCCCGCGACCTTGGTCTCGAGAAAGTCGGAAACTTCGCGCGAACGCTCGCCGATCAGGCCAATCACGATCACATCGGCCTTGGCCGCACGGACCATCATGCCAAGCAGTACCGACTTGCCGACGCCCGATCCCGCCATGATGCCGACGCGCTGGCCCTGGCCGATCGTCAAAAGGCCGTTGATTGCGCGCACACCGACATCCATCGGCTGAAGCACGCGGCCACGGTCGAGCGGCGACTGGATCTTGCCCGCGAGCGGCCATTTGCCGGCGCCGCGAATCGGGCCGAGGCCATCGATCGGCTTACCCGCGCCATCGACGACCCGGCCAAGCATTGCTGCGCCCACCTCCGCCTCGCCCGGCGGGCCAACGGGGCGCACGGGCGCATTGGGAAGCAAGGCGGCAGGACCGCCCAGATTCATCATCAAGGTCTTGCCGCCGCGAAAACCGATCACTTCCGCATCGACCCGGCTCGTGCCGGTGCCGATGGCGCAGACCGTACCCACGGGGAGCGAGAGTCCGACCGCCTCCATCAGCAACCCGTCATAGGACGAAAGCCGCCCCGACACCTTGGCCTGCGGGCGAAAGTCGCGGCAGGCGAGGCCGTCGAGATAGTCGGCGGTGAATCGGTTCAACATCGTGTCCCTCAGACGGAAGGCGGAATCGGAACGCGGTCGATGGCTTGCGCGAGCTGCTCGAGCCACATGTCGGGACCGTCCTCGACAATGGTCGAAGCGCTTTCGATGACGAAACCGCCACGCGCGACATTGGGATCACCCACCGGGAAGACCGTCTTGGGCAGATAGCTCTGGACCGAGGCGACATCGTCGGGATGCAGCCGCAAAATCGCGGATTCGGCGCTGTCGGCGAGCATGTCTGTCGCTGCTTCGATTCGCGACGCGAGTACATCGGGCGCGACGCCGGTCTCGCCAATCATCTTGGCAACCAGATGCAGCACGGTCTGGCGCAGATGCCCGGCCATGCGCTCACGATCGAAATGCGCGCCCTGCGCAAGCGCGTCGCTGACCTGCTGAAGCAACGCCGCCTGTTGCGCAGCGGCGGCATCGGCCTCGGCGCGGCCTGCGGCCAGTCCCTCGGCATAGCCGGCAGCACGTGCGGCGGTGATCGGGTCCACGAATTCCTTGGGCTCCGGTGCGGGTTCGGGGTCGAACGGGTCCCAACCCTCGGTGGGCTTGTTGCCAGGGTCTGCGGGACTGAAATGCTTGGGTTCGACCGGAGCCGAATCGCGCGGGCGGACCGCGCGCGGGGCGAATTCCTCGGGCGGAGCGAAGGCGCGCTGAAGCGCCTCGGCGATTCCCGCGCTGCGTGCGGCGAGACCCGGGACGAAGCCCTCGGGATCAGACATAGTCGTCGTCCCCGCCGCTGCCCGGCATGGTAATCGTGCCGTCCTTCACCAGCTGCCGCGCGATGGCGATCATCACCTTCTGTGCTTCCAGCACCTCGGCCAGCTTCATCGGGCCGCGCGCTTCCATCTCGTCGCGGATCGTATCGGCCGCACGGCTCGACATGCACGACAGGAAGCGGTTGCGCGCCGCCTCGTCCGCGCCCTTGAGGCTGCGGACCAGCACATCGCTTTCGATGTTGCGGAGCAGGGTGCCCATATTCTTGTCGTCGAGCTCGAGCAGGTTATCGAAGACGAACATCGCCTCTTCAATCGCCCGCGCAACCTCGCGATCAAGCTTGGCCAGCTTGGGCATCACCTTCTGTTCGGTGATCTTGCGCACACTCGACATGATCTTCGCCGCCTCGCGCGTACCGCCCATCTGGACGCCCGCGACGCGGCGCGGCTGGCCCGAATGGCGTTCGAGCAGCGCGGTCAGCGTGGCGAGCGCATCTGGCGTCACCGGACCCAGCTTGGCGACCCGGCGCAGCACCTGCGGCTGAACTGCCTCGGGCAGCATTTCCAACACCTGTCCGGCGGTCGCGGGTTCGAGATGAGCGAGCAGCACCGCCGCAATCTGGGGATGTTCTTCCTCCAGCATCGCCGCAATCTCGCTCGCGTCCATCCACTGCAGCACCGAAATCGATTCATTCGGCTCGGGCGGCAGGATGCGCGACAGGATCGTGCTCGCGCGTTCCGGACCCAACGCCTTGGTAACAACCGATTCGAGTTTGGGGCGCGGGTCGAACTGGATCGCACTGCGCTCCTGCGCACGACCGGTGAAGTCGTCGAGGACCTGCGCCATCTCCCATTCGCTGACATCGGCGACGCTCATCATCGCGGTGCCGAGCTGGCGGACTTCCTCGGGATCGAGCTTCTGGAGAATCGCGGCGGCCTCTTCGTCACCGACGACCATCATCAGCACCGCGGCACGTTCGACGCCCGAAAAGCTACGGGGAGCGTTCATTTCAGTTTCCCTCGGCCTTGATCATGTCCCGCACCGCCAATGCGGCACGCGCGGGGTTGTCACGGGTGAAATCGCGCACCAGCCCGACTCGTTCCCCGAGCGGCACCCCGCCTGCACCGAGCATCTCGGCGCTGACCGGTGCGGGCATCGCGACGCCATCCGAACCGCCCATCGGCAGCGCACCGCCACGATTGGTATCCTCACGCTTCTTGAGCAGGGCTTTAGCGAGCGGGCGCACCCCGAGCAGCAGCACCAGCAGCGCGATCACCACCGCGGTGACGTTGCGCGCGACCATCGCAAACCAGCCGCTTTCGTAGAAGGCGGGGCCTTCGCTCGCGGCGTCGGCGGTGGTGCTGAACTTGCGGCTGACGACGGTCACCTGATCCTGACGCGCGGCGTTGAAGCCGACTGCCGCCTTCACCAGATCGTCGATCTGCTTGATTTCGACCTGGCCGCGCGGCTTGCCCGGCTCCTCCTTGAGCAGCACCGCGACCGACAGGCGGCGGATGTTGCCCGGCGCGGCGCGGGTGACCGAGATTTCCTTGGCGTTGTCATAGCTGCGCGCGAAGCTGTCGCTCTGCTTCATTCCCGCCGCAGCCGCGGCTGCCGCCGTGGGAGTCGCCGGATCACCGGGTGCCGGCGTCGCTGCGGGAGTCGGCGTCGCGACCGTGGCAGGCGCGGGCGCGACGTTCGAGAGCGCACCGGGAATACCGCCGGGCGCGGCGGCACCGTCGCGCGGCGCACCGGTCCAGTTGCCCTGTTCGGCGCGCAGCACGGCATTTGCCTTGTCGAAGGTCTCGCGCGTCGCCTGGCTCTCGTCCAGATCGACGTCGGCCTGCACCTCAGCGGTGAAGTTCCCGGCGCCGAGCAGCGGCGTCAGCAGCTGCACCAGCTGCTGACGATACTTGTCCTCGACGCGGCGCTGGAAATCGATGCGCGCGTCGCCCGCGCTGCCTTCCTGGCCCGACTTGCTCAGCAGCGCGCCCGCCTGATCGACGATGGTCACCGATTCGGCTTTCATCCCCGGCACCGACGAGGCGACGAGGTTGACGATCGAGCGGACCTGAGAGTCGGAAAGCGTACGGCCCGGCTGAAGCTTGACGATGACCGAGGCCGATGGTTCGGCCTTGTCGCGGACGAACACTGTGGCCTCGGGCGTCGCAAGATGGACGCGCGCTTCGGCCACGGTGTCGATTTCGCTGATCGAACGGGCAAGTTCGGTCTCGCGCGCCTGGCGCAGACGCTCGCCCTCGACCGCGCGCGAAACGCCCATCGGCAGCTGGTCGAGCAGCGCGTAACCTCCGGGCGCCGCCTTGGGCAGGCCTTGCCCTGCGAGCAGCATCCGCGCCTTGTGATAATTGTCCTCGGACACGGTGAGCGAGCCCGAGTTGTCGATCGCGTTGGGGATGCTCGCCGCGCTCAACGCTTCGGCCACGGCGGCCTTGTCGCTTTCGGGCAGGCTGGCAAACAGCACCCGCTGTGGCGGGGTCGCTAGCGCCATCCACGCAAGCGCAGCGGCGCCGATCAGGCCGACCATGAAGATCAGCGGCAGGCTGCGCTTGACCGCAGGCTGCGAGAAGACCGAGCGCATCTGGCTCAGCGGATTGGCGAAACCGCCACTCCCCCCAAAGCCATTGGCGTTGGCGGGAACGGCGGGCGCGTCAGAGACGGAGACTGCGTTGCTCATATCAGACCGGCATGCTCATGATGTCACGATAGGCGGTCAGGAGCTTGTTCCTGACCTGAAGCGTCGCTTCGAACCCGACTGACGCCTCCTGGCGGGCGAGCATCACCTTGGCGATGTCGACCGTCTCGCCGCGCTCGTACGAGGCGGAGAGATCGCTGGCGCGGCTCTGCGCGCCGTTGACCTGCTGCAATGCGTTTTCCAGCGTGTCGGCGAAGCTCGCCGGACCGGTCGGCTGGCCGATCGGCGCCGTGGCCGGAGCCGCCGCACCGCTGGTCGCGCGCTGGAGCGCTTCGTTGCGCTCGAGGATCTGGGCGCGGAGCTGCATGACGCGGTCGATGCCGCCTGCCCCGCCTACGCCACCGATGCTCATGCCGTGGCCCTCCGAACAATGTCTTCACCCTGCTCGCGCGCCTTGGCGAGGCGGTAGCGCAGCGTGCGCTCCGAAATGCCGAGGCGCTTCGCGGTTTCGGTGCGGCTGCCGCCGCACTGCGCCAGCGTCTCGCGGATCGCCGCGAATTCGCTGAGCTGGACGATGTTGCTGAGCGTGCCTTCCGCCTGCGCCGGGGCGGCGGCGGGGGCACGGTCGAAGATCAGGTGATCGGCGGTGATCGCATCGCCCGGGCAAAGCAGCAACGCGCGCTGGATCACATTCTCGAGCTCGCGGACATTGCCCGGCCAGTCGTGCGACTGGAGCACCGCCAGCGCATCGCGCGTCACCCAGGGCAGGCGCGCGCGATTGCCGGCGTGACGCAGCACCATCGCCGAGGCGAGTGCGGCGACATCGCCCGGACGATCGGCGAGCTCACGGGTCGAGAGCGGGAAGACCGACAGGCGATAGTAAAGGTCGGCGCGGAACCGGCCCTCGGCCACCTCGGTCTGGAGGTCGCGGTTGGCGCAGGCGATGACGCGGACGTCGATCTTTTCAGGGCTGGTCGCGCCGATCGGCACCACTTCGCGCTCCTGCAGTGCGCGCAGCAGCTTGGCCTGAAGCGCCAGCGGCATCTCTGCAACTTCGTCGAGCAGCAACGTTCCGCCATTGGCGGCGCGGAAGAAGCCTTCGCCCGCCGCATTCGCGCCGGTGAACGAGCCCTTCTGGTGGCCGAACAGCAGTGCCTCGAGCATCGTCTCGGGCAGCGCAGCGCAGTTGACCGCGATGAACGGGCCGTCGCGGCGGGTGCTGCCCAGATGGATCGCCTTGGCCAACACTTCCTTGCCGGTGCCGGTGGGGCCGTTGATCAGCACGGTAATGTCGGCGGCGGCAACGCGCTCGGCGAGCGCATAGAGCGCGAGGCTCTCGGGATCCGCGGCAACCGGGGCGTGCGCGCCGCGCAGCATCGCGCTGGCGAAACCACTGGCAATCGCCGCATCCTCGGGACCGAAGCTCAGCCGTGCGGGGTTGCCGTCATGGAAGGGGATTGCGGCGACCGGCCCCTCGGCCAGCACCAGCGTGCGGGCCGAAACCGGCGGCGCCTCACCCTCGACGATCATGAACAGATCGCCCGGCATCGGCTTGACCTTGTCGGCCGCCCCGATCGCAAATCCCTGCGCGCGAAGCGAAGAGACCAGCGCATAGTGCTGCCGAAGTACCGCGGCTGACGGAAAGATCGTCTGCATTCATTCCCCCTGTTGGGAGCGTGATGCAGGATTGATGGTAAACGAGTGGTAAACCAAACGGCAAAAATCGGCCGTTGCGGCTTCAGATTGCCGCGCGCGCTCTCACGCACATACGCGAAGGCGCGCGCGAGGCGTGGTTCAGAAAATTGCTTAATCCCGGTCTCAGCCTGTCGTTCCCCCCTGTGGCGGCCCGATCTCCTTCGCATTCAGGGGGGTAAGCGAGGACGCCGGACTGAACGGAGACAAGACATGACTGTTATCGGAACGAACATCGCGAGCCTTCGCGCCGCGAACGCGTCCAAGGTCGCTTCGTCGAGCCTGCAGACTGCCATGGAGCGTCTGTCGACCGGCAAGCGCATCAACAGCGCCAAGGACGACGCAGCGGGCCTCGCCATCGCGAGCCGCATGACCTCGCAGGTCAAGAGCATGGCCGTTGCGATCCGCAACGCCAATGACGGCATCAGCCTTGCGCAGACCGCTGAAGGCGCGCTGAGCGAAGTCACCAACATGCTTCAGCGCATGAAGGAACTGGCGACCCAGTCGTCGAGCGGCACGCTGCGCGACAGCGACCGCACCACGCTGCAGGCCGAAGTCTCGCAGCTCGTCGCCGAGATCGGCCGCGTTTCGGAGACCACCAACTTCAACGGCGTCAAGCTGCTCGACGGCAGCTTCGGCGAGGTCAAGCTGCAGACCGGCATCAACGCCGGCGAGACGATCTCGATGAAGATGGTCAAGACCAGCACCTCGGAACTGGGCCTTCAGGCACAGGTCAAGGGCGGCGTCGTCAACGCCGCGCTCGCGGCCGGCGATCTGGTGATCAACGGTGAAGACGTGGGCGCGGTTGCCAGCGTCGACGCCAAGGCAGTGGCCGATGCGGTCAACGCCAAGACGGCGACCACCGGCGTCAAGGCTACTGCCGAAAACGAAGTGACCGCCGATGTCGGCTCGATCGCGTCGGGTGACACGCTCACGATCGGCAGCACCGCCGTGACCTTCACCAACGAAGATACGGCCAGCGAAGTCGCGAACCGCATCAACCAGGTGCTGGGTTCGGGCAGCAACATCCAGGCGAGCCTGACCGACGACGGCAAGATCAAGCTGACCAGCAAGGACGGCTCGAACATCAGCCTGACCGACGGCGACGGCGTGTTCACCAACGTCAAGGATGCCGGCGGCGCAGCGGTGACGCTGAGCAGCACTGCCAGCGTTCTCGAAGGCAAGGTCACGCTGACCGCCGAGCCGGGCAAGAACATCGCGATCAGCGGTGCCGGCGAAGCCGATGCCGGCTTCAGCGAAGCCACCACCTCGGGCATCTCGATCGCGACCCAGGGCGGTGCTTCGGCGGCGATGGCGGTGATCGACGCGGCGCTGGACAAGATCTCGGCAGGCCGTGGCGACCTTGGTGCGGTGCAGAACCGCCTCGAATCGACCGTCGCCAACCTGACGACCACGACCAGCAACCTCGCCGAAGCACGCAGCCGGATCGAAGACGCCGATTTCTCGGCCGAGACGACCGCGCTCGCCAAGGCGCAGATCCTGAACCAGGCATCGACCGCGATGCTGGCGCAGGCCAACCAGTCGCAGCAGGGCGTTCTCTCTCTGCTTCGCTAAGCGTGTGCCGGTCGGGGTGTCACCCCCCTGACAGGCATCACGGCCGGTCTCCCTCCTCCTCGGAGGAGGGGCATGCAAGGAAGCCCCGGTGGTCGAAAGGCCGCCGGGGTCTTTCTTTGGGGGCAGGACGCACAATCGCGCAGCTAAAGGAACAGATCAGTTTCTATCGAGCGCCTCGCGCGCAGCCTTGGCCAGCGCACAATCCTTGCCGCTGGAACGGCATTGCTGCTCAAGCATCTCCACAACCTTGAGCTGTTCCTGTCGGACATACGCATCATGCTGGATGTCCGGCGAATACATCGCTCGGCCATTTGGTCGATCTGACGATTTTGCGGAACCAGGGACGGCATTCGGGCTCACCGATGAAACCCCAGCGCCGCGCGGTATCCAAAGACCGATCGCGATCCCGATCGCGATGCAGATCCCGGCCAATGCGGCTGTCCTGGTACGGCGAAGACGCGTCATTCCCGCCTCCTAACCCTCGGGCCGGGTCCAGATCCAGCCGCCGACCAGGACGGCGGCGGCGATCGTCACCAGCGGCCAGGGCATCGGCGAGAAAATCAGGGTCAGCGCGATGCTCACCGCGAACGCGACCGTCGCGGCCTTCTTCCCGCCGCGGCTGATCGCCCCCTTCTCACGCCAGCGCACGATATGTGGCCCGAACTTCGGATGCTCGAGCAGCTTGCGCTCGAGCCGCGGCGAACCGCGCGCGAAGCACCAGGCAGCGAGGATCACGAACACCGTGGTCGGCATCACCGGCAGGATCGCGCCGATCACCGCAAGGCCGAGGCTGGCGAACCCCGCGGCGATATAGAGGTGCCGCCGCATCTAGAGGCCGAAGACCTTGTCGAACGCAGCGGCCCCGGCGGTGTCGAATGCAATCACGCGGCCCGGCCCACGTTTCGCCCAGCCCTGCCCCAGCACATGCTGGAGGATCGCCGCGCCGAGCGCGCCCGCGAGATGGTTGCGCCGCTCGCTCCAGTCGAGACAAATGCGGCATTCGGGGCGGCGGCCGTGCGATGGCAGCACCACGCCCAACGCATCGAATCGGGCCCGCCCGGCATCGGTGATCCGCGGCGTCTCACCCGCAGTGACGCTTCCCTCGGCCACCAGCTTCTCGGCGAGTCGCACCGCGCGCTCCCCGGCAAGGTGATCGTAGCAGACCCGCGCCTGCCGCATCGCCGCGTCGCGCGGACCTGGACGGACCGGCTTGGCGCCCGTCCGCTCGGCGATCCCCATCAGCAGCTCGATCGTCGCGGCGACATCGCCATTATCGAGCCGGAAATAGCGATGACGCCCCTGCCGCGCCGGCACCACAAGCCCGGCATCGCTGAGCCGCGCAAGATGCCCCGACGCGGTGGGCAGTGCCACACCCGCGCATTGCGCCAGCTCGCTCACCGTCAACGCCCTCCCGTCCATCAGCGCGACCAGCATGTTGGCGCGCGCCGGATCGCCGATCAGCGCCGCGACGCGCGAGATGGAAGGGCCGTCCTGCATAGTTCGGTCATAGCCGAAGCATAGGCGTCGAACAATCGGCTATCGGTGCGGACAGGAGGACCCTCATGATCACCTGCTTCATCCGCTACCAAATCGATCCGTTCCGCATCGATGCCTTCGAACATTATGCGCGCGGGTGGAACGATGCGATCCCGCGCTGCGGCGCGCAGCTCATCGGCTATTATGCGCCGCACGAGGGGTCGGCGACGACCGCCTACGGCATCTACGAAATCGAGAATTTGGCCGCATACGAAGCCTATCGCGCCCGGCTGCGCGACGATCCCGGCGGGCGCGAGAATTTCGCCTTTGCCGCCGACGAGGGGTTCATCCGGCGCGAAGACCGCATCTTCCTGCGCAAGGTGATGTCATGATCGCGGTGATCTTCGAATCCGAACCCGCCGCCGGGCAGGAGACGGCTTATCTCGACATCGCTGCATCGCTGCGCGCCGATCTCGAGGCGATCGACGGCTTCATCTCGGTCGAGCGCTATGCGAGCCTGACTACGCCCGGAAAATTGCTCTCGCTCTCCTTCTTCCGCGACGAGGCGGCGATCGCCGAGTGGCGCAACCGTCCCCGGCATCGCGGCGCGCAGGCGGCCGGGCGTGGCGGGGTGTTCCGCGACTACCGCGTGCGGATTGCGGCGGTGGTACGCGACTATGGCCTCAACGACCGCGCCAGCGCGCCGTCCGACAGCCGGGCCGAACACACCGATTAAGCCCAATAAAGAAGGGGCGGAAACGCGCCCCCCGGCACGCTTCCACCCCTGCCCCCTATGGAACCGGCGCCCCCCGGCACCGGACCCGTCCTATCCCATGCGTCGCATCAGCCCCTTTTTGAGCCGGTCATGCGCGCTCTTCTTGATCTGGCAGACGCGCGCCGCACCCACGCCGAGCACCTGACCGATCTCCTCCAGATTCAATTCCTCGACATAATAGAGCTGGATCACCAGCTGCTCCTTCTCGGGCAATTCGGCGATCGCCGCGATCAGCGCCTCGCGCTGGTCGGCATCGGCGAGCTGGTCGAACGCCGACGGTTCGTCGGACATGAACCATGGCCCTTCGTCCGAATAGACCTCATCGATCGAATCGAAGCGTACCGCCTCCGCGCTGGCATAGTCGCTGCGCAGCTTGTCGACGGTGACCCCAAGCCGCGAGGCGACCGCGGCTTCGTCCGGCCGCTTACCGTGCTCGTCGGTCAGCGCTCCGACCGCGTCGTTATAGACACGCCGCCGCTTCATCGCGCCGCGAGTCAGCGTCGCCTGCCGCCGCAACTCGTCGATCATCGCGCCGCGTACCCGCGTCTGCAGATACTGGTCGAAGCTCACGAGGCCGCGATCCTCGAAACTCGCCGCAGCCTCGACCAGTGCGACAAGGCCGATCTGCACCAGATCCTCGACATCGATCAGGCTGCTCATCGATCCATGGACATGCCAGGCGAGCCGGCGGACCAGTGGCATGTGCTTGCGCACGAGGGCGTCCATGTCGCGCTTCGTCTCGCCGTTGCGGCCATAGGTGAGCGCGAACTCATTGGGTGAGGGCTGAAAGTTCATGCCGGCACCAGCGCGGGCTGGGATTCCGGCGCGCCGATCACGGCGACCACTTCAACCGACTTGTCCTCAGGCACTTCGAAGAAGCTCATCACGGGGGTATCCGGCAGACAGGTCTTGACCAGCTTGCGGATCGCGATGCGGATCGAGGGCTGGACGACCAGGGCGAAGGGCTTGGCCTCGGAGACCAAGGGCTGAGCAGCATGCTGAAGCGCGTCGACGATACGGCGGCCGAGATCCGGCTCGATCGTGTTGCGCTTGGCCGGGTCCGAACGGACCGCCTGACCCAGCAACGCCTCGAGCTGGCCTTCGAGCGTCATCACGCGCAGCGGCTCGCGCACTCCGCACAGCCGCTGGATGATCAGCTGGCCGAGTTCGGGGCGGATCAGCTCGATGATCTCGTCGGCGTCGTGGGTCTTCTGCGCGGCCATCGCGATCGCAGCGGCGATACGGCGGAACTCCTTGAGCGGGATGTTCTCCGCCAACAGCCCGCGCAGCACCTGAGTGAGCGTCGTGATCGGCAGCGGGTTCGGCGACAATGCCGAGACCAGCTGCGCCGCACGCTCGCGCAGCCCGTCGAGCAGCGCCTGCACTTCGTCGGGACCGAGCAGGTCCGACGCGTTCGAGATCAGCGCCTGATTGAGGTGAGTCGCCATGACGGTGCCCGGATCGACCACCAGCCAGCCCTGACCGGTCGCCGCATCGGCGTCGGCGGGCGAGATCCACATCGCGTCGAGCCCAAAGGTCGGATCCTTGCCGGGCTTGCCATTGAGGGTGCCCACCGCTTGTCCCGTGTCGAGCGCCAGCACCTCGTCGGGCGAGACCGTGTCCTCGCCGATCACCACACCGCCGACGACGATACGATAGGTGAAGGGGTTGAGGTTGATGTCGTCGCGCACCCGCACCTGCGGCACCACGAAGCCCAGTTCCTTGGACAACTGACGGCGCACGCCGGTGATGCGGCCCATCAGCGCGCCGCCGCGGCGCTCGTCGATCAACGGTACCAACCCGTAACCGATGTCGATCATCACCTGCATATTGTCGGTGACCTCGTCCCACCCGATCTTCGAGGGATCGGTGGGTTCGGCGTCGATCGCTTCGGCCGGCGCGGCCGGACGCTTGCTCGCCTGATACATCTTCCACGCCATGAAGCCGGAGCCGGCGGCGGCGGGCAGGATGATGAAGGCGGGCATGCCCGGCATCACGCCGAGCAGGGCAATGATCACCGCGACCGGGGTCCAGGTCTTGTGGCTGGCGAACTGGCTACCGATCTGGCTGGCCAGATCCTGATCCTTGTTCGCGCTGACGCGGGTGACGATCGCGGCGGCGGCGATCGACAGCAGCAGCGCCGGGATCTGCGCGACCAGTGCGTCGCCGATCGCGAGCAGCACATAGGTCTGCGCCGCTTCGCCGATCGACAGGCCGTGGCTGAGCGGGCCGAGGATCAGGCCACCGATGATGTTGATGAACAGGATCAGCAGGCCGGCGATCGCGTCGCCCTTCACGAATTTGGACGAACCGTCCATCGCGCCGTAGAAATCGGCTTCGGTCGAGACTTCGACACGACGCGCCTTGGCTTCGTCAGGCGTGATCAGGCCGGCGTTGAGATCGGCGTCGATCGCCATCTGCTTGCCCGGCAGGGCGTCGAGGGTGAAGCGCGCCGAGACTTCGGACACGCGGCCCGCACCCTTGGTCACCACGATCATGTTGATGATGATCAGGATCGCGAACACGAACAGGCCGACGACATAGTCGCCGCCGATCATGAAGGTGCCGAACGCCTCGATCACATGGCCGGCCGCAGCCTCGCCCTCATGTCCATGCCCCAGCACCACGCGCGTCGAGGCGACGTTGAGACCGAGGCGGAACAGCGTCGCGAACAACAGCACGGTCGGGAAGGCGGAGAAGTCCAGTGGCTTCTGCGCGTTCAGCGCGACCATCAGCACAGCAAGGCTGATGACGATGTTCATGATGAAGAAGGTGTCGAGCAGGAAGGTCGGCACCGGCACGACCATCATCGCGACAAGCACGAGGATAGCGACGGGCAGGGCGAAACTCTTCAGTGCGGGGGCGATCCCCCCTTTGAGTGCAAGTGCGTTCACGCGGGTTACGCTCCCAGTCTCGCGAGCATCATGTAAGCAAGCTTGGCGGTCTCAGGCGTTGGGCGCAGCGGATTGATCGCGCGCTCGGCCGTCCCGCGCCCGGCGGTTTGCAGCTGGTCGAGCGTCGCCAGCCATTTGCGGTCCTGTCCGACAGCGCCATTGCCCAGCACGACTTCGGCATCAGGGCCGAGCGACTGGACGAGCTGCTGGAACTTCGCATCGAGCTGGCCCGAGGCAAGGTTCCCCGACGCAAGGCCGGTCGCGCCAGCCGAAGCAGCGCCCTTGTCGAGCTTGCCGGCGAACCGCTCATAGATCTGGCCAAGCGAGCGCGGCGAACCGTCCGAAGTATAGAAGACCCCACGATTGGCGCGCGCGGCGGCGGGGAACAGGTTGGCGCCGGACTGACCCGGGTTCGCGTCCATTGCGCGCAGGAATTTCCGCGCGCCCCCGATGCCGAGGAAATGCGCCATATAGAGATCGGTGCCATTGGCTTCGCGGCCCAGCGAACTCTCAAGGCTGTCCTTGTTGTCGCTGGCATGTTCGGCGGCCATCAGCGACGCGGCTTCGGGATCGTTGCGCATCGACAGGATGGCCTGGCGCGCCGCCGGATCGCTCACGACGAAACGGCCGGAGGAGGTGCGGCGGATGCTGTCCGACGCCCAGCCCATGCCGTGCTTGTCGCCATGTTCCTTGACCACGCCGAGCCAGCTCTGCTCGATGAACTGATAGAGACCGGTAGCGCTCGAGGTGCGGGCGCGTGCATTGCTGCGCATCCCGCTTTCGACCTGTGCCTGGCCGAGCAGATAGTTGAAGTCGATACCGGTCTTCTGGCTGGCCGCAGCGATCGCCGTGGTGACGTTCGTTCTGGCTCCGATCGAAGGTATAGTCATCGGACTCTTGCTCTTCCCCCTGGGTAGGAGGTGTTCAGCAAGAGGCGTGCCAATTCTTAATGGGAGGCGGCACCGGCCCGCTCCCCCACCCGGCCACCCAGCTAGTCTACGGTGTGGGTGGCCGGGTGGGGGAGCGGGCCGGTGCCGCGCGTCGCATCAGCGACGCAAACGATCAGGCAAGCGTTCCGGCAATGCCGGGCCGGTAGGACGGCAAACTATTGCCGGTCAGCACCTGCAATCGCCGCCGGACATTGGCGGCCATCAGGTTGACATAGATGCGGCTGGTCTCGTTGAGGCGGTGCGCCTCATCGGCCAGCGCCTTGAGTTCGGGCGAGAGTTCGGGTTCGTCGTCGTTCGCGGCCCCCACCGCGTCGATTCCGATCAGCTTCTCGCGCGTCGCGCGCTCGAGCGCGGCGACGTCGTTCGCCTTCAGCGCATCGATCTCAGCGTGCAGCGCGTCGATCACGCGAACGAGAGCGTCACGCCGGGTCATGCGGATTCCACTGAAGCTTGAGCGCGAGCAACCGGTCCGCAACGGTCGAAGGGACCAGCGGGAACTTGCCGTCCGCGATCGCCTTCTTGATCCGCGAGACGCGCTCGGCATCGACCGGTGCGCTCGCGGCGGCAGCCTGAGTGATCGAAGCCGCGGTGCTGGTCTGGGCAGCCTGCGTCACGCCGTCCGCCGCCTTCACAGGCGCGGCCGGAGCTACCGGCGTCATGCGCCGGTCGGCAATAGATGCAGGCTTGAAGCCGACTGGATCAACCATGTCTGCGACCCTTTATTCTGCGGACATACGCAAAAACGACCGCGCGGCGGCAAGCTTTAGGAAAAAATTACTCGCCGAATCCGGGCAGCCGCGCACGGCCCGGTTCGAGTGCGATCGCGGCGACCGGCGGACGCTTGTCGTCCACCTTGATCATCACGCGCGCGCCGGCAGCGGCATCCGCCACGGCCATGCCCTCGCGCGTGATCGAGAAGCCGGCAGCACCTGCTTCGATCAGCACAGGATCGCCGCGCTTGATGACCGTTGCCGGCTTGGCCACCGCGGGCACCGGCATCGCCGTCACCGCGGGCGCGGCTGGCCTGGGCAGCGCATTGACCGGCACGAAGACGCGCCATTGCTGCGGCCCCTGACAACGGATCACCACCGCATCCTCGGCCGCCGAGCGCCAGCTCAGTTGCGGTGCATCGCACGCGGCGAGCCTGAGCCGCTTGTCCACCGGCGCACGCGCGCCGCCTTCCATTCCGATCGGCGCGCCCGCGAACTGCTCGACCAGCCGGTCGAGCGTGTCGGTGGACTGGAAGGCTGCGGGCGTTGCACCGGCGATCAGCGCGGGAAGGAGAAGGGCGATCATGTTTGCCTCCATTTCAATGCGTGCCGCCGGCAAAGCCGACGGAAAGGGTGACGGCCCGGCGCTTGCCGGGATCGGTGACAATAGCGATGCGTGCCGGATCGGCCGCGCCGCTGCGGACCAACGCTACGGCAACCGCGCGCGCGCGATCGGCCGCGAGGATCGCGGCGCTGCCGGTAGCTGCGTCGATGTCGCGCGCGCCCTCGGTCGATCCGGTGATGGTGATACGTGTGCGCGTGTCGCGCGCCGCGTCGCGCGCCCACAGGATCGCCCCGCGCGGATCGGCATCGGCCGAGGCTTCGCCGAACCCCTCGACCCGCGCCATCGCGACGGCCATCGGCGCGGGCGCGCTGTCCTCAATCCCGAAGCCGGCACGCAGCCCGGCGAGCAGCGTCTCGCGATCCAGTTCGCGATTGGCCTGGAGCAGCACGAAGAAACCAACCAGCAGCAGCGCGAGATCGGCGAGCGTGATCAGCCACACCGACCGCGCGGGCGCGATCTCGTCCCACATGTCGGCGGAAAGGCGGGCACTCACGCCGCGATCTCCCGCTTGCGCGCGCGTTCGAGCGTCGCGAGGTGTGCGAGCGGCGCGGCGAGCCGTAACCGCTCAGTCGTCTCGGCCCGCGCGAGCCGCTTGAGCCGCGACGCCACCGGCATCGCGATCAGATTGGCGACCAGCGCGCCATAGAGTGTCGCGAGCAGTGCGACGGCCATCGCCGCGCCGATCGTCTCGGGATCCTGCATCGACGCGAACATCTGGACGAGGCCCAGGATCGTCCCGATCAGCCCCATCGCCGGCGCCGCCTCGGCCGCGCCGGTCCACACTTCGATCGCGGCGCGATGCCGCTCGGCCCGCGCCGTCACGCGGTCGCAGACCAGCCGCTCGATCTGTTCGGGCGAAGCACCATCGACCGCCGCCTCGATCGCAGCTGCCATGTCGGAATCCCCGATCACGGCGCGGTCGAGCGAGAACAGGCCATGCCGGTGCGCGATCCGTTCCTGCGCCGCGATCTGGCCGAGCAGCGAGTCAGCGGTGAATGGCCGCCGCCACAACACGGTCAGTGCCGCCAGCGCGCGGCCGACATCGCCAAGCCGATTGCGCAGCACCATCGAGAGCGCGGTGCCGCCGAGCACGATCCCGATCGCGAGCGGATCGAGGAAAGTACCGGGCACCAGCGCGGTCGCGGCGGTGGCGGGTTGGGAAAGCGCGGCAATGTTCATGCGCGATTCTTTGCAAGCACCGGGCCAATTGCGGTTCTCACCACCGTGCGAGGCCGCCACCGGCAATGCGGCGGCAGCGACCGGCAAAACCGGCAAAATCGATTGCCGCCACCGGCAACATCTTGCCGCTCGCTGGGCGCTTTCCGGCAATCCGGACCATTTCAACCGCAAACCCGGAAACTGGCACGCCCATTGCTAGGAAGGCCGTGAACAAATGTGCGGAGGACGCATAGCATGGGTCAGAACAGTCTTTTCGGGGTGCACGGTGCGGCGCTCGCAGTGCGCTCGCAGCGCATGGGCGTGCTCGCGTCGAACATCGCGAACGCCTCGACGCCCGGCTACAAGGCCAAGGACATCGATTTCAAGGAAGCGCTGAGCGCGATCGAGACGCCGGGAATGGCGGGCACCGATCCGATCGAGGGCGCGACCAAGTTCCGCATTCCGCTCCAGCCGAGCCTCGACGGCAACACCGTCGAGCTGTCGACCGAGCAGACCGCCTTTGCCGAGAACGCCGTCGCCTATCAGACGACGCTCGCGTTTTTGAACGGGCGCATCTCCACCATCACGCGCGCGCTGAAGGGAGAATAACGATGCCGGATCAGCCGCTCAGCATCTTCCAGGTCGCGGGCCGCGCCATGTCGGCGCAGCTCGTGCGGATGAACACCACCGCATCGAACCTCGCCAATGTCGGCCAGGTCGCGTCGTCGGCGGCCGAGGCTTATCGCACCCAGAAGCCGGTTTTCCGCACCGCCTTCGACGCCGCGAACAATCTCGCCACCGTCGACGTCGAGAGCGTCGTTACTGCGGGCGAGGCACCGACCAAGCGCTACGACCCCGGCAATCCGATGGCTGATAAGGACGGCAACATCTGGGAAAGCGCGGTCGACGAGACCCGCGAGCTGGTCGACATGATGGAGACCGCGCGCACCTATCAGAACAATGTCGAGGTGATGCAGACGGCGAAGACGCTGATCACCCAGACGCTCAACCTGGGACGCAGCTAATGGCCACCGGCTTTGACGATGTGATGAACAAGCTCGGCATCGGGCGTACCGGCGGCGGCGACAAGAACGCCCCGGCCAAGGGCGGGAAATCGACCCTCGGCCAGGCGGACTTCCTGACGCTGATGACCGCGCAGATGAAGAACCAGGATCCGTTCGATCCGGTCGACAACACGCAGATGGTCGCCCAGATGGCGCAATTCTCGTCGCTCGCCGGCATCAGCGAGATGAATACGACGCTGCAGGCGATCGCCGGGAAGCTCGGCGGGACCACAACCACGGACCTCGTCTCGTGGGTCGGCCGCACCGTACTGACCGAGGGCAGCACCGCCTATCCGCGCACCGACGGCACGCTCGGCGGCGTGATCGAACTTGGCGCCGACGCCCAGGAGGTCAACGTCGTGATCGAGGGACCGAACGGCGAGATCCTCAAGAACGTCGCACTCGGTAAGGCGCCCAAGGGCCCGCTCGAGTTCGAGTGGGACGGCAAGACCGACACTGGCGAAAAGGCCGGAAACGGCCCGTTCAAGATCCGTGTCGCCGCGCAGAACGCCGATGGTGGCGCGGTCACCGCCAAGCCGCTCGTCTGGGCCCCCGTCACCGCGGTGGCGATGGGCAGCGACGGCAACCCCGTCCTCACCCTGCCCGGCATCGGTCAGGTTTCCGCCAAAGCCGTCCGCAAGATCGGCTGAACACTCGCTTTCCAAGGAGCATAAGCAATGTCCTTTTATACCTCGCTCTCGGGTCTTCAGGCGGCGCAGACCGACATGTCGACCATCAGCCACAACCTGTCGAACGTCTCGACCAACGGCTTCAAGAAGAGCCGCACCGAGTTCGCCGACGTCATCGCATCGAGCGTCTCGCTCAACCCCAACCAGATGATCGGTTCGGGCACCACGGTGAAGGCGATCCGGCAGCAGTTCGGCCAGGGCGGCACGCAACAGTCCTCGTCCAGCCTCGACATCGCGATCTCGGGCGACGGCTTCTTCGCGGTCAAGCCGAGCCTCGACGCCGCCGGCGTCAACTTCACGCGCAACGGCAGCTTCCTCGTGGATAGCGAGCGCTATGTCACCGACTCGCAGGGGTCGTACCTTCAGGTCTATCCGGTCGACGGCTCGGGCGCGGTGATCGCGACCGGCCTGGGTTCGACCGTCAACCTGCGCCTGCCGCAGACCAGCGGCGTGCCCGAGGCAACCAAGAATGTGAAGCTCGCGCTCAACCTGTCGGCGCATGCGTCGATCCCCAAGAACGCGTCGCGCTTCACCCCCGACACGCCCTATGCGTTCGACCGCTTCGATCCGGGCACCTACAACAACTCGACCCAGACGACGATCTATGACGCCAGCGGCAACCCGCTGACGATGACCAACTATTTCGTCCGCGAAACCTCGACCGCGCCCAGCACCTGGTCGGTCTACTCATTCGTCGGCGACAAGCAGCTCGGCACCAGCGCGTCGAACCCGCAGCCGGTCTCGCTGACCTTCGACTCGAGCGGTGCGATCACCTCGCCGACCACGCCGACCCAGTTCGCGCCGTTCACCGTCGGCACCAGCACGACCGAGCAGACGCTCACGCTCGATTTCGGCGCCGCGACCACGCAGCTCGGCCAGCCGTTCAGCGTCAACAACCGCACGCAGGACGGCAAGGCCGTCGGCCAGCTCGACGGCGTAACCGTGGGCGAGGACGGCACCGTCCGCGCCAGCTTCTCCAACGGCGACAGTCAGGCGCTGGGCAAGATCGCGCTCGCGAACTTCTCCAACCCCTCGGGCCTGCGCCAGCTCGGCAACTCGACCTGGGCCGCCACCGGTCTGTCGGGCGAGCCGCGCCTCGGCGAGCCGGGCTCGAACGGCTTTGGCGGGCTGATGTCGGGCGCGATCGAACGGTCGAACGTCGACATTACCGAGGAACTGGTCGGGCTGATCGCGGCACAGCGTAACTTCCAGGCGAATGCCAAGGCGCTCGATACCGCGAGCCAGATCTCGCAGACCATCTTCAACATCCGCAGCTGATTTCACAGGTTAGGAGGCACAAGCGATGGACAGACTCGTCTATACCGCGCTGTCGGGGCTCAAGGGCCAGATGGACGCGCAGGCGACGATCGCGAACAACATCGCGAATGCCTCCACCATCGGCTTCCGCGCCGACCGGGTCAATTTCGAACGGCTGATGATCAAGGGCGACGGGCACAACAGCCGCTTGCCCAGCGCGGAAACCGTCGTCGACATGGACCGGCGCGCGGGCACGGTCGTCCAGACCGGCCGCGGGCTCGACGTTGCCATCACAGGCGACAACTGGCTTGGCGTTCAGGCTGCCGACGGCAGCGAGGCTTACACACGGCGCGGTGATCTCCGTATCGCGCCGAGTGGCGTCTTGGAAACCGGCGACGGTTTCCCGGTGATGGGGTCGGGGGGCCCCATCACCGTGCCGCCACATGACAAGATCATGGTCGCCGACGACGGCACCATCTCGATCGTCCCGCCGGGCGCCGATCCCGCCGCCCCGCCGCAGGTGATCGACCAGCTCAAGCTGGTCAGCGACCAGGGCAGCAAGACCGTCAAGGGACTGGACAATCTGCTTCACGTCCGCGGCGGCGGCGTACTGCCCGCCGACATGGAGGCACGCGTCCAGACCGGATCGCTCGAACAGTCGAACGTCAACCTCACGCAGTCGCTGGTCGACATGATCGAGAACCAGCGCAGCTACGAGGTGCAGGCCAATTTGCTCCGCGAAGCGAAGAACATGGACGAGAGTTCCGCGTCGTTGATGCGCGTCAGCTGAAACATCAGCACCGCGTCTTTGATGCGCGTGAACTGAGAGATTTGAGGAAGGAATAGGTTATGGGTTCCGCAGCAATGCACATCGCGCGCACCGGGCTCGACGCTCAGGACACGCGCATGCGGGTGATCTCGAACAACCTCGCCAACGTGAACACCACGGGCTTCAAGCGCGACCGCGCGTCGTTCGAGGCGCTGGCCTATCAGGTCGTCACCGCGCCCGGCTCGGCGAGCACGTCGGAGACGCAATACGCCACCGGCCTCAACCTCGGCACCGGCGTGCGCGTTCAGGGCACCGCGCGGATCGACACCCAGGGTTCGTTCCAGACCACGGGCGGTTCGCTCGACATGGCGCTCGACGGCAACGGCTTCTTCCAGGTGCAGATGCCCGGCGGCCAGCTCGGCTATACCCGGGCCGGCAATTTCACCCGCTCGCCCGAGGGGCTGCTGGTGACTGCCGAGGGGTATCAGGTAATGCCGGGCATCACGATCCCGGAGGGCACGACTGCGATCACCGTCGGCACCGACGGCACCGTCTCCGCGACCGTTCCCGGCCAGACCGAATCGAGCCAGATCGGCCAGATCCAGATCGCCGCCTTCCCCAATTCGGCGGGGCTTCAGGCGATCGGCGACAATTTCCTGGTCGAAACCTCGGCCAGCGGCGCGGTCAATCTCGGCATCGCCGGGCAGGATGGCCGCGGCAAGATCCGTCAGGGCATGCTCGAGGGATCGAACGTCAACGTCGTCGAAGAGCTGGTCGACATGATCGAGACCCAGCGCGCCTATGAGGTCAATTCGAAGATGATCTCGGCGTCCGACGAGATGCTCAAATATGTCAACCAGAACCTCTGAGGGTCAGCTGATGAAGTTCGCCGCAGGCCTGCTCACCGGTGCCGCGATCGTCGCGGCGATCGCCCTCGCCCAGCCCGCGCATGCGCAGCTGTTCGGGAAGAAGGCGCCAAAGGAAGACTTCAGCGCCTCGCTTCCCTCCGCGCCTGCTGCAATTGCACCGGCCAACGGTTCGATCTTTCAGGCGAGCGATGGCTATGCCGCGCTGCACGAAGGCACGCGCGCACGCCGCGTCGGCGATCCGCTGACGATCGTGCTGGTCGAGCGCACCAGCGCGTCCAAGTCGGCCGGTTCGCAGCTCGACAGCGGCGGCGGCTTCGGGTTGACCCCGCCGACCACCGGCGCGCTCAACCTGTTCAACCAGAGCGACGCCAGCATCAGCGGCAAGCGCAACTTCAAGGGGGCGGGCAGCGCCGACCAGTCGAACGCGCTGTCGGGCGAAGTCACCGTCACCGTCGCCGCGGTCTATCCCAACGGCACGATGCTCGTGCAGGGGCAGAAGCGCGTGACGCTCAACCGCGGCGACGAATTCGTCCAGATCAAGGGTGTGGTCCGCGCGACCGATATCGATGCCAACAACCGCATCGCCTCCACGCGCGTCGCCGATGCCCGTATCGCTTACACCGGCAAGGGCGATGTCGCCCGCGCCAGCCGTCAGGGGTGGCTCAGCCGCTTCTTCTCGGTCATCAGCCCGTTCTGAGGAAAACCGATATGATCCGCTTCCTCGCCGCCCTGCTCGCCGCCATCCTGTTCGCCCAGCCCGTCGCGGCCGAGCGGATCAAGGATCTCGGCGGGTTCCAGGGCATCCGATCGAACCAGCTGACCGGCTACGGCATCGTCGTCGGCCTTCCGGGCACGGGTGACGACAATCTCGAATATACCGTCCAGTCGATGAAGGGCGTCACCGCCCGCTTCGGACTGGCGCTGCCGCCGGGCGTCAACCCGGCGCTCAAGAACGCGGCAGTGGTGATGATCACCGCCGAACTGCCGCCCTTCGCCAAGCCCGGGCAGAAGCTCGACATCACCGTTTCGTCGATGGGCAAGGCCAAGTCGCTGCGCGGCGGCACGCTGGTGCTGACTCCGCTGATCGGTGCCGACAGCCAGATCTATGCGATGGCGCAGGGTAACCTTGCCGTCGGCGGTCTCGGCGCGGAGGGCAAGGACGGATCGCAGATCGTCGTCAACACGCCCTCGTCGGGCCGCATCCCCGAGGGTGCGACGGTCGAGCGCGCGGTCGAGACCGGCTTCGCCGATACGCCCAACCTCACCTACAACCTCGCCCGCGCGGACTTCACCACGGCACAGCGCGTCGCGGACGCGATCAACGGCCGCTTCGGCTTCGGTACCGCGCGCGCGGTCGACGGCGTATCGGTCGCGGTGACGGCAAAGCCGGGCGCCGACGTCCGCGCGCAGTTGATGAGCGAGATCGAGAATCTCACCGTCGACGCCGCCGAAGCTGCGGCGAAAGTAATTGTTAATGCGCGCACCGGAACGGTCGTTATCAATTCAGCGGTCCGGGTCAGCCCGGCGGCGGTAACACATGGTAAACTCACTGTTCGTATTGATGAAGCCCAGCGCGTCAGCCAGCCGGCGCCGTTCAGCCAGGGGGAAACCGCGGTCGAACAGCGCAGCGGTGTTGGCGTAGAGGAGGAGAAGCGTCCGATGTTCCTGCTGGAACCGGGTCCGAAGCTTGCCGATGTGGTCAAGGCGGTGAACGCGATCGGCGCGTCCCCGGCTGACCTTGTCGCGATCCTCGAGGCCCTGAAGCAGGCCGGCGCGCTCAAAGCCGAACTGATCGTCCTGTGACCGACCTTCGCGCGCCTTCTCCCGCAACGCTCAAGCTGGCTGGTACGGTCTCGACCGATACCGCGCGCCTCGGCACGCGCGACAATCTGGACAAGGCGGGCGAGCAGTTCGAGGCGATCTTCACCAAGATGATGCTGTCCTCGATGCGCAAGGCGAAGCTGGCCGACAGCCTGTTCGAAAGCCAGGCGCTCGATCAGTTCCGCGACATGCAGGATCAGAAGCTGGCCGAGAACATGTCCACGCATACGCCGATGGGTATCGGCAAGGCGATGACCGCGTTCCTCGCCAGGGCCGGAAGCGTCGCCGAAACCGCGCCGCCGGCGGAAGGTGAACCCAAATGACCGACATGCTCTCGATCGGCACCAGTGGCATCCGCGCGTATCAGACCGCGCTGACCACGACGTCGGAAAACATCGCCAATGCCGGCACCGCGGGCTATTCGCGCCGCGTCACGGGCACGCGCGAGGTCGCCGCGCCCAGCGACGGATCGAACCGCGTCCTCAACGGCCTTGGCGTCACCGTTTCGGGTATCACCCGCTCGGCCAGCGACCTCCGCGCAGCCGAGGTGCGCAGCGCCGGCTCCGATCTCGCACGCAGCGAGGCGGGCGCGGTGTGGCTCAACCGGATCGAGGGCGCGCTCACGGGCAACAAGCTCGACGAGCGCCTGACCGCTTTCTTCAACTCGGCGACCGCGCTCGCCGCCAATCCCTCGGCCAGCGCGCCGCGCGCGACGATGCTTCAGGCCGCAGCCAGCCTCGCCAGCAGCTTCTCCGCCACCGGCGCGGCGCTGGACGGTGCACTGAACGATCTCGACCAGTCGGCCGATGCGATGGCGGATCAGCTCAACACGCTGACCACCAGCCTCGCTAAGGTCAATTCAGCGCTCGGCCGCGTATCGCAGGGCACCAGTTCGCAAGCCGCATTGCTCGACGAGCGCGACCGGCTGCTCGAATCGATGAGCGCGCTCACCGATGTCAGCGCCAGCTTCGACGCCTCCGGCCGCGCCACCGTCAAGGCGGGTGGCGGCGGGCCGCTGCTCGTGCAGGGCGATCAGGCCGCGGTCGCGACCTATGCGCGCGGACCCAACGGGTCGGTTTCCTTCGCGGTGTACGGCATCGACGGCTCGCACGCGCTCAACCCGGGCGGCGGTACGATGGCCGGGATTGCCGAGGGTGCGGCACGGATCGCCGACGCGCGCGACGCGCTCAACCGGATCGCGGTGGGTGTCGCCAATGGCGTCAACACCGTCCAGGCCGGGGGCCACAATCTCGACGGCAATGCCGGCGCGGCGATGTTCAGCGCCACCGGCGCGTCCGACTTCAAGCTCGTGCTCGACGATCCGCGCGGTATCGCCGCAGCGTCGCCGGGCGGAGGCGAGCGCAACAACGGCAACCTCACTGCGCTGGCGACGCTGCGCAAGGACGGCAAGTTCGAGGGCAGCCTGACCACGCTCACCACCGACAATGCCAGCGCGCTCGCTGCGCGCCGCTCGGTCGCCGAAGTACAGTCGACGATCCGCTCCAATGCCGCCGCCGCGCGCGATTCGGTCACGGGCGTCAATATCGACGAGGAAGCGGTTGACCTGATACGCTTCCAACAAGCCTATCAGGCGTCTAGTCGCGTCATCCAGATCGCGCGCGAGACGCTCGACACCATCTTCAACATCCGGTGATCACCATGCGCGTACCGACCAACCAGCGCTTCGACCGCCCCTCGCTGCTGATGGCGAGCCTGAACAGCCAGGCTGACAAGCTCCAGACGCAGATCTCGACAGGCAAGAAGATCCTTGCGCCGTCCGACAGCGCGTCGGGCTGGCAGCAGCTTTCGGGCCTCAAGCGCGCCACCTCCAATGACGACGCCTATGCGTCGAACATCAAGATGGCGCAGTCGCTGCTGGCATCGACCGATACCGCGCTCGATACGGTTCATACCCAGCTCCAGCGCGCCAAGGCCTTTGCGGTTCAGGCCAACAGTCAGACCATGACGCCCCAGGGTCGCGCCGCGATCCTCAAGGAGGTCGAGGCGATCATCAGCGATCTGCTCGGCGCCGCGAATACCAAGGACAGCCGGGGGCAGCCGCTGTTTAGCGGTGCCGCTGGCGACGCCGCCTATGCGCGCCAGCCCAACGGGTCGATCGCCTATGTCGGCAGCGGCAGCGCCGCGCCGATCCCGATCGGTGACGGCGTCGACATCGCCGCCACCGAAACCGGCGACCGCGCCTTTGGCGGGATTGCCGGAACCAACGGTCAGACCGACATGTTCGCCATCCTCTCGGCCTTTGCCGCGGCGCTTCAGCCCGGTGCCGAGGCCGGCGGGATCGACACCGCGATGAAGGATCTCGACGCCGCGCTCGACCAGGTCGGCACCACGCGGACATCGATCGGCGCGCGCGCCTTCCGCATGGACCTTGAGGCCGAGCGACTGGCCGAAGTGGACGACACCCGCGAAGCGACCCGTTCGGGTATCGAGGACGTCAATCCCGCAACCGCGATCGCCGAGTTGCAGAAGACGCTGACGATCTTGCAGGCAACCCAGGCGAGCTTCAGCAAGCTCACCTCGCTGTCGCTGTTCGACTATATCCGCTGAACCGAGCGCCGGACCGGTTTTATTAACCATATCCTAGCGCTTTTCCCCTCAAGTTCTGGCGCGCGCGGTCGTTTGTAACGGTAACCAAGCCTGCGCCCGGGGAGCCACGCGAAGTCATGTTTCCAGTCATCGGTTTCGTCGTCCTCATCGCCATGGTGTTCGGCGGTTTCGCCATCACCGGCGGCGCGCTCGAACCTGTGCTGCACGCGCTCCCGCACGAAATGCTCATCATCGGCGGCGCCGCGCTCGGCGCGCTGATCATCGGCAATTCGGGGCGCGAGCTGAAAGCGCTCGGCGGCGGCTTCATGAAGGTGCTCAAGGGCCCGAAGTACAAGAAGCAGGATTATCTCGACGTCATCTTCCTGGTCAGCAAGCTGATGAAGATGCTGCGCGTCGACGGCCCGATCGCGCTGGAACCGCATGTCGAGGACCCGAAGTCCTCTGCGATCTTCGCCGAATATCCCCGGCTGCTCGCCGATCACACGCTGATCGACCTGATCTGCGACACGCTGCGCCTCGTCGTCGTCTCGTCGGGCACGCTCGACGTGCACGCGGTCGAGGACGTGATGGACAACGCGATCAAGACCCACCACCACCATGTCGAGGAGCCGCAGCACGCGCTGCAGGGCCTCGCCGACGCGCTTCCTGCACTTGGCATCGTCGCCGCGGTGCTCGGCGTGGTGAAAACCATGGGCTCGATCGACAAGCCGCCGGCGATTCTCGGCGCGATGATCGGCTCGGCCCTGGTCGGCACGTTTCTCGGTGTGTTGTTGGCGTACGGTCTGGTCGGCCCGCTGGCAGGCCGTTTGAAGCAGATCATCGATGCCGATGCCGCGATCTATCACACGGTCAAGCAGATCATCATCGCCTCGCTCCATGGCCATCCGCAGCCGCTGGTGATCGAGGCGGCCCGCTCGGGCATCGCGCATCACAACCAGCCCGGCTTCGCCGAAGTGTTCGATGGCCTCCGCGGGAGGTAATCCGTGAGCGCAAGAGCACCCCATGCGGCAAAGCTGCCGCCCAAGATCATCGTCAAGAAGATCTTCGTCGAGGGCGGCGGGGGGCATCACGGCGGCGCATGGAAAGTCGCCTATGCCGACTTCGTGACCGCGATGATGGCGTTCTTCCTGCTGATGTGGCTGCTTGGTGCAACCAACGAGAAGCAGCGCAAGGCGCTCGCCGACTATTTCGCACCCACGCTGATCGAGTTCAAGCAGAACAGCGCCGGGTCCAACGGACTGCTCGGCGGCGACGCGATGCAAGGCAAGGACAACTACCCGACCATGGCCAAGCAGACCGGCACGCGATCGATGACGATCCCGGCCGGCGCGCAAGGCGGCGACTTCGTCGGCACCGGCGCCCAGGGCAGCCTCAAGAACAAGGAGGCGATGGACGCCGAAGACCGTCAGGGGTTCGCCAAGATGAAGGCCGATATCGAGCGGAAGATCAAATCCACTCCCGGCCTCACCAAGCTGGGCAAGCAGGTCCGCTTCGTGCCGACGCGCGAAGGGATGCGGATCGATCTGATGGACGATGCCGACTATTCGATGTTCGCGCTGGGGACGACCAACTTCGTTCCCGAAGCGGCCAAGCTGGTCGCGCTGGTCGCACAGTCGATCGCCGATTCGGAGAACCCGCTGATGGTCCGCGGGCACACCGACAGCCTCGGCTATGGCGACCCCCGCAACATGAACAAC
The DNA here is from genome assembly GCF_059418285.1 of Sphingomonas sp. GW821-FHT09B04. Classification (NCBI taxonomy): domain Bacteria; kingdom Pseudomonadati; phylum Pseudomonadota; class Alphaproteobacteria; order Sphingomonadales; family Sphingomonadaceae; genus Sphingomonas; species Sphingomonas sp. GW821-FHT09B04. Next base: position 461,024 of record NZ_JBWKPO010000001.1, read on the forward strand.
TGGATGCTCTCCAGCGCCCGGTCCGAAGAGACCCGCCGCCGTCTTGTCGCCGCCGGGGTTCCCGAACCGCGCTTCGAGCGGATCGAGGGCGTCGCCGACCGCGAGCCGCTGATCAAGGCCAACCCGGCTGATCCGCGCAACCGCCGCGTCGCGATCACCCTGCTCTATCGCAAGAGCAAGCTCGACAAATAGCGAACCCGCGGGGTGGCGCGGGCCCGGCTCAGAAGAACAGCTTGCGCACGCTGATCCGTACCGTCCGCCCGAGCGGATCGAGCAACGCCGGCTGGTAGCTCAGCGGGGTCCCACCGGTTGCATCGGTCACCTTGAGTCGACTGTCGAACAGATTGTCGACCGACAACGTCACCCGCGTGCCCGTAAGCCAGCGATTCTCGCGCACGAATTTGAACTGCGGCCCCAGCGTCGCGAACAGCCGCAGATTGACCGTCGCGAAATCGTCGAAGCGCAGTTCATCGGCACTCGTCGCGCCACCGCGCACCCGGGTTGCGCTCTGCCAGTCGGCGTTCAGACGGATACCGATGCCGTCACGCACCACACCGGTCCGCAGCTCGATCTGGTGGCGCGGCGATCCGCCGCGGCTTCCCGTGGCCGAGCCCTTGAGCAGGTCAAGCTCGGGCAATCCGTCACGAATCGTGATCTTGTCAGTTAGAGCAACGGTGTGGAAGATCCCGAACTGGAACCGCCCGCCGCCACCCGGCCCGCCGCGGAAACCGCCACCGCCAAACCCGCCGCCGGGGCGCCCGCCTTCACCGAACCGGCGCGGCCCGTCGCCTCCCGGACCGCGGCCGCCGGGACCACGTTCGTCTGGTGGCGGGGTCTCGCCCCGTGCGATCGCCGCCTCGCGCGCAGCCTGCCGAGCGGCGCGCTGCGCCTGGAACTCTTCCGCTGCCTTGCGTGCCAGCGGCGAGCTGATCGCCTTGGAGAAGTTCAATCCCCAGCGGATCTGCTCGCGCTCGCTGCGCAGGAAATTGACCGGGCGATTGTCGATCCGGAGCAGCTGATCGGTGACCGGGTCGCGCGTGAAGCGGTCGGGGAACGCGGCCTCGATCTCGGCCGTCGCGGTCGGAAAGCCCGCGATCGGGTTGCGGATCGTGCTTTTGTTATAGTCAACGTTGAGCGTGAGGTCGGTGTCCTTGATCGGCCGCAGATTGAGGCCGAGCTTCATCACGCTGCGATTATCGGCGATCAAACCGGCGTTACCACCGTCCACGCGCGTGATATCGACCGTCTCGCCGCGCACGAAATCGAACACGCGCACATTGGGCGTCGCGAGCATCGGATTACCAAGCTGCTGCGCCGACGGCGCGCCTTCTTCCTTGGTGAACGAAGCGATGAAGCGGACCTGCTCGATCGGCGACCAGTTGACGCCATAGCCATAGGTGACGAGCGTGCCGAAATCCGACAGCTCCTCCAGTTCGACATTGCCGTTGAGCGAGAGATTGCCCAGCCCCTTGAGCACCGCACGGCTGCGGCTCGCGATCGGCAGATCGATATTGGCCTGGATGCTTCCGGTGTCGCGGCCGATATCCGCCGCCGAGAAGGCTCCTCCACGCAGCGAATCGCTCCGCAGGCTGCTGGTGCGGCCCGTCGCCCGGATGCTGGTCGAGATATCGCCCGCGGGCAGCGGCGCCAGCGCACCGTTCACAAGTGCGTCGATCGATCCGACATTCGACACCGAACGTGCACGGTCGGTACGCCCGTTCTCGGTATCGGTCAGCGTCCGGCCTTCGATACGGTCCCAGTTTCCCGTCACCGACCAGCGCCATTTGGGCGAAAGATCGCCGTTGAGCGAGAAGCCGCCATGCAACGTGCCGGTGTCGGTGGTCCGCTGCAGCGGCGTCGTGCCGCCAGTGTCGGGCAATCCGAGCAGCGATTCGCTGGCATTCTGCTCGATCCGCAGATTCGCTGTCGCACCGACCTTGCCGATGTTGCGGCTGAACACGCCGTTGAGCGCGATGTTCTCGGTCTTGGGCTGCAACGTTCGATAGGTCGAATCGGCGATCGGTCTGCCAGCATCGCGCACGACCTCGCGCTCGCTCTCGAGCAGGGCCGAATCGCGCTCATATTCGACATCGACGTTGATGCGCCCGTCGCGATTGATGCGCAGCATGCTGAGCTCGGCATCCTGTCCGGCGCGCCCGCCCGCTGTCGCGAAGGTTCCGTCGATCTCGCCGGTGATCGAGCGGAAGCGGCGGCGCAACACGATGTTCACCACGCGCTGGTCAGCGCGGTAGCCGAGCTTGAGCGCCGCTTCTTCGGGCAGGATGTCCATCCGCTCGATCGCCTCGGGCGGGATATCGCGGATCTCGGCGAAGCTCGATATCCGGCGCCCGCTCAGCAGCAATACCGGCGCTCCACCACCCCGCCCGCGCCCGCTGCGCGTCTGAGGTTCCAGCTCGGTCAGCAGTTCGGCGAGCGAGCTGACACCATAAGCGCGGATGTCGGCGGGATTGAGCACCAGCTCGGGCTTGACGTCCCCTTGCACCGCACCGCGCAGCTGGCCGGTGACGACGACTTCCTCGGGTTCTTCACCGGCCGGCGCGCCGCCATTGTCCTGCGGTGCGGGCTCTGTCGGCGGTTGCGGCGCATCCTGCCCGGCGGCCATCGCCACCGGCGCAGCTGTCGCCATCCATCCAGCCATCAACCACACAACACGCCGCATTCGTCACTCCCGCAAACACCCGGCAAACAGCCGACCCGCCTCCCCCTAAGGGCGACTTGTCGCAGAACTATGCCCGGAAGAAGATGAACGGCGGATACTCAGCCCGCTGCGTCTTGCCCCTGCATCTGCGCATGGTGGCGGATCACTTCATCGATGATGAAGCGCAGGAACTTCTCGGAGAATTCGGGGTCGAGGTCAGCCTGCGCCGCGAGTTCGCGCAATCGCTCGATCTGGCGGTCTTCGCGCCCGGGATCGGCCGGGGGCAAACCGGTCTCTGCCTTGTGACGGCCGACCGCCTGGGTGATCTGGAAGCGTTCGGCCAGCAGGAAGACGAGCGCGGCGTCGATCCGGTCGATGCTCTGGCGATAGCGTTGCAGCGTCTCGTCGCTCATGGATTGCGTGCGTCCCGGTTGATGGCGCGCGCCTTGTTGCGCCGCTTTCAACCGTAAGCAAGCCCCACGCACTTGCCTTTCCGCGCGCTTGCAGCCACATCGCGCCCGTCATGAGCGCGACGGTTCACACTATTGGCCACCGTACCGGCCGCGGAGCGGAGCCTTCGCTCGACCCGATGATCGCGCTCGTCGCCGCGGACATGAACCTCGTCAATGCCGTGATCCTCGATCGCATGCAGTCGCAGATCCCGCTGATCCCCGAGCTTGCCGGGCATCTGATCGCGGGCGGCGGCAAGCGGATGCGGCCGATGCTCACGCTCGCGAGCGCACGCCTCCTCGACTATTCGGGTGCGCGCCATCATCGGCTTGCCGCTGCTGTCGAGTTCATCCACACCGCGACGCTACTCCACGACGATGTCGTCGACGGCTCCGATATGCGTCGCGGCAAGCGTGCCGCCAACCTCATTTGGGGCAACCCGGCAAGCGTGCTGGTCGGCGACTTTCTGTTCTCGCGCAGCTTCGAGCTGATGGTCGAGGATGGCAGCCTGAAAGTGCTCAAGATCCTCTCCAACGCCTCCGCAGTGATTGCCGAGGGTGAGGTCAACCAGCTCACCGCCGCACGCCGTATCGACCTTGCCGAAGAGCGCTATCTCGACATCATCGGCGCCAAGACCGCCGCGCTGTTTGCTGCTGCCTGCCGCATCGCCGCGGTGGTGGCTGAGCGTCCCGAAGGCGAAGAAGCCGCGCTCGACGCCTATGGCCGCAATCTCGGAATCGCCTTCCAGCTGGTCGACGACGCGATCGACTATGTCTCGGACGCGGGTACGATGGGCAAGGACGCCGGCGACGATTTCCGCGAGGGCAAGATGACCCTCCCGGTCATCCTCGCTTATGCTCGCGGCAGCGAAGACGACCGCGCCTTCTGGAAGGAAGCCGTGCTCGGCCGCCGGATCAGTGACGCGGATTTCGCGCACGCTGTCGGACTGGTCCGGTCGAGCCGTGCAGTGGACGACACCCTCGCCCGCGCCCGCCATTATGGCCAGCGTGCGATCGACGCGCTCGGCATCTTTCCCGGAAGCGCCGCCAAGGACGCGATGATCGAAGCCGTCGAGTTCGCAGTCGCCCGCGGCTACTGAGCCTCAGGCCTCGCTTTCCTGGTCTTCATCCTCGTCCGCATCGAGCGAGTCTTCCTCATCCTCGTCGAGCGAATCCTCGATCGCCTCGCCGAGCATGTCGAGCTGCTCATAAGTCGCGGTCAGCTCGATCGTCTCGCCATCCTCGTCCTCGATGCTGAGCAGATAGTCGCCACTGCCATCGGCGGCGATGCTGAAGCTCGAAAGCGTGCGTGCCATGACCTGTCTCCTTCAAATCGCGCAACGCGCATCGCGCGATTGGGTGCCATGACGCTTCAAGCAATGCGGCGAATTGCGTAGGGCAGAACCGTGAGCAACCTTCCGATCCACGCCGTGCTGCCCGATCTGCTCGCCGCATTGCGCGATGTGAGCAACGCCGTGCTGGTCGCGCCGCCGGGCGCGGGCAAGACCACTGCGGTTGCCCCTGCCTTGCTCGGCGAGCATTGGTGTACCGGCGAAATCCTGCTCCTCTCCCCCCGCCGCCTCGCCGCGCGCGCCGCTGCCGAACGGATGGCTGCACTGGCCGATGAGCCGGTGGGCAAGACCTATGGCTACGCCACGCGCATGGATACGAAGCGCTCAGGCCAGACGCGCGTGACGGTCGTCACCGAGGGGATTTTCGTCAACCGCATTCAGGCCGATCCCGAGCTCGCCGGGGTCTCAGCCGTGCTGTTCGACGAGGTGCATGAGCGCAGCCTCGACAGCGATTTCGGACTGGCGTTGGCACTCGACGCGCAAGCCGCACTGCGGCCCGACCTGCGGCTCGTTGCGATGTCGGCGACCCTCGACGGTGCGCGTTTCTCCGCCCTGATGGGCGCTGCGCCGGTGATCGAGAGCGAAGGCCGCAGCCATCCGCTTGAGCTGCGCCACCTCGGTCGTGCAGCCGAGGCACGGATCGAGGATTCGGTCGCTGCGGCAATCCGGCAGGCGCTTCGCGACTCGGATGGCGGCATCCTTGCTTTCCTTCCGGGTGTCGCCGAGATCGAGCGCACGTCGGAGCGCATCGGTGCGGCGCCCGGAACGATCCTCCACAAGCTCCACGGGAGCCTTGACCCTGCCGCTCAGCGCGCCGCGATCGGACCCGACCGCGAAGGCCGCCGCAAGATTGTGCTGGCGACCTCGATCGCCGAGACCTCGCTCACGCTCGACGGCATCCGCGTCGTGATCGATTCGGGCCTTGCCCGCCGCCCGCGCTACGATCGTGCCGCCGGGATGACCCGCCTCGTCACCGAACGCGCGAGCCAGGCCGCGGTCACTCAGCGCGCTGGCCGCGCTGCCCGGCAGGGTCCGGGGGTCGCCTATCGTCTGTGGGAGGCCGCGGCAACCGCCGGCCTGCCGCGTTTCGACCCACCCGAGATTCTCGAAGCCGATCTTTCGGCGCTCACGCTCGACTGTGCATTGTGGGGCGTTACCGATCCGCGCAGCCTCAACTGGCTCGATCCGCCGCCTGAGGCTGCGGTACAGGAAGCCCGCACCCGTCTCGCAGCGCTTGAAGCGATCGACGCCGACGGCCGCCCGACCGCACATGGCAAGGCGATCGCGCGCCTGCCGCTCCCGCCACGCCTCGGTCACATGCTGGCGCGGGCGAGCGAAATGGGGCTGGCGAAGACCGCGACGGATATCGCCGTACTGCTCGGCGAACGTGGCCTCGGCGGCTCCGATGCCGATCTCGAGCATCGCCTGCGCCGCTGGCGCACCGAGCGCGGACAGCGCGCCGACAACGCCCGCCGCCTCGCCGAACGTTGGGCGCGGCTGGTTCCCGGCGAGTCGCCGGCCACGATTGGCCCCGGCTCGCCCGAAGCCGTCGCCGCTTGCGTCGCGCTCGCCTTTCCCGACCGGATCGCCCGCCGCCGCGACGCGTCCGGCGAGACCTGGGCCTCGGCTGGAGGAAGGGGTTTCCGCCTCGATCCGGCCTCGTCGCTTGCACGGCACGAATGGCTGGCCGTCGCCGAGACGCAGGGCATGGCCGCAGGCGCCCGCATCCTTTCCGCCGCGCCGATCGACGCAGCAGCGATCGAGACGTTGTTCGCGCACCGCATCGAGACGCGTCGCCATGTCCGGTTTGATCCCGCCACCGGACGCGTCGAAACAACCCGCGAACGCCGTCTCGGCGCGATCCGCCTCTCCAGCGGCCCCGATACCGGCGCTGACCCGGACGAGATCGCAGCAGCGTTGTTGGAGGGGGTGCGAACCCATGGCCTTAGCCTGCTGCCCTGGTCCACTACCGCCCGCGCGCTGCGCACCCGTGCCGGCTATGCCGGAATAGAGGCGCTGTCAGACGCTGCACTGCATGCGGATCTAGACGAATGGCTACCGCCCGCAATGGCGGGCAAGCGTCGTCTCGACGCCATCGCGCCCGAGATGCTGACGCAGGCGTTGCAGAATCGGCTTGGCTGGGACGGGCAGAAACAGATCGACCGCTTCGCTCCCGCACGGCTGGAAACCCCCGCGGGATCGAGCCACGAGATCGACTATGCGGCAGAAGGCGGTCCAACCGTCGAAGTCCGCGCGCAGGCGCTGTTCGGCCTCGCGACACATCCGACTCTCGGCGACGGTACGCCGCTGATCCTGTCGCTCACCTCGCCCGCCGGCCGTCCGATCCAGACGACGCGCGACCTGCCCGGTTTCTGGAAGGGCAGCTGGGCCGATGTCGCCAAGGAAATGCGCGGCCGCTACCCCCGCCACCCCTGGCCCGACGATCCCGCCGCCGCATCGGCGACGCTCCGCACGAAAAAGGCGGATGCAAGGCGCGGCGGATCAGGATAAGGAGCCATTCCATGTCCACCGCACGCATCTATCAGCGCCCGAAGAACGCCATGCAGTCGGGCCGTTTCCGCACCGATCGCTGGGTCCTTGAGTTCGAACCCGGCGAACAGCAGAAGGCCGATCCCCTCACCGGCTGGGCAGGCTCGGGCGACACACGCAACCAGCTGCGCCTCAACTTCCCGACGTTGGAAGCGGCGCAGGACTATGCCGCACGCGAAGGCATCGCCTTCCATGTCGTCACGGCTCCCATACGCACGCTCAAGCTTCAGGCCTACGCCGACAATTTCCGGTGAACCCGGCTGAACTCCTCGACCGCTGGATCGAGGCGTTCAACGCCGCCGACGCCGATGCGCTTGCCGCGCTCTATCACGATGATGCCGTGAACCATCAGGTCGCCAATGCGCCCGTCGAAGGGCGTGCGGCGATCCATGCGATGTTCGCGGCCGAATTTGCCGCCGCCGAGATGGTCTGCATTCCCGTCACCCGCATGGCCGACGGCGAATGGGCGGCGATGGAGTGGCGCGATCCCAAGGGCTTTCGCGGCTGCGGCTTCTTCCATGTCGTCGATGGGCGCATCCGGCACCAGCGCGGCTATTGGGATCGCCTGAGCTTCGAACGGCTCTACGCCAAAAGCGTCTGACCAAGCACCAACAGCAGTTTGACGTCGATCGCCATGCCGCGCGCCCGGCAGTCCGCAACGAAGGCCGGCACCGCGTCCAGCTTCACGCGATGGACGGTGATGCCCTCGCCCTCCACCCCGCCGCCTTCGCCTACGCGGACAAGGTCGTACGCACGAACCAGCGTGAAGCTTTCGCTGACCATTCCGGGCGAGGAGAAATACTCGCCGAGCGATTCGACCCGGCCGGGCAGGTAGCCGGTCTCTTCCTCCAGTTCGCGCGCGGCCGCGATCTCGGCCGCTTCGCCGTCATTGTCGTCGCCGACCAGTCCTGCGGGCAGCTCAAGGCAGGCGCGGCCTAGTGGCACACGATATTGTTCGACGAGCAGGAGGTGGTCCTCGTCGTCGATCGCGACGATCACCGCGGCGCGGATACCCCGGGCGCGCGACACATATTCCCAGCGGCCCTGTTTCTTCGCGGTGATGAACTTGCCCTGCCAGACGGTGTCGACCGGCGCATCCGCGTCCGGTGGCGTCACAGCTCGATCAACCGGTCGGGTAGTTCATTGGTATCCCCCGCGCTGCGCGGGAAATGTTCGGCCAGCACCACGCCGATCCGGGTGACGGCGTCGGCCATGCCATCGGCCGGGCGACCGTCGCGGACCGCTGCAATCAGCGCGGCCATCGCATCGCCCCATACCGCCGGATCGACCCGCGAGTGGATCGCCGTATCGGCGATGATCTCGGCGCGATGCTCGTCGATACTCAGGTAGAGGAGCACCCCCGTCGATGCGATGGTGCGCGCTTCGGCTCCGGCGCGGAACAGCGCCAGCGCTTTCCGCCGCACGCGCCGCGCCTTGGCCGATCGCGGAGTCAGCACCAGCCGCAGCGGCCACCAGGCGAGCGCCAGGCGCGCCGCAAGGAAGCTCACGACCATCGCCGCCATCGCGATCAGCAGCACATGGCCGGGCGAAGCCGCCTCACCCCAGGGGTCACCGAACCAGCCATGGACGCTCTCGATCACGTGCGGAAAGGTCGCAAGCAGCGCCAGTACCAACAGCATGGCGAGCATCGCCCACAGCAAGGCGACATCGTGATAATCGTCCGATCGGCGCGCGACGATCGTCACGATCTCCCCATCGGTCTGCGTCTCCGCAGCGGTGACCGCAGCCGTGACGCGGCGATGATCCGCTTCGCTCAATCGCATGCCCATCACCAATCCCCCGAGGCGCCGCCGCCGCCGAAATCGCCGCCGCCGCCGCCGGTGAAGCCGCCGTCGCCCCAACCACCGCCACCACCACCGCTATCGCCCGACGACCAGCCGCCACCGCCGGAGGACCAGCCGCCGCTGTGGCGCGCGATCTCGCTCCCGATCGTCCACAGCACGATCGGCAGGTCGCTGTCGCCGCCACGATAGCGCCGGCCGCGCGCGCGACGGATCAGGGGAATGATGACGATGAAGAAGACGAACAGCCAGAACAGGATCCCGCCGATACCGATCCCACTACCGCCCGCTTTGCGCTGATGCGTGCGGTTGAACTCCTGCACCGCCGCATCGACCTTGGCTTGAGCTTCCTCGGGCGCGGCGCGCAGCTGTGCAATCAGCGCGTCGGCACCAGCCACCATCGCCTGAGGAACATTGCCCTCACGCAATTGCGGCAGCATGTCGTTGCGGATGATCGTCCCGGCGAGCGCATCGGTGACGATCGGTTCAAGCCCGCGCCCGACCTCGATCCGCGGCCCGCGCTGGCCCTTGGGGTTGTTGGGCGCGATCAGCAGGATCACGCCATTGTCGGCGTCCGCCAGCCCGACCTTCCAGGCGCGCCCCAGCTGATAGCCATAGTCGGACAGCGGATAGCCCTGGGCATCCGCAACCGTGACGACCACGAGCTGGCGCTTGGTATCGCGTTGCAGCGCATCGAGCTTCTGCGTCAGCGACGCTTCGACATCGGGCGGCAGGACATTGGCGTCGTCGACCACGAGGCCGGTGAACTTGGGAAAGGTTTGCGCGCTCACCGGCGCTGCCGCTCCGAAGAGCAGCAGCGCGAGCAACAGGATCAGCCGGGGCATGACGCGCCTTTACCTGAGGTCAGTTCAGCTCTCGTTCCCGAAGTTCACCGTCGGTGCGGTTTCCGCGCCCGGGGTGGTCGCCTGGAACGGCGTCATCGGCTTGGCGCCGTAGAAGATCTTCGCGCCGATCGCGTCGGGGAAGGTGCGGATGGTGGTGTTATAGCTCTGCACCGACTCGTTATAGTCGCGGCGGGCGATGCCGATGCGGTTCTCGGTTCCCTCGAGCTGAGTCATCAGCGTCGCGTAATTGCCCTGGCTCTTGAGCTCGGGATACGCCTCCTGCAGCCGCTGCAGCGACAGCGTCACCGCGTTTTGGGCGCGGTCGAACGCCTGTACCTTCGCCGGATCGGTCAGGTCGGCATCGCTGACGCGCACCTGAGTCGCAGCGGCGCGTGCCTGAGTCACCTCGACCAGGATCGACTTTTCCTGCGCGCCCGCGGCGCGGACGGTGGAAACGAGGTTAGGAATGAGGTCGGCGCGACGCTGATACTGGTTCTGCACCTCAGCCCATTTCGCCTTGGCCGCTTCCTCGGCGGTCGGAACGCTGTTGAGCCCACAGGCCGAAAGCATGGCCGCCGCAGCCATCGCGGCAACGAGACGAAGCTTCATGTCGAACTATCCCTCCAAGTGTGTCGCATCGATACGACACCGGGAAAATAGGGGACCCTTCGCCCGCGCGCAATGATAACCGGACCGGGTACGGATTGCCGCCATCCGCTCCCGCGGTTACCCTGCCCGCTGCACAGACAGTTCAGGGGTGCGTCCATGCTCAACGAATTCAAAGCCTTTATCGCGCGCGGCAACGTGCTCGACCTTGCCGTCGCGGTCATCATCGGTGCGGCGTTCGGCAAGATCGTCACGTCGCTGACCGAAGACATCATCATGCCGGTGATCGGCAAGATCTTCGGCGGGCTCGACTTTTCGAGCTATTTCCTGGTGCTGGGCGAGGTGCCGGCGAACCTTCAGGGATCGACCGATTATGCCGCGCTGAAGAAGGCCGGCGTACCGCTGCTCGGCTATGGCGAGTTCGTGACTCAGGCAGTCAATTTCCTCATCATCGCCTTCATCATCTTCCTGCTGGTGCGTGCAGTGAATCGCGTGGTTCCGAAGGCACCGGAAGCCACAGCCGAGGAAGCCGCCGATGTCGTGCTGCTGCGCGAAATCCGCGACGAGCTGAAGAAGCGCAACGGCTGAGCTTAAGCTCAGGGATAGATCCGGACGGGGAAGATCATTCCCGTCCGTCATCCCCGTGCAGGCGGGGATCCATTCTGGCCAACCGAACGGATAGAGCCGCACCGGCAGCGGCAATGGATCCCCGCCTGCGCGGGGATGACGATTAATTGGGCCAGAGGCCGATCGATAGGGCCGGCTCAGGCCGCGGCAAGATTTTCCGCAGTGGCATCCGCGAGGCTGGTGCCGTCGAGGATACGCGCGGTTTCGTCGCGTACCCGCGCCATGGCATGGCGGATCGCGCATGCCGCCTCGTCCTTGCAGTCGAGGCAGGGGCGATAGGCGGTGCGGCTGACGCAGGGCACCAGCGCCAGCGGCCCTTCGATCACGCGGATGATTTCACCCAGCGAAATCAGATGGTTGGGACGCGCAAGCCGATAACCGCCCATCTTGCCGCGGGTGGAATCGAGGAAGCCTGCTTCGCGCAGATCGGCGAGGATCAGCTCAAGGAACTTGCGCGGCACATTCGCCTCGGCGGCGATGCGGGTCATCGGCGTCGGCGCGCCTTCCCGTGGCTGCTTCGCCATAAACAGCATGGCGCGCAGGGCATAACGGGAACGCTGGGTGAGCATGGCACGCTATTTGCTCTCCCTTTGCGGCCTTCACAAGACCAAATCCCGCTCTTTTCAATCGGATTTGCACTTCCTATATCAGTCGTGCCGGGTTCGCCCGGCTATGACGATAAACTGTGACGTAGAATAGATGCAGCGGACCCGGGGGCAGTACCCGGCGGCTCCACCATAAAAGGTGGTGTATCTGGACACCGTTTCTGACGGGGCCGAACCAGGATCGACGTGTATTGAAAGGCGTTGTTTTCGTTCGGAATGGGACCACCGCGACGGCCCATACACACAAGTGCCAACGATAACGAAGCACTCGCTATTGCGGCGTAACCCCAAGGCCTAACGGCTTAAGGTTATTCTAAAATGCGCGGTTGGACCGCACCGGGCAACAGAAGCGGATTCCGGCGGTACGGGGAGCACCGAGCAACAGAAGCTCCCCACTTATTTCTCGCGCGCCAGCCGCTCCTCCTCCTGCGTGAATGCGGTGAGGCCTCTGCTGTCCACAGGCACCGCAGTGGCGAAAAACGCCACACCGGTGCCTTTCGCCCGATCGATCCACAGCCCCGAACGCAAGCCATAGGCGTCGCCCGCATGGCCAACGCGCGTCCGGAAATCGCCAAACAGATCGTCCGCGCAGATGTCGTGCGCGGTCGGCAGCATCGTCATCGCCAGGCCGTACTGGCAGTAGAAGCCGTTCGAGGTGTCGCCGTTGGACCCGTCATAGCGCCACGCAGGCTTCTCAATCTGAGCGATTGATTGCGGCTTCAGGAAGCTGCCGTCATTGCGCAGCAGCATCCGGCCGATCGTCGCGAGGTCGCGCATCGACGCGCGCAGCCCACCCTGCGGCGAGAACAGCGCGCCATTCTCGCCCAACCGGTATTCCGCCAGATCGCACCCGGCCTTCGCAATCACCGGGCAGTCCGGACGTCGACCCTTGAGGTCATCCAGCGCGACCGATCCATCGGTGCGGTACAGCACCACCGCGCGCGCGATCTTGCCGTCGCTGCAAGTCGACCAGTTGAAGCACGCATCGAGCTTGAGCGGGGCCAGCACCAGCCGCTGCATGAGGCGATCGAAGCGTTCGCCCGACGCCTTCTCCATCACGCTCGCGATCACCGGAAAGCCGATATTGGCGTAGCGGAAATATTCCCCCGGACGATGCTCCGCGTCCCACAGCGCCGGCTGCGCGATGCGGTCGGCCAGCCGATCGCCGAGCGGAACGCGATACTCGTCGGGATCGATCAGTCCGGACTGATGCGACAAAAGCTGGCGCAGCGTCACCGGCATTTTGGGAAAGGCCGGATTGCGCACCCGCCAGCCCAGAATTTCGCCTACATCGCGGTCGAGATCGAGCTGCCCCGCCTCGACCATCCGCATCACGCCGAGCGCGACGACGAGCTTGGTGATGCTGGCGACCCGCACCGGATCGTCGACCGTCACCGGCCGTCCGGCCGCGCGATCCGCCATCCCGCTCGCGCGGGACGCCGTCTCCGCCTGCGCATCAAACGCGATCCGCACCTCGGCCGGGGGTTCCCCGGACTGAGCGAAGGCAGGGGAGCCGGCAAGCGACAGCAACGAACCGAGCAGCAGGATCAGACGCATCGCGCGATCATGCCCGTGATGTCCCGAAACACAACCACCGAGCACAGGTGAGGGGGCGACGGCGCCGATGCAGGAATGGATCGTCCCCGCGCCGAAGCACTCCCGAACAAGAAAGGGCTCCGGTTTCCCGGAGCCCTTTTCAGTTCAGCCTTTCGGCCGGATTTTAGTCGTCGTTACCGCCGGTCAGGAACGCGGGGAGGCCGATATTCTCGCCGCCCTCGTCCTTGTTCTCGCGGCGCGGGCCACGATCGCCACCGCGATCACCCCGCGGGCCGCGGTCACCGCCGTCGCGGCGCGGACCCCGGTCACCACCGTCACGACGGGGGCCGCGATCGCCGCGATCGCCACCGTCACGGCGCGGGCCGCGATCGCCACGCGGACCGCGGTCTTCGCGCGGTTCGCGAGCCGGACGCGTGTCCTCGAGCTCGGCGCCGGTCTCCTGATCGACGACGCGCATCGACAGGCGAACCTTGCCGCGCTGGTCGATCTCGAGAACCTTGACCTTGACTTCCTGACCTTCGCTCAGGACGTCGCTGACCTTCTCGACGCGCTCGTTGCGGATCTCGGAGACGTGAACCAGGCCGTCCTTGCCGCCCATGAAGTTCACGAACGCGCCGAAATCGACGAGGTTGACGACCTTGCCGTTGTAGACCTTGCCGACTTCAGCCTCTTCGACGATGCCCTTGATCCAGTTCATCGCGGCTTCGATCTGCGCGATGTCGGACGAGCTGACCTTGATCACGCCCTCGTCATCGATGTCGACCTTGGCGCCGGTGGTGGCGACGATCTCACGGATCACCTTGCCGCCGGTGCCGATGACGTCGCGGATCTTCGACTTGTCGATCTGCATCGTCTCGATGCGCGGGGCATGCGCCGACAGCTCGGTGCGGGCTTCGCCCAGCGCCTTGGCCATCTCGCCGAGGATGTGCGCGCGGCCTTCCTTGGCCTGATTCAGCGCAGCCTCGAAGATCTCACGCGTGATGCCCGCGATCTTGATGTCCATCTGCATCGTGGTGATGCCTTCGGACGTACCCGCGACCTTGAAGTCCATGTCGCCGAGGTGATCCTCGTCGCCAAGGATGTCCGAGAGGATCGCATAATCCTTGCCCTCGAGGATCAGGCCCATGGCGATGCCCGAGACCGGACGCTTGATCGGCACGCCGGCGTCCATCATCGCGAGCGAACCGCCGCACACCGACGCCATCGACGACGAGCCGTTGGACTCGGTGATGTCGCTGGTCAGGCGGATCGTGTAGGGGAATTCGTCCTTGGTCGGCAGCACCGGGTGCAGCGCGCGCCACGCCAGCTTGCCATGACCGACTTCGCGACGGCCCGGCGCGCCGAAGCGGCCGACTTCACCGACCGAATAGGGCGGGAAGTTATAGTGCAGCATGAAGTGCTGGTAGCTGAGGCCGTTCAGGCCATCGATCATCTGCTCGGCGTCCTTGGTGCCGAGGGTGCAGGTGGCGATGGTCTGGGTCTCACCGCGGGTGAACAGCGCCGAGCCGTGTGCACGCGGGAGGAAGTGCGTTTCCGAAACGATCGGGCGGATCTGCGTGGTGGTGCGACCGTCGATGCGCTTGCCGTCCTTGAGGATGGCGCCGCGAACGATTTCCGCTTCCAGCTTCTTGGTCAGCTTGATGCCGGCCATGACTTCCTGAGGCGACAGGCCGTCCTCGACGAACTGCGCCTTCGCCTTCGCGCGCGCTTCGTTGAGCGCGTTCGAACGGGCCGACTTGTCGGTCAGCTTGTAGGCGGCGGTGATGTCCTTGCCGATCAGCTTCTTGATCTTGTCCTTGAGCTTGGCGTTGTCGTTCGACGACGCGATTTCCCAAGGCTCCTTGGCGGCCTGCTCGGCGAGCTTGACGATCGCCTTGATCACTTCCTTGCACGCGTCGTGCGCGAACAGGACGGCGCCGAGCATAACCTCTTCCGACAGCTCATTGGCTTCGGATTCGACCATCATCACTGCGTCCCAGGTCGCGGCGACAACGAGGTCGAGGTCGCCGGCGGCAACCTGCTCGTCGGTCGGGTTGAGGATATACTCGCCGTCGATATAGCCGACGCGCGCAGCGCCGATCGGGCCCATGAACGGCACGCCCGAGATGGTGAGCGCAGCCGACGCCGCGACCAGCGCGAGGATGTCCGGCTCGTTCTCGCCGTCATAGCTCAGCACGTGAGCGATGGCGTTGATCTCGTTGTAGAAGCCTTCGGGGAACAGCGGGCGGATCGGACGGTCGATGAGACGCGAGACCAGAGTCTCCTTCTCGGTCGCGCCGCGCTCACGCTTGAAGAAGCCGCCGGGGATGCGGCCGGCCGCGCTGTACTTTTCCTGATAGTGGACGGTGAGCGGGAAGAAATCCTGCCCGTCCTTCACCGACTTGGCGGCGGTGACGGCGCACAGCACCACGGTTTCGCCGAGCGTCGCCATGATGGCGCCGTCGGCCTGGCGGGCAACCTTGCCCGTTTCGAGTGTCAGGGTCTGTCCGCCCCACTCGATCGATACGGTTTTCTTGTCGAACATGTGATTTCCTTTGGACCGGACGCCCAATGCGCCCGGGGCCTGAGTGCAAGCTGTCCGGCTTGCGCGGTGCGGGGTGATTTCACCCCTTTTTCAGGGCTCCGGCCGGATTGCCACGGCCCCAAGGGTCCGGGCTAGCTGCCCGGTATTGCAAAAAGGCGACCCGAAGGCCGCCTTTCCGGTTACTTGCGAAGGCCGAGCTTCGCGATCAGTGCGGTGTAGCGATCACCGTCCGTCTTGCGGAGGTAATCGAGCAGCGAGCGGCGCTTGTTGACCATCATCAGCAGGCCGCGGCGCGAATGGTTGTCCTTGGCGTGGCCCTTGAAGTGGCCGGTCAGGTTCACGATGCGCTCGGTCAGGATTGCGATCTGGACTTCGGGGCTGCCGGTGTCGCCTTCGGCGCGGCCATGTTCCTTGGTCAGTTCAGCTTTGCGCTCGGTCGTGATCGTCATGTGTTTTCCTTCGACATCTTCTTACAGGTTGAAGCCGCGGATGACCCGGACGATCCCGTCCAAAACCTCGACCAGCGCGACGGGCGTTTCACCCTCGAGCGCAAAGTGCTGGCCGTCATTCGCAGCGATCCCGATCAACGCTCGCCCCTGACGGAGCGCCCCTGCCTGATCGGGAGTGAGAGATAGAGCCGGGATGTCGTCCAGCCCCGCCCTCAACGGCAGGAGGCAATGTTCAAGCGTGCGGCCCTTAGCGGCCTCAGCCAATTTGTCCAGCGAAATCGCGGATTCGAGGGTGAAGGGACCCGCCTTGATCCGGCGCAGCATCGTCACATGGCCGACCGTGCCGAGCGCCTGGGCGATGTCGCGCGCGAGGCTGCGGATATAGGTGCCCTTTGAGACGTGCGCGGTGAGCGTGGCGCTGTCCGGCGTCGATTCGCGCAGCGTGAGCGAGCGGATCGTCACCGCGCGGCTCGCCAGCGTCACTTCCTCACCCTTGCGGGCGAGGTCATAGGCACGCTCGCCATCGACCTTGAGCGCCGAATAGGCAGGCGGCACCTGATCGATCGGACCGGTGAAGCGCGGCAGCACCGCCTCAACCTCGGCCCGCGACGGGCGCACATCCGACTGCGCGACCACCTGTCCTTCCAGATCGAGCGTGTCGGTCTGCGATCCGAAGCGGACGGTGAAGTCGTACACCTTATCGCTGTCGAGCATCCGCCCGGCGAGCTTGGTCGCTTCCCCCACCGCGATCGGCAGCACGCCCGTCGCCAGCGGATCGAGCGTGCCGCCATGGCCGACCTTGGGCAGATCCCGTTTCTTCGGGCCATAGCCGCCGTCGCGCAGCGCACGCTTGACCGCGCTCACCCCCTGAGTCGAACCGAGTCCCAGTGGTTTGTCGATGATGATCCAGCCATGCATTAGGGTCTGAACTTCCTTAGAATGAGGTCGAGACGGAGCCGAATTTGGCACCAGGCTAGGAGCGAGGAAGGAGCGATGTGGTGCATCGTGACTGACGAGCGACGACGCATGGCGCCAAATTCGGCCCGCCGCTGCGCGGTCGCCCGTGAGAGGCCGCCGAGCTGCGTCGCTTGCTTGCGCGTAGCTTCAGCTACGCGGCTGCGCTGCGCTCCTTGTCGGTGGCCTCTCACGGGCGATCTCGATCCTCATTCTAAGGGAGTTCAGACCCTAGCCCGCGATCGCCATGGTGATCGCCAGATACCATTGAGTCACCGCTTCCCAGGGCGGGACGATCAGTTGCGCGACGATATTGGCGTTCGGCCAGATCGACGGGACGATCAGCAGCAGGACGAACAGCAGGGGAAAGCCGAATCGGCCAAAGGATGCCCAGCGCTCCGCTGCGGCAGGAGGCAACAATCCCTGCACCACATGTCCGCCATCGAACGGCGGGAGCGGGATCAGGTTGAACAGCGCGAGGAAGAGGTTCACGCCGACAAAATTGAACAGATTCCTGGCGACGAAGAGGGCGATATCACCCAATTGCTCGCCACCAGCGCTGGCCAGTAACAAGCCGAGCAACACCGCGCCGACCAGCGCGAGTACGAAGTTCATGCCGGGGCCGGCCAGCGCCACCAGCACCATGTCGCGCCGGGGATTGCGCAGCCGCGCGTAATTGACCGGCACCGGCTTCGCCCAGCCGAACACCGGCATCTTGGTAAGCGCGAGGATCAGCGGCAGCACGACCGTACCGATCGGATCGACATGGCGGAGTGGATTGAGCGACAGCCGCTTGCGCTCGGCCGCGGTGGGATCGCCGAGCGCCCGCGCGGCGAGGCCGTGCGCGACTTCATGGAAGACGATCGCGATCACCAGCGGAATTATCCAGATGGCGGCGCCGTAGATCATGGAATCAGGATTCATTGTCGTCATCTAAGCGCGGCTGCCCGGATTCACCAGCGCGGCTCAGTTCGCCGCCGTGATCGCCTCGGCGAAATGGCGGCGACACAGCGCGACATAGCGGTCGTTACCGCCGATTTCTGTCTGCGCGCCCTGCGCCACCGCGCGCCCGTCTTCATCGACACGCAGGTTCATCGTCGCCTTGCGCCCGCACCGGCACACCGACTTGATCTCGATCAGCGCGTCGGAAAGCGCGAGCAGCCGCGCCGATCCCTCGAACAGCGCGCCGGTGAAATCGGTGCGCAGACCATAAGCGAGCACCGGAATGCCGAGCACATCGGCGACCGCCGCGAGCTGATCGACCTGCGCCGCGGTGAGAAACTGCGCCTCGTCGACGAGCACGCAGTGCACCGGCCCGGCATCCGCCTCCCGCGCAATACGCAGCCGCAGGTCCATATCAGGATCGAATCCGACCGCTTCGGCAGCAAGGCCGATCCGCGACGCGATCCGTCCCTCACCCGCCCGGTCATCGACCGCCGCGGTGAACAGGATCGTGCGCATCCCGCGCTCGCGATAGTTGAAGTCCGCCTGAAGCAGGTTGGTCGATTTGCCCGCGTTCATCGAGGCATAGTAGAAATAGAGCTTGGCCATCACCGGCGACCTTGGCCGAGGATCCCGCGCCTTTCATCTGTCTCCGCGGCAAACCCGTGGACAGATGTGTGGACAAGCCTGTGGATTAATCTCGCGGCTGGCCGCCCGCTCGCCCTTCCGGCAGATCGCCAAACAGCAGATCGACCAAGCCGCGTGTCGACAGCAGTCCGGTTCCGGGCGCTTCGATCTTACTGGATGACGATCGCTGCTCGGCCCCATCGATCAATAGCCGCAGACGCGTACCGCCAACCGCATAGATCGCGAATCCGGCCTCGGTCTGTTCGATATCGGGTGAGTCCCCCTCCGGATCACCTTCGATCCGGATCAACAGTTCGCTGCGCGATGAAAGCTCGAACTCCTCGGCCCAGGGCTCCAGCCAGATGAAGATCGACGACGCTCCGGCATTACAAAGCCAGAGTGCCGAGGATCCGTCAGTCATCGGTCAAATCGCGCGCCACCTTGGGATCGCGCAGCAGCTGGTCGATATGGGTGCCTTCGTCGAAGCTCTCGTCCGCGAGGAACTTGATCTTCGCGGCGTATTTCATCTTCACCCGGCTCGCGACTTCGCGCTGGAAATAGGCGGTGTTGGTGCGCAGCGCCTTGATCACCACGTCCTCGTCCTTGCCGAGCAGCGGCTTCACGAACACCGTCGCGTGGCGCAGGTCGGGCGACATCCGCACCTCGGTCACGCTCACCACATGGCTGGCGAGCACATCGTCATGCACTTCACCGCGGGCAAGGATCTCGGACAGGATATGACGCACCTGCTCGCCCACGCGCAGCAGGCGGACGGAGCGGGTCTCAGGGGTATCAGCCGTCCGCATCATCATTCGCTTCGGTATAGAAGGTCAGCCGGTTGCTCGACGGATCCTGGATGGTGATCTCGCGTGAGCCCCATGGCGTCAGTTCAGGTTCACCGGGACGCGCATTGCCGTGCTGTTTGGCACGCAATTGCGCCATGTACGCCGAGACATCGTCGACCGGGATGCGCACTGCGCCGCCCGGCGTCGCATCGCCATAATGCTCCGAGATGTGCAGCGCGCAGCCCCCGCGACGCACGCCCATATAGAGCGGCGCCCCGTCATCGAACCGATGCTCGAACTCCAGCTCGAAACCGAGGAAGTTCAGGTAAAAGTCCTTCATCCGCTTCTCGTCGAAGCTTCGAAGAACCGGGGTTGGGGCGCCGAACATCGCGAACGGCGCTCCTTAGAGCGTCCGCTCGCGCAGCTCGACCTCGAAGGTTTCGAGATAGTCGCCCGGCTTGATGTCGGTGAAGTTCTGGCTGAACGTCACACCGCACTCCAGACCCGCGCGCACTTCGGCAACATCGTCCTTGAAGCGGCGCAGCGATGCGATCTCGCCCTGATAGATGATGACGTCGTCGCGCGTGATGCGGGCCTTGAGCGCCTTGCGGATCGCGCCGTCGGTGACCAGCAGACCCGCCGCCTTGCCATGCTTGCCCGCCGAGAAGACCTCGCGGATTTCGGCGCGGCCGACCACGGTTTCGAACGCTTCCGGACCGAGCTGCCCGGCCATGCCGGCGCGGATCTCGTCGGTGAGCTCATAGATCACGTCATAATATTTGAACGCGACCTTGTGGCGATCGGCGATCTCGCGTGCCTTGGCATTCGGACGGACGTTGAAGCCGATGATCGGCGCGCCCGAGGCCGCAGCCGCGTTCACGTCGCTCTCGGTGATGCCGCCGACGCCCGCGTGCAGCACGCGCGCCTTGATGTCGTCGGTGCTGATCTTGTTGATCGCCGCGACGATCGCCTCGACCGTGCCCTGGGTATCTGCCTTGACGACCAGCGGATATTCCATCGCCTGCTTTTCCTTGAGCGCGCTGAACATGCTCTCGAGGCTGGCGGGGGTGTTGGTGGTGCGCTTGTTCTGGATGACGCTGGCGCGATAAGCCGCGACCTCGCGGGCGCGCGCCTCGTTCTCGACGACCTGAAGCAGATCGCCTGCCATCGGCACGCCCGACAGGCCGAGCACCTCGACCGGCATCGACGGGCCCGCTTCCTTGATCTGGCGGCCCTTGTCGTCGATCAGCGCGCGGACCTTGCCGCTCTCGGCGCCGACGACGAACACGTCGCCGACCTTGAGCGTGCCGCGCGTGACGAGCACGGTGGCGACCGGACCACGGCCCTTGTCGAGCTTGGCTTCGACGACATTGCCCTCGGCTTCGCGCTCGGGGTTCGCCTTGAGCTCCATCAGCTCGGCCTGCAGCTGGATCTTCTCGATCAGCTGGTCGAGACCGGTCTTCTTGAGCGCCGACACTTCGACGTCCTGGGTCTCGCCGCCCATTTCCTCGACCTGCACATTATGCTCGAGCAGGCGCTCGCGCACCTTCTGAGCATTGGCCTCGGGCTTGTCGATCTTGTTGATCGCGACGATCATCGGAACGCCGGCCGCCTTGGTGTGGTTGATCGCCTCGATCGTCTGCGGCATCAGCCCGTCGTCCGCGGCAACCACCAGCACGACGATGTCGGTGACGTTCGCGCCGCGCGCGCGCATCTCCGAGAACGCCTCGTGACCCGGGGTGTCGAGGAAGGTGACCTTCGACTTGTCCTTGAGCGTCACCTGATAGGCGCCGATATGCTGGGTGATGCCGCCGGCCTCGCCGCGCACGACATCGGTGCCGCGCAGCGCGTCGAGCAGCGACGTCTTGCCGTGATCGACATGGCCCATGATCGTCACCACCGGCGGACGCGGCTGAAGCGTGTCCTCGGCATCCTCGACCGAATCGACGGCCAGATCGATGTCCGAATCCGAAACGCGGACGATGTTGTGGCCGAACTCGGTCACCAGCAGTTCGGCGGTGTCCTGATCGATCGTCTGAGTCATGGTGACGGGCGAACCCATCTTGAACAGCGTCTTGACCAGATCGGCGCCCTTCTCGGCCATGCGATTGGCGAGTTCCTGAACCGTGATCGATTCGGGCACCTGCACGTCGCGGATCTGCTTGATCTGCGGTTCGCGCGGTCCGGAGTGACGGCGATGTTCCTTCTCACGCGCGCGCTTGAGCGCGGCGAGGCTGCGCGCACGCGCGCCGTCGTCGCCACCCAGGGCGCGGTTGACCGTCAGCTTGCCGCCGCGGCGTTCGTCACCGCCCTTGCGGTCACGCGGCTGCGGCTTTTGCGGCTCGGGCGGACGCGCCGGAGCCCGGTTGGGGCCAAGATTGGCCCCGCCTGCGGGGCGCGGCGTGGGTGTCGAAGCAGCACCGGCATTGCCGGTCGCGGCCGGAGCCGGCTCGGCGCGCTGCGGCGCGGGACGCGGAATCTCGGGGCGCTGCACCGGGGTGAACTGGCGCGGCGCGGGGCGGCTCGGATCGAGCTGGACCGCAATCGGCTGCTGACGCACGGGGGCCGGAGCCGGAGCCGGAGCCGGGGTCGGCACAGGCGCGGGCGGCGGCGGAGCGGCCTCGACCACAGGTGCAGGAGCTGGCTCAGGCTTGGGCTCTTCCTTAGGCGCCTTGGCGGCCTCGGCTTCGGCGCGCGCCTTTTCCTCGGCGCGGCGCGCTTCGGCCTCGGCAGCCTCGGTACGCTCGCGCTCCTCGCGGCGGCGCGCGTCTTCGTTCGTCTGCATGCGCTGCTCTTCGGCTTCGCGTAGCATACGGGCCTGACGCTCCTGCGCGGTCTCGCCAGCGGGGGCGACCGGGCGCGGCGCGGGAGCAGGCGGCGGCGGCGGCGGTGCAACCGCCTCGACCACCGGCTCGGGCGCGGCCTCGGGCTGACCGGATTGCGGACCAAGCACGCGACGACGCTTCACCTCGACCACAACGGTGTTAGAGCGTCCGTGGCTGAAGCTCTGCTTCACCTTGCCGGTCTCGACCGTGCGCTTCAGCCCCAATGGCTGGCGCATGCCCAGTTTCGGCTTGTCGTTTTCGGTATCGCTCAACTCAAATTCCCGTCTGTTCGTCGTTCGTCTCGTCGCCGCCAGCGCCCGATGCGCCTTGCGAAGCTATTTCGCAAGGTTTGGGGTCAGGATCGGGACCGATAAAATGCAGCCAGCGGGAGAGCGCTTCGCTCACCCGCGCGGCTGCCTTGGGGTCTGTCAGGCCGACATGTACCACATTTTCGCGGCCAAGGGCCAAGGACAATATGGTGCGCGGCAGCGGCAATGTGAAGCCCGTGTCGCCCGAACCCTCGCGATCGGTGCCGACGCGCAGCGCCTGATCGAGTTTGCGCGAGCCATCAGAGCCCGCGTCGGCGGCATGGAGCAACAGGCGAAGCTTGCCGCTGCGCCCGGCTTTCTCGATCCGCTCGCCGCCGATCACGACATGCCCGGCCTTGGCTTCCAGCCCCAGCCGGTCGAGCAAGGCGCGCTCCAGCTGCGCGGCGATGCGATCCCCCAGATCCTCGGGGATGCGCAGGTCGCTCGTCTTGAACGCGCGCGACAATGCCCCGCGAAGCTTCTTGCCGCTGGCATTCAGCTCGGCGCGATCGACGCCGATCCACGCGCCGCGGCCCGGCGCCTTGGCACGCACATCCGGCAGCACCTCACCATCGGGCGACAGCGCAAGCCGGACAAGCCCGTCGCGCGGGGATTCCGCGCGCG
Source organism: Sphingomonas sp. GW821-FHT09B04 (assembly GCF_059418285.1). Taxonomy (NCBI): domain Bacteria; kingdom Pseudomonadati; phylum Pseudomonadota; class Alphaproteobacteria; order Sphingomonadales; family Sphingomonadaceae; genus Sphingomonas; species Sphingomonas sp. GW821-FHT09B04. Next base: position 484,114 of record NZ_JBWKPO010000001.1, read on the forward strand.
AGAGGATGCAGGTGCGAATGGCATCGCCATCCGCACGCTTGCCGGCCGTCAGTTCAGACGGGGTATCATTGCTCGGAGTCCGCAACAGCGTCCTCCCCGCCGGCGGCGCCGGTGCTATCGGCGTCGGCAGCTGCCGGCGCGTCTTCGTCCTCGAACCAGTGCGCGCGGGCCGCCATGATGATCTCGTTGCCCTGCTCATCGCTCAGGCCATACTCGCCGAGCACGCCGCCCTTGTCGCTCTCGCGGACCGGAGCTGCCGGACCGTCGCCGCGACGGCGCGGTTCGGGGCGCTTCTTGGCGACCAGCTCGTCGGTGGCGAGATCGGCCAGGTCGTCGAGCGTCAGGATCTTCGCCTTGCCCAAGGTGACCAGCATCGCTTCGGTCAGATACGGCATCGTCGCGAGATCGTCCTCAACGCCCAGCGCGCGGCGCGCCTCGCGATTGGCTTCCTCGCGGCGCTCGAGCGCCTCGGTCGCGCGATTCTGAAGCTCCTGACCCAGATCCTCGTCGAAGCCCTCGATGCCCGCAATCTCGTCGAGCTCGACATAGGCGACCTCTTCGAGCGTGCTGAAGCCCTCGGCGACCAGCAGCTGTGCCAGCGTCTCGTCGACGTCGAGCTCGTTCTGGAACATCTCGCTGTTCGCGACGAACTCGTTCTGGCGCTTCTCGCTCGAGTCGGTCTCGGTCAGGATGTCGATCGCCTTGCCGGTCAGCTGGCTGGCGAGGCGGACATTCTGGCCGCGACGACCGATGGCGAGGCTGAGCTGATCGTCGGGAACGACCACTTCGATGCGGTCATCCTCTTCGTCGATCACGACGCGCGCGACGTTCGCCGGCTGCAGCGCGTTGACGACGAAGGTCGCGGTGTCGGGCGACCAGGGGATGATGTCGATCTTCTCGCCCTGCATCTCCTGCACGACGGCCTGAACGCGCGAACCCTTCATACCGACGCAGGCGCCGACTGGGTCGATCGAGCTGTCGTGGCTGATGACGCCGATCTTGGCGCGCGAACCCGGATCGCGGGCAGCGGCCTTGATCTCGATGATGCCGTCGTAGATTTCGGGCACTTCCTGCGCGAACAGCTTCTTCATAAAGTCGGGATGCGCGCGGCTGAGGAAGATCTGCGGGCCGCGGGTCTCGCGCACCACCTTCAGGATCAGGCTGCGGATGCGGTCACCGACGCGAACCACTTCGCGCGGGATTTGCGCGTCGCGGCGGATCACGCCTTCGGCGCGGCCCAGATCGACGACGACATGGCCGAACTCGACGCGCTTGACGACGCCGGTGATGATCTCGCTCTGGCGGTCCTTGAATTCTTCATACTGGCGCTCGCGCTCGGCGTCGCGGACCTTCTGGAAGATGATCTGCTTCGATGCCTGCGCCTGAATGCGGCCGAATTCGATCGGGGGCAGCGGATCGACGATGAAGTCGCCGACCTTGGCGTCCTTCTGAAGCTTCTGCGCGCCCTTGAGGTCGACCTGCTTGAAATAGTCGTCGACGGCCTCGACCACCTCGACCACGCGCCACAGGCGAAGGTCGCCGGTCTGCGGGTCAAGCTTGGCGCGGATATCGTTCTCGATTCCGTAGCGGTTCTTGGCGGCGCGCTCGATCGCGTCCTCCATCGCCTCGATGACGATGGCCTTGTCGATCATCTTCTCGGACGCCACCGAGTTCGCGATCGCGATCAGCTCGGCCTTGTTGGCGGAAATGGCGGTGGCCATCAGTCCTGTTCCTCTGCTTCGAATTCGTCTGCGCCCTCTGTGGAGAGCGGTCGGGTTGCGGCGATAAGCCGGTTGGTGATGACGAGCTTGGCGTCCTCAATCTGATCGAAACCGATGAAGTGGGTCACGCCCTGCGCATCGGTGATCGAAACCACCTCACCTTTGAGCTCGACGCCCGCCAGATCGCCCTTGAACTGCTTGCGCCCGTCGATCTTCTCAGCGAGCGTGATGCGGGCCTCATGCCCTTTCCAGTCCTCGAAATCCTTGAGCCGGGTCAGCGGCCGGTCGATCCCGGGCGAGCTGACCTCGAGCCGATAGGCCTCGGGGATCGGATCACGGCCAGCGGCTTCCAGCTCATCCAGCCGATCCGAGATGCGGCGCGACAGGTCGGCGCAATCGTCGATGTGCAGCTGGCGGGTATCCGGGCGCTCGGCCATCACCTGCAGCGTCCGGTCGCCCTCGCCACCGAACATCTTCACGCGCACCAGGTCGAAGCCCAGCGCACGCGCTTCAGGCTCGATCAGATCGGTCAATGCAGCGATATCCGCCACGCGAAAACTCCAATAAACACCGGATACGCCTCGTCGCCGCCGAACCCCGTGGGGCCGGCCTCGGCAAGGTTTCCAATGTCGAGAACAGCGCCTCTATAGGCGCATGCCGCGGCGACAGCAAGCCGTTCGAGTCAGCGCGCCGCGATAGCCGGACCGCTGTCGCTGCGCGGCGGGCGGGCGAGCGCTGCGACATCGATCCCCTTCCATTCGGGCTTGCGCCCCAACCGCGCGTTGAAGCGGGTGTTGAAGCGCATCTCGTCGGTCAGCGGCATGTGCAGCGACACGCCATAATCGTTGCGAACCGCGCCCTCCGGATAGCCCATCATCGCGAGGATCGTGGGAAACAGCTGATAGTGGCTTGCGTGATCGCGATTCCGCTTCGCCGCATCGGACCAGCCGCCCTCCGCGCCCGAATCGGTCAGGACCGCAAGCGGCACCGCCCCCTCTTCAGCGACCGGATGCGCACTGCAATGCGTGTGCACACCGCCACCGCCACGCTCGCGCAGATCCTGTCCATGGTCCGCGGTGTAGATCACCGTCGCGCCATGCAGGGTGCCGGTCGCCATCAGCCGCTCGAAGAACCCGCCGACCTGCCACAGAAGCGTATTGCGATAGGCGTTGCGGTAGCGGCGCCATTGCTCGGCACTGCCGTCGAACCCGTCACGGCTGCCCGTATCCGAAACGCCGAGGAACCGGCCGCGCGGCAACGCCGGGCGATAGACGGCATGGCTGTCGGGATATTTGTCGTGCACCGGGAAATGCGCGCCGACCTTGTTGACCAGGATGAACTCGCGCCGGCCATTTGCGAGGTGCTGGACGATCCGGTCGGCGGCGGCGTGGTCGCGTTCCTCGACCGCAACACCGTCGAACTGGACGAAGGTTTCGATCCGCGCGCGTTCGGCCGCATCCATGCCATTGTGCAGTCCGCCGCCGGTGCGCTGTGCGTCGATATAGACCGGGGCGAACCCTGCCTTGCGCGCATAGTCCCAGATCGCGGGGCCGCTGGCGTTGAGCTCCATATAGCGCTCACGCGTGCCGCCGTGGCGCAGCGTCAGATTGGTGCCGAGCGAGCAATTGGTGATCGACGCGGCGACTCCGAAATTGTGTACCGCAATTCCAGGGGGTGGAGTCAGCAACCCCGTGCGCACCCCGAACGGATCGGCAAGGTCGAGATAGCGCGCAGCGACGCTTTCATCGACGATCAGGACGATGTCGCCGGTACCCGGCACCGGTTGCGGCTGCATGCTTACCGATCGCCGCGCCCCGTCGCTTACCAACTCCTCCCCCGTCGCCAGCGTCAGATAGGCGAGCGAGGTGAATGCCCCCGGCAGCCCGCGCGCGCCATCGCCGCCGCGCAGGAACAACATGCTGGTCAGCAGCGCCAGCGCGCCCAATGGCGCCGCGACCCAGCGTGCATCGAACCGCCAATTGCGGTTTGGCGTGAGGCCGAGCGCGAAGAGCAAAGGCAGGGCGGCGAGGATTTCCCCACCGATCGGCATACCATGCTGGGCCATCGCGTCGCCCGCAAATCCGGCTGAGCCGATGAGGTTGAGGAACCCGTCATAGGTCAGGTGATCGTTGAGGATGCGCTCGCTCGCTCCGATAAAGGCAGCGGCAGCAAACAGCAGCACGGCCATCACCCAGCGCAACGGGTTGGAGGCGAGCCGCGATGCGACCCACAGCGCGCCCGCCAGTGCGGTATAGAAGACCGCGAACAAGCCGAGCGACGGCGACAGGCCGAGCGAACTCACCCGATCGGCGAGACTTCCGCCGTCGGCAATCAGATAGAGAAGGAGCAGCGCCTCCTTGACCGGCGCGTGCTGTAGCCGGTGCATCCCACCCCCAATGTCGAACCGCACGCTGTTAGCGGTGCGGCGTTGCGATGGCGTAAATGCCGTGCAACATCCCGTCGCCCGCATGCGTTGCGGGTCTAGCAGCTTCCCCGGAGAAACCGATGCGCCTGTTGCCGATCGCCGCCGCCTCACTCACCCTGATCGCCTGCACCGGCGCCCAGCCAGGCAACAGCCAGGAAACCGCCGCGCAAACATCGGCGGAAAGCGGCAGCCTTCCTTTCACCGTCACCCCGGTCGCCGATTTCGACTCGCCCTGGGCGATGACCTTCCTGCCCGACGGCCGGATGCTGGTCACCGAGAAGACCGGCACGCTGTTGCTGGTCAGCGCCGACGGCAAGACCAAGACCTCAGTGTCGGGCATCCCCGCGGTCGACAGCGCCGGGCAGGGCGCGCTCAAGGATGTCGTCCTAGCCCCCGGTTTCGCGGGGAACCGGCAAGTCTATTTCAGCTATTCGGAAGCGGGCGAGGGCGGCAAGGGCGTAGTGCTCGCGCGCGGCACCCTCACGGACGGCGGATCGCCTGCGTTGCACAACGTCCAGACGCTGTTCAAGGCGACCCCCTATGTTACCGGCAACGGCCATTATTCGGGCCGCATCGCCTTTGCCCCTGACGGCAAGCACCTGTTCTTCACCAATGGCGAACGGCAGAAGTTCGATCCGGCGCAGGATCCCAAGTCGACGCTGGGCAAGGTGCTGCGCCTGACGCTCGACGGAAAGCCCGCCGGCGATCCCGGCCTGACCGCCAAAGGGTTCCACCCCGCCATCTGGTCCTATGGCCATCGCAACCTGCTCGGCCTTGCCTTCGACAAGGCGGGCAACCTGTGGGAGCAGGAGATGGGCCCCAAGGGCGGCGACGAGGTCAATCTGGTGCTGCCCGGCAAGAACTATGGCTATCCGATCGTATCCGACGGCGATCATTATGACGGCAAGGACATTCCCGACCACAAAACCCGCCCCGAATTCGAGGCGCCCAAGGTGTCGTGGAATCCGGCGATCTCACCCGGCGGGCTGATGGTCTATTCGGGGAAGATGTTCCCGCAATGGAAGGGCGACCTGTTCATCGGCGGGCTGTCGAGTCAGGCGCTCGTCCGTGTCGATGTGAACGGCACCCAGGCGGCCAAGGGCGATCAGTGGCCGATGGGGGCGCGCATCCGCGAAGTCGAGGAAGGTCCGGACGGCGCAATCTGGCTGCTCGAGGATGGCGGGCAGGGTTCGCAGGGCCGCCTGCTCAAGCTGATACCGAAGCGCTAGTCCGCGGGATTCAGCAGGAAGTTCAGCCGGGCAGCGGCGACCGGGCGCTCCCGGTCGTCCTGCCAGGCGATTGCCTCGACATTGGCGATGCGCGTACCGAGCCGTGAGATGATTCCCTGCGCGCGGGTGACCTTCTCACGCCCGCCGCGCATGAAATCGACGGTAACGTTGATCGGCTTGATCCGCGTATCGGCGCGGCCTTCGGTCTCCAGCGCGTGCTTGAGCGCGACGATCGCCGCCATTTCGAGCAACCCGGCGAGCGCGCCGCCATGGACGAAGCCGGGGCGGCCGATCACATCGGCGCCGAACGGCATCGCGAGCACCGGCGCGCCTTCTCCGGGCTCACACAGGATCCCGAGCAGATCGGCATAAGGCGGCAGGGTCATGCCGGCGCGCCCGTGAACATGAAGGTGCCCGCGACATGCGCGACCGGGTCTTCCGGATCGCCATCATGCGCGATGCCCCGCACGAACGCGACCGAGCGCGTCACGCGATAGCATTCGCCACGCCCGATCACGTCGCGCTGCGGCGCTGCGGGACGCAGATAGTCGACCCGCAGGTCGAGCGTCGCATGGGGCAGGAACCCACCACGCTTCATCCACACACCGACGCTTGTCGCCATGTCGAGCAACGCGACGATCGGACCCGACGCGATTACGCCGCGCGCGGGGTCGCCCACCAGATCCTCGCGCCATGGCAGAACGAGCTGGCACCAGTCGGCGCCGTGCGCGTCATATCGGATTCCCAGACGATGTCCGTGCCCCGCGCCGCGCGCAGAGAAAAAGATGGAAGGATCGAACGGGAACGGTGCTGACGCCATCGCCGGGCGGACTAGCGGGCATAGGGGAGCACGGCAATGCTGCAGCGCATTGGCGCATCGTGAATCCGAATTAACTCAGCCGCCCCGTGCGTCAGGCGTAGCTTCGGGCAATCAAGGAGGGGGAACACGCATGATCACCTTGCCCATCACCGAGATCGCATCACTTGGTACCCAAGTCGCCACCCATGGCTCGCTCCGCGCTGCCGAAACCGCAGGAGACCAGGTGTTCGAGATGCTGATAGCGATCGCGATTCTCGTCTACGAAACCTATCCCGGCTAGTGCGCGCGCCGCCCTTCGTGCCCGCGCGGCATCCCGGACTCGCCGGTGCGCGGAGGCGATCGGCATCGATCAATTCAGAATGGCTCTCTGGCCCGATTGCTGCAGTTGCGGCCCGGTTCGCCGGTATCGACGATGTCGAGGAGATCGAACGTCGCGCCGCGACATGGCTTGCCGATCCGCGTCAGGTGGAAGCGTTGCTGCGACCATTGATCGACGCGCTTGGCGCCGATCCCTGGTTTGAGCCCCCGTTCAAGATCAACCGCGACCGACTCCGCACCGGGGTTACCCTGCTCGACTGCCCGGCCATTGCACTTTCGATCACCGTCACCGGCGCGGCCGAGCTCAATCGACTCCCGCTGCCAGCGACAATTGTCGTGCCGGGACGGGTGACGCTCACCCGATATGTCCGTGCGGGCAAGGCGCAGATGCGGCGCTGGCGCGCGGAACCGGCAGGGCCGGACTTCAGCGCCGCCGACGCCGCCGCCGCCTGCGAGCTTTCGCCGCGCATCCTGGACGATGGCGCGCTGATCCGGCAGGACGGGCGGACTTGTAGTCATCTGTTCGTACGGGCGGAGAGCGACATTGTCGGGCTCACAGCGACGATCAAGCCATCGGCAGCGCCGCTGATGCGCGAGTATGCGATCGCCGACGGCGCCTTTGTCCGGGCTGCATGCGCCGACGATGCGGCTTCGCGGATCGAAATGCTGCTGACCTTCCTGCGCGTGAGCGGGCGCGCCGACGCCTCGACACTATTCGACAGTGCCTCGCGCCACCCGGCCTTCCATCTCCGCTGGTCAGCGATGCGCGAATGGCTGATGCTCGATGCGCAGGTCGCTCGCAGCCGCCTGGCCGAAATGTGTGCGCACGATCCCAATGCAGAGGTCCGTGCGGCAGCCGCAACGACGCTCCCCCTGCTCGATCGACGGCTGGAACAGCGATGCCGCGCCTGATCGGCCCCGGCGAGGGCGCCGCAATCACACTTGAGGAACTGGTCGACGCACTCGATACGACAGCGTTCGATCCGCATGATGAGGACAGCTTTGCCGCACTGGGTCCGCTGCTCGCACGGCTAGGCCGCAATCGCGCCTTCCTCGCGGACCTCGCGATCGAAGAACTCAAGCTGCGCTGCGCGCGGCAAAGCGCCGCCAATGGCTATGGCCCGCAGGTTTTCCTGCTCCGGGCACCCAACGGCCGTTATGTGATCCGTGCCAATTTCTGGCCAGCGGCAGACGATGCCGTGGTGCAGGCGAGCGGCACCGCGCCCTTCTTCTACGGCTTGCCGCACGATCACAATTTTCCGTTCCTGACCTATGGTTATCTGGGCTCGGGCTATTGGAGCGACTATTTCGAATATGATGGAAAGACTGTGTCCGGCACGGCTGGCGGCGATGCCGGATTGCGCTTCATCGAGCGCAGCCGGCTCGATCCCGGCAAGCTGATGCTCTACCGGATGCAGCGCGACGTGCATGTCCAGCTGCCGCCCGACAGCTTCTCGGTCTCACTCAACATCCTCGGTCAGCACCCCAGCCATCCCTGGATCGACCAGTATCGATTCGACATTGCGCGCAACACGATCGCCGAAGGACTGACCACAGCGCCATCCGAAGGGCTTGTCACACTCGCCGTACATCTTGGCGGCGGCAACGGGCTCGACCTCGTCGATCAGCTTATCCGGCATCACCCGCACCCCCGGATGCGTCGGACGGCAGCTGCTGCGCTCGCGTCCGCAAACGGTGCCGCCAGCGATCGACGCGGATTATTGGAACGCGCGGCCAGTGACGAAGACGCCGAAGTTCGAGCGCCGGCACGGCGCGCGCTCGAATCCAGTCCGCAAGATCCATCCGATCCGGATCGGTTTGCGACAGACTCGTGACGCGCGGCACGTAAATTGCCGAGAAGTGGAGCAAAAGATTCTCTCCGAAATCGATATACCGCTGCTGGATCACGCGGTCGCACAGCGCGGCTATGCGCTCGTGCTCGGCAAGCCGTGCGGCGCGCCGGATCGCGATGTCGCAGCCGTGTTGCGGACATGGCGACCGGGCATCCGGATCCACAGCTCGCGCGTGCCCGAGATCGCGGTGGCCAGCTGCGCCGCCTGGCTTGCCGCGGCGCTAGACGCGGGTGCCGCCGACGCCGTTTCGCACCCGGTCAACCCGTTCGAGCTTGCCGCACGAGTCGATGTGCGTGTGCGCTGCCATATCCCAGGCGATACCCGGATCCGCGACCTGAGCATTGACCGCGTCCATCGCACCGCTACCCGCGCCGGGCTTCCGATCGCGCTGGTGCCACGCGAGTTCGCGTTACTGCTTTACCTTGTCGAGCGACGTGGCGAGTTCGTCTCGCGCCGCGAATTGCTCGAGCAGGTTTGGGGCCTGCGCTTCGATCCCGGCACCAATGTCGTCGCCGTCCATGTGTCCAAGCTGCGCGCCAAGATCGACCGCGGTTTCGCCAGCCCGATGATTCGCGGCGTCAAGGGACTCGGCTATCGCTTCGACGCGGTCTAGCGTGGTGCAAAGACGGGAAGAGGATGGCCATGACCGAGCAACGCGTTTCGATCGAATTCCACGACGGCGTCGCCGATGTGCGGCTGACCCGGCCCGACAAGATGAATGCGCTCGACCCGGCGATGTTCGCCGGTCTCGCCGATGCGATCGAGCGGCTGAATGGCATGCCCGGGCTGCGCGCGGTCGTGCTGTCGGGCGAAGGTCGCGCTTTCTGCGCCGGACTCGACATGGCGAGCATGGCCGGCGGCGGATCGGGCCTTGATCTGCAAGCGCGCAGCTACGGCGACACCAATTTGTTCCAGCGGGTGGCGTGGGGCTGGCGCACCTTGCCCGTGCCGGTCATCGCCGCAGTGCATGGCATCGCATTTGGCGGCGGGTTCCAGATTCTGTCGGGCGCCGACATCCGCATCCTCGCACCCGGCACGCGCTGCGCGATCATGGAGATGAAATGGGGGATCGTCCCCGACATGGCGGGCTTCGCATTGTGGCGGACGATGGTGCGCGACGATGTGCTGCGTGAGCTGACCTACACGGCACGCGAATTCAGCGCCGAGGACGCGCTGGCATTTGGCTTTGCAACGCGCCTGTCGGACGACCCGCATGCCGAGGCGCTGACGCTCGCGCAGGATATCGCAGGACGAAACCCGCACGCGATCCGCGCCGCCAAACGCCTCGCAAATCTCGCCGCAGAAACGGACGCACCCGCGATCCTGGCGGCGGAAAGCGCCGAGCAAGCGTTGCTGATGCGTTCGCCCAACCAGATCGAGGCGGTGATGGCGAACATGCAGAAGCGCGCGCCGAACTTTACCGACTGAAGCTTCCAATAACTGCCCTCTCATACTAGAAGGATACCATACCCAGAACACGAATGAGAGGATGCCAATGCGCGAAGCCGCAATCGTCTCCACCGCCCGGACGGGCATCGGCAAAGCCTATCGCGGCGCATTCAACGCGACCGAGGCTCCGGTGCTGGCCGGACATGTGATGAACGCGGCGGTCGAGCGCGCTGGAATCGACCCCACGCGGATCGACGACATCTTCTGGGGCGTGGGCAACCAATGGGGAACGCAGGGCGGCAATGCCGGGCGGATGGCGGTGTTCGCCGCGGGGTTGCCCCAGCGCGTGCCCGCATTCACGCTCGACCGGAAATGCGGATCGGGGCTGACCGCGCTGGCGCTGGCGGCGCGGTCGATCGTCGCGGGGGATATCGACGTCGCGCTGTCGGGCGGGATGGAATCGATCAGCCTGACAGTGAACAAGGACGCGCCACGCTTCCAGAACCAGTCGGTGCTGGCGAACGAACCCCATGCGTACATGCCGATGATCGAGACCGCCGAGATCGTCGCCGAACGCTATGGCATCAGCCGCGCGCGGCAGGACGAATATGCCGCGATGAGCCAGCAACGCGCCGAGGCGGGACTCGCCAACGGCGCGTTCGCCGAGGAAATCGTGGCGATCATTGTCCACAAGGCACTCTTCGACAAGGAGGGTAACCGCACCGGAAATGAAACGGTGACGGTGACGCAGGACGAGGGAATCCGGGCGGGCACGACGGAAGCGGCGCTCGCGGGCCTCAAGGCCGTGTGGCGGGACGGGCAAGTCATCAAGCAAGGCCGCCATATCACCGCGGGCAATGCCAGCCAGCTGTCCGACGGCGCCGCGGCGCAAATTGTGATGGATCGCGCCATGGCGCAGGCCGAAGGCAGGGATATCCTCGGCATCTATCGCGGCTTTCAGGCGGCGGGTTGCGGACCCGACGAGATGGGCATCGGGCCGATCTTCGCAATTCCCAAATTGCTCGACCGGGCAGGGCTCAGGGTCGAGGATATCGGGCTGTGGGAACTCAACGAGGCATTCGCGAGCCAGTGCCTCTATTGCCGCGACACGCTGGGCATCGATCCGGAGAAGTACAACGTCAATGGCGGCGCAATCGCGATCGGCCACCCGTTCGGCATGACCGGCGCGCGGCTGATCGGTCACGCGCTGATCGAAGGCCGCAAGCGCGGGGTGCGCTGGGTGGTGGTGTCGATGTGCACCGCGGGCGGCATGGGGGCGGCGGGGCTGTTCGAGATTCCCTAAACACTCGCCCCTTCGACATCCGCAGATCGAACCGCTAGAGGGCCGCGCATGCTTCGTCTCGGCACCCGCGGATCGCCGCTCGCGCTCGTCCAGGCCAATCTCGTGCGCGATGCGCTGCTCGCCGCGCATGGCTGGGCGCCGGAGATGGTCGAGATCGTTCCGATCCGCACCACCGGCGACAAGGTGCAAGACCGCCCGCTCGCCGAAATCGGCGGCAAGGCGTTATGGACCAAGGAGCTCGACCGCGCGCTGCTGGACGGCGAGATCGACCTGGCAGTCCATTCAATGAAGGATGTCGAGACGATCCGCCCCGAAAGCATTGCCATCGCCGCAATGCTCAAGCGCGAGGATGTCCGCGACCGGCTGATCGGCGCCGATTCGATCGAAGCGCTGCCGCATGGCGCGCGGATCGGTACCAGCTCGCCGCGCCGCGCCGCGCAGATGCGCCGCATCCGCCCCGACCTGTCGATCGTACCGTTGCGCGGCAATGTCGATACGCGGCTGGCCAAGGTGCGTGACGGTGAGGCCGACGCCACCCTGCTCGCCGCCGCGGGGCTTGAGCGGCTCGAACGGCCCGATATCGGCGCACCGATCCCGCTCGACCTGCTGCTACCCGCCCCGTCGCAGGGCGCGGTCGGAATCGAGGTGCGCGCGGACGATGTCCCGACCCGGATGCTGGTCTCTGCGATCGGCGATCCCGTGACCGAGCGCTGCGTGCTGGCCGAACGTGCACTGCTCGCCGCATTGTCGGCCGATTGCCATTCGCCGGTGGCCGCACTCGCGACGATCGAAGACGACACGCTGCGGTTGCGCGCCGAGATCCTGAGCGAGGACGGAAGCGAGCACGTCCGCCTCGACAGGCCCGGCCTTGAGGGAAATGCGCACGAGGCAGCGGCCATCGCGCACGACCTGCTCGCTGCCGCCAGCCCGCATTTGCGTGCGCTGTTCGGGCATTGAGCCGCCGCGTCGCGATCCTGCGGCCCGAACCGGGCAATGCCGCCACCGCGGCACGGCTGCACCACGCCGGGTTCGATCCCCTGCCGCTGCCCCTGTTCGAGGTGAGCCCGCTCGACTGGACGCCGCTTGAGCCCGCGGATTTTGACGGGCTGCTCTTCACCAGCGCCAACGCTGTCCGCCATGGCGGCCCGGACCTTGCTTCGCTGCGCGGTCTGCCGGTTCTGGCGGTCGGAAGCGCGACAGCGGACGCAGCGCGCGCTGCCGGGTTTACAGTGGTGCACACCGGTTCGACCGACCTGACGGACCTGCTGCACGACGCCCCGGACTTCGCACGCCTGCTATGGCTTTCAGGACGTGATCGAACTGCAATCGAGCATCCGGCACTCGCAGCTATCGTGCCCGTTTATGCGAGCGACCCGGTCGCATGGGCAGCCGCTGACGCCCTAACGCTGGAGGGAAGCATTGCGCTGATCCATTCCGCCCGCGCGGGCATGCAGCTTGGCGCAGCGCTGGCCGGCCACGGCATCCCACGCCATAATGTTCGGATCGCCGCGATCAGCCGCAAGGCAGCGATCGCCGCCGGGCCCGGCTGGGATCGAATCGCCGTCGCTGCCACGCCCGATGATGACGCACTGATTGCCGCTGCGCGCCCGCTCGCGATTGACCCCTGACCGCATCGGGAGAATAAGCGGTCCCATGATTTCCGATACGCCGATCGAGACGCCGGTTCCGGCGCCCCCCCGCGGCAACACATTGACCGTCGCGCTGGTCGCCGGGCTGATCGCCTTCCTCGCAGGACTCGCGGTGATGGCGGCGGTCTTCCGCTTTGGTGGCTGGTGGAACAGCGAGCCGCCGCCGACGCCCGCTCCCGTCCAGCCCGCCCTCACCGCGCCGCCGTCCGCGTCTGCCGCTACCGATGTCGCGACGCTCGCATCGCGCGAGCAGGCGCTCGCCGCCCGGCTCGACGCGCTCGACACCCGCATTCAGGCAAGCGATGCCGACGCGCGCACCGCCGCGGGCTATGCCGGGCGCGCCGAAGCGATGATGCTGGTGTTCGGGGCACGGCGTGCGATCGAGCGCGGTCAACCGCTGGGTCCGATCGCAGCTGAATTGCGCACGCGCTTCGGGGAGAATGACGGGCGGGCTGTCGCCACCGTCATCCGCGGCGCGACCGAACCCGTGACACTCGAGGACCTGCGCCTCGCGTTCGACCAGATCGCGCCGCGGCTTTCGACCGGGGTTCCCGGCGAAAGCTGGTGGGACGGGCTGCGCCGCGAGGCGACGACGCTGGTGATCGTGCGCAAGGACAATGCGGCGAGCCCGCATCCACGCGCGCGGCTGGCACGTGCCCGCCGCTTGCTGGGGCAGGGCCATGTCGAAGCGGCGCTCGCCGAAATCGCCCGGCTGCCCGGCGCGCAGGGCGCGGAAAGCTGGATGGCGGCGGCGAGCCGCTATGTCGAAACCCGCAACGCGCTCGATACGCTCGAGACCGCGGCGATCCGCGGTCCGGTGAGGCCAACCGCCGGCGCACAGCAACCGGCCGCGCAACCCGCGCCCGCGGCGCCCGCACAGTAAGATCAACTCAGGGAGAGAAGTCATGGCCGCGATGGGCCGTTTCGATTGGGCCGATCCGTTTGCGCTCGACGCGCAGCTGACCGACGAAGAGCGCATGGTTCGCGATGCCGCGCGCGCCTATGCGCAGGAGCGGCTGCTGCCGCGGGTCACCCGCGCATTTCTCGACGAGGATTTCGACCGCGAGATCATGTCGGAGATGGGCCAGCTCGGCCTGCTCGGCCCGACCATTCCGGAGACCTATGGCGGCGCCGGCCTTGGCTATGTCGCTTATGGTCTGGTGGCACGCGAAGTCGAGATGGTGGATTCGGGCTATCGTTCGGCGATGAGCGTTCAGTCGAGCCTCGTGATGCACCCGATCAACGCCTATGGCACCGAGGAGCAGCGCCGGAAGTACCTCCCCAAACTGGCGAGCGGCGAATGGGTCGGCTGTTTCGGCCTGACCGAACCCGATGCGGGCAGCGACCCGGGTTCGATGCGCACCCGCGCCGAGAAGATCGATGGCGGTTACCGGATCACCGGGACCAAGATGTGGATCACCAACTCGCCGATCGCCGACGTCTTCGTCGTCTGGGCGAAGAGCGATGCGCATGGCGGCGGGATCAAGGGCTTCGTTCTCGAGAAGGGAATGAAGGGCCTGTCGGCGCCCAAGATCGAGGGCAAGCTGTCGCTGCGTGCGTCGATCACCGGCGAGATCGTGATGGACGGCGTCGAAGTGGGCGAGGACGCGCTGCTGCCCGAGGTGCAGGGGCTGAAGGGGCCGTTCGGCTGCCTCAACCGCGCGCGCTACGGCATCGCCTGGGGCAGTATGGGTGCGGCCGAAGCCTGTTTCCATGCCGCACGGCAATATACGCTCGACCGCCATCAATTCGGACGGCCGCTTGCCGCGACCCAGCTGGTGCAGCTCAAGCTCGCCAATATGGAGACCGAGATCGCGCTCGGCCTGCAGGCGGCGCTGCGCGCAGGGCGGATGTTCGACGAGGGCGAACTGGCGCCCGAAGCGATCAGCATCATCAAGCGCAACAATTGCGGTAAGTCGCTGGAGATCGCGCGCATCGCCCGCGACATGCATGGCGGCAACGGCATCTCGGCCGAATTCCATGTGATGCGCCACGCGATTAACCTCGAAACGGTCAACACTTATGAGGGCACGCACGACGTCCATGGCCTGATCCTCGGCCGGGCGATCACCGGCATCGCGGCGTTCTGATGGACTTCCAGCCGACGCTGACCGGCGAACTCGCCCTGCTCAGGCCAACGGTGCCCGAGGACTGGCAGGACATGTTCGCGGTCGCGTCGGACCCGTTGATCTGGGAACAGCACCCGTTCCACAATCGCTGGCAGGAGCCGGTGTTCCGCGCCTATTTCGAGGACGCGCTGGCGAGCGGCGGTGGCCTCACAATCCTCGACAAGGCCAGCGGCGCGATCATCGGCGCCAGCCGCTATGCCTTTCCCGACGCGGTGCGCGACGAGGTGGAAATCGGCTGGACCTTTGTCGCCCGGGCCTATTGGGGCGGGGTGTGGAACCGCGAGATCAAGCGGATGATGCTCGACCATATCCACCAATATGTCAGTGGCGCGGTGTTCGTGGTGGGTGAGAACAACATGCGCTCGCGCCGGGCGATGGAGAAGATCGGCGGGGTGCTGCAGGAGGGCCGGGTCGAGCGCGGCAACGGGTTTATGCTGCCCGGCCATTGCTACTATCTTATCCGGCGTGGGGAATTCCGCGGGTGAAACCACTCGCAGGCATCAAGGTCGTCGAGCTGGCGCGGATCCTGGCGGGGCCGTGGTGCGGACAGCTGCTCGCGGACCTCGGCGCCGACGTGATCAAGGTCGAGCGGCCGGGCGCCGGCGACGATACGCGGCACTGGGGCCCGCCCTTCCTGCATGATGCCGAGGGCAAGGACCGCGACGCGGCCTATTATCATGCGGCCAACCGGGGGAAGACCGCCCGGTTCATCGACATCGCGACACCCGAAGGACAAGCCGAAGTGCGCGCGCTGGTCGCCGATGCCGATGTGGTGATCGAGAATTACAAGGTCGGCGGGTTGGTCAAATACGGGCTCGACCATCAGAGCTTGCTGGCGGTCAATCCGCGGCTGATCACCTGTTCGATTACGGGGTTCGGCCAGACCGGCCCCTATGCGCACCGCGCCGGATACGACTTCATCATTCAGGGGATGGGCGGGATCATGTCGCTGACCGGTGAGCCCGACGGCGCGCCGCAAAAGGCGGGGATCGCCTATGCCGACATCTTCACCGGCGTCTATTCAACGGTCGCGATCCTGGCGGCACTGCGAAAGCGGGACCAGAGTGGAGCGGGCGCGCAGATCGATATGGCGCTGCTCGACACGCAGGTCGCAGTACTCGCCAATCAGGCGCTCAACTGGATGGCGTCAGGCAAGGTCCCGCACCGGATGGGCAACGGCCACGCCAACCTCGCCCCCTATCAGGCGTTCACCGCGAGCGACGGCGATCTGATCATCGCGGTGGGCAATGACGGGCAGTTTGCCAGGCTGTGCACGGTGCTGGGACTCGATCTGCACGCCGACCCGGACTTCGCGACCAATCCCGCACGGGTGCGCAACCGTGCACGGCTGATCGCGCCGATTCAGGCGGCGGTGGCGGGCTGGACCAAGCAGACGCTGTCCGACGCGCTCGAAGCACAGGGCGTGCCCGCCGGTCCGATCAACGATATCGGCGAGGTCTTCGCCGACCCGCAGGTGGTGGCGCGCGGGATGCAGATCGCGGCAGGCGGACTGCCGGGAATCGCGAGCCCGATCGTCATCGATGGCGAGCGGATGGTGTCGGACCTGCCCAGTCCCGCGCGGCCCTGAGACCGCCAAAAGTCCCAAAAGTCACACTGCCACGCGTGCGCGAGGTCGGCTGGAAGCACGATTTCAAAGAGCGGGCACGAGGCTGCCCGCCCGATTCCAACATTTCAAGCGGTGCGTTCGATCAGCGCCTTCGCAGCAGCGGGCGCGCGCACCTTGCCGCCATGGATGAAGAAGACGAAGGTCTCGCGCGGCTGTTTCGGCGGGGCGCCGGCTTCGACATAGGGCAGGCCTTCGGGCTTACCGCCCGATGCCCATAGCTTCGCTGTCTCCGCCCAGCGGTCGATATCGCCGTCGGGATAGCAGAGCGGATTATCGTCCTCGCCCTTCTCCAGCCGGGCATAGACGAAGTCACCGGTGATGTCGGCGAGCGCGGGATATTCGGGCGAATCGGCAAAGACGATCGCAGCGCCCGCGTCGCGGCACATCGCGACGAACTCAGGGACGTGGAAGCTGTCGTGCCGCACCTGAATCGCGTGGCGCAGCTTCACGCCCTCGTGACTCTGGGGAAGCAGCTTGAGGAAGGCGCCGAAATCGTCGGCGTCGAACTTCTTGGTCGCCATGAACTGCCACAGGATCGGGCCGAGCTTGTCGCCGAGCTCGACGATGCCCTGCCCGACGAACTTGCCGACCGATTCGCCCGCCTCGGCCAGCACCTTGCGGTTGGTGCAGAAGCGCGACGCCTTGACCGCGAAGACGAAGCCGTCGGGCGCGGTCGACGCCCAGCCGGCGAAGGTCGCGGGCTTGAACCCCGAATAATAGGTGCCGTTGATCTCGATCGCGGTCAGCTGGCGGCTGGCATATTCCAGCTCCTTCTTCTGACTGAGGCCTTCGGGATAGAAGGTCCCGCGCCAGGGCTCGAAGGTCCAGCCGCCGATACCGATTCGAATGGGTGCATTTGCCATGGGCCGAGATTAGCGCGGCCGCAGGGCAAAGCGCATCACGAAATGCGCGTCCAAACCTGCTGCTTGCAGATCAGCCCGGCGAGCACGCAGCCCTTGCCGATCATCGAATCGCCGTTGATCTCCACATGGCCGGAGAAAGTGCGGTTCATGTCGGGCACGAACACATGGCCCTTATACGCGCCCGGTGCGACGCGCTGGAAATCGCGGAACAAATTGGTGCCGACAAGCTGCTCGGTGCCGCCGCGGCGCGCATCTGCCTTTGCCTTGTCGCTCGCCCAGGTGACGATTCCGCACACCCGGTCCTGCCCACAGGGGCTGAAACGGATTCGCACCGTATCCTTGGGATTGCGCCATTCGCTTGCTGACGAGAGCTTGCCGCCCGCCTGCGCCGCCACCGGCGCCACCAGCATCATCGCGCCAGCCAGAGCGGCCATCCAGCGAAGCGGACGCGAAGTGCGCCGCACCAGTTCCTTGCTCTGCATGGTTGAACCTCCTGCACCAGCCATCCCGAACGGGGATATTCCTCTGCAGGATCAGATAGGTAGGGGGCAGGGCCGGAAAAGGGCGGGAAGGGGGCCATTTCCGAAACGATCGGTTCAGGAATAGGGCACACGAGGCAGGAATCAGCGCAGGCAACGCTGTTCGGTCACATTTACGCCTGACTCGCCGCCGCCCTTCGCTGCAACAGACGCCATGCGAGCAGCAGCACGGTCGAGACTCCGATCGCGGCGTAGATCGCCGGGCCAGGATTCTCGATCGTGCTGATCGACCCGGCATAGGCGACGATGACGGCGAAAGGGACGACACCCACCGCATAGGCGGCGAGAAAGCGAATCGGATTCATGCGCGCGATTCCCGACAGGCAGCAGGACAGTTCGGGCAGGATCGGCAGCGCCTGACAGACAAACAGCGCGAGGACATCGTTGCGCGCGAAGCTCGTCTCGATCGCGTCGAGCCGCGCGGCGTCGCGGAACAGCCGGGCAAGCACGGGGCGACCCATCACGCGGCCAAGGATATGGCTGGTCACGCCCATTGCGAACAATCCGGCAATCGCGGCAGATGCGCCCAGCACAGGGCCCAGAAAATATCCGGCGAGCAGGATCGTGGTCATGGTCGGGATCGCGATCAGCAGATCGATCCACAACAGCCCGATCACCAGCGCGACGAGCCAGACCGGATCGATCTGATGTGCATTGGCGAGAAACACCCGGACCTGATCCTCCGTCAGGATTCCCGTCGCGCGCATCACCAGAAAGGTCGAGGCGAAGGCGAGCGCAAGCACGAACGCCGTCTTGAGCAGATCCTTCATCCCTTGAGCATCCTTCGCACGATTGAGGGGGCAATGCGGGCGAGCAGGGGGAGCAGCCGGGCCTTGCCGATATGGATTTCGTCCCGACCCCGCGCGATGCCGGTCAGGATGGCGCGCGCGGCGGCATCGGCATCCATCTTGCCGCTGCCGCGCCCCTCCGTCATCGGCGTCGCGACCAGCGGCAGGATCACCTCGATCACCCGGATTCCCCGGGGTTCGAGCTGATAGCGCAGGCTTTGCGAAAAGCTGTGCAACGCCGCCTTGGTCGCGCAGTAGAGCGCGGTGTCGCGCTTGGGATAGTAAGCGAGACCCGAGGAGAGGTTGACGATTCCGGCCCCCGGCCCCGCCGCTTCGAGTGGGCCGAGCAGGCCGTGCGCGAGGAGCGCAGGCGCGACGAGGTTGATCTGCGCTTCGGCGATCATCGCAGCGGGATCGAACTGCGACGCGGTGAGCGGCACGCCATATTGCAGCGCCGCGTTGTTGATCAGCAGATCGATCCGGGGATGACGATGCGACAGGTCAAACGCCAGCGCTCGCACCGCCTGCGGGTCGGCGAGGTCGCAATCGACCCGCTCGAGTCCCGCGTGCAGATCGAGCGCGGACGCGCGGCGCGACACGGCGATGACGCGGTGGTCGCCCGCGAGCAGGCGGTGCATCAGGCGCGCGCCGATACCCGAGGTGGCCCCGGTCAGCACGATGCACGAGGGTTTGGAAAGGGGCGTTGTCACCAGTTCTTCCGTTGCGTTATCCCGGTCCTAATGGATCCCGCGCCAAAGCCGATGAACCTGGGTTCAGTGGAGCCATCCGACCCGGCGGTTGCGCTTGCGGCGGCAATTGCCGAGCGGGCGGAGGCGCAGCGGATCGGAGTCCGGCGCGCGGCCGGCCGGGGAGAGACCGTCTTCGAACAGGGCAGACCGCTCGACCGGGCCTTCATCCTGTGCTCCGGTCTGGTGAAGCTCACCTATGCCACCGCGAACGGCGAGGAATGGATCAAGAGCCTGATCGCCGATCGCGGGCTGTTCGGCCCGTCGGGGCAGGGTCCTTCTGCGTCGATCGCCTTTTCGGCGATTGCGGTCGCGCGATCCGTGCTGGTCGCACTGCCGATCGACTGGCTGTCACGCGAAATCACCGAATCGCCCGCGCTTGCCGCTGCGCATGTCCGCTTCATCGACTGGGTGCGGCTGCGCAAAGAGGCGCGCGAACAGGCGCTGCTCTGCCAGAGCGCGGAAGAACGCTATCGCGATTTGCTGTCAAACGAGCATGCGCTGATTGCCCGCCTGCCACAGGCGGACATTGCACGGTTCCTGCGAATCACCCCCGTGGCGTTCAGCCGGATCAAGCGGCGAATGCGGGGCGGATAAGAAACGAATCGCGCCGTCAAACGGCGTTATGCTGGACAAGGCTGCTGCGATTTCGCGACCCGGCTGCCGCGCTATCGCGGCAGCGTCCTGGAGCGGGCGAAGGGATTCGAACCCTCGACCCCAACCTTGGCAAGGTTGTGCTCTACCCCTGAGCTACGCCCGCTCTCTGGCGCTTGGTGCCCGCTCGGAAGACCGAGGGGGCGGGGCAAGGTGGCGGCCTCTAGCAGCGGGTTCGGGGGTCCGCAACCCCCGAATCGCGCCATCCCCAACTTCGGCGTCCTTTGGGCGAAAGGGGTTGGCCAGCACGCCGCCAGCGCCCACATAGGGCGCCGGTTTTTGACACAAGGGATTCGCCGTGGCCACGCTGGGACTTTCCGCCGCCGACAAGGACGCCGTCGAGGCATTCCGCAAGGACATCGTCGAGCCTTCGATGACCAAGCTGGTCATCCTCGATTTCTGGGCCGAGTGGTGTGGACCGTGCAAGGCGCTGGCGCCCCTGCTGGAGAAGGTCGCGGCCGACTATGCCGATAAGGGCGTGATCCTCGCCAAGATCGACGTCGACGCCAATCAGTTCATCGCCGCGCAGTTTCAGGTGAAGTCGATTCCCACCGTCTATGCGATGTTCCAGGGCCAGCTGGTCGCGGACCTGACCAATGCGCGCACCGAAACGCAGCTGCGCGCCAATCTTGACCAGATCCTGCGCCAGATCCCGGTCGAGAGCGACGCGGCGGCGCAGGAGGCGCAGCTTGAGCCGCTGCTGGCGATGGCAGCCGAAGTCGCAGCGAACGGCGACCATGAGCGTGCGCTGGTGGTTTATGACCAGATCGGCGAGATGGCGCCCGAGCACCCGCAGGTCGCGGCAGGACGCGCACAAGCACTGGTCGCGCTGGGCCGGCTCGACGAGGCGCAGGCGGCGCTCGACGTAGTGCCCGACGATGCTGCCAGGACTCCCGAGGTCGAACGCGCGCAAGCCGCGCTGACGCTGGCGCGTGAGGCCCCGGCTGACGACGAACTCGCGGCGATTCGCGCACGGGCAGCGGAAAACCCGGCGGACATGGATGCGCGCTACGAACTGGCAGGCGCACAGATGGCTGCGAACGATCGCGACGGCGCCGCCGAAACGCTGCTGGCGATGATCGCCGAGGACAAGGAGTGGAATGACGCTGCCGCGCGCACGCGCCTGCTCAAGCTGTTCGAGGCGGTGGGTCTGGAAGACCCCTGGGTCTCGGGCCAGCGCCGCAAGCTTTCCGCCATCCTGTTCGGATGACGACCACGCGGCTCTCGATCTTTCCGCTGGCGGGCGCGTTGCTGTTCCCGCGGATGCAGCTGCCGCTGCACATCTTCGAACCACGCTATCGTGCGATGGTGACCGATTCGCTGGCGCGCGACCGGCGGATCGGGATGATCCAGCCGCGCCCCGGCTTTTACGAGGAGCCGGGCAAGCCAGTGCCGTTGTTCCAGATTGGCTGTGTCGGCCGAATCGCCGAGGTCGAGGCGCTCGACGACGGCAAGTTCGACATCGTGCTGGAGGGGCTGTCGCGCTTCCGCATGGTGCGCGAGCTGGACGTGACCACGCTGTTCCGCCAGGTCGAGGCTGAGCTGATCGCCGATCCGCAGGACGAGGTTCTGGCACTGGCCGAGCGCGCGTCGCTCGAACTCGAATCGCGGCGCTTCGCCGATGCACAGGGCTATGCGGTGGACTGGAGCGCGGTATCGCGGCTCGATGACGAGGCGCTGGTCAACGGCATCGCGCAGATCGCGCCGTTCGATCCGGCGGCGAAGCAGGCGCTGCTGGAGACCGATTGCCTGAGCGCACGCGCCGAGCTCACGGTGCAGCTGATGCAGTTCTTCGGCCGCCACGACAGCGACGAGGGGACACTGCAGTAGCGCGCTACGCCATTTCCCCGTGCAGCAGCTTGGGCGTCGCGCCGCTCTCGCCGCGCGCTTCGGCCATGAACCAGTTTTTGAGCGCAGGGACCTTGTCCACCGCCGACAGGCCGAAGCGGCGCGCGGCGTGGGCGGTCTTGCCGGGGATGCCGAACAGGTGCGTCAGCGCGTCGGTGGCGACGCTGACCATGAAGGTGTCGAGGCTGCGCCAGCGCTGGTAGCGCGCAAGCAGCTGGGGATCGCCCATGTCGAGGCCGAGCCGCTTGCCCTCGACCAGCACCTCGACCAGCGCGGCGACATCGCGGAAACCGACATTGACGCCCTGTCCCGCGATCGGGTGGATGCCGTGCGCAGCGTCGCCGACCAAAGCAAGGCGATCGGCAGTGATCGTCGCAGCGTGGTGGAAGCCGAGCGGGTGGCTGAAACGCGGGCCGAGCGGGCCGAGCTTGCCCAGGAACCCGCCCATCTTCTTCTCCGCCTCGGCGAGGAAACCGCGTTCGGAGAGCTTCATCATCCCCGCTTCCTCGTGCCGCTTGACCGACCAGACGATCGCCGAGCGGTGCCCCTGTTCGTCATCGACCAACGGCAGGATCGCGAACGGGCCCTGAGGATAGAAGATCTCGAACGCGGTATTCTCGTGGCTGTGCTCGTGGTGGAGCGACGTGACGATCGCCGAATGATCATAGGTCCAGCGCGCGACATTGAGATGAGCGGCGTCGCGGGTGGGCGAGTTGCGCCCCTCGGCACCGATCAGCAGTCGGGCTTTGACGACTTCCCCCGTGCTGAGGGTCGCGGTGACGCCGTGCGGACCGCGCTCGACGTTCAGCGCGCGGGTCAGCATCCGCACATCGGCGAGCGGTGCTTCAGAGGCTGCGGCCATCAGCGCGGCGCGCAGATGGCGATTCTCGAACATCGTACCCAGCGCGCCTTCGCCGTCCAATGGATCGAAATCGAGCTTGCCCGGCTCCAGCCCGTCGCTGACTCGGATGCTCTGGATCGGGCAGCCTTTGCCGGTCAGGCGATCCGCCACGCCGATCGCGTCGAGCATTCGCATCGGTGCTGCGGCGATGGCCGAAGCGCGCCCGTCATGCGCGGCGGCGAGAATCACCGCGGGGTCCGCGGGATCGATCACGATGCTGGAAATGCCGTGGCGGTCGAGGGCGACCGCAAGCGCGCTCCCCACCAGCCCGCCACCGAGGATCAGAAGGTCTGCCTGGCTCATGCCGACGCATTACGCCAGCGGCTGCCTTGACGCCAGAGTCCGCAGGGTGGATGAATCCGGCAAAGCGGGACTTTCGAGACATTTTCAGGAACAATGATGGCGAGCCGGGTGCAGCCGATGCTGTGGCGTGACACGATGAAGGCGGGGGCGAAACGCAGCGGCGCGTTGATCGGCGCGATCGCACTCTATGTCTTTACCTTCGCCACCGTGCTGGCGATCGGCACCTATAGCGGCAGCGATCCGTCGCTGAACACCGCGGCGGGCGGGCCTGCGAAAAATCTGCTCGGCACCCCGGGCGCGTGGCTTGCCGACCTGCTGTTGGCGACCGCCGGGCCTGCCATCGTGCTGCTTATCCCTGTCGGCCTGATCATCGCGACCCGCCTGTGGAAGGGGAACCCCGTCGGCGCATGGGGACGGATGCTGGGCGGCGCCGCGATCGGCGTCGCGCTTATCGGGACCGCCCTTGCGTTCGTCTCGAGCCGCCCCGCGCTCGAGTTCGAATTGCCCGGAAGCTGGGGCGGAATCGTCGGGCTTTCGGTCGCGAATCTGCTGCACGGGGCGCTGAACCTCGTCGGTGAGCCGATGGTGACCCTGTGGGGCGGACGGGCGCTTGGGCTGGTCGCGGGCATCGCGGGCGCGATCGTCTGGGCACGCAGCGTACAGCTCGAAGTGTCGCAACTGCGCCTGCCACGACGCGAGCGGACCGGCGCGGAGGCAGGCGAAATCGACGAAGACTTCGACGATGCCGCCGATCTCTTCACGCCCAACGCCGCGCCGAAACCGCGCAAGATGGCGCTGCCCGATACGCGCCCCGGCCCGGTGATCGCGGACCCCGCACCGCCGCCCAGCCCGCCCAAAGCCAAGCCGGTGCAGACCAGCCTCGACTTCAAGGGCAGCTATACGCTTCCGCCGCTCAATTTGCTCAAACCCCCGCCCAAGAGCGGCAGCGCAGCGATCGATAAGGCCGGGCTGGAACGTAACGCGCGGCTGCTCGAAAGCGTGCTCGACGATTTCCATGTGAAGGGTCAGATCGTCGAGGTTCGGCCGGGTCCGGTCGTGACGATGTACGAGCTCGAGCCCGCGAGCGGCATCAAGGCAAGCCGCGTGATCCAGCTGGCCGACGATATCGCGCGCAACATGTCGGCGGTGTCGGCGCGCGTCGCGACGATCCCGGGCCGCAGCGTGATCGGCATCGAACTGCCCAACGCCAAGCGCGAGATGGTGTCGCTACACGAGCTGGTCGGCAGCGACAGTTTCGAGGATATGGGCGCGCAGCTTCCGATCGTTCTCGGTAAGAACATTGCCGGCGATCCGGTGATCGCAGACCTCGCGCCGATGCCGCATCTGCTGGTCGCAGGCACCACCGGGTCGGGCAAGTCGGTCGGCCTCAACTGCATGATCCTGTCGCTGCTCTACCGGCTGACCCCGGACCAGTGCCGGATGATCATGATCGATCCGAAGATGCTGGAACTCAGCATGTACAAGGATATCCCGCATCTGCTCGCCGACGTGGTGACCGATCCACCCAAGGCGGTGCGCGCGCTAAAATGGGCGGTCGAACAGATGGAGGAACGCTACCGGATGATGGCTTCGGTCAACGTCCGCTCGCTCGGCTCGTTCAACGACAAGGTGCGTCAGGCGCTGGCCAAGGGCCAGAAGCTCGGCCGCAAGGTTCAGGTCGGCTATGATCCCGAGACGCGCCAGCCGCTGTACGAGGAGGAGACGCTCGAGCTCAATCCGCTGCCACAAATCGTGATCATCGTCGACGAGCTCGCCGACCTGATGATGACCGCGGGCAAGGAAGTCGAGTTCCTGATCCAGCGGCTCGCGCAGAAGGCGCGCGCGGCGGGCATCCATTTGATCATGGCGACGCAGCGCCCGTCGGTCGACGTCATCACCGGCGTGATCAAGGCGAATTTGCCGACGCGAATCAGCTTCCACGTCACCAGCAAGATCGATTCGCGCACTATCCTGGGCGAGCAGGGCGCCGAGCAGCTGCTGGGCAAGGGCGACATGCTCTACATGCCCGGCGGTAAGCAGATCGCGCGCGTCCACGGGCCGTTTGTGAGCGATGATGAAGTGATGGCAGTCGCCGATCACTGGCGCGCGCAAGGGGCGCCCGACTATATCCAGGCCGTTACCGAGGAACCCGAGGGCGAGGAATTCGCGCTCGATGGTGCGCCCGATGGCGAAGACAGCCCCGAGGAGCAGCTGTATCGCCGCGCGGTTCAGCTCGTCGCGGAGAGCCAGAAGGCCTCGACCTCGTGGCTTCAGCGCCAGCTGCGCGTCGGCTACAACAGCGCTGCGCGGCTGATCGAGCGGATGGAGAAGGACGGCCTCGTCTCACGCCCCGACCATGTCGGGCGGCGCGAAGTGTTGATGGATCAGGACGGCCGGCCGCTGTAGCGATGACCGATGGCGGCATCCTGGCCACCGCAACCTGGCTGTTCGACGGCAGAATCCCGTTAGGCGTCCGTATCAGCTATCAGTCCGTGCGCCATGGGTCCGGAGACTGGGCGGACGATCCCGAGGTGAGGGACGACATCGAGGCTCCCACCTATGTTCTCGAGTATGAGGCGGCGGGATCGAACGGCGAGCTATGGAACGGTGGCGGCCAGTTTCCGAGCCTCATTCAGGCGCAGAACCACGCGAGCGCGGCTGCCGGCCAACTCTTGAACTGGAACGAATAAGGCACGCGCACCGGTGCGCGCCCTAACTCTCCAGTTCGATCGTGCCGATCATCCAGTCGTGAAACAGCTTGACCGGGCGCTGCTCCAGCGCGCGCGGGCGGCACACGAACCAGTAGGAATAAGGACTCTTCACCACCGGATCGAACAGAGTGGCGATGCGCGGGTCATCCTCAGGCACCACGTGCGAATCGAGCATGAAGGCGATACCCACGCCCTGCGCGGCCGCCTCGAGCAGCAGCGATCCCGAATCGAACAGGTCGACCGCAACCGGCTCGATATTGGGGACGCCGAGCGCGTCACGCCAGATTTCGAAGCTGTCGGCCATATCGCGGTGGACCATCACGGTCATGCCGTCGAGCTGTTCGGGCCGGGTGATCGCATTCGGTCCCTCGACCAGATTCCGGGCAGCAACGAGGCGGATGCGGTTGCGGTCGAGACGGCGGCCGTAAAGCAGGGTGTCGATGTCGCGCGCGAGCACGATCGCGGCGTCGAGTCCGTCACCGAGGCGCGACATCCCATGCCCGCCGGTATCAATATCGAGATGGAGTTGCGGATGCATGGCGCGCAATGCACCCAGATGTGGGAGCAGCCGTTGCGTCGCGAACAACGCTGGCGTGCCGAGACGCAGGCGCAGCAATTCGACCCCGCTGGTCATCCCCTCGATCGCGTCGCTCATCGAATCGAGCGCCGGCGCGATCAGCCCGAGCAGCCGCTCACCCTCCGCATTCAACTTCATCGACTGATGGCGCCGCTCGAACAATTGCTTGCCGATGAAGCGCTCCAGCGCCTGAACCCGGCGGCTGAGCGCGGGCGAGGACAGCGCAAGCTCCTCCGCGGCCGCCTTGACCGAGCCAAGCCGCGCGACCTGGACGAACGCTTCGATGGCGGTGAGGGGTGGCAGCCTTCGCATAGCTTTTTGTGTGGTGCAGCGTTTCCATTTGCAACTGGTTATCAGTGTAACGAATCTGACAACGGTTACACTGGCACTAAACCGCGATTGTTACAGATTGCAGAAACTGCAATCATAATGGGATCTTTTCGCACTTGCACAAATTTACGCTGCACTGCACATAGGGCGTGCCTTTCAGGCATCCTCTCCTAAACCTTTCATGGGTCGGTCCCCTTGGGCCGGCCCTTTTTTTTGCCCAAATCGCGGGCGAAACGGTAGCCTACCTAGGCGATCCGGAACCGCATGCCTATCTGGCGCGCTCACCCGGCAATTCGCAGGGAAGGAGAGCCGATGGCCGATACCGATACCCCGACACGCAAGCTTCAGGTCGCCAATTCGCGTCCCGAGGACAGCGGGCGCGGCCTTGCCCATCTTCCGCGCACGCTGATGGCCGAGCTTGGCCTGCAACAGGGCGATGTGATCGAGATCATCGGCAAGCGCACGACACCGGCGCGCGCCGTCTTCCCCTATCCTGAGGATGAGGGGCTTGAGCTGCTGCGCATCGACGGTTTGCAGCGCGCCAATGCCGGGGTCGGATCAGGCGATTTCGTCGAGATCCGCCGCGGCGAATCGCGTCCTGCGACGCGCGTCGTGTTCGCACCCGCACGCAAGGATTTGCGGCTTGAGGGGTCCGCGAATGCGCTGAAGCGCACCTTTATCGGCCGGCCGCTGGCACAGGGCGACACCGTCTCGACCGTCGGCCAGCAGCGCGTTTCGGACATGCCGCCCAACGTGCTCCAGCATCTGCGCGCGCCGGCCTATGCGCTGCAGGAGATCCGCCTGACGGTCGTTTCGGCAACGCCGCGCGGCATCGTCCATATCGACGAGAATACCGAGGTCGAACTGCGCGCGGACTTCGAGGAAGCCAAGGAGCTGCGCCGCGCCGACGTCACCTATGACGATATCGGCGGCATGTCCGCGACGATCGACCAGTTGCGCGAGATGGTCGAACTGCCGCTGCGCTATCCCGAGCTGTTCCAGCGGCTGGGCGTCGATCCGCCCAAGGGCGTGCTGCTCCATGGCCCGCCCGGAACCGGCAAGACGCGACTCGCGCGGGCGGTCGCGAACGAGAGCGACGCCAGCTTCTTCCTGATCAACGGGCCCGAGATCATGGGTTCGGCCTATGGCGAATCGGAGAAAAAGCTTCGCGAGGTGTTCGAGGAGGCCAACGCCAATGCCCCCGCGATCATCTTCATCGACGAACTCGATTCGATCGCGCCCAAACGCGGGCAGGTGACGGGCGAGGCCGAGAAGCGCCTTGTCGCGCAGCTGCTGACGCTGATGGACGGGCTGGAAGCACGCGCCAATGTCGTGATCATCGCCGCGACCAACCGGCCCGAAGCGCTCGACGAGGCGCTACGGCGGCCGGGCCGGTTCGACCGCGAGATCGTGGTCGGCGTGCCCGACGAACGCGGTCGCCGCGAGATATTGGGCATCCACACCCGCGGCATGCCGCTGGGCGAGAAGGTCGACCTTGCCGAGCTCGCACGCACCACTTTCGGCTTTGTCGGCGCCGACATCGCCGCGCTGGCGCGCGAAGCTGCGATCGAGGCGGTGCGGCGGATCATGCCGAAGCTCAACCTCGAGGAGAAGACGATCCCCGCCGAGGTGCTCGAGACGCTGGCGGTCACCCGCGATGATTTTGTCGAGGCGTTGAAGCGCGTCCAGCCGAGCGCGATGCGCGAGGTGATGGTCCAGAAGCCCAACGTCCATTGGGAGGATGTCGGCGGTCTCGACGACGCGCAGATGCGTCTCAAGGAAGGCGTCGAGCTGCCGATGAAGGACCCCGACGCCTTCCGGCGCCTCGGCATCCGCCCGGCCAAGGGTTTCCTGCTCTATGGCCCGCCCGGCACCGGCAAGACATTGCTGGCCAAAGCGGTGGCGCGGGAGGCGGAGGCGAACTTCATCGCCACTAAATCGTCCGACCTGCTCAGCAAATGGTATGGCGAGAGCGAGCAACAGATCGCCCGGCTGTTCGCCCGCGCCCGGCAGGTTGCACCCTGTGTGATCTTCATCGACGAGCTCGACAGCCTTGTGCCGATGCGTGGGTCCGGCATGGGCGAACCGCAGGTAACCGAACGGGTGGTCAACACGATCCTTGCCGAGATGGACGGGCTGGAGGAGCTTCAGTCGGTGGTCGTGATCGGCGCGACCAACCGCCCGAACCTGATCGATCCCGCGCTGATGCGCCCGGGCCGGCTCGACGAGCTGATCTATGTCGGCGTGCCCGATGCCCCCGGGCGCGAGCGGATCCTGAAGATCCAGACCGGAAAGATGCCGCTCGCGGACGATGTCGATCTGAGCTCGATCGCAGAACGGACCGACCGGTTCACCGGGGCAGATCTGGAGGATGTGGTGCGCCGCGCCGGTCTCGCCGCGCTGCGCGAATCGCTCGCCAACCGGCAGGTGACGATGGCGCATTTCGAGGCGGCGCTCGCGGATTCGCGCGCCACCGTGACGCCCGAGATGGAGGCGGAATACGCCCAGCTCGTCGCGCGGATGAAGCAGGATGCGGTAGCGCTCAACCCGATCGGGTTCATCGCTCCGGGGATGCTTCAGGGCCGGAAGAAGGACGCAGGCTGAACCACCCGTAGAGGATCAGCAGCACGAGTGCGGCGGCCGCGGTGAAATAGGGCAGCGGCCGCCACACACCATAGAGCGCGACACCGATCGACGGGCCGAGGATGAAGGCGGCGCCGTTGACGGAGGTGACCTTGCCCGCCACTGACCCTTGCGCTGCCTGCCCCACCGCAAGCGAGGAGCCGGCGGTGAATCCCGGCCGCGAGAAGCCGAAGCCGAGCGTCGCCAGCGCATAGCCGGTTGCGATCCCGTACAGCGAGACCGCGTTCCCGATGGCAAACGCGCCCACGGCACTGAGCGACAGGCCGATCAGCATCAGCTGGCGTGGGTTGAGGTTGAGCAGTGGGATGATCCCCCATTGCGCGAGCAGCGCCGACCCCGCGCCCATCATCAGGACGAGGCCGGTCGCTTGAATCGCCTCGATCGGCGGGACCCCGAGCCGATCGATGATCAGGAAGCCGATCACTTGTCCCGCCATCGCCTGCGCATGGCCAAGCACCAGACCGCAGATCATCCAGGAACGCACACGCGGGTCGAAATAGCCGATCGGCTCGATCTTGGGGGTGGTGGCGGCGGTGACACTCGCCCCGCTCGCCTGCCCGCCGATCGAGGGATAGCTGGTCACCGCGCCATGGCTGAGCGGTGCATCGACATCACGCGGGAGGAAGCGCGAGATAACAAGCACCATCACCAGCGACGCCCCGCTGAAGATCAGCGCCGGGCCGGCGAGGCCAATCGTCGGCCCACCGCGCCACAGGTCGCCCACGACCAGATAGGGCGCAATCGCCGGGCCGAGGATGGTGCCGAGGCCAAAGGCCGAGCCGAGCAGGGTGAGCGCCCTGGTCCGGTCCTCGCGGCTGGTACGCGCAGCGACGATCGCCTGCACTGCCGGCGGCGCGGCCGAACCGAACCCGCCATAGAGCATCCGTGCCCCGACGAAGAAGATGAAGGCAGTGGCGGGTTCGATCCAGCCGTTGATCCCCGCCGCCAGGAACAGGCCACAGAAGAACAGCGAGGCGGTCAGCCCCATTTGTCCCAGCAACACCATGTTGCGCCGCCCGTGCCGATCCGAGCGGTTGGCCCAGAAGGGCGCGACCAGCGTCCACAAGATTGCCGAGACCGAGAAGGCGGCGGCCACCGCGCTGTCGGCGACTCCGAGCGAACGGCCGAGCGCGGGCAGCACCGATTGCAGTGCAGTATTGCCGGCGGCGATGGTGAACATCACCAGGAACAAAAGCCCGAAGGTGCGGTCGCGCGCCAGGATCACCCTCCCAATATCACGGGCGCTTCATTGCCGCGACCAGCGATAGCCGCGTTCGACGCGCGTCACCTCAAGCACATACCAGTCGTACCAGCGTGCGCGGCCGAGATCGCGGATGCGGGCATGTTCGGGATTGTCGCGCCAGGCCTGCGCGCTCGCATCGTCCACCCAGTAGCTGACCGTGATGCCAAGCCCGCCCGAATCGCGGACGCTCTCGACGCCCGCATAACCGGGCTGCACCGCGGCCAGCGCGCCCATCGCCCCGGCTG
Source organism: Sphingomonas sp. GW821-FHT09B04 (assembly GCF_059418285.1). Lineage (NCBI taxonomy): Bacteria > Pseudomonadati > Pseudomonadota > Alphaproteobacteria > Sphingomonadales > Sphingomonadaceae > Sphingomonas > Sphingomonas sp. GW821-FHT09B04. Next base: position 514,968 of record NZ_JBWKPO010000001.1, read on the forward strand.
CTTCGGAATAGCCGTCGTCATCCTCATCCGTGCGTTGCGAGACGAAGATCACGGCGACCTGACCTTCGCGCGGATACGTCATGGACTGCTCCCTTCACGGGTTGTTCGATGAAACGTTTCGGCGGCGTGCGCAACCGCCACGGCGTGAAGAGCGTTAAGATGCGCACGTACCTGATGACAGAGCCGTGGCAACTGTCCTACAGGATCGTGACACCGACAGAGGGAAGTTGATGAACGGTTCGACCACGTTTTCCCGCGCGAAGCGCAAGGCTTCGCGCCCCCTCTCGCCACAGGCGCTCTTCCTCCAAGGGTTCTTCAAGCATCCGGTGATGGTCGGATCGATCATCCCGTCCTCGCGCAAGCTGATCCGCAAGATGCTGGGGCGCGTGGACTGGGAGAACACCAAAGTGTTCGTCGAGTATGGCCCGGGCGTCGGCACCTTCTGCCGCCACATCCTCGACCGGCTCGGCCCGGACGCGAAATATATCGCGATCGATACCAACCCCGATTTCGTCGCCTATCTGCGCCAGACCATCGTCGATCCGCGCTTCTCGGCGATTCAGGGTTCGGCCGCCGACGTGAACTCCATCGTCGCCGATCATGGCGCGGAGCATGCCGATTACGTGCTGTCGGGCCTGCCCTTCTCAACCCTGCCGGCGGGCGTGGGCGAAACGATCGCGGAAGCGACGCAGCGCGTGCTGAAGCCGGGTGGCGCGTTTCTGGTCTATCAGTTCAATCCGAACGTCCGCAATTTCCTGACCCCCCACTTTGCGCGCATCGATGCCGACATGGAGTGGTGGAACGTGCCGCCTGCACAGCTCTGGTGGGCGTGGAAGGACGAAGCCGCCGATTGACGGCGGCGGCCCGGCACCTCACATCGGGCGCATGGAACAGCTCAACCTTTCCGAATCGGAGTGGCGCCAGCGGCTCACACCCGCGCAGTATCATGTGCTGCGCGAGGCCGGGACCGAACGTGCCTTTTCGGGCCACTATACCGACAACAAGACCGATGGGGTCTATCGTTGCTCGGGCTGCCAGCTTGAGCTGTTCGACAGCGACGACAAATATGATTCGGGATCTGGCTGGCCCAGCTTCACGCGGCCGGTCGCCCCCGATCATGTCAGCGAGCATGGCGATTCGACCCATGGCATGGTCCGCACCGAAGTCCGCTGCGCGCGCTGTGACGGACATCAGGGCCACGTCTTTCCCGACGGACCGCCCCCGACGGGGCTTCGTTACTGCATCAACTCGGTCGCGCTCGAATTCCGCCCGCGCGGCGAAGGCGATGACGCCTGATTCGCATGCGACCGGCCGGCTTATCGATCCGCTTGTGAGCCGCGCGGTTCGCCGGTAGGTTCGCGCCACTTCCGATGCCCAGAAAACCCTCCGCCCGCCCCGGCAAGTTTCGCCGCATCCTGAAATGGGTGCTGATCGGCGGAGTCGCGCTCGCGCTCGCCGGCCTCATCGCGCTGACGATCGCGGTCTATACCGCGCGCGCCAATCTGCCGAGCTTCGACGAGCTCAAATCCTCGCCCAACGGACAGATGATCCGCGTCCACGCCGCCGACGGCACGGTGATCGTCTCATTGGGGCCGAGCTATGGCGAGTGGATCGAATATTCGAAGATCCCTGCACCGATGCGCGACGCGATGGTCTCAATCGAAGATCGCCGCTTTCGTTCGCACTGGGGCGTCGACCCGGTCGCACTGGTGCGCATCACCAAGTTCGCGTTCGACCATCGCGGTACCGACCGCCGCTTGCAGGGCGCATCGACGATCACCCAGCAGGTCGCGCGCACCATCTTCCTGTCGAACAAATATGACGTCGGCCGCAAGCTGCGCGAGATGGTGCTGGCGCTCGCGCTGGAGCGCAAGTTCACCAAGGACCAGATCCTCGAACTGTACCTGAACAAGGTCTATTTCGGCGGCGGCGCGTACGGCATCGACGCTGCCTCACGCACCTTTTTCGGCCATCCGGCGACCAATCTGACGCTGTCCGAATCCGCCGTCGTCGCAGGATTGGTCAAAGCGCCATCGCGCTACTCGCCCACCGCCGACGCGGAGGCGGCAATCGGCCGTGCCAGCGTGGTACTCGACGTGATGGTCGAGACCGGCGCGCTCACCCGCGCCCAGGCCGACGCCGCACGCCCGGCCGAGGTCAAGCTTGCCGCGGCGCCTAAGCAAAACAGCGTCCGCTATTTCACCGACTGGGCGCTGCCCCAGCTCGAAGTGCTGATCGACGAGACCGAAGCGCCGCTCGACGTGTGGACGACGATCGACCTCAAGATGCAGAACGCCGCGACGCAGGCGATTCAGGCGAATACCCCCGCCGGGGCGCAGGGCGCGCTGGTGAGCCTCGACCGCGACGGCGCGGTGCGCGCGATGGTGGGCGGGCGCGATTATGTCTCATCGATCTATAACCGCGCCACACAGGCGACGCGCCAGCCGGGATCGGCGTTCAAGCTGTTCGTCTACCTTGCCGCGCTCGAAGCCGGTCACAAGCCCGACGATCAGGTGGTCGACGAGGCGGTGACGATCGGCGGCTGGAGCCCGCGCAACAATTCGGGCCGATTCTCGGGCGCGATGTCGCTGCGTTCGGCCTTCGCCTATTCGATCAACACCATCGCTGCGAAACTGGGGCAGGAAGTCGGCTTCGGCACCGTCGCGGACATGGCGCGACGGTTCGGCATCACCACCCCGATCAATACTCAGCCAGCGATGGTTCTGGGCACCAGCAATGTGCGCCTGATCGACATGACCCGCGCGTTCGCTTCGGTCGCGAACAAGGGCGTTGGCGTCACCCCCTATGCAATCACCCGCGTCACCGCGAACAGCGCGGTGATCTATCAGCATGAAGTCGACACCTCACGCGTGCTGGTCGCACCCTATGTCGCGGCGCAGATGACCGACCTGATGCAGACCGCGGTCGCCACGGGCAGCGGACGCGCGGCGCAGATCGATCGCCCGGTCGCGGGCAAGACCGGCACCACAACCTCGAACAAGGACGGCTGGTTCCTTGGCTTCTCCTCGGGCCTCACCACCGGTGTGTGGATGGGCCGCGACGACGCCAAGCGCGTCGGTGGGCTGCAGGGCGGGACCGCCCCGGCACGCGCCTTTGCCGCCTTCATGCGCCCTGCGGTCGCCGGCCGCCCGGTCGAAGCGTTCGAGACCGAAGTAACCCTGCCCGAATGGCAGGTCGAGCCCGACGACGAAGTCTATGGTGCACCCGACAACGCCGTCTATGTCGATGAGGACGGTAACCCGATCCCACGCGAAGAGGCCAATCCGGATGCTGTCCCGGGCGGCACGCCGCCTCCCGCGGATGACGGCACGATCGATCAGGACTGGCTCGACCGGATGACCGGACGCGGCCAGCGCGATGCCCCGCCGCCGCGCCGCGAACCCGCCGATCGTGCACCCCCGCGTGATTCAGGACGCGACTCCGGGCGCGACGCCCCGCGCCCGCTTCAGGAATCGCGGCCGAACGAGTGAAGCCGCATCGCGTTGGCGCGCAGCCAGGCGCGCTCACGCACCGGATCCTTGCCATAGAGCTGCCGGACGACCGCGTGGAAAGCGGGACTGTGATTCATATGGACGCGGTGCGCGACTTCATGCGCGACGGTGGCGCGGCGCACCGCCGGCGGTGCGAGGATGAGCCGCCAGCTATAACGGATCACGCCCGACGACGCGCAGCTGCCCCAACGCCCCGACGGATCGCCGATCGCGACGCGGGTAACGGTGACATCGGCACGCGCCGCATATTCGGCGGTCTCGGTGCTCAGCATGTCGAGCGCGGTCTTGCGCAGCCAGCGTTCGACGCGGCGTTCATAGCCCTCGCGCGGCCCGCCCGCGATCAGCTGACCGTCGTCGAGCACCGGGGTGCGCGGAAAGCCGCTGTCCCAGCCAAGGCCAATCTCCTCACCCAGATAGAGGATCGTCGCGCCCGGCTCGAACGGCACCGGCGCGGTTCGACGTTCGAGCGCGCGCGCGATCCATTCATGCTGCTGCTCCGCCCAGCGCATCGCCTCGCCCACCGGTGCACGTGGCGGGAGCGTGAGGCGAACCTGACCGGTGGCGTTATCGACCGAGAGCTTCATCCGCCGCGCACGCGGATGGCGGACGACCTCGATCGGGTGGGTCACAGCACCCGATCGACCATATGGTGCTCGAGATCGCCGGCGATATCCTCGGAGATTGTCCAGCCGCGCACCGATTCGCCGGCGGCGTGGACCGCCTCGCGATCGCCGCTCACCAGATAATGCCAGTCAGGAAGCGGCTCATCGTTCGCGCGCAGCCGATAGGCACAGGTGCGGGGCAGCCAGACGATATCCTCGACATTATGCGCGTTGAGCCGGACGCATTCGGCGACATAGGCGTGGCGATGCTTGTAGTCGCCGCAGAAGCCGGTCTGGCGATCGAGCAGGCGGCACGCGACGTTGGTCGCATAGAGATCGCCGGTGTCCTCATCCTCGATCTTGTGCAGACAGCATTTGCCGCAGCCGTCGCACAATGCTTCCCATTGCGCTCGGTCGAGCGTCGAGAGCGGCTGCTCCCAGAAGGGCTTTATCCGATCCAGCGCTCGATCTCCGCGACGATCGCCTGCGGGTTCTGATCCTGCGGCAGCAATGCGATCGGCTCCCCCTTGGGACCGATCAGATAGGCCTGGCGGCCATGGTCCATGAGGTAGCCGCTCGGCGTCTCGCGCTTGGCATAGGGCACGCGATAGACCTTTGCCGCGGCATCGACCTGTGCCGGGGTGCCGGTGAGGCCGACCATGCGCGGGTAGAAGGCCGAGGTGAATTCCTTGACCACCTTGGGCGTGTCGCGCGCCGGATCAATGGTGACGAAGATCGGCACGATCTGTGCCGAGAGCTTGGGATTGCTCTTGTCGAGCAGCTTCATCGCGCCGCCGATATTCTGGACGTCCACCGGACAGACATCGGGGCAGAAGGTATAACCGAAATACATGATCCGGTATTTTCCGGCGAAGTCGGTGTCCTTCACCGTCTTGCCGTCCCCATCCACCAGCGTGAACGGTCCGCCGATCGAGGCTCCGGCAAGCGGCGCATCGGCGAGGGACTTCTTCGCGTCTGTGGCCCCGCCGCAACCGGCGAGAGCAAAAGCGAGGGCGAAAGCGGGGATCAGCAACCTGTTCATGGCGCCGCCCGCAATGATCTGATACGGGGCGAGTTGCAAGGTTTCCCAGCCATCAGGGGCATCGTTCGACCATGACTTTTCGTCCCGCCCGGCCCGTTTTCGCTGCGGCGCTGCTCGCGCTGGCGCTTCCGGTGGCCGCTCAGCAGTTCACCGACAGCTATAATTTCCTGAAGGCCGTGCGTGACCAGGACGGCACCAAGGTCACCGATATGCTGAACGAACCGGGTCAGACGATCGTCAATGTGCGCGACAACAAGGGTGAGGCGGCGATCCATATCGTCAGCAAGCGCCGCGACCGCACCTATCTGAACTTCATCCTTTCGCGCGGCGGCAACATCAACCTGCAGGACGGCAGCGGTAACACACCGCTGATGCTGGCGGTGGAGGCGGCCTGGCCTGAGGGCGTGACATTGCTGCTGTCCAGGCGCGCGAACGTCAATCTGGGCAATAGTGGCGGCGAGACGCCGCTGATCCGCGCGGTGCAGCGCCGCGATAGCGACATGGTCCGTACCCTGCTCGACGCCAAGGCAGATCCCGACCAGCGCGACCGGCTCGCCGGGATGAATGCCCGCGACTATGCGGCGCGCGACACCCGCTCGCCCGTGATCGCACAGCTGCTCAAGGACGCACCCAGTGTCCAGAAGCGCGCCGTTTCAGGACCGAACTTCTAGAAACGCTGCTAGCCGTTCCGGCCGAGCCCGTCGGCATCCGGATCGGTCAGCGTGATCACCCGGCGCGCAGCGCGGCGGGCGAAGGCGAGCGTGCATTTGCGCCGCGTCGCGCTGGCGAGCGGCACCGTTTTCGCTTCACGCAGGATTGCGGCATCGTAGCGGTCGGCGACGATCACCCCGCAGCGCTCGGGCAGGAAACCCGGCGTCTCGAACAGAGTCAGGTCGAACCCGGCGGGTACCGCCCAGAAGAAGCGGTCGCAATGGGCAAGATAGTCGCTCCATTTGCCGTCCCCAACCAGATCGGCGCGCGATACCTTGACCTCGACGATCACCACCTCACCCCGCGCGTCCAGCGCCATCAGATCGGCACGGCGGCCATCGCCCAGCGGCACTTCGGCCAGCGCCACGCAATCATGGCGCAGCAGCATCCGGCAGACCCCACGGGTCACTTCGGCGGTGAGCTGCGGCGCGGCCGGCGGCACCAGTTCCGGGTTCGACTCGGCAGCGGGGAGGGTAGAAACCATCCCCGCTGCCTAGAACATTTGTCGAACGAACGGAAGGTTCGAGTCGGTTTGGAGGTACCGTGAGAATGCGCTTTCGCGCACTCCCGACCCGCTCAGCGATAGAAGATGTGGTTTCCGACGCTGCCGACGCGCGCGCGGCGCCAGCCGGGCGAGACATAACGGGCGTGGAAATAGAGCGCGTTCGAAACGCGGCTGTCCCACATGTCGCCGCGGGCGACCTTGGCGACTGCAAGTGCAGTCTTCCACGCACGCGAACCTTCGGACGGCTGCGGCAGCTGGCCGCCGCGGACAAAGGAGAACTGGCCGCGCTGCTTAAGCACACCGCACACGCTGCGCGGGAAGCGGCCCGATTCGCTGCGGTTAAGGATCACCTCAGCCACCGCAAGCTGGCCTTCGAGGGGTTCGCCCTTCGATTCATAATAGACGCCGATGGCGAGGCAGTTGAGCTCGTCGTCATCAATCGCAAGCGGCTGCGCGGCGACTGCCGCGGCGAGCGTCGCATAATCGGCATCGTCGCCGTCGAGATCGGCGAGCGGCTGAACCACAGCGTTGGCGGGGGCGGCCGGCGCATCCGCTTCGAGATCGGCGAGCGCTTCGGCCATGGTCGGAACCTGCTGGAGGTCCGGACCGTTATTGCTGGCGGACGGCGCGGTCTGCCGGGCTACACCCGGAGCGGTCGCGCCAATGCCCGCGGCAAAGGCAAGTGTCACAGCCGCGATAATCGCGGCGCGAGCAGAAAAGGACATTCAACTTCGATACTATGCGGTTGGCGCGCGATCCGGTCCGTTTCCTTGTCTAAAACAAAGGACCGGTCGGGCTTTCCCCCCGACTGCGTAACCGGCGGTCTCACACCCCGACGGCACAACGCTACTTAAACGTGCGCGAGCCTCTGGCCAAATGGTTACGGAGTGTCAACCAGTTGTGAGGGTTTCAGCGGCGAACCGTTCCGCCTCCGCGATATCCAGTTCGACAACCCACAAATCGGAATCACGGCTGCGACGGCGCTGCCAATAGTCCGAAACGGCGCTCTCATCGGTTAGTTCGGTCGGGCCGGACCGCACCAGTGCGGGCTTGCCATCGGGTCCGATTCCCCGTTCGAAAAAGCCTGGATTCGCACCGCGCTCAAGCGTCAGCACCAGGATTGCGCCGGCTTCCGTATCCCCCTTCGCCAGCACCATCGCACTGCCGCCCGCCGCATTAACCCGCCGGACGAGTGCGTTGACGAGCAGCCCGGCCGCGAGCCGCGCCATCAGGGGCGGTAGCCGGGAAGACCGGCGAGCGGGATGCGCGATTTCATGAAGGTGCCGGTGCCGCGTGCCGCTTCTTCGCCATCGGCGTCGATCAGCCGCGCCTCGGCCACGAACACGCGGCGCTGGCCGCTGACCCAGCGTCCCTCCGCGATCACCGGTCCCGGCCCGAGCGGACGGGTGAAAAACAGATTGAATGCCGTCGTGAGCAGGAAGCGATCGGTGACCAGGCTATTGCAGGCATAGAAAGCCGCATCGTCCAGCATCTTGAAATAGCTGGTGCCGTGCGCCGCCCCGCCGGCATGAAAATGCCGTTCGTCGATCGTGAAGTGGATCCGCGCCTGCCCGCTCGCCGGAATCTCCAGCCGCGAGTCGAAGAAGCGGTTGATGGGGGCTGCGGCGTAAAGCGATTCGAGCGCCCGGTAATGCGCCTGAGCTCCCACCGGTTCAGGCGGCGGCGTCACGCGTCTCGGTCCCCGCAAGCAGCGCGTAGAGCGCATCGGCCGATCCTGCGCCGCGGAGCTTGGCGGTGAAGGTACGATCGCGCAGCCGCCGTGACACGCGCGCCAGCGCCTTCAGATGCTCCGCCCCTGCATCAGGCGGCGAGAGCAACGCGAACACCAGATCGACCGGCAGATCGTCGACCGATGCGAAGTCGAGCGGCTTGTCGAGCCGCACGAACAGGCCACGCACGCCAGGCAATCCGGCGATCTTGCCGTGGGGGATCGCGATGCCGCCGCCAAAGCCGGTCGAGCCGAGCTTCTCACGCGCAGCGAGCCGCTCGACGACCTCTGCCGCGTCGAGGCCATAGGCCGCAGCCGCAGCCTCACCGAGCAGCGCGAAGAGCTTCTTCTTGCTGCCCGCCGGGGTTCCCGAGCGCACAGCGTCGGGTTTCAAAAGGTCGCCGAGATCATTCATCGTGCGGCGGTCAGGCAGCCCGATTGGGTTCGACCCAGCCGATCGTTCCATCCGCGCGGCGATAGACCATGTTGTAATTGCCGGTGCCGCTGTTCTTGAACAGCAGCGCGTTGGTGTTGCGCAGATCGAGCATCATCACGGCATCGGAAACGCTGGCATCGGGCACATCGACGCGAGTCTCGGCAATCACCGGGGGCGCGTCGGCGACCTCTTCCTCAGCCTCATCGATCTGGAACACGGTGTAGCCCGCGTCATAGGCCGCATCGAGCGCCGCCTGCGCATGACCGTTGTTGCGGTCCTTGAGGCGGCGGACATAGCGGCGCAACTGCTTCTCGATCTTGTCGGCAGCGCCGTCGAAGGCGAGATGCGCCTCCTGCGCCCCGTGCGATCCCTTGAGCACCAGCCCCTGCATCACATGCGCGACGATGTCGCAGGTGAAGCCGTAATCATGCGGCCCCTTGCCGAACGTCACCTGGGCCGAAATTGCGCGGGAGAAATATTTGTCGGCGATACCCTGGAGCCGGTCTTCAACGTGCTGCCGGATGGCTTTGCCCGTATCGACCCGATGACCCGAAACCCGGATATCCATATCTTCCTCCGTCAACTATGAGGTGCAACTAGGAACGCACCCGATGTCCGTCAACCGGACGCCGGACTGCCCCACAGCGGCTCCTCGAATCCGGCCATGAACGCCGAATGGCGGGCCAGTTCTTCGTCGCTCGGCACAAAAACACGTGCCGGGCGTGCATTGCTCTTCACCGCGGCGGCCTCCACCCGCTCACTCGCCGCCGCAGCCTCGACAGCAAGACCCAGCGTGATCTGCCGCCCGCCGGTCAGCTCGATGAACACCTGCGCGAGCAGCTGCGCGTCAAGCAGCGCGCCGTGCAGTTCGCGCGCGGACAGGTCGATGCCATAGCGCACACACAGCGCATCGAGCGTGTGCTTGGCACCGGGATGCCTGGCGCGCGCCATTGTCAGCGTATCGACGATGCGATCGACCGAAAGCAGCGGGCGCCCGCACACTTTCAGCTCGCCGTTGATGAAGCCATAGTCGAACATCGCATTGTGCGCGATCAGCGGGCAATCGCCCAGAAACTCGATCAGTTCATCGCAAATTTCGGGGAAACGTTGCTTATCCGCCAGAAACGCCTCGGACAGGCCGTGTACCGCGAACGCCTCGACCGGCATGTCACGGTCGGGATTGAGATAGCGGTGGAAGCTGCGTCCGGTCGGCACGCGATTGACCAGCTCGACACAGCCAATCTCCACCAGCCGGTGCCCTGCGTTGAAGCTGAGGCCGGTGGTTTCGGTATCGAACACGATTTCCCGCATGGCCTGATTATCGGCCTTCCGCGCCCGCTAAGCAAGCGATCACCGCACAAACCGCGGCGCGCGTCTCCTCCAGCGACCCGCCGGTCGGGATTACGAAATCAGCGCGGGCGCGCTTTGCGGAGTCGGGCATTTGCTTCGCCAGGATCGACTCGAAGCGCTCGACCGTCATGCCCGGCCGGGCGAGGACCCGCTCACGCTGCACGTCAGCCGGCGCCGAGACCACGGCAACCCGGTCCACCTGACGCCAGCCGCCCGCCTCAAACAGGAGCGGGATATCGAGCACCACAAGCGGCTGATCACGGTTCGATTCGAGAAATTGCGCGCGTTCATGGGCAACGGCGGGGTGGACGATCGCCTCGAGCCGCTTGAGCGCATCGGGATTGCCGAACACCGCCTTGCCCAGCAGCGGGCGATCGACGCCCGAGTCTCCGGTCGTTCCCGGGAAGGCAGCCTCGATCGCCGCGACCAGCCGGCCGGCCGGCCCCTGCAGTTTGTGGACCTCTGCATCGGCATCAAATACCGGCACGCCTTCCTCCGCGAACATCGCCGCGACGGTGGACTTGCCCATGCCGATCGATCCGGTGAGGCCGAGAACAAGCATCAGGCGGTCAACAAGACCCGCAATTCGTCGTCATGCTCGCGCGGCGGGGCCTTGCCGAAGAACAGCTCGAAGGCGAGCGCAGCCTGTCCAATCAGCATTTCAAGGCCGTCGACCGTCTCAAGACCCCGCGCCCGCGCCGCGGCGAGCAGCCCCGTTTCGAGCGGGGCGTAGACCGCGTCATAGACAACCGCATCCTCGGGCAGATCGCCGAGATCGAGGTCGAGTGGCGGCTGGCCCGTCATGCCAAGCGAGCTGGCGTTGACCAGCAGCGCCACCGGCGGGATCGGTGCATCGAGCGCGACCACATCGCCCTTCAACCCAAAGGTCGCGAGCAGCCCCATCGCCTTGAGTGGCGAACGGTTGAGGATCGTCACCTGCCCGACCCCGGCCCGCGCCAGCGCGAACAGGATCGCGCGCGCCGCGCCGCCGGCGCCGACCACGGCAACCGGCGCGCCTTCCAGATCGAATTCAGCGAGGGGCGCATAGAATCCCGCAGCGTCAGTATTGGTACCAATCAGCGTGCCGTCCGCGCCGCGGAACACGGTGTTGATCGCACCGATCGTGTCGCGCACGCCGCCTGGATCGGGAACATGGTCAAGCGACGCGATCTTGTGCGGCGCGGTGATGTTGCACCCGCGCCAGTCGGGATCGTCGCGGCGCGAGGCGAAGAAGTCCGCCAGCCCTTCGGCGGTGACATGCGTTTTGCGATAGGCCGCGGCGAGGCCAAGTTTGTCGAGCCAGAAACCATGGATCACCGGCGATTTAGACTGGGCGATCGGATCGCCGATCACTTCGGCAAATGGGGTGGTGGTCATGACGTCAACACGCCTCTCGTCCGCAGATAATCAAGGATATTGAGCAACGGCATCCCCAGGATGGTGTAGTGGCTCCCCTCCATCCGGGAGAAGAGCTGCACCCCAGGTCCTTCGACTCGATAGCAGCCGACACAGCCCGCGATCGCCGGCCATTCGGCCTCCAGATACCCCGCGATGAATGCGTCGGAGAGCGGGCGAACCTGTAACCTCGCACGGTCGATATGCCGCCAGACAGGGCGGCCATTCTCGGCGACCACCGCGGCGCTGTAGAGATCGTGACGCTTGCCCGAGAGAAGCCGCAAATGTCGTTCGGCGTCGGCACGATCGACCGGCTTGTCGAGCAATGTCCCGTCTTCGATCGCGACGACCGAGTCGCAACCGAGCACGAGTGTTCCGGGCACACGCTGACTGACCTTGAGCGCCTTGAGCTCAGCAAGCGCGTCCGCCAAGTCGCGCGGCGCAACTCCGGCAAGGCCCGCCTTGGCCGCATCCTCATCGACATGCGCGGCGAGGGCTTCGTGCGGAACCCCCGCGGCGGTCAGCATCGCACGGCGCGACGCGCTGGTGGAAGCGAGCACGATCATTCGGCGCGAGTCCCGGAACCGGTCTCGCGCTCGTTGCACAAGGTGATGATCGCCGCTGCGGTTTCCTCGATCGACCGGCGAGTGACGTCGATCACCGGCCAGCCATTGTCGGCAAACATGCGCCGGGCATAGGCGACCTCACGCTGCACGGCTTCGTGCTCAATATAGGAGGTCTCGTTCTGCTGGTTGAGCGAGAGCAGGCGGTTTCGCCGCACCTGAATCAACCGCTCGGGGCTGGTGGTGAGGCCAACCACCATCGGGTGACGCAGCGCAAACAACGTAGTGGGCGGCGGAGATTCGGGCACGATCGGGATGTTCGCGACCTTGAACCCGCGATTGGCGAGGTAGATCGACGTCGGCGTCTTCGAGGTGCGCGAGACACCGGCGAGGACGATGTCCGCCTCCTCCCAATTCTCCCAATTGACGCCATCGTCATGTGCAATGGTGAACTGGATCGCGTCGACGCGCGCGAAATAGGCGGCGTCGAGCGTGTGCTGACGCCCCGGCCGCGCCTTCATCTCCTGCCCCAACATGCTCGAAAGCGCGTGGTTGACCGGATCGAGCGGCGCCACCGCAGGCAGGCCGATCGCGCGGCACCGCGCTTCCAGCGTGCGACGGATCTCAGGGTTCACCAGCGTGAAGATCACCAGGCCGGGATTCTGCGCGATCTCACCCAGAATGCGCTCGAGATGCGTCTCGCTCCGCACCATCGGCCAGAAATGACGCAGCACCTCGACATCGTCGAACTGCGCGAGCGCCGCCTTGGCGATATTCTCAAGCGTCTCGCCGGTGGAATCGGAGAGCAAATGGAGGTGCAATCGCATCAGCTGGACAGATCTGTGGAAAACATGCGGAAAATCGCTAGCGCAACGACACGGGCGCGCCAAGCGGCCCGATCGGTCCACGATCCGGCCAGTTCATCCACAACGCGTTCCACATGCGCCCGGATACACGCACAGCCTGTGGATAATGTGGACGGGACACGCGACTCTGCAGCGAATCGCGGGCGCTTCCGCCGTCAATCTGTTGGCAGAATCGGCACAAACGCCTAAGCCCCGGCATCCACGCACCAACTAACAACAACATCCTTCTTTGAATCTTTTCTTCTTTTAGAAGATGGAATGAGCAGTCCTGTGAATTCACACCCATCGCCCTCCAAACCCCTTCTCGATGCGCTTTCCGGAAAGCGCGTCGATGCTCCGCCGATGTGGCTTATGCGACAGGCGGGCCGCTACCTTCCCGAATATCGTGCGCTGCGAGCTGAGAAGGGCGGATTCCTCGAGCTGGTCAACGACAGCGAAGCGGCCGCCGAGGTCACACTTCAACCGATCCGGCGGTTCGGTTTCGACGGCGCGATCCTATTTTCCGACATCCTCGTCGTTCCGCACGCGCTGGGGCAGGATCTGTGGTTCGAGGTCGGCGAAGGACCGCGGCTGGCGCCCAGGCTGGTCGATCATGCACTGGAAAGCCTCACAGCAGCCCCTGAGCGGCTGAATCCGGTGTACGGGACGGTTCGCCGGGTCGCAGCCGCACTTCCTGCTGATACGGCTTTCCTGGGCTTTGCAGGCAGCCCCTGGACCAACGCGACGTACATGGTCGCCGGACAGGGTAGCCGCGACCAGAGCGAGACGCGCCGCATGGCCTATGCCGATCCGGGCGCGTTCGGGGCAATCATCGACGCGATCGTGACGATGTCGATCGATTATCTGGCAAAGCAGGTCGAGGCTGGGGTCGAGGCGGTACAGCTGTTCGACAGCTGGGCAGGATCGCTCTCGCCATCGCAGTTTGAGCGCTGGGTGATTGCGCCCAACGCGGCGATTGTTTCAGGCCTTCGGGCGCGCTGCCCGCAGGTGAAGATCATCGGCTTTCCCAAGGGCGCGGGTGGCAAGCTCGCTGCCTATGCGCGCGAGACCGGAGTCGATGCGATCGGCCTCGACGAAACGGTCGATCCCGTCTGGGCGCATCGTGAACTGCCCGCGGGACTTCCGGTGCAGGGCAATCTCGACCCGCTTGCGCTGATCGCGGGCGGCGCTGAACTGAAGGCAGCGGTGCGGCGTGTGCTTGATGCGCTGTCGGATCGACCCCATATCTTCAATCTCGGGCACGGTATTCAGCAGGATACGCCGATCGCCCATGTCGAACAGCTGATCGGCATCGTGCGGGGAACGGAATGAGCGGATTTCTTGGCGCCGCCTACCTGTGGGTGAAGGCAGCGCACATCATCTTCGTCATCTTCTGGATGGCCGGTCTCTTCATCCTCCCGCGCTATCTGGTTCATCATCAGGAAGCGCTGGGCGATCCCGTACAGGCCAAAGCCTGGGCCGATCGCGAGGCGAAGCTGCGCCGCATGATCCTGACGCCGTCGCTGGCGGTGGTGTGGATCGTCGGTATCGCGCTGGGCGCCAATCTCGGCCTGTTCGAGGGCGGCGCAGGCCTTGGCTGGCTCCACGCCAAGCTGCTGCTCGTGCTGCTGCTCTCGGGCTATCATGGCTGGGCAGTGGGCTATTCGAAGCGGCTTAGCGCCGGGCGGGGCAGCCTCACCAGCCGCCAACTGCGGATGATCAATGAGATCCCGGCGATCTTCGTCGCGTTGATCGTCATCCTGGCGGTGGTTCGCCCGTTCTGATCGCGTGACGTCGCAGCTTGACTTGAATCCAGCCCGAACCTAATCGCGCAACTGTCGCGTCGCCGTCCGGCGGCTGCGGCATCCTTCCTTTTTCCTCAAGCCATCGCAGCGTCTCAACGCCCGGAAACCCTCCCAGCGATCGCCACACGGACTCCCCCAGATGCATCTCAAAGATCTCAAAAAGACCCCCCCCGCCGAGCTGGTGACGATGGCCGAGGAGCTCGGCGTCGAAAGCGCCTCGACCCTCCGCAAGCAGGATCTTATGTTCGCGATCCTCAAGGCTCAGGCCGAGAATGGCGAACAGATCATGGGCGAGGGCACGATCGAAGTGCTCCAGGACGGTTTCGGCTTCCTGCGCAGCCCACAGGCCAATTATCTGGCCGGCCCCGACGACATTTATGTCTCGCCCAACCAGGTCCGCAAATTCGGTCTGCGTACCGGCGATACGGTCGAAGGCGAAATCCGCGCGCCCAAGGATGGCGAGCGCTATTTTGCCCTGACCAAGCTGGTCAGCGTCAATTTCGACGACCCCGATGCGGTCCGCCATCGCGTCAATTTCGACAATCTCACCCCGCTCTATCCCGAGAGCAAGCTGACGCTCGACCCCGCCGACCCGACGGTCAAGGACAAGAGCGCGCGCGTCATCGACATCATCTCGCCGCAGGGCAAGGGCCAGCGCACGCTGATCGTCGCGCCGCCGCGCGTCGGCAAGACGGTGATGCTTCAGAACATCGCCAAGGCGATCACCGACAATCATCCCGAGGTGTTCCTGCTCGTCCTGCTCATCGACGAGCGGCCCGAGGAAGTCACCGACATGCAGCGTTCGGTGAAGGGCGAGGTAGTTTCCTCGACCTTCGATGAACCCGCCACCCGCCACGTCGCGGTCGCCGAGATGGTGATCGAGAAGGCCAAGCGGCTGGTCGAGCACAAGAAGGATGTCGTCATCCTGCTCGACTCGATCACGCGCCTCGGCCGCGCCTACAACACCGTCGTCCCGTCATCGGGCAAGGTGCTGACCGGCGGTGTCGATGCCAACGCGCTGCAGCGCCCGAAGCGCTTCTTCGGCGCCGCACGCAACATCGAGGAGGGCGGTTCGCTTTCGATCATCGCCACCGCGCTGATCGATACCGGCAGCCGCATGGACGAGGTCATCTTCGAAGAGTTCAAGGGCACCGGTAACTCGGAAATCGTGCTCGACCGCAAGGTCGCGGACAAGCGCGTCTTCCCGGCGCTCGATGTCGGCAAGTCCGGTACGCGCAAGGAAGAGCTGCTGGTCGACAAGGGCAAGCTTTCCAAGATGTGGGTGCTGCGCCGTATCCTCATGCAGATGGGCACCATCGACGCGATGGAGTTCCTGCTCGACAAGATGAAGGACTCGAAGACCAACGAGGATTTCTTCGATTCGATGAACCAGTGACCGCGCGGGGCCTGACCTGGATAGCTGGGTCGGGCCTGCGTCGTTTCGGCCAGCGGGCTACCGAGCCTGGCTGCTGTTACGGGTTTCGCCCGTGACGGACATTGAACGGATACAGGCAAGACGCGTTGATCTTGCACATTGAAGCGACAGCTGAAGAGGGGAATCCATGACGGAGCTTTGGGGGCATATCGTCAACGATTTTGCGGGGCTGTTTTCGGGCAGTTTGTCGGCGTGGTCGGCATTCGCGAAGGTGATCCTGATCGACATCGTCCTGGCGGGTGACAACGCGATCGTCATCGGCGCGCTCGCAGCGGGTCTGCCCGCAGACCAGCGCAAGAAGGTAATCCTGATCGGCATCGTCGCCGCATTGGTGTTGCGAATCGGCTTCGCGCTGGTGGTGACGCAGCTGATGGCGGTGATCGGCCTTGTCTTCGCGGGCGGCGTTCTGCTGCTGTGGGTAGCATGGAAAATGTACCGCGAGATCGTCGTCGGCGGTCACAACCCCGGCTCGCCTGAGATCGCGGGTGACGAGCATTCGGGTCTCCGGCCTGCCAAGAGCTTTGCTGGCGCCGCTTGGGCAGTTGCGGTGGCCGATGTCTCGATGAGCCTCGACAACGTGCTGGCGGTCGCCGGCGCAGCGCGCGATCACCCCGGTATCCTGATGGTCGGTCTTGTGATCGCGGTCGCGCTGATGGGCATCGCGGCGAACATCATCGCCAAATATATCGAGCGCTATCGCTGGATCGCGTGGATCGGTCTGCTGGTGATCCTCTGGGTTGCCGGATCGATGATCTACACCGGCTTCATCGACAAGGACATCGGGGTTCTGCAGCTCTTCCAGTAAGCTGCTGATCCAGAACGAAAATAGGGCGGCGTCCGATGCAGGCGCCGCCCTTTTTCGTGTCAGCCGATATGCTCGGCGAAGAACGCCTCGGTCCGGCTGTCGGCGAGTTGAGCTGCGGCCTCCGAGCGGCGATTGCCCATCTCGGTCGCGAAGCCGTGATCCTCGCCCGGATAGTCGTGCAGCGTCACCCGCGGGTGATCGTCCAGCCCTTCGTGCATCTTTGCCTGAATCTCGGGCGACACGAATCCGTCATTGCCGGCGATATGCAGCATCAGCGGGTTGGCGATGGCGTGTTTCTCACCCAGCAGACCATCGATTCCTACAGCATAATAGCCGACGCTGGCGTCGCTATCGGTGCGGGCCGCGGTCATATAGGCGAGGCGGCCGCCCAGGCAGTAGCCGGTCACACCGACCTTCGTGCCGGTCGCGGCGCGCACGGTGCGGATCGTCGCCTCGATATCCTCGATCCCCTTGTCCTGATCGAACGTGCCGAACAAGCCGAGACCGCGTTCCATCTGCTCCGGGACATCGGGATCGAGTTCGATACCCGGCTCAAGCCGCCAGAACAGATCGGGGGCGAAAGCGGTGTAACCCTTCGACGCCCAATGGTCGCATTTACGACGGATGCCTTCGTTCACCCCGAATACTTCCTGGATCACGATGATTGCGCCACGCGGTGTGCTCTCCGGATCGGCGCGGTAGGCGGCAAAGTCGCCGCTGCCGTCGAGACTGTGGATCGTGGTCGTCGCCATATGTATCTCCGTCAGGAATGGCGCTGCTCATGATCGAGCAGCCATTGTTTGGTCGCGGGCCCATCGCCCGACGAATAGGAACCTAATGTTCCTCCTGCCCCGAGAACCCGATGGCAGGGAACGACAATCGGAAAGGGATTGCGCGCGCAGAGCTGCCCGATCGCGCGCGGCCCGGATTCAAGTCGCCGCGCGAGCTCGCCATAGCTGGCCGTTTCACCGTAGCGGAGTGCGATCAGGCCGGCGCGCAGCACCTGTCCGCGCAGTGAAACGATCTGTGATAGGACCAGATCGAAGGCTTTGAGATCGCCCGCAAAATAGGCTTCGAGCTGGTCAGCGGCGTTGCGCACAGTGGTGAGCTCTCCACGTCGGCGGGTGTCCTTCACGCCAACCTCGATGCGGATCAGCGCTTCGGCATCGCCTTCGACCCGGATCGGGCCGATGGGCGTTGCGATCAGGGCATGGTCGCGCGCATACATGGGTGCAGCGTAGGGCAGGGCGAGCGCCCCGCTCAAGCGGAGAAGAGCCTATGAAGATCAATGTCGAGATCGATTGCACGCCCGAGGAAGCCCGCCGTACGATGGGGCTGCCCGATTTCACGCCTGTCCATGACCATTATATCAAGATGCTGCTCGATTCGATGGACAAGGGCATGGTGAACCCTGAGATGATCGAGACGATGATGAAGAGCTGGACTCCGATGGGCGAGGCCGGGATGAACTTCTGGCGCGGCATGTTCGATATGGGCAAGCGTAGCGGCAGCGAGTGACTGACACGATCTTTGCGCTGTCGAGTGGGCAGCCGCCCGCTGCGATCGGCGTGATCCGCATTTCAGGACCCCAAGCATTCGCCGCGGTCGAGTCGCTAGCGGGGAAATTGCCGCCGCCACGCCGCGCGTCCCTGCGAACATTGCGAACGTCGCCCACAAGCGAGACGCATCTCGATCGCGCGCTGGTCTTGATTTTTCCCGGGCCGGCGACCGCGACCGGAGAGGATCTGGCCGAGCTTCATCTTCATGGCGGCCGTGCAGTGGTGCGGGCCGTGGAAGCTGCACTTGCGGGCATATCCGGGTTGCGCGCGGCGGAAGCGGGTGAGTTCACGCGCCGGGCGCTGGCCAATGGACGGATCGACCTGACCGAGGCCGAGGGGCTCGCCGATCTTCTTGCCGCTGAAACCGAGGCTCAGCGCCGCGCGGCGATGCGCGCGGCCGAGGGCGGAATCCGGCAGCGGATCGAAACATGGGCGGCGCGAACGCTGCAGCTCTCGGCGGTTGTCGAAGCGATGCTCGATCATGCCGACGAGGATGATGTCGCAGCGGAAGCGGGGACGCTCGACCGGATTGGCGACGGCGCGCGCAGTCTTGCGGGCGAGATCGATGCGGTGCTGGCCGAGCCCGGGATCGAGCGGCTGCGCGACGGGATTCGCGTCGTGCTCGCCGGTCCCCCCAATGCGGGTAAATCGACCTTGCTCAATGCGCTTGCCGAGCGCGAGGCGGCGATCGTGTCGCCACTGGCAGGGACGACGCGCGACCGGATCGAGGCACCGGTGATGCGCGAGGGCGTCGCCTATCTGCTTACCGATACCGCGGGCCTGCACGATGCACCGTCGGATATGGTCGAGGAGATCGGCATTGCGCGGGCGCAGGAGGCGCTTGATCAGGCCGATCTGATCCTGTGGCTCGACGACGCGCTACCGCCGGTATCGGGTGTTCCCCATATCCTGATCCATCCGCGTGCCGACGTTGTGGGGCGCGAAGCCGTCGCCGGCGAGCGGCTAAGCGTTTCCGCACGAACGGGCATAGGCGTTGCGCAGCTATGGGATCGGATCGCGGAGGCGGCGCGCGCGATGCTACCCGCAAGCGACGCGATACCGCTCAATCGCCGCCAGCGCGACCTGGCGAGCTTGGCCGCAGCAGCGTTGCAGAATGCAGGCGAGGGGAGTGACCCGTTGCTGATCGCCGAGGATCTGCGTCACGCATTGCGCGCGTTCGACCGGATCACCGGCGCCGCGGATGTCGAGGCGATGCTCGACACGTTGTTCGGGCGTTTTTGCATCGGCAAATGATGTTCCACGTGGAACGCTTTTGACCGCAGCGCCGCGCGGCGCTATTTCGACCGGCATGCGGACATGGGATGTGATCGTGATCGGCGGCGGACACGCCGGCACCGAGGCGGCGGCTGCGGCTGCGCGCTGCGGCGCGCGTACCGCGCTGATCACCTTTGATCCGGCGACGCTGGGGGCGATGTCGTGCAACCCGGCGATCGGCGGGCTGGGCAAGGGGCATCTGGTGCGCGAGGTCGATGCGCTTGATGGACTGATCGGGCGTGCCGCGGATCAGGCGGCGATCCACTATCGCCTGCTCAACCGTTCCAAAGGGCCAGCGGTGCAGGGGCCGCGCGTCCAGGCTGACCGCAAGCGTTACGCTGCAGCGATCCAGACGATGCTGTCCGCGCAGCCCGGCCTCGATATCGTTGCAGGCGAAGCCGTGGGTCTGGTGGTCGAGCAGGGGCGGGTGGCCGGCGTGCAGCTTTCCACCGGCGAGCAGCTGCACGGCGCCGCGGTGGTCATCGCGAGCGGCACCTTTCTGGGTGGACGGATCTTCCGTGGCGAAGAGCGTGAAACCGGTGGCCGGGTCGGCGAACGCGCCGCAACCGCGCTCGGCGTCCAGCTGCGCGAGCTGGCGCTGCCGATTACGAGGCTCAAGACCGGAACGCCGCCGCGCCTCGACGGGCGGACGATCGACTGGGGCGCGCTCGACGAACAGCCTTCCGACGCTGAACCCTGGCGGATGTCGCCGCTCACCGATACGCCACGGCTGCCGCAGCTCGTGTGTGCAATCACGCGGACGACACAGCAGACGCACGATATCATTCGGAGCGGCCTCGACCGTTCACCGCTGTTCAGCGGAGCAATCGAGGCGGGTGGCCCGCGCTATTGTCCGTCGATCGAGGACAAGATCTTCCGCTTCGGTGACCGGGACGGGCATCAGATCTTCCTCGAGCCGGAGGGGCTGGAGACCGATCTTGTCTATCCCAACGGCCTTTCGACCTCGTTGCCGACCGACGTGCAGGCCGCGATGATCGCCTCGATCCCGGGCCTTGGCCGCGCGACGATCGTCACGCCGGGTTATGCGGTCGAGTATGACCATGTCGATCCGCGTGCGCTGGATGCGTCGCTGGAGAGCCGCGACGTGCCGGGCCTGTTCTGTGCCGGGCAGATCAACGGCACGACGGGCTATGAGGAAGCGGCTGCACAGGGACTGGTGGCAGGGGTCAATGCGGCGGCACTGGCGCTGGGCCGGGCGCCGATGATCCTGCCCCGCGAGCTCAGCTATATCGGTGTGATGATCGACGACCTGACACTGCAGGGTGTGACCGAGCCCTATCGCATGCTCACCGCGCGTGCCGAATATCGCCTGCGCCTGCGTGCGGACAATGCCGAGACGCGGCTGGGCGCGATCGGAGACGCTGCAGGGTGTATTGGCGAGGTGCGCCGGGTGCATCAGATCCGTCGCCGGGAGAACCGCGCTGCGCTCGACATGCGTTTCGCGGCGCCACGCACCGCACATGCGCTGGGTCAGGCAGGTGCTCCGGTGTCACAGGACGGCGCACGCCGCACCGCATTCGAATGGCTCCGTTTCACCGGAGTGAGCATCGCGCATCTCGGTATCGATGTCGCCGGGGCCGAGCCGGATCTGCTCGCCGAACTGATCGAGGATGCACGCTATGCCCCCTATCTCGAACGCCAGGCAGCCGAGCAGGAAGCGATGACCCGATCGGACGATACGTGCATTGCCGCTGCGCTCGATTATGCGGCAATCCCGGGGCTGTCGAATGAGATGATCGAACGCCTCACGCTGGCGCGGCCGGCGACGGTCGGCGATGCCGGGCGCGTGCGCGGGATAACCCCGGCGGCGCTCACCGCGATCATGCTGCACGTTCGGAGGGCCGCATGACGGAGGACGAAGCCCGGGACTGGATCCGCGCGCGGTTCGGTGTTTCACGTGAAACGCAGCTCGCGACCTTCGTCGAATCGCTGCGCGAGGAGGCAGGGAAGCAGAATCTGGTCGCACCTTCGACGCTCGATCAGATCTGGTCCCGCCATATCGTCGATTCGGCCCAGCTGCTCGACCATATGCCGGCGGACGGCATCTTTCTGGATATCGGCAGCGGGGCAGGATTGCCCGGCCTTGTCGTGGCATTGCTCCGCGAAGCGCCGGTCGAACTGGTCGAACCCCGCAAGCTTCGTACTGACTTCCTGTCGCGCGCTGCGGCTGAGCTTGGTCTCGGGAATGTGATCGTCCATACCGACAAGATCGAACGGACTGCAGGCAAGGTCGCGGTGATTTCCGCCCGCGCCGTTGCTCAGCTTTCCGATCTGTTCCGCATTGCCGCACATCGATCCACGTCTTCCACAGTCTGGGTGCTGCCAAAGGGCCGAAATGCGCAATCGGAGGTGGCAGAGGCGCGCCGCAAATGGCATGGTTCGTTCCACGTGGAACCGAGCATTACGGCTTCCGATTCACTCATCGTCGTCGCCAAAGGGGTCCGCCCGAGATGATCTGCATCGCCATCGCGAACCAGAAGGGTGGGGTGGGTAAAACCACGAGCGCGATCAATGTCGGCACCGCGCTTGCCGCGACCGGTCAGCGGGTGCTGCTTCTCGATCTCGATCCCCAGGGCAATTGCTCGACGGGTCTGGGCATCAGTCGTGCCGATCGCGAGCACTCGACTTATGACCTGCTGGTCGGCGACGTGACGCTCGAGGAGGTCGTGGTCGCCACGCGCGTTCCCGGCCTCGATATCGTCCCTGCGACGGTCGATCTGTCGGGCGCAGAGATTGAACTGATCGAGTTCGATGCGCGCACCCATCGCCTCGACAATGCGATCGACCGCAGCGAGCAGCGCTGGGACGTGATCCTCATCGATTGTCCGCCGTCGCTCGGGCTGCTGACGATCAACGCGATGGTCGCGTCGGACGCGCTTTTGGTGCCGCTCCAGTGCGAGTTCTTTGCGCTTGAGGGGTTGAGCCAGCTGCTCAGCACCGTCGAGCGGATCCGCAGCCGCTTTAATCCGGGCCTGTCGATCCTCGGCGTTGTCCTGACCATGTACGACCGCCGCAACCGCCTGACCGATCAGGTAGCCGACGATGTCCGCGCGGTGCTCGGCCGGGTGGTGTTCGACACGGTGATCCCGCGCAACGTCCGCCTTTCCGAAGCGCCGAGCCACGGCCTGCCCGCGCTGATCTACGATCATCGCTGCGCCGGATCCGAAGCCTATATCGCGCTTGCCCGTGAAGTGATCGACCGCCTGCCGAGGCTGAGGAAGGCCGCATGACCGACGAAACCACGCCCCCCGCATCTGTCACCCCGCTGCGCAAGGCGCCGCGCCCGCATCTTGGCCGCGGGCTCAGCGCGCTGCTGGGCGATGCCGAGCGGGAAGAGCCGGTCCGTCCCGGTGGTGAACATTCGCCGGGCGTGCGGATGCTTCCCGTCAGCTCGCTGGCGCCGCATCCCGAGCAGCCGCGCCGCCATTTCGACGAGGACGCGCTCGAGGAGCTCGCCAAGTCGATCGCGATGCGCGGGCTGATCCAGCCGATCGTGGTGCGCCCGCACGGCAAGGAATATCAGATCGTCGCCGGCGAGCGTCGCTGGCGCGCTGCGCAGCGTGCGCGGCTGCACGAGGTACCGGTGATCGTCCGCGACCTCGACGAGGCTGAAACGCTCGAAATCGCGATCATCGAGAATATCCAGCGCGAGGATCTGAACGCGATCGAGGAAGCGGAGGCCTATGCCAAGCTGATCGGGCAGTTTGGCCATACGCAGGAAGTGCTGGCGAAGATCGTCCATAAGTCGCGCAGCCACATCGCCAATTTGCTGCGCCTGCTGGATCTGCCGCCGAGCGTGCGCCAGCGCGTGGTCGAGGGCAGCCTGACGATGGGCCATGCCCGCGCGCTGATCGGCGCGCCGGACCCGGAGAAGCTCGCGCGAATCGTCGTCGAGCGCGACCTGTCGGTGCGCGAGACCGAGAAGCTCGCGCGCGAAGCCAAGCCGCGCGCTGCGGGGAGGGGGAGTGCCGGCTTGTCCGATCTCGGCGCCAATGCCGATATCGCTGCACTTGAGCGTCAGCTGGGCGATGTGCTTGGGCTCAACGTCCGCATCGGCTATGGCGACAAGGGCGGGACGATGACGCTGGCCTATTCGACGCTCGACCAGCTCGACATGATCTGCCAGCGGCTGACGGGCGAGAAGATCTAGAGCCCTTCTCCGGGCGTCGCTGTTCTCGCGGCGGGATCAATCATCCCGCAAGCGATATTCGAGCGCGTAGTGGTGGACACCGTCCTCGATCGTCAGGTGGTAGACACCTGCAATCCCCTCCAGCGCACCTGTTCCGGACCCGGGCACGATGGTGATCGAGAGTTCGTGCACGCCGGCATCCATGATGCCACGATGAACCACGGTAAAGGCGCCGTCCCGGGCATCAAGATTCCCCCGAATTCGCTCCATTGCGACATATGCCCCGGATTGTTCGATCATCATTGCGAGCATCTCGCCCTCGCCTGACCCCGTGAGATCGCCGGTATACTGCTTCTCGATGAGCATACGGCCCGGGGCATCGGGCCTCGCATCAGGCGGCGATCCGGTCGGTGTCATTCTGATCTGAAAGGTCCCTGCAGCACGGCGCATCGCTGTCTCCATCGGCGGTTCCGGGGCTCAGTGAGAACAAATAGCGAACAACTCGCCATTGAGTCAATTGGCCAGTCCACTGGCTCAAGATCGGTGGATTGCCATCTGTCGGGCCTGAAACGGGGTAGGGAGCCAGAAGAAGGCGTCCTGAAGCTGGCGCGCGGTCAGTTTGCGCGCCTCAACGGCCCCGCGCAGCCGCCCGTGCCAGCGTCACCAGTGCCTCGTCGGCGATCACCTGGCCTGCATTGCCGCCGGCGCGGGTCATGCCACGCTCGGCCTCGCGGACGCGTTCCACCGCGCGCGCCAGCATTGGGCTGGTCCAGCGGCGCAGCGCGATCTTGGTGCTCATCTCTTCCTTGAAGAAGACGCGGTGCCGCTTGACCACCTCATCGGCCGTAGCGCCGCGGTCGATATCGGCACGCATCTCGGCGAGGTTCATCAGCCGCCGCACGAGCTGGCGCAGCAGCGGGATTGCGGAGACTCCCGCCTGCTCGAGCCGGGCGAGTTCCACGCCGATCTCCGCTGAGCGACCCTCGACCACGGCTTCGATCGCACTTTGCATCTCGGCATCGCCCAGATCGGCGCCGATTGCCTCCAGCGCCGGCATACCCGCCTCACGCGGCCGGTCGGGCGCGGCGTCGAGGTAGATGGAAAGCTTTTCGATCTCACGCGCCAGCACCGCGCGATCGCCGCCGGACAGTGCCGCGAGCCGCTCGGCGGTGCCGCCCACCAGCCGCAGGCCATTCTCGCGCGCGATTCCGGCGGCGAGCTGCGCGGCGTTGCGCGCATCGGGCATATAACAGGCGTGCGCCATCGCATTGGGAGCGGCGAGGACAAGCTTGAGCAGACGTCCGGTCCCTTTCAGGCCGCCGCCGACGGCGACCACGGGGTTCCCGGCGACTTCGGCATCGAGCAGCAGCCGCACCGCTTCGGTTGCGTCATCGTCGATCCCCGCGATGCGGATGTAGCGCGCGCCGCCGAACAGCGAGAGCGAAGCGGCTTCGCCTGCGAGACGCCCCGGATCGCCCTTGAGCGACGAGCCCTCGATATCGATGCGCTCGGCTTCAGCACCCATCGCCCGACCAAGCCGTGCGGCCAGGTCGTTGGCGCCGGCTTCGTCGGGGCCGTAGAGGACGAACAGGCGCATATCCGGCCCCGGCTTGTCCAGCCGGGTGCGAATCTGTGCCTCGCTGGCCTTCACTTCGTTTCGGCGGCGCGTGCGTAGCGGGCGAGGCGCGCGACGATCTGGTCGGCGACGATCCCCGACAGCCGCTCAAGCGCGCTCTTCTCGGCCGCGATCGTCGCATATTCGGAGCCCGCGACATCGATGCCGGCATCGGAGCCTGCAGTGGCATCGAGCACGACCTGACCCGTGGCGAGTTCAACGAGCTGATAGCGTGCGCGCAGGGTGCGGCGTTCGCGCGTCACGACGTCGTCGCGGCGCACGCCAAGGCCCTCGATGCGATCGTCGAGCTTGATGTCGAGCCGATAGACAGGGGTACCGCTGCGCGTCGCCTCGATCCGGTCGCGCACAGCATTGGCGACCAGCCAGCCGCTCTCGCCCTGAATCGGCGCGACTTCGACACCCGACAGCATCGTCTGGACCGGTCCGCCGACGCCGCCGCCATAAAGGGGCCGCAGCCCGCCGCACCCGCTGAGCGTGAGCGCGGTGAGCGCGAGCAGGGCGGGGGCAAGCCTCATGCGACGATATTCACCAGACGGTCGGGCACGACGATTACCTTTTTGGGAGCTGCGCCTTCCAGAATGCGCTGCACATTCGGGTTTGCCAAGGCCATCGCCTCAAGCACGTCCTTCGCTTCGCCCTTCGCGGCCTTCACCGTGTCGCGTAGCTTGCCGTTGACCTGCAGCGCGATCGTCACCTCGTCCTCGACCAGCAGCGCGGGATCGACCTGCGGCCATTCGGTGTCGGCGATCAGGCCGTCATTCCCCATCGCAGCCCAGGCTTCCTCGGCGAGATGCGGGGTCATCGGCGCGGCGAGTAGGATGATCGTGCGCACCGCATTGGCACGCGAGGCGCTTGGCTGTGCCTTCTCGATCGCGTTGACCAGCCCATAGAGCTTGGCGACGGCCTTGTTGAACTGCAGGCCCTCAATATCCGACGCCACACCAGCGATGGTCTGGTGCAGGATGCGGTCGAGCGGCTTGTCCTCGCCTTCCCAGCTATCCAGCCCGTCGAACAGCCGCCACAGGCGCTGGACGAAGCGCCATGCGCCCTCGATGCCGTTCTCGGTCCACTCCAGATCGCGTTCGGGTGGCGAGTCCGACAGCACGAACCAGCGCACCGCGTCCGCACCGTACTGATCGACGATCGGCTCGGGATCGACGGTGTTCTTCTTGGACTTGGACATCTTTTCGATGCGGCCGACCGTCGCCGGGTTGCCGTTCGAGGTCTCGACCCAGATCTCGTCCTTACGCGTGACGTCACCCGGCGACAGCCAGCGGCCGTCGGCGGACTTATAGGTCTCGTGCGTCACCATGCCCTGGGTGAACAGCCCTTCGAACGGCTCGGCGATGTCGAGCATGCCGATGCGCTTGAGCGCACGCGTCCAGAAACGGGCGTAGAGCAGGTGCAGGATCGCATGCTCGACCCCGCCGATATACTGGTTCACCGGCAGCCATTGCTCGGCGACCTTGCGGTCGAACGGCTTGTCGCCCGGCTGGCTGGCGAAGCGGATGAAATACCACGACGAGTCGACGAAGGTATCGAGCGTATCGGTCTCGCGCCGCGCCGGATGGCCGCAGCGCGGGCAATCGACATGCCGCCAGGTCGGGTGCCGGTCGAGCGGGTTGCCGGGAATGTCGAAGCTGACGTCTTCGGGCAGCACCACCGGCAGCTGCTTCTTGGGCACCGGCACCACGCCGCACACTTCGCAATGCACGATCGGGATCGGTGTGCCCCAGTAACGCTGGCGCGACACGCCCCAGTCGCGCAGGCGCCACACGGTCGTGCCCTTGCCCCAGCTACCGGCTTCGGCGCGGGTAATCACCGCGCGCTTGGCGTCGGGCACGTCCATGCCGTCGAGGAAGTGCGAGTTCACCAGCGTGCCGGGACCGGTATAGGCCTCGGTTTCGGTGAATTCGGGTGCGGTCTTGTCGCCTTCGGAAACGACACGCCGGATCGGCAGGCCGTATTTGGTCGCGAACTCAAAGTCGCGCTGGTCGTGCGCCGGCACGCCGAAGACGGCGCCGGTGCCATAGTCCATCAACACGAAATTCGCGATATAGACCGGCAATTTCCACGCGGGATCAAAGGGATGTTCCGCACGGATGCCGGTATCGAAGCCGAGCTTCTCCTGCGTCTCCAGCTCAGCCGCGGTGGTCCCGCCCAGCTTGCACTGTGCGATAAACGCGGCGACGTCGGCATTCCCCTCGGCGAGCTTGCGCGCGATCGGATGGTCCGCCGCGATCGCGACGAAGCTCGACCCGAAGATCGTGTCGGGACGGGTGGTGAAGACCTCGACATCCCCACCATCGTTGAGCTTGAACCGGAACTGCAGTCCTTCGGACTTACCGATCCAGTTTTCCTGCATCAGCCGGACCTTGTCGGGCCATTTGTCGAGCGTGCCGAGGCCGTCGAGCAGTTCGTCGGCAAAGTCCGTGATCTTGAGAAACCACTGGTTGAGCTTCTTCTTTTCGACCAGCGCCCCCGAGCGCCAGCCGCGGCCATCGATCACCTGCTCGTTGGCGAGCACGGTCATGTCGACCGGATCCCAGTTGACCGTCGATTCCTTGCGGTAAACCAGCCCGTTTTCAAGGAGATCGATGAACAGTGCCTGTTCGTGCCCGTAATAATCGGGTTCGCAGGTCGCCAGCTCGCGGCTCCAGTCGATCGCGAGGCCCAGCCGCTTCAGCTGTGCGCGCATCGTTGCGATATTGTCGCGCGTCCAGCCGCCGGGATGGACCTTCTTCTCCATCGCCGCATTCTCGGCGGGCATCCCGAAGGCGTCCCAGCCCATCGGGTGGAGCACTTCCATGCCCTTCATCCGCCGATAGCGCGTCAGTACGTCGCCCATCGTGTAATTGCGGACATGCCCCATATGGATGCGCCCCGACGGATAGGGGAACATCTCGAGCACGTAAGATTTGGGCTTGGGCGAATTATCGTCTGCGGCGAAGGTGCCGCGTTCTTCCCACAGCTTCTGCCACGCAGAATCGGCCTTCAGCGCGTTGAACCGCGACACATTCATTCCTTCATTTTTCGGAGCGGCGGGCCTTCCCGCCTGCCCTTAATTCTCGACGATCGCCGCGCGGCGCAGGTCGCGGGCGCGGGTCAGGATGATGTCCTCGAGCTTCTGCACCGTCGAAGCCTCAACCGGCGAATCGACCCACTGGCCGTTGCGGTTGACCTGACGCTGCGCGCTCACGCGAAGCGCATCGGCGCGCAGATCCTGATCGAGGATCGCGACCGTAAGCTTGGTCCGCTCGGTCTGGAGGTTCGGATTCACATACCAGTCGGTGACGATCACGCCGCCGTTCGAATCGGTCTGCATGATCGGTGCGAACGAAACGGTGTCGAGCGCGGCGCGCCACAGATAGGCGTTGACGCCGATGGTGGTGACCTTCGACGCAGCGAGGTCCGCGCGGGGGCGATCCTTGCCACCGCCGCATGCGGCGAGCGGAGCCGTGAGGCTCAGGGCAACGCTGCCCAGGATCGCGGTGCGCAACAGGCGGTTCATCGGCATCTTCCTATGGGAAACTCTAAGGGTGGCGAGCATCTATAGATCGTCATGCGCCCGCCGCAAGCGCAAGCCGCTCTGAGCGCCCCGGCACGCCCTCCTGTGCGTCTTGTGCAACACCTGTGGGGAAAAGCGATTCCGGCGGTGGTACATTGCGGCGGAATCATGGTAGGCGCTGAGTCACGGTAGGGGATCAAATGAGCGTTCGGCGACTCATGACTGGCATAGGGATCGGCGCGCTGGGCGCAGCCGGCCTTGTCGTCGCGCCCGCACTTCTTGCCCAGACCACATCGCAGCAGCGAATCGCCACACCCAAGCGTGCGCCCTCGATTGCCAGCATGGGGACCTTCACGCCGGCCGCCGCGGATCCGAAGCTTGCCGCCGTTCTGGCGCGCAGCGGCCTTGGCGGCAGCGGTTTCCGGTTCACGCCGGCCGATTCGCCGCGCTCGATCAGCCGTAGCGTCACCGTTGCGGTGCGTGCGCGTACCGCGCGTCCGCCTGCTGCAGTGGCGGATCGTGGCGCCGCGGCGCCTGCCGCCGTCACGCTTCAGCCGATCGCCTATAATCTTGGCGTTTCGGTGGGCTGGAAGCGCTTTGCCGTCTCGGGTGATCTCTCCAAGCTCGATCTGGCCGGGCAGCCGGGTAGCCGCGAGGCGGTCGATCTGGGGGTTAGCTACACCGGCAAGCGCGCGTCGGGCCGGATCAAGGCCGGGGCAGAGCGTCCGCTTGACGGCGTGCCGCGCCTGATTGCCGCCGATCCCAGCTATTCGATCGATGTCGGCGGTTCCTATTCGCTGACCCGCAACCTCGATCTCACTGCGGGCGTGCGGTACAAGTCCGAAGAGAATCGTCTGCCGCAGCTGACCGACAATCGTCGCGACAGCCAGGCAGTCTATGTCGGTACTGCGATCCGCTTCTGATCCGGCGCCCAGGCGTCGATTCCTGCCCAGCCATAAACGCCTAGCGGCCTGAGCGCGCGCCAGCGACGCTCGTCCATGCCGCCGAGCGCGATCACGAACGCGTCGAGTCCGCGAATCAGCAACCCGAGTCGCACAGGACCGAGCACGAGCGCGCCCGGATGCGAGCGAGTCGGGTGGACGGGCGAGACGAACAACAGCCGTGCGCCGTTGCGAATCGCCGTGATCGCCTCACGCCGCGAATGGACCGGGGCGGTCAGTGCGCCGCGATGGCGGCCATGGCTGGATGCGTGTCCCAGCCGGTGCTGCCCGGCGACGATCAACGTCAATCCCCGGCGCCGGGCAATGCGACGAACCCTTGCGAACAATGCCCTGCGTTCGGCGATCGGCAATTCATAGTGCCGAAGGATCACGCCGGAGCCCTTTGGAAGCGTTGCGAGCGTGTCCCATAACGCATCGCCCAACCGCGGATCGGTCATCAGCCAGCGCCGGGGAAAATCCCTGGCATGGGAGGGGTGGCGGTGCGGCATCGCCCCTCCTATAGCCGCGCGCATGGCATCCGACACCGCTGCAACGCGCCTTTCCGCCATCCGTGACCGTATCGCCCGCGCTGCCAGCACTGCGCGCCGCGATCCCGCGGAGGTTACACTCGTCGCCATCTCCAAGATGCACGAAGCCGATGCGATCCGTCCGCTGATCGCGGCGGGCCAGCGCGTGTTCGGGGAGAATCGCGTGCAGGAGGCGGCGGGCAAATGGCCCGCGCTGCGCGAGGAGACACCGGGGATCGCTCTTCACCTGGTCGGTCAGCTCCAGTCGAACAAGGCGGAGGACGCGGTAGCGCTGTTCGACGCCATCCATTCGGTCGATCGGCTGTCGCTCGTCACCGCGCTCGCCCGCGCGATGGACAAGGCGGATCGCCGCCCGCCCTGCTTCATTCAGGTCAATATCGGCGACGAAGCCCAGAAGGGCGGTTGCGCCGTCACCGATCTCCCTGGACTGCTCGCCGAGGCGCGCGCCGCGGCGCTTCCGGTCGCCGGGCTGATGGCCGTCCCGCCGCTCGGTGTCGATGCCGCGCCGTATTTCGCGCTGCTGGCCAAGCTGGCCCGCGACCATGACGTCACCGGGCTCAGCATCGGCATGTCCGACGATTTCGAGACCGCAGTCACCATCGGCGCCACGCATGTCCGCGTCGGCACCGCCCTGTTCGGAGCACGTGCATGAGCCTTCCTATCCGCTTCGACGCGATCATCTTCGATTTCGACGGGGTGCTGCTCGAGAGTGAATATGCCGGCAATAAGCAGGTCGCGGAATATCTGACGGGGATCGGCCATCCGACCACGCCTGAAGAATCGATGGCTAATTTCATGGGGTTCTCCGGGCGCGAGTTCCTCGATGCGGTAGAGCGCTGGATCGGCCGTCCGCTGCCCGCCGATTTCTACGACGCGCGTGCAATCGAGGATCAGCGGGCGCTGGAGGAAGGGATCGAGGCCGTGGTCGGTGCGGTCGCGTTCATCCGCTCGCTTCCCGATTCGCTTCCGCGCGCGATTGCCTCGTCGAGCATGACGCCGTGGATCGCGGGGCATCTCGATCATCTCGGCGTTCGCGACGCATTCGGGGACAAGATCTTCAGCGGCCGCGAGCATGTGACCCGCGGCAAGCCGGCGCCGGACATCTATCTTTATGCGGCGCAGGCGCTGGGCGTCGACATCGCGCGCTGCGTGATCCTCGAAGATTCGCCGGTGGGCGCGACGGGCGCGGTTGCTTCAGGGGCGCATGTCATCGGACTGTGCGCGGGCAGCCATTGCGGTGACGGGCATGATGAGCGCCTGCGGGCAGTCGGTGTCCACGATATCGCGCATGACTTCGGCGAAGTCGCCCGCCTGATGACCTAATCGCCCCGGCTCAGCATGAAGGTGCGCAGTGCGATCGCGTCTTCGAGCGCGTTATGCGGCACGGCGCTTCTCGCTGCGGCGTCGAAGCCGGGCGCGTCGCATAGCTCGAACGTGATGCGTGCAATCGGATGGCGGTATCCGGGCCGCGCGATCAGTGCCATCGCGGCATGGGCGATGTCCTCGGGCCAGTCGGCGATCACCACCGGATGCGGGTCGTTCGCCAGATAGGTGGCGAGCGATTGCCCAAGCACCTCGCGCGTCACCGGTTCTATGTTCAGCACCGGCAGTACATGCGCGGCGACCCATGGCGTCGGGGCGGGACAGTCGAGCGCGGCGTAGAAGGGCGCGCCGTCGTCCTCAGGTGCGAGGGCAAGGGCAATCAGCGCTCCGCCGAACCCGTTGAACTCGGCGTCGAGATAATAGCGCACTAAAGCTGATGCCCGGTGCGGTCGCGCTTGGTGGCGAGATAGCGTTCGTTGTGCGGGTTGGGCGGGAGGCTGTGCGGTACCCGCTCGGCGACGGCGATTCCGGCGGCTTCGAGTCCCGCGACCTTCTCGGGATTATTGGTCAGAAGCCGCACCCGGTCTTGTCCCAGCAGCTTGAGCATCCGGCCAGCGACGCCGAAATCGCGCGCATCGACCGCAAAGCCCAGCCGGGTGTTGGCATCGACCGTGTCGAACCCCTGATCCTGCAGCGCATAGGCGCGCAGTTTGTTGATCAGGCCGATCCCGCGCCCCTCCTGGCGCAGATAGAGCAACACGCCCCAACCGCTGTCCGCGATGGCGTGGATCGCCGCGTGGAGCTGAGGCCCGCAATCGCATTTGAGGCTGCCGAGCACGTCGCCAGTCAGGCATTCGCTGTGCAGCCGCACCAGCGGCGGGCTGCCGTTGGGCTGGCCGATCAGCAGCGCGACATGCTCGTCGGGCGATTCGGGGGTGCGGAAGGCGACGATCTCGGTGTCCTCGGCGCCCGCGACCGGCAGGCGCGCGCGCGTGACAATCCGCAGGCGCACCGGGTCCTCATGCGCGTCGATATCGGCTGGGGTGATGGCGTCGCCACCGGCCGTCTCACGGATGAAGAAGGCGGGCACCAGCCCGGCGATCCGCGCCAGCCGCAGCGCCGCGGCGGCGGCATCGGCCACGGGCACCGGAATCGCGCGGAACGGACCCTTGAGCGGGGTTGCGAGGTCGAGTTGCGGGTCGGCCAGCGCCACGGCGCCATCGAAGTCGAGCCATGGCGCGCGCTGGACGAGCACCGGCGCGTCGGGAACGGCGGCGTCGCGCTGGTTGGCGAGCTTGAGCGTCGCTGCGCGTCCGGCAGAGATCAGCACCGGCGCCGTCGAATCGGGATCGAACCCGGCCAGACGCGCCGCGTCGCCGGTCTCGATCGCCAGCAGCGCGAGCGTGCCGGCTTCGCCCCGAATCGCGATCGGCCAGCCGCGGCGCAGGGCGTCGATGGCCTGAGCGACGGCGCGGCTGTTCAAAAGTCGAACTCGGTGACGATCGGCACATGGTCCGACGGCTTGAGCCAGCTGCGGCACGGCTCGCACACGCGGTGCGCGGTCGCCTTTGCCGCGACGTCCCTGCTCGCCCACATATGATCGAGCCGGCGCCCGCGGTCGGATGCGGCCCAGTCCTTGGCGCGATAGCTCCACCAGGTGAAGCAGCGCCCGGGCGCGGGGATGAAGTGACGGCCGAGATCGACCCAGTCGTTCGCGGCTTGCAGCCGTCCCAGCGCCTCGACTTCGATCGGGGTATGGCTGACGACGTCGAGCAGCTGCTTGTGACTCCACACGTCGGATTCGAGCGGAGCGATGTTGAAATCGCCGGTCACGATCACGGGCAGATCGCCCAGCCCTTCGGACCAGCGTGTCATCCGTTCGATGAAATCGAGCTTCTGGCCGAATTTGGGGTTCACCTCGCGATTGGGAACGTCACCGCCGGCTGGGACATAGACATTTTCGAGCCGCACGCCGTTGGGCAGCCGCACGCCGACATGCCGTGCTTCGCCATTGGCCTGCCAGTCGAGCCGGTCGTCCTCGATCAGCGGCACACGGCTGACGATCGCGACGCCATGGTGCATCCGCTGGCCGTGGATGATGATATGATCATAGCCCAGCGCACGCAGGGGCGCGTGCGGGAAGTCTTCGTCTACCACCTTGGTTTCCTGCAGGCACAGGATATCGGGCGCCTCCTCGCGGAGGAATTTCTCGACGATCTCCATACGGAAGCGGACGGAGTTGATGTTCCAGGACGCGATCTTCATGCGACCGGGGATGTAGTCGGGGAAGCCGTGCCGCGCCAGTCGGCGCGGTCGCAAAAGCTCCAAAACGCGAAAGGCCCCCGCTCCGGGGGCATGGAGCGAGGGCCGACCTGGCGTTCGTCACGCAGGCGGGACGGGACAGCTTCGGGCAACAGGGGGAAAAATCCCGAAAGCCCCGTCCGCACTATGAGTGTTAGCGTTATGAAGCTGTCGCCAACATGAATGGCGGAGTCCGGTTGGGGTTCAGCGGCGTCCGCCGGTCTTCCGCGGGTCGTTCCAGCGGAACGCTCCATCGCTGACGGGCGCGTTGAATTGCTGGTTGGACAGGCGGACGGTGGTGCGGTTGTTCTGCGAATCGAGCGCGACCCAGCCTTGCAGCATCAGCCCGCCCGGCGCCGACGCATTGCGTGCGAACACCATCGTCAGCCGGCCATATTCGGGCCGTTTGGGGTCATGGGCTTCGATGCTCACGACGTCCGGGCTCGCGGTCGGCACAACCTTCGCGTAGCGCGAAATGTCCTGATCGGGGTTCAACAGCACACCGAGCGGCGAATTCTTGACCGGCCAGCGCGACACCTGTTTGACCGAATAGTCGATGAACCACAGCGAACTGCCGTCACCGACGATCAGGAGCGGTACGCCCTTCTCATATTGGAAGCGGATCTTGCCGGGCTTCTTCAGCGTGAGCGTGCCGTTGAGCGTTTTGCCTGCGCGATCGGTCTGTGCGAACGTCGCGGTCATGGTCTGCGCGCCGCGCAGATGCTGTTGCACCTGGGCGAGCGTCCCTTGCTGCTGGGCAGTCGCGGGAAGCGCGAGTGGAAGGGCGACGGCGGCCAGAACCGCCAGCGGTCGGATGCTCATGGATGTGCCAAACATGCCGATGTCCCTGCCGGTTCCGGGTTTAATTTGCGCTGAACGCGCACGGCCCCGGCCCGCTGCCCATCCAGATGGGAAGCGGGCCGGGATCGCAATCGGATCAGGCTTCGCTGCGCGCCGTGACGATCTTGCCGGGGTTGCGCGGGGGCTCGCCCTTGGGGAGCGCGTCGACATTCTCCATGCCCTCGGTCACTTCGCCCCACACGGTGTACTGGCCGTCGAGGAAGGTTGCATCGTCGAGGCAGATGAAGAACTGCGAGTTGGCGCTGTTGGGATCGTTGGTGCGTGCCATCGAGCAGACGCCGCGGGCGTGCGGCTCACGGCTGAATTCGGCGGGAAGGTTCGGTTCCTTCGAGCCGCTCATGCCGGTGCCGGTGGGATCGCCGCCCTGCGCCATGAACCCGTCGATCACGCGGTGGAACACTACGCCATCATAGAAACCGCTGTCGGCGAGCTTGGCGATCCGTTCGACATGCTTGGGCGCGAGGTCGGGGCGCAGCTTGATGTGCACCTCACCGGTGTCGAGCGTCATTACGAGGCGGGTGGGAAGATCGGCCATTTGAAACACAACTCCAGAAAATGACGTGTCGCGCGTCAACTAGGCATGTGTGCGCCCGGTTGCAAACCGGTGTAGAGGAGCGGACCGGCGCGGTCATGCGTCGGGAGCGGGTTTCCAAACCGTCACCGCCCCGGATTGGCAGCACGATTCGACCGCGTTAGAGGGGGCGCAGGCGCGAAGCAGGGGAAGGCTCGATGACCGACGAGACCGAGACCACCGCGCCCGATTCCGCGCCCCGCGACTCGCACGAGCATCTCAGCCACGATTTCGTCCGGACCGTGCTCGATCTGGTCGAGGCCGGCGAGGTCGAAGCCGTTCGCGAGAAGGTCGAGCCGCTCCATCCCGCAGACATCGCCGATCTGGTCGAGCTGACCCCGGCCGAGCAGCGCCAGTCACTCGCCGCCGCGATTGTGGGGCTGATCGACGGCGATGTGCTCGCCGAGATGAACGACTGGGTGCGCGACGAACTGATCGACGCGCTCGACCCGCACGAGGTCGCCGACATCGCCGCCGAGCTCGATACCGACGACGCCGTCGCGATCATCGAGGACATGGAGGAAGAGGATCAGCGCGCGGTGCTGCGCGCCCTCGACCCCGACGATCGCGCCGCGATCGAGGAAGCGCTTTCCTATCCCGAGGAATCCGCCGGCCGCCTGATGCAGCGCGAGCTGATCGCGGTGCCCGAGCACTGGA
Source organism: Sphingomonas sp. GW821-FHT09B04 (assembly GCF_059418285.1). Taxonomy (NCBI): domain Bacteria; kingdom Pseudomonadati; phylum Pseudomonadota; class Alphaproteobacteria; order Sphingomonadales; family Sphingomonadaceae; genus Sphingomonas; species Sphingomonas sp. GW821-FHT09B04. The sequence continues at coordinate 551,033 of NZ_JBWKPO010000001.1, forward strand.
GCGTCGGCGATGTGCTCGACTATCTGCGCGGCGAAGAGGAGCTGGCGACCGACTTCTGGGAAATCTTCGTCGTCGATCCCGGGCACAAGCCGGTCGGCACCTGCGCGCTGTCATGGATCCTGCGCACCCCGCGTTCGGTGGCGATGGGTGACGTCATGAAACGCGAGCAGACGCTAATCCCGGTGGGCATGGACCAGGAAGAGGTCGCGCTGATCTTCCAGAAATACGCGCTGATCTCCGCGGCCGTGGTCGATGATAGCGGCCGGCTGGTGGGCATGATCACGGTCGACGATGTCGTCCACATCATCTCCGAGGAAGCGGGCGAGGACGCATTGCTGCTGTCGGGCGCGGGCGAAGGCGACATCAACGAGCCCGTGGTCGATACCTATCGGATGCGCGTCCGCTGGCTGATCGCCAACCTCGGCACCGCGATGGTCGCCGCGACGATCATCGGCATGTTCGAAGGGACGATCGCCAAAATGGTGACGCTTGCCGCGCTGATGCCGATCGTCGCGGGGGTTGGCGGCAATGCCGGCACCCAGACGATGGCGGTGACAGTGCGCGCGCTCGCCACCAACCAGCTCACTCAGTCCAACACGTTGCGGGCGATCCGGCGCGAGATTCAGGTGGCGTTCCTGAACGGCGTCACCATCGCGGCGGTGCTGGGCAGTGGGGTTGGCCTCGTTTTCCAGAACGCGCTGCTCGGCGGCGTGATCGCCACCGCAATGCTCGCCAACATCGTCATCGCGGGAGCCGCCGGGGTGCTGGTGCCGCTTACCCTTGCGCGATTCCGTGCGGACCCCGCGGTCGCCTCATCCGTGTTCGTGACCATGACCACCGATTCGATGGGCTTCCTCGTCTTTCTCGGTCTCGCCAGCGCGAGTGGCCTTACCGGATAGGTTGAACCCGCCGCGCTTTGTGCCCAGATGGCACGCGTGCCGCTTCATCTCACCAAGGTCGCCTTTGGCTGCGACAGCATCGACTATCTGCGCGAACGCCTCGCCCTGCGCGCCGCGCACGGCCCGACGGCGTTCCTGACGACGCGCTATATGCCCAAACGGCATGAAGAGATCGCTTCGGAAGGGGCGGAGGGCGGGTCGCTGTTCTGGATCATCAAGCACCAGCTGGTCGGGCGTTCGCCGATCCTGCGCTTCGGCGAGGCTGAAGGCGGCCGCGTCGCTATCCATCTTGCGCCCGAGTTGATCCTGGTCCAGCCGCGCCCTAAGCGTGCGCATCAGGGCTGGCGCTATCTCGAGGGCAGCGACGCCCCGTCGGACCTTGGCACCGGCGACATGGCATCGCTCCCGGCCGATCTGGCCGGAAAGCTGGCCGAGCTGGGGATCGTCTAGCGAGCGAGGTTTGGGAAGGTCGCGCGCAAGGCGGCGATCTTCGGTTTGTCCCAGCGCAGGATATACGGGTTGCCGGGGTTGCGGCGCGCGAAGTCCTGATGCTCGGACTCGGCCTGGTAGAACTCACCGGTTTCGATCTTCGTCACGATCGGTCTGCCGTAAACCCCCGCCTTGCCGAGTTGATCGATATAGGCCTGCGCCACGCGCGCCTGTCCGGGGCTCTGCGGGAAGATCGCCGACCGGTAGCTGGGGCCGACATCGGGACCCTGCCGGTTGAGCTGGGTGGGATCATGCGCGACCGAAAAATAGATGCGCAGCAACGTCGCGTAGCTCACCTTGTTCGGATCGTAGAAGATGCGCACCGCCTCGGCATGGCCGGTGCGTTCGGTGGAGACCTGACGATAGGTCGCGGTCGCTTTGGCGCCGCCCGCATAGCCGCTGGTGACGGTGCGGACGCCCTTCACCTGCTCGAACACCGCTTCGATACCCCAGAAACAGCCGCCCGCGAGCACGGCGACCTGATTGCCCGCTTCGGGTGCGACATCGGTGGTGGAGGGGGGGATTGCCACCGCCTTCTCGGCACCGGCGGCGGTCATGGGCGGAACAAGCCCTGCGATGGACATGAAGCCAAGGCTCGCCAGCCCTGCAATTGCGAGGGCGGCGATGCGCATCAGAAGAACGGGGCCGCGGTAACTCGCTCGATATTCAACGCGACCATTCCGATCGCGCCGAGCGAGAATCCGGCCAGGAAACGCCGCAGAAACTGCGACTTCAGAACCGTAAGCATCACATTGCCCTTTGTCTTGGCTGGGGCGAAGATGGGGTCGCCGCCCGTAATTCCAAGAGGGGTTTACTTCCTCACGATGAACGGCCGCTGGCTGCGGCGTTCATCGTTCCGTTCAGGAAGGCTCAGCGCAGCGCGGCGCAGGCCTCCTGAATGCGGCCGCATGCTTCGGTCAGCACATCCTCGCTGGTGGCATAGCTGATGCGCAGCGCGGGCGAGAAGCCGAACGCCCCGCCATGCACCGCTGCGACCTTGGCGTCGTCGAGCAGATAGCCGACCATCGTCTCGTCGGTGTCGATGACGCGGCCCTTGGGCGTGGTCTTGCCGATCAGCTGGCTGAACTCGGGATAGACGTAGAAGGCGCCTTCGGGCCGCGGGCAGTTCATGCCGTTGATCTGGTTGAGCATCGACACGACGAGATCGCGGCGCATCTGGAAGGCGGCGGCACGGTCCTTGAGGAACGACTGATCACCGTTGAGTGCGACGACGGATGCGGCCTGACTGATGCTGCACGGGTTCGAAGTCGACTGCGACTGCAGCTTGCCCATCGCCTTGATCAGCCATTGCGGGCCCGCGCCGAAACCGATGCGCCAGCCGGTCATGGAATAGGCTTTCGACATGCCGTTGGCGGTCAGCGTGCGGTCGTACAGCGACGGACAGACCTGCGCGATCGTTGCGAACTCGAAGCCGTCGTACAGGATATGCTCGTACATATCGTCGGCATAGATCAGGACATGCGGGTGCCGCTCAAGCACCTCGCCCAGCGCGCGCAGCTCGGCGGCGCTGTACGCGGCGCCGGTCGGGTTCGACGGCGAATTGAGCACGACCCACTTGGTCTTTGCGGTGATCGCTGCCTCGAGCTGCTCGGGCCTGATCTTGTAGTTCTGGTCGGCGCCCGCGGCGACGAACACCGGTTTGCCGCCTGCGAACTCAACCACGTCGGGGTAGCTCACCCAATAGGGCGCGGGGATGACGACCTCATCGCCCGCGTCGATCGTCGCGCAAAAGGCGTTGAAAAGCGTGTGCTTGCCGCCCGAGTTCACACTGATCTGGTTCTCGGCATAGGTCAGGCCGTTGTCGCGCGCGAACTTGCCGACGATCGCGGCCTTGAGCTCCGGCGTGCCGTCGACATTGGTGTATTTGGTGACGCCCTTGCGGATCGCCTCGATCGCCGCCTCCTTGACGAAATCGGGCGTGTCGAAGTCGGGCTCGCCCGCGCCCAGACCAATCACGTCGATACCCTGCCGTTTCAGCTCGAACACCCGGCTCGTCATCGCGAGCGTGGCGGAAGGCTGGATACGATTGAGCGCGGCGGAGGTCTGCATGGGCGGTCGCCTGACTGGAGTAGAGAAACGCGCGCCCTATAGGTCCGCCGGTGCCTCCTCCGCAACCGTAACCGCGGCAACCAGTCCGCGCAGGGCATTGCCGATGAAGAAACCGCCGTTCAGATCGTCCGGCGTGAGCTCACCCTCAACTGCACGGCCGCTCTCGATCAGCTCTGCACGCAGCACGCCAGGGAGTCCGCCGCGGCTGAGCGGCGGGGTCACCAGCATGCCGTCGCCGCGGCGCACGAAGATCGAGGTGAAGCTGCCCTCGGTCAGATAGCCGTCGCCATCCACATAGAGGGTCTCGAACGTGTCCAGATGACGCGCGTAAATGCTGCGGTCGGTCGTTTTGTGCCTCAGGCGGAAGTCGTGCGGCGCGACTTGTCGCGGGAGAATCGCGACCTTCACCGGATACTCAGGGGCCGGTGGCATCGGCGCAGTGCCGATCGCGACATTGCCGGTTCGCGACAGCAGCAGCCGCACCCGCGCCGGGCCGCGCAACCGGAAGGTGGCTGCCTGCAGCTCGTTGCGCGCGGCGTGGCGGTCGAATGCGAAGCCCAGCGCCTCTGCGCTCGCCTTCAGCCGCGCCAGATGCCGTTCGAGCAGCGGGATCCCTTCCGCCGGATCGAAGGCCATCGTCTCGATCAGGTCCAAGCCCGTTTGCCCCCTCGTCAGGAACGCGCCCTTGGCCAGGCATTCGTCCCACTCTTCCCCCGCGCGTGAATCTGCGACCACGCCCGATCCCAAACCGATGCTCGCGGTTTCGCCGGCATGAGGCAAGTACAGCGTACGGATCGCGACGTTGAACGCGGCGTCCCCGTTCGCGTCGATCCGCCCGATCGAACCGGTATAGGGCCCGCGCGCATCGGGTTCGACCGCGCCGATCACCTCCATCGCCCGGATCTTGGGCGCGCCGGTGATCGATCCGCAGGGGAAGGTCGCGGCCAGCACGTCGCTGACGCCGGTTCCCTCTGCGAGCTGTGCGGACACGGTCGAGACCATCGTGTGCAGCGTCGGATAGGTCTCGACCTTGAACAACTCGGGCACCTTGACGCTGCCCGGCGCAGCGATGCGCGTCAGGTCGTTGCGCATCAGGTCGACGATCATCAGATTCTCGGCGCGCTGCTTGGGGTCAATCGCCAGCGTCGCCCTGGCGGCTTCGTCCTCCTCCGGAGTCGCGCCACGCGGCGTGGTCCCTTTCATGGGCCGCGCGATCAGCTCGCCATCGCGCAACGCGAAGAACAATTCGGGCGAAAAGGACAGCAGCCAGTCCTCGCCTGTCCACACGATTCCGCCATAGCCTGCCGCCGCGCGCGTCCGGATCGCGGCATAGGCAGCCAGCGGGTCGCCGAGCACCCGCACCGACGCACGAAAGCTGAGGTTCGCCTGATAGATGTCCCCCGCCTCGATCCAGTCGTGCACGCGGGCAAAGGCAGCGTCGTACGCGGCACGACTGATCCCCGGCCGCGGCCGTCCGATCCATGCGCCCGCCGGGTCGGGCAGCAGCCCTGTGACGTCATTCGCGGCAATCGTCTCGAAATTCTCGAACAGACCGAACCACAGCAGAGGACCGGCGGTCGCGGGTGTCCCAAGCTTCGGTTCAAGTGCATGACCCGCCTCATACGCAAGATACCCTGCCGCATGCAGACCCTGCGCCCGTGCGGCGTCCAGCGCATCGAGCGCAGCTTGCACCTCTTCGGCGGTCTGCGCCGTCACGATCCGCACCGGATCGCTATACAACCGCGCGTTGGCGCCACCCGGTCGGGCATCGTCGAGCAGCACGAAGGGGGCCGGTCCAAGCATTGGCCCGCATGTGCAATCCCGCGCGCTGCGCCGCAACCCTCTGTTGCCGCTCCCCTTCCGCCCGCCTATCTCCACGGGCGATGAACAGCGCTTCCAATCCCCCGCTCCGCGCCGCGATCGTACCGGTCACGCCGCTTCAGCAGAACAGCACCTTGCTCTGGTGCACGCAGACGATGCGCGGCGCCTTCACCGATCCCGGCGGCGACCTCGACCGGCTCAAGGGCGCGGCGCAGCAGCATGGCGTCACGATCGAGAAATTGCTGATCACCCACGGCCATATCGACCATTGCGGTCAGGCCGGGATGCTGGCGAAGGAACTGGGCGTGCCGATCGAGGGACCGCACGAGGCGGATCGCTTCTGGATCAGCCGGCTCGACGACGATGGCCGCAAATACGGTATCGACGGCAAGCCGTTCGAGCCCGACCGCTGGCTGGTCGACGGCGATACCGTGACCGTCGGCAATCTGACGCTCGACGTCTATCACTGCCCCGGCCACACACCCGGCCATGTCGTGTTCCACCACGCGCCGTCGAAGCTCGCGATCGTCGGCGATGTGATCTTCCAGGGATCAATCGGCCGCACCGACTTCCCGATGGGCAATCATCAGGACCTGCTCGACGCGATCACGGGCAAGCTGTGGCCGCTGGGTGGCGATACCGTGTTCGTTCCCGGTCATGGCCAGCCGAGCAATTTCGCGCAGGAACGCCGCACCAACCCCTTCGTCGCCGACTCGGTACTCGCGAGAAGTTAAACCGATCGGTTGACAATTGTCGGATCGAGCCGTAACTCAACCATATGGTTGAACGACTCGATATGACCTTCCACGCGCTCGCCGATCCCACGCGCCGCGGGATGCTTGCCAGCCTCGCGCTCGGCGAGAAAAGTATCGGCGAGCTGGCCCAGCCCTATGCGATGAGCTTCGCCGGGGCGTCTAAGCATGTTCAGGTGCTGGAGCGTGCCGGCCTCGTCACCCGCCGCAAGGCGGGGCGCGCCCAGATCTGCGCGCTTCGCCCCGAACCGCTCGCCGAAGCGAACCAATGGCTCGAGCAATGGGCGAGCTTCTGGAACACCCGGCTCGACAACCTCGAAGCGCTGATTCGTTCCTCCAACGAGAAGGGGGCCTGAATGTCTGCGCCCATCATCCTCACGATCCGTCGCGATTTCGCGGCCTCGCCCGAACGGGTGTTCGATGCCTGGCTCGATCCCGCACAGGCGCGCCGTTTCCTGTTTGCCACGCCGGATGGCGAGATGCGCACGGTGGAGATCGACGCCCGGGTCGGCGGAGACGCGCGGATTGTCGAGCGGCGCGAGCAGGGCGATGCCGTCCATCGCCTGCAGTTCGAGGTGATCGAGCGCCCTTTCCGGCTGGTCTTTCTCTTCGCGGCCGATCCGGCGGAGGAAGGCGAATGGAGCCGGGTCAGCATCGATATCGTGCCGACCGCCAGCGGCTGCGCGCTCACTCTTACCCACGAAATGGACCCGCAATGGGCAGCCTATGAGGACCAGACGCGCAGCGGCTGGACGATGATCCTCGACAGCCTTGCCCGCATCACGGAGTGACCCCGATGACCGATACCCTCACCGATATGGAAATCCTCGCCCCCGACACCTTTCGCATGGTGCGCATCCTCGACGCCGATCCCGCGACGGTTTGGGGTTATCTCACGCGCGCCGAGCTGCGCCGCCAATGGTTCTCCGGCGGTACCGACGCGACCGGCGTTGGCGAGACGGTCGAGCTGGTGTTCAACCATGACGAGCTGTCCGCCGAATACGTCCCCTACCCGCCCGAATACACCAAATGGAAGGGTGCGCTCGGGCGCGAGGAGGTGGTGGAGTTCGACCCGCCCCATGTCTTCGCAATCAGCTGGGACGAGGGCAAGGAGGGGCTGGCGCGCTTTGAGCTCGCGGATGCCGGCGGCGGCCGGACCCGCCTCACTTTGACGCATAGCGGCATCACCGGCCCGGCGCCGATGGCTGATTTCGGTGGCGGCTGGCATTCGCACCTCGCGGTGTTGGTGGGCCGGCTCAACGGCGATCCGGTGCGCGATTACTGGGTGCTGCACGCCGATTCGGAGGCGCGGGTCGCAGCGGCGCTCGCGAACGCCGGCTGAGCTTCCCCCGTTATTCTCGCCGCGCTATGTCATCTGCGTAGCGGGGAGGATGGCGATGACGGCCGGGACGAAGCTCGAAGGAAAATGCCTGTGCGGCGCGGTTCGGTTCAGGATCGCCCCGCCCGAACCGCATCTTGATGCCTGCCATTGTGGGATGTGCCGGCGCTGGGGCGGCAGCCCGGCTTTATCGCTGCGGATGGTAACCGATCCGGAGATCGACGGCGCGGAGCATATCACGCGCTACCGGTCGTCGGATTGGGCAGAGCGGGCGTTCTGCCGTACGTGCGGGACGCACCTGTTTTACTACTTCACCCCGAAATCGGGCTATTCCTTCCAGGCCGGGCTGTTCGACGATCTCAACGGTTTCGAGCTGGTCGAAGAGATCTTCATCGATGAGAAGCCCGACTATTATGATTTTGCGGGCGAGCGCGAACGAATGACCGGACCAGAGCTGATGGCAAAGGCCGGCCTGACCGGCGCTTAGCCCACCCCTTCGACAATCGGTCCCCGACTCCCTAGATCGGCGGCATGCTGATCCTCGGCCTCGAATCGAGTTGTGACGAAACCGCCGCCGCGCTGGTGCGGAGCGACCGCACGATCCTCTCCCACCGTCTCGCCCGGCAGGACGAGGCGCATCGTCCCTTTGGTGGCGTGGTGCCCGAAATCGCCGCCCGCGCCCACGTCGAGGCGCTGGGTCCGCTGATCGAAGCGGCGCTGGAGGAGGCGAACGTCACCCTCGCCGATGTCGATGCGATCGCAGCCACCGCCGGGCCGGGATTGATCGGTGGCGTCATGGTGGGCCTCGTCACCGGCAAGGCGCTCGCGCACGCCGCGAACAAGCCGCTGGTTGCGGTCAATCACCTTGAGGGGCACGCGCTCTCGCCACGCCTTGCCGAGCCGGATCTCGCCTTCCCCTATCTGCTGCTGCTCGTTTCGGGCGGGCATTGCCAGCTGCTGCTGGTCGAGGGGGTCGGGCGCTACCGCCGGCTCGCCACCACGATCGACGATGCCGCAGGCGAAGCGTTCGACAAGACCGCCAAGCTGCTCGGCCTCGGCTTCCCCGGCGGCCCGGCGGTCGAGCGCGCTGCGCTGGAAGGCGACCCCCGCGCCGTCCCGCTGCCGCGCCCGCTGGTCGGGTCGGGCGAGCCGCATTTCTCCTTCGCTGGCTTAAAGAGCGACGTCGCGCGGAAAGTCGGAAAGTTTGCCCCCGCCGATCTCGCCGCCTCGTTCCAGCAGGCGGTGGTTGATTGTCTGGTCGATCGGACCCGCATCGCGCTCGCCAAAGCGCCACAGGCGACAGCTTTGGTCGTCGCGGGTGGCGTCGCTGCCAACACCGCCGTCCGCACTGCACTCAATAGTCTGGCGGCCGCGCATGACCTGCCCTTCATCGCGCCGCCCCTCTGGCTCTGCACCGACAATGCGGCCATGATCGGCTGGGCCGGGGCCGAGCGGTTCGCGCTCGGGCTCACCGATCCGCTCGATCTGCCCGCGCGACCGCGCTGGCCGCTTGATCCGGATGCGGAGAAGGTTCGGGGAGCAGGGGTGAAGGCATGAGATTGGCAGTCATCGGCGGCGGCGCCTGGGGCACCGCGCTGGCGCAGGTCGCCGCGCGCGGCGGCGAACCGGTCACGCTCTGGGCGCGTGAGGATGACGTCACGGCGTCGATCAGCGCCATTCACGAGAACACCCTCTTCCTTCCCGGCATCCCTTTGTCCCCTTCGATCCGCGCCACCGGCGACCTCGCCGATCTCGCCGATGCCGAAGCGCTGCTCGTCGTTGTCCCCGCACAATTCCTGCGCTCGGTCCTCACCCAGGCTCCTGTCGCCGGGCGCCCGCTGGTGCTCTGCGCCAAGGGGATCGAAGCGGGTACGCAGAAGCTGGTGGCCGAGGTTGCGCGCGAATTGCATCCCGACGCGCCGGTCGCGGTCCTCTCCGGCCCGACCTTCGCGCATGAGGTGGCCAAAGGGCTGCCCACCGCGGTCACTCTCGCCTGCGAGGACGATGCGCTGCGCGACCGGCTTGCCGAGCGGCTCGCGGGCCCGACCTTCCGCACCTATGGCTCGTCGGACGTCGTGGGCGCGGAGATCGGCGGCGCGGTCAAGAACGTTCTGGCCATTGCCTGTGGCGTCGTCGAAGGCGCTGGCCTCGGCCTCAATGCCCGCGCCGCGCTGATCGCGCGCGGCTTTGCCGAGATGACGCGCTTCGGCGTCGCGCGTGGCGGCCGGCCAGAGACGCTGGCGGGGCTGTCAGGCCTTGGCGATCTCGTCCTCACCTGCTCCTCGACCAACTCGCGCAACTTCTCGCTCGGCGTCGGGCTGGGGCAAGGGCGCAGCGCCGCCGAATTGCTCGCCGATCGCCGCACCGTGGCCGAGGGCGCGGCAACCGCACCGGTGCTGCGTGAGGCGGCGAAGGCGGCAGGCGTCGATATGCCGGTGACGCAGGCGGTGTGCGCGTTGCTCGAAGGCACGCCGGTCGGTCAGGTCGTGGACGCGCTGCTCAGCCGTCCGCTCAGGGAAGAACATGCATGAGATGGGCGGCGATGCTGCGGGGGATCAACCTGGGCAAGCGCCAGCTCAAATCGGCCGAATTGAAGGCCGTGGTCGAGAGTCTGGGCTTCACTGACGTCAAGACTCTGCTCGCCTCTGGCAATGTCGTCTTCACCGCCGATGAGACCGACCCGGCAGCGCTTGAGCGGACGCTGCACGACGCGCTTGCAAAGGCGACCGGCCTTAAGTCCGAGATCTTCGTGCGTTCGCCTGCTGAGATGAACGCGATCGCCGCCGCCAATCCCTTCCCCGAAGCCACTGCCGAACGCCCGAGCTTCGTCGTCGTCAGCTTCCACCGCGCGCTGGTCGATCAGGCGGCAGTGGCGCGGCTTGCCGAAAGCCATGATGGTTCCGAGCGGATGCACGCCGCGGAACGCGAACTCTATATCGATTTCCCCGACGGTCAGGGCCGTTCGACCCTCCATCCGGCGATGACGAAGGCTAAGCTTGATCCGGTCAACACCGCGCGCAACTGGAACACGGTGCTCAAGATCCGCGACGCGCTCTAGAAATCGACCGCGATCCCCTTGCGCTCCCAGTCGCCATAGCGCGTGGGGTCCTCGCCGAGCGGGTCGGTCTCCGCCTTCGTTCCGTTCGCCGGCTTGGGCACAGGCGGGCTCTTGGAGAGATAGGCGGGCGGCTTCACATGATCGGGGCGCTTGCCCATGGGTTTGGTCCTGATTGCGGCGATGGCTTCGGTTTCCCACATTGGGCGCTGAAAGGATCGAATCCAAGTGAACGGTTTCAAGACGACGATGTTGCTGGCGGCGCTGACGGCGCTGTTTATGGCATTGGGCTTCACCATCGGCGGACGCGGCGGGATGATGATCGCGTTGCTGGTCGCGATGGGGATGAACCTCTTCACCTATTGGAACGCCGACAAGATCGTGCTGTCGATGCACGGCGCGAAACAGGTCGACGCGGCGAGCGCGCCCGAATTTTACGGGCTGGTCGCGGGTCTTGCCCAGCGCGCGGCGCTGCCGATGCCCAAAGTCTATATCATCGATTCGCCGCACCCCAACGCCTTCGCCACCGGTCGCAATCCGCAGAATGCGGCGGTCGCGGCGACCACCGGGCTGCTCGACATGCTCAGCCGCGAGGAAACTGCAGGCGTGATGGCGCATGAGCTGGCGCATGTCCGCAACCGCGACACGCTGATCATGACGATGGTCGCGACGATCGCCGGCGCGATCTCGATGCTCGCCAATTTCGGCATGTTCTTTCGCGGCAATGGCGACAATCGCGGCGCGATGGTGGCGACCATTCTCGCGGTGATCGTCGCGCCCTTTGCCGCGATGATCGTCCAGATGGCGATCAGCCGAACGCGAGAATATGGCGCGGACCGCGGTGGCGCAGAGATATCCGGAAACCCACGCGCGCTCGCCTCGGCGCTCGCGAAGCTCGCGCGCGGCGCCGCCGAGGTGCCCAATCCGGTCGCCGAGCGGGTCCCGGCAGCGGCTCAGCTCTACATCGTCCCCGGCCGCGGCGGCGACAGCCTGTTCTCGACTCACCCCGATACCGGCAACCGAATCGCCGTGCTTGAGGCACTTGCGCAGGAAATGGGCCAGAGCGCGCCGCTTGACGGGTTCGGCGAAAACCCGCCCAAAGTGTCAACGATGTCAACTTCGCGTCCTTCTGCACTCGGGATCAGGCCAACCCCGCGCCGCTCCAGTGCGCTCGATCCCAATCGGCGCGGCTAATCGACGATGCGGTCAGACTTCCTGGCGCCGCGCCAATCCCGACGGCCCCTCCTTTTGGGATGATCCCGTGCCGGAAACGGCGTAGGGGCGGCTGATGTCCCGGCATTCCAACGACCACACGCCTTCCGACCCCCCCGGCGTCCCTGCACGCCGCGCGGCGCTCCGCTTGCTCGATGCGGTGCTGCGCCGCGGCCTTGCGGTCGAGCAGGCGCTCGACACCTCCACAAGGGGCCTCGCCCCGTCGGACCGTGGTCTTGCTCATGCCATCGCCGCGGAGGTGCTGCGCTGGCTGCCCGATCTCGACGCGCTGATTGATAGCGCGACCCGCAACCGCCTGCCCGATGACGCCAAGGCGCGCTTCGTGCTGCGCATCGCGCTGGCGCAGGCGCTGCGCCTCGGCACTCCGCCGCACGCCGCGATCTCGACCGCACTGCCCCTGGTCGATGGCGGTCCGCGCAAGCTGGTCCATGGCGTGTTCGGCACCCTAAACCGCAACGGCGCGATGTTGCCCGATCACCCGTCGCTGCTCGATGATGTCTATGCCCGCATCGCCGGCAACTGGGGTGAGCGCGTCGCCAATGCCGCCGCGGTAGCGATCGCCGCGCCGCCGCCGCTCGACCTGACGCTGCGGACCGAAGTCGCTGAGCTGCATGGCGAAAGCCTTGTCCCGAACCACCTGCGTATCACCGGCGACACAGCTGTTCCCGAACTCCCCGGCTATGCCGAGGGTGCCTGGTGGGTGCAGGATCTTGCCGCCTCGCTTCCCGCCCGTTTGCTCGGCGGCGGAACCGGGCGAGCGCTCGATCTTTGCGCCGCGCCCGGCGGAAAGACGCTCCAGCTCGCGGGTGCTGGCTGGAATGTCACCGCGGTCGACATCTCGCAAAGTCGTCTGGCGCGACTTTCGGAGAATCTCGAACGTACCGGTCTGGCAGCGGACGTCATCACCGCCGATCTGCTGAAGTGGGAGCCGGGGTTCGAGGCGGATGCCGTGCTGCTCGACGCGCCGTGCAGCGCCACGGGCATCTTCCGCCGCCATCCCGACGTATTCCACCGCGTCCGTCCGCGTATGATCGCGGAGATGGCAGAGCTTCAGGCGAAACTCCTCCCCCGCGCCGCGCGCTGGGTCCGCCCCGGCGGGTTGATGGTCTACGCGACCTGCTCGCTCGAGCCCGAGGAGGGCGAGCAGCAGATCGAACGTTTCCTCGCCGAACACCCCGAATTCGCGATCGATCCTGTCCTCTCCGACGAGCTTCCCGAAGGCGTGATCGCCCACGAACGTGGCTGGTTACGCACACTTCCCGGCATACTCGTGGAACAAGGTGGCCTTGACGGCTTTTTCATGGTGCGCCTCATGCGTGTTGCGGGCGACTCATGAGGTGTTAAAGGGCTGACATGACCGCCGTCCGCATCGCGCCATCGATCCTTTCCGCCGACTTCGCCAAATTGGGGGAGGAAGTGCGCGCGATCGATGCGGCGGGCGCCGACTGGATCCATATCGACGTGATGGACGGGCATTTCGTGCCGAACATCACGATCGGCCCGGCGGTGATCAAGGCGTTGCGCCCGCACAGCGCCAAGCCGTTCGACGTCCATCTGATGATCGAGCCGGTCGATCCGATGCTCGAGGCGTTCGCCGATGCGGGCGCTGATTGCCTGTCGGTGCATCCCGAAAGCGGACCGCACCTTCACCGCACGCTCCAGACCATCAAGGCGCTGGGCAAGCGTGCCGGCGTGGTGCTCAATCCCGCGACCCCCGTCGATGTCGTCGATCACGTCATGGACATGGTCGACCTGATCCTGGTGATGAGCGTCAACCCCGGTTTTGGCGGGCAGAAGTTCATCGAAAGCCAGCTCGCCAAGATCTCGACCTTGCGGGCGAAGATCGAGGCCAGCGGCCGCCACATCGATCTCGAGGTCGATGGCGGGGTCGATCAGGGCAACGCAGCGCGCGTGATCGCCGCCGGCGCCGATGCGCTGGTCGCGGGCACCGCGGCGTTCAAGGGCGGTCCCTCGGCCTATGCGGATAATATCCGGGCATTGCGCGCGGGGTGAAGATGCCCATCGACGACCCTGCCACCGAGGCATCGGACGCCGACGGGATCGAGCAGGGGCGGCGGCTGATCCGGATCGGCGGCGACCGTGGCCTGTCGCTCGCGGATCGACTGTCCGATCATTTCCACCGTCTCACCTGGCGCACCCCACTTTACGGCTTGCGGCTCAAGGGGCGCTATCCGCTCAAGTTGATCGCGGTCGCGGACGACCCCTTCCTCGGCGATCCGGCGCGGGGCAACGCGCTGCTCGACGGCAAGCTGTCGTTCCGCGGGGAGAACCACCTCGTCGTCACACTCGATCCGGCCAGGCCCGAATGGTCGAAGCCGTTCAGCGACTATTTCCACAGCTTCGCCTGGCTGCGCGACCTGTCCACCGTCACCACGCGTTCGGGCGCCGCGCCGGTAGCCGAAGCGCTGATGCGCAAATGGCTGGACGTCCATGCCGAAAAGGTCACCGATCCGGCATGGCGCGCCGATCTGTGGGGGCGCCGGATCCTGTTCTGGACCGCGCATGCGCCGCTGATCCTGTCCAGCACCGATCTCGTCTATCGATCGAAGGTGCTGCACACGCTCGCGCGGGGCGCGCGGCATCTCGACCGCAACGCCGATCGGGTTCCTCCCGGCGCACCGCGTATTGCCGCGTGGTGCGGGGTGCTCGCGGCGGGGCTGATGATCCCCGGCGGCGATCCACGCCGCGCATTCGGAGAGGCGGGCCTCGCCCGCGCGCTTGCCGCGTCCGTGAGCGAGGATGGCGGGATCGTCGGGCGCTCCCCTGCCGCGCTGCTCGACTCGATCATGCTGTTGACCTTGCTGCGCGAGACCTATGCCGCGCGCCGCCTCGATCCGCCCGAGGTGCAGAGCCGCGCGCTCACCCGGATGGTTTCGGCGTTGCTGGGCGTGTGTCACGGCGACCGCGGTCTGGCGAGCTGGCAGGGCGGTGCGCCCGTCACCGGTGAATCCCTGGACGAGATCGTCGCGGCGACCGGCGCGCGCGTTCGCCCGCTCCGCCAGGCGCTCGACTGGGGCTATCAGCGACTGGCCCAGCAGCGCACCGTCGTGATCGTCGATGCGGCGCCGCCGCCGGTCGCGCGGGTGATGGAGGGCGGCTGCGCCTCGACGCTGGCCTTCGAATTCTCCGATGGTCCCGACCGAATCGTCATCAGCTGTGGTGGTGCGCGCGGCGCCGATCTTCGCCTGCCCGCTACGCTCGCCGATGGGCTGCGGACGACCGCGGCTCACTCGACGCTGGTCGTTGGGGACAGCAATTCGACCGCGATCCACCCCGACGGCACGCTGGGCCGCGGTGTGAGCGAGATGGAACTGAGCCGTCAGGAAACCGATACGGCCAGTCGGATCGAGGCGAGCCATGACGGCTATGTCCGGCGCCACGGCGTCATCCATCGTCGCCGCATCGCGCTCGGTGCCGACGGGCGCGACGTGCGTGGCGAAGACAGCCTGACCCCGGCCGGACGCCGCAAGAAGGCGGCTGGGATTCCGTTCGCGATCCGCTTCCACCTGCACCCCGGGGTTCAGGTTTCGCCGACCGCCGATGGCGCGGGCGCGCTGCTCCGCACGCCATCGGGTGCTGCCTGGCAGTTTCGCGCCAACGGCGCCGCACTCAGCATCGAGGAAAGCGTGTGGGTCGACGGACGCGGAATTCCGCGGGAAACCCAGCAGCTTGTGCTGACGGGTGAATCGCCTGCAGGCGGCACCAGTATCTCCTGGCTGTTTCACCGCGCCAGATAGGCGCCTCGGCCATTGCGCGTTAGGGGTTTGCAGCGTGCGGCGGGTTCCCTAAAGGCCCCGCCCATGACCAGCATCCCCATCCGCCGCGCCCTTCTCTCTGTCTCCGACAAGACCGGCATCGTCGAACTCGGAACCGCGCTTGCCGCAAAGGGTGTCGAACTCGTTTCGACCGGCGGCACCGCCAAGGCGCTGCGCGACGCAGGGCTTGAGGTTCGCGACATCTCCGACCTCACCGGCTTCCCCGAGATGATGGACGGCCGCGTCAAGACTCTGCACCCGGTCGTCCATGGCGGACTGCTCGCTGTGCGCGACGATGCAGGGCACATGGCCTCGGCCAGCGAGCACGCGATCGGTATGATCGATCTGGTGGTGGTCAATCTCTATCCCTTCGCCCAGACCGTCGCGAAGGGCGCAGCGCGCGACGAGATCATCGAGAATATCGATATCGGCGGTCCCTCGATGGTGCGCTCGGCTGCCAAGAACCACGCCTATGTCGCGATCGTCACCGATCCTGCCGACTATGACGTGGTGGCAAAGGGCGAAACCCTGCTGGAAGATCGCCGCCGTTTCGCCGCCAAGGCCTATGCCGCAACCGCCGCCTATGACGCGGCGATCGCCGGCTGGTTCGCGCATGTCGATCAGGGCGAACGCTTTCCCGAGCGCGTGTCGGTGCCGATGACCAAGCAGGCAGAGCTGCGCTACGGCGAAAACCCGCATCAGATCGCTGCCCTCTATACGCAGGCTGCAGGCGGCGTGAACGGCATTGCCCAGGCGCGTCAGGTTCAGGGCAAGGAATTGAGCTACAACAACTACAACGACGCCGATGCGGCGCTCGAACTGGTCAGCGAGTTTCGCGATGGTCCTCCGACGGTGGTCATCGTCAAGCACGCCAATCCGTGCGGCGTTGCAACCGGTGAGACGCTGATCGAGGCCTATCAGGCGGCGCTCGCCTGCGACACGGTCTCAGCGTTCGGCGGCATCATTGCGGTCAACCGGCCGCTGGACGAAGCCACCGCCGAAGCCATCTCCGGCATTTTCACTGAGGTTGTCGCCGCGCCAGACGCGGATGAAGGCGCGCGCGCCGTGTTCGCGCGCAAGAAGAACCTTCGTCTGCTGCTGACCGGAGAACTGCCCGATCCGGCGCGCCGCGGTCGGGTGATGAAGTCCATCGCAGGCGGCTTTCTGATCCAGTCGCGGGACAATGGCATCGTGACCGAAGCCGACCTCAAGGTCGTGACGAAGCGGGCGCCGACCCGCCAGGAACTCGCCGATTGCCTGTTCGCCTGGACCGTCGCCAAGCACGTCAAGTCGAACGCGATCGTCTATGCCCGGGACGGCAGCACCGCGGGTGTCGGCGCGGGACAGATGAACCGCCTCGAATCCGCGCGCATTGCCGCGTGGAAGGCGAAGGACGCCGCCGACAAGGCTGGCTGGAGCACGCCGCGCACGATCGGCTCGGCGGTCGCATCGGATGCCTTCTTCCCCTTCGCCGACGGCCTGCTCGCCGCGGTCGAGGCGGGAGCGACCGCGGTGATTCAGCCGGGTGGATCGATCCGCGACGAGGAAGTGATCGCGGCGGCCGATGAGGCTGGCCTTGCGATGGTGTTCACCGGGATGCGGCACTTCCGGCATTGATCTTGTTTTGGCTTCGCTGAGCCGGTGCCGGCCCGTTCCCTCACCCGGGGACGGGCCGGCGTCATATTCGGCGCAGGAACTAACCCGCTTGCGCGCCCTCCTTAGGCAGCTTCTTGAACAGCTTGCGGTCCTCTTCACCGAACGCCCATTTGCCGATCACGGCGAAATAGACGGCGAAGATCGCCGGCACGCCCACCGAAAGCTCCACCCATTCAAGCTCATGGGGGAGCGCGGTGAATCCCCAGCCAACGACTCCGCCGGCGGCGATCGCGGCGATGAAGCCGGGGCGCAGGCTGAACACCGATGCCCTGGTCATCCGTGACAGCATCCAGCATTTGATCGTCGAACCGATCGCCAGCGTCACCGCCAGCGCGACCGCGGGGCCTGCTGCCTGATAGTTCACGTCCCATCCCAGATCGCGCATCAGGAAGACCAGCGCAAAGCTCAGCGCCGCCTGAAAGGCAAGCAGCAGCATTGACACCATCAGGTTGCGGTGCCGCGCCATATAGACAAGCGCTGCCTCCGACACCGCCCCGGGTGAAGCAAGAACCTCGGCAGCGAGCAGGAAACACAAAGCGCCTGCGCCTGCGACGAATTGCGGGCCGACCACGCCCATCACGCCTTCAGCCGGAATCCCGCCCATCAGCAGGAGCGCAGCCTGCGCGGTGATGATCCAGAATGCGACCTGCTTCACCTGATGCGCGATCGCTGCGCGGTTCCCGGCGGCGAGGTTGCGGGCGATCACCGGCCCGAGGATCGGATCGAAGCTGGTCTTGAGTTTCTGCGGGATCGAGGCGACTTGCTGCGCCATGTAATAGATGCCGACGATCGCCGGCGGGAACAGCAGACCCAGGATGAATCGATCGATGTTACGCGTGCCCCACTCGATCGCGTCCGCCCCCGCAAGCGGCATGTTGCGACGGGCAAGCTGAAGCAACGGCCGCACTCGCGGTGACCAGCCACGCGGGAGCCCGTAGCTGCGGATGAACGGGATGAGGCTGGCGATCAGCGCTGCCGTCATCGACAGCACATAGGCGATGATCAGCCCGTCGCGCGGGGCGATGTAATAGAGGCCCCAGGCAGCGATGCTGATCGTCCATGGCTCGATGATCGCGCGGGCTGTGACAGTCGCTTTCACGTTTCCGCGATAGGCCAGCGCCGCCAGGCTGACATCGGACCAGGCGATCGCGAAGACAATGACGGGGAGCAACCCGCTCAGGCCAGTCACCGCGCTGTTTGCGTACATGATCTGGGGGAAAGCGAACAACACGGCGCTCGCGAGCATCGAAACCACGAAGGCGACGACCATTCCGTCCCATACGACATGGGCGTGCGGGCGGTCGGTATTCGCCAGCGCTTGCGCCAGCCCGCGTCGCAGTCCCAGCGTCGCCAACAGCGCCGCCAGTTCGACCACGACCACGGCCAGCGCGAACCGTCCGACAATCTCCGGCCCGTAAAGGCGTCCGGCAATGAACAGGAACGGCAGCCGCGCCAGTAAGCGCAGGAAAAAGCCGAACACATTGGTGCGCCCGCCCTTGGCGAGCGCGGCGATGTCGTCGGATTGGCGGGGACTCGTATCGGCGGTCATGCGGCGAACCCGCCTGTTCGCCGTAAACGGCGTCGCGAAGCTTGTCCGATCTTCATGTCGTCAGCGGTCTCGCCCGAAACGAACGAAATATCCATCGTCAATGCGCTGCGCCCCAGCTCGGGCCTGTGCCGATTTCAACACCCAGTGGCACGGTGAGCCTGACCGCGGGTTCCGCGGCGCTTTCCATCACCTGCCGGATGACAGGTGTCGCCGCCTCGACATCGCCCGCGGGCAACTCGAAAACCAGTTCGTCATGGACCTGCATCAGCATCCTGACGTCATGCAGGCCCGCTTCCCGCAGCGCCGGACCCATCCGCGCCATCGCGCGCTTGATGATATCGGCGCTGGTGCCCTGGATCGGCGCGTTGATCGCAGCGCGCTCGCTGCCGGCGCGCTCGTGCTGGGTGGCGGATTTGAGGCGTGGGAAATGCGTCTTCCGGCCGAACAGTGTCTCGGTGTAGCCGCGCGCCTTGGCGTCGTTGAGCGTGTCGGCGATGTAGCGGCTGATCCCGGGGAAGCGTTCGAAATATCGGTCGATCATCGCCTGCGCCTCGTCCGGCGTTACATCAAGCCGGCCGGCAAGACCCCAGCGGCTGATGCCGTAGAGGATCGCGAAGTTGATCGTCTTGGCGCGTCCGCGCGTGTCGCGGTTGACCTCGCCGAACAGCTCGGTGGCGGTCATATTGTGGATGTCGTCGCCGCGCTCGAACGCCTCGCGCAGCTGCGGCACATCGGCGATGTGCGCGGCAAGCCGCAGCTCGATCTGCGAATAGTCGGCGCTGAGGATGACGTTCCCCGGCTCGGCGACGAACGCATCGCGGATCTGGCGTCCCGTCTCGGTGCGCACCGGGATGTTTTGCAAATTGGGATCGGTCGACGACAGCCGTCCGGTCTGCGCCCCGGTCAGCGAATAGCTGGTGTGCACGCGGCCGGTTGCCGGGTTGATCTGCGCCTGCAGTGCATCGGTATAGGTGGATTTGAGCTTCGAAAGCTGACGCCAGTCGAGCACTTTGACCACCATCTCGCGGCCGGGTGAGTCCTTGTCGGCCGCGATCCGCTCGAGCTCGTTGACGTCGGTCGAATAGACGCCCGATTTGCCCTTGCGCCCGCCCTTGATGCCCATCTTGTCGAACAGGACATCGCCGAGCTGCTTGGGGCTGCCGATGGTGAATTTGAACCCGGCGATGCCGTGGATCTCTTCTTCCAGCGCCACAATCTGCTTCGAGAAGTCGTCCGAGAGCTTCGCCAGCACCCCGGCGTCGACCTTGACGCCGGCCAGCTCCATGTCCGCGATGACCCGCGCCAGTGGACGGTCGACCATCTCGTAGACGCGCGTCGCGCCCTCGTACGGCAGCCGCGGCTTGAAACGGCGCCACAGCCGTAACGTCACGTCGGCATCCTCAGCGGCGTAGCGGGTTGCGGCTTTCAGATCGACTTCCTGAAACCCGAGCTGCTTCTTCCCGGTGCCGACCACGTCCTTATACGCGATGCAGCTGTGCGACAGATGCGTCGCCGCCAACTCGTCCATGCCATGGCCGTGGAGCCCGGCATCGAGGTCGAAGCTCATCACGATCGTGTCGTCATAGGGCGCGACGTCGATGCCGACTCGCGACAGCACGATCAGATCATATTTGATATTGTGCCCGATCTTGAGCACCGCAGGGTCTTCGAGCAGCGGCTTCAATTTTGCGATCACGAGATCGCGGTCGAGCTGAACCGGCTTCTCGGCGAACATGTCGGTGCCGCCATGGCCGATGGGGATGTAGCAGGCGAGGTTGGGATGCAGCGCCATGCTGACCCCGACCAGCTCGGCGCGGGTAGCGTCGACCCCCGTGGTTTCGGTGTCGACCGCGACCCAGCCCTGATGCTGCGCGGCGATGATCCAGCGGTCGAGCGCCGCTTCATCCGCCACCGTCTCGTAATTGTCGTGATCGCAGGGCGGATCCTCGGGCAGCGGCACCGGCTCGGGGCTTTCGACCGGCGCGTCGGCGACGCTGGTTCCGGTGCTGCTTAGCCGCGACAGCAAGGTCTTGAACCCGTGATGCTCGAGGAACGCGCGCAACGGTGCGTCCGGGATGCCCTTGAGTTCCAGATCCTCGAGCGGATCGGGCAACGGTACGTCGCTGGCGAGCTCGACCAGCTTTCGGCTGAGGCGCGCCATCTCGGCATGCTCAATCAGATTGTCGCGCATCTTCGATGGCTTCATCGAGGGTGCGGCTTCCAGCACGGCCTCGACCGTGCCGAACTCTTGGATCAGCTTGGCCGCGGTCTTGGGGCCGATGCCGCGCACTCCGGGTACGTTGTCGACGCTGTCGCCCATCAGCGCCAGCACTTCGCCCAGTTTGTCGGGATAGACGCCGAACTTCTCGAACGTTGCCTCCGGGCCCAGCCGGCGGTTGTTCATCGTGTCGAGCATATCGACCGACGGATCGGTCATCAGCTGCATCAGATCCTTATCGGAGCTGACGATCGTTACCTGCCAGCCCTGTGCCAGCGCGGCTTTGGTATAGGAGGCGATCAGATCGTCCGCTTCCCAGCCCAATTCCTCGATACACGGCAGGCTGAAGGCGCGCGTGGCGTCGCGGATCATGGGGAACTGGGGCACCAGATCTTCAGGCGCGGGCGGGCGGTGCGCTTTGTACTGGTCGTACATCTCGTTGCGGAAGGTGTGCTCGCTCTTGTCGAGGATCACCGCCATATGCGTGGGACCGTCGGCCTTGTTGAGCGCGTCGGCGAGCTTCCACAGCATCGTGGTATAGCCATAGACGGCGCCCACGGGCTCGCCATGCTTGTTGGTCAGCGGCGGCAGCCGATGATAGGCGCGGAAGATATAGCCGGAGCCGTCGACCAGATAGAGATGTGGCATGGACGAGCGATAGCCGAGCCGCCCCGCGGAACAAAGCCCCTAGCGGTATCCGATCAGGCCGTGACGATATTCTCGAGCGTGAAGACGAGCGGTTCGGCGTTGGCGCCGATCCCGCCGCCGGTCATCACGATGTCGGCGCTGGCGAGACCGAGCAGCGAAAACTCGTTAGCGACGCTCGAAAGGATCGCCGAGTTGCTTCCCGAATCCGGATCGGACTGGGAGGCGACCCCGACCCAGATCGTCGGCCTGAGCCGGAAGGCGGCGGTCTGTTCGGGCAGGACGTTGCGTTCGCTCAGATACAGATGCTTGCCCTTGTAGAGGCAGACACTGACGGCGCCCTGCCTCAGGTCGTTGGACAAGGTGATCTGATCGGGCTGTCCGGCGACCGGCGCCTCGACGATATTGCCCTCCTCGCTCTCCACGAGGCTGAAGTGCTGACCGGCGGTCGCCGGCTGCATCGGGGTGAAATTGCCGTAGCTGTCCTGGACGGTGATGCCTGTGTCGGCGGGGTAGAGAACCGAATAGGTCGTGCCCTGCATAAATGCCGGGATTGCCGTCCAGGCTTGCGCGATCTCATCGAGCGAGGCCTGCGGATTCTTGCCGAAGATCAGGATCTGGCTGTTGTTGGTGTCGCCGGAGCGATTGATGAAATTCAGCCTGATATCCATCGCCGCCCTCCGGTCGCGTTCAATCTTGGACCCTAACACGCGATCATTACGCTGCCGAGATGGCGCCGTGCTTCAGGCGAAAACGACATTCGCCAGCGCGAAGGCGAACGGCACAGCGTTCGCCCCCGCGCCGCTGCCGGTCATCACGATGTCCGCGCTCGCGATGCCGAACAGGGAGAGTTCGGTGTTGATGCTCGACACGATCGCCGCGTTCATGACCTGACCTTCGCGGACCTGCGACACCGGCCCGATCCAGAGCGTCGGTGCGAACTTGAACACCGCGCTCTGCCCCTTTCCTATCGGCACCTTGGTTGCGAGAAGCCGGTGCGCCTTGTGGATGTTCGCGCCGATCACGCTGTGGGCGAGATTGTTGCGGACATGCAGTTCGGTGGGTGCGGCCGCCCGACCCTCATGGTGTATCCTGTTGCCCGAACCGGCCTGCGATACGGCGAGGAGATCGCCGGGATAGGCGTCGATCTGCGGCGTGTAATTGCCGTAGCTGTCGTTCGAGGAGACCTGCATCGTTGTCGGAAACACGAAGGGATGGTTTGCGCCCGGGCCGCAATTCTCGATGACCTTCCATGCCACAGCGGTTTCGGGAACGCCGTCCGCCACGTTCTTCTGGAAGATGACGATCTTGGAATTGTTGAGGTCGTTCGAATTGTTGATGAAATTCAACTTGATATCCATCGCCCATCCCCAGTCAGAGTCGCGGCGATGTTATGCGGTGCGGGTGTCCGCGCCAAATCATTCCGGTAGCGATTCGGTCTAGCGGGCGTCGTGGAAGATGATGCCCAGCGTATGGCGCCGCCCGCTCCGGATTGCGCTGACCCCGTGCCGCATCGTCACGCGATAGTCGCCCCGGCTGCCGCGCACCGGTCGCTGGTTGACCGCGAACACCACCGCGTCGCCCTGCGTCAGCGGGACGACCGCTGCGCGCGACTGCATCCGTGGCCGCTGCTCGGTCAGCACCAGCTCGCCGCCCTTGAAATCGGTGCCGGGCACCGAGAGCAGCACCGCGACCTGAAGCGGGAAGACATGCTCGCCATACAGATCCTGGTGCAGACAATTATAATCGTCCGGTCCGTAACGCAGCAATAATGGCGTCGGCCGTGTCTGCCCGCCGGCATGGCATTGTGCGAGGAACGCGGCATGCGCTTCGGGAAAGCGGCGTTCCAGTCCCATCCGCGCATGCCAGCGGTTCGCGATTTCGGCGAGGTGCGGGTAGAGCGCAGTCCGCAGCGCCGAGACCAGCGGCGGCAGTGGATAGGCGAAATAGCGATATTCCCCGCTGCCGAAGCCGTGACGCGCCATCGTCACCGTGCTGCGGAACTGCGCGCCGGTATCGTAGCTTCCGGCAAGATCGACGCAGCTCTGCGGGGAAAGCAGGCCGGGCAGCACCGCCCAGCCTTCGCGGTCGAGCGTCGTTTCGATGGCGGTCCAGTCGTGGCGTGCGGGAGTACAGGTCATGCCGGGCGTCTAACGCGCGGCTCTGCCCATCGCTTCCCGCTGCTTGCGCTCGAATTCAGCGCTCGAATTAACGGTGGTTGGCGACCACTGCGGCGACCACGCCCTGCATCAGTTCCTGCCGTTCCTTGATCGGGCGCGGCGTGTCGCCGATCATCACCGCGATCGAATAGGCCCTGCCGTCCGGTGCGGTGAGGATGCCGACATCGTTATAGCCCGCGGTGCGCCCGGCCAGATCCTGCCCGGTGCCCGTCTTGTGCCCGAAGGTCCAGCCCGGCGGCACCGCGCCGCGCAGCCGGAACTTGCCGGTGCGTGAGGCTTCCATGACGGTCATCAGCCAGCGGGTCGACGACGGCGACAGGATCTCCCCCGCCTTGAGCCGCGCCAGCGCCAGCGCGATCGCAGCGGGGGCGGCGCCGTCGATCGGATCGGCGACATAGGCGTTGAATGCGGCGCGGCGCACGTTCGGCGCCAGCGCGGCACGTGCCTGCTGGAAGGAGCGACCCATCGAATATTCGGGCTTCCACGGCAGACCCGCTGTCCTCGCCTGCAACAGCCGCTCGCCCGGGCCGAAGCGGATATCGCCCAGCCCCTTGTCACGGATCATGGCACGAACCGCCTCGGGGCCACCGACCAGGCCCAGCAGCCGGTCGTTCGCGGTGTTGTCGCTCTGCTGCATCGCGCGCAGCAGCAATTCGCGCACGGTGGTCTGATAGACGCCGTTCTTGACCACCAATGCCGCGATCGGCTGATGGAAGACGGTGAGATTTTCGCGCGTCAGCGACACCGGATCGTCGAACGTCAGCTTGCCGCGGTCGCGCGCATCGAGCACGGTCATCGCGACCCACAGCTTGCTTACGCTCTGCTGCGGCATGCGCCGTGCGGCATTGGCATCGATCTGCCAGCCGTCATCGAGGCTGCGCACGGCGACGCCGACAACGCCGCCGAAATTGCGGGTCAGGCTATGAATGTCGGACTGGAGTGGCGCGGGCGCGGGAGATACCGGGAAGGGGCGCGGCGCGGGCGGCACGCCCATCGTGACGCGATAGCTGGGCGGAACCAGATTCTGCGGCGGGTCCTGCGAATGGACTGCAGCGCCGACCAAAAGCGCAGGCCCGAGGCCGCCGAGCATCAACGCCCGCTGTAGAACTGTGAAATTCTGTACTGCCAACACGCTACCAACGCCCTTTGCCCAAATTGAGCATGGTGCCGCGTGGGGGACCGGCTCAAGTCGCGGGAACCCGATCTGCGACCAATCCCTTGATATTAGCGGTGAATGGTGAACAATCGGCCAACCCTGGCGAAACGAAAGGCAGACTTTCCGCACTTTGCCCGGCGTGACACCGTCAACGGGCCGAGGCTATAGACGCGGCCGGACCAGACTTCAGGTGATTGTTTTGAGCGATGCCGCCCCCTCGCTGGTGATCAATCCAGCGCTCGATCGTGCTGCGCTTGCCCGGCGTTTCGCTACGGACGGGCGCGTGCAGGTCCGCGATTTCCTGACTCCCGATTCCGCGCAGCGGCTGGCGCGGCTGCTTCAGCAGCAGACCCCCTGGGGCCTGTCGTGGCAGGCGGCGGAAATGGGGCCGCACAAGCTTCCTGCCGAGCAGGTTGCGGGATTGCGGCCAGAGAACATCAACGCGATGCTCGAACGCGTCAACGCGGTGATGGCCGGCCCCGGCTTCGCGTTCCTCTATGCCCAGTATCTGATGCACGACCACGCGATGCTCGGCACCTCGAAAAGCCCCGGGCATGATCAGCTGGTGCAGGATCTGAACGATCCGGAGTTCCTCGATTTCGGACGCGAGGTGACCGGGCGGGACGCCATCGCCTGGGCCGATTCACAAGCCACGCTCTATTCGCGCGGCCAGTTTCTCTCGATGCATCAGGATGTGGTGGCGGGCGAGAACAGGCTGGTGGCCTATGTGCTCAACCTCTGCCCGGTCGACTGGCGGCCCGACTGGGGCGGCTATCTCAATTTCTTCGACGGCGACGGGGACATCGTCGCGGGCTACCGGCCGCGCTTCAACTCGCTCAACATGTTCGCGGTGCCGGCGGACCATAATGTGTCCTACGTCCCCGGCTTCGCTCCGGCACAGGGCCGGTTTGCGATCACCGGCTGGTTCCGCGCAGCGGATTAGGGCACCAGAATCGTATCGACCGCCTTCGTCGCAGTCTGCGGATAGTCGAGCGTATAGTGAAGCCCGCGGCTCTCGTGTCGATGCAGCGCCGATCGCACGATCAGCTCGGCGGCCTGGAGCAGGTTGCGCAGCTCGATCAGGTCCGGTGTCACGCGGAAATGGCCGTAATAGTCGGCGACTTCGTCGTTGAGCATCTTGATGCGATGCGCAGCGCGCTCGAGCCGCTTGGTGGTGCGGACGATCCCGACATAGTTCCACATGAAGCGGCGAATCTCGGTCCAGTTCTGCTTGATCACCACTTCCTCGTCGGAATCGGTGACCCGGCTTTCGTCCCATGGCCGGATCGCGGGCGGCGGCGGGAGCTTGTCCCAATTGGCCGCGATATGCTTTGCCGCCGCTTCGCCGAAGACAAAGCATTCGAGCAGTGAGTTGCTGGCGAGGCGATTTGCGCCGTGCAGCCCGCTCTCGGTGCATTCGCCCGCCGCATAGAGGCCGGGCAGGTCGGTCTTGCCGTCGAGGTCGATGACGATCCCGCCACAGGTATAGTGCTGCGCGGGTACCACCGGGATCGGGCCCGTGGTCATGTCGATGCCCAGGCCGATCAGCTTCTCGTAGATGTTGGGGAAATGTCCTTTCACGAACTCGGGCGGCATATGGCTGATGTCGAGATGGACATAGTCGAGGCCGTAGCGTTTGATCTCGGCGTCGATTGCGCGCGCGACCACGTCGCGCGGCGCCAGCTCCATCCGCTCGGCGTCGTAATAGGTCATGAATCGCTTGCCGGTCTGCGGATTGATCAGCCGCCCGCCCTCACCGCGTACCGCTTCGGTGATCAGGAAGTTCTTGACCTCCAGATTGTAGAGGCAGGTCGGATGGAACTGCATCATCTCCATGTTGGAGATGCGGCACCCGGCGCGCCACGCCATCGCAATCCCGTCGCCGGTCGCCCCCTTGGGCGCGGTCGAGAAGAGATAGGTGCGTCCCGCGCCACCGGTTGCCAGGATCGTGGCATTGGCGGTGAACAGCTCGACATGGCCGGTTGCGCGGTTAACGGCGTAAACGCCCCAGACATTGCCTGCGCCCGAATAGCGTTCCTCGTGGCGGCTCGTCGCCAGATCGACCGCGACCATGTCGGGGACCATGGTGATGTTGGGGTGTGCGGCGGCGGCGCGGATCAGCGCTTCCTGAACCGCCCAGCCCGTGGCATCGTCGACATGGACGATGCGGCGCGCGCTGTGCCCGCCCTCGCGCGTCAGGTGCCAGCCCTCGCCGTCACCATCGGGGTTGAACGGGACGCCGAGCTTCGCCAGCCGGTCGATCGCCGCAGGGGCGTTCTCGACCACGAACTCGACCGTCGCGCGATCGTTCAGGCCGGCGCCCGCGATCATCGTATCCTCGATATGGCTCTCGAACGTGTCGCCCGGCTCCAGCACCGCGGCGATCCCGCCCTGTGCCCAGGCGGTCGAGCCTTCGTTGAGCGCGCCCTTGGCCAGCACCATCACCTTGAACCGGTCGGCCAGGTTGATCGCCGCCGTCAGCCCTGCGGCGCCCGAGCCAATGATCAATATGTCGGATTGCCTGGATTCACTGGCCACTCGTCGCTCCTTTCGCGGACGGCCTTTGCTATGCGTCAACCGCGCGAGAAATCAAACGCCGCCGTCGCCAAGCTTTTGTCTTCGGGTTAGAAGCTCGCCATGCGCAACCTGCTGACCCTTCCCGCCTTGTTGCTTGGACTTGCCTTGCTCACCCCCGCTGCCAGCGCCGCGCCGACGTGTACGCCGGGTGCGGCAGGTACGACGCACCGGGTGACCGTGGGGCAGACCGGGCGGACGATGTTGCTTCATGCTCCGGCGGGCTATCGGCCGGGCGCGCGGGTACCTTTGGTGTTCGTGCTCCACGGCAGCGGCGGCGACGGGGCGGCGATCCTGCGGCAATCGGGCCTTGAAGCGACCAGTGACCGCCACGGCTTCCTGCTCGCCGCGCCTGATGGCGGCATCCCGCTCGACCGCGGCTTTGTGTGGAATATTCCGGGGGTGCCGACCGTCACCGGCAAGGTGCCGCAGCCCGGCGACGCCGACGATGTCGCCTTCCTCCGCGCCGCGATCGACTGGCTCGCCGCGCAGGGTTGCGCCGACCCAGCCCGCGTCTATTCAACTGGTCTTTCGGGCGGCGGGCGGATGACGTCATGGCTGGGCTGTGTCGCTTCGGACAAGCTTGCAGCGATCGCGCCGGTGGTGGGGCTTCGCGCGGGCAACCCGCTCGCGAGCGACCCGAGGCGTCCCGATCCCGCGACCTGCCGTCCCGCCAATCCGGTTCCGGTGATCGCGTTCGCGGGCGACAAGGACGGCACCAATCCCATGCAAGGCGGTGGCGCGGGCTATTGGCAATATACGATGGATGCGGCGCTCGCGCGCTGGGCGGAACTCGGCGGATGCCGCGCTGGTCCGCTGCGCCGCGACCTGGCTGCAGACCGGTACGAACAGCTCTACACCGCCTGCCGGGCGCAGGCCGAGGTCGCGGGCCATATCACCCGCGGCGCTGGCCATGTCTGGACCGCCGACAACGAAGCGATGTGGCGGTTCCTGTCACGCTACCGGCGTTAGGGCTTATCCGGCGTTCGCGGCCCGTGTCAGGCTGAGGAAGACGTCTTCCAGATCGGCCTCGCGGGTGCTGACGTCAACGATGCCGAATCCGGCGGCCTGCACCGCACCCAATACCTCGCCGGCATTCGCCTGATCCTTGGCATAGGTGATGACCAGCGTGCGCTCGCCCTTTGCCTCGATCTTCTGGAAGCATCGGCTCTCGGGCACCGCGGCGATGTCGCGGTCCACGGTCACCTCGACCGCCTTTTCCTGCGTCTTGCCGACCAGCTCGCGCGTCGGCTCGTTGGCGATCAGCCTGCCGTGGTTGATGATCGCGATCCGGTCGCAAAGCTCTTCGGCTTCCTCCAGATAATGCGTGGTCAGCACCACCGTGACGCCACGGTCGTTGAGCTGGCGGACATAGGCCCAAAGCTGCTGGCGCAGCTCGATGTCGACCCCCGCGGTCGGTTCGTCGAGCACCAGCACCGGCGGCGAATGGACCATCGCCTTGGCGACCATCAGCCGCCGTTTCATCCCGCCTGACAAGGTGCGCGAATAGGCGTTGGCCTTATCCTCCAGACGCACCGCGCGCAGCAGCTCCATCGATCGCCGCTCGGCCTTGGGAACGCCATAGAGCCCCGCCTGAAGCTCGAGCGTCTCGACCGGAGTGAAGAAGGGATCGAACAGGATCTCCTGATTGACGATCCCGATCGCGCGCTTGGCGTTGCGCGGATGCTTGTCGATGTCGAAGCCCCAGATGGAAGCGCTTCCGCTGGTCTTGTTCACCAGCCCGGCCAGAATGTTGATCAGCGTCGACTTGCCCGCGCCGTTCGGTCCCAGCAGCCCGAAGATCTGCCCGCGCGGCACCGTGAAGCTGACATTGTCCAGCGCCTGCTTGCCGCCCTGATAGACCTTGGAAAGGCCGTCGATCTCGATCGCCGCGTCGCTCATGCGGGCTGATCTGGAACTGTGGTCGCGGCTTGGCAAGCGAAACAAGTTGTCTTCGCGCGCTCTGCGGCTCACGCTTGGCTCAAGGGGAGAAACAGCCATGTCCGCCACGCTTGCCTTCGCGCTGATGCTTTCGCCACAAGCCGCACCATCTGCCGCCGACCTTGCGGATGCAAAATGTGTCGGCGCGATGACCCTGGTCGAGGATCATGCGGAGGCGAAGGACAAGCCGGGGATGAACGCGGCGATCATGTTCTACCTTGGCAAGATTGCGGGGCGCAGCGGTAACGCGGCGATTGGACCCGCGCTTAAGGCGCTGGTGGAACAGACAAAAGCGGAGGGACCCGACAGTATCGCCGCAGCCGCGATTCAATGCGGGATCCAGTTCGAGCAGGCGACCCGCGGGATGTAATCGTGGGCGATTGTCGCACGCTCCTGACTTTGCTAACCGCTCTCGCATGATCGCCCCGCCTGAAGTCACCCGCGTCACCCATCGCCGCGTCGCATGCGACGGCGCGCAGGCCGGCATCGCCGCCGCGCTCGGCCATCCGCGCGTGTTTCTTGAGATCGACGAGCATGGCTATGTCGATTGTGGCTATTGTGACCGCCGCTTCGTGCTCGCGGGCGGCCCCGCCGATGGCGCGGACCAGTCGGAACTTCCCGATATCGCGTCCGGCGCCAGCCGGTAAGCGCAACAGAAGCGCTCCTGCTGGCGCCAGCGTCTAAGCCGCCTATATACCGGGGATGTACAGTGATCCCCGTGGTTTCCTCTATCGCGACGGCTTCGATGCCGACGCCGCCCAGCGCCTGACCGCCTCGATCCTCGGCCGTGCCGAGGATGGCGAACTCTATCTCCAATATCGCAAGTCCGAGGCGTTCGGCTTCGACGACGGGCGACTCAAGACCGCGTCGTACAACACCGATTCGGGCTTCGGCCTGCGCGCGGTGAGCGGCGAGACCACCGCCTTCGCGCACGCCAACGAGATCAGCGAAGCCGCGATCCGCCGTGCAGGCGAGACGATGGCGCTGATCGATCCGGCGACCGGGCCAAAGGCTGCGGCGCCCGCGCGCACCAACCGGCACCTATATACCGATGCCGACCCGCTCGACCTCGTGCCCTTCGCGGACAAGGTGAACCTCTGCCAGATGATCGACGCCGCCGCCCGCGCGCGCGATCCGCGCGTGGTTCAGGTCTCGGCGAGCCTGCTTGGATCGTGGAGCGTGGTCGAGATCGTCCGTCCCGACGGTTTCATCGCCACGGATGTCCGCCCGCTGGTGCGGCTCAACGTTGCCATCGTGGTCGAGGCGAACGGGCGGCGTGAGACGGGGAGCTTCGGTACCGGCGGCCGCGCGCTCTACGATCGGCTGTTCCAGCCGGAAACCTGGAACCGCGCGATCGATGAGGCGCTGGCGCAGGCATTGGTGAACCTTGATGCGGTCGATGCGCCTGCGGGCGAGATGACCGTGCTGCTCGGCCCGGGCTGGCCCGGTGTGCTGTTGCACGAGGCGGTCGGCCATGGGCTTGAGGGCGACTTCAATCGCAAGGGCACATCGGCCTTCTCCGGACGGATCGGCGAGCGGGTTGCGGCGCCGGGCGTCACCGTGGTCGATGACGGATCGATCCACGACCGCCGCGGCTCGCTCTCGATCGACGACGAGGGCACGCCGACTCGCGAGACCGTGCTGATCGAGGACGGTATCCTCAAGGGCTATATGCAGGACCGCATGAACGCCCGGCTGATGGGGGTCGAGCCGACCGGCAATGGTCGCCGCGAAAGCTTCCAGCATGCGCCGATGCCGCGTATGACCAATACCTTCATGAAGGGCGGCAACGATGATCCCGCCGAGCTGCTCAGCCGGGTGAAGAAGGGCATCTTCGCCAAGTCATTCGGCGGCGGGCAGGTGGATATCGTCTCGGGCAAGTTCGTCTTTTCCTGCACTGAGGCGTACCGGATTGAGGATGGCAGGCTTGGCGCCCCGATCAAGGGTGCGACGCTGATCGGCGACGGACCCACCTGCCTCACCAAAGTGACCGGGATCGGTAACGACTTCGCGCTGGACGAGGGGATCGGCATGTGCGGCAAGGGCGGGCAGAGCGTGCCCGCGGGCGTCGGCCAGCCGACCTTGCTGGTCGAAGGACTGACGGTGGGCGGCACGGCGGCGTGACGCTGCGCCCGGCCGATATCGACGCTTATTTCGCGCGAATCGGCTGGTCCGGGCCGGTGGCGGCGGACCGCGCGACGCTCAACGCGATCGCTGCGCATCACCCCGCGGCGATCCCGTTCGAGAATCTCGACCCCTATCTCGATCGCCCCGTCGATCTTGCGCCCGAGGCGCTGGCCGCAAAGCTGATCCATGGGCAGCGCGGCGGCTATTGCTTCGAGCAGAACGGATTGCTGCGGCTCGTGCTTGAGGGAATCGGCTTCGCCGTCACCCCGCTGTCGGGCCGTGTCGTGTGGAACATGGACCCCGAAACGGTCACCGCACGCACGCACATGGTGCTGCGCGTCGATCTGCCCGAAGGACCGGTACTGATCGATTGCGGGTTCGGCAGCGCGGTGCCGACCGGCGTGCTCGATCTTATCTCCGATATCGCGCAACCGACCCCGCACGAACCCTTCCGCTTGATCCGCGCTGGCGAGGAATGGCGCGCACAAATCCGCATCGGCGAGGAGTGGCGCGCTACTTATCGCTTCGACCTCATGCCTCAGCAGGACGTCGATTACGTGGTGGCCAACTGGTACACCTCGACGCATCCGGCTTCGCATTTTCGCCACGGCCTGACCCTTGCGCGCGCATTGCCGGGACGGCGCATCACCCTGCGTGGCGCTGAGTTCGCGACTCATCCACTGGGTGGGGCGAGCACGCGGCGCGCGTCGCGCGACCCAGAAGAGCTCGCCGCGATCATCGAGGACGAATTCGGTATCCGCATACCCGATCGGGCGGCACTGCTGGATAAGCTCCGGCGCGGCTTCGTGGCGGACTGATGGCGCTGGTCGAACTTGGCCGTTACCCGCCGCCCGAGGCGCATATCGTCGTCGGTCTGCTTGAGGCGCATGGCATCCCCGCCATTGCCTTCGATGCGGGTTCGAGCATCGTCGAGGGCAGCATTGCCATGCTGATTCCCGTTCGGGTGATGGTCGATGAGGATGATCTGCTTATTGCGCAGGCAGCACTATCTGAAGCCTAAATATTAGGCAGCAGTGAGCTGCTGCACAATTTTTTACCTCCGGGTCCCGGCGCGCCTGCGCGGACTCCACCGGAATCCTCACGATTCCGACTCTGGCACGCCCTTTGCTGATGGCCTTTGCGGTCAATTGCGAAAGGGGGCGGAATGAAACTCGTCATCGCCATCATCAAGCCGTTCAAGCTGGATGACGTCCGCGAAGCGCTCACGGAACTGGGCATCGCCGGCATGACCGTGACCGAGGTGAAGGGGTTCGGCCGCCAGAAGGGCCAGACCGAAATTTACCGCGGCGCGGAATACAGCACCAACATGGTGCCCAAGATCAAGATCGAGGTGGTCTGCGCGAGCGATCTCGCCGGCCGCGTGGTCGAGGCGGTGCAGGCCGCGGCCAACACCGGCGCGATCGGCGACGGCAAGATCTTCGTGCTCGACGTCGGTCAGGCGGTGCGCATCCGCACCGGCGAAACCGATCAGACCGCCCTGTGATGTCAGGAGCTCCGATGAAGGGGGTATCGATGAAGAACGCTTTGAAGATTGCCGGCGCGGGTGCGCTGCTCGCGGCGATGCCCGCCTGGGCGCAGGATGCGGCGGCTGTCGCCGCGCCCGTTCCCAATAAGGGCGACACTGCCTGGATGATGATCTCTACCGTGCTGGTCATGGCGATGATCGTCCCGGGTCTCGCATTATTCTATGGCGGCCTGGTCCGCACCAAGAACATGGCGTCGGTGCTGACTCAGGTGCTGGCGGTCGCGGCGCTCGCGATGCTGCTGTGGGTCATCTATGGCTATGCGTTCGCTTTCGGTGGTGACGCCAACCAGTTCATCTCCTCGGGCAAATTCTTCCTCGCTGGCGTTACGGCGGCCTCGACCGTCGCGACCTTCACCGACGGCGTGGTGATCCCCGAATTCGTGTTCATTGCCTTCCAGATGACCTTCTCCGCGATCACCGTCGCGCTGGTCATCGGCGGGCTGGTCGAGCGGATGAAGTTCAGCGCGCTGATGGTCTTCGCGCTCGTGTGGCTGACGATCGTCTACTACCCGATCGCGCATATGGTCTGGTATCTGGGCGGCAGCGAAGCGGCGACCGGACTGATCTTCGGCTGGGGGGCGCTCGATTTCGCCGGCGGCACCGTGGTGCATATCAACGCCGGTGTCTCGGCGCTGGTCGGCGCGATCATCCTTGGCCCGCGGCTGGGCTATAAGAAGGAGATCATGGCCCCGCACTCGCTGACCATGACATTGGTCGGCACCGGCCTGCTGTGGGTGGGCTGGTTTGGCTTCAACGCCGGCTCGGCACTTGAGGCCAATGGTTCGGCGGGTCTTGCGCTGATCAACACCTTCACCGCGACTGCGGCGGGCGTGCTGTTCTGGATGCTGACCGAGCGTCTGCTCGGTCACAAGGCTTCGCTGCTCGGCGCCTGTTCGGGTGCGATCGCCGGTCTCGTCGCCGTGACGCCGGCAGCGGGCAATTCGGGGCCGTTCGGTGCGATCCTGCTGGGTGCGATCGCGGCGGTCGTCTGCGCTTACTTCGTCGTCTCGATCAAGCCGAAGCTCAAGATCGATGAATCGCTCGATGCATTCGGAATCCACGCGCTCGGCGGCATCATCGGCTCGATCGGCACTGCCGTTACCATGTTGCCCGCGCTCGGCGGTCCGGGTGCGGCCGATTATGCGCTGGGCGCGCAGCTGTGGATCCAGATCAAGTCGGTGCTCGTCGCCGTCGTCTGGGCGGGCGCTGGCTCTGCAGTCGCCTTCACCATCGCCAAGGTCGTGACCGGCCTCCGCGTCACTGAAGACGTGGAGCGCGAGGGGCTTGACCTCGGCGAGCATGGCGAACGCGCCTATAATTATTGATCAGATCGGGGCTGCGCTTCAGCGCGGCGCCTCACGTCGTTCCTCCTGCGGACGACTGGGCCGGTGGCGAGACCACCGGCCCCTTTTTTAGCGCAGGTCCGCCTTGACGAAGTCGGCGCAACGCTCGCCGATCATGATGCTCGGCGCATTGGTGTTGCCACCGATCAGCCGCGGCATGACCGAGGCGTCAGCGACATAGAGTCCCTCCACACCACGCACGCGCAGTTTCGGGTCGCAGACTGCCGCGTCGTCCGACCCCATCCGCGCGGTGCCGACCGGGTGGTAAATGGTGTCGGCACGCGCCCGGATCAGACGTTCGAGCGCGTCGTCGTCGTTGCGGTCGATCGGATAGCGGTCGCGCCCACCGAACGCCGCCAGCGGCTGCGCGTCGAGGATCCGGTACATCGTCCGCACGCCCTTGATGAGCAGATCGACGTCGCGCCGGTCGGTCAGGAAACCGGGATCGATCAGCGGTGCGGCGCGCGGATCGGGTGAGGCGAGCCGCACGGTCCCGCGGCTTTCGGGCCGCAACACGCAGGCATGGCAGCTATAGCCATGCGCCTTGACCTTCGCTCTCCCGTGGTCCTCGACGATCGCGACCAGGAAATGGAGCTGGATATCGGGTGCAGGCAGGCCCGGATCGGTGCGCAGAAACGCCCCGGCCTCGGCAAAGGGTGACGTCATGGGCCCGCTGCGGGTGCGGAACCAGCGCGCCATCGCGCCGAGCCCCTTGAGCGAACCGATCAGCGACCGGCCAAGGAACAGGCTGCCCTTCGTCTCGAATGCTGCGACGTAATCGAGATGGTCCTGCAGGTTGCCGCCCACTTCCGCGCGGTCGACCCGCACCGGGAGGCCCTGTTCCTGCAGATGCGCGCCGGGGCCAATCCCCGACAGCATCAGCAGTTGCGCTGTCCCGAATACCCCGCCGCCCATCACCACTGCCCGGCGCGCGCGGATCATCTTCGACTGCCCGCCGCGTGAGTATGCGACGCCCCAGATGCGGCCATCCTCGAACAGCACGCGTTCGACGATCGTATCGCAAAGGATTTCGAGGTTGGGGCGTGGCGTCAGATATCCGCGGGCGGCGGTCCAGCGCTCGCCGCCCTTCTGCGTGACCTGATAGATGCCGGCGCCTTCCTGCCGGACGCCGTTGAAGTCGGGGTTGCGCGGGATCTGAAGCGCAGCGGCGGCCTCGACAAAGGCCTGACTTCCGGGATGGACGAAGCTCTGGTCGCTCACCTGAAGCGGACCGTCGTCGCCATGCCATGGGTTGGCGCCGTGCTGGTTGGTCTCGCTGCGCTTGAACACAGGAAGCACGTCGGCCCAGCTCCAGCCGGTAGCGCCCAGCGCTTCCCAATTGTCATAATCCCACGGATTGCCGCGGACATAGAGCATCGCGTTGATCGCGCTCGATCCGCCCAGCCCCTTGCCGCGTGGTTGATAGCCGCGGCGGCCGTTGAGGCCCGGCTGCGGTACCGTTTCATACGCCCAGTTGGTCGCGGGGGTCTGCATCGCGATCGCACCGGGCATCAGCGTGCGGAA
Organism: Sphingomonas sp. GW821-FHT09B04; assembly: GCF_059418285.1. Classification (NCBI taxonomy): domain Bacteria; kingdom Pseudomonadati; phylum Pseudomonadota; class Alphaproteobacteria; order Sphingomonadales; family Sphingomonadaceae; genus Sphingomonas; species Sphingomonas sp. GW821-FHT09B04. The sequence continues at coordinate 586,926 of NZ_JBWKPO010000001.1, forward strand.
GCTGGTGTTGCGCCCGCCGGCCTCGAGCACGGCGACGCTGTACTTGCCGTCCTCGCTCAGGCGGCCCGCGGCGGCGCTGCCTCCGGATCCGGCGCCGATGACGACGATGTCGGCTTCTTCCACTGCTCCCCCCGGTTTTCCCGCGCCAGCCAGCGCGCCTTGATGGTCTCGGATGTATCGCGGCGGCCATCGTGGCTCCAGCCCGGCGGCCCGAACATATAGCCAAGACGTGCCTTCAATCCCGGCGCTGCCCATACGTCCTTCGCGATCCCCCACCATTCGTGGAACGCTGCGCGCAGGATGCTGAAGTCGGGCAGGTTGTGGACGATGCCGTAACGCGGCCGATCATCGTCGCGCTCGGGCTCGAAGGTCCCGAACATCCGGTCCCAGACGATGAACACGCCGGCATAGTTCTTGTCGAGATAGCGCGCGTTGGTCGCGTGATGGACGCGGTGGTGCGACGGCGTGTTCATCACCGCCTCGAACCAGCGCGGCATCCGGCGGACCACCTCGGTATGGATCCAGAACTGATAGACGAGATTGAGGCCCGCGCAGAAGAAGACCATCGCAGGCGGAAAGCCGATCAGGAACAGCGGCAGGCGGAAGAGAAAGCCGAGGCTGAAGAAGCCGGTCCAGGTCTGCCGCAGCGCGGTCGTGAGATTATAATGCTGGCTCGAATGATGGATGACATGGCTCGCCCAGAACCACCGCACGCGATGTGCCGAGCGATGGAAAACATAATAGGCCAGATCGTCGAGCACGAAGGCGAGCGCGAACCAGTACCAGACATAGCCGATGTCGAAGAGCCGGTACTGGCTTACCCAGGTCGCGAGCGCGAACACCGCTCCACCCGCCAGCACACTCGCAATCGTACTGCCAAAGCCCAGCATGAGCGACGTCAGCGTGTCGCGCGGGCAATAGCGGCTGCGATCCTTGAGACGCGCGACCAGCATCTCCGCCAGCACCAGCGCGACGAAGGCAGGAATGGCCAGATCGATGGGATCGGGCAGGTCGGGCATCGCTCTCCTTACACATCTGTAAATAAGCGCGACGGGCGGTGAAGTGCAATGGGGCGATCAGTCGCCCAGCACGCGCGCGAAGGCGCGAGCAGCTGCCGCGTCGGAGACGGTGATGCGGAACATCTCGCCCGGCGAAAGCTGGAGCGTGATCGCGGTACCGTCCACGGCCTCGCCCAGCATCGCGATTCGCGCGCCCGTGAACCGGTCCGCCCGGTGGCGCGCACCCATCGGCTGAAGCAGGACGAGGTCACCTGGCCCGCCCGTTGCTGCTGCCAGCTCGCCATTCGCCGAAACCACGCCGGCCTTGCCCTCGAATCCGCTGCTCAGCGCCTCGGCCAGCCGGATCGCGTCCGCGCCGGTCTCAAGCCGCTGCGTCCCGCCGAGCCTGAGCAGCCACGCGACTCCCGCCAGCGCGAGCACCGCCGCAAGTGACGCGGCGGTGAGCCACCCGTTCATGCCTTGCCGGAAAGCTGGTCGAGCATCGGGCGGATACCGTCGATATTATAGCCTGCGCCAGCTGCGGCCTCGACCAGCGTTGCGGGATCCTCGCCGCGGCTCGCTTCGGCCAGCGCCCACAAGTTGGTCGAACGCGTGCCCGAACGGCAAAAGGCGAGCACGGGGCCTTCGGAATCGGCCAGCGCGGTACGCATCGCCTCGACCTGCGGAGCAGAAAATCCGGCATGAGTGATCGGGATGGCGTGATAGGCAAGGCCCAGCGTCTCGGCGACGGTCCGGATCGCGTCGCCCTCGGGCTGGCCCGCCTCTTCCTCATCGGGACGATTGTTGACGATGGTGGTGAAGCCCGCGCGCGCGGCCTCGACGACATCGGCGGGATCGATCTGCGGGGCGACCGAGATCTGGTCGTTGATGCGGCGGATACTGGCCATGACAATCTCCTCAGAACCTGTCGCGTATCACTTGAAGGAAGGCGTCACCATAGGCATCGAGTTTGCGCTCGCCGATGCCTGAGAATGTGGCGAGGGTTGCGCGATCCCGCGGTCGGCGCACCGCCATCTCGCGCAGCACCGAATCGTGGAAGATCACATAGGGCGGCACGCTTGCAGCTTCGGCGAGCTCGCGGCGCCTGGCACGCAATGCCTCGAACAAGGGCGCATCCTCGGACGCCAGCGAAGCGGCGGCTTCACCGCGGCGCTTGCGGCCGCGTTCGGGCTCGGCGGCGAGCACGACCTCGACCTTCGTTTCGCCGCGCAGGATGGCGCGGGCGTCGCCCGCCAGCGCGAGCCCGCCATGTTCGTTGGTGACCAGCACCCCGCGTGCCTGCAGCGCGCGCGCGACCGGCTTGACCAGTGCCATGTCCTCGGCGTCGGCAATGCCGAACACGGTGAGCCGGTCATGCCCCCATTTCTCGATCCGCTCGTCGGTCGCGCCGCTCAACACCTTCTCCAGATGCCCGACGCCGAAGCGCTGGCCGGTGCGATAGACTGCGCTGAGCAGTTTGCGCGCAGTCTCGGTCGCGTCGCGCACGCCCGGCGCATTGAGGCAATTGTCGCAATTGCCGCAGCGCTCGTCCGGACTCTCGCCGAAATAGCGCAGCAGGATCGCCCGGCGGCATCCGGCGGTCTCGACCAGCCCTGCCAGCGCATCGAGCCGCGCGCGCTCCGCCCCCTGCCGGTTGTCGGGCAGCTCCTTCAACCATTCGCGTGCCCGGGTGAAATCGCCCGGCGCCCAGAACAAATGCGCGATCGCCGGATCGCCGTCGCGACCGGCTCGGCCGCTCTCCTGATAATAGCCTTCGATCGACTTGGGCAGGCCGGCATGCGCGACGAAGCGGACATCGGGTTTGTCGATCCCCATGCCGAACGCGATGGTCGCAACCATCACCATGTCCTCGGAGCGGACGAACTCGGCTTGTGCGCGGCGGCGCTGATCGGGCGGCATCCCGGCGTGATAGAAGCGCGTCGGCCGGCCGGTATTGGCGAGCGCTGCGGCAAGCTTTTCGGTCCGGTCGCGCGAGGTGGCGTAGACGATTCCCGCACCGGGGGTGCGCTTGACCAGCGACGCGATTGCCGAACCCTTCGACGCGGTGCTGGTGATCGCGTAGCGGATATTGGGCCGGTCGAACCCCGCGATGATCAGTCCATCAGACGGAATTCCGAGCTGCTCGAGGATATCGGCCCGCGTATGCGCGTCGGCGGTGGCGGTGAGCGCAAGCCGCGGCAAGTCCGGGAACGCGTCGAGCAGCGGGCGGAGCAGGCGATAATCGGGTCTGAAGTCATGGCCCCACTCGCTGACGCAATGCGCTTCGTCGATCGCGAACATCGACAGCTTCGCGCTGCGCAGGAGGTTGCGGAACCCCTCGCCCGATGCGCGCTCGGGCGCGACATAGAGCAGATCGAGATCGCCCGCCCGGAAGCGGCTGATCGTCTCGTCGCGATTGTCGTCGGCGCTGGTCAGCGTTGCCGCGCGGATGCCCACCGCCTCGGCTGCGCGCAGCTGGTCGTGCATCAGCGCGATCAGCGGCGACACGACGAGGCAGGTGCCGTCCAGCATCACAGCAGGCAACTGATAGGTGAGCGACTTGCCCGCGCCGGTCGGCATCACCGCGAGCGTGCGCTTTCCGTCAAGCACGCGGTCGACGACGTCATGCTGGACGCCGCGGAAATCAGGAAAGCCGAAGGTGGACCGAAGGACGTCGCGGGGATTCATCGCAGGGCGTATAACGGGTGCTTCCCGGAAATGCGCGCAATCGTGTAGGTTTTCGGCGCAAGATCACGAGGAGGTTCGCGTGGATACCGAGAGCGTCACAGACAATCATGACCGCAACCGCTATGAGCTGTCGGTCGACGGGCACACCGCCTTCGCCGCCTATAAGCTGGACGGTGACGTCATCACCTTCACCCACACGGTCGTACCACCCGCGCTCGAAGGGCGCGGGATCGCCAGCCGGCTGATCCTGTTCGCGCTCACCGATGTGCGCAACCGCGGCATCAAGCTGATCGCGCAATGCCCGTTCGTCGCTGCCTATATCCGCAAGCATCCCGAATGGGCGGATCTGCTGGCGAAGCCGCTGGACTAGATCGCGACGGGCGCTCCGTCGGACAGCGTGTGCGTGCAGAGCTGCGCCGCCGCGCTGTCATTGGTGTCGAGCGCGGCAACGCTGACCCAACCCTCGGAACGCAGCTTCGCGGCCGTCGCCGGATCGGTGCCGACGGGCAGGAACAGCCGCCGCCGCGTGCCGTTCGTGAGTCCCGCGTCGAGGATCGGATCGACGAACAGCGACACGCCGACCGCAGGTTCGTCGCCCAGTGCGCCGATCACCGAATAGCTTCCGCCACGCCCGATCTCGCCGCGCACCCCGCGCGCGAAAAGCGAGAAGCCGATCCAGCTCTGATACTCGAAGCCATGGCGTTCGGTCGGATCGAGCGTGAGCGCGACCTTGCCGGCGACTGCGTCGGCCACCGCGGCAAGGCCGTCGAGCCGCGAGGTGAGCACGCCGTCCTTGTCGTGTGCCCGCAACCGTGCGACCGCGGCGTCGAATGGCCCGGCTGCCTCGATCAGCGGCAGGAAAGCCGGGTCGATCGCCGCGACGCCTGCGGCGTCCTTGGCGTCGAGCCGGTCGCGCAGTGCCGCGAGCTGCTCGGGCGCCATGTCCGGTGCGAGCTGCTCGACCAGATCGGGCAGGGTGAAGTCGAGCGCGAGGCCGGTGACGCCGGCGGCTTCGAGTGCCTCGACCGCGACGCTCACAATCTCACGCGCCGCCGCCACGCTGTCGCGACCGATCAACTCGCAGCCGATTTGGCGCATCGCACGTTCGGGGCGAAGTTCGCTCGCGCGCAGCTTGAGCACGGTGCCGGCGTAAGAAAGGCGGACGGGACGCGGATGGTGCGCCATGCGCGTCGCGGCGATGCGGCCGATTTGGGCGGTGATGTCGGGGCGGATCGCCAGCGTGCGGCGTGAGGCGGGATCGGTGAAGCGCACCGCATCCTTGGCGCTTGCGGCCTTGAGGCGCGCACCGAGCGATTCCTCGAACTCAGCGAGCGGTGGATCGACGCGCTCATAGCCATAGAGCCGCGCGACATCGAGCACGCGCCGCTCCATCGCCGCCGCCGTATCGGCGTGTGGGGGCAGGCGATCGTGAAAGCCCTCGGGCAGAAGGCCGGTGGTGGTGGTTCCGCTCATCGCCGGCTGCCTTACCCGTTCGGGCTGAGCCTGTCGAAGCCCTGTTCTTCTTTCAACGCATGAAGGCAGAACAGCGTTTCGACAGGCTCAACGCGAACGGTGTTGGATCAGAACTTCAGCGCCATCGCGGTCTTCACGCCCGGGAGCGCACGGACCTGAGCGATCAGCTCGGGGGTCACCGCGTCGTCGATCGACAGCAGCAGCACCGCCTCGCCGCCGGCATCGCGACGGCCGAGGTGGAAGGTGCCGATGTTGACGCCGGCATCGCCCAGCGTGGTGCCGATCCGGCCGATGAAGCCGGGGGCGTCCTCGTTGACGACATAGAGCATATGGCCGGCGAGATCGGCTTCGACCTTGATGCCGAACAGTTCGACCAGACGCGGGGTGCGGTTGCTGAACAGCGTGCCTGCGACCGAGCGCTCACCCGAATCGGTCTTGACCGAAACGCGGATCAGCGTGTGGTAATCGCCTTCCTTCTCGGTCTTGATCTCACGCACTTCGATCCCGCGCTCCTTGGCGAGGAACGGCGCGTTGACCATGTTCACCGTGTCCGAATGGACGCGCAGAAAGCCTGCCAGCACCGCGCTGACGATCGGCTTCTGGTTCACTTCGGCCGCGGCGCCCTCGCTATGGATCGACACGCGCGCCAGGTTGCCGTGCGCGAGCTGGCCGACGAGGCTGCCGAGCTTTTCGGCGAGCTCCATATAAGGCTTCACCCGCGGCGCTTCCTCGGCCGACAGGCTAGGCATGTTGAGTGCGTTGGTGACGCCGCCATTGACGAGATAATCGGCCATCTGTTCGGCGACCTGAATCGCGACATTGACCTGCGCCTCACTGGTCGACGCGCCAAGGTGCGGCGTCGCGACGAAGTTGGGCGTGTTGAACAGCGGGTGCTCCTGCGCCGGCTCGGTCACGAACACGTCGAGCGCAGCACCGCCGATATGGCCCGAATCGAGCAGCGCCTTAAGTGCCGCCTCGTCGACCAGCCCGCCGCGCGCGCAGTTGATGATGCGCACGCCCTTCTTGGTCTTGGCGAGATTTTCGGCCGAGAGGATGTTGCGCGTCTGGTCGGTCAGCGGGGTGTGGAGCGTGATGAAATCGGCACGTGCGAGCAGCTGCTCAAGCTCGACCTTCTCGACGCCCATCTCGACCGCGCGCTCGGGGCTGAGGAACGGGTCGTAGGCGACGACCTTCATGCGCAGACCATGCGCACGATCGGCGACGATCGATCCGATATTGCCCGCGCCGATCAGGCCGAGCGTCTTGCCGGTCAGCTCGACGCCCATGAAGCGGTTCTTCTCCCACTTGCCCTGCTGGGTCGACAGATCGGCCTCGGGCAGCTGGCGGGCGAGCGCGAACATCAGCGCGATCGCGTGCTCGGCGGTAGTGATCGAATTGCCGAACGGGGTGTTCATCACCACCACACCCTTGGCGCTGGCGGCGGGGATGTCGACATTGTCGACGCCGATCCCGGCGCGGCCGATGACCTTGAGGTTGGTCGCGGCGTCGAGGATTTCGCGGGTCGCCTTGGTCGCGCTGCGGATGGCAAGGCCGTCATACTGGCCGATGATCGCCTTGAGTTCTTCCGGCGTCTTGCCGGTGATCTCGTCCACTTCGACACCGCGCTCGCGGAAGATCTGCGCGGCCTTGGGGTCCATTTTATCGCTGATGAGTACCTTGGGCATGGGAATTTCCTTGCGTTCTGACCGACGTCCCGGCCTGAAGCCGGGGCGGAAAAGTAAAGCTGGGTCCCGGCTCAGGGCCGGGACGACGAACGGAGCTTAAGCGGCCTTGGCCGAGGCGTAGGCCCAGTCGAGCCAGGGGCCGAGCGCCTCGATATCGGCGGTGTCGACCGTAGCGCCGCACCAGATACGCAGCCCCGCAGGAGCGTCACGATAGCCGGCGACGTCGTATGCGGCGTCGGCTTTCTCGAGCAGTCCGGCAAAGGTCTTGATGAACGCTTCGTCGGCGCCCTCGACCGTCAGGCACACGCTCGTCTTCGAGCGCGTCGCTTCGTCGGGAGCGAGATGGCCGAGCCAGTCGCGCTCGGCGACGATCCGGTCGAGCGCGGCGGCGTTGGCGTCGCTGCGTGCGATCAGCCCTTCGAGGCCACCCACATCTTTCGCCCATTCGAGCGCGAAGATCGCATCCTCGACCGCGAGCATGCTCGGGGTGTTGATCGTCTCGCCCTTGAACACGCCCTCGGCGAGCTTGCCCTTGGCCATCAGGCGGAACACCTTCGGCAGCGGCCAGGCCGGCGTGTAGGTCTCGAGCCGTTCGACGGCGCGCGGGCCGAGGATCAGCACGCCATGGCCGCCTTCGCCGCCCAGCACCTTCTGCCACGAGAAGGTGGCGACATCGATCTTGTCCCACGGCAGATCGTAGGCGAACACCGCGCTGGTCGAATCGGCGAAGGTCAGGCCCTCGCGATCTGCAGGAATCCAGTCGCCATCGGGGACGCGCACGCCGCTGGTGGTGCCGTTCCAGGTGAACAGCACGTCGTCGGCGAAATTGACCTGGCTGAGGTCCGGAAGCTGGCCGTAGTCGGCGCGGATCACCGTGGGATCGAGCTTGAGCTGCTTGACGGCATCGGTGACCCAACCTTCACCGAAGCTCTCCCAGGCGAGCGTGGTCACGCCGCGCGCGCCGAGCATCGTCCACATCGCCATCTCGAACGCGCCGGTATCCGAACCGGGGACGATGCCGATGCGATGCGTGTCGGGCAGCTTCAGCATCGCGCGCATCAGGTCGATCGCGTACTGGAGACGCGTCTTGCCGAGCTTCGAGCGATGCGAGCGGCCAAGGACTTCGGTGTTGAGCTTTTCGGCGGACCAGCCCGGGGGCTTGGCGCAGGGGCCGGAAGAGAAATGGGGGCGAGCCGGCTTGATGGCGGGCTTGGCAGGCGCAACTGTGGCGTCGGTAACAATAGTCTCAGTCATTTAGTCTCTCCTTGCAGAGAGCACGCGCGGCGTTGGGACCGCGTGGCCCGCCGGCGGCCCTAAAGATGGCGACGGCGAAGTCAAGCGAAGAGCGGGGCAAAACCGGATCCGGACGCGAATCGGATCCCGCGCGGCCGCCGGTTAACCGATGTGCAAAACCCTGTTCTCTAGGTATCGCGGATGGAGCCGCTGTTCGCCGCGTTCGGATATGTCCTTGCGAGCTGCATCAATCAGCTCGGCGGCACCTTTTTGTTGCCCGGCTCGACCTATTCGCTTGGCGCGCTCGCAGCTTCGCTGGTCCTGTTCGTGGTGTTGGTGATCCCGATGCGGCGCAAAAGGCGAACGCAGCTGAGGGTGGTTGCGCGCGTGATGCTGCCGCGGCGCCTGTTCCGCAGCGCGTCGGGGCGTCTCGACCTCGCCTATTTCGTGCTGGGAATTCTCTTTTCCGGGCTTTTGATCGGGTGGGCGGTCTTCTCGGCCGATCAGGTTCGCGGCCTTGCAACGGGCGTGATCGGGGCGCCGGGCGTGCGAACGCTTCCGCTCTGGGCGAGTGCGGCGATCGCGACGCTGGTCCTCTTCATCGCCTATGAGTTCGCTTATTGGCTCGATCACTGGCTGATGCACCGCATTCCGCTGCTATGGCGCTTCCACAAGGTGCATCATCAGGCCGAAAGCCTGTCGCTGCTCACCAACGGGCGTGTCCATCCGGTCGAGACGATCCTCTTCTTCAACCTGCAGGCGCTGGTGCTCGGGCTGACCGGCGCGGCGCTGGAGCAAATGCTGGGTGCGGGCTTCAGCCCCTGGTCGCTGGGCGGGACCAATTTGCTGATCATGCTCGCGGCAGTCCTCGTCACCCATCTTCAGCATTCGCATTTATGGGTCCGGTTCGGCCCGCGATGGGGTCGCGTGCTGCTCGGTCCTGCGCACCACCAGATTCACCATTCGGCGGACCCGGGGCATTTCGACCGCAATCTCGGGTCGAGCCTTGCATTGTTCGACCGGTTGTTCGGTACCTTCCACATGCCCGAAGCGAAGCGCGAACCGCTTCGCTTCGGTGTCGATGACGGCGAGACCGATCCGCATGGCGTGCGCGCGGCACTGTTCGCGCCTTTTCTTCCCGAGCCGCGGCCGGGCGGGATTCTCCAGCCCGGCACTTGATGCTAGAACACCCCTATGCGGGTGGTGCGTGTTGCGGTTCCGGTTCTGTCGTTCCTGTTGCTCGCCGGCTGTCTGTTCGGCGGCGGGCGCGAGGAACCGTCACGCCGTCCGGCGGTGCGCCCCGATCCACGCGGGCCGGCGACCCTGAACCTGCCGACCAGCCGCGAGACGCAGCAATGCTTTGCTGACCTGTCGCGTGCGGATGTGCGGTTCAGCCCGCTGCCCGACCGCGACTATGGCGGCGGCTGTCAGGTGATCGGCGCGGTGCAGCTGATCGACATCGGATTGCCGGTGACCAACCTCAAAGGGATGCGCTGCCCGCTCGCGCGCAACTTCATCGCGTGGCTCCGTAATGCCGCGGCTCCCGCTGCGCGCGAAATCCTGGGTGGTGAGCTGGTACGGGTCGAGACGATGGGAAGCTATTCGTGCAGGGGGATCATCGGCGGCGGTCCGGTTTCGGCAGGGCGCGTTTCCGAACACGGCCTCGCCAATGCCGTCGATGTTTCGGCGTTCGTGCTGGCCGACGGGCGGCGGATCACCGTGAAGCAGGGCTGGCGCGGCGCGGAGGACGAGCGGGAGTTCCTGCAGGCGATCCATCGTTCGGCCTGCCGGCGGTTCGCGACGGTGCTGAGCCCCGACTATAACGCCGCGCATCACGACCACCTCCATCTCGACATGGGGCGGGGGCCTTTCTGCCGTTGAGGATTTGATTTAAGCGTCGCGGATGACAGACACCAAAGTCCCCTCGCGCGTTTTTCCGCGCGCACGCCAGGATGCCGAGACTGCCGCTACGGGCGTCTCGACCCCGCAGACCGAGCATCCCGCCTATCGCCTCGCCTTTCAGGACATGGATTTCCTGCTGCGCGAGGATCTGCGCTCGCTCCGCTTCCAGCTTGAGCTGCTCAAGCCGCAGCTGCTGCTCGATGAGGCGCGGATCGCCTCGACCTTCGTCATCTATGGTTCGGCGCGAATCCCCGAGCCGTCCAAGGCGCAGGCGCTGCTTGATCTCGCCACCGACGACCAGTCGCGCCGCATCGCCGAGCGGCTGATCGAAAAGTCCAAATATTACGACGTCGCGCGCGAGCTGGCCGGCCTCGCCAGCTGCTACCCGCTCGACACCGACGGCGAGCGTCACTTCGTGGTCTGCTCGGGCGGTGGTCCATCGATCATGGAAGCCGCGAATCGCGGTGCCACCGAAAAGGGCTGCGAATCGATCGGGCTCAACATCGTGCTGCCCCACGAACAGGCGCCGAACGAATATGTGACACCGTCGCTGTCGTTCCAGTTCCACTATTTCGCGCTCAGGAAGATGCATTTCCTGCTCCATGCGCGCGCGGTGGCGGTGTTCCCCGGCGGGTTCGGCACCTTCGACGAATCGTTCGAGCTGCTGACGCTGATCCAGACCGGCAAGATCGCCCCGATCCCGGTGCTGTTCTACGGCAAGGACTTCTGGAACCGCGTCGTCAATTTCGAGGCGCTGTGCGAGGAAGGCGTGATTTCCCCACGCGACCTCAACCTGTTCCACTTCTGCGAGACCGCCGAAGAGGGCTGGGAAATCGTCCAGAAATTCTACCAGGACAAGAACGGGGGCTAAGCGTCTCGGCGGGAATGCGCGAAGGCGCATTCCCGCGGCGCAAGCGCTCCACCCGGCTACCTGCAGGATGTCCTGACCGGGAGCCGGGCCGAAGCCGTTCTCGAAATAGCGCTTAGTGCGCCTTGGGCGCTTCCGCTGCCGGCTCGGCGGCGTTGCCGGCAGGCGCAGCCGCGTTGCCCGCGGGCGCAGCGGCATTGCCTTCGCCCTCAGCCGCGGCGGGAGCCGCTTCGGCCGCGGGAAGCGGCAGGTTCGAACCCTGCGCGTTCAGATACGCGATGACGTTGGCGCGCTCTTGCGGATCCGACAGGCCCGCAAAGGTCATCTTGGTGCCGGCCGCATACTTGCGCGGTGACGCCAGCCAATGATCCATCGCTTCGAAGGTCCAGTTGCCCGGAACGGCCTTCAGCGCGTCGGAATAGGCGAAGCCCGCGACATGGCCATGGGCCTTGCCCATCGCCGCCCACAGATTCGGGCCGACGCCGTTGGCGCCGCCGCTGGTGATGGTGTGGCACGCTGCGCACTTGGCGAACGACGCCTGGCCCTTAGCGGCATCGGCCTTGGCAAGACGGTTGGCGATCGGCTCGACGGCCTTCTCGCTTCCGCCCTCGGCGCCCTCGGCGCTCTCGACCGGATAGCCGGCCTTTTCGGGCTTCTCGCTCTGATAGATCATGCCGCTGGCGATCGACAGGCCCAGCGCCGAGGCACAGCCGAACAGGACCCAGCCTGCGATCGTGTTCATGCGATTGTCCATTGCGCGCCGTATGCCCCAGATTTGAAGTAAACTTTGGCGGTTCCTTTAGAGTGGGCTTTTGCGCATCGCAACCCGGGCTTGCTCCGCATTTCACAGGCCGCTAATCGCGCCCGCCAATGGAACATTTCGCTGCGCCCGCACGCCCGATCGTCGAACGCATGACGCAAGCCGCGCTTGCCGAGCCCAAACGCGCTGTCGCGTTTCAGGGCGCGCCGGGCGCCAACTCGCACATGGCGGCGCTTGAGGCCTTCCCCACCGGCCTGCCTTTGCCCTGCTTCAGCTTCGAGGACGCGATCGACGCGGTGCGCGAAGGTAACGTTGATTGCGCGATCATTCCGATCGAAAATTCGCTGCACGGTCGCGTCGCGGACATTCACTTCCTGCTTCCCGAATCCGGCCTCGTCATCATCGGTGAGCATTTTCTGCCGATCCGCTACGCGCTGATGGGGCCTGGCGAGCGTTCGGGCGTGCAGCAGGCGATGAGCCACCCGCAGGCGCTCGGCCAGTGCCGACTCTGGCTCAAGGCGCAGGGGATCGCGCCGCTTTCCTACCCCGATACCGCCGGTGCCGCGGCGGTCGTCGCGGAGGAGAATGATCCGGCAGTCGCCGCGCTGGCCCCGCCGGGTGCCGCGGCGCTCTATGGCCTGACGATCTTCGAGAACGACGTCGCCGACGCCGATCACAACATGACGCGCTTCGTCATCCTGGCGCGCTCGGCGCCACCGCTGCGCGAGCATGGCATGTTCATGACCACCTTCGTCTTCGAGGTGAAGAATGTCCCCGCCGCGCTCTACAAGGCGCTGGGCGGCTTCGCGACCAACGGGGTCAATATGACCAAGCTGGAAAGCTATCAGCGCGGCGGCAGCTTCGCGGCGACCGAATTCTATTGCGACATCGTCGGCCGTCCCGGCGATCCGGCGGTCGATCGCGCGCTCGACGAGCTTCGCTTCCACACCAAGTCGCTGCGCGTGCTCGGCACCTATCCGCAGGCGCGCGCGCGGCCCGAATAGTCTCTCGCCGACGCTTTCCCGGCCTGCTACGCGGTTGCAGGGCATAGGGGGGACGCATGCGCGACGAATTCGAGCTCGAGGATGAGGGCGAAGCGGGCGCGCATCGGAGCGCGCTGCTCGGCTGGCCGCTGCTGGTCGCGCTGCTGAGCTGTCTCGCGCTGATCCTTGCCGCAGCGTTCGCACCAACACTGCTGCCGCGCCTCGATTTCTGGACCATGGTGCTAGCTGGTGCGGGCATCGGACTTGCGCTTTGGCTGCTGGTGCTGCTGACCGGAAGCCGCACACGGCAATGGCTGGTGGTCGGCGGCGCATTGATTGCCCTCCCGCTGACCGGGGCATTGGCGGGGCTGGGTGCGGGCCGTATCCACGTCGCCCGTGCGTCGATCGACGCACGCACCTTTGCCGAAGTGGACATTGCCGCGGACGGCAAAGCGAGCGTGCCGGGTGCCGCGGCGGATCGCGGCATTGCATCCGCCGCGCTTCTCGCCGCGATCCGTGAAGCGGAGAAGGACGATCGCGCTTATGGCGAGGCGATGGGCAAGTTCAATCTGGGCGTGCTGAGCAGTCCCTATCTGCTCCAGCAGGCGCCGCAGATTCTTGCGGATTGCGCGGCGATCTCCGGACTCGAACAGGTCGCGCGGGATCAGGACAAGCGTGCGCGTGAGCGCATCACGCAGCTTGTCGCCGCCGTCGATCGCTCGGAGTTGCCTGCAGAAACCAAGCCGGGTGCGCGGCAAATCGCCGCCGCGGGGGACGCGGATGCGATGCTGGCGACGCGGATCGAAGTCATTCGCGCCAGCCGCGCGCAATGCGAGCTGCTCGCGCGCCGGACCTGGCACAATGCAGCGGGCTATTTCGGCTTCTCCGGGGACGGCGACCGGGCGCAGTTCGGAGCGACGACAAAGCGGCTGATGGCGGCGGCAGGCGAGATCGAGGCGCTTCAGCGCAAAGCCAAGGATCAGCGGATCGCAGGCCGCGAGCAGGTCCGCGAAGCGCTGATGCGCTAGCCAAGGGTTCGCGTCAGGAAGGCGCGGAGCAGCGGGACGATCCGTTCGAGGTGGGTCTCGAGCAGCCAGTGCCCGCCATCGTCGAACAGATGCAACCCGGCGTCGGGCAGATCGCGCAGCCAGGCGCGCGCCGCCGCTTCGGGCATGAAGCCGTCGCGCGGTCCCCACAGGATCAGCGCGCGCGGCTGGTGCTCGCGCAGATACGCCTGATAGCGCGGGAACCAGTCCCGATTCGCGCGCAGCCCGGCGATGACGTCACGATAGAGGCTGCGCCGCCGCGGATCGGTCATCGCCCAGTGCAGCGTCCACAGATCGGGCGGAATGCGTTCGGCAACCTCGCCCGCGGTGCCGCCGATGAATTCGTGGCGGTAACCGTCGAGGGTGATGGCATCGGCCAGCGCGGCCTTTCGCTCGGGCGTGGGATCGTCCCAATATTGTTTGAGCGGGTCATAGCTCGGACCCAGCGTGTCTTCGTAGATGTCGCCGTTCTGGACGATGATCGCGATGATCCGTTCCGGGCGCGCGATGGCGAAGCGCAGGCCGATCTGCGATCCGAAATCGTGCAGCCAGATCGAAACACGCTCGACGCCGAGTCGGTCGAGGAAGCCCGCGAGGAACGCGGCATAGCTGTCGAAATCATGCGCGAAATCGGCCGGCGTGGCGCTGTGCCCCCAACCCGGGAAATCCGGAGCGAGGGTTCGCCAGCTGTCGGCGAGCGCCGGCATCAGGTTGCGATAGACGAACGACGATGCGGGATAGCCGTGCGGGAGCAGCAGCACCGGCGCATCGGCGGGGCCGGCCTCACGGTAGAAGACGTCGACGCCGTCCACGTCGATCCGGCGATGATGAACCGGTGGCATGGCGGTTCGAACGCGCCAACGTCGGGCTGGTTCAGTCTGCGGGCGGCCTGCGCAGCACGGCGAACAGATATGCTTCGATCGCGACGAACGGACCGGCCAGCGCCGCCGCGCCGGGCCAGCCCGCCAGTTCATGCCCAAAGGCGCCGACGCCCCAGACAAGCACGATTAGGCTCTGCGCCAGTGATGAGGCGCCGATCCCGCGCAGCACCGGATCGCGGTGATAGCCGATCCAGAACGCCCAGCGCCCGAGCACCCAGGTGATCGTGGTCGCCGCGACCGCGCGCAGGTCGCCGGCATAGACGCCGAGCAACGCCAGCCCGGGCGCAAACACCCAGAATTGCTCGAGCGTGTTCGAGACATAGCGCTGGTTGACGATCAGCCGCCGCGAATCGGCTCCGGCAAGCGGATCGATCGCGCGCGAGAACAGCCGCTCATGCGCGACCGCCTCGATCCCCGGCAGGAACGCGAGCAGCGCCGCCGCACCGATGCACCCCAGTGCGAAGCGCATCGGCTCGATGGTGACCGGCGGCAGCCAGTGCGCCAGCGCCAGCCACAGCCCAATCGCGACCGGAACCGATAGCCCCACGGCTACCGCCAGTCGCGATTGCGCGGACATCAGTCGGCGAACAACAGCACGGGGGTTTCGAGCAACTTGCGCAGCGCCTGCACATAGCTCGCCGCATCCCAGCCATCGACGACGCGGTGGTCGCAGCTGATCGACAGGTTCATCAGCTTGGCGCGGACGATCTCGTCACCGTGGAACACGGGTCGCTCGACGATCTTGTTGGGGCCGATGATCGCGACTTCCGGCTTGTTGATCACCGGGGTGGTCGCGATGCCGCCAAGGGGGCCGAGCGAGGTGATGGTGATGGTCGAGCCGCTGAGCTCCTCCACCTTGGCCTTACCGGTGCGCGCGGCTTCGGCGAGGCGGGTGATCTCGGCAGCGATCTGCCAGACGTTCAGGTCCTGCGCGTCGCGGATCACCGGAACCATCAGCCCCGCATCGGTCTGCGTCGCCATGCCCATGTGGACGCGGCCGTGGCGCGTCACCACGCCCGCCTCGTCGTCATAGCGCGCGTTGAGCATCGGGAAATCGGGCAGAGTGCGGCAGATCGCGGCGATCACGAACGGCAGCATGGTCAGCTTGGGCCGCGCGCCGCGATTGGCGTTGAGGTCCGCGCGCATCTCTTCCAGCGCGGTCACGTCGATCTCGTCGACATAGGTGAAGTGCGGGATGGCGCGCTTCGACGCGGCCATGTTCTCCGCGATCTTGCGGCGCATGCCGATGACCTTGACCGGCACGTCCTCACGCGCGCGGCTGGCGTGCGGGGCGTGATAGCCCTGGGCCGAGCCGTAGCGCAGGAACGCGTCGAGATCGGCGTGGCGGATGCGATCGCCCTCGGCCTTCACCTGGCTCAGGTCGACGCCGAGATCCTTGGCGCGCTGGCGCACCGCAGGCGAGGCGAGGACGTCACGATGCGAGGCGGCAGGCGCTTCGACCACGGGGGCTGGTGCGGCCGCCGGTGCGGGTGCCGGTGTTGCGACCGGAGCGGGGGTTTCCACGACCTCCTCGACGCCCGGCGTTTCCGCCTCGACCTGCTCCGCGACTTGCTCGGGAACAGGTGCCGCTTCGGGCACCTCGGCGACATCGCCATCGGTCTCGACCACGATCAGCGCCGCGCCGATCGCGACCTGATCGCCGACTTCGCCGGCCAGTTCGACGACAACGCCGGAGACGGGCGATTCCATTTCGACCGTCGCCTTGTCGGTCATCATGTCGGCGACCTGCTGGTCTTCCTCGATGCGATCGCCGACCTTGACGTGCCAGGCGACGATCTCGGCCTCGGCAATCCCTTCGCCGATATCCGGCAGACGAAACGTAAAGCGTGCCATGCGGGTCAGTCCTTCAGGATCTTCTTGAGCGCTTGTCCGATGCGGACCGGCCCGGGGAAATACGCCCATTCGAGGCTGTGCGGATACGGCGTGTCGAAGCCGGTGACGCGCTCCACCGGCGCCTCGAGGTGGTAGAAGCAGCGCTCCTGCACGAGGCTGGCCAGCTCGGCGCCGAAGCCGCTGGTGCGGGTCGCTTCATGGACGACCATGCAGCGGCCGGTCTTCTTGACCGACTCCTCAATCGTCTCGATGTCGAGCGGGACGAGCGTGCGCAGGTCGATGATCTCGGCGTCGATGCCCATCTCCTCGACCGTCGCCTTCACGACATGCACCATCGTGCCATAGGCGAGCACGGTCAGCGCCTCACCCGGGCGGACGATCGCGGCCTTGCCCAGCTCGACGCGATAATAGCCCTCGGGTACCTCGCCACCGGGATGCTTCGACCAGTTCTCCGCCGGGCGATCCCAATGGCCGTTGAACGGGCCGTTATAGATGCGCTTCGGTTCGAAGAAGATGACCGGGTCATTATCCTCGATCGACGCGATCAGCAGGCCTTTGGCATCGTATGGGGTCGACGGGATCACCGTCTTCACGCCCGAGACATGGGTGAAGATGCCCTCGGGCGACTGCGAGTGCGTCTGCCCGCCAAAGATGCCGCCGCCATAGGGCGAGCGGATCGTCAACGGCGCGGTGAACTGCCCCGCCGATCGATAGCGCAGCCGCGCTGCCTCGCTCACCAGCTGGTCGAGCGCGGGATAGATATAGTCGGCGAACTGGATCTCCGGCACCGGGCGCAGGCCGTATGCGCCCATGCCGATCGAGACGCCGACAATGCCGCATTCGGTAATCGGCGTGTCGAACACCCGCGTCTTGCCATGCTTGGCTTGCAGCCCTGCAGTGGCGCGGAACACGCCGCCGAAATAGCCGACATCCTCGCCCATCACGATGACGTCGGGATCGCGCGCCATCATCACGTCGAGCGCGGAGTTGATCGCCTGAATCATGTTCATGCGGGTGCCAGCACCCGCTTCATTCGCGCCCTGCTCGGCGGTTTCGCTCACGATTGCCTCGCTCATTGCTTACGCGCCCACGGACGGCCCGACGCCTCTTCCTCGTCGATCATCATCTGCCGTTGCTCCCTGAGGTGCCAGGGCATCTCCTCGAACACCCCGTCGAACAGCGAATCGAGCGGCTGGTGCAGGCCATGGCCGAGGATGCCGTTCTTCTCGGCTTCCTTCTGCGCCGCCTTCACTTCCTCGGCGAGCTCGCGATCCTGTTCGGCGTGGCGCTCCTCATCCCATTCGCCGATCGCGATCAGATGCGCCTTGAGCCGTGCGATCGGATCGCCGAGCGGCCAGGCGGTCGGTTCGCCCGCACTGCGATATTGGGTGGGATCGTCGGAGGTCGAGTGCCCCTCGGTGCGATAGGTGAAATGCTCGATCAGCGTCGGACCCTGATTGGTCCGTGCGCGCTCGGCCGCCCACAAAGTCGCGGCATAAACGGCGAGCGCGTCGTTGCCGTCGACGCGCAGCCCGGCGATGCCATAGCCCAGCGCGCGCGCCGCGAAGGTCGTCGCCTCGGCACCGGCAAAGCCCGAGAAGCTCGAGATCGCCCACTGGTTGTTGACGACGTTGAGGATGACCGGCGCCTTGTAGACGGTGGCGAAGGTCAGCGCTGAGTGGAAGTCGCCCTCCGCGGTCGAACCCTCGCCGCACCAGGTCGCGGCGATGCGCGTATCGCCCTTGGCCGCGCTCGCCATCGCCCAGCCCACAGCCTGCGGATATTGGGTGGTGAGGTTGCCCGAGATCGAGAAGAAGCCCTTCTCCTTCGACGAGTACATGATCGGCAGCTGCTTGCCCTGCAGATCGTCACCCTTATTCGAGTAGATCTGGTTCATCATCTGAACGAGGCTGTAGCCGCGTGCAATCAGCAGGCCCTGTTGGCGGTAGCTCGGGAAGCACATGTCGTCGCTGGCCAGCGCATGTGCCGCGGCGATCGCCACTGCCTCCTCGCCGGTGCACTTCATGTAGAAGCTGGTCTTGCCCTGCCGCTGGGCGCGGAACATGCGCTCGTCGAACGCCCGGACCATCGCCATGTCCCGTAGCATTTTCCGGAGTGTGTCGGGTGAGAGGCGCGGGTTCCACGGACCGACGGCTTTGCCGTCCTCGTCGAGAACGCGAACCAATGTGTAGGCAAGCTCGTGGAAGCTGGATGGCGCTGCAGCGGTGTCGGGGCGGGGCTGGGCACCCGCCGGCGGCACATCGACTTCGGCGAAATCCGCCGCATCGCCCGGCCGGAATTTCGGCTCGGGTACATGCAGGCTGAGCGGCGGCAGATTGGCGCGCGGTGCGTCCACGGTCATGCTCTCTCCAGCGTTATAAGGCCTCCGAGTCACCCTTCGGCGCGCGGAATATGATTTCAAGGCCTCGTTATATTCTTTCAATACGCGAGTCGAGATGGGACAGCAACACTGTCGTGAATTTCATTGTACCGTGCGACGAACGGATAGGCGAATCGGCCCTTTCCCCGATGGCAATCCCCTCCTAAGGGGGAGGTTTAAGGACAAACTTCGCTGGGGAGCGAGACGCACATGAAACTGATGGCCGGCAATTCGAACCTGCCGCTCGCCCAGGCGATCGCCTCCTATCTCGAGATTCCGCTGACCAAGGCGAATGTTCGCCGCTTCGCGGACGAGGAAATCTTCGTCGAAATCCTCGAGAATGTCCGTGGCGAAGATGTGTTCGTGCTCCAGTCGACCAGCTATCCGGCGAACGACAATCTGATGGAGCTGCTGATTATGATCGACGCGCTGCGCCGCGCGTCGGCCAAGCGCATCACCGCGGTGCTCCCCTATTTCGGCTATGCCCGTCAGGACCGGAAGCCCGGCCCGCGCACACCGATCTCGGCCAAGCTGGTCGCCAACCTCATTACCACCGCGGGCGCCAACCGCGTGCTTTCGGTCGATCTGCACGCCGGACAGATCCAGGGCTTCTTCGACATTCCGACCGACAATCTCTTCGCCGCACCGGTGATGAGCGAGGATATCAAGGCGCGCTTCTCCGACCGCAACCTGATGGTCGTCTCGCCCGATGTCGGCGGCGTGGTGCGCGCGCGCGCGCTGGCCAAGCGACTCGAGAATGCGCCGCTGGCGATCGTCGACAAGCGGCGGGAAAAGGCGGGCGAATCGGAAGTGATGAACATCATCGGCGATGTCGCCGGCCGCTTCTGCATCCTGATCGACGACATCGTCGATTCGGCGGGGACGCTGTGCAACGCGGCCGCGGCGCTGAAGGCCGCCGGTGCCGAGGACGTGGTCGCCTATTGTACCCATGGCGTCCTGTCGGGCGGCGCGGTCGCGCGCGTCGATGGTTCGGAGCTCAAGGAGCTCGTCATCACCGACACGATCGGCAACCACGCGATCGTCGAGCAGGCCAAGAACACGCGCCATCTCACCATCGCCCCGCTGATCGCCGAAGCGATTCGCCGGATCGCGGACGAAAGCTCGGTCTCGAGCCTGTTCGACTGATCGCGGCCGATTAGCCCCGCTTTGTCGGAGCCAATCGAAACTTGGCTTCAAATCCTATCTAATTAGTGGATATTAAGCGCGGGTCTCAGGTGCCTTCCCCGAGGTGTCCCTCCCGAGGCCCGGTCCGGAAATCTCTCTCCTGACTTTCTCGGCCGTGCCTTTCTCCAGAAGGCGCGGCCTCTTTTTTGGCTGGCGTCAGGCCAGCGCCTTCCACACCAGCACCGCGCCGACTGCGATCATCAACCAGTAGATGGCGGCATAGAAACGGTCGGGCGCCACGCGTCGCACCAGCCACACCCCGGAAAAGGTCGAGGCTATGGCCACCGGCAGCAACGCCGCGGAAGTCAGCAGATTCTCCCGCGTGAACTGGCCGAGCGCGAGATAAGCGGGAACCTTGATCCAGTTGACCAGCGCAAAATAGACCGCGGTAGTGCCGACGAGCATGTCGCGGGCCAGGCGGCGCGGCAGCACCCAGAGCTGCCAGGGCGGCTGTCCGGCATGCGCGATCTGGCTGGTGAAGCCTGAGACGATTCCGAACAGCGAGCCGACCCAGCCCGGCGAGTCGGACGGTGCCGCGACGCCCAACCGGTCGCGCCACAAGCGATAGGCGCCGAACGCGATCGAGATCCCGCCAACCATCGCCAGCACCGCGTCGGGCGACACGCTCGCAGCATACCAATAGCCGAGCAGGATTCCGATGACCGCGCCGGCCAGCGTCCATCCCAGCACGAACCAGTCGACGGTGCGCCGAAACGCCCACACCCCGACCACGTCCTGCGCGATCAGCAACGGGAGCAGGATCGCGGCGGCCTGCACCGGATCGGTGGCGAACGCGATCATCGGCAGCGACAGCGCGCCGGCGCCTGCGAACCCGCCCTTGGACAGGCCGAGCAAAGCCACGGCGGGGATCGCCAATGCGTAGAAGAGCGGGTCGGTAATCAGGAGCGTATAGCCGGCGCGCGCATACCGGTATTTCCGCGCGCGTTCAGTTCGGCCTTGAGCTTCTCCGGCGCGGGCGCCCAGAGGAAGCCGAAGCTGACCGTGCCGTTCTTCGTCTCCACCACATGATGCAGCCGGTGCGCCTGGATGATGCGCTTCATGTAGCGGGAGCGCGGCACGTAGCGGTGCCCGATGCGCCGATGGACGATGACGTCATGGAACCCGAAATAGATCGCGCCATAGGCCGTGATTCCCGCCCCGATCCAGGTAAAGCCCGGCCACCAGCCCAGCTGCACCCCGGCATAGAGCAAGGCGATCGAGGGGATGGCGAAGATCACCGCGTAGAGATCGTTGAGCTCGAACGCGTGGTCATGCGGTTCATGATGGCTCTTGTGCAGGAACCAGCCCGGCCCGTGCATCACCCAGCGGTGCGCGGCATAGGCGAACCCCTCCATCAGCGCGATGGTGGCCAGGAACAGCAGGATGCCGATTGCGGCGTTCATGGCGGGCGATATAGCGCTCCGCCATGCGAAGCGCATCACTTCTCCTGATCGCCTTTTCCCTCTCCGCCTGTGCGGTGCCCGAGGCGCGGTTGCGCACCGGTCTCGCCAATGCCGGCCTGTCGCGCCCGCTCGCCGCGTGCATGGCGGAACGGATGGTCGACCGGCTCAGCCTCGCGCAACTGATGCGGATCGCCGACCTGCCCAAGGCAGGCGAAGCCGAGTCGGTGGACAAGTTCCTGCGCCGCATCCGATCGCTCGGCGATCCGGAAATCGTGGCGGTCGCGACCAGTTCGGCGGCGCTTTGCGCGACGGGTTTCGGGCGCAGCTAACGGACTGCGAACAACCGGTCTTCCGGGCTGTCACCCGTACCGGGAGCCATATTATTGCAATTGCATGTCAATCGCATAGAAAGGGTATTTGATTCCCGCGGACCGCTGTGCTTAAGGCGGGCGAATTTTGCTGCAACGCAAGGGATCTGCCCCATGAACATCCACGAGTATCAGGCCAAGGAATTGCTGGCCAAGTTCGGCGCGCCGATCGCTGCCGGCCACGCCGCCTTCACCGTCGAGGAAGCGGTCGAGGCTGCGAAGAAGCTCCCCGGGCCGCTCTTCGTCGTGAAGTCGCAGATCCATGCCGGCGGCCGCGGCAAGGGCAAGTTCAAGGAACTCGGTCCCGACGCCAAGGGCGGTGTCCGCCTCGCCTTCTCGCTCGACGAAGTTCGTGCGCACGCCACCGACATGCTCGGCAATACGCTGGTGACGATCCAGACCGGCGACGCGGGCAAGCAGGTCAACCGCCTCTACGTCACCGACGGTGCCGACATCGCGAAGGAATTCTACCTCGCGCTCCTCGTCGATCGCGCCACCAGCCGCGTCGCCTTCGTCGTCTCGACCGAGGGCGGCATGGACATCGAGGAAGTTGCGCATTCGACTCCTGAGAAGATTCACAGCTTCTCGGTCGATCCCGCCACCGGCTTCCAGCCGCATCACGGTCGTGCCGTCGCCGCGGCGCTGGGCCTGAGCGGAGATCTGTCGAAGCAGGCCGCCAAGGTCGCCAGGTCGCTCTACGACGCGTTCGTCGCCACCGATGCCGAGCAGATCGAGGTCAACCCGCTGGCGCTGACCGAGCAGGGCAACCTCCTCGTCCTCGATGCCAAGGTCGGCTTCGACGGCAACGCCCTGTTCCGCCACAAGGACCTGGTCGAGCTGCGCGACGTGACCGAGGAGGACCCGGCCGAGCTCGAGGCGTCGAAGTACGACCTGGCTTACATCAAGCTCGACGGCGACATCGGCTGCATGGTCAACGGCGCCGGCCTCGCCATGGCGACGATGGACATCATCAAGCTCAATGGCATGTTCCCGGCCAACTTCCTCGACGTCGGCGGCGGCGCGAACCGTGAAAAGGTGACCGCGGCGTTCAAGATCATCCTCGCCGATCCTGCGGTGAAGGGCATCCTCGTCAACATCTTCGGCGGGATCATGAAGTGCGACATCATCGCCGAGGGCATCGTCGCCGCGGCGAAGGAAGTGAACCTGTCGGTTCCGCTCGTCGTCCGCCTCGAAGGCACCAATGTCGAGGAAGGCAAGGCCATCCTCGCCAATTCGGGCCTCGCGATCGTTCCGGCGAACGATCTGGGCGACGCCGCGCGCAAGATCGTGGCTGAGGTCAAGCAGGCCGCCTGAGGCTGCTTGCCGAGCCAGAAGCAAGAGGGGCGTGCTGGCCGGCGCCCCCCTTTTTGCTGAGCGCTACTTGACGCCTTTCTCGCTGATGCTCCTCGCCGGAGCAGGGGGTGTCGGCGCCGGCACGGCTGCGCCGCTAGGGCGCGGATTCTGACCGCCCTTGACGATCACGCCCTTGATCGGTTGGCCGGGCGCCGCCACGACAGCCGATGGCGCATCCTCGTTGCGGCGCCCGCCGGTATAGGTTCGCTGGTCCCGCGCTGCTGCTTCCGACTGGGCCGGGCTGGTCTCCTCGGTTTCAGCCCCTCCGTCAGGATTGGCCGGGACGGAGCGCGCGTAGCTCGACGATACCGCGCCACTCGGCTTCTGCGGTGTGGTCGCTGGGGTCTTGGTCCGGCTCGTATCCTGCGCGGCCGCGACCGGACAGGCGACAGCAATCGCGAGCAGCACCAGCGGCAGTGAGGTTGCCGAACTCATCTTACCGAAATTTGACATCATCTCTCCCCTTTCTGTCGATGAAGCTGAGTGAGTCGTAATGAACCACCCATGAACTCGATCCGCTCATGCAACGACAGGCAATATCAGGCGGTTTTCGATGATGTGGGGCGATCGAAATTCGGGTATAATTTGAGGTGATTCTCGCGCATTAGCGGCTGATCACTGTCGGTATTCTGCCGATGGAGGGTGTCGATAGAGATATTGGCTACGCTATTTTGCAATTGTCACCGAGATGCTCCTGTCCCGCGCCGATGATGAAGGCGGCACCTCGACCTTGCTTCTCTGTCGCGGGGTCTGGTCACGCTTGACCGCAATTCCGCCGATGCGTGCGGCCTCGGATTGTTTGGTGGCCGGCGGCGGGGTCTGCGCCTGATGTCCGCACATCGTTGTGAAGGACGGGGGCACCATCGCCATGGCGCGAAGCAAGAACGCAAAGCGGCGGCGGCGTCTCATATGTTCCTCCTCGATCGCGACCCCTTCGTTGCGGATCGGCAATGAATGACCAGTGAACTGCCGTTACGGCACGCAGATTTGCGGCGCGCAAGATTGCATACCGTGCTTGCGAAAATGGTGAAAGCACGACAATGGAAGGCCAGACCCGATACAGTAAAATGTCGGTTTCGGGTGGCGCCCGCGCGGAAAATGCTGGCCAAGCGGGCCACGAAAATGTGATAGCGACCGCCGAGGGTTGCCAGGGAGAAGGGCAAGGCCGCGGCGGCCAAGTTTTTGTCGTCGCCCCCAAGGGGCTCCGGGCGTTAGAAGCCGGGGAACTTGGGAGGGGCGCGCCGGTTCATCTCCCTGGAATTTGGTCCTGATGCGTTGGGAAGGAATGCGATGAAAGTCTTGGTGCCGGTCAAGCGAGTGCTTGACTACAACGTGAAGCCGCGGGTGAAGGCCGACGGGACGGGGGTCGACCTCGCCAACGTCAAGATGAGCATGAACCCGTTCGACGAAATCGCCGTCGAAGAGGCGATCCGCCTCAAGGAAAAGGGCGTGGCGACCGAGATCGTCGTGGTCTCGATCGGCGAGCAGAAGGCACAGGAAACGCTGCGCACCGCGCTGGCGATGGGTGCCGACCGCGCGATTCTGGTCGTTGCCGAGGACAAGGTCGAGCCGCTGGGCGTCGCCAAGCTGCTGGCGAAGGTCGCCGAGGCGGAGGCACCTGGCCTGATCATCCTGGGCAAGCAGGCGATCGACGACGATAACAACCAGACCGGCCAGATGCTGGCCGCGCTGCTCGGCTGGGGGCAGGGCACGTTCGCGAACAAGGTCGAAGTCGCGGGCGAGCAGGTCGACGTGACCCGCGAAGTCGATGGCGGTCTCGAGACGGTGAAGCTCAAGCTCCCGGCGATCGTCACCACCGACCTTCGCTTGAATGAGCCGCGCTATGCCTCGCTGCCCAATATCATGAAGGCGAAGAGCAAGCCGCTCGATCAGAAGACTCCCGCCGACTATGGCGTCGATGTGGCCCCGCGCCTCACCGTCGTCAGCGTCACCGAGCCGGCCAAGCGCCAGGCCGGCGTCAAGGTTGCGGATGTGGATGAGCTTGTCGGCAAGCTCAAGGCACTGGGAGTTGCGAAATGAGCGTGCTGGTCTGGGTCGAACACGACAACAACAGCGTCAAGGACGCGACGCTTTCGGCCGTCACTGCCGCGGGTAAGCTGGGCGATGTCGTCGCGCTGGTCGCGGGGCAGGGCGCGCAGGGCGCTGCCGACGCCGCGGCGAAGATCGCCGGCGTCACTAAGGTGCTGCTGGCGGATGACGCCGCTTACGGTCATGCGCTGGCAGAGAATGTCGCGCCGCTCGTCGCCGATCTGATGGCCGGCTACGACGCCTTCGTCGCGCCCGCCACCACCACCGGCAAGAACATCGCGCCGCGCGTCGCTGCGCTGCTCGATGTGATGCAGATCAGCGAAGTGCTGTCGGTCGAGAGTGCCGACACCTTCACGCGACCGATCTATGCCGGCAACGCGATCGCGACGGTCAAGTCGGCCGACGCCAAGAAGGTGCTGACCGTGCGCGGCACCGCGTTCGAGAAGGCTGCGGCCGAAGGCGGCTCGGCTAGCGTCGAAGCGGTTTCGGGCAAGGGCGATTCGGGTCTGTCGAGCTTCGTCGGCGCCGAAATCGCCAAGTCGGAGCGTCCGGAGCTGACCAGCGCCAAGGTGATCGTCTCGGGCGGCCGCGCGCTCGGCTCGTCGGAGCAGTTCCATGGCCTGATCGATCCGCTCGCCGACAAGCTCGGCGCCGCGGTCGGCGCGAGCCGTGCGGCGGTCGATGCGGGCTATGCCCCCAACGACTATCAGGTCGGCCAGACCGGCAAGATCGTCGCGCCGGAAGTCTATGTCGCGATCGGTATCTCGGGCGCGATCCAGCACCTTGCGGGCATGAAGGATTCGAAGACCATCATCGCCATCAACAAGGACGAAGACGCCCCGATCTTCCAGGTCGCGGACCTCGGCCTTGTCGGCGATCTGTTCAAGATCGTTCCGGAACTGACCGAGAAGCTCTGAAGCAAAGGCGGGGCGGCTGCGGCCGCCCCGTTACTTCTGGATCCGCGTCCAGGTCTGTGACCGACAGCCGATCCGCCCGACCAGGCATCCCTTGCCTTCGATCCGGTTGGCATCGAGGACGCTGACCGTCCCCGAGAATGTCTTGTTGATGTCGGGAACGAACACGCGCCCGCGCCACACGCCGGGCGTTTCCTGCACGAAATCGCGAAACAGCGTCGATCCGACCAGCTTTGCGGTGCCGCCGCGTGCGGCGTCCGCCTTGGCCTTGTCGTTCGCCCAGACCACAACGCCGCACATGCGGTTGCCGCAGGGCTGGGCGCGGACATGGACGCTATTGGAAGGGTTTCGCCACACGCCGAAGGACTGGTCACGCGCCAATGCGGGACCTGCCGATACGGCGAGGGCGAGTGCGAACAGGGTGCCGATCGAACGCATGGCGCCGCTTAACTCCGCTATTTCCGGGGCGGTCATTCTACGGGAATGCGCCGGAACGGACAATCGCAGCGGTGGAAAAGCGGAAAAGAGTAAGGCCCGTCGCTTTCGCGGCGGGCCTCCCTGGACGATCCGTTCCGGTTTAGGGTTCGGGTCGCCAATGCTCTTTCTCATCGATCAAGCAGAGGAACAACGTCCGTCGGCGCGGATTGGTTCCGCCGCCGCTCAAATTATACCAGCACGAAGCGCGCCGACGCGATCACCTTGCCCGAGGGCTCGGAACGGCGTGCGCGATCGTGCGGCACCACGGTCACCATCACTGTCGCGCCATCGACGATCAGCGTCTGGGTCGTGCGCGGGAGCGCGAAGCGCTCGACGCCGTCGCCGATGACGCGGCCAAGGAAATGCGGGGTGCCGTCGTTTGCCAGCAACCACAGATCGGCGACGCCCTGCACTGCGTCGAACCGCCGCGCACGCACGCGGATCGCTGACCCGACCGGATCGTAGCGGATTGCCAGATCGGGGCGGCGATCCGGCCCCTCCATCAGCGCGATCAGCACTGGCGCTGCGCCCGGCGGCCGCGGCTGGAGACCGCCCAGCGCAAAGACGAAGATCGCCATTGCCGCCAGCGCGCCGGCGAGCGCCGCGCCCAGCCCGATGGCTGTGGTGCGCGCGAGCGGCCAGCGTATATTCCGCCGCCGGGCGCGGCGCGGCGCGTCGCCCTCGCGCAGTTCGATCAGCGCGTCGATCCGCGCCCATAGTTCGGCGGGCGGATCGGTCTCGGGCAGTGCCTCGAGCATCGGCGCAAGGTGAAGTTGCCAGCCTTCGACCTCGGCGGCGAAAGTGGGGTCGGCAAGTTGCTTGCGCAGCGCAGCGGCGCGCGCGTTTCCCTCGACCGTGCCCAGTGCCAGTGCGCGGGCCAGCGCGGGTTCGCCCGACACCGCGATGTCCGCTTCGGGCGCGAGCGCGGCGAGGCCATTGGCGATCCGCCGCTCGATCGTCGCGGGGTTTGCGAGTGCGGCCTGCGCGATCTCGGCATGGGTTGCACCGGTCAGCATCGCTGCGCGGATCGCGGCCTGCTCGTCGATCGGCAGCGCGCGCAGGCGATAATGGAGCAGGGTTGCGGCAGTGTCCCACGCGATCGGGGCCTCCCCGGTCAGCAGTGTCTCGTCCGACAGCAGGACTTCTGCATCAGCAAAGGCGGAGGGGCCGGGCACGCGGCGGCGCCACTCGACGGCACTGGCGCGGGCGATCGCCGAAAGCCATGCGCGCGCCTCGCTGGCTGCCGGATCGAAGCGCGGTGCGCGATCCCAGACGCGCAGATAGACGCTTTCGGTCAGCTGTGCGGCTGCCGTGGCATCGCGGGTGATCGCCGCGACGATGCCGTGCAGGACGGATGCGGTCGCGTCGTACAGTGTCGCCATCGCCTTGCGGTCACCGCGCGCGACAAGCTCCAGCAGCGCGGCGAGGTCCGGCGCGTCCGCTTCGCTTCTCTTCATGCGATGTCCTGCTGTGCCGTGGTGCGGGTGATGTCGGCATCATCCGACGCGTCGTTTTTCCAGGGACGCGCAAAGCGCAGGATCAGGAAACCGGCGACCGCCGACAGCACCGATCCGGCGAGCACGCCGATTTTCACCTCGTCGATCAGCTCGGGGCTGTCCGGGAACGCAAGGCCGCCGATGAACAGGCTCATCGTGAAGCCGATCCCGCATAGCATCGCGACGCCATAGATCTGGGGCCAGGTCGCCCGGCTCGGCGGGGTGGCAAATCCGGTTCTGGCGGCGATCCACACGCTGCCGAAGATCCCGGCCTGCTTGCCGATGAACAGGCCCGCGGCGATGCCAAGCGGCAATGGCGCGAGCAGGATCGCGGGCGACATCCCGGCCAGGCTCACCCCGGCATTGGCAAAGCCGAACAGCGGCACGATCACGAATGCGACCCATGGTGCCAGTGCATGCTCAAGGATGTGCAGTGGCGAATCCGCCGCGTCGGGCGCTCCCGGCGATGCCTTGATCGGGATCATCATCGCGGTCAGCACGCCCGCGACGGTGGCGTGCACACCCGAAAGGAACACGAAATACCAGAGCGCGACGCCGAGCAGCAGATAGGGCCACAGCTTCGTCACCCCGCTGCGGTTGAGGACATGCATCACCACCAGCACCAGCGCGCCCGCCGCCAGCGCGAGCGAGCCGAGGCTCTTGGTATAGGCGAGCGCGATGATCGCGACCGCGCCCATGTCATCGACGATCGCGACGGTCGTAAGGAACAGCTTGAGCGACGTCGGTGCGCGCTTGCCGAGCAGGGCCAGCACCCCGATCGCAAAGGCGATGTCGGTTGCCGCCGGGATCGCCCAGCCCGGCGCCAGCGGTCCCCCGCCGGTGATGCCGAGATAGACCAGTGCCGGAACAAGCATTCCTGCTGCGGCCGCCACCACAGGCAGCCGCCGGTCGTCCCAGCTGGCCAGCTGGCCGTCGACGAACTCGCGCTTGATCTCGAGGCCGACGAGCAGGAAGAACACCGCCATCAGCGCATCGTTGATCCACAGATGCACCGTCATCGGCCCGTATTTGGGGCTGATCACCGGGCCGGTCTCCCAATGGAGCAGGTGGAAATAATCCGCCGACAGGCCGGGCAGGTTCGCCACCAGCATCGCCAGCGCCGCTGCCGCGATCAGCAGAATGCCCCCTGCCGCCTCGCTCTTCATGAACGCCCTCAGTGCCGAAGGAGCCGTGCGCCTCGCCGTTCCCGCCATGTCGCTCCCCATCTTCGTGAGCATCCTGCCTAACGGCTGGAATGCCGGGGGCAAAGTCCCTAACCTCTGCTTATGGCCAGTACCGCACGCCCGCGCCGCAACCCCTTGTCGCTCTGGTGGCGCGGGACCGTCGTCGCTTCGGTCGATCACGCCGGGGTACTCGAAAAGGTCCGGGGCGAGGCGGCGTGGAACGGCCGCTACGTCTTCATGGTGCTGATGTCGGCCGGGATCGCGGTGCTCGGCCTGCTGCTCTCTTCCCCCGCGGTGGTGATCGGCGCGATGCTGATCTCGCCGTTGATGGGGCCGATCATCGGTCTCGGTTTCGGCCTCGCCACCTTCGACGGCGACGAGATCCGCCGCTCGGGCATGGCGCTGGCGCTGGGCACGGTGATCGCGGTCGGCTTCACCGCATTGCTGGTGCTGCTCTCGCCGCTCCAGAATGTGACGTCGGAGATTGCCGCGCGCACGCGCCCCAATCTGTTCGACCTGCTCGTCGCACTCTTCTCTGCGCTCGCCGGCGGCTATGCGATGATCCGCGGGCGCGAGGGCACCGTGGTCGGCGTCGCTATCGCCACCGCGCTGATGCCGCCGCTCGCCGTGGTCGGCTTCGGCCTCGCCACCTGGAACGGCACGGTGTTCGGCGGCGCGCTGCTGCTGTTCCTCACCAACCTCATCACCATCGCGATCTCGGCTGCGGTGATCGCGCGCCTCTATGGCTTCGGCTCATCGCTCTCACCCAAGCAGACGATGCTCCAGACGGTGCTGGTGATCGCCGCATTGGTCGCCTTCGCGATTCCGCTCGGGCTGGCGCTGCGCCAGATCGCGTGGGAGGCGACCGCCTCGCGCCAGGCGCGTGAGGTGATCGTCGGCCAGTTCGAGGCCGGTACGCGCCTCGCCCAGCTCGAGCTCGATTATGCGCACGCGCCGCTCCGCGTCAGCGCGACGGTGCTGACACGGCAATTGCGTCCGGATGCCGGGCGCACGGCAGCAGTGACGCTGGAACGGTTGTTCGGGCGCGAGGTGGACGTGGCGCTCGAACAGGTCCGCGTCGGCACGGGGGCGCAGGCAGAGGCGGCGCAGGTTGCCGCTGCGCAGATTTCACGCGTCGCGGCGGCGGATGCGGCGGTGGAACGGACCGCCGAACAGCTCGCGCTGGTGGCGGGGGTTGCGCCCGACGCGGTGCTGATCGATCGCGATGCCCGGCGCGCGGTGGTCACAGCCGCGCCGCTGCCCGGTGCCGCCATCGGGGTTTATCGCACGCTCGAAGCGCGCGTCGCCGCAAGCGCATCCGACTGGACGATCATGTTGACTCCGCCCGCCGCGGCGCTGCCCGATGTCGCGCTGCGTGAGGGCAAGCCCGATCCCGACCCGCTCGCGACCGCGATTTGGGGGGCGCAGCGGCTCAACCTGCCGATCGGCGTGTCCGGGCCGGGCGCGGCGGCGGTGGTCGAGGCGCTGACCGCAGCCGGAGTCCGCGCGAGCATCGTTGCGGGCAGCGGATCGGGCAACGCCGCACGGCTGCGCTGGCTCGCGCCGACCGTCGAGTAAGCGTCAGCCCGCTTTGGCCAGCGCGTCCGCGATCAGCTTGCGGCTGTTCTCGATGCCATAGAGCGCGATGAAGCTGCCCATGCGCGGCCCTTGCGAGCTGCCGAGCAGCGTCTCGTACAGCGCCTTGAACCAGTCGCGCAGCTCGGCGAAGTCACCGGTCTTGCCGATCTCGTAGACGATATTCTGGATATCCTCGGCGCTGGCATCCGCAGGCAAGGCAGCCAGATCGGTATCGAGCCGCTGCAGCGCCGTCACTTCGACCCTCTCGGGCGCACGGCGATTGAGCGTCGGCGCGATGAAGTCGCGGCCATAGGCCAGCGCATAGCCGATCAGCGCGTCGAGCGCCGGGTGCTTCTCCGGCGTCGCATCGGGAACATAGTTGGCGAGATAGCCCCAGACCTGCTCCTTGCTCGCCTCGCCCATCACCCCGACGAGGTTCAGGAGCAGGCCGAAGGTCACCGGCAGCGTCTCGCACGGCACGTCGCCATTATGGACATGGTGCACCGGGTTGCCGAGCTTCTGCTCGACCGGCTGGTTCGGATAATTGCCGCGGAACTGCCAGTAATCGTCCACCGCGCGCGGGATCACCCCCATGTGCAGCGCCTTGGCCTTTTTCGGCTCGCGATAGATGTAGAAAGCAAGGCTCTCGTCGGGACCATAGGTCAGCCACTGATCGAGGCTTAGGCCGTTGCCCTTGGACTTGGAGATCTTCTCGCCCTTTTCGTCGAGGAACATCTCATAGTTGAAGCCCTCGGGCGGGCGGCCGCCCATCACGCGCGCGATCTTGCTCGACTGGATCACCGAATCGATCAGGTCCTTGCCCGCCATCTCATAGTCGACGCCGAGCGCGACCCAGCGCATCGCCCAGTCGACCTTCCATTGCAGCTTGGCCTTGCCGCCGAGGATCGTCTGCTCGATGCGCTCGCCCTCATCCTCGAACGCGATCATGCCGGTTTCGGGGTCGAGAACCTCGACCGGAACCTGCAGCACGATGCCGCTCTTCGGGCTGATCGGCAGCACCGGCGAATAGGTCGCCTGACGCTCGGCACGCAGCGTCGGCAGCATCACATCCATGATGCCCTGGTAGCTGCGCAGGACCAGCTTCAGCGCGTCGTCGAAATTGCCGCCGGTATAATAGTCGGTCGAGGAGACGAACTCATAGTCGAAGCCGAACCGGTCGAGGAATTCGCGCAGCTTCGCGTTGTTGTGATGCGCGAAGCTCTCATATTTCTCGAACGGGTCGGGCACCTTGGTCAGCGGCTTGCCCAGATACTGCGCCAGCATCTCCTTGTTCGGCACATTGTCCGGCACCTTGCGCAGCCCGTCCATATCGTCGCTGAACGCGATCAGGCGCGTGGGCGTGTCAGACAGCGTCTCGAACGCGCGGCGCACCATCGTCGTACGCAGCACTTCGTTGAACGTGCCGATATGCGGCAGCCCCGACGGGCCATAGCCGGTCTCGAACAGCACCGGCGAACCGTCGGGCTTTCCATCCGGATAGCGTTTCAGCAGCTTGCGTGCTTCCTCATAGGGCCAGGCCTTGGAAGTGAGAGCAGCGTCACGGAATGCGGAGTCGGTCATGGCAAGCCGGTGCGCGATGCAGGCATGTTTTGCAAGGCTGGGCGCCCGGAAATCGGGTCATGATGCGGAAGAGGCTGGCCTTTACTCGTCGTTGTTGATAATCGCTCGCATTATGAGTCTTCCCCTGGCGCGTGCAGCGCGCAATGTACCTGCGACGGTTGCGTCGATTGACTGGAATTCGCTGGATCCGTCGGAGGCGCGTCGTCTGCGCGAATTCGGTCTGGACGAGGGGGTCGAGGTCGAGCTGGTCAAGGCGACCGGCTGGCTGGGTGGTCCTGCCGCTGTGCGGATCGGGCGGATGACCGTGGCGCTGCGGCGGCATGTCGCCGAGGCGATCCAGGTGGCGGTGCCCGCGAAATGAACCAGTCCCCGCTCGTCGCACTTGTCGGCAATCCCAATGCCGGCAAGACCGCCCTGTTCAACGCGCTCACCGGGGCGCGGCAGAAAGTCGGCAACTATCCCGGTGTCACGGTCGAGCGTCACGCCGGGCGCATGGCGCTCGACGACGGGCGTCCGGTCGAACTGGTCGATCTGCCCGGCACCTACAGCCTCGATCC
The DNA here is from genome assembly GCF_059418285.1 of Sphingomonas sp. GW821-FHT09B04. Taxonomy (NCBI): domain Bacteria; kingdom Pseudomonadati; phylum Pseudomonadota; class Alphaproteobacteria; order Sphingomonadales; family Sphingomonadaceae; genus Sphingomonas; species Sphingomonas sp. GW821-FHT09B04. The sequence goes on from NZ_JBWKPO010000001.1 coordinate 619,822, forward strand.
ATCCAGCCCCGACGAAGCGGTCACCCGCGATGTCGTGCTCGGCAAGCAGGGCGGTGAAAGGCTGCCCGATGCGCTGATCGTGGTGGCCGATGCCTCGAATATCGAAAATCATCTGCGCTTCGTGCTTCAGCTGCGTCAGCTTGGCCGGCCGATGGTGGTCGCGCTCAACATGATCGACATGGCGGCGCGTGACGGCCTGACGATCGACACCGACAAGCTCTCGGCCGAACTCGGCGTCCCCGTGGTCAGCACCGTCGCGGTGCGCAAGCGCGGGCTTGAGGATCTGCGCGCCGCGCTCGGCGGCGTGCTGGGTGGCGCCCGGCCGGCACCGCCCGAAGCGCCGGACGCCGACATCACCCATTTCCAGCGTGAGGCGCGCCGCGTCGCAAAGGTCGCGATCACCGATCAGCCGCGCGGCCGCGCCTTCACCCGCGCCGTCGACAGCGTGGTGCTGCACCCGATCGCGGGTCCGGTGATCCTCGCCACCATTATGCTCGTCATGTTCCAGGCGGTGTTCGCCTGGTCCGAAACGCCGATCGGCTGGATTGAGGGGTTCCAGGGCTGGCTGGGCGAAACCGCCGCGGCGACCCTGCCCGAAAGCTTCCTGCGCGACCTGCTGATCGAAGGGATCATCAACGGCGTCGGATCGGTGGTGGTGTTCCTGCCCCAGATCGTGATTCTGTTCCTCTTCATCCTGATCCTCGAGGCGTCGGGCTATATGGTCCGTGCGGCGCTGCTGATGGACCGGCTGATGTCCAGCGTCGGCCTGTCGGGCCGGGCGTTCATTCCGCTGCTCTCCTCCTTCGCCTGCGCGATTCCCGGCATCATGGCCGCGCGCTCGATCGACGACCCAAAGGAACGGCTGACCACGATCCTGATCGCACCGCTGATGACCTGTTCGGCGCGGCTTCCGGTCTATGCCGTCATCATCGGCGCGTTCATCCCGGCGACGACCGTCGGCTGGGGGATCGGATTGCAGGGGCTGGTGCTGTTCGGCCTCTATGTGTTCGGAATCGTCGGCGCGATCGCCGCAGCCTTTGTGCTGCGCCGTACCGCGACCAGGGGCAAGAGCAGCGGCTTCATGATGGAGCTGCCGCGCTACCAGCTTCCCGGGCTCCGCGACCTGTGGATCGGCCTGTGGCAGCGCGCCTGGCTGTTCCTGCGCCGCGCGGGCACGATCATCATGGGCGTCACCGTCGCTCTGTGGCTGCTCGCTTCCTATCCCGTCGCGCCCGAGGGCGTGAAGCAGAGCGAATATTCGGTCGCGGGCCGCATCGCCTCGGGGCTTGAGGTCGTGCTCCGGCCGATCGGCTTCAACCATGAGATGAGCCTCGCGGTGATCCCGGCGATGGCGGCGCGCGAAGTCGCGGTGTCGGCGCTGCAGACGGTCTACTCGATCGATGCCGAGACGGATGAAGAGGGCGAGGCGCTCGGTACTCAGCTTGCGGCGCGCTGGCCGCTGCCGACAGCGCTCGCCTTCCTCGCCTGGTTCGTGTTCGCGCCGCAGTGCCTGTCGACGATCGCGGTCGCGCGGCGGGAGACCAATGGCTGGAAATGGCCGACGGTGATGATCGTCTACCTGTTCGCGCTGGCCTATATCGCGGCGGGCATCACCTATTGGACGGCCAAGGCAATGGGGCTCTAGCCGCGGACGTCAGAAACCATTTTCCTACACGGGCGGCAGCTGTCATCCTTGGCGCCGCTCCTGATATCGCTTTGCGCGCCACTCGAATTGCAGGGCGCAAAGTTTAAAAATGGGCTGCGCTTCCCGCAACTTTAGTGGGGTTCAGTCGCGCTTCGACTCGTCGATCGCCCGCTCGATCCGGGCGCGTTCGGTGTCGTCGCGAACCTTCTCGGCTTTGGTCCGGCCGAACCTGGCGCGGTTCTCCACAGCCTTTGCGGCTCCGGCTGCCTTGGCTTTGGCCTTCCGGGCCTTGTTCAGGTTGATGATCTCGGCCATTCCTGCGGCAACTTTTATCGAATTCAAGGCGGAGTTGAAATGGCTGGCAGCGTCAACAAGGTGATCCTGGTCGGCAATCTCGGGCGCGATCCCGAAAGCCGGTCCTTCTCGAACGGCGGCAAGGTGGTCGAACTGCGCGTCGCCACGTCCGAAAGCTGGAAGGATCGCAATTCGGGCGAGAAGAAAGAGCGCACCGAGTGGCATACGGTGAAGCTCTTCTCCGAAGGGCTCGCCAATGTCGCCGAGCGCTATCTGCGCAAGGGGTCGAAGGTCTATCTCGAAGGCCAGCTCCAGACTCGCAAATGGCAGGACCAGTCGGGCGCCGATCGTTATTCGACCGAGATCGTGCTGCAGGGCTTCGACGCCAAGCTGGTGATGCTTGATGGTCCCGGCGGCGGACAGGGCGGTGGCGGTTCGGGCGGTGGCTCGCGCGATGACTGGGGCGGCGGCGATGCCGAATTCGCCGGCCAGTCGAGCAGCCGCGGCGGTGGTGGTGGCGGCTTCGGCGGCGGTTCGTCGGGCGGTGGCTATGGCGGCGGTAGCCGTGGCGGAAGCAGCGGCGCCGGCGCGCCTGCCGGCGGCGGCTTCCCCGACGATCTCGACGACGACGTGCCGTTCTGAGGATTTGCCGCACCAGCCCGCTCCTCGTCTGAGGCGCGGGCTGGGACAGCCTCAGTTACGCCGCGAGTGGCGGCGCCTTGCAGTGGCGGTCGATAAAGACCTCATGGCTCGGCATCGCCGCTGCGACCTCGGCATTGACCTCCTCGATGTCGTGCATGAACTCGACGATATCCTCTTCGGGGATCATGTCGACCACCGGGTCATAGGCCATCTCCATGCCCTGGCCGAGCAGCACCTGAACCCAGCTTTCCTCGCGGAACAGCTCGGCCTTGCCATGGACGAAGAAGCGAGCCGAGGCGCGGAACAGCTCGAGCCGCTCTTTCAGGCTGTCAGGCACGACCATGTTGCGGACATGCGTCCAGAACGGCGTGTCCTCGCGATTGGTGACCTTATAGTGCGCGATGATGAAGTCGCGCACATCGTCGAACTCGAAATTGTGCTGGCGGTTATACTCGGCGATGTCGGCCGCGTTGAAGCCTTGCCCCGGGAACAGCGCGACCAGCCTGAGGATGCCGGTCTGGATCAGGTGAATGCTGGTCGATTCGAGCGGCTCGAGGAAGCCCGACGACAGCCCGATCGCGACGACATTCTTGTCCCACGCCTTGTGCCTTTTCCCCGGCGCGAACCGCACCGGCCGCGGATCGGCCAGCGCCTTGCCGTCGAGATTGGCGAGCAGTGTCTCCGCCGCCGCCTCGTCACTGATATGCGCGCTCGAATAGACATGGCCGTTGCCGATGCGATGCTGAAGCGGGATCCGCCACTGCCAGCCTGATCCATGCGCCGTGGAACGCGTATAGGGCGTCAGCGGCGACACGCTCTCGCACGGTACTGCCAGCGCGCGGTCGCACGGCAGCCAGTGGTTCCAGTCCTCATATCCCACGCCAAGCGTCTGTCCGAGCAATAGCGAGCGCATCCCCGAGCAATCAACAAACAGGTCGCCTTCGACGGATCGACCGTCGGCCAGCACAACGCTCTCGACGAAGCCGTCTGCCGCGCGTTGCTTTACCTTGACGATCCGCCCCTCGATCCGCGTCACCCCCTGCGCTTCGGACCGGCCGCGCAGGAAGCGGGCGTAGAGCGACGCGTCAAAATGATAGGCATAGTCGAGATGCCCCATCGGCGATCCCGGATTGCGCGGATCGGGGAAACAGAATTTGTTCTGCCGCGCCGCAAGCGTGTTGAGCGAATAGAGATCGAAATGCTTCGCCCGGCCCATCGCGGCGAGCTTGAGCCATAGCTGGTGCGGGTGGAGCCACATCAGGTCGGTGCCGATCTTCCCGAAGCCATGGATGTAGCGGAAGCCCGGTTCGCGCCAGTTGACGAATTCGATCCCCAGCTTGAACGTCGCCTGCGTGGCGCGGATCATCTCGGTCAGGTCGATCCCGGCAAGGTGGTTGTAATCCTTGATGCCCGGAATGGTCGCTTCGCCGACGCCGATGATCCCGATCTCGTCCGATTCGATCAGCGTGATCTCGTAGCCGCGGAACAGAAGCTTGGAGAGCAAAGCCGCGGTCATCCAGCCGGCGGTGCCGCCGCCGACGATCACGACCCGGCGAATCGGCGGATTCCCATGCTCCATGCGTCCATCCCCTCATGTACCGGCTCTTGTGACCGGGCACGCTGTATAACGGGGATTGTATAGAGGGGCACTGGCGGGCGGTAAACGGTTACACGCCACCCGCCAGCGCGACGGGCGGGGTTGCCCCCGGCCCGTATCTTCAAACGCTTTTCAAGAAATGGTGCGGTCGAGAAGACTCGAACTTCCACGGGCTTTCGCCCACAACGACCTCAACGTTGCGCGTCTACCAATTCCGCCACGACCGCACTGATTTCGTCCACCGGATCAACCCGGTGGTTGGTAAGGCAGCGGCCCCTAGCAAAGGGTTGTGGGGCTTGCAACCTCCCTTTCTGCGATCTTTCTTCTGAAATGCAGCCGGGCTAAGCCCGCCGGCCCATGCGCTTACCTGAAGACATCCGCGCCGAAACACGTCGCATCCTCGCTCTGGCCTGGCCGGTGGTGATGACGGCGCTCACCTGGACGATCATGCACGTCACCGACGTTGTCGTGGTTGGTCTTGTGAGCACGCATGAAGTGGCGGCGCTCGGCGCCAGCCGGACGATCACCTTTATCGGCATCGTCGTCGCGCTGGGCTGGCTTACGGGCGTGCTGGTCTTCTCCTCGCGTGCCGACGGGGCGAAGGATCTGCCCGCGACCGGCGCAGTGCTGCGGCAGGGGCTGGTGCTGGGGTTCCTGCTCGGACTGGTCAGCGGCGGAACGCTCTTTGTGTTCGCGCTGCCGATGCTGCTGGGCGTCGGGGTCGATCCGGCGATCGCCCCGGATGCCGCGCGTGTCGTGCGAATCATGGCGTTCGGCTATCCCTTTCAGCTGCTGCTTGTCGCCGCGACCTTCTTCCTCGAAGGCGTCAGCCGCCCGAAGCGGGTGATGGTGGTCGATGTGGCGATCCTCCCGATTAACGGCGTCCTCGCCTGGGTGCTTGCGACCGGCCAGTTCGGGCTGCCGGCGATGGGCGCGACCGGTGCGGCGACGGCGACGGTGATCGCGATCCTGATCGGCGCGGTGGCGATGATCGTCGCGGCGCTCACCTTGCCGCGCGCCCATGAGCGCGGGGTGCGCGACTGGCGTGACTTCGGATCGCCGGCGATGTGGCGTGGTGTGTGGGCGCTGTTGGGCTTCGGCTTCGTGCCCGCAATCGCGTCGGGGCTGGAACTGGCTGGCTTCTCGATCCTGATCGCGCTCTCGACCCAGCTGGGGGAGACGGTGACCCACGCCTTCCAGATCGTCTTCTCGGTCCACAACGTCACCTTCGCCTTCGCACTCGGCCTCGGTTCCGCGGCGGGCGTGCGTGCGGGCAATGCGGTGGGTGAGGGTGATCCTGCGCAGGCGGGGCCGCGCACCGCGATCGCTGCTGGACTTGCCGCGATCGTCCTCGGGCTGCTCGCGCTGCCGCTGGTCTTCGCCCCGATGCTGATCGCCGGCAGCTTCCCCGCCAGTGCTGCGGTCGCCGCCGCCGCGGTGGTGATGCTGCCGCTCTGGGGGCCGTTCATCCTGTTCGACGGGCTCCAGGTCGTCTTCATGTACGCGCTGCGTTCGCTCGGCGATCAGGTCGTGGCGGGGTTCAACGGCATCGTCGCCTTCTTCCTGCTCACCGGGGGCATCGGGCTATGGACGGTCCATGCCGGCTGGGGCGCGAAGGGTCTCGTCGCGGCGTCGGCCTCGGGAATGGTCGCGGCGGCGCTGCTCAACGGTGGCCGGCTATGGTGGGTTACTCGGCGGCTTCGCCCGAAAAGCTGAGCTGGATCGTCTTGCCGGTCGCCGGCACGTCGAGTTTGCCGCTGTTGAATTCCAGGCTCCCGCCGGGCGGCAGCGCGCGCGGCTCGGGGGTGATCGTCCAGTTATAGACGACCGCATTGTTGCCGTCGCGCAGCTCGGCCAGGATGTTAGGCACCCGCTGGCGTTCCTTCGTCGGATTGATCACTTGCCCGCTCACGACGAACAGCTCGCCACCGTTGAGCCGCGGTTTGCGGTCGACCAGCTGGTTGGCAAAGACCAGCGATGTCTTTGCCTCGCCGCCCGGCAGCCCGAGCTGAGAGGCGATGCCCGGCGCGCCGAGCCACAGGATCGCGCCTGCGCCCGCCGACAACGAAAGCCCGATGATCAGCGCCGCCGCGGTCCAGCGCCGCTCCGGATTCTTGCGCGGTTTGAACGGCGGCTCGTGCGCGAAGGGATCGAAGTCGCGGTCCGGTTCGGCTGCTCTGGCCGGAGCCGGGGGCGGAGGGGGCGGGGCCGAATAGGCGTCGGCGCGGATGACGTCGGGGGCCGGTTTCGCCACCGGCGCGTTTGCGGGGAGCTGGTGCCAGCTATGCCGGCAGCTCGCGCAACGCACGGTGCGTCCTTCGGCCCCGATCGCACTGTCGGGAACCAGATAGCGGGTGCGGCACTCGGGGCATTCCAGGATCATCGCGGCACGTCTTGCTCAGGTACTGGGCGCGGAGATCGCCAATCCCGAATCTAAACACCCGTCGAGTCGGCTTGGCAAGGGGCAAGGGCAAGGATGGGAGGTCGAGTGCCACCGCTTGAGCCGGCTTCGCGCCTGTGCGATGGCTGGGGCCTTCGGGGCAGTTATTTTTTCAGGAGCGGCCGGGCGCCGGCATGGCGAATATCGTTCAATTCGAGAATGTCGGTCTGCGCTACGGAACCGGAGCGGAGACGTTGAGCGACGTCAGCTTCACGCTCAGCGCCGGTTCCTTCTATTTCGTCACCGGCGCATCGGGTGCAGGCAAGACCTCGCTGCTCAAACTGCTCTACCTCGCTCAACGGCCGACGCGCGGCATCGTGCGGCTGTTCGGCGAGGACGCGGGTGCCTTGCCGCGGAAACGTCTTCCGGGCTTTCGGCGCCGCATCGGCGTTGTGTTTCAGGATTTCCGTCTGCTCCCGCACCTTTCCGCCTATGACAATGTCGCGCTGCCATTGCGTGTCGCCGGTATTCCGGAGGCAGATGTCGATGGGCCGGTGCGTGAAATGATCGCCTGGGTCGGCCTCAAGGATCGCGACACCGCCAAGCCGCCCACGCTGTCGGGCGGCGAGCAACAGCGGATCGCGATTGCCCGCGCCGTCATCACCCGGCCCGAGATCCTGATCGCGGATGAGCCGACCGGCAACGTCGATCCCGACATGGCCGAACGGCTGCTGCACCTGTTCGAGTCCCTGAACCGGCTCGGCACCACAGTGGTCGTCGCGACGCACGACTTCCAGCTGATCAGTCGAATTCCCGACGCGCGGATGATGCGGATCGAGAAAGGGCGGCTGAACGATCCCACCGGATCGCTGCGCTATCCTCCCGGAATGGCCCCGGCATGAACCCGCTGATGCGCGACAAGCCCGAACGCCGCCTGCTCGACGAAAGCCGGCGTACCCGCGGGATGCTGTGGGTGATGGCGATCATGCTGTTCCTCACAGTGCTCGCCGCGGCGCTGGGGCTGGGGATGGCGGGCGCGAGCCGCACACTCGACCGCCAGCTCGCCGGGCGGCTCACCATCCAGCTGGTCGAAGGCGACGCCGCAAGACGCGATGCTTCTGCGAAAGCGATCGTGCAGCGCGTCCGTATGCTCCCTGGCGTGACCCGGGTCGCGGAGGTCGATCGCGCACGACTTGCCGAACTGCTCGCGCCATGGCTGGGCGAAGCCGGACTCGATGCCGATCTGCCGATGCCCGCGATGATCGACGTCGATCTTGCTTCGGGCGACACTGCGGCGATCGAGCGTGTCCGCGCAGCCGCGCGCGCCATCGTGCCCGCGGTGCAGATCGATCGCCACGCGCAATGGCTCTCGCCGGTCAGTGCGTTTCTCGACACGCTCACCTGGTTTGCGGTGGCGCTTGTCATCCTGATGGCGACCGCAACGGCGATCGTCGTGCTGCTCACCGCACGGGGCGGGCTCGATTCGCATCGCGACACCATCGCGGTGCTTCACATTCTCGGTTCGACCGACATGCAGGTCGCGCGGCTGTTCCAGCGGAGGATTGCGCTCGACACGCTGCTCGGCGGACTGCTCGGCACGGCCGCCGCGCTCGGCATGGTCTGGTTGCTCGGCCAGCAGGCGGCGGGGCTGGGGTCGGAGCTGCTCGGCGGGGTCGCCCTCGCCCCGCTTGACTGGCTGCTGTTATTGCTTCTTCCCGTCGTCTTCGCGCTGATGGCGCTGCTCGCCGCGCGGGTCGCGGTGCTCGGCGCGCTGGGGAAGACGCTGTGATGAAACTGGTCTGGCGGATCCTCGCGCTGCTCATCATCGCCTGGGCGCTGGGCTTTGCCCTGTTCATGCTCTCGCTGGGCAAGCCGCTTGATCCCGGGGTGAAGACCGACGCGGTCGTTGTACCCACCGGCGGCGCGGGGCGGATCCCGCGCGGAATCGCCCTGCTTCAGGCGGGTTCGGCCAGACGGATGCTGATCACCGGGACCGATCCTGCCGTGCGCCCGATCGAGCTTGCGGTCGCACACCGCGCGCCGCCCGCGCTGTTCCGCTGCTGCATCGATCTGGGGCATGAGGCGGTGGATACCCGCTCCAATGCGGACGAGACCGCGGCATGGGTGCGCAAGCATGGCTATAAATCGGTGCGGCTCGTCACTGCCGACTGGCACGTGCCGCGCGCCAGGCTCGAACTCGGCAATGCGCTGGGCGGCGAGGTCGAGATCGTCGGCGACGGAGTGCGCACCAACGCCCGCTTCACGATGCTGCTGCGCGAGTATCACAAATATCTGGTCCGCCGGATCGCGCTGTTGTTCGGGGTCGGCAATGGCTGACCGGTTGCGCAACATCGCCTTTGCGTTCGTCTTTTACGGACTGTCGGTGCCGATCGTGCTTGCCACGCCGATCGCTGCGCTGTTGGGCACCCGCATCTTGCGCAGCGTCTGCATGAGCTGGGCAAGGCTCGGCGTGTGGTCGGCGCGCAATATTCTGGGCATCCGCATTGCCGTCGAGGGCCAGCCTGCTGCCGGTCCGGCGCTCTATCCCGTCAAGCATCAGGCGATGTTCGAGACGATGGCGGTCGCGGTGCTGCTCGGCGCCCCGGCGATCGTGATGAAGCGCGAACTGGCACGGATCCCCTTCTGGGGCTGGGCTGCGCGGCGTTATGGCGTGATCGTCGTCGATCGTGCCGCCAATGCCGCGGCGTTACGCCAGATGATGCGCGAAGCGAAGGCGGCGAAGGCAGAGGGCCGGTCGGTGCTGATCTTCCCCGAAGGGACCCGTGTCGCGCCGGGTGAGGCGCCGCCCATCCTTTCGGGCTTTGCCGGACTCTATCGCGCGCTGGGTCTTCCGGTCGTACCGGTGGCGCTCGACAGCGGGCGCCTGTGGCCGCGGCACGGGCTCAAGCGGCCCGGCATCGTCACCTTCCGCTTCGGCGCACCGATCGCGCCGGGGCTTGAGCGCGACGACGTCGAAGCGCAGGTGCATCGGGGAATCAACGCGCTCGAGCCCTGAGGCGGGCCGGAACTCAAGGGAGACGGATGATGATCGGTTTGCTTAAGCTTCCCGTCCTGATCGCCGCGATCGGCGCCTTTATCATCGGCGGTGTGTTCTACGGCTTCTCGACCTTCATCATGCAGGCGCTTGCCCGCGTGCCGGGGCCGGAGGGCATTCGTGCGATGCAGGCGATCAACATCACCGTCATCAACCCGTTCTTCCTCGTTGCCTTTATCGGCACCGCGTTGTTGCTGCTCGGGCTGGCGATCGTTGCCGGGCTCAATTTCGGACAGCCCGGCGCGACGTATGTGCTTGCTGGCGCAGGCCTCTATGTCATCGGCTGCTTCGCGGTGACGATGGTGTGCAACGTCCCGCTCAACAACGCGCTCGCTGCCGTCGATGCGTCGAGCGCGGAGGGCGCGGCACTCTGGGCGCGCTTTCTGCGTGACTGGGTGTTCTGGAACCATGTCCGCACCGCTGCTTCGCTTGTCGGAGCGGTTGTGCTGGTACTCGGCTGGAGCCAGTCGCGCTAGCGGACCGGCATCGCGCCCGGTTCAATCGACTGCGCTGCGGTTCCCCACCTTCAGGCTCTCCGCCAGCAGGCCATTGGCCTCGGCGATGAACTGACGGGTGATTTCCCCGGCATAGGGGTTGAGGTTCTGGATCGCGAAGAACAGCTCCTTGCTGTCGTCGCGGATCAGCCCGCACAGCTCCAGCAGATGCTGGTAGCTGTTGGTCTTCAGCTCCTCGTCGGGGATACGGATGTTGACCAGCGCGCGCCCGATCAAATGCGTCAGCGCCTGGACATAGGCCATCTCGCGGTCATGTTCTTCGGCGGTGGTGATCGAGACCGCAAGGCCGAGGCTGCGCCCGAATTCGGCGACCTTGTGATGCCGTTCGCCGCGCACCGCGCAGACGACCAAAGGCTGCCCCTCGAGCCCGTTGCGCGCGCTCTGCGGGCCGAACAGCGGATGGGTTGCGACGATATCGACGCTTTCGGGCAGCGCCTCGAGCATCCAGCGTGCGGGCAGCATCTTGACCGACGCGACGTCGAGCACCAGCGCGCCGGGCCGCACCAGCGGCGCGATCGCCGTGATCGTGGCGGCCATCGCCTGCACCGGCACCGCGAGCATCACCACGTCGCAACCCGCTGCATCCGCGAGTGTGCCGGTCGCGACTCCGATCGACGCCGCAGCCTCGTCGATATCCGCCATATCGGTCACGACGACGGCGAAATGGTCGCGCAGATGCTTCGCCGCGAGCTGCCCGAAGCGGCCGAAGCCGATGATCCCGAAACGCTTCATCCCGCGGTTGCGGAACGCTGCGTCTCCGCCACCAGCCTTTCGAGGATCGCGGCAACGGCGCGCGTCTCGTCCTCGGTGCCGATGGTAATGCGCAGGCCATGGGGCAGGCCCTGGCCGGGCAGCCAGCGGACGATATAGCCTTCGTCCATCAGTCCCTTATAGGCCGCCTCGGCGGTCAGCGCGCCTTCGAACAGGACCAGCACGAAGTTCGCCTGGCTCGGCACCGCGCGAAGGCCGGCATTGCCGAGCTTGGTGATCGCGTCGGCGAACCAGCGGCGCCACTGCGCATTGTGGCTGCGCGTGCGTTCGACGAATTCATTGTCGTGCAGCGCTGCGATCGCTGCGGCAGTGCCCGCGATGGTGATGCTGAAGGGCAGGCGGATGCGGTGCATCGCCTCGATCAGCTCGGGCGAGCCATAGCCCCAGCCGATCCGCTCGGCGGCAAGGCCGTAAAGCTTGGAGAAGGTGCGCGTCACCAGCACATTGGACTGGGTCTTCGCCAGTTCCATGCCGCCATCGTCGATCTCGCCCTCGATATACTCGGCATAGGCATGGTCGAGCACCAGCAGGATGTCGGGGCGCAGGCCCGCGTGCAGCCGCGCAATCTCTTCGCGGCTGGCATAGGTGCCGGTCGGGTTGTTGGGGTTGGCGACGAACACGATCCGCGTGCGTTCGGTCACGCTGGCGAGGATCGCATCGACATCGGTCGCATAATCGGCATCGGCGGCGACCACCGGGGTCGCGCCGACCCGCTTTGTCGCGATCGGGTAAACCGTGAAACCGTAATTGACGTAGATGATCTCGTCGCCCGGCCCGGCGAACGCGCCCGCGGCGAGGTGAAGCACCTCGTCCGATCCGTTGCCATAGATGATCCGATCGGGGTCGAGTCCGTGCAACGCGCCAAGCGCCTCCCGCAGTTCGACCGCGCTGGCATCAGGATAGCGTTCAAGGCTGTTCGCGGCGGTCGCGAACGCCGCACGCGCTTTGTCCGATGTGCCGAGCGGATTCTCGTTGGACGAGAGCTTGATCGCCTTGCGGCCGTCGTCGGTCTTGGACTTGCCCGGCACATAGGGGGCAATGTCCATGATCCATGGCTTGGGCTGCGGCTTGCTGACGGTTGCGTTCATGGCGCGCGCGATGGCCGAAGCGGGTAAGAATGGCAAGGTTTGCGAAATTGCTCTGTGCTAAGCCCCGCTTCGAACAGGGGACGATGGATGCGGGGAAGCGACACGCTGTGGCGGGCATTGCAGCTGGCACGGCGGCAGGATCTGGCGTTGCGGGGCAAGGCTGCACCGCGCGCCGGTCATGGCGGCATCGGCCGCCGCGCGCTGCTTCAGGGTATGGCGGCGAGTGGCGTTGCCGCAGGCCTTCCCGCGCCCGCGCTGGCGCTCCCTGCTTCGGGCCGTGTCGCGATTATCGGCGGCGGAATCGCAGGCCTTTCGGCGCTCCATCATCTGACGAAAGCGGGTGTCGACGCCCGGCTGTATGAGGCGCGCAACCGTCTCGGCGGGCGGATGTACACCCAGCGCGCCGCAGACGGGCAGTTGTTCGAGGCGGGCGGCCAGCTCGTCAATTCGGACCATGCCGATATGCATGCGCTGGCGAAGGAATTCGCGGTGCCGCTGATCGACCGCAAGTCCGGTCCCCATCGGTCGGTGATCCTGGCGGACGGCGCGGTTGCGTCACAGGCCGAGCTTGCGCGCCTTCTCACGCCGCTCGCTGCACGAATCGCGCGCGATTCGGAGGCGGTCGACGCCAACTCGCGCGCCGCCGCCGCGATCGACCAGCTTTCGGTCGCGCAATATCTTGACCGCAACGCCGCGCTGATCCGCGACCCGCGCGTCCGCGCGCTGATCGAATCGAGCATCCGCACTGAATATGGTTCTGAGCCGGGCGACGCTTCCGCGCTCCAGCTGATCTTCAATCTGCCCACCGTGAGGGGCGAGCATGTCGAGGTGCTGGCGGGCAGTGACGAACGCTACGTCATTGCGGGCGGTAGCGGCCGGCTCGCCAACGCCATTGCCGACGCGCATCGCGACCGGATCGAAACCGGCCGCCGCCTGCTCGCGATCCGCGAAACCGGTAGCGGCATCCGGCTCGAATTCCTCGACGGCACCCATGTCATCGCCGACACGGTCATCATCGCCGCGCCTGCGCCGATCCTGCGCCAGATCGATTTCGCCGTGCCGCTGCCGCCGCGCTGGCGCGCGTTTGTGCGTGAGGCCGATCTTGGCCGGAACGAGAAGGTACAGGTCACCGCCACCGCCACCCCATGGGCCGATGCACTCGGTGCCGGCGGTGAGCTGTGGGCGATCGCCTCACCCTATGCGCTCGGCTGGGACGGGACGCTCAGGGGTATCGAGGGCGGCCAGCCGGTATGGAACTGGTTCCTTGGCGGCGATCAGGTCTCTGCGGCGTCCGATTCGCCTGAAGCGCTCGCCACTGCCTTCGCACAGCGTACCGAACCCGCCATCCCCGGCATCGTACGGGCGGTGGCGGGCGGGGTGGTTCGCCGCACCAACTGGTGCCGCGATGCACTCACGCTGGGCGCTTATACCAACAGTGCACCCGGCCAGCTCACCCGCTTCGGCTCGCTCTTCTGGGTCGAATCCGAAGACTCTGACGAACGGCAGCAGGCGGTCGCGGGACGGATCATCTTCGCGGGGGAGCATGTCTCGGACGCATGGGTCGGCTTCATGAACGGCGGCGCGCAGACCGGCCGGCTCGCGGCGCAGGCAGTGATCGCCGCGCGTGCCGGTCGCCGAGCCGCTTGAACGCAAGCCTTCGCGTCCCTAGTCAGACGCGCATGTCCGACGATCCGCGTTTCGGCCTTTCGCGCCATATCACCCTGCCCGGGCCGCTCAGGCTCGACGGCGGCGTGCTGCTGTCGCCGGTCGAGATCGCGTACGAGACCTATGGCACGCTCGCGCCCGATGGCGGCAATGCGGTCCTGGTCTGCCACGCGCTGACCGGCGACCAGCATGTCGCCTCGCCGCATCCCGTGACGGGCAAGCCCGGCTGGTGGGCGCGGATGATCGGGCCGGGCAAGCCGGTCGATCCCGACCGCCACTTCATCGTCTGCGCCAATGTGCTCGGCAGCTGCATGGGCAGCTCCGGCCCGGCCACGATCAACCCGGCGACGGGCAAGCCGTGGGGGATGGATTTCCCCGTTATCACCATCCGCGACATGGTCCGCGCGCAGGCGATGCTGCTCGATCATCTCGGGGTCGGGCGGCTGAAGGCGGTGGTCGGCGGATCGATGGGCGGGATGCAGGCATTGAGCTGGCCCGCGACTTTCCCCGACCGGGTCGAAGCGGCGGTTGTGATCGCCTCGACCGCGCGTCACTCGGCACAGAACATCGCCTTCCACGAGGTCGGGCGTCAGGCGGTGATGGCCGATCCGCGCTGGAATGGCGGTGCTTATTATGACGGTGAACCGCCTGCGGCGGGGCTCGCGGTCGCGCGCATGGCGGCGCACATCACTTATCTGTCCGAAGCGGGCCTGACCGAGAAGTTCGGGCGGCGGCTTCAGGCGCGTGAGGCCAAGTCGTTCGGTTTCGACGCCGACTTCCAGATCGAAAGCTATCTGCGCCATCAGGGCCTGTCGTTCGTCGACCGGTTCGACGCCAACGCCTATCTCTACATCACGCGTGCCATGGACTATTTCGATCTGGCCGAGGAGCATGGCGGCCTGCTCGCCAACGCCTTTCGCGAGACCGAAGCGCGCTTCTGTCTCGTCAGCTTCGATACCGACTGGCTCTATCCGACGCGAGACTCGCGCGCGATTGTCCATGCGCTCAACGCCGCCGGCGCGCCGGTCAGTTTCGTCGAGCTGTCCTCGCCCTATGGCCATGACGCGTTCCTGCTTGAGGCGCCCGAGCTGAACCGGGTGGTCGACGGTTTTCTGAGGGCCGGCCGATGACGCAGGGTTATGACATCAGCCTCGATCCGGCGCGGCTCCAGCTCGATATGATCCACGGTTTCATCAGCGCGACCTATTGGGCGAGCGGCATTCCGCGCGAGACGATGGCCCGTGCGATCGCCAATTCGGTCTGCGTCGGCGCCTATCGCGACGGCGAGCAGGTCGGGTTCGCGCGCGTCGTCACCGACTGCGCGACCTTCGCCTATCTCGCCGACGTGTTCGTGCTGCCCGATCATGGCGGCAAGGGGCTGGCCAGGGCGCTTGTCACTGCGCTGCACGATCACCCCGACCTCCAGGGCCTCCGCCGCTGGATGCTTGCGACCAACGACGCGCATGGCGTTTATGCCGCGCTGGGCTGGCAGCCGATCGCCCGGCCGGAGCTCTTCATGCAGCGTCACGATCCCGATGTGTACCGGCGGGGTGCGGCATGAGCGCGCTTCGTCCCGATCTCGCGATCATCGCCGCCAATGTGAGCCCAAACAGCCGCGTGCTTGATGTCGGGTGCGGGGATGGCGCGCTGATGGCGGCCTTGCGCGATGATCGTCAGTGCGATGCACGCGGGCTCGAGATCGATCCGGTCAATGTCGCGACCGCGGTGTCACGCGGGCTCTCGGTGATTCAGGGAGACGCCGATCGCGACCTCGCCGACTATCCCGATGCCAGCTTCGACTATGCGATCCTCAGCCAGACGTTGCAGACGACGATGTACCCGCATCATGTCCTCGATCACTTGCTGCGCATCGGCGAGCGTGCCTTCGTGTCCTTCCCCAATTTCGCGCATTGGCGCGTGCGCGTGTCGCTGCTTTGGGGCGGGCGGATGCCGGTGACGCGGCTGTTGCCCGTCGCCTGGTACGAAACGCCCAATATCCACCATGTCACGGTCGACGATTTCCGTGCCTATGTCCGTGAGCGCGGCATCACCGTGGAACAGGCCTGGTTCCTCTCGGGAGACAAGCGCACCAGCCCCGCCGCCGCCAATTTCCGTGCCGAGCACGCGGTGTTTCTCCTGCGCCGCTGACTCGGGTTTTTTCGACCAAGTGCAGATGACGCGGGCGGTTTCGCTCGTTACCACTCCCGCCCGGAACAGGTTTCAGGGAGCTTATCGGATGCGTCACTCGGTCGCCGGCGTCCTCGCCGCGCTTTTCGTTCTGGGTCAGGCCCACGCCCAGGAGAAGCCGGCTGACAAGCCCAAATGGGACGTCAGCGCGCCGCAGGGTGCGACGCTCAAACAGGCTGCGATCAATACCGACGAAGGCACATGGATCGACGTCGACGTTTCCCCCGATGGCCGTACGATCGCCTTCACCCTGCTAGGCGACATCTACACCATGCCGATCGCCGGCGGCACCCCGACGCGCATCGCCGAAGGGCTGGCGTGGGAAGTCCATCCGCGCTTCTCGCCCGATGGCCGCCGCATCGCCTTCACCTCGGACCGTGGCGGTGGCGACAATATCTGGATCATGAACGCCGACGGCAGTGACAAGAAGCAGCTGACCAAAGAGGATTTCCGCCTTCTCAATCAGCCGAGCTGGTCGCCCGACGGTCAGTATATCGTCGCCAAGAAGCATTTCACGACCGGCCGTTCGCTCGGCACAGGTGAAGTGTGGCTCTACCACATCTCGGGCGGCAGCGGCGTCAAGCTGGTCAAGCGCGCCAATGAGCGGGTCCAGAAGGAACTGGGTGAGCCGGTCTACGCCGCCGACGGCAAGTCGGTGTTCTTCACGCGCAACATCACCTCGGGTCCGATCTTCGAATATGCCCAGGATTCGAACACCAATTTGTTCAATATCGAGCGCTACGATCTCGAAAGCGGCGAAACCAAGACTGCGGTTTCGGGCCTTGGCGGTTCGGTGCGTCCGACCCCGTCGCCCGACGGGAAGAAGATCGCCTTCGTCCGTCGCGAGGCGACAAAGTCGAAGCTCTATGTCCGCGACCTCGCCTCGGGCGAGGAGCGCAAGATCTACGACGCGCTCGATCAGGACGTGCAGGAGACCTGGGCGGTCACCGGCGTCTATCCGAACATGGACTGGACGCCCGACAGCAAGTCGATCGTCTTCTGGGCGCATGGCAAGATCCGCCGTGTCGATGCCGATGGTACGAATGCCGCGGTGATCCCCTTCCGTGTCGCTGACAGCCGCACCGTCGCGACCGCATCGCACCCACAGATCGAGGTTGCGCCCGCCAGCTTCGCGACGAAGATGACGCGCTTCGCCTCGGTCTCGCCCGATGGCGGCAACGTCGTGTTCGAAACCATGGGAAAGCTCTGGATCCGGCCGGTGTCGGGCGGCGCGCCAAAGCGGCTCACCGGTCTTGCCGAGGACGCCGGGCTTGAGCTCTATCCCAGCTGGTCGCGCGACGGCCGTTCGATCGTCTTTGTCGAGTGGAGCGACGCGAAGCTCGGCCGCATCCGCACCGTCGCTGCTGCGGGCGGCGCGGCGAAGGACGTGACCACCCAGCCCGGTCTTTATGCGCGTCCGCATTTCTCGCCCGATGGCCGCACGATCGTATTCGAGAAGGCGGCGGGCGGCGGCCTCACTGCACCCGGCTGGTCGAATGATCCCGGCGTCTATCGCGTAGCGGCCACGGGCGGCGCGCCCGAGCTCGTAGTGCGTGGCATGTCACGGCCGCAGTTCGGCGCCTCGAGCGACCGCATCTTCATGACCAGCCCGGGCGAGAACAAGCTCGAACTCGTCTCGACCGATCTCAATGGTGAGGGCAAGCGCGTCCATGCCAGTGGCGAACTCGCCAATGACTATATTGTCGCTCCCGACGGCAAGAGCATCGCCTTCCGCCAGAATTATCAGGTGTTCGCGATGCCGCTGATGCCCGGCGGTCAGGAAGTCTCGGTCGGTCCCAAGGCCGATGCCCTCCCCGTGATCCGCGTCAGCACCGATGGCGCCGACTATATCCACTGGTCGGGCGACGGATCGCGGCTCCACTGGAGCATGGGGCCGACGCTCTACACCGCCGACCGTAGTACCTTTTTCGCCACCGCGCCCGGTGTGAAGCCGAGCGTGACTCCGCGCACCACTTCGCTTGCAATGGAGGTGAGGGCGGCGAAGCCAGCGGGCCGCGTCGCGCTCACCGGCGCGCGCGTGGTGACGATGGCGGGCGCTGACGGCGGGATCATCGACAATGCGACGATCGTGATTGAGGGCGACCGCATCGTTCAGGTCGCGCCGACCGCCGCGATCCAGCTTCCCGCGGGTACGAAGATGATCGACGTCACCGGCAAGACGATCATTCCGGGCCTCGTCGATGCGCACGCGCACGGTCCCTATGGCACCGACGATCTGGTGCCGCAGCAAAACTGGTCGCTGCTCCAGAATCTCGCGCTCGGCACTACGACGATCCACGACCCGTCGAGTCAGGCGAGCCTGGTCTTCGCCGCGCAACAGATGCAGCGCGCCGGCAAGATCGTCGGTCCGCGCATCTTCTCGACGGGCGAGATCGTCTATGGCGCCAAGAACGCCGACGTCTATGCCGAGATCAACAGCTACGAGGACGCGCTCGCGCATGTCCGCCGCCTGAAGGCGCAGGGCGGTCATTCGGTGAAGAACTACAACCAGCCGCGCCGCGAACAGCGTCAGATGGTCGTGGCGGCGGCGCGTGCCGAGGGGATGCAGGTCGTTGCTGAGGGCGGCTCGCTCTTCGGTATGGACATGAACCTGATCGCCGACGGCAACTCGACGCTCGAACACAACATCCCCGCGGACATCTTCTACAAGGATGTGCTGCAGATGTTCGGCCAGTCGGACACCAACTACACGCCGACGCTCGTCGTCAGCTATGGCGGGCTCGCCGGAGACCCCTATTGGCGTCAGGCGACCGATGTGTGGAAGAATCCGCTGCTGGTCCATACCCCGCCTGCGCGTCTGCGCTCGGATACGATGCGCATCACTAAGGCGCCCGAGGACAATTTCGTCGATGACGACAATGCGCGTGAGGCGAAGAAGGTCGCTGCGACTGGCCGCCTCGTCGCGATCGGTGCGCACGGGCAACAGGCGGGTATCGGCTCGCACTGGGAACTGTGGTCGTTCGTCCGCGGCGGCATGACCCCGATTGAAGCACTGCGGGCCGGCACGATCGACTCCGCAAAATCCCTGGGCTTTTCCAAGGACATCGGCTCGATCGAGGCAGGTAAACTCGCCGACCTGGTCGTGCTCGATGCCGATCCGTCGGCCGATATCCGCAATAGCGACAAGATCAGCCGCGTGATGCTCGGCGGTCGACTCTATGACGCAAAGACGATGAACGAAGTCGAGACGGGAACGGCGAAGCGCCAGCCTTATTGGTGGGAGTAACGTGCCCGATGGTCCGGACGCCGCGCGTTCGGACCATCTTGTCGATGGCGATCAATCCCTTCCAAAAATGCAATTGACAACGTAGTCATATGCGGCTCTCTAAGAAGAGTGTCAGGAGATGTTAAAAGCTCCAACGACATTGTAACCGGTTACATCATCGATCGGCAGCGATCGGACCGGTGTTTAGGGGAGCAGATTGATGACGGATTTCCGTAGCAAGCGTTCGACTCTTGTCCGCGGCGTTTCGGCGGGCGCCTTTGCCGCCGCACTGATGTTCAGCACTTCCGCCTTCGCACAGACCAGCTCTGCCTTGCGCGGCCATGTCGAGGGCGCGACGGCGGGCACGACGGTTACCATTACCGATAACACTACTGGACGAACCGTTACCGCGACGGTCGATGCGAACGGCAATTACTTCGTTCCGGGTCTGCGCCCGGGTACCTATCGTGTCGAGGCACCGGGCATCGAGGCGGAATCCGTCGTGGTTCCGGTCGGCCAGACGGTTGTCTACGATATCGCACCGCCTGCAGCCGCACCTGCAGACGGCCAGGAAGTCCTCGTCACCGGACGCCGTGGCCGCAATGAAGTGCGCACGGCGACGATCACCACCAACGTCTCGCCCCAGCAGATCGAGAATCTGCCGCAGAACGATCGCAACTTCCTGAATTTCGCGGCGCTGGCGCCGGGCGTCAGCGTATCGCCCTCGGGCAGCAACCGGCAGGTACAGGCGGGCGCGGTGAGTCCCGATCAGACCAATGTGTTCATCGACGGGCTCAGCATGAAGAACCCGATCAACCATGGTGGCCTGTCGGGGCAGAATTTCTCGGAAGGCAATCCCTTCCCGCAGCTCGCGATTCAGGAGTTCGCGGTCAACACCCAGAACTTCAAAGCCGAGTATGAGCAGGCCGGCTCGGCGATCATCACCGCAGTGACCAAGACCGGCGGCCAAGAATATCACGGTACGCTGTTCGGCGAATGGCAGCCCAAATCATTCTTCGGTCGCCCCTATTTCGACCGGCCGGGCAAGGCCAATAACCCCAACGGCACCAACCCCAAGCCGGACTATGGCCGCTGGCAGTATGGCGCCGATCTGGGCGGGCCGATCATCAAGGACGTGTTGCATTTCTACGGTGCGTTCGAGGCGACCGACAAGACCAAGCCTTCGGGCAATGTCGAGCTGAAGTCGCCGGTGCCGGCAAACCTGATCTCGCAATATAACGGCAGCTACGGGCTCGACTTCAACCAGAAGCTCTATTTCGGCAAGCTGACCTGGTTCGCCTCGGCGCAGGACACGGTCAACCTCTCGGCCTTCATTCGCGACGAATCCAATATCGGCGGCGTCGGCGGTACTTCGGTGCCGAGTCATGGCGGCCCGATCAACAACAAGGTCAAGAACTTCCAGCTCGACTGGAGCCATCGCGGTTCCAACTGGCTCAATGAGCTGTTCCTTTCGTACAGCACCGTCGAAAACGGCGCGCGGCGCGGAAGCGCCGGGCCAGAGATCATCCTGTCTGCCGGTCCCGACTACGGCACCGTCGCCGCATTGGGCGCGGGCAGCTTCGAGCAGAACGACTCCCAAAAGTCGTGGACGATCAAGAACAATGTCACCTTCTTTGGCGGTGCGCACACGATCAAGGCGGGCGCCAAGCTGTCGTTCAACAAATATGAGCGGCTTGAGGACAATCGCAGCAACGGCGGCTATTTCTTCAACGCCACGGGCTTTACCGGCTTCGACAGCTCCACGCCCTATGGCGCGCGCATCAACGTCAAGGAGTTCGAGCCGGGCCGCGCGAACAACACCCAGATCGGCCTGTTCGTGCAGGACGACTGGACGCTCGACGATCACTGGACCTTCAACCTCGGCTTGCGCTGGGATTTCGAGACCAACGCCAAGAACGAGAATTTCGTGACGCCGGCGGATCTCGCCGCAACCCTGCGCGCCTATCCGGGCTGGAAGGCGGCTGGGATCAATGCCGAGGACTATATCTCGACCGGCAAGAACCGCGATCCGTTCTGGGGGGCGTTCCAGCCGCGCATCGGCGTCAGCTACGACGTCAACGGTGATCGCGACCTGGTCTTCTTTGCCGGCGCGGGCCGCTATTATGACCGCCCGCTGTTCATCACTTCGGGCATCGAGACGATCAAAACCCGGCACGAGCGCGTCGTTCAGGCTGATTTCTGCACCGAGGGCGGCACCGGCGGTATCGCCAATTGCGCGACGCTGCGCGCCGGCAACGGCGGCGTCCTGCCGCGCGGTACGCTGGTGTGGAATCCGGCTTATCGCAATGTCGATGCGCTGCGTACCGCCGCGGCTGGCCTTGGCGTGGGCGGCGATATCTGGCTGCTCAACAACAAGACCAAGCTGCCCTATTCGGATCAGTTCAACATCGGCGTGCGCAAGCGGTTCGGCGAGATCCAGACCTCGCTCACCTATTCGCACATCCGCAGCCACAACGTTTTCCGCTTCGTGCGCGGCAACCGCTTCTCGAACGGCTGGTACAGCCGGGTGCTGCAGCGTGATGGCGCCGGTAACGTGATCGGCTGCACCGATGGCGGCAATGCGTGGATCCAGGACAATTTCCCCGACACCGACTATGCGGCGTGTGCGGCAAAGCAGGGCGATCTCGCCGGGTTCAACGGCAAGCTCAATATCGGCGATAACAGCGGCAAGGCGGTCTACAACGCGATCTACCTCACCGCCGAAAAACCGTTCGTGGCCGGTTCGCGCTGGGGTTTCTCCGCAGCGGTCACCGTGCAGTTCGCCCGTACCAATGTCGCGCAGGAACTCGCCAACAATGACGAGTTCTACAATGGCGCTTCGGTCGATGCCTATGGCTGGGGATGGGTGCAGGGGGTCGAGAAATACCGTTTCGTCGGCACCGGCATCGTTCGCGGCCCGTTTGACACGGTGCTGTCGGGTACGCTGACGCTCAGCTCGGGTCCGGCCTTCGGCAACGTCATCTTCGGCCTGCCCAACCAGCCCGACGGCGCCTGCTGCTACGGCAATATGGGCGGTGTGTTCTTCCCCAAGGAGACCTTCGCCTATTCCAACCTCGACCTGCGCATCGCGAAGAACTTCAAGATGCCGTGGGGCCACGACCTCGAAGCCAGCTTCGCGGCGTTCAACGTCTTCGACACGGTCAACCGCAGCTATTCGGCCTGGGGTTCGGGCAGCGGCGTGAACCCGACGTTCGAAGAGAATGGCACGGTCGGCAATGCCCGCAGCTTCCAGGCGGGCCTCAAGTATAAGTTCTGATCTTCGGATCGGGGCGTTCCGGGGAGGGGGCTGACGCCTCCTCCCCCAGTTCCTGTCGGGCCGGGAGACAAGGGGGTGAAACCCGAGCTGCACCGTTTCGGCCACAGCCGTCAGCCCGTCGTCACCGTCGATGGGATCACTGGCGATCCGGCAGCGGTAGTGGCCATTGCAGCCGCGCTTGCGCCCTTTCCGCTAAGCCAAACCTATTATCCCGGCCTGCGCCGGATCGTGAGCGAGGCCGATTCACAGGCCTATGCCTATGTCTGCCGCCTGCTCGAGGCTGCAGCGCCCTTCATCGGCGGCGCCTTCGACACGGACAGCTTCGATCTGGTCGAGGCGAGCTTCTCGATCGTGACCGCCGCGCCAGACGCGCTCATCGCGGCACAGCGCGCGCCGCATTTCGACTCCACCGATCCCAACTACATCGCGCTGCTCCATTATCTCTTTGATACGCCCGGGAGCGGCACCGCCTTTTATCGCCAGCGCTCGACGGGGATCGAACTGGTCGACGACGCCAATTGCGACGCCTTCATTGCCACGGCTAAAGCGCAAAGCGCCGACCTCACCGGCTACACCAACACCAGCAACGCGTATTTCGATCAGATCGGCCGGATCGACGCGGTGCCCGACCGGCTCGTCATCTATCGCGGCGCGCTGCTCCATTCGGGGATCATTCCCAATGGCATGAAGTTCAGCGCCGATCCGCGTCAGGGCCGGCTCACCGCCAATCTTTTCATCCGCATCCAGTGAGGTTTCCGATGCTCAAGACCGCCGCCGCTCTGATGATCGCGTTCGGCACGCTGGCCGCCGCCGCGAGCGCGCAGCCCGGCAAGCGCACCTATGCCAACCCGATCGACATCGACTACCGCTACAATTTCGAGCAGGTGAACGAGGGCATCTCGTACCGCACCGGCGCCGATCCGGTGATCGTGCGGCATAAGGGTGCCTATTATCTCTTTCAGACGCTCGCCGACGGCTATTGGCGCTCGACCAATCTCGCCGACTGGACCTTCATCACCCCCAGCCGCTGGCAGCATAACAGTTTCGTCGCACCCGCGGCGTGGTCGGACGGCGAGCGGCTCTACCTGATGCCGTCGATGATGGAGCCGGGCGCGATCTATGTCTCCGACGCGCCCGAGACGGGCAAGCTCGACTATCTCGTGCGCCGTATGCCGCGCCTCCCCGGACAGGTGCGCCCGGGCGAAGAGGAGAAGATGAAGCCCGGCGAGATCCCGCCCGGGCCATGGGACCCCGCGCTGTTCCTCGACGATGACGGCAAATGGTACCTCTACTGGAACTCGTCCAACGTCTATCCGCTCTACGGGCTCGAGATCGAGTTCAAGGACGGCAAGCTCATCTACAAGGGGCCGGCGAAGGAGATGTTCCGCCTTCATCCCGATCAGCATGGCTGGGAGCGGTTCGGGCAAGATCATTCGGGCGGATTGCCCGACGGCACCCCGATCGCGCCGTTCATGGAAGGCGCGTGGATGACGAAGGTCGGCGGCACCTATTATCTCCAATATGGCGCGCCCGGCACCGAGTATAACGCCTATGCCAACGGCACTTACACCTCGAAATCGCCGCTGGGGCCATGGACCTACGCGCCGTGGAACCCGGTCGCCTACAAGCCCGGCGGGTTCGTCGAGGGGGCGGGGCACGGCTCGACGTTCGAGGACAATCACGGCAACTGGTGGAACACCGGCACGCCATGGCTCGGCGCCAACTGGACCTTCGAACGCCGCATCAACCTGTTCCCGACCCGGTTCGAGGCGGACGGGCAGATGTGGTCTTCCTCGCGCTTCGGCGACTTCCCGCACTGGGCGCCCGAGGGGAAGGTCGACGATATCGAATCACTCTTCACCGGTTGGATGCTGCTCTCCTACCGTAAGCCGCTCACCGCCTCCTCGACCCTTGGCGAGTTCGCCGCCAGTCGCGCCGCGGACGAGAACCCGCGCAGCTTCTGGGTCGCGGGCAGCAAACGGCCGGGCGAGACGCTGACGATGGATCTGGGTGCGGCGAAGACCGTGCGTGCGGTCCAGGTCAATTTCGCCGATTACAAGGCTGGCCGCTTCGCCGACGCTCCCGACATCTATACCGAATTCCGGATCGACGGGTCGGCGGACGGCAAGAGCTGGTCGAAGATCGCGCAGACCGAAGGGCCGCGCCGCGATCGTCCCAACGCCTATCTCGAGCTGAAGGCGCCCGCGAAAATCCGCTATATCCGCTACGTCCATGGCCATATCGGCGGCGCGCATCTTGCGATCAACGATCTGCGCGTGTTCGGCAACGCCGACGGCGCGGTGCCGGTGGTTCCGGGCAGCGTCGCGGCGGTTCGTGACACCGATCAACGCAATGCGCGTGTGACCTGGCGCAAGGTGCCGGGCGCGGTTGGCTACAACGTGATGTGGGGCGTGCGGCCCGACCGGCTGACCCTGACCTATCAGGTCTTCACGGACGAGCTGGGCGCAGATGCCAAACTCGATATCCGCGCGCTCAATCTCGGCGTCGGCTACTACGCCGCGGTCGAAGCGTTCAACGAAACCGGCGTGTCCAAGCGGAGTAAGCCGGTACGGATCCGCTGAGGCTCCGGTCGCCCAACCCGCCCCTAAACCGTCACCCCGGCCTTGTGCCGGGGTCCACGCTGCCCCGAGGACTGCACTGGAACCTCGTTTCCAGACGTCGCCTCCCAGTGGACCCCGGCACAAGGCCGGAGTGACGGCAAGCCTACCCTGCCAGCCACCCGCCGGTGAACCCGGCCGCTTCCAGCCCGCGGCGTACCACCTTCGATCCGCGCATCACCCGCCACACGAAATCGCTGCGATAATTCGCCGCCTGCAGCAGGATCGGTCCCTGATCGATGCCGATATAGTCGGTATCGATCCAGCCGTTCTTGCCGTTGATCCGGCCATTGGCGAGCGGCTTGTCGGTCCAGGTGAAGCTCGGGTTGAACGAATCGAGGAAGCCATACTGGCTGTACAGCCCCGGCCATTTGCGCAGCGCCTCGGCCGCCGGAATCACGATTTCGGGCGCGAAGGGCAGCGATCCCAGCGCCGCGGTCGGCGCGATCGTGCCGTCGTCATACTCGTCGGGCTGACCCAGTGGTCCGCGCGCCGAATAGGCTCGGAACGTCGCCGTCCGGCCCTTGAACGGCAGCTCGTAGCCGCCCGGCCCGTCGCACGCGGTCAGGCCCCAGATATCCTTCGAATAGCCCGTCCAGCCCATCGGGTTGGCGATGGCATAGGCGCGCTGGGCATAGGTGGCGCGGCGGCTATTCTCGAAATAGTCGAGCCCGGCCTCGCGCATCGGCTTGTCGTGGATGCCGCGGAAATCGACCCAGACATGGCTGTAGTGATGACCGAACATCGGCGCGAAGGCGAGGTGGCGGGTGTCGCCCTGGCCGCGCCAGCAATGGTCGTATTTCGCCGTCCACACGTCCCAGCTGTTCGCCGGCACCGCGTGCGTCGGCGAAGCAAGTGCGAGAATGTAGACGCACATCCCCTCATTATAGCCCTGCCAGCTTGCCGGGATCAGGCCGCTCTCGGGATGCCAGCCCATCGAGATCGGCGCCCGCCCGTCGCTGCGGAAGAAATTCCAGTCGGCACGGGCATAGATGTCGTGCGCCAGCTTGCGGATCTCGGCTTCGACAGCGTTGTCGGCGTTGAAATATTCGCCCGCGAACAGGATGCCCATGAACAGCAGGGTGGTATCGACGCTGGAAAGTTCGTTGGTCCGGAAACGGTGGCCGGTCTCCATGTCGATGAAGTGGTAGAAGAAGCCCTTGTGCCCGGCGGTGCCGCTCGGTTCCGGCCCCTGTGGCGCATTCCAGAAGAAGCGCAGCGTGGTCAGCGTCAGCTCAGCGGCGGCGGCGCGCGTCACCCAGCCGCGTTCGACCCCCACCGGATAGGCGGTCAGCGCATAGCCGACCGACGCGATCGAACAGAATGACTTGCTCGGCCAGCGGTCGGGCACCAGCCCGTTCTTGCGGTTCGCCGTCTGCCAGAAGAAGTCGAAGGTGCGTTTCTCGAGATCGCCATACCAGCCGGGCAGCGCCGGCCTGGCCGGCTCGGCCAGCAGCGGCCGCGCACAGGCCGGGGTCAGCGCCGCGGCGCCCAGCGCGGGCGCGGCGAGCAGGGACCGGCGGGTGATCGGGATACGCATCTTACAATCCTCTCCTGAGTTTCCTGTGGTTCATTCGCGCGCCGCGGTGGTGCCGCGCACGACCAGTTCGGTGCCATGGCGCTCGGCGCGTCCGTCTGCGGGGCCGCCTTCGAGGATGTCGATCAGGCGTTCGATCGCGCGCGCGCCCATCTCGGCGATCCGCACGCGCACCGTAGTCAGGCGGAGGTACCGCGCGAGCGGCACGTCGTCGAAGCCCGCGACCGCGATCGTTCCGGGAACATCGACACCCGCATTCTGCAGCGCCTGAAGGCAGGCGATCGCCATCATGTCGTTGGCGGCGAACACCGCGTCGCAGGGGATTGCATTGTCGATGATCGTCCGCGCGGCGGCCTCGCCCGCTTCCTCCGAGAAGTCGCCTGCAAGCACGACGGGCTCGACGCCCGGCACGTGACGCGCCATCGCCGCACGATAGCCTTCGACGCGCTCGCGGGCGTCGACATTGCCTTCGGGCCCGGCGATGTGGACGATGCGGCTGCGGCCACCGGCTGCGAGGTGCGCGATCATCGCTTCCATCGCGCCGACATTGTCGAGCCTTATGGTCGGCCGGTCATCGATCTCCTCGGGGCCGTTGATAAACAGCGAAGGCAGGGTGGGCGGCAGCGCCGCCTGCAGCATTTCGGCGGAAAGATGGGGCGCCATCACGATCAGGCCATCCACCCGCCCGCGCATCGCGCGCAGCGCATTGGCCGCCTGCTCGCTTTCGTCATGGATGTTGGACAGCAGCAGCACATAGCCGCGCCGGCTTGCCTCGCGGTCCATCCCGCGCACGAACTCGCTGAAGAATTCGCCGTGCAGATCGGGCAGCACCACCCCCACCGCGTGCGCGCGGGCAAGGCTCAGGCTGCGCGCGCCGGCGTGCGGCACATACCCCAGCTCGGCGGCGGCAGCGATCACCCGCTCGCGCGTCTCCTGACGGACATTGCCCAGGCCGTTCAGCGCGCGCGATACCGATGCGATCGATACCTGTGCCCGGCGTGCTACATCGCGAATCGTCGCCTCGGCCATTCGTCCCCTCTTCCGCTTCGTTGAAACATCCGTTCTCGGGCGGGTCTTTCGCGATTGCAAATTATCTCGTTCGGCGTCATGTAACCGGTTACGGTTTGCCGCGACAACCCCTAAAGCGGGCTTCGAAACAGGGGCGGCATTCAACCAGCATTTACCACGCGCCGAGGCGCGATGCGTTCAGGAGAGGACAGACAATGCTCGACAACCGGATTTCCCGCCGCGCGGCGCTGATGGGCGCAGGTGCGATCGCGGCGTGGCTCCACAGCCCGGCCCGCGCATTGATGAGCCAGGCTGCGAATGTCGAGGTTCCCCCCTTTATCGACGCGCTGATCGCGAAGATGACGCTCGCCGAAAAGGCCGGCCAGCTCAGCCTGATGGCCTCGGCCTGGGGCGGCAGCACCGTGATCAATCCGGCCAGCGGTTCGAATGCGAACTTCGAGCAGCAGGTCGAGGAAGTCCGCAAGGGCATGATCACCGGCGTGTTCAACGGCAGCGGCACGCATATGTGCCGGATCATGCAGACCGCGGCGATGAAGGACTCGCGGCTCAAGATCCCGATGATCTTCGCCGCCGACATCATCCATGGCCACCGCACCATCTTCCCCGTGCCGGTGGGTGAGGCCGCGAGCTTCGATCCGGCGCTGGCGCAGAAGACCGCCGCCGCCGCATCCTACGAAGCCGCCGCCGCGGGTATCGACTGGACCTTCGCGCCGATGGTCGACATCTCGCGCGACCAGCGCTGGGGTCGCACCATGGAGGGCGCGGGCGAGGACGTGCATCTCGGCAACCTCTTCGCCGCGGCGCGCGTCAAGGGCTTCCAGGGCGCGAGCCTCAAGGCGATCGACACGATGATGGCCTGTGCCAAGCATTTCGCCGCCTATGGCGCGGCGGAGGCCGGGCTCGACTACAACACCGTCGATGTGTCCGAACGCACGCTGCGCGAGATTTACTTCCCGCCCTTCCAGGCGGCGTTCGGCGCCGGCGCGCTGTCGGCGATGGCCTCGTTCAACGAGATTTCGGGCGTGCCATCGAACGGCAATGAATGGCTGATGCGCACGGTGCTGCGCGACGAGTGGAAATATCAGGGCTTCGTCGTCTCCGATTACACCGGCGACATGGAGATGATCGACCATGGCTTCGCCGCCGACGCGCGTGAGGCGACCAAGATCGCCTTCCTCGCCGGCGTCGATATGAGCATGACCAGCGGCTATTATCGCGACCACCTGCCCGACCTCGTCGAAAAGGGCGAAGTGTCGATGGCGCTGCTCGACGATTCGGTGCGCAAGGTGCTGGCGATCAAGGCCAAGCTCGGCCTGTTCGAGGATCCCTTCCGCCGCATCGACGAAAAGCGCGAAGCCGCGCGCAGTCGCACCAAGGCGACGCTGGCGCTCTCGCGCGAGATGGCGAAGAAGTCGATCGTCCTGCTCAAGAACGAAGGCGATATCCTCCCGCTGCGCAAGGGCGGGCAGAAGATCGCGATCATCGGTCCGTTCGCCGCCGGCCAGCACGACCTCAACGGTCCCTGGTGCGTCTATGGCGACAACAAGCTCGCGATCGACCTCGAGACCGGCGTGCGCAACGCGCTCGGCAAGGCCGCGGATATCACCGTGGTCAAGGGCTCCGAGGTCGAGGCTCCGCTTCCCGGCGGGATCGAGGCCGCGGTCGCTGCTGCCCGCAACGCCGATGTCGTGCTGCTCGCGATCGGTGAGAGCGAACGCATGTCGGGCGAAGCGCAGTCGCGCACCAGCATCACCGTCCCCGCGCCGCAACAGGCGCTGGCCGAGGCGGTCGCCGCGACCGGCAAGCCGGTGATCGTCGTGCTCAAGAACGGCCGCGCACTGGCGTTCGAGGGCGCGGTCAAGAACGCCCCCGCGATCCTCGTCACCTGGTTCCTCGGGTCCGAAAGCGGCAACGCGATCGCCGACGTGCTGTTCGGCGACTACAGCCCCTCGGGCCGCCTGCCGATGAGCTTCCCGCGCGAGCCGGGCCAGCAGCCCTATTATTATTCGCACAAGCCGACCGGCCGCCCGAACCCGAGCGACGACAAGCTCGAGGAGTATAAGACGCATTACCGCTCGATCCCGAACTCGGCGCTCTACCCGTTCGGCCACGGCCTCACCTACGGCAAGATCGAATATGCCGGCCTGACCCCGGACAAGGGCAATCTGGCGTGGAACGGCGAGATCGCCTTCACCGCCACGGTCACCAATCGCGGCACACGTGCGGCGGAAGAAGTGGTCCAGCTTTACATCCGCGATCGCACCGCGAGCATCACCCGCCCGGTCCGCGAGCTGAAGGCGTTCCGCAAGGTCGCACTGGCGCCGGGTGCATCAGAAACGGTGCGCTTCGTACTCCGGCGCGAGCAGCTCGAATTCATCGGCCGGGATCTCAAGCCCACCGTTGAGCCGGGCCTGTTCGACGTGTGGATCGCCCCTTCGGCACAGGCACAGGGGGTCCGTTCAACCTTCACGCTGACCGCCTGATCGCAACGCCTTCCCGGCCCCAAGTCTTCTTGGTGCGGCCGGGGGTCCGGCACCGCTCCCCCTCCCTCCCCGGGGCGGTGCCGGATCATGTTTACGCAGTACCGCTGGTGCAGAGACGGTTCAGCTCTGCTGAACCAGTCTCCTATCTCCGCAGATCCTTCACGATCCGCGCATGCTCCCCGCGCCCCAGCGGGTTCATCGCCATCAACAGGCACGACAGCGCGAGGAAGCCCAGCGGTACCAGTGCGATCGTCAGCCGCATCGCGGTCAGCGTTCCCGCACTCTGATCGACATTCGCGACATAGCCCGCGCTTTCGAAGCCCAGGCCGATGATCGCCGTCGCGATCCCGATCGCCACCCGCTGCAGCAGTGCCGCCATCCCGAACACCGCGCCCTCGACGCGCAGTCCTGTGCGCTGCTCGCCATATTCGATCGTGTTGGGCAGCATCGCCCAGAAGACGAAGTTGAGCCCGACGACCATCGCCTGCATCGCCATCAGATAGGCTTGCATCACCCCGGCACGATGAATGTCGAACAGCGCGAATAGTGACAGCCCCGCCATCGCTCCGGCGGCGGCAAGGAACCACAAGGCGCGCGTTCCCAGCCGCCGCTGGAGCAGCATCCACACCGGTACCGACACCGCGCTCACCACGCTCATCGATGCCAGTGCGAGCTGCCCGCCACCCTCGTCGCTCAGGAAATATTTGAAATAATAGAGCACCGATTTGTTGAGGATCGTCACTGCGACGATCATCGCCACCATCGCCAGATTGAGCGTCACGAACGCCCGATTGCCCGCAATTGCCTTGAGCGCGGTCCACACCGGCACCGGCTCGCGCCGCTCGGGGACATCGGCCTCGCGATAGGTGACGCCGACCCAGCCAAGGATCGCCGCGCCCGCCACCGCAAACAGCAATGCCGCGCCAAGATAGGCGTCCGCCGCGCTCTTCGTTCCCAACAACATGGTGCCGATCGGCACCGTGCCCAGCGCGACCACTACCGCCGCCAGTGTCCCCGACAGCATCCGCATCCCGGCGACATAGGCGCGGTCGTTGCTGTCTGCGCTCACCCGCGCGCTCATCGCCAGATAGGGCAGGTTGATGAAGGCATAGGCGGTGCGGAACGCGATATGCCCAGCGAACACCCCGACCATCCCCCACCATCCGGGAACGACGGGCGGCAGATAGGCGAGCACGAACCCCAGTCCCAGCGGCACCCCGCCGATTGCCACCAGTCGCCCCAGCCCGCCTTTGGGTTCGCGCCGGTCGGCGAGCAGCCCGGCGGCGAAGTTCGCCAGCCCGTCCCACACCGATGCCGCCATGAAGATCGCCGCCGCCGCCGTCACCGGCAGCCCCAGCGCGTCGGTGTAATAGAACAGCAGGAAGAGCATCGCGCTCTGCCAGTAGAGGTTGAACGCGAAGTCCCCGAAGGCGAACAGGGTCAGGCGCGCGCGGGACGGGCGTGCCGGAGTCACGGCCCGGTCACGGTGACCGTTGCGGCCTTGGCGGAATCGGGCAGTGTGAAGCGGACGCGGTCGGCGCTCTCGTCCAGTTCCGCCGCGATCTTCCGCCGCCCAAAGCGCACCGCGCCCAGATCCGAAACGGCATGCACCGTCATCGCGATCGCGTTCCACCACGGTTTGAGCTTGCCCACACGCGGGTCGAGATCGATCCGCAGCCCGGTCGGCGTCGTCGAGCAGCGAAAGCTCTGGCGCAGATAGGCGCCGCGCGCGATCGCGTCGGCCTTGCCATCATCGAGATAGATCGTGCCGCTGCAATCCAGCCCCGGATAGACCAGCAGCTCGAGCGCCCCCTTCGGCGTCTCGCTCAGGCTCTGCACCAGCGGCTGGCGCGGGATGATCGCGCCTGCCCGCACGAATACCGGCAGCCGGTCGATCCGCGGCGTTTCGGTCACGCTGTCGGCGGTCTTGCCCGCTGTCGCCACCACCGAACGCCCGGTCCAGTAATCATACCACCCGCCCTTGGGCAGGCACACATCATAGGCTTGCGGCGATTCGGGCTTGGGCGATGCGGCGACCATCAGGTCGCGGCCCAACGTGAAGCTCATCGGCGAATCGCAGCCTGAGCTCTCATAGCCGTAGAACACCGGGCGCATAATCGGGTCCCCCGACCGCGCCTGCTGCTCAGCCACGGCGTAGAGATAGGGGAACAGGCGATAGCGTTCCTCGATCGCCGTGCGCCGCAACGCCAGATGCTCCGGCCCGTCGACCCATGGCTCGCTGCGTGGCGTATCCTTGGCGGCATGCACGCGCATCACCGGTGTGAAGGCGCCGATCTGGATCCAGCGCGTCAGCAGCTCGGGGCTCGGCCCGCCGGTGAACCCGCCGATATCGGCGGCGCTGTACGAAAAGCCCGACAGGCCAAGGTTTACAAGCTGCTGGACGGACAGTTTGAGGTGATCCCAGCTGGCGTTGTTGTCCCCGGTCCAGGTCACCGCATAACGCTGCCCCCCGGCATAGGTCGCGCGGGTCATCACGAACGGGCGTGCCTGCGGATCGAGCTTGGTCAGCCCCTCGAACGTCGCCCGGCTGTTCTGCATGCCATAGACATTGTGTACCTCGGCATGGCTCGCCTCACGCGTCGCGAATCCGTCGCCCTCGATGCGGTGGACATTGTCGAGCGGCATCGTCTTGCTTGGCGTCTCGAAGATCGCCGGCTCGTTCATGTCGTTCCAGAAGCCCGCGATCCCGGCGCTGACGAAATCCTTGTACAGTCCGCCCCACCACTCGCGTGACGCATCCCGCGTAAAATCGGGGAATAGCGAATCGCCCGGCCATACCGGTGCGACATAGCTCCGGCCCTTGGCGGTGCGCACGAAGTGGTTGCCCGCGGCGCCACTGTCGAACGGCGCATAGCCCTGACTCGGGGCATGCGCGATGTGCAGGTCGGTGATCGCCACCAGCCCGATCCCGTCGGCCTTCAGATCGCGCGCCAGTCTGGGCAGATCGGGGAAGGTTTTCGGGTTGGTGGTGAAAGGCCGGTTGCGGTCCTGGAAATCGATGTCGAGCCAGATCACGTCGGTGGGAATGCGTTCCTTGCGCAGCCGTGCCGCCAACTCGCGCACTTCGGTGTCGGACATGTAGCTGTAGCGCGACTGCTGATAGCCGAATCCCCAGGGCGCGATCAGCGGCGCCTTGCCGGTCAGGCCGTGATAGCGCTGGACGACTTCGGACAGCATCGGCCCCGCGATCACATAATAGTCAACCGGGCCGCCCGGCGCACCGACCCGAAGCTCGCCGTCGGTGCGGTGCCCGAAGTCGAACCAGCTGCGCGTCGGGTTGTCGAGGAACAGACCGTAGCTGCCGAACCCGCCGCCGGTGGTGACGTAGAAGGGGATCGACTTGTAGGTCGGGTCGGTCTCGCGGCCATAGCCGAATGTGTCGGTGTTCCAGTGGACATAGCTTGCCCCGCGCCGGTCGAACGGCCCGGTCTTGTCGCCCAGCCCGAAATAGCGTTCGCCCACCGGCATCTTCTGGCTCAGCTCGAAACTGCCGTCCGCGCGCATCACCGGATCGGCGGCATCGGCCACCACCAGCCGCCCGCCGCGTTCATGCACCGTCAGCCGTAGCGTCGCCGGATCGACCTTCACCGTCAGCGCATCGGTGTCGAAGCCGTCGGTGCGCGCGATCACCTTTGCCGTTCGCGCCCGGACCTCGGCGGGCACTGCCCAACTCGCATCTTCGGGCCATTTGCCGTCACGCGCCATCCGCACGCGCAGCACCGATGCGGACAGCGCCGTCACGCGCACCGCCATCTCGCCGCGCGTCACCTCGACGCCATCGTCCAGCGCCCGCACCTGCGCTGCGGCGGGTGCGGCTAACGCGATCGCTGACAAGGTTGTCAGAAGCAGTCTCATCCGATCCTCTCCGATACGCCTGTACTCTATCGTTATTCAGCGGCGAGCAGCGACTCGGCGCCGCCCAGATCGACCGACACCAGCCGGCTCACTCCGCGCTCGACCATCGTCACGCCGAACAACCGGTGCATGCGGCTCATCGTCGCCGCATTGTGCGTGACGATCAGGTAGCGGGTCGCGGTTTCGCGCGTCATCGCGTCGAGCAGGTCGCAGAAGCGCTCGATATTGGCATCGTCGAGCGGCGCGTCGACCTCGTCGAGCACGCAGATCGGTGCCGGGTTGGTCAGGAACAAGGCAAAGATCAGCGCCACTGCGGTCAGCGCCTGCTCGCCGCCCGACAACAGCGTCAGCGACTGCAATTTCTTGCCCGGCGGCTGCGCCATGATCTCGAGGCCGGCTTCGAGCGGATCGTCCGAATCGATCAGCTCGAGATGCGCCTGCCCGCCGTCGAACAATGTCGTGAACAACCGCCGGAAATGCTGGTCGACCGCCTCGAACGCCGCGAGCAGCCGCTGGCGGCCCTCGCGGTTGAGCGTGCCGATGCTCCCGCGCAGCCGGTGCACGGCCTGGATCAGTTCGTCGCGTTCCCTGGCGTTGGTCTCGGCCGAACTGGTCAGCTCGGCCAGTTCGCTTTCGGCGACAAGGTTCACCGGACCGATCCGCTCGCGTTCGGCGATCAGCCGGTCGTGCGCGGCGGATTCGTCCTGCGGCCCGCGCACCGTCTCTTCGGCAAAGCCCGCGCGTTCGGGCAGCAGAGGTGGCGGGCATTCGAAGCGCTCGCCCGACAGTCGCCCCATCTCGACGCGGCGCATTTCCTGATTCTCGTGCCGCGCCACCGCACCCGCGCGCGCTTCCCGCGCCTCGGCCATTGCCTCGCCAGCCGCGCGCACCGCGCCTTCGGTCTCGCGCAGCGCCGCCTCGGCCTCGCGTTCGGCCAGCTGTGCCGCAGCGCTCTCGATTCGTGCCTCCTCGTTCGCCTTCTCGGCGCGCAGGGTCGCATCGTCGAGCTCGGCGGGCTTGCCCTTGAGCGCCTCCGCTGCCTCGGCCAGTTCCACGGCGCGCTTGTCCATCTCCGCGATGCGTTTCGCCGCTTCCCCGGCGCGTGCGCGCCAGCTCTTGCTCTCCGCCTGCGAAGCCGCCGCCCGTTCGCGCGCCGCGGCCATCTCGCGCTCGAGGTTTCCGCGTTCGGCCCGCGCATTCGCTGCAGCATTGCGCCGCGCCTCCGCCCCGGCGGTCAGCGCCGCCACCTTTGCCCGCGTCGCGCTCCCGTCGGGCAGTGCCGCCCGCGCCGCTTCCGCACGCTTCAATTCGCCACCGGCCTCTTCCAGCTCCGCCGCCGTCCGCCCACGCCGCGCCTCCAGGTCCGCGCGCTGCCCGTCGAGCCGTTCGAGCGCCGCCGCCGCGCGATCCTCCGCCCGCGTAGCCTCGCGTGCCGCGGTCTCGCTATGGTCGAGCAGCCTTTTGCATTCCGCCGCCGCGCGTCGCGCCTCGGCGATGTCGCCCTCGATCCGCGCCAGCTCGGCATCGGCGGCATCGACCGCGCGCACTGCCGCGGGTCGTTCCTTCTCGATCGTGCGCAGCCGGTTGACGCGCTCCAGCCGCTCCGCCGCTGCCGCACCGCCGCTCCGCGCGACATAGCCGTCCCAGCGCCGCAGCACGCCGGCGAGCGTCACCAGCCTCTGCCCCACCGCGAGCGGCTGGCCGTCGTCGCTCTCCGCCACCAGGATCTGTGCCAGCCGCCGCGCGAGCGCCGCCGGGGCCTCGACATGCCGCGCCAGCGGCGTGCTGCCCGCCACCGCGCCGGGATCGCCCTTCAGCGCCTCCGCGCCCGCCCAATGCCGCTCATCCGCCGGGTCGAGCCCTGCCTCGAGATCGTCGCCCAGCGCCGCGGCAAGCGCGCGCTCATAGCCGGAATCGACCTTCAACTTGTCGAGCAGCCGGTCCTTGCCGCTCGGCCGCGTCGCTTTGGCCAGCGCCGCTGCCTCGCTGTCGAGCTGCGCCAGCTCGGCATGCGCGCCCGCGCGCACGGTCTGCGCGCGAGTCCGCGCATCGATCGCCCCGCGCTCGGTCGCGTCGGCGCGCGCAAGCCCGGTGCGCGCGGTCTCGGCCTGGCGTTCGGCTTTGGCCTTCTCATCCGCTGCCTTGGTCCGCGCTTCCCTGAGCGGCGCGGGGTCGCCCAGCGCGCTCAACTCGGCAGCCACGCGCGCGACCTCGCGCTCGGCGCGTTCCACGCGTCCGCGTGCAGCGGCGAACGCAGCGTCGGCGACGCGCGCTTCGGCGGTCTCGCTCGCCTGCGCGGAAAGCGACTGGGCCAGCGCCACTTCGGCGTCGCGCGATTCGCCTTCGGCCCGCGCCAGCGCGGACTCGAGCGACGGCATCCGCCCCTCCGCTTCCGCAATGCGACTCTGGAGCGTCTTTGCCTCGTCCTCCAGCCGCGCCAGCGCATCGGCGGCGTCATGCGCCAGCGCGCCCTCACGACCCTTGTCCGCCTCAAGCCGGGCGGCGCTGTCGGCCAGTTCGGCGATCCGCCGCTCGACGCTCGCGCGCTCGCTGCGAAGCCCGGCCAGCGCATGCATCGCCTCGCTCGCGCGGTCGCGTACCGCCAGCGCCGCGCCGCGCGCCGCGGCCAGCCGGTCCGCGACTTCGCGCTGCGCCGTCAGCGCATTCTCCTGCGCCTGTGTCCGTTCGGCGACCAGCGCCTCGGCGACGCCCGCCTCCTTCTTCGCCGCGTCCGCCGCGTTCGCCGCCTCGCGCCAGCGCGCAAAGATCATTCGCCCCTCGGCGGTACGGATCTTGTCGGAAAGCTCGCGATAGCGTTCGGCCTGCCGCGCCTGTCGCTTGAGCGCGGTGGCGCGCGCTTCCTGATCGCCGATCACCTCGTCGAGCCGCGTCAGATTGGTCTCGGTCGCGCGCAATTTCTGCTCGGCGTCCTTGCGCCGGACGTGCAGGCCCGAAATGCCTGCCGCCTCTTCCAGCATTTGCCGGCGCTCGCCCGGCTTGGCCATGATGATGGCACCGATCCGTCCCTGGCTCACCAGCGCGGGCGAATGCGCGCCGGTGGCCGAATCAGCGAAGATCAGCGCCACGTCCTTGGCGCGGACATCGCGCCCGTTGATGCGATAGGCCGATCCCGCACCGCGCTCGATCCGGCGGACGACCTCAAGTTCGCCATCGTCACCGACCTGCTCGGCAAGGATCGAGACTTCGGCGAAGTCGCGCTGCGGCCGCGTCGCGGTGCCCGCAAAGATCACGTCTTCCATGCCCGCGCCGCGCAGCGACTTTGCGCTGTTCTCGCCCATCGTCCAGCGCAGCGCTTCGAGCAGGTTGGATTTGCCGCAGCCGTTCGGGCCGACGATCCCCGTCAGCCCGGGTTCGATCCGCAAGTCGGCGGGATCGACAAAGCTTTTAAACCCCGTGAGGCGGAGCCGTTTGATTTGCATCGTCCGGCTCCGCCCCCGCGGCCCCGATCAGGCGCCGGCGGCCTTCAGCGCCGCTTCGACCTGCGGCCAGGTACCGGTATTCTCCAGCACCTTGCCGTTGAGGATGAAGGTCGGCGTGCCGGGGATGTTATACTCCTTGGCGGCGGTCTCGTTGCTCTTGACCAGCGCGTCGATCGCACCCTGATCGGCAAGGCACTGGCGCGCCTTCGCTTCGGGAACGCCGCGCTGCTGGACGAATGCGAGATAGCCGAACCGCTCCGCCGTCGCGCCGACCCGCTGTGCGGGCGCCATCGCCTCGACCTGCTTCAGGAAGGGGTCGCCCTCCTTCGGTGCGTTCTGCAGGATCGTGTGCTGCTGCTCGTACATCTGATCCATGATCGCGAAGAACGGGCCCGGCCCGCCGCACTGGCCCAGCAGCGCTGCGCCCAGATCGATCTGGTTGAGCAGGAAGTCGCGGAACTCGAAGCTCACCTTGCCCGCGCCGATATAGGCCTTGAGCGGCTCCATGGCGGTGGTGGCGAACGCGGCGCAATGGCCGCAGGTGCGCGATCCATATTCGATCAGCTTGATCGGCGCGTCGGGGTTGCCCATGCGGAACCCGCCCTCGGCGGTCTTCTCGACCTTGTCGACCCACTGGGTCCCTGCCGGTGCGCTCGCGCCCGCCACCGGAGCGGAAGGCGTGGTGGTGGTGTTGCCGGTTTCGCTGCCGCCGCAGCCTGCCAGAGTGATCGCGGCTGCCAGGCCAATCGCTATACGCATATGTGTCTCTCTCCGTTCGAAAATCAGCGCGCGCCCGCGGCGCGCAATTCGGGTTGAAGCGCGGCCCAGTCGCTGCCGTTGACGGCCTTGCCGTTGACCGTGAAGCTTGGGGTGCCCTGGATCGTTTCCCACGCGGTCTTCGCCATCGCGGTCAGCTTGTCCATGTCGCCCGGTGCCGCGAAACAGCGGTCGATCGTCGCAACGGTCATGCCGCGCTTCTGCATCAACGCCGACAATCCCGAACCATTCGCTGCGGCCTTGAGCTGTGCGAGCTGCGGCTGCGACTTGATCGTCTCGGCATTGGCCTGCCACCAGGTCCGGCCCTGCTCGAACCAGCTCTCCTGCGCGGCGAAGATCGCCTGGGTCGCACCGCTAAAGCCCTTGGGTCCGGTGCAGCGCGCCAGCAGCGCCGCGGCCATGTCGAGCGGGTCGCGCACGGCATGGCGGAACTCGACGCGAATTTGGCCGCGGCGGACCAGATCGTCGTGAAGCGGTGCCTTCGACTCCGCGATGAAATGTGCGCAATGGTTGCAGGTATAGCTCAGATACTCGACCAGCTTGATCTTCGCCGCGGGGTTGCCGGTCAGGGTCGCACCCGATGTCGTCTGTACGACATGGTTGCGCCAGTCGGCCTGCGCCTTTGGTGCTGCCTTTGGTGCTGCCTTCGGCGCCGGTTTGGCCTGTTGCGCGGACGCAGCCATGGTCAGCAGCGGTGCAGCGATTACGGCAAGGGACACATGGAACAGGCGCATCAATCGATCTTTCCAAGCTTGAGCACAGGCATTGCCACACCGGCGGCAAGGCCTTCGAGCACGGCACGCAATTCCGGATCGGCAATGCCGCGCAGGCTCTCGCCCATTTCGGCCGGAATCGGGGCGGGTTCGGGTATCGGCGCAGGGGCGGGCGGGCGCACGACCTCGCCCTGCCGGATCGCGACGCGCGCGACCGCGGGATAGCCGAAGAAGCGGTTGACTCGCTCC
This sequence comes from Sphingomonas sp. GW821-FHT09B04, assembly GCF_059418285.1. Lineage (NCBI taxonomy): Bacteria > Pseudomonadati > Pseudomonadota > Alphaproteobacteria > Sphingomonadales > Sphingomonadaceae > Sphingomonas > Sphingomonas sp. GW821-FHT09B04. The sequence continues at coordinate 658,886 of NZ_JBWKPO010000001.1, forward strand.
ATGATCTCGGGCGCGATGTGCATCATCATCGGCGCATGCGCGCCCTGAACGAGCAGGTTGAGCACGCCGTTCGAGCGCTCGCCGCGCGGGAAGCGGATCGATTCGGGGGCAGAGACCCCGGCATAGCGCTCACCGACAATCTCGCTCCAGCGGCGCACCACCGCGCTCTGAACGAATCCGAACTTGCGGAACGCGACGCGGCCGACATCGGGCACCAGCTCCGCCACCGGGCGGATGCGGTTGCTGCGTTTCGGCTCCTCGGTCGTGGCGCGCGACTTACTCATCGCACCAGTCCATGCCATAGCCGGGGCGTGCCCGACAACGCTTCTCGCGACATCGCCAAACAGGTCCCCCGGCTGCTGCTCGACTGGTACGACGCCAATGCCCGCGTCCTGCCCTGGCGCGCGCCGCCGGGAAGCCCGGCTCCCGACCCCTATCGGGTGTGGCTGTCGGAGGTGATGTTGCAGCAAACTCAGGTTGCTTCGGTGATCCCCTATTTTCAGAAATTCACCGCGCGCTGGCCCGATTTCGCGAGCCTCGCGGCCGTCGATGACGCCGATCTGATGAGTGCCTGGGCGGGGCTTGGCTATTATGCCCGCGCCCGCAACCTGCTCGCCGCCGCGCGGGCCGTCGCGCGTGAGCATGGCGGGCAGCTTCCATGCGACGAGGCGGCACTGCGCAAGCTCCCCGGTTTCGGCGCCTATACTGCTGCGGCGGTCGCGGCGATCGCCTTTGGACAACGCGCGGTCGTGGTCGACGGCAATGTCGAGCGCGTCGTCGCGCGGCTGTTCGCGGTGTCCGATCCGTTGCCCGGCGCGAAACCCCGCATCCGCGACCTCACCGATTCGATCACCCCGGACGTGCGCGCCGGGGATTTCGCGCAGGCGATGATGGACCTCGGCGCCACGATCTGCACGCCGCGCTCGCCCAAATGCCTGCTCTGCCCGCTTACCAACGGGTGCGCCGCGCGCGCCGCGGGCACGCCCGACGCCTTTCCGGTCAAGACGCCGAAACAGGCGCGTCCGCTGCGCTACGGCACCTTCTTCTGGCTCGAACGGGACGGGCAGGTGCTTCTCGTCCGCCGCCCGGACAAGGGATTGCTCGGTGGGATGCGCGCCTTGCCGACCGGCCCGTGGAGCGATTCGCCCCGGGCGCTCGCTGATGCGCCGGTTGCGGCGGAATGGACGCTGCGCAACGCAACGATCCGGCACGTCTTCACTCATTTCGAGCTGGTTGCCGCGCTTGCGACTGCAACGTTCGGCGGCCACATAGACGTCGCTGACGGCGTGTGGTGGCCGATTGCCGACCTCGAATCGGCCGGACTGCCCACGCTGTTTGCAAAAGCGGTGAAGGCGATCGGGAGGACCGAATGAAGCGATTCTGGCTGGCTGGCGGCGCTGCGGCGCTTGCGATCACGGCGGTTACCGGAGCGTTCGCACAGGCTCTCACATCGGCGCAGGTACAGGATGCCGCCCGGTCGGAAGCGGTTCTCGCGCTGGCTCGCGCCTATGTCGCCGACAGGAAGGCGCCGGGCATCAGCATCGCCTATGCCAAAGGCGATCATCCGCCGTTCCTGGTTTCGTCCGGTGCGATTGCGGACGATGCCGGCGCGGCGAAGGCAAGTGCCGATTCGCTGTGGCGCGTCTATTCGATGACCAAGCCGATCACCGGCATCGCGGCGATGATGCTGGTCGAGGACGGCAAGTTGAAGCTCGATCAGCCGGTCAGCGACTTCATTCCCGGCTTCAAGTCGATGAAGGTGCTGACCGACCCGGCGAACAGCCTCGCGTCGCGCCCCGCGGCGCGGCCGGTGACGGTGCGCCATCTGCTCACCCACACCGCAGGCCTTGGCTATACGATCGTCACCAAAGGCCCGCTGCTCAAGGAATATGAACGGCTCGGGATCACCCCCGGCGCGATCAACGCTGCGGTCGAGGCCGAGGCGCGTAAGGCGCGGCCGACTTCGCTCAAGGCGTTCGCAGATCGCGTCGCGACGCTCCCGCTGATCGCCGACCCGGGGACCAAATGGAGCTATTCGATCGGCCTCGACGTGCTCGCGCGTGTCGTGGAAGTCGCAGGCGGGATGCCGTTCGAGCGATTCGTCCAGACGCGGATCTTCGATCCGCTTCAGATGCGGTCGAGCTATTGGACCGTGCCCGAATCGGAGATTGGCCGATTCGCGACCAACTATCTCTGGGCGGGCGACAATCGCCTCCCATTCGATCCGGCGAAGGGGTCGGCCTATGCCGTGCCGCCATCCTTTCCCTATGGCGGCGCCGGCCTCGTCATGTCGGCGCGCGACTATGATCGCTTCCTGCACATGCTGCTCAACGAAGGCATGCTCGACCGCGCGCGGGTGATGAAACCCGAAACGGTACGCCTCGCCATGTCGAACCTGCTGCCAACGGGTGTGGTGTTCGATCGCGCGCCGGGCGGCAGCGGTGGCGACACCGCCCCGAAGATGGGGTTCGGCGCGGGCGGTTCGGTCTATCTGGAGGGCATTCCGGGCGGGCCGGGCAAGGGCACCTATGGCTGGGGCGGCGCCGCGGGAACGGTGGCGTGGGTCGATCCGGCGAACAAGGTGCGTGCGACGGCGATGGTCAATTATTTCCCCAGCGACAAATGGCCGCTGCGCGCCGACACGGTCAAAGCCGTCTATGCGGATCTCGCCCGCTGATGCGCGCTGACGTGGGATTTACCGGTGCGCTACTCGATCGCGCCGACCGCGAACGCAATAATCCTGAGGCGCTGGCCGCGGCGCTCGGCGACTGGCGTGCGCGACTCCTTAAACTCAATGGGCTCGAGCCCGAGATTGACGGCGCGGGGCAGCTGATCTGGGTCAGCCTCGCCGACCTGCCTGAGGGCAGCGATCCGCTGTTCCTCGGTTATATCGGCGGCAAGCCGCATTTCGTGCCGCTGGCGATGGGCGAGCGGCACGGCGTCGCGCGTTCGCCCGCCCTGTTCCAGATGCTCGGGCTGATGCCCGCCGATCAGGCCGGCCTCTATGCCTGCGCGCGCAGCCTCGTCGACTGGCACCAGCGCCACGGCTATTGCTCGGCTTGTGGTAGCGCTACCGAAATCTTCCGCGGCGGCTGGGCGCGTCGCTGCGCGGCCTGCGCCGCCGAGCATTTCCCGCGCACCGATCCGGTGGTGATCATGCTCGCCGAATATGAAGGCCGCGCGCTGCTCGGCCGTCAGGCGGCCTGGCCCGCGGGCCGCTATTCGGCGCTCGCCGGATTCGTCGAGGTCGGCGAATCGATCGAGGAAGCGGTCGCGCGCGAGACGCTCGAGGAAGCCGGCGTCGCTGTGGGCGATGTTCGCTATGTTGCGAGCCAGCCCTGGCCGTTTCCTTCGTCGCTGATGATCGCCTGCATCGCCCGAGCCGAGGGCGATTCGCTCACCCTCGACACCGACGAGCTCGAGGACGCGATCTGGGTGACGCGCGACGAGGTGCGTGCGGCGCTCGACGGGCATCCCGACGCCCGATTCGGTGCCCCGCCGCCCTATGCGATCGCCCACACGCTGCTGCGCGCCTGGCTGGGCGACTAGCCTGCCTGAATGAGCTCGATCGTCTCGCTCTCGCCGACGCCGAAATAGGGGATGCTCGCGGCATAGAGCGCCAGTCCCGCAAGGATCAGGAAGGTGAGGGCGATGCCGATCACCCGCCCCGGCTTCCATCCGTCCATGCCGAAGGGATGGAGGATTCGCGCCACCACGAACAGCGCCGCGGCGCCCCACAGCCAGTCGACCGTGCCCACCGCCAGCTCGATCAGCGCGATCAGGATCAGCACGAGCGGCGCATATTCGGCGAAGTTGAGCTGCGCGCGCATCCGCGCGGTCAGCCGCTCATTGCCGCCATCGCCGATCGAGATCTTCTCCGACCGCCGCACCATCCCGACCCGCATGGCGAGCCACAGGTTGAGGATTGCACAGGCAGCGGTGGTGGCGAGCGCCACGGGCAGGATGATCGCGTCCATCGGTCTTGGTTTCCCCTTTTGAGCGTTCCCCGCTGCCACGCCGCGCGCTGCCTTGCAACTTGGACGGAAATCGGTATAGGCGCTCGCTCGCTTTGCGACAGGCCTGACCGGCGGTCCGGCGGGTGCCGGGACCACGGCGCTTGCCCGTTCGCCATGCCAGGCGTATCGCGATCAAGTTTCTGACGACACGAATCCAAGAAGGTTGCCGAAATGGCCGTCCCCAAGAGAAAAGTTTCGCCGAGCCGCCGCGGCATGCGCCGGTCGCACGACGCGCTGAAGGTCGAAGCATTCCAGGAATGCTCGAACTGCGGTGAACTCAAGCGTCCGCACGTCCTCTGCGGCGCCTGCGGCCACTATAATGGCCGCGAGATCGTCTCGGTCGAGGGCTGAACTCGAAGAACGGGGGCCGCCAGCCATGACCTCAAGCGCGCGGATCGCTGTCGATGCGATGGGCGGCGACGAGGGGTTGGCGGTTATGCTCGCCGGAGTCGCGCGTGCGCGGCACCGGTTCGAGGGCATGCGCTTCCTGCTGGTGGGCGACGAGGCCGCGATTCGCGAGGGCCTGAAGTCGCATCCCAATCTCACCGCTGCGTCGGAAATCGTCCACGCGCCGGAGATCGTCACTGCTGACGAGAAACCGAGCCAGGCGATTCGCCGTGCGAAGGTGACGTCGATGGGCGTCGCCATCGATCTCGTGAAAAAGGGCGAGGCCGCCGCCGCTGTGTCGTCGGGTAATACCGGCGCGCTGATGGCGATGTCGAAGCTCGCCTTGCGCACCATGCCCGGGATCGACCGGCCCGCACTCGCGGCGCGGATGCCGACATTGGGCGCTAATGACGTCGTGATGTTGGACCTGGGTGCCAATACCGAGGTCGATAGCCGCAACCTCGTCCAGTTCGCCGTGATGGGCGCCGCTTATGCGCGCACTGTGCTCGACCTTAAGGCGCCGCGCGTCGCGCTGCTCAACATCGGCACCGAGGAGCTTAAGGGCACGGACATCATCCGCGACGCCGCGCAGCAGCTGCGTGCCGCGACCCACCTGCCATTGAGCTTCACCGGCTTCATCGAGGGCAACGCCCTGTCGCGCGGCAATGTCGACGTCATTGTGTGCGACGGCTTTGCCGGGAATATCGCGCTCAAGACGGTCGAGGGCACGGCGCGCTTCGTCGCAGATCTGCTCCGCCGAGCCTTTTCGAGCTCGATCCGCTCCAAGATCGGCTTCCTGATCTCGCGCCCGGCGACCGAGCTGTTGCGGCACCATCTCGATCCCAACAACCATAATGGCGCGGTGTTCCTGGGCCTCAACGGCATCGTCGTGAAGAGCCATGGCAGTGCCAACGAGCTGGGCGTTGATACCGCGATCGGGGTTGCGGCGAAGATGGTGCGTGACGATCTCACACGACGGATCGCTGAGGATCTGGGTAATTTCGAGGCCCAAGCTGCATGAATGAGTTGGTGCGCCGCGCCGTGATTACCGGAACCGGATCGGCGCTGCCGCCGCACCGTGTGTCGAATGCTGAGCTCGCGGAACGGGTGGACACCAGCGACGAGTGGATCGTCGAGCGTACCGGGATCCGCTTCCGTCATATCGCAGCCGAAGGCGAGACGACCGCGACGCTCGCGACCGATGCGGCCAAGGCGGCACTTGCCGCGGCGGGTGTCGATGCGACGGCAATCGACCTGATTGTGCTTGCGACCGCGACGCCCGACCAGACTTTTCCCGCCAGCGCGACCAAGGTGCAGGCAGCGCTCGGCATTAACGATTGCGTCGCGTTCGATGTCGCCGCGGTGTGTTCGGGCTTCCTCTATGCGCTGCAAGTCGCGGAGAGCATGATCCGCGCCGGCAGCGCACATAAGGCGCTGGTGATTGGCGCGGAGACCTTTAGCCGTATCCTCGATTGGGAGGACAGGGCGACCTGCGTTTTGTTCGGCGATGGCGCGGGGGCGATTGTGCTTGAGGCGCAAGAGACCGACGCGGTGAGTGGCCGCGGCGTTCTCGCGACCAAATTGCACGCCGATGGCAGGCACAATCAGCTCCTCTATGTCGATGGCGGCCCGTCGACCACGGGCACCGTCGGCAAGCTGCGCATGAAGGGCAAGGAAGTGTTTCGTCATGCGGTGGTCAACCTTGCCAGTGTGATGGGCGAGAGCCTGGCCGTCGCAGGACTCGACGCGGCCGATGTCGACTGGGTGGTGCCACATCAGGCTAACGCCCGAATCCTCGATGCAACCGCGAAGAAGTTGGGGCTTGCGCCCGAGAAGGTGATCGTCACGGTCGACCAGCACGCCAATACTTCGGCGGCGTCGGTGCCGCTCGCGCTGGACACCGCGGTGCGCGACGGGCGCATTAAGCAAGGCGATCTGCTGGTGCTGGAGGCGATGGGCGGCGGTTTCACCTGGGGTGCGTCAGTCGTCCGGTTCTGACACAGCATCAGTCACGAGAGCGTAACGACGGTTGCGCCATGATATCCGTGTGTTAGAGTGACGTTGCCGGAGTTGGAGAGTTTTCGATGGCAACCGTTGCAACGCTGACGAGAGCCGATCTTGCGGATTCGCTGCATCGCGAAGTCGGGCTGTCGCGCGCTGACGCTTCGCGGCTGGTTGAGCAGATTCTGCGCCATATGTGCGAAGCGCTCGCCGAGGGCGAGAATGTGAAGATTTCCGGCTTTGGCAGCTTCATTCTTCGCGACAAGGGCGAACGGATCGGCCGTAATCCCAAGACTGGTGTGGAGGTGCCGATCGCCCCGCGCCGGGTATTGACGTTCCGCGCCAGCCAGATGCTGCGCGACCGGATCGTCAACGGGGGATGAAATGAGCACCGGTCCGGAGAAGGGGCCAAACGCCTTCCGGACGATCGGTGAGCTTGCACAGGAAATCGGGCGTCCTCAGCACATCCTGCGATACTGGGAGACGCGCTTCTCCCAGCTCCGTCCGCTCCAGCGCGCCGGCGGGCGTCGCTATTACCGTCCCGAAGACGTAGCGCTGGTCCGCCGGATTGATACGCTGCTGGGCAAGGAGGGATATACGATCCGTGGCGTCCAGCAGTTGCTCGCGGGCGAGCGGACCGCGGGCCACAAGCCATCGGCGGGGACGCTGAGCGACGTGCGCGACACGCTGGCACGTGCGCTCAAGGACGACGAATTCTAACGGTCAGTCGCGATCGGGGCCGAGCGCGGGATCGAGGTCGCGCGGGCGGGTGAAACGGACCAGCGTCCCACTGTCGGCACGGATTTCGGTCCAGGCAGCAATGTCGAAGGTTATCTGCGCGATCGCTGCTGTCGGAAATTTGGCCTCGACCGAATCGCGCAATGCATCCCCGGTTCGATCGGGGATCAGCATCAGGATCAGATCCTCCAGTCCTGGATTATGCCCGATAAGCATTGCGGTCTGCGCCTGTGCGGGCAACTCGTGCACGATATCGAGCAAGCTGCTTGCCGAGGCGAGATAGACACGCCGATCCCAGGATGGAGCAAGGTCACAACCATAGCCGTGCTCGACCTGCTCGACCGTCTCGACGATTCGCGCTGCGGGGGATGCGACGACATGGTCGAACGTCATCCCTTCGCTGCGCAGATAGCGGCCCATCGCGAGCGCCGCGCGCTGTCCCTTGCCGTTGAGTCGCCGGTCGAAATCGCGTGCGACGGGATCGTCCCAGCTCGATTTGGCGTGGCGCAGCAACGTCAACGTCTTCATCAGGCCTCCGGAGGGACGATCGCGGGCGTCTTCTGCCCCAGCGGCGCGACAGATGAAAGCCGTTCGACGCGCTCTACCGCCTCATCGAGCGTAATCCGCGATATCGGGGTCCCGGGCGGGAAGGCGCTGAGCAGGCGCGAGGGCATGGCAGCTGAGAGCAGCACAAAGGCGCCAGCATCATCGGCGCGCCGAATTAGCCGCCCGAATGCCTGCGCTAGCCGTGCGCGGACGATGCGGTCGTCATAGGCGCTCCCGCCCCCGGCCAATCGCCGGGCAGCGTGCAATACGCTCGGCTTGGGCCATGGCACGCCCTCCATCACCACCAGCCGCAGCGAATGCCCGGGCACATCGACGCCGTCGCGCAGCGCGTCGGTGCCAATCAGCGAAGCGCGGGGATCATCGCGGAAGATATCGACCAAAGTCCCGGTATCGATCGGATCGACATGCTGCGCGTAGAGCGGCAGCCCCTCGCGTGCGAGCCGGTCGCCGATCCGGGCATGGACCGCGCGCAGCCGCCGGATCGCGGTGAACAGCCCGAGCGTGCCGCCCTGCGCTGCGACGATCAGCCGTGCGTAAGCCCCCGCTAGCGCCGCGGTATCTCCGCGCTTGATGTCGGTGACAATCAGAACTTCGGAGCGATTCGCATAGTCGAAAGGTGAAGGCGCCTCGAACCGGGTTGCGGGATGAAGCAGATGCCGGGCGCCGCTTCGCGCTTCCGCCACATCCCAGTCGCCGCCCGCGCGCAGCGTCGCGGAGGTGACGAGCACGCCATGCGCAGGCTTGAGCACGGTCTCGGCAAAGGGCCTGGATGGGTCGAGCCAGCGGCGGTGGAGACCGATGTCGATCTCGCGTCCCTCGATCCGTTCGACTGCCAGCCAATCGACAAAGTCTTCGGTCTGCGGACCGCCGATCCGGGCGATCAACGCGAGCCAGGCTGCGACCGTCTCGGCGCGCCAGCCGAGCGATGCGATTGCCCCCTCTATCCGCGCACGCGCCTGCCCGTCCATCCAGTCAGGCGCCTCGTCGAGCACGGCTTCGAGGCGGCGACCGAGCGTCATCATCGGGCGCAGCAGCTGTTCGAGCGCGGCGGCGGCGGGGCTGGCCGCATCGATCAGTGTCGCATCGGGTTCGGCCAATTCGGTCTCGATGCCATATCCTGCGTCGCCCGAACCGTTGGTGTCGCGCGCATAGGTGAGACCACGCACCGCGGCGAGGAGCTGCTCGATGGCGCCGAAGGGCTGTCCCTCGGCAAGCCGCTGGAGCCAGCCGTCAGAGGGCAGTGCGCGCGCCGCGTCGACCGCCTCGGCGATCGCCTGCGCGCCGGCATCGTCATAGCTCGCCACGTCGGACAGGCGCGCGGCAAGCCCGCGGCGGCGTCCGCGCGAGCCCGATTCGGGGCCGGTGATCCAGCGGCGCAGTTCGATCGTCTCCTGTCCTGACAGCGTCACGCCGAACATAGCGTCGGCGGCATCGAACAAGTGATGTCCCTCGTCGAAGACATAGCGAGTCGGTCGGGTCGACGTTTCCCGCCCCCGCGCGGCGTTGACCATCACAAGCGCATGGTTGGCGATGACGATATCGGCGTCGGCGCTCGCCCGTGCCGCGCGCTCGATGAAGCACTTCCGATAGTGCGGGCAGCCGGCATAGACGCACTCGCCACGCCGGTCGGTCAGCGCGGTTGATCCGTTGCGACGGAACAAGGCGGGCAGCCAGCCGGGCAGGTCGCCGCCGATCATATCGCCATCGGCGGAATAGGCCGCCCAGCGCGCGACCAGCTGGGCGAGGATCGCCGCGCGACCCGCAAACCCGCCCTGCAGCGCATCCTCAAGATTGAGCAGGCAGAGATAATTCTCGCGCCCCTTGCGCGTGACGATGCGGTGCTTGCGCGCTTCGGGGTCGGCGAAGAGCCGCTCCCCCTCATGGCCGAGCTGGCGCTGCAATGCCTTGGTGAAGGTCGAGACCCATACCGGGCCCTCGGCCTTGGCTGCCCAGAGCGAGGCCGGCGCGAGATAGCCCAGGGTCTTGCCGATTCCGGTGCCCGCTTCGGCCAGCACGAGATTGGGCGAATCGCGCAGTGCGCGCGGGGCGAAGGCGCTCGCCGCCGCTTCGGCATAGAGGCGCTGACCTTCGCGCTCTTCGGCGCCGTTGCCGGTCAATTCGGCAAGCCGCGCGCGCACCTCATCGGCTTCGAGCGCGACGGTGCGTGGCGCGGGACGGGGCGGCTGCTCGGACCATTCGGGCAAGCGTGAGAACAGCCAGCGCTCGGGCTTTTCGGGGTGGTTCAGGTGTTTTGCCAGCGCTGGTGCCCAGGTCCAGCGTAGCCGCGCGAGCGACTGGGCGGCGTGCCAGGCGCCCTCGCGTTCGGGCCAGTCGGTTTCGGCGATGGCGAGCATCGCCTGTGCGGCGTCGCGCAGGAACGCCGCGATCTGCGCATCATCCCCGGGTTCGGGCAGCCCGAGCGTGCGCGCTACGCCGCGCGGGGTCGGCACCATGAAACGCGCGGGGCGGAGAAAGGCGAACAGCTCGAGCAGGTCGAGTCCCGACAGTTCGGCATAGCCAAGGCGCTGCGCGGCAAGTGGCGCGTTGAGCAGGATGACCGGCGTATCGGCGGCAATACGCACCGCTTCTCCCCGCCCGATGCTGCGTGTGCCTTCATCGGTTGCGACCCAGATGCCGCTATGGCTGGCGTGGAGGGCGGGGTAGGGAAGCGCGGTCACCGCGCGTGATAGCGCAGCCGGCCGATGAAGCGCGACATGCTGAAGCGATGGTCCTTGCGCCCGGCAAGCTTCGCCTTGGCCTTTTCGAACTGCATGATGTTCTCGATCCGGCGGGCGAGGAAGGCGCGGGTTTCGGCCTGGCCCTCGCTCTCGTCGTTCAGGAACACGGCGATCGTCGCGGCATAGATGCCGCCCAGCATCGCGCGCTTGGTGTAGTGGTTGTAATCGGTGGCGGTGTCGCCTGCGAGCCGCCACATCGTGTCGGCCGAACGCCAGCTGAGCCTGGCGGCGCGCGGCGCGTTCTGGGGCATCGCCAGGATCGCGACGGCGCGGCGCAGCGCTTCGCGATCGGGTGCGAGCGCATCGAGCCGCGCCTCGACCAGCGCGGTGATCTTCGCACGGATCTTCATCGCCCCGAGGGTCTCAGGCGGGAGCGCTTCCGCCATCCGCCGGTCGATTCCCGCAAACCACAGGTCGATCATCTCCACGGCATTGCCCGGTACCGCGAGTCGCGCAACGTCGTGATCCGCCCCGATCGCGTCAGCGGCGACACGCACGGCCTGTTCGTTCCAGCCGTCGAACGCGGCATTGGGGGCAAGATGCGGTGCGAGCGCGACGCGCAGCTCGTCCAGCGTCATGTCGGCGACATCGACCATGTTCATGGTTTAACCTCGTCGGCGGTGGTTGCAACCTGCCCTTGCGGCGCCGAGCCGCGGCGGACCAGCACCAGCGCGATCGCCACCAGGACCGCGCCGATGAAGTCGGGCACGCCGAGTCGCTCACCATAGACGACCCAGCCGATCGTTCCGGCGATGACCGGCTGCGAGAGCAGGGCGATGCCAACGACGAGCGGCGACAAATGGCCCAGCGCGTAGATCAGCAGGCCCTGCCCGAACACCTGGCTGGCGAGCGCGAGGCCGACCAGCACGCCCCAATTGTGCGGCCAGATCTGTTCGCCGAGCGCAACGGCGAACAGCAGCAGCGGAAGCGCGCCGACGGCACTCGACAGTGCGAGCGCCGACAGCGGCGTCATCGCTTCGCGGGCGCGGGTCATGAGGATGAAGTAGACCGTGTAGAGCGCACCCGCGAGCAGGCAGAGCAGATCGCCGACCATGTTTTGGGGCGAAAGGCTGTACGAACGGCCGAGCAGCAGGACGGCGCCGGCGGCGGCGAGCGCAAGGGCGATTCCCTGTTGCCGCGTCGGCCAGGCGCGCGCGATGAGGAAGCCCCAGATCGGGAACATCAGGGTCGCGGAATTGCCGAACAGCGTCGCATTGGCGAGCGTAGTGTGCAGGATGCCGATATGCCACGACGCGAGATCCGCGGCGAAGGCGATGCCCGCGAAGAACAGCGTGATGCCCAGCCCCTTGGCGTTGCGCAGCGGGTTCCCCTCGGTCGCCATGACGATGGCGAACAGGAAGGGGACGCCCAGCGCCAGCCGCCAGAAACCCGCGGCAACCGGGCCGACATCGGCCGCGCGCACGAACCACGGCCCGAAGGCCAGCGCCACATTGCCGAGCAGCAGCGCGGCGAAGGGCAGCGCAGCTTTTCCTGAGGAGCCGGAGTCGTGCATCGCGCCCTTAGCGCCCTAACTGTTGCATATTGCAACCCATTGCGCGGAAATTCCCCGGCTAGGGCTGTCCGTCCGTTCGAGGATCAGGAAGCGGCCTTACTCGCGTCGTCGAGCCGTGCGGTCACCCAGGTGCGGAACCCCGTGCGCGCCTTGGGCTGGAACAGCAACAGCGCCGGCAACAGCCAGAGCCAGGGCAGGAGCAGCGTCGCGACGACCGCGAAGACGATCAGCACGATCGCGAGGCCGCCAATTCCGCGGCTCAGACGTTGGGATGCTGCTTCGTTGATGACGATTCGGCGTGGCCCTTTGAGGTCGTAGAGCCGTGAGGTGGTGAGCACGGCGTGACCGCTGCGGTCGTCGATCGCCGGCGGGGCTTCCCGCTCGATCATGGATGGAAACGAATTCGGCGGCGAAGAAGGCGCGGGGTCGGTCCCGCGCGTCGCTGGCCTGCCCGTTCGCGTATCGATCACCACCAGCTGGCGCCCGCGCTCCACCACCTTGTAGCGGCCGGGCGGGGCGTCGGTCACTTGGCGGCGGCTCGCCGGGCCCGCCATTCGTCAGCGGTCTGGCCCCAGGCGTCGACGCGCTCGTCGAGATAGGGTGCGGGCAGCTGCGTCGGGCCCATATTGTACGAGCCGAGCCGCTGCGCGAGCTTGATCGAACCCAGATTGTCGGGGTTGATCGTGTGGATGATCGTGGTCCAGCCGAGCACGTCGACCGCATAGTCCATCGCCGCGACCGAGCCTTCATAGGCATAGCCTTTGCCCGCGAACTCAGGCGCAACGCCCCAGCCGACTTCTGTTCCCGGCCAGCCATCGGGCTGCCACGGACCCAGACGGCCGACCCATTTGCCGGTCGCGCGCTCGATCACCGAGAACATCGCGAAGCCGGCAATGTCCCACGCGCCCGACATCGCACACAGCTGGCGCCACGCCATGCTGCGCGCGATCGGGCCGCCGAGGAAGCGCATCGTCTCTGCATCGGCGTTGAAGGCCGCCCAGGCATCAAGGTCCGACGCCTGGGGGCGACGCAGGATCAGGCGTTCGGTGAAAAGGATCGGCCCGTTCACGACCAACTTCTCAACCGAGCTTTTCGCGCAATGCGAGCATCGCCAAGGCCGCTTCGGCCGCGCCGCCGCCCTTGTTCAGATGCTTCGGATCGGCGCGCGCGATTGCCTGCGCTTCGTTCTCGGTGGTGAGGATGCCGTTGCCGATCGGGATACCGTCCATGGTCAGCGCCATCACGCCGCGTGCACTTTCGTTCGAGACGATCTCGAAATGATAGGTCTCACCGCGGATGACGACGCCGAGCGCGACATAGGCGTCGTAGCGGCCGGTCTCCGCCGCCATCGCGATCGCGCCGGGCACTTCGAGCGCGCCGGGGACGGTGATCGTCTCATGGTTGTGCCCCGCCGCCTCGACCGCGGCGCGGGCGCCGGCGAGCAGCATGTCGTTGAGATGGTCGTAGAAACGCGCTTCGACGAGCAGAACCTTGGCCATCAGGCGTTTCCTTCCAGATCGATCGGGCGTTCACCGACGATCGACAGGCCGTAGCCGTCGAGGCCGACCAGCGTGTGGTGGGTGTTGGTGAGGAGGATCATTTCCTCGACCCCGAGTTCGGTGAGGATCATCGCGCCGACGCCATAGTCGCGCAGCTCCTCCATATCGGCTTCGGTGCGGATCCCGGCCTTGCGCTCGACCGCCATGGTGAAGGCATCGGCGCGCGGCCGGTTGATGACGACGATGACGCCCGCGCCTTCTTCGCCGATGATCTCCATCGAGCGCTCGAGCAGTTTGCCGCGCGCGCCTTCCTCGCCGAACAGGTCGCCGAAGGGCGAAAGGACATGCATGCGGACGAGCGTGGGCTTGTCGGCGTTCACGCGGCCCTTGAGCAGAGCGATCTGCTCAGTGCCTGCGGCATTGTTCCAGAAGGTGATGACGCGCCAGTCGCCGCCCCAACGGCTGGTGAAGCTGGTCTCGGCGCGGCGCTCGACCAGATGGTCGTAGCGGTGGCGATAGGCGATCAGGTCGCGGATCGTGCCGATCTTGAGATTGTGGAGCTGCGCGAAGGAGACGAGGTCGTCGAGCCGGGCCATCGTCCCGTCGTCCTTCATCACCTCGCAGATCACGCCCGACGGGTTGAGACCGGCGAGACGCGCGACGTCGACCGCGGCCTCGGTATGGCCAGCGCGGACGAGCACGCCGCCCTCACGCGCGACCAGCGGAAAGACATGGCCGGGCGAGACGAGGTCTGCAGCGCCGTTGCCCGAGTCGATCGCGACCGCGACGGTGCGCGCGCGATCGGCGGCGGAGATACCGGTGGTGACGCCCTCCTTCGCCTCGATCGAGACGGTGAAGGCGGTGCCCATGCGCGTGCCGTTGCGCCGTGCCATCGGCTCAAGGCCGAGCTGATCGGTCCGTTCCTTGGTCATGGCAAGGCAGATCAGGCCGCGGCCATGCTTGGCCATGAAATTGATCGCGTCGGGGGTCGCCATCTGTGCCGGGATGACGAGATCGCCCTCATTCTCGCGGTCCTCGTCGTCGACGAGGATGAACATGCGGCCGTTGCGTGCCTCGTCGATAATCTCTTCCGGCGTGGACAGGAAGGCGTGGCGCAGGCGCGCGATTTCGGGGTTCTTACCGGGCTGGGCCACGATGAGCCTCCATGCGTTGGAGATAGCGTGCGAGCACATCGATCTCGAGGTTGACGGCCTGACCCTGCGCGAGCGCGCCGAGGGTAGTGACGGCCTGGGTATGCGGAATGAGGTTGACGGTGAACTGCGCGCTGCGGTCGCTCTGGTCCGTCACGGTGTTCACGGTGAGCGAGACGCCGTCGATCGTGATCGATCCCTTGGCGGCGATGAACGGCGCGAGTGCGGCCGGGACCGAGAAGGTGATTCGCTGCGAGTCGCCATCGGGGGTGATGTCGAGCACGGCGCCGGTGCCATCGACATGGCCGGTGACGATATGGCCGCCCAGTTCCTCGCCAAGCTTCAGCGCGCGCTCGAGGTTGAGGCGGTGGCCCTGCGCCCATTGGTCGGCTGTGCGCGAGACGGTCTCGTGCGAGACGTCGACCGCGAACCAGCCGGGCGCCCCGCCAGCAGACTTGTCCACGACGGTGAGGCACACGCCCGAACAGGCGATCGATGCGCCGAGATCGACGGTCGCGGTGTCGTAGCTGGTGGTGATGCGCACGCGAAGATCGCCGCGGTCTTCCACTGTTTCGATAGTACCGATATCGGTGACGATGCCCGTGAACATACCGCTATTCTGAATCCTGATTGCTGGCGCGCTCGTAGACCTCGAGCCGGTCGCTGCCAAGCATCCGCGTATCTGTGAGGTGCCAGCGGCCGTGCGCGCTGCTGAGTTCGCTGAGACCGAGGTCGGCGATTCCGGGCTTGCCGCCGAGCACGACCGGCGCGCGGTAAAGGAGGAGTCGGTCAACCAGGTTGTTGTGAAGGAAGGTCGCGGCGGTTTGGGCGCCGCCTTCGATCAATAAGTGATCGACCCCCACCAGCGTCGCAATCGCCGATGGTTGCGAAATCATGTGCCAGCCGTCCGCAGTGCGTGCGGAAAGCAGGACGCGGCGGGGCGCGCGGTCCTCGAGTCCGGGCAGGCGCACGTCGAGCCGCGGCGAATCGCGATCGAGCGTGCCGCGGCCGATCAGGATCGCCTCGTTGCGGGCGCGCTCGAGATGCGCATGTGCACGCGCTTCGGGCCCGGTGATCCAGCGGCTTTCGCCATTGGCGAGCGCGATGCAGCCGTCGAGCGAGGTCGCGAGCTTGAGCGTGACGAAGGGGCGCCCCTTAAGCCGGCGCGTCAGAAAGCCGGCGATGGTGCGGCGCGCCTCAGCTTCGCGGATTCCGGTCGCCACCTCGATCCCGGCTCCGGCAAGCCGGGCAATTCCCTTGCCGTCGGTACGCGGGTCGGGATCGCGCAACGCGACGACGACGCGGGTGACCCCCGCCGCGATCAGCAAATCGGCGCAGGTGGGGCCGCGCGCAGATTCGTGCGCGCAGGGTTCGAGCGTGACATAGGCGGTAGCGCCGCGTGCAGCCTCGCCAGCTTCCGCCAATGCGATCGCTTCGGCATGGGGGCGTCCGCCAGGCCGGGTCCAGCCGCGCCCTACGACGTGGCCGTCGCCGACGATCACGCAGCCGACACTGGGGTTGGGTGCGGTCAGCCCCTGTCCGCGTGACGCCAGCGTCAATGCGGCGTCCATCCAGCGAAGGTCGTTCGAGGGCGTCACAAGGCTACAGGCCCCATGATTTCAGCTGGTCGTCGACCTTCTTATATTCGAGGCGCTTCTTCTCGGACCTGGCCTTGGCTTCGGCCACGCGCTTCTGCCGTGCTTCCTCGTCGATCTTCTGCTGGGCGATGATCTCGTCGAGCGTGCGATCCGCGCGCCAGTTCTGGACGTAGATAATCTCGCGCTTGTAGGCGCGCTCGAAATAGGAGTCCAAATAGAAGCCCGTCAGGATCAGAGCGGTGGTCGCAAACGCCGCGAGCATAAACCAGAGCTGGTAGCCGTGGCGGATGCGCAGGGCGTCGCGCAGGTCCTGAAGTGGCCCGACCGACGAGACATGCTTGTTGCGCCTTAGAAAGAACATGGTGCGCAAGATAGGCGTGCCACGCGGCCGGGACCAGCCCTGGTTACTCGACGATCTGGAAACGCAGCGTCATCGTCTTCCACCCCTCGACCGGGACGCCGTCGCGCGTGGCGGGCTTGAAGCGCCAGCGTGCCAGTGCCTGTTTGCGGGTCGCTTCGGACAGGTCGTCGCTCGGGCTCTTCACGATATCGATCGCCTTCACTCGGCCGTCGGCTCCGATCAGCACGCGCGCGGTGACGCTTCCTTCGGTCCCGCGGCGGATTGCCCCGGGCGGATAGGGCGGCTGGAGCAGCGCCTCGTAGCGCGGATCGATCGAGGGACCGACCATCACTGGCGGGCGTGGCGGATCGACGACGGTGCCGCCGCTCACCGGACCGATGGGGCCAGGGGGATCGGGCGTGACCGGGGTGATCACATGGGTGCCGGTGATGCCGCTTGTGTCGGTGTTGATATCGACAATCGGGTCCGGCGTGTGCGGCAACGGGGTTGTGACCGCCTTGCGCTGATCGGTTTTGGCTTTGGGCTTGGGATCGGGCGGCACCGGCTTGTCGATCGGGATGTTCTTTGTCTTGATCGGCGGATCGAGGAAATCGCCCGGGACGATCTTCGGACCGGCAAAATAGAGTCCGAGGATCATCGCACCGCTGATCAGGAGCGCGCCGCCGGCCCCGGCCGGGCGCGACGCGGTGGAGTGATACCGATTGGCATACATGGCTGCTCTCCTTGTCCCCGACCCATCCTGGCCGAGTCGATACAAGGATATATCATAACATCCCTTGGTCAAGGTGATTTCGTATCATGAGAGGTGGATCAGCGCGGTTGGGTGGTCGATTGCTAGGCGCGGAGGCGGGCGATGGTGCGATCGCGACCGATCAGCGGGAGCAAAGCGGCCATATCCGGACCCGAATCGCGGCCGGTAAGCGCGCGGCGCAGTGGGAGGAACAGCGCCTTGCCCTTGCGTCCCGTTGTGTCCTTGAGCGCGGCGGTGAGTGCGTGCCAAGGGTCTTCCGACCAGTCGAGACTGGCGGCGGCTGCTGCGGCATGCGCGAGGAAATCGGCGTCCTCCGAATCGCGTGCCGCTGAGACCGGCCCCTCGACTACCTGCCACCAGTCGGCGGCTTCCGCGAGCGTCGATAGATTGGGGCGGATGGCGGCCCAGCCGGCGGCGTCCATCCCGGCAGGCAGACGCGGCGCAACCGCATCATAGTCGAGTTGGTGGATCATGCGTGCGTTGAGGTGCGCGAGTTCGGCTTCGTCGAAGCGGGCGGGCGCGCGGCCGAACCGGCCGAAGTCGAAGGATTCGAGCAGCGGGGCGATATCGGCAAGCGGTTCGACAGGGTCGCTGGTGCCGAGCCGCGCGAGCAAAGCGACGATCGCCTGCGGCTCGATTCCCGCCGCGCGGAAATGGTCGGCGCCGAGCGAGCCGAGACGCTTGGAGAGCTTGCCCTCAGCGCCGGTCAGCAGCGCCTCGTGTGCGAAGGCAGGAGGAGGCGCGTCGAGTGCGTCGAACATCTGCAGCTGCGCCGCGGTGTTGGAGACATGATCCTCGCCGCGCACGACATGGGTGATGCCCATATCGATATCGTCGATCACCGAGGGGAGAAGGTAGAGCCATGAGCCGTCGGCGCGGCGGATGACCGGATCGCTCATCGTCGCCGGATCGAAGCGCTGGGGGCCGCGGATCAGGTCGTGCCATTCGATCGGCGCGGAATGATCGAGCCGGAAGCGCCAGTGCGGCTGCACGCCCTCTGCCTCGAACCGTGCGCGATCGGCATCGCTGAGCGCGAGCGCTGTGCGGTCGTAGATCGGCGGGAGGCCGCGGCCGAGCTGAATCTTGCGTTTGAGATCGAGTTCCTGCTGAGTCTCGTAAGCCGGATAGACCCGTTCCGTCGCGACCAGCTCGGCGAAGCGGCGGTCATAGAGGCCGAAGCGCTCGGACTGCCGCTCTTCGCCGTCGGGGACAAGGCCGAGCCAGACGAGATCCGCGCGAATCGCCGCGACATGCTCCTCGCGCGAACGTTCGCGATCGGTGTCGTCGATACGCAGCAGGAACTGCCCGCCGCGCTTGCGGGCCCACATCCAGTTATGGAGTGCCGTGCGGATATTGCCGACATGGAGGCGACCGGTGGGGCTCGGGGCGAAACGGGTGACGACGTTCATGCGATGCCGCTAGCCGATTTCGTACAGCTGCGAAACGGCGCGAGGTTTACGTGCGCGCCGATCCCGCCTATCGGAGCGCTCACGGCCATGGGCCGGGCGCTTAGCTCAGTTGGTAGAGCATCTCGTTTACACCGAGAGGGTCGGCGGTTCGAGCCCGTCAGCGCCCACCATTCCGGATCGTCCCTGGGTGTGCATCAACTGGCGGTTATCGTCGCCTTTCCGTTGGTAAGCTTCAGCGTGATGTAGCTGTTGTCGCAGATATTGGCGGCGTTCCACACCTGTGTCGTGCCGTCCTCGAACGTTGCCCTGAGGTCGTAGCGGCACTGATTCGCTGCCTTGTCGAAACGGACGGTGGTCTTGGCGCCAACCTTGATCACCGATTCACGATGCGCCTCCGGATCGACCGTCTGCGGTTTCCAGTCGGGGGTCCCGCTGGGTGTCAGTTCGATGGTTTTGATCGGCTTGCCCGAGCCGTTGGTGAGCATGAAATCCCAGTCTTCTGCGAGCGCAGGTGCTGCTCCGACCATGACTGCCGTGAGCGCGATGACGTACTTCATTGGTGCATTCCTCCCCTAAGGAACACCCGGAGCATGCGCCTCAACTGCAATGTTCGCAAGCGGCGTCTAAAGCTGGCGAACAAGCTGGATGGCACAGGCGATCCAAGGGGGATCCGCCACAACCTGCTGTCGCGCGCCGGGGCCGAGGGGCAGGATATTGAGGCGGCCGCCCTCCCCTTCATGCGCGATCAGACGCCCGAACAGAAAGCGTCCGGCGGGACGCGGGATCAGCACATCGCGATTGAGTGCCGAGGCGAAGGTGTCGGGGGCGAGGCGGCGGCACCAGATGGCGTCGCCCGCGCGATAGTCGCCGATCCCGCAGCTGACGGTTACTGCGACCAGATCGGCCTCGGCGTGCGGCGGCGCGACGGTCGCGGGACGGCGTAACGCCTGTGCGCCCGATGCATCGAGCGTGGCCGCGACGGGGATATCGGGTCGATCGGGCAGGCGGACGAGATCGGCGGCATCGACCGCGAGTGCCGCGGCGATCCGGTTGAGCCAGGCGACCGAGACGGTGCGCGTACCCGTTTCAAGCCGGCCGATCGTCTGTGCTGTTGTCGGGGGTACGCAGCGCTGCGCGACTTCCTCGAGTGTCAGGCCCCTGGCGCGGCGAACTTCGCGGATGGCAGTGATCATAGCGCTTCCCGAATAACCGATGTGGTTAAATCACTTTCCTACAAGCGTGCCGATATGGCAAGGCTGATTCGCTATAGTTGGGAGTGGCACATGCGCGAGCTGGTGGAACGGACGATCGAGGACGGATTTGTGATCCGCAATGCCCCGGCGCGCAATACGGGGCGGCGGGTCACCGTGAATCTGGCTGAATCGCCGCTTGGCTGGTTGCGCGCACGCGGGCTGGTGGATCCGCGCCAGTTCGAAGCGGGGGAGCGGCTCCGCGACGATTACGAGATGGCGGCGCTGGGGCCGCGGGTGACGATGCGATGGGACGCTGCGCCTGCCGCGCGGCGGGGCGGAATGCCGCATTGCGGGCTCGATCCCACGACCGCCCAGATTGCGGCCAAGCGGCGGTTCGACGCGGCTGTGAAGGCAGCGGGGCCGGGCCTGGCCGATATCTTGTGGCGCGTGATCTGCGCCGGCGAAACGGTCCCGATGGCGGAGAAGGCGCTAGGCTGGCCGGCGCGCGCCGGGCGGCTGGTGCTGACCCTCGCGCTCGATCGGGTGGCAAGCCACTACGGGCTGGCGTGATCCGCGGTTCCGCCATTGGCTGACGGCGGCTTGAGCGTGGTTCCGAGGAAGCGGCTATAGGCCCAGCCGATGCCGATCAGCGCGACGCCAAGGCCGAGGAACGAGAGAATCCGCAGCAATCCGTCGAGCGCCGCGGCGTCGATCAGGAAGACCTTGAGCGTGACCGCGGTCAGAAGGGTGAGGCCGGCGAGGCGCAGATCGCGCGCGCCGCTGCGGATGCCCAGCGCCAGCCAGGCGAGCGCGAGCAGCAGGAAGGCGGCGGAATAGCCGTAATTCTCGCCTGTCGTGACGGGGCCGGTGAGGAGGGTGCCATGCGATGCCTGGCGTACCGCGACGGCAATCGCGGCGAAGGTGAAGCCGATCCCGATCAGGCGCCAGATGCGGTTGGGCTTAAAGGTCCAGATCCAGCCTGCGGCCAGTGCGAGGTGAAGTACAGCCAGATTGAGGAGCGGTATGCCGCCCGTCTGTTGCGAGACCAGGATCGGGTTGAGCAGCAGCAGATCGAACCAGATGATACGGATCAGGCCGAGGCCGAACAGGCCGAGGCCGAGCGCGGGGAAGGGGCTGCGCCGGATGCCGATCCAGCCAGCAGCGAGCAGCGCCTGGGTGATGAACGCACGCTCGGCGAAGCCCCATGCGACGAACCGGGCCTCCCCGGCGATGGCGAGGGGGAGCTTGGCGAGGTGGTAGAGAAGCATCAGGCCGAGAGCGATCGCGCCTGCGAGGACCCCGGACCGAAGGCGGCCGAACTGTTCGCGGTCGATGAGGAGCAGTGCAGCAGCGGCGAGCGCGGGCAGGAAATGGCGGAAGGCTTCGGCGAGGCCGGGGAGCTGGAGATAGGGCAGATGCGCGCCGCTGGCCGAATCGGCGACCAACTCCAAATAGTGGGTGAGCGGCTCGACCGCTGCGATCAGGATCACGGCGAGCGCGATCGCGGGGAGCAGGCGCAACTGGGCGTCGCCAGTGCGGCGTGCCCACCAGCCGAGCGCGAGTGTGATGATCGCAAAGGGGATCGCGACCCAATCGGCGCCGGTGAGCTGTCCAAGTGCGGTGCCGGCGAGGATCGCCGCGAGGATTGCACCACCGATCAGACCGGGGTCGCGCTGACCGGCTTCATTGCGGCGGCGCCAGCTTGTCCAGCCGGCAAGGGCGCCGGCGGCCAGCTCGAGCGCAGCCCATAGCCAGTCGGTAAGATGGTCCCCGTCCACAAGATTGGCGAGCAGCAGCGGGCCGGCGATACCGCCCAGCGCGAGGATCGCCCAGGCACGGGCTCGGTGGAGCAGCAACAGGCCGGGCGCGGCGAAGAGGAATGCTGCGGCGACCGCGGCGGCTCTGCTGACGCCCGGCTCCGGCTCGGCGAGGCCGACGGCGAGGAGAAGGAGGGTGAGAGCGAGCGCAGCGAGTGCACCCGGAAGATAGGCGGCGTCGCGCCAGGCGAGCACCAGTGTCGCTGCCGCAAGCGTCAGGTAGAGCGCCCAGACGATTCCGGAGAAATCGAGTGCGGGGGCAAAGGCGAGGAGCTGGACGAGCCCCGCGACCAGCGGCGCGAGGCGGAGCCAAGCCGCGACGACTCCGGCGCGCGGGAAGGCGAGGCTGGCGCCGATCGCCAGCAGCACGACAAAGGCCGCGGGTGCGGTGAGCGCGACGGCGCCCAGCACGAACAGCAGGAAATTGACCCAGACGAAAGCCGCCACGGTGGCGGCGATCGCGAGCCAGGCCCAGCCGCGATGCACTGCAAGGCCGAACAGCGCGGCGGTGAACAGCGCGAGATAGACGAGCAGCGGACCGATCCCCGCGGCGTCATAGCCCGCGACCAGCGGCGCAATGAACCCGCCGGCGAAGGCCAGTACCGCGGTCGGCGGTCCGTTGCGCAGTGCGAGCGCGAGGCCGAGACCCGTGACGGCGATCATCAGCGCAAAGGCCGGGAGCGGCGCGATCAGATGGTAGAGCGCAGCCGCGATGTAGAGCGTTCCATAGGCGCTGGCGATGCCGGCGCCCGCGAGCGCCTGTGCGATGCGCGGATCCTCCCGCGTTGCAGGAAGGCGGCGCGCAGTTTCGCTGCCGGCGACCAGCAATGCGGCGAACAGCGCGGCCAGGACGGTGCGGACGGCGGGGCCGAACAGGCCGATCTCGATCGAATAGCGGACGAGGAAGAAACCCGCGGCGACCAATGCGATCGCGCCGACCCACACCGGCAGGCGCGCGCCGATCAGCGATTCGAGGCCGGGGCGTGGCTCGGGTTGCGGAGCGGGCGCCGGCTCGACCGGTGGCGGGGCGGGTTCGACCGGCCGCGGAGCGCGTTCGGCAACGGGCCGCGGCGCGAGGGGTGCGGGTTCGGCGACGGGCTCCGCGAGCGCCTGCCCGCGCTCGAGCCGGTCGAGCCGGCGGGCGAGCTGCTTCAATCGCTGGGCCTGCGTGGCGGCGACGATGCCGAGGACCACAACGGCGAGGAAAAGGATGCCCTCCATCGCGCACCCTTGTTGCAGCAGAAGCGCCGCCGCGCCAGCCCGGCTTTGCGCGGGCCAAGCCGATCTGCGGTTGCACGCCGCGCCGCCGCGCCTAGAGTCGCGGCATGCGGCTGACCTTCACCAAATGCCACGGATCGGGGAACGACTTCGCCCTGTTCGACGCGCGCGCGCTGAGCCTTTCCGATGCCGAGTGGGGACGCATCGCGCTCACCCTGTGCGATCGCGCCGGGCCCGTCGGCGCCGACGGGCTGTTGTTGCTGGGCGAAGCCGGCGACGGCGCGGCGTTCGCGCAGATGGTGGTCAACGCCGACGGATCGATCCCCGAAACCTGTCTCAACGGCCTGCGCTGCACCGCGCGCGCGGGGTTCGAGGCGCTGGGGATCGAGGCGGCGACGGTGCGATTGAAGACCAGCGACGCACAGGTCGCACACGACCCGGAGCTGGCGTCCGGGGTCTACACCGTCCGGACCACGGTGGGCCCGGCATCGACCGATCCGCGCGCGGCGGGAATCAACCTTCCCGCACCGGCGATCGAGGCGCGGATACCCGGCCTGCCGAGCGCGCGCGCCTTCACGGCGGTGGCGATGCCCAACCCGCACCTGATTACCTTTGTCGAGCAGGTCGACATTGCCGAGCTGACTGCGCTTGGCGACTGGTGCGAGGCCGGTCCGGCGCTGCTGGCCGACCGCGCCAATGTGAGCTTTGTCGAGCTGCGGCCGGATGGCCTGTACGTCCACACCTATGAGCGCGGGGTTGGCCTCACCAATGCATGCGGCACCGCGATGGGCGCGGCGACGCATGTCGCGGGGCTGACCGGCCGCATCCCGTTCGGCCAGTGGATCACGGTCCACAACCCCGGCGGCCGCGTGCGCACCCGCGCCGAAGGGCCCGAGGGCGGCGACGCTGTGACGATCGCGGGCAATGCGACGTTCGAATGGGATGCGCAGATCGAAATCGACCCGGCGACCGGCGTGCTGGGCGAACTGACCGTCACCCGCCAGCGCGATGACGAGGTCGCGGCCTGGGCGAGCCTGCGCGCGGGCTAAGTCCGGACCGGTATTCGGGAGCCCGGGCCTTCGTCCATCCGAACCCGAGCCGTCACCCCGGCCTTGTGCCGGGGTCCACCGGGAGGTGAGGGTTGGAAACGAGGTTCCAGCGCAGTAGGCGAGGCCGGGTGGACCCCGGCACGAGGCCGGGGTGACGATTTGAAGCCGCGGCAGCTAGAACGCCGGTCTGCCTGCAGGTCAGGTACGGGAAGTGGGGCCGGACGGGGCTCCGGCAAACCACGCGTGCGACTGAAAAAGAACCAAATCGGTAAATAGCGGTTGACATCGCGACGCTGTTTAGGTACAAAACAGGAACGCTGAGGAATTGCGAGTCGGGCGGAGCGGCTTCCGCATTGCCGGATTTCAGCGAGCGGGTCGGTGAGCGGCATGGCGCTGCCGGCCCGCGTGCATTGGCGTTTGATCGGGCCGGGGCGATGACGCTGTCCGGCCCGTTTCTGTTTTGCGGGAGCGGATCATGACCGACAAGCTGGAGCCGGGGTACCGGCGGCCGATCCAATTGCGTCGCGTGGCGGCGAGCGGATGGACGAAGGCGAAGCGCGAGCTGTTTCTGGCGACGCTGGCCAATAGCTGCAACGTCAGGAAGGCGGCAGCCGCGGCCGGGATGACGCCGAGCGGGGTGTATCAGCTGCGCAAGCGCGATGCGGCGTTCGGCGACCTTTGGGGCGAGGCGCTTGAGCTGGGCTATGAGCGGCTGGAGACGGCGCTGCTCGAACATGCGCTGATCGGGGTCAATGCGATCGAGATCGGCGACGCGATCGGAACGGTCGAGGATCTGCCCGGGCCGGATATGGTGTCAGCCGGCGCGATCCAGCTGGCGATGGCGCTGCTGACCAAGCATCGAAAGGGCGTGGACGGCAAGCCGGTGACCAAACACAGCCAGCGGCCAACGCCTGCGGAGACCGATGCCGCGCTCAAGAAGCAGCTCGATGCGCTGGAGCGCAGGCTGCGTGAAAGCGGGCGGAAGTCGTGAGCGGCGCGGATGAGGACGATCCGGTCCCGCTAAGCGAATCCGAGCGGCTGGCGCTGCTGGGCGATGTGGATCGGGCGCGGGTGCTGTCGCGCATCACGCGGATGCAGCAGATCGAGCTGCGCGAGCGCTGGGACGTCTGGGCGCATGGCGGGCAGATTGCGCCGCCGGGCGACTGGCGCGTCTGGCTGATCCGCGCCGGGCGCGGCTTCGGCAAGACCCGCGCGGGCGCCGAATGGGTGAGCGAATGGGCGCGGCGCAACAAGGACGGGCGCATTGCACTGGTCGGCGCGAGCGGCGACGATGTCGCCAAGGTGATGATCGAAGGGCCGAGCGGGCTGATCGCGATCGCGCGCGATGGCGAGCGGGTGCACTGGCGCCCGAGCGTGGGCGAGGTGGAATTCGCGTCGGGGGCGAAGGGATTCGTCTATTCGGCAGAGGCGCCCGAGCGGCTGCGCGGTCCCGAACATCATGCGGCATGGTGCGACGAACTGGCCAAATGGCGGCACGGCGAGACGGTATGGGACAATCTGGTGCTGGGGCTGCGCGGGGGCGACGACCAGCGGATATTGGTGACGACGACGCCGCGGCCGACGCGGCTGATGCGGCGGGTGATGGCGCTGGCCGGCACGGTCGAGACGCGCGGCCGGACGCGCGACAATCCGCATCTGCCTGCGCGCTTCATCGCAGCGATGGAGGCCGAATATGGCGGCACGCGGCTGGGGCGGCAGGAGCTGGACGGCGAGCTGATCGAAGAGATTGCGGGCGCGCTGTGGACGCGCGCGATGATCGAGGCGTGCCGGGGCAGGAAGCCGCGTGGCGTGGTGCGCGTGGTGGTGGGGGTCGACCCGCCGGCGAGCGCGGGGGGCGATGCCTGCGGGATCGTGGCGGTAGCGCTGGACGCGGCGAATGTCGGGCATGTCATTGCGGACGCGAGCGTGGCGGGGCTCTCCCCCGAAGGCTGGGCGCGCGCAGTGGCGACATGCGCGGCGAAGCATGGCGCGGACAAGGTCGTGGCCGAGAAGAATCAGGGCGGCGACATGGTGAAGAGCGTGTTGCGCGCAGCGGATATCGCGATGCCGGTGAAGCTGGTCCATGCCAGCCGCGGCAAGGTGGCGCGCGCCGAGCCGGTGGCGGCCTTGTACGAGGCCGGGCGGGTGAAACATGCCGGGCGCTTCCCCGCGCTGGAGGACGAGCTGTGCGGGCTGGTTGCGGGCGGCGGCTATGAGGGGCCGGGGCGCTCGCCCGATCGCGCCGATGCGCTGGTGTGGGCGCTGACCGAGCTGATGCTGGGACGGCCGAGCGTGGCGAAGGTCAGGGAGTTGGGGTGAGGTGAACCGGGCCGCCGCGAGCGGATCGATATCGAGATCGGCTTCATATGGGCGGAACGCAGGATATGGGGTGCAAGGCGGTCATTATCGCAATTCATCCAGCGATACGGAGACCTGCGAAAATGAGTGCAATCGCCACGACCGTGATGACAAGAAGTACGCCTTGGAGACGCTGAGCGGAAGGCGTGAAAATGAGCAGGACGGACACGAGGAGCAGCGCGCCTGACTCCAATGCCACGGCCATAGCCCATGCTCGCTCAGCCGGGCTGACGAACGCGTAGGTTCCAAACATAGACAATGCCCAAACCGGTAGGCCCACCAGAATTCCGACGATGGCCGCGATGAAGCGCATCTGATTTGACCTTCCTGATGCAGTTCATAGCTCATGACACGTTGACAACAACGGGGTCTGTTGCGGTCGGGCGGGTGAAACATGCCGGGCGCTTCCCCACGCTGGAGGACGAGCTGTGCGGGCTGGTTGCGGGCGGCGGCTATGAAGGGCCGGGGCGATCGCCGGACCGCGCCGATGCGCTGGTGTGGGCGCTGACCGAGCTGATGCTGGGACGGCCGCGTGCGGCGAAGGTCAGGGGGTTGGGGTGAGGTGAATGAACACGCTTGGGATCCCTTGACGGCCCGGTTGCGGGCAGGGGAAAGCAAGCCCAATATGGCCGCGACTGCACCGCGTTTCGCGAGGATCGCCGCCGATGGACCAGCAGAAATTGGACGCGTTGAGCAAGGTGCCCGCGATCACGGTCGGTTTCTGGGTGATCAAGATTCTGGCGACGACCCTTGGCGAGACGGCGGGCGACACCGTCACCATGAGCTGGCTGGGTGAAACCACGCCGCATCCGATGCCGAACGGCTACCTGATCGGTACCGCCATTTTTGGGCTGCTGCTGGTCGCGCTGGTCTGGGCACAGATCCGGGCGCGGTCGTTCAATCCCTGGCTTTACTGGGCGACTATCGCGGCCTCGACAACCGCCGGAACTACATTGGCGGATTTTGCCGATCGGGCCCTGGGTATCGGCTATGTGGGCGGGTCGCTGTTGCTACTCGCCTGTGTCGGTGCCTCGCTGTTCGCGTGGCACCGAAGTTTGGGGAGCGTGGATGTCAACACCATCGTCACCCCGAAAGCCGAAGCCTTCTACTGGCTGACGATTACATTCTCACAAACACTGGGCACTGCACTTGGAGACTGGGTTGCGGACACGGGCCTGGGTTACTCGGGAGGCGCGCTCGTATTCGGCGCCGTTCTGGGAATATTGGTCATCCTCTATTTTGGCACGCGGATAAGCCACGTCCTGCTGTTCTGGGCGGCCTTCATCCTGACACGACCGCTGGGGGCGACCGTCGGCGACTGGCTCGACAAGCCCATCGCAAAGGGCGGGCTGGAATTCAGCCGGCCGCTGGCGTCAGCGGTGCTCGCGGTTGTGATTGTCATCCTGATCCTGGCTCTGCCGCAGCGCGCCGGACAACACCCCGGCAGGAAGGAAAATGTGGCTTCCTGAAGCCGCCGCCGCCGCGGGGCAGCATACATGCTGTGTATATTAATCATATCCGGCAGGTTTTCGTTAGCCCTCGGACGGCATGACCAAGGCGTGGGGCCGGACATGGGGGGCGAGCATTTTCCCTGTCGCGGTAATGAATTGCTCGCAGGAGATTGCCCGTGCGGGGTTCTGCGGATGCGCCGGACTGGAACGCCATACCTGACCAGCGGACTGGCCAGCGCTTCACGACGCTGTTCCGCGTCGCGCGCGTGGTGGTGGCGGACGGCGCGCAGCATCTGTGCCTGATCCGCAACATCGGCGCGGGCGGGCTGATGCTCGAAACCTATGCGCCGTTCGCGCTGGGGACCGCGGTGCGCGTCGAGCCCAAGGGGTGCGAGCCGGTCACCGGCAAGATCTGCTGGGTCAAGGACAAGAATGCCGGCGTCGCGTTCGACGCCGCTATCGATGTCGCGGCCTATCTCAATCTGAACCAGTTGCCCGAGGCGCAGGAAACGCCGCGCGGTCCACGGCTGAAGGTCGAGCGCCGCGCGCGGTTGCGCGTCGGGGCGATGTGGCATGTCGTCGACCTGATCGACCTGTCGCAGAAGGGCGCGAAGATCCAGAGCGACCTGCCGATGGAGGCGGATGCCGCGGTCGAGCTGATGGTCGAGCGGCTCGGTTCGCTGTCGGGCCGGGTCCGCTGGATGAAGGGCGACCGGCTGGGGATCGAATTCTCGACTGCGATCGCGCTCGCCGACCTCGCCGAATGGGTGGAGACGCTGCCCGGTGAGGGTGTTCCCGGCGCGGCCTGAGCGCCGCGGCGCTTTCGCTGGTCCTGCGCCGCGATGGGGCTATGAGGCGGGGATGAGGACGAACCATTGACCCCGCGCGAGCTGATCGACGTTGCAGAAGTGCCGGGCGGCGAGCCGCTGCGGCTGTTCCGGCGCGGCGACGATTTCATGATCGTGCTCGACCGCAACGAGCTGATGTCGAGCCGGATGAGCGGATCGGAAGAGGCGCTCGCGGAGATGACGCTGGCGCGGCTCGCGACGCCCGCTTCGGCGCGGCTGCTGATCGGCGGCTATGGCATGGGATTTACGCTGCGCAAGGCGCTGGCGCTGATGGGGCCGGACGGCCGGGCGGTGGTCGCCGAGCTGGTCCCCGGGATCATCGAATGGGCGCGCGGGCCGATGGCGGAGCTGGCCGCCGGGTGCCTCGACGATCCGCGGACGCAGATCGTGATGGGCGATGTCGGGACGGCGATCGCGGGTGCGCGCGGCGCGTATGATGCGATCCTGCTCGACGTGGACAATGGCCCGGACGGACTGACGCGGCTGGCGAACGACCGGCTCTATACGATGCGCGGGCTGGATGCGGCGCGGATGGCGCTGAAGCCCGGCGGGGTGCTGGCGGTATGGTCGGCGGGGCCGGACCCGAAGTTCGCGCGGCGGATGAACGACGCGGGATTTGCGGTGGAAGAAGTTGCGGTGCGCGCGCGGCAGAACGGCAAGGGCCCGCGGCACGTCATCTGGTTCGGTCGCAGAGCCACCTGAAATTCCGCCCATGCGGGTCTGCATCACGCGATTTGCTCCGCTCCGGTGCTCACGTACCTTAAGTACGCTGCGCTCCGGTGCTCTCAAATCACGCGCTTCGACTCCGCCTGGACGAAATTTCAGGCGGCTCTGACAAGCGCTGAGGCGCGGACTCAAGACAAGCGAGGTAGCTTCATGAACTGGTTCGGGCGGAAGTCCGGGCGCGATGCGTCGCGTCCGGTGTTGACGCGTGCGCAGAGCGGCGCGGGCATGTTGGGCGAATGGCCGCAAGGCTATGAGGCACAGGTGCGCGAGGGCTATTGCGCCAATCCGGTGGCGCAACGCGCGGTGAAGATCGTGGCGGAGGGCGTGGCGGATGCGCCGGTCGAGGCGTCGGATCCGGCGCTGCTGGCGCTGACGACGGCGCGGTCGCAGGGGCAGGAGCTGACCGCCACGCTGGCGGCGCAGCTGCTGCTGCACGGCAATGCGTTCGTTCAGCTGCTGGGCGACGGCGCGGGGGGCGTGGCCGAGCTGTTCGCGCTGCGGCCCGAGCGGGTGTCAGTCGAGACCGATGCGGGCGGCTGGCCCGCCGCCTATCGCTATCGCGTCGGCGGGAGCGTGAGCCGGATCGCCGCCGAGGATGCGGCGGGAAAACCGCAGGTGATCCATCTCAAGGCGTTCAGCCCGGTCGACGATCACTATGGCCTGGGCTGTCTGGGCGCGGCGTCGGGCGCGGTCGCGATCCACAATGCGGCGACGCGGTGGAACAAGGCGCTGCTCGACAATGCCGCCCGGCCGTCGGGGGCCTTGGTCTATGATCCGGGCGACGGAAGCGCACTTGCGCCGGCGCAGTTCGAGCGGCTGAAGACCGACATGGAGGCGGCGTTTTCGGGCGCGGCCAATGCCGGGCGGCCGATGTTGCTCGAGGGCGGGTTAAAGTGGCAGGCGATGAGCCTGTCCCCGGCCGATATGGATTTCGTGGGGCTGAAGGCCGCGGCGGCGCGCGAGATCGCGCTGGCGTTCGGGGTGCCGCCGATGCTGATCGGCCTGCCCGGGGACAACAGCTACGCCAATTATCGCGAGGCCAACAAGGCGGTGTGGCGGCTGACGATCCTCCCGCTCGCCGAGAAGATTCTGACCGAGCTGGCGCAGGGACTGAGCGGCTGGTTTCCCGAAGCGCGGCTGTGGGTCGCGATCGACAAGGTGCCGGCGATGGCCGAGGACCGCGAGCGGCTGTGGCGCAGCGTGAGCGGCGCGGATTTCCTGACCGATGAGGAGAAGCGCGCGATGCTGGGGCTCGACCGATGAACGCGCCGGTGGACGGCGGCCTGCTCGCGCAGCTGATCGCGCACGGCGTGGCCGAGGGCGCGGACCTGACGACGTTGCGCGCGATCGCCGAGGAGGCGGGCGAGCTAGGCGCAAGCCGGGCGCTGACGCGGCTGGGCCTCGACGATCCGCAGGCGGCCAAAGACATGGGCGATCTGCGCGAGCTGCTCGGCGCATGGCGTGATGCGAAACGGTCGGCGGTGAAGGCGGTCGCGGAATGGGTGGTGCGGATGCTGCTCGCGCTGGTGATTCTGGGGCTGGCGGTGAAGCTGGGCTTCTGGGGGCTGGGGAAGTGACCGTGCGGTTCGCGGGCTATGCCGCGGTGTTCGATACCCCCGACCGGGGCGGGGATGTGATCCGTCCCGGGGCGTTCGGGGCGCGGGTGCGGCGGGTGCCTTTGCTGTGGCAGCATCGCGGCGAGCCGGTGGGGGTGATCGAGGCGATCGGCGAGGACGCGCGAGGACTGCGCGTGACCGGCCGGGTGGATGCCCCCGATCTTGCGGCACTGGTGGCGAAGGGCGCGGTGACGGGGCTGAGTTTCGGGTATCGCACGGTGGCGGCGCGGCACGGGCGGTGGCGCGAGCTGCGCAGCGTCGAGCTGTGCGAGGTCAGCCTGGTGGCGCGGCCGATGCAGACGCTGGCGCGGGTGCATGCCTGTTGCGCGGCAGGTGCCGATGCGGCAGCGGAAAGAGATGGAGAGATATCGCCCGAAGTCCGATTTTCTGGTCATGCTGATCGATGACGAGATTCCGCTGACGGGTAGCGCGATGGCGCAGGCCAATCTCGAGCGGCTGATCGAGCTCACCGCGGATGCGGACGACAGCAATCGCGACTGGGCGACGATGATGCTGGTACATTCCGGGATCGATACGCCGGATGCGCGGATCGCGCTGCGGCGGGCGGGCGACGACCCGCATATCGACACGCGATGCGAGGCGTTGCTTGGGCTGGCGGTGCTGGAGCCAGCCTTCGCTCTGCCGCGGGTCAGAGAGATGCTGGAGGGGGAGACTGTCTACTCGCTGACGATCGAGGCGGCCGCGTTGCTGGCCGACCCGACGTTGATACCGGTGCTTGAAGCGCTGGCGGAAGGATGGGCGGGTGACGAGGACGAGTTCGAAGAGGAGCTGAAGCGTGCGCTCGCTGCTTGCCGGACGGGCGAGCCTGTCGAAGCCTGGTGGCTCGATAGTTGAATTGATGAAACGGCGAGGTTGGTGCTGCCAATAGCACTGACGGTGGCGGATGGACGCGAACGGGATCGTCTAATGGGCGGACACAGGGAGGCGTGGGATGACGGCGATCAGATGTGACTGCGGGACGGTGCGGATCGAAGCGGATGGCGCGCCGATGCTGAGCGGTATCTGCCATTGCACGAGTTGCCGCACCGCCGGGCAGGCGCTCGATGCCGTATCGGGAAGCGCACCCATCGTCGATGCGACGGGCGGAACGTCGACCGTGCTGTGGCGCAAAGACCGGGTACGCGTCGCCGCCGGAGGCGATCGGCTGGACGCGCATCGGCTGACGCCGCAATCGCCGACGCGGCGGATGGTCGCGACCTGTTGCGGTGCGCCGATGTTCCTCGATTTCACCAAAGGGTTCTGGGTCACGGTCTATCGGCCGCGGGTCGCGGATGCGTCCGCGCCGACGATGCGGGTGATGACCGGCGATATTCCCGCCGATGTGGTTCTGCCGAATGACGGGCTGGCGCGGCATCGCGGGCATTCGGGACGCTTCATGCTGAAGCTGCTCACGACCTGGGCGGCGATGCGGTTCCGGTCCCCGAAGATCGCGGGCATGCCGGACTGAGAGCGTCTCGCGCCTGCGTCAGCGCAGGCGGCGGGCGTTGGCGCGGACCTTGCGCCGGTAATGGGCAAGCGCCTTGCGTGAGGCGGTGGCAGGGTTGGTGCCAAGCGCGCCGGTCATCATCGCCATCTGGAGTTCCACGGCTGCCGCCACTTTCTCGGCGACCATGAGTTCGGTTTCGCGCTGCGCTTCGATGCCGCCTTTGGCGATCTTGACCGAACGCAGGCCGATGACGGCGGCGGCTTCCCAGCCGAGCGACCAGGCATCGAATCCGGCGTTGATCCAGCGGGTGGTCGATCGTTTGGACATAGGGGTTCCCGGCCTTAGCCGCGCGGTTGCGCGGTGACGCGGTCTCTAACGATGCGCGCGCGGGAATGGACCCCATGCGTTCGAAGAAACTGCACCGCCCTGCGGACTGAATGAAGAAACGACGGGGTTCGCTAGCCGCGTGCCCCCTCCACCATCGCGTTGCGATGGTCCCCCTCCCCGTTCCGGGGAGGATTCTGTGCTGGAACGGGAGAAGATTATGGAGACGAAGGCAGACGTCCTCGAACAGTCGTTCGAGGCGATTGAGGGCGCTGGCGTGCCGATGGCGCGGCCGGTGCTGGAGGGTGCGCGGGCGCCCAATGGAGCGATGTTCGAGGGGTTCCTGCGCTCAGGCGCCGGCGCGCTCGAGATGAAGGCGATGTCGGGCGCGAGCGACGGTGCGGGCGGCTATGCCATTCCGCGCGAGATCGACGCGCTGGTGGATGTCACGCTGGCGTCGATCTCGCCGATCCGCGCGATCGCCAATGTGGTGACGGTGGGCAGCGCGGGCTATCGCAAGCTGGTGGCGTCGGGCGGGACGCCATCGGGCTGGGCGACCGAAACCGGCGCGCGCGCCGAGACCAATACCGCGACGTTCAACGAGATCGCCCCGCCGATGGGCGACCTCTATGCCAATCCGGCGGCGAGCCAGACGATGCTCGACGACGGCGCGTTCGACGTCGAGGCGTGGCTGGCCGACGAGATCGCACATGAATTCGCCCGTGCCGAGGGCGCGGCGTTCGTGAGCGGCAACGGGACGAACAAGCCCAAGGGCTTCCTCGCCTATAGCACCGCGGCGACCGGCGATGGCGCGCGGGCGTTCGGCACGCTGCAGCATGTCGCGTCGGGCGCATCGGGTGCGTTTTCGACCAATCCTGAGGAGAAGTTGATCGACCTGGTTCAGGCGCTGCGGCCGCCCTATCGGCAGGGCGCGGTGTTCGTGATGAATTCGTCGACGCTGGCGCGGATCCGCAAGTTCAAGACGAGCGACGGCGCGTTCCTGTGGCAGCCGGGCATTGCCTCGGGCCAGCCGGCGACGCTGCTGGGCTATCCGGTGGTCGAGGCCGAGGATATGCCCGATATCGCCGCGAACTCGCTGTCGGTCGCGTTCGGCAACTTCAAGGCCGGCTATCTGATCGCCGAGCGCGGCGAGACGCAGATCCTGCGCGATCCGTACAGCAACAAGCCCTTCGTCCACTTCTACGCCACCAAAAGGGTCGGCGGCGCGGTGACCAACAGCGAGACGATCAAGCTGCTGAAGTTCTCCGCCTCCTGACGGAGGCGGCTGACGACGTGCGGGTGGGGTTTCGGCCTCGCCCGCCCGGCGCTGTATCGACGGGGGAGGCATGACATGACGCTGGAAGAAGCGAAGGCGTATCTGCGCCTGGACGGGAGCGGCGAGGATGCGCTGCTCGGCCGGATGATCGAGACCGCGACGATCCTGTGCGAGGCGTTCACCGGCACCGTGCTGGTGCGCCGGGAGTGTGTCGAGACGATCGCGGCGGAACGCGGCTGGCAGCGGCTGGCGCACGCGCCGGTGGTTGCGATCACGGGGGTCGAGGCGGTGCCGGCCGACGGCGCGGCCGAGCCGCTGCCCGCTGACGCCTATGCCATCGATATCGATGCCAGCGGCACGGGATGGGTGCGGCTGACACGGGCGGACGGGGCATCGCGGCTGCGCGTCACGTCGCGCGCCGGGTTGGCCGAGGCTGCGGCCGATATCCCCGCGCCGCTGGCGCAGGGGGTGGTGCTGCTCGCCGCGCACCTGTTCGACCGGCGCGAGACGCCGGGCGCGCCGCCCGCAGCGATCGCGGCGCTGTGGCGCCCCTGGCGGCGGATGCGGCTGCACGATCCGGAGCGCGTGGCGTGAGGGGAATGCAAGGCCGTGCGGAACGGCTTGGTGCGGCGCGGGCGACGGTGGTTGCTGCGCGGCTGGCGGATCGGGTCGCCGGTGCGGTGCCGGGCGTGACGGTGGCGGCTGAGGCCGATCGCGTGGTGCTGACCGGGCGGGGCCTGACGCGGCGGGCGGTGACCGATCCGCTGTTGCACGATCTGGGGAGCTGGGTGCGATGAGCGTTCAGATGCGATTGCAGGGCGCGCTGGTGACGGCGCTTCAGGATCATGCGCCGCTCGGCGCGCTGACCGGGGTGTTCGACGCCCCGCCGGTGCGCGCGGCGCTGCCCTATGCGGTGGTGAGCGAGGCGGTGCTGGGCGACTGGAGTACCAAGGACATGGCGGGACGCGAGGGCCGCGTCGCGGTGCTGCTGCACGATGGCGGTGAGCGGCCGGCGCGGCTGCGGCTGCTGGCGGGCGCGGTCGAGGCGGCGATCGAGGCGATGCCGCGCGATCTGGGCGATGGCTGGCGGATCGCGAGCCTGACCTTTGTGCGCAGCCGGATCGTGGCGAACGGCGCCGGGCGCTGGATCGCGTCGAGCGAATATCGGGTGCGGATGCTGGAGAGCTTTTGAGGGCGGCACCGGCCCGCTCCCCCACCCGGCCTCCCATTCAGAATACGCTGTGGGAGGTCGGGTAGGGGAGCGGGCCGGCGCAGGAGAACGGAGAGATGTGATGGCGGCGGAGAAGGGAAGCGCGTTTCTGCTCAAGGTCGGCAATGGCGGGTCGCCGGTGGCCTATGCGACCGTGGCGGGGCTGCGTACGACGCAGTTGAGCGTCAATGGCGAGGCGGTGGCGATTACGTCGAAGGATTCGGGTGGCTGGCGCGAGCTGCTGTCCGGCGCGGGGGTACGCAGCGTCAGCGTGTCGGGGGCGGGGGTGTTCACGGGCAGCGCGGCCGAGGTTCGGGTCAAGGCCAGCGCACTGTCGGGGGTGCTCGACGACTATCGGCTGAGTTTCGAGAGCGGCGAGACGATGACCGGGCGGTTTCTGGTCACGCGGCTCGACTATGCCGGGGATTTCAACGGCGAGCGTAGCTACACGCTGAGCCTCGAAAGCTCCGGCCCCGTGGTGTCGGCGTGAGCGCCAATCCGGCGCGGGGCGAGGCGATGGTGCGCGTGGCGGGGGTCGAGCTGGTGCTACGCCCGAGCTTTGCCGCGCTCGTCGCGGCCGAGGCGGAGCTGGGGCCGCTATTCGCACTGGTCGAACGCGCCGCCGACGGGCGGCTGGGGATCGGCGAGATGGTCGCGCTGTTCTGGCATTGTCTGCGCGATGCGCCCGAGGGGCTGACGCGCGAGGCGTTCGGTGAGGGTGTGGCGGCGGGCGGGCTGGCTGCGGCGACGCCCGCGCTGAAGCTGCTGCTCGGGCAGATACTCGCCGGGCGATGAGCAATTCCGCGGAGCTGTGCTTCACCGAATCCGCAGCGCGGCTTGCGGGGCAGGCCGGGGTGGCGTTCGGTTGGTCGCCGGATCGATTCTGGCGCGCCACCCCGGCCGAACTGATGGCGCTGGTGCAGGTGATTTCGGGCGCGGATGCACAGGCCGCGCCGCCCGACCGCGGCACGATCGCGGCGCTGATGGAGGTTTTTCCTGATGGATGAGGAAATCGAACGGCTGGTGGTGAGCGTGCGCGCCGACACGCAGGGCTTTGCGCGCGATGTCGCGGAGATGCGCGGCACGATCGACGGGCCGCTTCAGGCCGGCGCAGCGCGCGCGGGCGATGCGATCGAGCGGTCGCTGCTGCGCGCGGTGCGGACCGGTCGGTTGGGGTTCGAGGATCTCAGGCGCGTGGCGATGAATGTGTTGGGCGAGATCGCGGCGAGCACCATGCGCGACGGGCTGGCGGCGATCTTCGGCGGCGGGGGTGGACGCGGCGGTGGTCTGGGCGGCTTGTTCGCGAGCCTGTTCGGCGCGCCGGGGCGGGCGACGGGCGGGCCGGTGTCGCCGGGACGCCCCTATTGGGTCGGCGAGCGCGGACCCGAGCTGTTCGTGCCGACCGCAAGCGGGCGGGTGGATGCGCTTCCGGCTGGCGGTGGCGGACGCGACGTGCGCGTGGCGATCACGATCAACGCGCCGTCGGGCGAAGGTGCGGGCGCGCTGCGGCAATCGAGCCGGCAGGTCGCGCGCGCCGTCAGGACGGCGCTGGCGGGAGTGGAGTAATGGGCTGGTGGCTCGCATCCAAGCGTACGGTGCAGACTGAGGGCGTGATCTCGCGCTTCGATCCGCGCTTCTGGACGGTCAATTTCCCGCGGCCGATGATGGCCGCGGTGACCACGACCGCGCCCGATGCGTTACGCGTCGATACGATCTTCTATCGCCAGGACGATCTGGCGGGGCTGATCTGGGAGAGCGAGGACAAGCACGACCACCCGCTGCTCGCCTATGAGACCAGCCGCGATTTCC
The DNA here is from genome assembly GCF_059418285.1 of Sphingomonas sp. GW821-FHT09B04. NCBI lineage: Bacteria > Pseudomonadati > Pseudomonadota > Alphaproteobacteria > Sphingomonadales > Sphingomonadaceae > Sphingomonas > Sphingomonas sp. GW821-FHT09B04. Next base: position 695,957 of record NZ_JBWKPO010000001.1, read on the forward strand.
GCGGGTGCCGGCTGCGATTCCGGTGGCGCTCGGGCGGCGTGCTGGCGCTCGACGCGGTCAACGGCCCGGTGCTGACGATCGAGGGGCGGGACGCGGGAGGGGCGCCCCGCGCCTGGTATGTGCGGCTGTGGAACTATGCGCAGAGCACGCCCGCGGATGCGCTGGTGTCGCTCGACTTTGCCAACCTGGCGGGCGGATTCATGCTGCCCGGCGAGGCCGATCCGGTGTGGGCCGGCGATATCGACCGGATGTTCGTGAGCCTGGTACCGCAGGACTATACCGGGACCGATGCGCCGCTGACCGCGCCGGTCGAGGGCTGGGTCGAGCTGAGCGACATCATCGTCGAGGGGCCGGGGGCTGTTCTTGCCATCGGCGACGTGGTGGTCCCCGAGCATGGGCTGTCGATCTGCAGCGGCTATGACGACAGCTATCACCTGACCCCGGCGCGGCTGCTGCGCAACGCGCTGCAGCTGGGGTATCGTGGGGACATCGTCCACTATGTCGGGATGAGCCACTATTTCCGGCTCGAGGCGCTCTCGGGCGGCTATTATGTCAGCCTGACCGGAGGGGCGCTCAATGCGGCGTGCGTGGCGTGGCATGCCGATTTTGCCGCGCACGCGAAAGCGCTGGGGTTCGGCGTGATCTGGTCGCTGAGCTACGAATTGTTCGACGCGCATTGCTGGAACGACTGGAAGCAGCGGGCGGCGGACGGATCCCCGGCGCTGACCGGGTGGACGCCGCCTTCGACCTTGCTGTCGCCCGCGCATGGCGGCGCGATGGCCTATCTGCAGGCGGTTGCGAAGACGTTCGTATGGATCGCGCAGGGCGCGGGCCTTCCGGTCAAATTTCAGGTGGGCGAGCCCTGGTGGTGGGTGATGTCCGACGGACGGCTGTGCATCCATGACGAAGCGGCGAAGGCGGTGCTGGGGTACCCGCCTGAACAGAATGTGCGCGGCACCCCCGATACCGGCGTGCTCGATGCGGCCGGCGCGCTGCTCGCGGCATCGACCGCGGCGCTGGGTGCGGCGGTAAGAGCAGAAGCGGCGGCAGCTAAGCTGCTGTTGCTCGCCTATCTGCCGACCGTGCTCGACCGCCTCGCGCCAGAGCTCAAGCGGGCGAATTTGCCAGTCGGCTGGGCCTCTCCGGCGTTCGATGTGCTTCAGCTCGAGGATTATGACTGGGCCGCGGCCGGCAATGCCGTGGCGAGCGCACATGGGGTCGCGCTCGCGCAGGCGCGGCTGGGCTATCCGGTCGGGCGCCAGCATTATTTCGCCGGGTTCGTGCTGAAACCGGAGGACGCGCACCAGTGGCGCGGGATTGCGGATGCGGCAGAGGCGGCGCGGCGGCGCGGGGTCGCCGCGACCTTCATCTGGGCGCTGCCGCAGGTGATCCGCGATGGATTTGTTCACTTCGATCAGGAGAGCGGCATGCAGGCGTTTGACGACGTGTTGTTCCCGATCGCGCTGGGGCGCGAGGCGGAGGTGGCGCCCGAGGTTTCGACTGCGATCCTGACCAGCGCGGGCGGGCATGAGGCGCGCAACGCCGCATGGGCGCAGGCACGGACGCGCTACGATGTCGGGCCGGGGGTGCGCAGCGAGGCGGATATTCGCGAACTGCTCGCTTTTTATCGCGCGCGAATGGGGCCGGCGCGCGCCTTTCGGTTGCGCGATCCGTTCGACGATTGCTCGAACGATGACGGAGAGCCCGGCGCGACCGACCAGCTGATCGGCGAGGGCGATGGCCACAGGCAGGGCTTCGCACTGGTCAAACATTATGGCGACACCGCGCGGCGGATCACGCGGCCGGTTGCCGGAAGCGTGCGCGTCGCGGTGGACGGGGTGGAAACCGTGGCGTTCGAGCTCGGCGCGGGCGGGATGGTGGTGTTTGACGCCCCGCCGGGCCCGGGTGCGGTGGTGACGGCGGGGTTCCGCTTCGACGTGACGGTGCGCTTTGCCGAGGATTCGCTGAGCGTGAACCGTGCGACCTTCATGGCCGGCGCGGCTCCGAGCGTGCCGCTGGTCGAGGTGCGTGAGGTCTAAGGGAAGCTGTGCGTTACGGCGATCTCGCCGATAATCGCGGCATTGAAGGCGTCGAGATCCTCGGCTGGAACCCAGTATTCGCGATGCGCGCGGCCGCCTGCTTCCTCGATCTGGTACTTGGCGAGGAAGTCGTTGCGCACCTCGAAGCGGGTGACGAAGCCGACGCCGCTGTCGCGGACATTCCAGTCGCGCGCGATCTTGATCGCATAGTCCTCGGTCACGACCGGATAGAAGATCGGCTGCTCCGGCAGGCGCGGCGGGAAGGCGCGCATGCCGGATTGGCGGATCAACTCAAGCTCCTCGGGGCCGACGGGTCGCCAGAGCGTGGTGGTTGAAGGGGTCATCGTCGCCAATCGTAGCGGAACGGCGCCGCGACGGCGAGTATTCAGGGAGAACGCATATGAGCTGGCTCGACGAGCCCCTTGCGACGATCGCGCTGTGCTGGCGGGTCGAGCGGCGCGATGGCGTGGCGATCGGACTGACCGCACATGACCGCGACCTGACCGTCGATGGCTTCATCTATCGCGCGGCGCCCGGGATGACGCCGTCGGCGATCCAGCGCAGTGCGTCGTTCGACGCCGACAGCATGGATGTAACGGGCGCGCTTTCGGGCGCGGCGATCAGCGAGGCGGATCTGCTCGCCGGGCGGTGGGACGGCGCGCGGGTAGTGCTGTTTGCAGTCGACTGGACGAACCCGGTCGAACCAGCAGCGCTGGGCGAGGGCACCATCGGCGCCGTGGAATTGAAGCGCGGGGTGCTGACCGCGGAGTTGAGGGGAATCGTCGCGGCGCTGGAGGCGCCGGTGGTCGAGGCGACATCGCCCGAGTGCCGCGCCGAGCTGGGCGACAAAAGGTGCCGGGTGGCGATGGCGGGGCGGCGGCGGCTTGCGCGAGTGACCGCGGCGGACGGGGCGGTGCTGACACTGGATTCGGATGAGCCGATCGCGGGTGGCCGGGCCGGCGGACGGCTGCGCTGGATCAGCGGCGGCAATTCGGGGCTGGAGGATGCGATCGGCGCGTCCGCGGGCGCGCTCGTGACGTTGCGCCGGGAGCCGCGCTTTGGCGCGGTTGGAGCGTTGGTGGAGGTAAGCGAGGGATGCGACAAGTCGATCGCGACCTGTGCCGCCCGGTTCGCCAACGCGGCGAATTTTCGCGGAGAGCCATATCTGCCCGGGATCGACCTGCTGACCCGCTATCCCGGGGCATGACCCCGATCGAGCAGGCGCGCTGCGCGATCGGCGTCAGGTTCCGGCTGCATGGGCGGAGCATAGCGGACGGGCTGGACTGTGTCGGACTGGCTGGCCTTGCATACGGGGTTGAGGTGCCGCGCGGCTATTCGCTGCGGTCGGGCGATGCGCGGCCCGTGATCGCCACTGTCGCGGGGGCTGGGCTGGTGCGTGTGGACGATGCGTGCGCGGGCGATCTGGTGCTGTTCCGCGCCGGGCCGGGTCAGCTGCATCTGGGAATCGCGAGCGAAAATGGCGTGATCCATGCCGATGCGTCGTTGCGGCGCGTGGTCGAGCGGCCGGGCGCGCCGCCCTGGCCCGAGCTGATGCGCTGGCGGCGGTTCGAAGCGACGGAGGGGTGAATGGCGACGCTGGTATTGAGCACGATCGGGGGTGTGATCGGCGGACCGATCGGCGCAATGATCGGCAGCATGGCCGGGCAGGCGATCGACCGCGAGTTGCTGTTCAAGCCCAAGGGGCGCGAGGGACCGCGACTCAACGAACTCAAGGTGCAGACGTCGAGCTACGGCACGCCGATCCCGAAGCTGTTCGGGACGTTGCGCGTCGCGGGATCGGTGATCTGGGCCACAGACCTGATCGAGCACCGTCATCGCGAAGGCGGAAAGGGACGGCCGACGGTGACGAGCTATAGCTACACCGCGTCGTTCGCAGTGGCCCTGTCGGCGCGGCCGGTGCTGTCGGTGGGACGGATCTGGGCCGACGGTAAGCTGCTGCGCGGTGCGGCGGGCGACTGGAAGGTGCGGACCGGGTTCCGGCTGCATCATGGCGGCGAGGATCAAACGGCGGACCCGCTGATTGCATCGGCCGAGGGGATCGGTCTTGCACCGGCGCATCGCGGCATCGCCTATGCGGTGTTCGAGGATCTCGAGCTGGCGGATTACGGGAATCGCATCCCCTCGCTGTCGTTCGAGGTAATTGCCGATCCGGGGGCGGTGACGGCGGAGGTGATCGTCGAAGCCGTGTCGGATGGGCGCGTTTCCGGCGGCGACGCGCTGGTGCCGATCGAGGGATTTTCGGCCTATGGCGGATCGCGGCGCGGCGTGATCGAACCCCTGGCCGATTCGGCGGGGGCGTGGCCCGTGCTCGAAGCGGGGGTGCGGCTGTTGCGCGGAACGGGTGCGGCCGTGGAAGTCGTCGATATCGGTGCGGGTCCGGGATTGCCGGGCGACCGCGCGATCGCGACTTCCGACCGTACGCCGCGGCGCGTGACGCTGAGCCATTATGATCCGGCGCGTGACTATCAGGCAGGGGTGCAGATCGCGACGCGGCCCGGCGCGGGATATCGCGACGCCGCGATCGAACTGCCTGCTGCGCTCTCGGCCGGGACTGCCAAGCAGCTTGCCGAGGCCGCACTCGCGCAAGCCGACCAGCAGCGCGAGCGGCGGATCGTGCGGACCGGGTGGAACGCCTTGGGCATTGCGCCGGGCGCCCGCGTGCGGATCGCGGGGGAGCCGGGGCAATGGCGTGTCGCCGACTGGAGTCTTGAGGCAATGGCGGTGAGGCTGGAGCTGGTGCGAATCGCATCTGCGCCCCTTCCCGCTAGCGCGACACCGGGACGGGTGTTGCCCGCGCCCGACGATGTCGCGGGATCGACGATCCTTCACGCGTTCGAACTTCCGCATCTGGGCGAGGGCGTGCTGGCGGCGGCGCGCCTGTCCATCGCAGCATGGGGTACCGGCGCGGGCTGGCGGCACGCGGCGCTGGCGGTGAGCACCGATGGCGGAGTCCGTTGGGAGGCCGCCGGCGCTACCGCCGCGCCGGCTATTGCCGGGAATGTGGAAGACCCTGGCGGGGCGGCCGATTGCACGATCGCCGACCGGCGGAATGCGATCGTCGTCGAACTGGCGCATGGAAGGATGACGCTCGCCGATGCCGACGACGCGGCTCTCGATGCGGGCGTGAACCTGGCGCTGATCGGCAATGAGCTGGTCCAGTTCGGGGAAGCCGAGCCGTTAGGAGGCAATCGCTGGCGGCTGTCCCGGCTATGGCGCGGGCGCCGTGGGACCGAAGCGGCGGCCGGCACGGCGACGGCGGGCGACCGCTTCGTGCTGATCGATCACGCGACGCTCGCAATGCGCGACGGGATTGCGGGAATCGGCGCGGGCATTGCGATTCTGGGGACAGCGCCCGCCGATGGCGACGGTGTTGAGATCGCGACGCAGCTTACGGGAGCATCGATCCTGCCGCCCGCGCCGGTGCATCTGCGGCTTGAGAGGATGCCGGGTGGCGATGCGTGGCTTCGCTGGTCGCGCCGCAGCCGAAACGGCTGGCGCTGGCAGGACGGGGTCGAGGTACCGCTGGGCGAAGAGACCGAGCGGTATCGGGTGCGAATCGTTCGTGGCGCCGGCGAGGAATCGGTGGAGACCGTGGCGGCGGCCGAACTGGCGTTGCTCGCCGGTCTTGCCGGCCCGGCGCTGATCGAGGTGCGCCAGATCGGCGATCACGGCCTGTCGGCTCCGGCCGTCCTGACCCTCTAGAACTGGAGCACGACATGAACGCGACCGCACGATTCGCACTGCCCCTGCTGTATCCCGGCCAGGCGCAGAAGGAGCTATTCCATAACGAGGCGCTGGTGCTGGCCGAAGCGCTGATCCAGCCCTGTGTCGAAGCGATCGGAATCAATGCGCCGCCGACGGCCCCGGCCGCCGGGCAATGCTGGATTATCGGCGAATCACCCACGGGGGAATGGGCCGGGGCGGCGAAGGCGTTGGCGCTATGGACGGCGAGCGGATGGCGCTTCGTTCCGCCGCGCGAGGGGATGGCCGCCTGGGTTGCCGCGGACGGGCTCTGCGCGCGCTATACCGCTGGCGCCTGGCGCAACGGCAGGCTGACCGCGACGCGGCTCGAGATCGATGGCGAGCAAGTGGTCGGGCCGCGCGCGCCGGCGATCGATGATCCCGACGGCGGGGTGGTGGTGGATGCCGAGGCGCGCGTTGTGATTGACGCCATCCTGGCGGCGCTCCGGACCCACGGTCTGATCGACCCGCTATAACTGTGACGTTACGGCAACAGTCCCCTGATTTTGTTCGCTTGCGCGGAAACTTTCCGCACGGTAGGAAGTTAGCGCTGTCCGAAGTGGCAACCAAGAAAGGGGATTTATGATGCGGAAGCTTGCCGTAACACTGGCACTCGCTTCGACCGCGCTCGCAACGCCCGCCCTCGCCCGCGACAACGCGTGGTACGTGGGCGTCGAAGGCGGCGCGATGATTGTCGAAGATATCAGTTTCGACATCGGCGCGTCGACCGCTGCTGGCACGGTCGATCACAACTATGGCTATGACGTCGGTGGCGTCATCGGTTATGACCTCGGCGCGTTCCGCATCGAGGCGGACGTCAGCTATCGCAGCGCGTCGGTCGATGGTTATCGTTCGACCCTCACCACGCCGGCCTACAACGCGGCGAATGCGATCACCAATGCACCTGCCGGCAGCTATGACTATGCTGGTGGTAAGTCGTCGGCGCTGAGCTTCATGGTCAACGGCCTGCTCGATTTCGGTGATGACGATGGCGTACAGGGCTTCATCGGCGGTGGTGCGGGTGTGTCCCGCGTCAAGGCCGATTACGGTCTGAACACCCGCGGTTCGTTCCTCGACGATTCGGACACCGTGTTCGCATGGCAGGTTCTTGCGGGTCTGCGTCAGCCGATCACCGACAACATCGACGTGACGCTGAAGTATCGCTTCTTCAACGCCGACAACGTCAAGCTGGTCGACGTGACCGGCCGTCAGTTCGACGGTCGCTTCCGTTCGCACAGCATCCTCGGCGGCGTGACCTTCAACTTCGGCGAACCGGCAGCTCCGCCGCCGCCGCCGCCGCCGCCGGTCGAAGTGCCGCCGCCGCCGCCGCCGCCGGTCGAAGTGCCGCCGCCGCCGCCGCCGGTTTGCACCCCGGGACCGTATATCGTGTTCTTCGAGTGGGATAAGTCGGACATCACGCCTGAGGCGGCCGGCATTCTCGACAACGCGATCTCGGCATACCAGAACTGCGGTAACGCGCAGGTCATGCTGGCGGGCCACGCTGACCGTTCGGGTTCGGCGAGCTACAACGTCGGCCTGTCGCAGCGCCGTGCGGACTCGGTCCGCGGTTATCTGACCGGTCGCGGCATCGCCGACGGCACGATCAGCTCGGAAGCGTTCGGTGAAAGCCGTCCGCGCGTCGAGACCGCCGACGGCGTTCGCGAGCTGCAGAACCGCCGCGTGGAAATCACTTACGGTCCGGGTTCGGGCATGTAAGCCGCGCGGTCCGCTCTGCGGATCGACAAGAATTGGGGAGGCCGGGCAACCGGCCTCCCTTTTTCTTTGCGTGCGGCAGATCGCAGGACAAGGCGATCCCGCATGGCTTGTCTGCGATGGTTGACTGCTGCCACATCCTGACATCCGGATCGTGTAGAAGCGTCGCTGCCACCAGCATGGAGTGCGAGATGACCCTGACCGCCACCTGCCATTGCGGCGCGACCAGAATCGCGCTGCCTTATCCGCCAACCGAGGCGAAGCAGTGTAACTGCAGCTTCTGCTTCAAGACCGGCGCGATCTGGAGCTATTACCAGCCGGGTGAGGTGACGATCCTGTCGGGCGAGGGCGATCAGGTCTATTCAGCGAGTGGCGGGATGAACCGGCATCACTTCTGCGGCCAATGCGGGATCAGCAGCTGGGGTGATTCCCCGGACTGGGCGTCGGTATATAATAACGACGGGACGCCGAAGAACGGCGATCCGAACAGCTTCCCGGAAACCCGCATCATCGGTGTCAACATTCGCCTGATCGACGATTTCGACATCGCATCGGTAAAGGTCGAACAGGTCGATGGCCGCAACAGCTGGTGAACTTCCCTTCGATGCCCTTGCTGGATCCCAGGCGCATGGAAGCGAGCAATCCAGCGGGTCGTTCACGGCCAGACAGGCGTGAATTGCAGGCGCCGTTTCGGGGATCCGCGCTGAGGGCAGCGGTTTGGATTGCATCCCTGCTGCACGCGCGCATGATCCTGGTCGGATGAAACGCGAAGTCTTTCATGTCCGGTCATTTCGAGACGGCGCGATCACCGCGGTCGACGCGCTGTCGGGACGTTCGTTCGCGCGTCATGTGCATGACGAGTTCGGCGTCGGACTGGTAACGGGCGGCGCGCAACGCTCGTGGAGCGGGCGCGGCGCGGTGGAGGCGGTCAAAGGCAACCTCGTGACCGTGAACCCCGCCGAACTTCACGATGGGGCGCCGGTGGGGCCAGCGCGGTCTTGGTCGATGCTCTATTTCTCGCAGCAGATCGTGAGCGGGCTCGTCCACGACCTCGAAGATGGCCGACGCGCACTGGGTGAACTGCACGCGCCCGTTGTCGACAATCCGCGTCTTGCTGGGCTTTTCATGGCGACGCGACAGGCCCTTGTGCACGCGGGGGAAGAGGAGGCGTTCGAGGAACGGCTTCTGTCGCTCTTCGGGCGCCTGTTCGATGTCGGGTCGAAGGCGGTCGCCAATACCTCCCACCGGCTGGCGCAAGTGCGCGCGCGCATCGATGACGAACCGGCAGGGCGTCATGCCCTGGCCGATCTGGCGGCATTGGCCGACCTTAGCCGCTATCAGATGCTGCGGGCTTTTGCCCGCTTAACCGGGTTCACGCCGCACGCCTATGTGATGCAACGCCGCCTCGATCTGGCTCGCCGGTCGATCCGGGATGGCGCGACACTGGCGGATGCGGCAGCGGGTGCCGGCTTTGCCGACCAAAGCCACATGCACCGCGTCTTCGTCGCACGTCACGGCTTCACGCCGGGCGTCTACGCCGAAGCTTACCAACGTCGAAGTGCAATTTCGTTCAAGAGCGCTCCCGCCCGCCCACGCTAACCGGTACCGGCATTACACCGGAGGACCGAAGAATATGGGCAGGCACGATCAGACGCCGACAGAGATCACGATCCGGCGATGCGAGTCCGCCGATCTGGCCGAAACCCTCGCCATCATCAACGCCGCAGCTGAGGCGTATCGCGGCGTAATTCCGGCCGATCGCTGGCACGACCCCTATATGCCGGCCGAGTCGTTGCTGGCCGAGCTGGCCGATGGCGTGAAGTTCAGCGGCTGTGTCGCGCATGGGCGGCTGATCGGGGTGATGGGCGTCCAGCGCCGGCTTAACGTCGACCTTATCCGTCACGCCTATGTTCTCCCCGAGTGGCAAGGCCATGGAATCGGCTCGCGGTTGCTGGAACATCTCTGCCGCGACGCGGAACGGCCAATCCTGATCGGCACGTGGAAGGCGGCAGACTGGGCAATCCGCTTCTACGAACGGCATGGGTTCATATGCGTGCGCGATGACGATATCGCCCCTCTTCTCCGCACCTACTGGGACGTGCCGGAGCGGCAAATCGCGACCTCGGTCGTTCTGGCATCGCCTGCCCTGTCGAGCGATGCCGTACACGAACTGATCGCCGAAGCGGCCCTTGCATCCGATCGGTGAACTAGCCCGCTTCATCCGGGCTGAGCGCCGTGGCCAGCCAGTCCGGTAGCAGCGCATCGCCCAGCGCCTCGACGCGGCGATGCTCGACCATCAGCCCCAGATCCGGATACGCGGCGCGGGTGCGATCTCCCGCGTCGCCCAGCGGTGCGACGACGAGGCGGCGGTTGATCTTGGCGCGCCAGTTCATTCGCGCCGTATTCTCCTGCCCGACATAGCAGCCCTTGCTGAAGCTGACGCCGCCGAGCTCGGTCGCGTTGCATTCGAGCCAGAGCGTCTTGTCCTGACCCAGCTCGGCAGCGCCCTCGGTCACGCCAAGGCGCAGGCGGTGCTCAAGCCATCCGGTTGCGGGCGCGCCTTCTGCCTCTCCCAGCCAGCGATAGCCAAGCTCCGCCAGCCGCGGATCGGGAACGCCTGTGCCGGGTTCGCGTGACCAGTGCACGCCGCCCTCGACCGCTTCGATCGTGATCGGCCGGCGCAGGCGATAGATCGAAAGCCGACGGACTAACGCCTCGCGCTGTTCCGTCTGGCAGTCGATCAGGATCGCATCTCCCCCCGAATCCTTGCCATCCCACAGGATGAAGTCGAACAGCGCCTTTCCCTGCGCGGAGAGCAGCCCGGCCCATTGCGGTCCGCCCGGCCGCACGGCGTTGACGTCCTGCGTCACCAGTCCCTGCAGAAAGCCGCGGACGTCTTCCCCCGAAACACGAATGAGCGAACGATCGGCGAGCAGGGTGGCCCGAACCTGGCTGGTCTCTGTCATGCCGAACAGGTAGGACGCCGGAAGCGACTTCAAAAGAGGCTCTCATGGCGACGTTCGATCTCAAGCTCACTGGCGGCACTGTCCACCTGCCCGGCGGTCCCGCAATGGTCGATATCGGTGTGCGCGACGGCAGGATCGTCGCGATCGGCGCGCAGGGTGACGCGGGCGAGACGATCGACTGCACCGGCCTCGATATCCTTCCCGGCGTGATCGACAGCCAGGTCCATTTCCGCGAGCCGGGGCTCGAGGCCAAGGAGGACCTCGAATCCGGCAGCCGCGCCGCGGTGCTGGGCGGCGTGACCGCGGTGTTCGAGATGCCGAACACCAAGCCCAACACCGACACCGCCGATGCCGTCAACGACAAGCTCGCACGCGCGAAGGACCGCATGTGGTGCGACCATGCTTTCTATGTCGGTGCAACCAACAATAATGCCACCGAGCTGGCCGAGCTCGAGCGGATGCCGGGCACCGCCGGGGTCAAGATTTTCATGGGCGCCTCGACCGGCGACCTGCTGGTGTCGGACGACGCCAATCTCGCCCGCGTCCTCGCCTCGGGCCATCGCCGCGTCGCGATCCATGCCGAGGACGAGTTTCGGATGAACGAGCGCGAGGGTGAGCGCGTGCCCGGCGATCCCAGCTCGCACCCGGTGTGGCGGGACGATGAGAGCGCGATCATGGCCACGCGCCGGATCCTCAAGCTTGCACGTGAGGCGCGGCGCCGCATTCACGTTCTTCATGTGACGACGCCGGCCGAGCTGGAGCTGCTCGGTCAGCACAAGGATATCGCGACCTGTGAGGTGACGCCCCAGCATCTGACGCTGGCGGCCGAGGACGCCTATCCGCGGCTTGGCACCTATGCCCAGATGAACCCGCCGATCCGCTCGGCCGCGCATCGCGACGGGCTGTGGCACTGGCTCAACCAGGGCGTACCGGATGTGCTCGGTTCCGATCACGCGCCGCACACGATCGAGGAGAAGGCCAAGCCCTATCCATCCTCACCCAGCGGCATGCCCGGTGTGCAAACGCTGCTGCCGCTGCTGCTCGACCATGTCGCCAAGGGGCGCACCACGCTTGCACGGCTGATCGACCTCACCAGCGCCGGGCCGCAGCGCGTGTTCGGGCTGGTGGGCAAGGGCCGGATCGTCACGGGCTATGACGCGGACTTCACCGTGGTCGATTTGAAGAAGCAGTGGACCGTCGAGGAAAGCTGGCTCGCGTCGCGCTGCGGCTGGTCGCCGTTCACCGGGGATCAGCTCACCGGCAAGCCGATCGGTACGATCATCCGGGGCCGCAAGGTGATGTGGGACGGCCAGCTCGCCAATGCCGCGCACGGCCGCCCGGTGCGGTTCGAGGCGGTCGAGTTCGGATGAGTCGTCTCTAAAGCGTCACCCCGGCACAAGGCCGGGGGACGACGGGTCTTCACTCCGCCGCTTCGTCCACCGCCTCGCGCTCGGCCTGCTGGCGCGCCCACATCTCGGCATAGACGCCGCGCAGCTCGAGCAGCTCGGCATGCGTGCCCTGCTCGGCGATGCGCCCCGCCTCCAGCACCACAATGCGGTCGGCATTGACCACAGTCGACAGGCGGTGCGCGATCACGATCGTCGTCCGCCCGCGCTCGATCGCCTCCAGCGTGTCGAGGATCTCCGCCTCCGTCCGCGAATCCAGCGCGCTGGTTGCCTCGTCGAGGATCAGGATCGGCGGATCCTTGAGCAGGGTGCGCGCGATCGCCACCCGCTGCTTCTCTCCCCCCGAGAGTTTCAGCCCGCGCTCGCCGACGCGCGTGTCGTAGCCGCTCGGCATGCTCTCGATGAACCCGGCGATCGCCGCGCCGCGTGCCGCCGCCGCGACCTGCTCCGCCGTCGCGCCTTCGCGGCCATAGGCGATGTTGTAGCCGACCGTGTCGTTGAACAGCACCGTATCCTGCGGAACGATGCCGATCGCGGCGCGCAGGCTTGCCTGCGTCACCTGCGAAATATCCTGCCCGTCGATCGTCACCCGTCCGCCCGTGAGGTCGTAGAAACGGTAGAGGATGCGCGCGAGTGTGGACTTGCCCGCGCCCGAAGGGCCGACCACCGCGACCGTCTGGCCCGGTTTGATGACCAGATCGATGCCCTTCAGGATATCGCGCTCGGCATCATAGCCGAAATGCACATCCTCGAACCGCACCTCGCCGCGCGACACCTGCAACGCGGGCGCGCCGGGCGCATCCTTCACTTCGGCATCGGTGTCGATCAGGTCGAACATCGCGCCCATGTCGATCACGCCCTGGCGGATCGTGCGATAGACCCAGCCGAGCATGTCGAGCGGGCGGAACAGCTGGCTCAGCAGCGTCGAGACGAACACGACGTCGCCCGCCGTGAAGTCGCCCGATGACCAGCCCCAGGCGACTACTGCCATGCCCGCGCCCAGCATCACATTGGTGATCAGCGATTGCCCCATGTTGAGCCAGGCGAGCGAGTTCTCGCTCTTCACCGCCGCCTTGGCATAGGCGTCGACTGCCTTTGAATAGCGGTCTGCCTCGCGCTTCTCGGCGTTGAAATATTTGACCGTCTCGAAATTGAGCAGCGAATCCACCGCATGCGCGACCGCACCGGTGTCGAGATCGTTCATCTGCTCGCGCAGCTTGGAGCGCCAGTCGGTGATCCAGCGGGTGAAGGCGATGTAGATCACCACCATCGCCAGCGTCGATGCGACCAGCCACCAGCCGAACTTGCTGCCAAAGATCTGCAGCACCAGCGCCAGCTCGAGGATCGTCGGGGCGATGTTGAACAACAGGAAGTAGAGCATCGAATCGATGCTCTTGGTCCCGCGCTCGACCACCTTGGTGACCGCGCCGGTGCGCCGTTCGAGATGGAAGCGCAGCGACAGCTGGTGGAGATGGCGAAAGGTGACGATGGCCAGCCGCCGCGTCGCATCCTGGCCGACCTTCTCGAACACGGCGTTGCGCAGATTGTCGAACAAGGTGGTGAACAGCCGCGCCGCGGCATAGCCGACCACCATCAGGATGACGAACGTCACCACGCCGCGGTCATTCAGCGCCATGCTGTCGACCGCGGCCTTGAGCGCATAGGCCGCGCCATAGACCTGGACCACCTTGGACAGCAGCACCAGCACCAGCGCGCCGATGATGCGCGCCTTCAGCCCCGGCATGCCATCGGGCCAGAGATAAGGAAGGAAGCGCCGGAGCGTGGCGAACAACGGGCGTTCGCCGCCGGCGGGAGCGGTCTGGGGCGGCATGCCCGCTATCTGGGGCCGTTGTGCCGCCGATGCAACAAAGCCGCCTCGCCATCCGTTATGATGGCGAGGAGCGAGACGATGGAACCCGTTTTCTACGTGATGGCAATCCTTGGCTGCGGCGACGATCAGTCGCAATGCCGTGAGGCGCGTGTCGAGCCGGTCCGGTATCAGAGCGCGGCGCATTGTCAGGAGGCGATGGCGCAGGTGCTGCCGCGCCACGCCGATCTTTCCTTCCCGGTCATCGTCGCTGCGTGTCAGCGTCGTGGCGAGCAGATGGCGCGTACTGAGGCGACATCGCCGCGCGGCTAATGCTTCAGCAGCGTTCCATCGGCAGCGCCCAGCGGATCTGATCGCGCAACAGCGCCTCCAGCTCCGGCGCGTTCGCATTGTGCGCAGCCGCGCGCTTGCGCAACAGGGTCAGTAAAAGGTCCGCGCGGCTCGCGGGCGGGGCGGGGGCTGCACGGCCCTTCGCGAGCGCGCGGGACAGGTTAAGCGATAACACGGTCATTATCCGCTCTTTCGCACGCCTCCCGTTTCCGGGGCGTCGCCGAACGCGGTTAACGCGGGCGGGTCCATAGCGCCGCGGGGCGGGGCGCGGCCGGATAGAGACGATGGCGCAGCGCGGCCTGAACCAGCGCCCGCGCCATCCAGCCAAGCTTCTGCATATTGCCCGTCTGCGCGCGGTGATCCCAGGCATGATCGCCGCGCGCGACGACTTCGCGTGCGATATCGCCATAGATGCCCGCCGCCGCGAGCACCGCCCAGGCCGAGCGGAAGCGCAGCGCCGGCGCGCCGTGCCGCGCGCTCGCGGCATAGGCTTCGGCCATCTCCCCCAGCCATTTTGCGATGACGGTGAGGCGCGGCCGGAAGGGCGGCTTCATGTGCTGGCCGGGCGGGATGTCCATTTCGACCAGCCAGTCGACCGGAAGGTAGCAGCGGCCGATGCGATCGTCGGCCTCGATATCGCGCGCGATATTGGCAAGCTGGAAACCGATGCCGAGGTCGCAGGCACGGTCGAGCGTCGCCTCGTCTGCAGGATCGACGCCCATCGCCACCGCCATCATGCACCCGACCGCACCCGCGACATGGTAGCAATAGCGCAGCAGATCGTCCTCGCTGCGCGGGAACCAGCCCCTCGCGTCGAGCGCGAACCCGTCGATCAGGTCATGAACGAAGCGGTGCGGAAGATGGACTTCCTCCGTGACGATCTTCAGCGCATCGAACGCGGGATCGCCGGTCCATTGTCCGGCGAGCGCTTTGCCGGTCAGGTCGCGGATCTGCGTCAGCCGTGCCGCTGGGTCGGTGACCGGCGCGGCGTCATGCCCCAGTTCCTGTCCGTCGGCGAGATCGTCGCAGGCGCGGCACCAGGCGTAGAGCAGCCAGGCGCGTTCGCGCGTGACGGGATCGAAGATCTGGCTCGCCATCGCAAAGCTGCGCGATCCGCGCGCGATACTGTCCTGCGCCGCCGCGACCACCAGGGCGCGGCTGGGCGGGCTCACAGGTCCTTGCTGCCGATCTGGCCGATGGTGGTCGCGGGAACATGCGCGGCCATCTTGGCCAGCAACCCGTCGAGCTGATCGTCGATGATCAGCAGCCCCTGATGCTGCGGGCGCAGAAAGCCGACCTCGCCCATCGTCTTCACGAAGCTGATCAGCCCGTCATAAAAACTGGCGGTGTTGAGCAGCCCCACCGGCTTGGCGTGATAGCCGATCTGCGCCCAGCTCATCGCCTCCCACAGCTCATCCATCGTCCCGGTGCCGCCGGGCAGCGTGACGAAGCCGTCCGAAATGTCGGTGAAGGCCTGTTTGCGCTCATGCATCGTGCGCACGATGTGCAGCTCGGTACAGCCGCGATGCGCGACCTCGGCATCGACCAGCGCCTGCGGGATCACGCCGATGACTTCACCGCCGGCTTCCAGCGCCGCGTCGGCGACCGCGCCCATCAGGCCGAGCCGCCCGCCGCCATAGACCACGCCGATCCCGCGTTCGGCGAGGGTGCGGCCGACAAATCGGGCATTCTCGACATAGACCGGGTCGCTCGGGGTGGCGGAGCCGCAATAGATGGCAAGGCGCTTCAGGGGGGTCATGGTTGCTCCAGCATGAGCGTGGCGGTGGCTTTCGCGCTGCCGACCACGCCGGGAATGCCCGCGCCCGGATGTGTGCCGGCGCCGACGAAATAGAGGTTGGGGATCGATGTGTCGCGGTTATGCGCGCGGAAATATGCGCTCTGAGACAGCGTCGGCTCGAGGCTGAACGCGCTCCCCAGATGCGCGCCGAGATCGTCGCGGAAGTCGTTGGGCGCATAGCTGAATTTGGTGATGATCCGCTCATGGATGTCGGGGATCAGCCGCCGACCGACCTCGTCGAGGATGCGCTTTTCCAGCACCGGCGCGATCTCGTTCCAGTCGACCGGGAACTTGCCGAGGTGCGGCACCGGGGCGAGCGCGTAGAAGGTCGAATGGCCCTCGGGCGCCAGGCTCGGGTCGGTCACGGTCGGGTGATGGAGATAGAGCGAGAAATCCTGGCTCAGCACGCCATGGTCGTAAATGTCCTCGAGCAGCCCTTTGTAGCGCGGCCCGAACAGGATCATGTGATGCGGGATCCCCGGCCAGGTCCCCTTGATTCCAAAATGGACGAGGAACAGCGAGGGCGAGAAGCGCTTCTTCTCCAGCCGCCCCGCGGTCCGCTGCGCGCTGCGCGAGGTCTTGAGCAGGTCGCGATAGCTGTGGATCAGGTCGGCGTTGCTTGCGACCGCATCGGCTTCGAACCGCTCGCCGCTCTTCGTCACCACCGCGGTCGCGCGCTCGCCCAGCGTCACGATCTCGGCCACCGGGTCGCCGAGCTTCATCACCCCGCCCAGCCGCTCGAACAGCCGCACCATCCCCGCGACCAGCCGGTTGGTGCCGCCGATCGCACACCACACCCCGCTGTCGCGCTCGAGCTTGTGGATCAGCGCATAGATGGCGCTGGTCGTCATCGGGTTGCCGCCGACCAGCAAGGTATGGAACGACAGCGCCTGACGCAGCTTCTCGTTCTTCACGAAGGACGAGACCATCGAATAGACGCTGCGCCACGCCTGATATTTCGCGAGATTAGGCGCGGCCTTGATCATTGAGGTGAAGTCGAGAAACGGCACATGGCCGAGCTTCTCATAGCCTTCGCGGTAAACGCCCGCGGAATAGTCGAGGAAGCGGCGATATCCGGCGATGTCGGCCGGATCGAGCTTGGCGATCTCGCTGGTCAGCACCGCGTCGTCATTGGTGTAGTCGAAATTGGTCCCGTCGACCCAGTTGAGGCGGTAAAAGGGGTTGACCGGCGCCAGCGTGACATCGTCGGCCATGCGATGGCCCGATAGCGCCCACAGCTCTTCCAGCGCCTCGGGCGCGGTGATGACCGTCGGGCCGGCGTCGAAGGTGAAGCCGTCCTTCTCCCAATAATAAGCGCGCCCGCCGGGCTTGTCGCGCGCCTCGACCAGCACGGTGTCGACCCCTGCGGATTGCAGCCGGATCGCGAGCGCTAGCCCGCCGAACCCCGCACCGATGACGACTGCCCGCTTCACATGGTTCCCCTGATCGCCTGCCAGGCACGCCCGATCGGCACCGGCGGTTTGCCCGCCAGCACCCGTGCGCAATCCAGCAGGCTCGACTGGCCCGCATAGAAGCGTGCAATCAGCCCCGCGTCCAGTCGATAGAAGCGTTCAAGGATGCGGTAACGCTCTTCCGGCTCGGCGGCGCGGAACAACATGGTGGAGAGCAGGCGATAGAATCCACGCTTCTGCCACTGGCGCCGGGCATAGCCATAGCTCAGTTCGTGCAGTGCGGTACCGTCCAGATTGCTCGCGTCGGCGATCACGCGCGCCAGCCGCACCGCGTCGGGTAGCGAATAGCCGGTGACCGGATGGAACAGCCCGGCGCGCATCCCGGCCTTCGCGACGCGATTACCGCCCGATCGCCAATATTCCTCGAAATCGCCGCCCATCGCGACCGGTAGCACGCCGGTTTCCTCGCGCATCACGCTCTCGGCCGCGATGCCGCGCGCGTGCGTCCAGGCGTCGAGCCGCTGGCGCATCGCTTCATCGTCGATCTCGGGGGTGTCGCTGTAATAGGTGTCCTCGACGAACAGCCGCATCGCCGAAAAGGGCAGCGCGTAGACGAAGCGATAACCGTCGATCTGCGCGACCGTCGCGTCCATCACGATCGGGCGTTTCAGAGCATGCGGATCGGCCAGCGCCAGCTCGCGGCCGAGGAATTTCTGCCAGCCGAGGTCAAGCTTGGATAAGTCGCCTGGCCCCCGGCAGTCGATCACGCCACCCGCTTCGACCCGGTCGCCATCGGCGAGCACCACCGCGCGCGCGCTGGCGCCCAGCACCTTGCGCTCGCTCATGACCGTCCCCTCGGGACAGGCAGCGCGGACGACCCGGTCGAACCGCTCGGACTCGATCGAATAATAGGGCGCCTTCAGCGTGCGCGCATGGTCGGGAAAGGCGGTATCGTAGCTGGCCCAGCCATAGGAGATCAGCGGTGCGACCAGCCAGCGGTCGGCCGCGGCGATATCGCTCGCGAAGAACGACCAGAGGTGGTTGCCGCCCAGCCGTTCGCCGCTCTCGATGATCCGCAGATTGAGGTCGGGGCGTTGCTTGCGCAGGGCGAGGGCGATCAGTCCGCCGGCAAGCCCGCCCCCGACGATGGCAAGGTCACAATGGTGGATGGCTGGCATCGCCGCCGCTTACGGGGCAGGGACAGACCCCGCAACCCCGTGTGCGGCGGCGTGCGCTCAGGCGGCCTTGAGCAGCGGCATCTCGGCGGCCATCGCGCGCGCCACCGACGGACGCTTGCGCAGTTGCGTGCGATAGCCGAGCAGTACCGGCCATGCGGCGATGTCGACGCCTGCAGTCTCGCACCAGTTGAGCACGCTCAGCAGATAGGCGTCGGCGACGGTGAAGGTCGCGCCCAGATGCGCGCGATCCACCAGATGCTCCGACAGGACCTTGAACGGCTTCGCCACCCGGCCATGCGCCGCTTCCTTCTCGGCCTCGCTCGCATCCTTGGCGAACAGCACGGCGAACACCGCCTTGTGCACCTCGGTGCTGACGAAGTTGAGCCACAGCAGCATCCGGTAGCGTTCCGCGCTGAACAATGCGGGGGTGAGCACGCCCTCCTCGGCATTGTCGGCGATATACTGGAGCACTGCCGGGTTCTCGGTCAGCGTCAGGCCGCTTTTCGTCTCCAGCGCAGGGACATAGCCCATCGGGCTGATCTCACAGAAGTCGCCACCGCCGGGCAGCTTCCGGCCGGGCAGCACCTGGACGAACTCGGCGTCGAGGCCGGCTTCCTCGACTGCGATGCGTGAGGCGAGCGAGCAGGCGAAGGGGGTGAAATAGAGCTTCATGGCACGACTCCCTGGGGTTGATTTTTGTACTGTTCCGCATGAATATCGAGTCGGTCAAGGAATTTTATGCAAGACAGTACAAAAAAGAGAGGCCGTCCTCGCGCGTTCGATCCCGATACGGCGCTCAAGGCCGCGGCCGAGCGGTTTCGTGCGGGTGGCTATTCGGGAACCTCGCTCGACGAGCTGGCGGCGGCGACCCGGCTCAACCGGCCCAGCCTCTATTCGGCATTCGGCGACAAGAAGGCGCTCTACCTCGCCGCGCTCGAACGGACGCATGCGCGGGCCGAGCGCGGCTTTGTGCGGCTGGGGGAGGCGGATCTGCCGTTGCGCCAAATGCTGGAGCGCATGTTCGGGGCGGTGATCGAGGGCTTTCTGACAGGGGACGATGGCCCTGCGGGTTGTATCTTCATCAGCACCGCCGCGACCGAATCGGTGATCGAGCCCGATGTGCGCGCCCGGATTACGGGCTTCCTGACGATGGAAGATGAACAGGTCGAGCGGCTCTTGCGTCAGGCCGGAAGCACCGCACCCGAAATGCAGGCGCGCGTGGTCACGGCGATGATCCATTCGCTGAGCGTCCGCGCCCGTGCCGGCGCGTCGCGTGCCGAGCTCGATCGCGCCGCGAAGGACTGTATCGACCTGATCGCGCCGGCCTGAACCGCGCTTCGACCGTCACCCCGGCCTTGTGCCGGGGTCCACCTCACCGCATCGGAGACCCTTCAGCCTCCAGTCCGGCGCCTGCCGCCCGGTGGACTCCGGCACAAGGCCGGGGTGACGGCTGGGTGGTTCTCCGGGCGAGTATCTAGGCGGCGGCACCCGCGCATGGCATAACCACAAGCGATGGGGGACGCCGGTAAAACCATGCGCGCTGCGCGGGGCACGCAGCTGCCGACGCTGCTTACCCTGTTTCTCGCGATCGATCTGGTGATCGTGTTCGCCGTGACGCTGTTCCTGATGGATCGCCCGCCGATCTGCGAATGCGGCACGATCAAGCTGTGGCACGGCGTGGTCCATTCGAGCGAGAACAGCCAGCACATCGCCGACTGGTACACGTTCAGCCACGTCATCCACGGCTTCCTCTTCTACGGCCTCGCGCATCTCGTGCTGCGCGGCGACGCGCGCCGCTGGGCATTGCCGCTGGCGGTGGCACTCGAGGGCGGGTGGGAGCTGCTCGAAAACTCGCCCGTCATCATCGACCGCTATCGCGAGGCGACGATGGCATTCGGCTATTCGGGGGATTCGATCCTCAATTCGATCGCCGATATCGGCTGGATGGCGGCGGGCTTCTGGCTGGCGGCGAAGCTGCCGGTACGCGTGACCATCGCGGTCGCGCTGGCGTTCGAGGCGATGACCTTGCTGCTGATCCGCGACAACCTCACCCTCAATGTGCTGATGCTCGTGTGGCCGGTCGAGGCGATCAAGACATGGCAGGCGGCAGGAGGATTGCTGTAGGGTAGGGCCGTGCTGTTCGCCGCCCTCCTCTCTGCGCTCGCGATGACGCTGATCGTCGGGGTGCGCTATCTGATCGTCTCGGGCGGTTTCGCCTGGGCGACGCGGTTCAAGCACCCCGGCCTCTACCGCGGCCTCGATAAGCAGATGCGGCGCGAGATCGGCTGGAGCCTTGCCAGCGCCGCCATTTATGGCGTGCCTGCGGGGATCGTCGCCTGGGGCTGGCAGAATCGCGGCTGGACGCTGGTCTACACCGAGACCTCCGCCTTCCCGCTCTGGTATCTCCCGCTGTCGGTGTTGCTCTACCTCGCCGCGCACGACACCTGGTTCTACTGGACGCACCGCTGGATGCACCGGCCTGCGTTGTTCCGGCTCGCCCATGCCGTCCACCATGCCAGCCGGCCGCCGACCGCCTGGGCGGCGATGAGCTTCCACCCGGTCGAGGCGGTGACCGGCGCAGTGGTCATTCCTGCGCTGGTCTTCGTGATCCCCATTCATGTCGCCGCATTGGGCGTTGTGCTGGGGATCATGACGGTTATGGGTGTCACCAATCATATGGGGTGGGAAATCTTTCCCCGTGCGATGTGGCGGGGGCCTTTGGGGGCATGGCTGATCACGGCCAGCCATCATCAGCGGCACCATGAGCAATATGGGTGCAACTATGGCCTCTATTTCCGTTTCTGGGACCGGCTGTGCGGCACGGACCGCGGGCTCGGTGATTTCGCGCGCAGCCACGCTCGGGTTGGCGCTGCTGCTGCTTCCCGCCGCGTCTCCGACCGCCAGCCTTGAGATCGACGTCGTCAAGCTGCGCTCGCAAAAGGGCCTGCTGCGCATCTGCCTTACCGCCCGCCCGCAAAGCTTCCCCGACTGCAAGAACGACGCGCAGGCGCTGACCCGTTCGGTGCCCGCAACCCAGACCGTCGTGACGTTCGAGGGACTCGCCCCCGGCAATTACGCCGCGGCGATCATCCATGACGAGAATGGCAATTCGAAGCTCGACACGCTGATGGGCATCCCGCGCGAGGGGTTCGGGTTCAGCCGCAACCCGGCGATCGGCTTCGGCCCGCCCAAATTCGACGCCGCGCGTTTCGCGGTTGGCACCGCCGCGACGCTACAGCAGGTGCGGATGCGTTACCTTCTGTAATAACTTGGTTTGCATCCATTTGTGAGATGCGGCGTTGCTTTCCTGAACAGTTTCGGGAAGCTACTCAAATGCGTATCATTTTGCTCGCACCGCTTTTCGCGGTTGCCACTCTCGCTGCCTCTCCCGCTTTCGCGCAGGATACGGTCGATACGCAACAGTCCGGCGAAGTCGCGACGGCGGGCGATGCCGTACCTCCGGCGCAAGCCGCAGCCGCCGAAGAGGGCAAGGCGCGGCTCTCAATCGGCGCGGGTGTCGCCTATTTCCCCGATTATGAAGGGTCGAACGACCACACCTGGTCGCCGATTCCGGCGGTTCAGGGCACCATTGGCGGGATGAGCATCACGCTGCTCGCCAATCGCGTCAGCCTCGATCTCGTTCCCAACGCCACGGGGCCGGGCTGGGACTTCCAGCTTGGGCCGGTCGCGGTGCTCAACCTCAACCGCGTGAAGCTCAGCGCGGTCGAGGACGCCCGGGTCAGGGCGCTGGGCAAGATCGATACCGCGCTCGAACTCGGCGGCTATATCGGGATCGGCCGGACCGGGGTGATCACCAGCGACTATGACAAGCTCTCGGTCACCTTGAGCTATCGTCACGACGTGACGGGCGTCCACAAGGGCGGCGTCTGGACCCCGACGATCAACTATATGACGCCGCTCAGCACCAAGACGCTGGTCGGCCTGTTTGCCACCTCGGAATTCGCCGACGACGACTATGCCCGCACCTATTTCGGCGTGACCCCGCCGGGCAGCGCCGCCAGCGGCCTGCCCGTGTTCATGCCCAGGGGCGGACAGAAGAACGTCGCCATGGGCGGCATGTTCACCGTCGCGCTGACGGGGGACCTGACCAAGGGCCTCGCGCTGGTCACGGGCTTCAGCTACTCCCGGATCCTCGGCGACTTCGCCGACAGCCCGCTCGTCAGCATCGCCGGCTCGCGAAACCAGTGGACCGGCGGCGCGGGGCTGGCGCTGACCTTCTGACCTGCGGCAGCGTTTCGCCGCCGATTGTTATTGCGGTTTGCCCTTAAGGAAATCGTGCACGAACAGCCCGGGCTTGCGGCTGTCGAACTGCGCCTCCAGCGTGCACGACTTGCTGCTCTGCTTCCTGCAATTGATCCGCGCCGCCTCCTTCGCGCGCTGCGCCGAGGTTTCGGCGGTGGCGCCGCCATTGCCGCCATCCATCTGATAGGCCTGGATCAACCCGTTTCCGCTCCACGCATTGGTTTCGCATTTGCGCGAGGTGGCGTCGGCGCACGCCTTGATCGCTGCGTCGGTTGCCGCGTCGCGGGTGCGGTGCCCGCTTGCGATATAGAGCTTGCCGTCATAGCCGTCGGTGCCGGCGACCCAGGCCGAAACCGCATAGAGCTTGCGGACGGACGCGCCGGGCGAACGCCGGTTGGTGTTCGACCGGATCGTCGCGATGACCTCGCACGGCAGCAATTGCTTGGCCGAGCATTCGGCCAGCACCTTGTCGCGTTCCGCCCCGCCTTCGCCGAGCCACCCGTTGAACAGGTCTCCGCCACGGTCGCGGATGATCGCCATCGACGAGTTCGACCAGCTGCCGGGCGACCTGCACCCGCCCCCCATCACGCGGTTGCACGCATCGAGCGCGCCGCGTTCGGCGATATTGTTCGCGCTCACGTAATTGCCATCGACCCAAACGTCGCCGGCGTCGGCGTGCCAGGCGAGCGCGGCATGGCTGCCGGCCGGACCCTGAGGCGCTGCCGGGCCGGATGCGCCGCCGCTATTGTCGCGCACGCACAGCGGAAAGGGCGGTGGCGCGCCGGGTCCTCCCGGCGACATGCCCACCATCCGCTCGCCCGGGCCGGCGCCGTTGCTGCCCCCGCTGCACGGAAAGGCCTGCGCCTGCGCCTGCGCCGGCCACAGCAGCCAGGCGAGTGCGGTCGCCAGCATCAGACCAACCCGGCGCATCCCGATCACCTGCATCATACCGCCCCTTCAGTTGCGGCCATTAGGACTTGCCGCGATCGGTCTGTCCACGGACAAATCGCCGGCTGGACCTTTGCGGCCCCGACCCCTAATGTCCGCCCATCCCCGGGGGAGCGCCGATCCGCGCTTGAGAGGGTGGCAGGAGCCATCGACCCGCTGAACCTGATCCGGTTGACACCGGCGTAGGGAGGGAGCGGCTTTCACCCGAAGACCGTCCTCTCCCGCCTGAGGAGTAGTGACGAATGGCCGACATCCCCGCCCGCACCGAGTTGAAGGTCACCACCGGCCCGATCCGCGGCAGCAAGAAGATCCATGTCGGCCCTCTCGGCGTCGCGATGCGCGAGATTCATCTTGAGCCCAGCTCGGGCGAGCCGCCGCTGCGCGTCTATGACTGCTCCGGCCCGTACACCGATCCCGAAGCCCGCATCGACATCATGGCCGGCCTGCCCGAGCTGCGCCGCGACTGGATCCGCAATCGCGGCGATGTCGAGGAAGTCGCCCAGCGCGAAGTCCGCCCCGAGGATAACGGCCAGCTCGGCCCCGACCGTTCGGGCGGCGTCCAGCCCTTCCCCAATGTCCGCAAGACCGTGCTGCGCGCCAAGCCGGGCCAGAACGTCAGCCAGATGCACTATGCCCGCCGCGGCATCATCACGCCCGAGATGGAATATGTCGCGACCCGCGAGAATCTCGGCCGCGAGATGCTCAAGGAATATGTCCGCGACGGTCAGGACTGGGGCGCCAGCATCCCCGACTATGTGACGCCCGAATTCGTCCGCGACGAAATCGCCCGTGGCCGCGCGATCATCCCCAACAACATCAACCACCCCGAATCCGAACCGATGGCGATCGGCCGCAACTTCCTGGTCAAGATCAACGCCAATATCGGCAACTCCGCCGTCGCCTCGAACGTCGCGACCGAAGTCGACAAGATGGTGTGGGCGATTCGCTGGGGCGCCGACACGATCATGGACTTGTCGACCGGCCGCAACATCCACGACACCCGCGAATGGATCCTGCGCAACAGCCCCGTGCCCGTCGGCACCGTGCCGATCTACCAGGCGCTCGAGAAGGTCGGCGGCATCGCCGAGGACCTGACCTGGGAAATCTTCCGCGACACGCTGATCGAACAGGCCGAGCAGGGCGTCGACTATTTCACGATCCATGCCGGCGTCCGCCTGCCCTATATCCCGCTCACCGCCAAGCGCGTCACCGGCATCGTCAGCCGCGGCGGCTCGATCATGGCCAAATGGTGCCTCAGCCACCATCGTGAGAGCTTCCTCTACGAGCATTTCGACGAGATCACCGAGATCTGTAAGGCCTATGACATCGCCTATTCGCTCGGCGACGGCCTGCGCCCCGGCTCGATCGCCGACGCCAATGACGAAGCGCAGTTCGCCGAACTCTACACGCTGGGTGAGCTGACCAAGCGCGCGTGGGAGCAGGACGTTCAGGTGATGATCGAGGGCCCGGGCCATGTCCCGATGCACAAGATCAAGGAGAATATGGACAAGCAGCTGCAGGCGTGCGGCGAGGCGCCCTTCTACACCCTGGGGCCGCTCACCACCGACATCGCGCCGGGCTATGACCATATCACCAGCGGCATCGGCGCCGCGATGATCGGCTGGTACGGCACGGCGATGCTCTGCTACGTCACGCCCAAGGAGCATCTCGGCCTCCCCGACCGCGACGACGTCAAGGTCGGCGTGGTGACCTACAAGCTCGCCGCGCACGCCGCCGATCTCGCCAAGGGCCACCCCGCGTCGAAGATGCGCGACGATGCGCTGAGCCGCGCGCGCTTCGAATTCCGCTGGCGCGACCAGTTCAACCTCTCGCTCGATCCCGACACGGCGGAGCAATATCACGACCAGACGCTCCCGGCCGAAGGCGCCAAGACCGCGCATTTCTGCTCGATGTGCGGCCCCAAATTCTGCTCGATGAAGATCACCGCCGAAGTGCGTGAGTTCGCCGCCAAGCAGAACGCCCCGGTCGAGACCTTCGTCGCCGCCGAGGAGGCCGAAGCCGGCATGGCCGCGATGTCGAAGCTCTACCACGAGACCGGCCGCGAGCTGTACATGGGGCAGGGCGACCGCGAGCACGACTGACGCCGAACCCGTAGCGCGCCTGCCTGCCGGGCGCGCTACGGCGTCTTGCGCTCGACGTTGAAGATCTTGTTGACGATCCGCCACTCGCCATCGGCTTTGACGAGCGAGAGATAGTCGGTGAACTTCACGCTGGGATAGTCGAGCACCACCTTGGCCATCGCCGCGTTGCCGGTGATGTCGAGGCTCTCGATCGACCGGCGGCGCTGCGCCTCGTCGGCGGCGGGTTTGCCCGGCGCGGCGGCGATATAGTCGGCGCTGGTCCGCTCCGCGAACGCGCCGTCGCGGTTCCAGTAGAGCATCGCCTTGGGGTGGAACGCCGCGCGGAACTCCTCGGGTTTCCCCGTGATGTGCCCGGCCAGATAATGGTCGACCGCGGCGCGCGCGCCGGCCTCGTCCTTCTCCTGCGCCGCGGCGGGCAGTGCGATCGTCAGCAGGGCAAGCGTCAACAGGCTGCGCATCGGTGAACTCCTCCGGGTCGAAGCGCGCAGCCTAGCCGCGCCAGCCGCCCGCGCAACGCGATTTGCGTGGCGCCGGGAGTCCTGTCCGAAACGGACCGGCTTGCCGCCATTCCCGATCCGAAAGCCGCTAGCTTCCGCGCATTCGCATGGGGGGGAGAATGGCGATGCGGTGGGGACGTTTGGCGCTGGCATTGGCCGGCCTGTTGCTCGCGCTGGGCGGGCTGATCCTGGCCTCGGCGGCGGTAGCGCGGGAGAAGAACCGCGCACCGGAGGATTTCTCCAACATCACCACCAAGGCCGCCGCCAATCGTCTGGTGAAGGAAGGCCGGCTGGTGAAGATCCACTTCTTCCCCACCGAACTCGGCGGCCCGGCGAAGGACCGGCACAATATCGGCTACATCACCCCCGAAGCCGAAGAGGCCCGCTCGCTGCTGATCAGCGTGCTCGAAAAGGACATCGACGACGCGGCGATCGACGAGATCCGGATCGAGCCGCACTATAGGGACGACAGCATCATCCCCACCCGCATCCGCTTCAAGGCGTGGCACAGCCAGCGCGTGGGCGGTGCGTTCGAAATGGTGGTGGAGGTCTGGTAGGGCAAACGCATCCGCTTTCGCTCGGGGCGTGACCGGCGTCACGCGTGCCGGCACCCGAATGATCTTATGCCTCCCTGAAGCATCCGCCCTTGGATGGGTCACGGAGGGAAGCAAGTGGCTGCACAATCTGTCCATGTCGGCTTGAACCGCGTCTCGGCGGCGCATTACGGCAGCGAACAGCCGCTGCGCGGCGCTGTGGCCGATGCCGAAGCGATGCAGGCCATCGCCAGCGCCAACGGCTTCACCCCGACGCTCCTGCTCAACGAAGCGGCCACGGTGCTGGCGGTTTCACAGGCGATCGGCACCGCCGCCGCCCGGCTCCGTTCGGGCGACAGCTTCTTCCTGTCCTATGCCGGTCATGGCTCGCAGCTCTTCGACGGCGCGGGAGACGAGCCCGATTCGCTCGACGAGACGCTGTGCCTGTTCGATCGGATGTTGCTCGACGATGAGCTTCACGGACTGTTGCTCGGGTTCGAAGCGGGCGTGCGCGTTCTGGTCGTCACCGACAGCTGCCACAACGCCTCGGCGACGCGGCTCTTGGTCGATGCGGGAGCCGACGACTTCCCCAACGGCATCATCGGCCCCGCCTATCCGGCGCTGGACGAGGTGCGCTTCCGGCAGGTCGAAGAGGCGGTTTCCCGCGAAGTCTATGGCGCGAGCGCGCCGCGCTACGACGAAGCCAGGTTGCTCGCCGGCGCCTATCGCCTTGCCGATCTGCGTTGCGCCAAGGTGCATCTGGCCGCGTGCCAGGACAATCAGCTTGCCGCCGACGCCGGCGACCACGGCTATTTCACCAAACAGCTTCTCCACCATTGGGATCAGGGCGCTTTTGCCGGGTCCTATGACGACCTTTTCCGGGCTCTCGATCGGGCGATGCCACGGCGGCAGCGTCCCAATCTCGAGACCGGGGGAGACGCCGCCCTGTTCGTATCGCAGCGGCCATTTTCAACCTGATGTTTGAAAGGAACGACGATGCAAGACTGCCAGATGGATTTCCGCGTGGATCCCACCGTGATGAACATGGACCTCGAAACGTTTCGCGGGTTCGTCAACGATTCCTGCGTGCCGACCTTCTACGAGACGCTCGCGCGCGTCCGGGCCAAGGCTAACCTGATCGAAGACGTGATCACCGACGATGTGCGCAGCGGTGAAGGAAGCTTCTCCTGCTCCGCCGACAGCCGTGGCAATGTGGAATGCAAAGGCAGCGTCACCATCCGCTGGTGATCGAAATTGCGGCGGCCGCGATGCGCGTGCCGCCGCAAATCGAGTCTGCTATCCGACCATGCTGTCGACCCGCGCGATCCCATGGACGATCGATCAGATGCTGATCGAGCTCAACTATGGAGTGAAAGCATCATCCTCCCGCA
Source organism: Sphingomonas sp. GW821-FHT09B04 (assembly GCF_059418285.1). NCBI lineage: Bacteria > Pseudomonadati > Pseudomonadota > Alphaproteobacteria > Sphingomonadales > Sphingomonadaceae > Sphingomonas > Sphingomonas sp. GW821-FHT09B04. The sequence continues at coordinate 724,123 of NZ_JBWKPO010000001.1, forward strand.
TCAGCTTCAGGATCTGGTACAGCCAGCGCGCGGGCGGAGAGTACGAGGTGGTGGCGGAGGATTGGTCGGCCTTTTTGTATCAGAAACGGAGGCGAATCCTAACGATCTCCCGCAACTTCTCATCGTCATCTAGGTCGAATACGATAATGGCTTCTTGAGCTGAAGATTTAACTTCAATGCTAACCATGCTGCGTAGAAATGCCTTGATGAGCCTAGCGGCATTGGGCCGATTGTCGCCAAACCCCTCGGTTTCGTCGTACAGAGCGGTAAGAGCAGTGTATGGCATTAGCATCTTCCCGAGGTATCGATCCCCATCAAAAATCTGCTCATGCGACCACTGTGCCGCAGTTACGGCTTTAGCCAATTGCTCATCGTTATCGCCGTTATGAGTATCATGAAACTCACGCCAAAAATCTACGGCCGACGAAAATTTGATGGGCATGGTGCTATCTCCCGCACCTAATGCAACTAATAGTCCAAGCAATGTTTTTCCTTTCAGGGCAATATTGGTAGAATAAGTGATGATTGCACTCGTATTTGTCAAATAGAATAAGGTAGTGATCAGGTGTGTGTTTAGATTTATGTTCTTGATATGCAATGCGTTGTTCGAATCTGTGAACTTCCACAAAGCATAGGAGGTGCGTGAGAAGCCCGGCGGCCCGAGGTGAGGTGCCCTCCTCGCTGTGCGCCTGCGCGGCCTTGCGCAATAGATACCGCATGCCTTTTCATTCTTTGCTTGGCCACCATGGTTGGACCACGCAACCTCAACCCATGCTACACCCCACCCCATGCGCGCCAGAAACCCCCTCTACATCATGGCCAAGCCGCCACCTGAGCAGCAGGCCCAGATCACCGCGCTCCCGCGCAACGATCCCGGCCGCGGCCCGCATCTGCTCCACGTCACGCTCGTGTCGCTGTTCGACCTTCACTACGCCCCGCCCGACTGGCTCCCGCGCACCATCGCGGCGCTCCACAGCTTCGACGGCCCGGCTTTTCCGCTGAGCTTCGACCGGATCGAGAACCGCAAGGCCGTCACGCTGCGCACCCGCGATCCGCTCAGCGAGGCCCGCGCTTTCCAGCGACAACTCGTCCACCACCTGATCACGCACAACGCCCCGTTCACGCTCGGCACCACGCCTGAGCCGCATGTCACGATCAACTATGCCGGCGACCGGCTGCGCGCGCAGAAGATGCCGCCGATCGGCTGGACGGTCGATGAAATCATCCTGATGGAAAGCGTGGTCGGCAAGACCACCCATGTCGAACATGGCCGCCGGGCGTTGCGCGGCTAGCGGCCCGCACAAACCATTTTCCTACACGCGCGGTTTCTGCTCCACCCTGTTGGATGGACCAGAATCCCACCGCTTCGCCCCCGGCCGCGACGCCCTCCGGCGTCCGTGCGCATTGGACTCCTGCTCGACAGCGCATCTTCCTCGCCGCTTTGGTTGAAACCGGCAGTATCGCCCGCGCGGCGCGTGCCGCGGGCATGTCGCGGTCGAGCGCGCATGCGTTGCGCCAGCGCCTGCCCGGCACCCCGTTCGATCTGGCATGGGATCGCGCGCTGCGGCTCCATGCCGCGCGCCTCGCCGATCCGCTCGCCCCACCCCAGGCCGCCCGCGCCCCTGTCGCTTCGGGGTCGCCCCGGTGACGCCTGTGCGGCGCGTTCCGGTCACAACCCGTCAATTCGCGTCGCGAAGCTGTCCTGCCGGTGTCGCGTCAGTGTCGCCCCGATGTCGCGCAAGTGTCGCCACCCGGTCGCGTCGCAGTCGCCTTCCGGTCGCGAACCCGTCGCGTCAGTCGGAAAACACCGCTTTTCCGTCAGCTTCGTCAATCGCCACCCGCGCGTCGCGGCGCGATCAGGGTTCCGACTGCACGGCTTCCACTACCGCTTCGGCCTGCTGCCAGCGCCAGATCAGCAACAGCAGCCCGGTGATGATGAACAGCGCGGCGCCCGACAGCACCCATGCGTTGACATACCATTGCTCGCCCCAGGTGAATTTGCCGGCCATGATCTTCTTCCAGCCCATGAAATGCTGGGCCGCGCCGACCGACAGGCCGAACACCGCGAGCACAGCGGAAAGGTAGCGGGAAAACCAGTGCGCCGGATTGGGCAGCATCAGCAACAACCCGAGCAGCCCGATCGCGGTGCGCTGCACGCGGCAATAGGGACAGGCATAGACCACGCCGGTCAGGTCGATCGTCCAGGTCGCCGCGGCGAGCAGGATCGCCGCCAGCCCTACCCACCGGCGGTGCTTCAGCAGAATATCCGGAAGATCGTTGAACATGATGCGTGGCCCCTCTTTGTTGGCGCATTGACACGATGCCTCACCCGATAATGCAAGCGCTTTCACCATCCGGCGCAACCCATCCTGACAATTCCATTTCAATACCAATTGACGACCAATGCGCGCTCTGAAACACATACGTCAGGATATGAGGGAGGGGATTGTGGCGCGACGGTTGTTGGCGTTGGTCTTGTTGCTGTGCGGGTTCGGCGGCGTCGCGCACGCGGCTCCGGGCAGCAAGCTTTGGGAATACCGCGCCGGTGGACAGATTTGGGGCTCGCTCACGCATGATGCGGGCGTGCTCTTTTTCGGCAGCGACGATCACCGTCTCTACGCGCTCGATACCGCCAGCCGGAAGCTCAAATGGGCGTTCGCGACCGGCGGCAAGGTTCGCGCGCAGCCCGCGGTCACCGCCGATCGCGTGTTCGTCCCCAGCGATGACGGCTTCCTCTACGCGGTCGATCGCGCCACCGGTCGCCAGCTCTGGCGCTTCGACCTCAAGGCGCGCGATCTGCACCGCCGGCCGCCGTCGGCCGACAACTCCTATTTCGACTTTCTCCAGTCCTCGCCGGTGGTGCATGAAGGGCGGGTCTACGTCGGCTCGCTCAACGGGGCGCTGTTCGCCGTTGACGCCGCGACCGGCAAACTCGCCTGGACCGTCGGCACGCTCGATGCGATCCGCGGCAACCCTGTCATCCATGGCGGCCGGGTCTATTTCGGCAGCTGGGACGATCATCTCTACGCGATCGATCTCAAGACGCAGAAGCTCGTCTGGCGCGTCGATACCGGCGGCATCGTCCAGTCGACCCCCGCGATCGATCAGGGCCGCGTCGTGGTCGGCAACCGCAGCGCGAAGCTGATCGCCTATGACGCCGAAACCGGCAAGCAAGCCTGGAGCCACGATTATACCGACGGCTCATGGGTCGAATCCTCGGCGATCGCGGCCAATGGCATGCTCTATGTCGGCAGCTCGGACTCGCTCAAGCTGTCCGCCATCGCCGCCGATAGCGGGCGCGAGGCGTGGCAGTTCAAGACCGGCGGCTGGACCTGGGCAACCCCGGTGCTGGCCAACGGCACGCTCTATGTCGGGGCGCTCAGCGGCTATCCCTATTATTTCGAGGGCGTGACGCTCCGGCACGGTTTCCACGCGATCGACGCAGCAACGGGGCGCGAGAAATGGCGCTTCACGCTGCCGGCGGTTGCGGGATATGTCACGGGTGGCGTGGCGGGCTCGCCCGTGATTGCGGGCGGCACCGTCTATGTCGGTGCGCTCGACGGCCGTATCTATGCGCTCAGGGAATGAGCGGTCCGCTGATGTTCGAAGGGAGAAGAGAATGAGCCGTCTGACGATCACCGCGCTCGCGCTCTCCGCCGCGCTCGCCGCGCCGGCCGCAGCGCGCGATCCGGCACAGGTGCTGATGCCGCCGCCCGGCCGCGACGCCGCGCACAAGGAATGGGGCTTTGCCGAGGCGGTGACGCATGGCGACACCATCTACCTCTCCGGCGTGGTCGCCGGGCTGTGGGGCGATACGACGGATCAATCGGTAGCCTATGACCGCGCCTTCGCGCAGATCGGCGATATCCTGAAGCGCGCCGGATCGAGCTGGGACGACGTGATCGAGATGACCACCTATCACACCGACATCACCACCCAGCTCGACGCCTTCGTCAAGGTCAAGGCGCGCTATGTCACCGCGCCTTATCCGGCGTGGACTGCGATCGATGTTGACCGCCTCGTCCCCGACAAGGGGCTGGCGGAGATCAGGGTGATCGCCAAGAAGTCGAAATAGCGCATGCCCCATCTCGCCCATCTTGCACTGGTCGTCCGCGACTATGACGAGGCGCTTGCCTTTTACATCGGCAAGCTCGGCTTCGCGCTGGTCGAGGACAGTTACCAGCCCGAACAGGACAAGCGCTGGGTCACGATCCGCCCGCCCGGCGCTTCAGGCGATGCGACGACGATTCTCCTCGCGCGCGCTTCGACGCCCGAGCAGGAGCGGTTCATCGGCGATCAGGCGGGCGGGCGCGTCTTCCTGTTCCTCGCCACTGACGATTTCGACCGCGACCATGCCGCCTATACCGCCGCCGGGGTCGAATGGGTCCGCCCGCCGGTGGTCCAGCCCTATGGCAAGGTCGCGGTGTTCCTCGACCTCTACGGCAATCGCTGGGATCTGATCGAGTTCGTCCCCGGCCACCCCAACGCCGCCTGAAGCCGGTGGGTTTAGCGGCTCCTTGCCGGGCACAGCGCGATGCTCTTGCTGCGCTGGTCGATCAGGATCGCGAAATGCTGGAGCGCATGCGCCCCGGCGAGCAGTTCGGGATAGCGGTCGGAGACGCGCACCTCGACATCGGACAGGCTCGCCGCGCCGATTCGGAACGGCCCGCGCACCGTCGCCCGGCCTGTCTCGATCGTGGTGTTGGTCAGCTGCCCGCTGCCTGCCGCGGTGACCGGACCGCCGGACACGCGGTCGAACAGCGGCTTGGGCAGCACAAAGGCGACGTTGGCCCCGGTGTCGAGATTGGCCTCCGCCGCCACATCGCCGATGGTGACCGGCACGCGGAACGGCTGCTCATAGCCGAGCACGCCCGTTGTCCCGCGCGTCAGGCCAGTCCCACGGGTGAAGGTCAGCATGCGCGCCGGATAGTCGATCACCAGCAGGCCATCGCCGAAATAGTCGCGCCCGATGATCCCCGCGAACTTCGCCTCAGGGCTGAGCCTGCTGCCATAGTCGCGGGTGATGACCTTGAGGTCGCGGCGCACGAACCCGCCCAGCTCCAGCGTGGCGAACCGCGTCATGTCGACCCGCGACGTCGCCACCCCATCCGACGTCTCGCCCGAACCTTCGACCGGCAGCGCGAGCTTTGCCGTCAGGCTCGCATCGGCACGACCCATGCCGCTCGCCCCGGTATCGACCGCGAAGACGAAGGGGCCGGCGCCGTTGACGCGCGCTTCGACATAGATGCGGCCGTCGACCACCCGGAACGGCACGCGCAGCGTCGCGTTGGCTGCCGCGGCCTGCACCAGCCCGCACGCCCTGGGTTGCGCCGCCTGCGCCGGCAAAGCTGTCAGGCACAGCGCGGATGCCCAAATCCCAAGATGTTTTAATCCGCCCGCGCCGGCCATATTGTCCCCATCGACACCTGCTGTACTAATGAGTTAATACAGTGATGCGGTCAACCCGAGGCCCGGGAACCGCGCGTGGCTTCCACCGCTGCGCACGCCAGAAACCGGCATCCGCCGCACCGGACAAAGGGTTTCAATGCGCCGCTTCGCTCTGCTTGCCGCCACGGCCTGGCTCGTCTTGCTCGCTGCGGGCTCCGGTATCCCGGCGGCCTCCGCGTCGGTGGTGGCGCCCAAGCCTGAGCCGACCCCGACGCCCATCCCCGACGCGGACGTCAAAGCGCCCAGCGGCGCCAGCTTGCCCGCGACCCGGTCGTCGCCCACGCCGCGACGGAGTGTAAATACCCGCATTCGGGTCTGGCGCGGGCTGCCGGGCTGGCTAGGCTGCCTTCTTCACCGTGGGAGCTGCCGATGAGCCTTGTCCTTGCCTTCCTGACCGGTGTGGCCGCGCCACAACCGGCGATCGATCCCGCTGCGCGCACCGCGATCGAGGCGACCTGTTTCGACTATGTCGATGGCCAGCTTGAGGGCGATCCGGCGCGCGTCGCGCGTGCACTCCATCCCGATCTCGCCAAGCGCCGCGTGCTCGGCGATACCCCCGACGAGCGGCTTGGGCTCCGCCGCATGAGCCGGGAAGAGCTGGTCGAGCTGACCCGGCAGGGCGCACTCAAGACGCCGAAGGATCAGTGGAACCGCTCGTGCAAGGTGCTCGACGTTGCGGGCAACGCCGCGGTCGCGCGCGCCGAAACGCCGTGGTTCGTGGACTATTTCCACCTTGGAAAATTCGGGGAGCGCTGGATCATCGTCAACGCGCTCTGGTATCAAAAGCCGCGGGAAGCGCGCTGAACTCTCGCTTCTGTCTGCCGCCCCTTGCCGCTGGCCCTCGCCTTTGTCAGACCCGGCGTATGTCCGCCGCTTCCCGCCCGATGTCCGTATGACGCCATCCTTCGCGATAATCGACGATTTCCTCGGAAACCCGCTTGAGATGCGGCGGCAGGCACTCGCGCTCGGTTACGATGCCGCGACCAAGGATGCTGGTGCGAATTTTCCGGGCGTCACCTCCGAAAGGGCATTGCCGATCCCCGGTCTCGACGATGCGGTGTCGCGCGTGGCTGGAAGGGCGCTGACCGGCGCCGCGGGGACGCTCCACGGTCATTGTCGCCTTACGCTGCGCAACGATCGCGGCGCGAGTGGCGTGCATTGTGATCCGGCCGCCTTCTCGGGCATCCTCTATCTCAGCCTGCCCGAACATTGCCGCGGTGGCACCGATTTCTACCGTCACCGCCGCACCGGGCTGGAACGGGTTCCTGCCACGCTCGATGATGTGGTCGCGGCGGGCTATCCGACGGGGGACGCGCTGGTGGCGGACGTGATCAACCGCGACACGCGTAAGCCCGCGGCGTGGGAGAAGAGCTTCACCGCGCCGATGCGCTTCAACCGGCTGATCCTGTTCAGCCCGTGGATGTTCCACAACAGCGCCGCGGGCTTCGGCGCGGGGCTGGACGATGGCCGGCTGGTGTACCTCATGTTCTTCGCCCCCGCATGACCGGCCCGCACCCCCTCGCTGCGATCGCCGATGCGCCGGTCACGCCCGACCAGTCCGCGCCCGATGTGCGCCATCCGCCGTTCGTGTTCATCGCCATGGCCGCGCTTGCCGGGGCCGTGTTCGTCCTCACGATCCTTGGCCGCACCATCGCGCGCGGCGATCGTTTCGCGTTCGACAGTGCGATCATGCTGGCGATGCGGCAGGACGCGAATCCCGCGCTTCCCGCCGGGCCGGTCTGGCTCAGGCAGGTGATGATCGATGTGACGGCATTGGGGGGCGAGACGGTGCTGACCCTCGCCGTCATCCTCACCATTGGATTCCTTGCCGCCAGCCGCCATCTGCTCGCCGCTGCGCTTGTTCTTGCGGGCACCGTCACCGGCTCGATCGCGGTCGCGCTTGCCAAGACTCTGGTGGGACGCGAGCGTCCCGCACTGGTCGATCATCTGGTCGAGGTGTCGTCGGCGAGTTTCCCCAGCGGCCATGCCGCCAACAGCGCGATCATCTATCTGACGATCGCGCTGGTGAGCATTCAGGTGATCCCGCACCGCGCCGCGCGCTGGTTCCTGTTCGGCGCGACGCTGCTGCTCGTCACCGCGATCGGGACCAGCCGCGTCTATCTTGGCGTGCACTGGCCCAGCGACGTCCTCGCCGGGTGGAGCTTCGGCGCGCTCTGGGCGCTCGCCTGGTGGGCGGCAGGCAGCTGGCTCCGGACGCGCGTGGCAGAAGGCGCGCGGTGATGAGGTTGGGGGCGTTCGGCATCCCGATCGTTCAGCCGGCAGAGGGCTATGCGCTCCTTGGTATGCACGACCCGGGGGCGATCCGCCCCTATCTCGACGCGGCTTCGGGCGAACAAGGCAACGAAGTCCGCGCGCGATTGCGGGCGCGGCCGGGCTTTGCTTCGGTGGACGGAAAGCAGATCGCCTTTTGCCGCCGCGCCTATGGCATGTTCGACGAGCGTCTGGCCGCCGCATGGTGGATCAAATATGCGAACGAACATTCGCCCGCGGCGGCGGATGCTGCGTTCGACGCCTATCTCGCCGCGGATTTCATCCAGACCGACGAAGTGCTCTGGCTGTTCGGGATCAGGCCGGCGGCCGTGTTCCGGATTGATGACGACACCAGACTGGTTCCGGTTGCGTCGGCCCCCGAGAGCACCGACCGCGCCAAATATGCGCTGCGCGCTGCTCTGGCGGGTCACGAGATGGCGCTTCCCACCGCCGCGCTCGTGTCGCGGGTGCCAGTGCCCAAACTCGCCGATCCGGATCACAATATCTGGGCGCAGTATAAGCTCGAGCTCTATGCGCGGCTGATCAACGCGTTGCCCGGCCTGTTCGCGCAGCCCGCGCTGCAAGCGGATTACCCGCTGGCGGAATTTCCCCCCGGCATCTTCGGCGCCAGAGGGTCAGTGAGCCCGATCGGCGACCTGTGGCCGCGGCGTGTGCTCGATATCGAAACGTTCGACGCCGATCTGCTGAAGCGCCTGCTCGATGGGTTGCTGGCATTGCCCGGACAATGGCGCGACCGGGTCGAGCGATCGCTGACCCGGCTCGGGATCGCCAAGGCGCGCTTCGACGCGCAGGAAAAGGCACTCGATCTCGGGATCGCGCTGGAAATGGTCCTGCTCAACGCTGAGAATAAGGGGGAGGAGATCACCAGCCAGCTGAGCAACCATTTCCGCACCCGCGGCGCGTGGTTGCTGGGTGATACGCCGGCGCGGCGCCAGCGACTCCATCGCACGCTCGGCGCGATCTACAATAACCGCAGCAAGATCGCGCATAATGGCTTCTCGGAAGAGCTGACTAAAGCACAGGCGAAGGGCGATCCGATTCCGCCGGACGAGCATTTCACGATCGCCGAGGATATCATCCGCTCGATCATCCTCGATGGACCCCCGTTATGGTCATCGCTGGTGATGGGCGGGCCGCGCAGTGGGGACGCGGGGTAGCGTCAGTGCGCCCAGCGCTCGCCCAGCACCTCGGCGGTGCCGCTCTGCCAGCGCACTTCCATCGCAGGCTCTTTGGGTTTGCCCGGCGCGAACAGCTCATAGATGGTTTCGCCGCCTTCAACCTGACGGCTCTCGATCACACGTTCAGGGGTGAAGGCGTCCTTCTTTGCGGCGGCTGCGGCGCGAACGGGTTGGGGGGCGGTGGCCCAGTCGATGTCGCGCTGCACTTCCACTGCGGTCAGCTTGCCGTTGGCGCCCGCCAGCACGTCGATCTCGACTTCGCTGCCGTCTGGCTTCGTGCCTTCGACGTCATAATAGATACGCCCCTCGCGCTCCTTCCGCTCCGCTTCGACGATCGTCATTCCGGGCACGGTCGCCTCGACCAGCGCGGCAAGCCCTTCGGGCAAGCCGTTCGTGGCGACATTGCTGATCGTGGTCTCGGGTCCCGCGGCGAGCGTGCCATTGTCGGCGGCCCCGTCATTGCCGGTGTCCGCGGCGGGCGAGCAGGCCGCCAGCGTGACAAGAAGAATCAGGGCAGGGGTGGCGCGGCGCATCGGAACTCTCCCTAGGTAACCGGTGTCTATCCTGCGCGCGACACGCGCTCTGCGCAACCTTCGTCACGTTTGAGCGCTTGATGGATGAAGGAGACGGACATGTTCGTCGCGGCCTATTGGTGGAAGGTGCATCCGGGCAAGGAAGACCAGTTCCGCGCCGCCTGGCGCCGCGGAACCCGGCACATTCAGGAACGATACGGCTCGTTCGGCTCACGCCTGCACCGCGACGCGACGGTCGACGCTGACGGTCTCACCCGCTTCATCGGGGTCGCCGAATGGCCCGATCGCGCGACCTGGCAGGCCGCGTTCGATGCACGAATGGTCTATGACGATCCCGACACGCGGGCGGCCTTCGTCGATGCCATCGCCGATACCGCCCGCGAACCCTTGCTGCTGATGGAGGTCACCGACAACCTGCTCGACCGCGCCGGATAGCGCTCAGCGCTTGTTCTCCAGCCGCGCGTCGTCGGCCTGGTCGATCGCGTCGGCTTTGGCCTCGCCGGCATCCTCGACATTGTCGGCCTGCGCCTCAAGCGATTCCGCGAGCGTCAAGTTGCTCGTATTGTCGGCGAGATCTTCAAGGGCATCGGCCTGATTCTCGGCCGCTGCTTCGACATTGTCCGCTGCCTTGTCGTCGGCACCGCCGCCGCACGCGGCCAGCGCGATCAGACCGGCACTGGCCATTGCCGTTTTCAGAATGGATTTCATGCGATTGCGCCTCCTGTTGGTACAAGAGGCAACAATGAACGGGCGGGGAAGGGGTTCCCCCGCCCACCGCAGCGCTCAGGCGGCTGCGCGCAGTTCCAGACGTTCCCAGATCTCGGCGAGCGCCTTGGTCAGCTCGCGCATCATCGCCTCGTCATGCGCCGGACCGGGGGTGAAGCGCAGCCGTTCGGTGCCGCGCGGCACGGTCGGATAGTTGATCGGCTGAACATAGACGCCGTACTCGGCAAGGAGGATATCGCTGATCCGCTTGGCCTTGACCGGATCGCCGACCATCAGCGGCACAATGTGCGTGGTGGTATCCATCACCGGCAACCCGGCCTCGGCCATCATTGCCTTGAGCCGCGCCGCTGCCGCTTGCTGCCCGTCGCGCTCCTCGCTCGACTGTTTGAGGTGCCGCACCGACGCCAGCGCGCCTGCAACCAGCACCGGCGAGAGCGAGGTGGTGAAGATGAACCCGGGCGCATAGCTGCGGATCACATCGATAATCGTCTGGTCCGCGGCAATATAGCCGCCCATCACGCCGAACGCCTTGCCCAGCGTGCCTTCGATGATCGTCAGCCGCGAGGCTGCGTCGTCGCGTTCGGAAACGCCGCCACCGCGCGCGCCGTACATGCCGACCGCATGAACCTCATCGAGATAGGTGAGGGCATTGTACTTGTCGGCTAGGTCACAAATCGCGTGGATCGGCGCGACGTCCCCGTCCATCGAATAGACGCTCTCAAACGCGATCAGCTTGGGCGCCGTGGGTTCGTCTGCCGCCAGCAATTCCTCGAGATGTGCCAGGTCGTTGTGCCGCCACACGCGCTTCTCGCAGCCCGAATTGCGAATGCCCGCAATCATCGATGCGTGGTTGAGCTCGTCCGAATAGATGATGCAGCCGGGCAGCACCTTGGCGAGCGTCGAGAGCGTCGCCTCGTTCGAGACATAGCCGCTGGTGAACAGCAGCGCGCCCTGCTTGCCGTGCAGATCGGCCAGCTCGCCTTCCAGATCGACATGGTAATGGGTGTTGCCGCCGATGTTGCGCGTGCCGCCCGAGCCAGCGCCGACGTCGTGGAGCGCTTCCTCCATCGCCGCGATCACCTTGGGGTGCTGACCCATGGCGAGATAGTCGTTGGAGCACCACACGGTGATTGGCTTCGGCCCGTTATGCCCGTGGAAGCACCGCGCATTGGGGAACATGCCCTTGTTGCGCAGGATGTCGATAAACACCCGATAGCGGCCCTCGGCATGCAGCCGGTCGATCGCCTGGGTGAAGACGCGCGAGTAATCCACGGCGCGCGGAGTCGTGTCGGTGCTCATGGCCGGCCCCGATAACGGTTTCGTTCGCCGAACGCCAGCGCAGTAGAAAGGGATTGTTTCGATAAGCGTGATCGACGCATTCGAATCGCCTGCATCCTGTCCTCGGCAGCGACTCAGGGGCCGCTTCATGCTATAAGGATACCACCGCGGAACCGGGACTCCGAGCATTTCTGCGGTTGAGAGCCATCGCACTCCCGCTTGGATCGGGGAGACGGACATGGAACGTAACGACTACGTCTATTTCAGGCAGCGCGAGGCCGACGAGCGCAATTGTGCCGAGCGCGCGCAGGACCAGACCGCACGCCGCGCGCACCTCGATCTGGCCGAGCGCTATGCCGAGCGGGTGCGGGCAATGGCGCCGCCGGCTGCGCCCAAGGTCGCCTGACCTGCTCAATGCCGGTTCGGCGAGCGTTCAAAGCGCTTCGAGCCGTTCGAGTCCATAGGCTGCGAGCGCCGGAGCAAGCGCGCGCGCGGAATCGTCAAGGCGGGTGAACACGGTCAGGCCAGGAAGCTGCGCATCCGGCCAATCCTGCCCGTCGGTCAGGTGTGCGACGCGCCGGGCGATGCCGGGGCCCCCATCGACAAAGGCAACCGGATGCGGCGCGGCAGCGGCAAGCTCGGCCTCGACCAGAGGGAAATGCGTACAGGCGTTGACGATCACGTCGATCCGATCGCCGTCGGGCTGCTCGAACAGCCCCCTGAGCACCGCGCGGAAACGGGCAGGATCGGGAACTCCGCCATGCAGCTTCGCTTCAGCCAGCCTTACCAGCTCGGCGCTGCCGTGGCGGATCACGGTGCAGTCCGCTGCGAACCGCGCGGCAAGATCGTCGACATAGGGCTGGCGCACCGTTGCTTCCGTGCCCAGCACGCCGATCACCCGGGTCTTCGAGCGTTCCGCTGCGGGCTTGATCGCAGGAACGGTGCCGACGATCGGGATGTCGAGCGCCGCGCGGACATGCGCGAGCGCGATCGTCGAGGCGGTATTGCACGCGATCACGATCAGCCGCGGCCGGTAGCGTTCGGCGAGTCGCCCCAGCAACGCCGGCACGCGCGCGGCGATCTCCTCCTCGCTCTTTGTCCCATAGGGAAAGCCGGCGCTGTCGGCGGCATAGACTAAGGGTGCGTGGGGTAGCAGCGCGCGGGCAGGCGCAAGCACCGAGAGACCGCCGACGCCCGAATCGAAGAAGAGGAGGGGCCGGGAATCGGCCATATCGCGCATTCGCCTGTTCGAGATTGTTGCGCCCGCTTATCGAAGGACTTAGCTTGAACGCAAGCAAGGGGACGCGTGCTGACGACCGAAATTCTCTGGGGAACGCCGACATTGGCGCTGCTGCTGGGCTATCTGCTCGGCTCGATTCCGTTCGGTGTGCTGCTGACGCGCGCTGCGGGCGCGGGTGATCTGCGTACGATCGGCTCGGGCAATATCGGTGCTACCAACGTGCTGCGCACCGGACGCAAGGGGCTGGCGGCGGCGACGCTGTTGCTCGACCTGCTCAAGGGCGCGGCCGCAGTGTGGATCGCGGAGGCGCTATGGCCCGGCAATGGCGTGGTCGCCGCGGCGGGGGCATTCTTCGGCCATTGCTATCCGGTGTGGCTCAAGTTCAGGGGCGGCAAGGGCGTCGCCACGCTGATGGGCATTGTCCTCGCGCTGCATTGGCCCTCGGGGCTGGTGTACGCCGCGGTGTGGCTAGGGCTGTTGGCGGGGGTGCGCATTTCTTCGGTCGCGGGGGTGCTCGCGGCGGTCAGCGCACCGGTCAGCGCGGCGTGGTTCGGCCGGTTCGATATCGTGCCGCTGCTGCTTGCTCTCGCGCTGGTGGTGCTGTGGAAGCATCGTGAGAATATCGGGCGGCTGCTCGCGGGAACCGAGCCGCGTATCGGCCGAAAGAATGGGTGAAGGCGAGGCTGATCTCGCCCGCCTCCGGCTGATCCGCTCGCCGCGCATCGGCCCCGTTACCTACCGCCAGCTCATCTCCCGCTTCGGCAGCGCCGCGGCGGCGCTCGACGCGCTGCCCATGCTGGCGATGCGCGGCGGCGGTGCAGCGCCGGTGATCGCCGATGTCGGGGTTGCGCGGCGTGAGATGGCGGTCGTCGCAAAACTCGGCGCGCGACATTTGTTTCTGGGGGATGCCGACTATCCGTCGCTGCTCGCCGAGATGGAGACCGCGCCGCCCGCGCTGATCGTTCGCGGCGATATCGGACTCGCCGGCAGGCCCTGTGTGGCGATGGTCGGGGCACGCAACGCTTCGGCCGCCGCGTGCCGGTTTGCACGGCAATTGGCGCTGGGATTGGCAGAGGCGGGCGTCACCGTCGTTTCGGGCCTGGCGCGCGGGATCGACACGGCGGCGCATCACGGGTCGATCGCGGGCGGCACCGTCGGCGTGATCGCGAGCGGGATCGACATTGTCTTTCCGCCCGAAAATCGCGACCTGCAGGAACGGATCGCGCTCGAAGGCCTGCTACTCGCCGAACAACCTCCGGGCACCGAACCGCTGGCGCGCAACTTCCCTTCGCGCAACCGGATCATCGCCGGGGTGGCACAGGGCACGGTGGTGGTCGAGGCCGCGCCGCGGTCCGGGTCGCTGATCACCGCGCGGATTGCGGCGGATGCCGGGCGTGAGGTGATGGCGGTGCCCGGCTCGCCGCTCGACCCGCGCGCGCAGGGCTGCAACCTGCTGATCCGCGAGGGCGCAACACTGGTGCAGAGCGTCGAGGACATATTGGAGGCGATCCGCCCCATCGACCCGCGCGTGGTCCGCTCGCCCGCCAGCGGTTTCGAGAGCGAGCCGGGGGGCGAGCCGGACGGCGCTGAGCGGCGCCGGATCGAAGGGCTGCTGGGACCGGTTCCCGTGCCGGTCGACGAATTGATCCGCCAGGCGAATGTGCCCGCCGCCGCGGTTCAGCTCGTGCTGCTTGAGCTGGAGCTGGCCGGGCGGCTCGAACGGCACGCGGGCGGGCGGGTGAGTCTTGTATGAAGGCGGTTCGGGAGGGGCGGTGCCTCTGCGGCAGGATCACGGTGACGATTCCTGCCGACAGAACAGGCGTCGGAACATGCCATTGTCAAACATGCCGTCGCTGGTGCAGCGGGCCATGGATGGCGATTCAGGCGCCGGAAGCGGTCATTCGCGGTGACACGCTCATGGTCTACAGTTCGTCCGCCTATGCCCAACGTGGCTATTGCAACGGTTGCGGCAGCCACATCTTTCATCGCCCTGAAATCGGGCCGGAACTCGCCATCGCGGCCGGCTTGTTCGACGGCGAAGGCCTGACTCTGACGCATGAGATCTTTCACGACCACAAGCCCGCTTTCTATCGTTTCGCGGAGTCGACCTTGAAGCGCAGCAGCCTGTCGATGGCGCTGGAATGGGTGCCGCGTGTCGTGTGGCGTCGCCTCACGGGACGGCGCGCAAGACAGGCGGACGACTAGGCCGCCCGCAGGCGAATATGCGCGGCGCGCAGCGCCATCGGATAGAGAATCTCGTTCTCTGCCTTCACGCGCCGCTGAAGCGTATCCAGCAGCGTCTGCAGGCCGGTCACGAAGCCCGTGCGGTCGGTGGCGATCGCGGATTGATCCCATGTCGCGACGAAGGCGTTCCAGTCGGTGGCGACCGACGCGAAGGCGTTGATCGCTTCTTCCGCCATGATTCGTTGTCCGGAATCGCCGCCGGCGAGCAGCAGCGGATAGATTTCCCCGTCCTCGATCGCGAGATGCGGGGTGAGCAGCGTATCGAGATGGGTGAGGCTTGCTGCGAGTGTCGCGGGGCCGGCGTCGCCTTCGATCTCCTGCACGATCACCCGCACCGCCGCAAAGATGGCGCTGTGGTCGTGCATGAGATCCTCGAACGACAGCATTCCGACTCGCCTAACGATGGAATCCAACCATCGGATAACCGAACTGGGTTAAGAAGCCGGACAAGTCCGCTGTATCCGCCTCCGGTCAGCTCAATAGCTTCGCATAATATTCGATCAGGCCGTTGCGCAGCAGGAGCTGGGCCGGGCCGAAATCGCCGAGCTTGTACAGCAGCATCGTGACGAGCGAGCCGAGAATGCCGGTCACGGTCGCCCCGATCAGCCAGCGCCGTGCCCGCGCCGTGTGGATCCACTGCGTGCCCGCCAGCGCGATCAGGCCGAGAAAGGCGGCGAACTCGATCAGCGCGTAGAAGTCCATGCGATAGCGGAAGTTCATGCTGATCGCGGTCAGCATGAGCAATGGCGCCGCGGTGAGGCCCAGCAGAAGGAGCGTGGCTTGAGTACGAAACGGCCATTGGCGCGCGCGCTGCGTGGCAAGCATTGCAACCCCCAATCCGGCCAGCGTCAGCAGCAACGGATCGGTCAGGAAGAAGCTGCTCGGCGGCAGCTCCACCGCGTCGATCAGCCGGTCGCGCATGCCCGATAGCAGCAATTGCCCATCGGCACCGGTCACCGCCCAGAAGGGCAGGAAATAATAGACGAGGCCGAACGGCAGGCGTTCGATGTTGAAGAGGCCATAGCGCACCGTGCGGTCGAGCCTGTCCGGATAGGTGATGTTGAAGTTGTAGAGGCTATAATTGGCGAAGGTGAGCGGATCGCCCCAACGGGCCTGATTGATCAGCGCGGTTGCGATGATGGCGACGAGCAGGATGGCGGCAGCGGGCGCGTGGTTGCGCGCATAGCCGGCGAGGTCGCGGCGGGATCGCCACAGATGCAGCAGCGCAAGCATCCCGAACGCGGCGAACAACCCCACCGCGACGGATACGCGCGTGAGCAGGGCAGCAGCGCAGGCGAGCGCCATCACGGTCAGCACCGTCCGCGTGAAGCCGCGCAGCACGCCGTGCACCGCTCCCGCGACGAACAGCGCGGCAAAGGCCGCCGCCCAGAAGCACACTTCCTGATAGATGCTGGAGCGCAGGAATGCGATCTGCGCGCCCGACAGGACAAACGCCACGATCACGGTGCGGATCAGCCAACGGGGAAGCGCGGGATAGTCGGCAGCGATGAGCCGTACGGTCCAGAGCTTGGCCCACAGGCCCAGCGTGACTGCCGCGGCGCAATACCAAGGCGTGAAGTTGATCTGCTGCCAGCCGGGAAACCAGGCAAAGGGCAGGCGGAGCAACGCCGGGAGCACGCCCCAATAGGCATAGACCCGTCCGTCACGCGTAAATCCTTCCTGCCCGACGATCGTCGGATCCACGTCCATGCGGCCGCGGAGCAGATGATCGAGCATGCTGTTCAGGATGAAGTCGCGCCCGGCCACGCTTGGCGGCAGCAGGAAGCCGATATCGGTGATCAGGATCAGGTACAGGATCGCCGCCAGCCCGAGTGGGATCAGGATGCCGCGATCGGCAAGAGGAATGCGCGCCGCGCCTCCCGGTTGGCGGGAATGATCCATGTACAGCGGCGATGGCATGGGCATGATACCCAAGCAAGCGGCTTGACGCCGCCCGCCGCACCTCACCATCCTCGCGCGTATACGCGAAGCCTCATATCGGAACCCCATGCAGCTGGTCATCGTCGAATCGCCCGCCAAGGCGAAAACCATCGAGAAGTATCTGGGCAAGGACTATCGGGTCCTCGCTTCCTACGGCCATGTCCGCGACCTGCCGCCCAAGGACGGATCTGTGAAGCCCGATGACGGCTTTGCGATGGACTGGGAAACCTATGCCGACAAGGCGAAGCAGCTCAAGGCGATCACCGACGAGGCGAAGAAGGCCGACCGTCTGATCCTCGCGACTGACCCTGATCGCGAAGGCGAGGCGATCAGCTGGCACGTGCAGGAGCTGCTGGCGAAGAAGAAGGCGCTGCCCAAAGAGGTCGAGCGCGTCACCTTCAACGCGATCACCAAGCCCGCGATCCTCGCGGCGATGGCAGCGCCGCGGCAGCTCGATACCGACCTGATCGACGCCTATCGCGCCCGCCGTGCGCTCGACTATCTCGTCGGCTTCACCCTCTCGCCCGTGCTGTGGCGCAAGCTGCCCGGCGCCAAGTCGGCGGGCCGCGTCCAGTCGGTCGCGCTGCGCCTGATCGTCGAGCGCGAGCGCGAGATCGAGATCTTCAAGCCACAGGAATATTGGTCGGTCACCGCGCATCTCGAGCATGACGGCACCGCGTTCGACGCGCGTCTGGTGCGGTTCGAGGGCAAGAAGATCGATCGCCTGTCGATCGGCGACGAGGGCACCGCCACGCGCGCCAAGTCCGCGGTCGAGCAGGGCCGCTTTACCGTCGCGTCGGTCGAGACCAAGCCGGCGATGCGCAACCCGCCGCCGCCCTTCACCACCTCGACCCTGCAGCAGGAGGCCGCGCGCAAACTCGGTTTCTCGGCCAGCCATACGATGCGGATCGCGCAGGCGCTCTACGAGGATGGCGCGATCACCTATATGCGCACCGATGGCGTGCAGATGGACGGCAGCGCCATCGACGAGGCGCGCAAGGCGATCGTGAACCGCTATCAGGCGAGCTACATCCCGGACAAACCGCGCCAGTACCAGGCCAAGGCGAAGAATGCGCAGGAAGCGCACGAGGCGATCCGCCCGACCGACTTTGGCCGCGACAAGGCTGGATCGGGCGATCACGGCAAGCTCTACGAGCTGATCTGGAAGCGCGCGCTGGCAAGCCAGATGGCGTCGGCGCGGATGGAGCGCACCACCGTCGAGCTGGAGGAGCCGACCGGCCAGGACGCGCTGCGCGCGACCGGCCAGGTGGTGATCTTCCCGGGCTATCTCGCGCTCTACGAGGAAGGGCGCGATGATGAAGGCGATGAGGACAGCCGCCGCCTGCCGGTGATTCGTAACGGCGATACGCCCGCCAAGAAGGGCGTCGACGCCGAGCAGCATTTCACCCAGCCACCGCCGCGCTTCTCCGAAGCTTCGCTGGTGAAGCGGATGGAAGAACTCGGTATCGGCCGCCCCTCGACCTATGCCTCGATCATTCAGGTGCTCAAGGATCGCGCCTATGTCCGCATCGAGAAGAACCGTTTCTTTGCCGAGGAGACGGGTCGCCTCCTGACTGCGTTCCTCGAGCGCTTCTTCGAGAAATACGTCAATTACGACTTCACGGCGGGCCTCGAAGAGGAACTCGACGACGTATCGGGCGGCCGCGCCGGCTGGCAGGCGGTGCTCGAAGCGTTCTGGAAGGACTTCCGCCCGCGCACCGACGAGGTGATGGAGCGCAAGCCGAGCGAGGTCACCGAGGCGCTCGACAAGTTCCTCGAACCCTATCTCTTCCCCGACAAGGGCGACGGCAGCGATCCGCGTCTCTGCCCTTCGTGCGGCGAGGGCAAGCTGGCGCTGCGCGGCGGCAAGTTCGGCGCGTTCGTCGCCTGCTCCAACTATCCCGAGTGCAAGTTCACCCGCCGCTTCGGCCAGCCGGGCGGTGCGGACGGCGGCGATACCGGGCCGGAAGTGATTGGGCAGGATCCGGTGACGGGCGAGGATATCTCGCGCCGCTCCGGGCGGTTCGGGCCATATATCCAGCGCGGCGAGGGCAAGGAGGCGGCGCGCGCCTCGATCCCCAAGGATCTTCCGGAGTTCGATCTCGACTGGGCGGTGAAGCTGCTCAACCTCCCGCGCACGATCGGCGACCATCCCGAGAGCGGCAAGCCGATTACCGCTTCGATTGGCCGCTATGGTCCCTATCTGGCGCATGACGGCAAATATGCGCGGCTGTCGTCGACGGCGGACGTGTTCGAGACCGGCATGAACGCCGCGGTCGTCAAGCTCGCAGAAGCCGCTGCAGGCGGCGGCCGCGCGCGCGCTGGCAGCCGCGAGCCGCTGAAGATATTCGGCGCGCATCCGGAGTCGGGCGCGGAGATCAAGCTGATGGAAGGGCGTTTCGGTCCGTATCTCACCGACGGCACCACCAACGCGACCCTGCCCAAGTCGGTCGACCAGGCGGCACTGACGCTTGAGGACGCGGTGCAACTGATCGACACCAAGGCGGCGGCGGGACCGGCCAAGAAAAAGGGCCGCAAGGCACCGGCGAAGAAGCCCGCGGCGAAGAAAGCCCCGGCCAAGAAGGCGCCGGCCAAGAAGGCCGCTGCGAAGACGTGACACCGGGCTTCCGCGCCTACACGCCGGAGGATGCGGAAGCCTGTCTCGTGCTGTTCGACGCCAATTGTCCGCGCTTCTTCGCGCCCGAAGAACGTGCGGACTATGCAGCGTATCTGGAGCGGGTCGCGGGATATCGCGTGTGCGAGGCGGAGAATGCGGTTCGCGGCGCGTTCGGGGTTGCCCCGGGGCTTCCCGGGCGGGCGAACCTCAACTGGATTCTCGTCGATCCGGCGGCTCAGCGTCTGGGTATTGGCCGGGCGATGATGCGGGCCGCGATCGACGTGGCGCGCGGCCTTGGCGCGTCGGGTCTCGATATCGCGGCGAGCCAGCATTCGGCGCCGTTCTTCGCGCGCTTCGGTGCGCGCGAGCTGGCCCATGTCCCGGATGGCTGGGGACCCGGCATGCACCGGATCGATATGGCGTTGGAAATCAGCCCGGCAGGTTGATCAGGCCGCGCGCAACGTGGTCATCTGGAGCCACGAGCGCGCGAGCTTCTGCGCCTCGATGATCTCGCGCGCGCTCATGTCCTCGGCCACCTCGGCGCGCATATACGGCGCGTGGGCGCTGCCCTTGAGCGCGGCGATGTTGAACCATTTATGCGCTTCGATCAGGTCGACATCGAGGCCAGCCGCGCCGCTCGAATAGACCATGCCGAGCTCATAGGCCGCATCGGCGCTTCCGCGCGCTGCGTCGGCCAGCCGGCTGTCGATCAGGAATTGTGCGCTCTTAAGACTGTTGCCCATGACTTTGCCCCACTTTTGATCTGTATCCTCATGGGATGCAGCCTGCGGCAGTCATGGTAACCAAAGCGTTAACGGTGTTTTTGGGGCCGATTCTAGCTGGCTTCGACCGGGATGTTGTCGATCAGACGCGTGCCGCCGATCCGGGCCGCCGCGAGTAGGCGGCGAGGCTTGCCCGCAACCGGTGCGTTGAGGGTTTCGGCATCGGCCAGCTCGACATAGTCGACCTCGAACCCGGCGGCTTCGAGCGATGCGCGCGCTGTCGCGAGTGCGGCATCCGCATCCTCGCCTTTCTCGATCGCCTTGGCAGCGACGCCCAGCGCTCGTGGCAGCGCTACCGCGGCGGCACGATCCTCAGGCATGAGGTAGACGTTGCGCGAAGAGAGGGCGAGGCCGTCATCGTCGCGTTGGGTGGGAACGCCGCGCACCTCGACGTCGAAATCGAGATCGGCCACCATGCGGCGGATCACCGCGAGCTGCTGGAAATCCTTTTCCCCGAACAGCGCGATGTCGGGCTTCACCTGATTGAACAGCTTGGCGACCACCGTCGCGACGCCATCGAAATGGCCGGGCCGCGAAGCCCCGTCGAGCGGCGCGCTGACGCCCGCCACGCCGACATTCGTCGAATGATCCTCGGGATACATGACCTCGACCGGGGGCAGCCACAGCAGATCAACGCCGGCGTCGCTCAGCAGGCGCGAATCGACCTGTTCCTTGCGCGGATATTTGGCGAGATCCTCGTTCGGGCCGAATTGCTTGGGGTTGACGAAGATCGAAACGACGACGCGATCCGCCGCCAGCTTCGCCTCGGCGACCAGCGCCATGTGGCCGGCGTGCAGCGCCCCCATCGTCGGCACAAACGCGATCCGCTCTCCGGCAGCACGGAATCCCGAAATGGCATTGCGAAGTTCGGGGAGCTGACGGACGGTTTGCACGCGAATGAGGCCTTGGATATGGACGGGAAGCGCGGCCTTCTATGGGGGGTAGGCCCGGGGATCAATCAAGGAAGTTCATTGGTGGGTGAAGCGTCGAACCCGTTGCATGTGATCGTCTTCGCCAACGAGAAGGGCGGGACGGGCAAGTCCACGACCGCCGTCCACACCGCGATCGCGCTGGCGGCGCGGGGCGCGCGGGTCAGTTGTCTCGACCTCGATCATCGTCAGCGGACATTGGGTCGCTACCTCGACAATCGCGGCGAGTCGATCAAGCGCAGCGGCCGCGAATTGCCGATGCCGCGTTACGAGACGCACGATGGCGAGAGCAACGACCTGTTTTCGGAATCGCTTGAGCGGCTGGGCACCGGCAGCGAGTTCCTGATCATCGACACGCCCGGCCGCGACGACAAGTTCGGGCGCATCGCGATCACCAATGCCGATACGCTGGTGACGCCGATGAACGACAGCTTCGTCGATTTCGACCTGATCGGGCATGTCGATCCCGACACGTTCAAGGTGGTCCGCCCCAGCTTCTATTCGGAGCTGATCTGGGATTCGCGCAAGCGCCGGGCCAAGGCGGATGGCGCGACGATCGACTGGGTCGTCCTGCGCAACCGCATGCAGCATATCGAAGCGCGCAACATGAAACGCGTGTCGGAGGCGATCGACCAGCTGGCCAAGCGTGTCGGCTTCCGCGTCATCCCCGGCCTGTCCGAGCGCGTGATCTATCGCGAGCTGTTTCCGAAGGGGCTGACGATGCTCGATGCGCGCGAATTCGGACAAATGGGTCTCGCCCATGTCGCCGCACGCCAGGAATTGCGCGAGATGATGGCGGGTCTGGCGTTGCCCGAGACGGTCAGCACCGTCCCGGTCTTTGCATGAGGCTGCAGCGATGATCTGGAAACTGCTCGTCGCGGTCATGATCGGCTGGCTCGGCTGGCGGATGTGGCATGGCTGGGGGCGTCCCTTGCCCGGGACGCCCAGGCCTGCGCCCGTGCCGTCTTCACCGGTCCGACCCGATGCCGACGCCCGCGCCGTGCTGGGCGTCGGCCCCGATGCCGGCCCTGAGGAAATCCGTGCCGCGCATCGCAAGCTGATCGCCAGCGTGCATCCGGACCGCGGCGGCTCGCCCGAGCTGACTCGTCAGGTCAACGCCGCGCGCGACAAGCTGCTTCCCAAAACTGGCGATTGAACTTTCCACGCCGCTCGCGAATTGGGTGGTTACCGAACTATCCGGAGGCTTCTGTGACGCATCGTTTCGACCCGACCTCGCTTCGCGAGTATGATATCCGCGGCATTGTCGGAAAGACGCTGGGGACTGAGGACGCACGGGCCATCGGCCGCGGTTTTGCGACCTTGCTCCGTCGATCCGGCGGGCATCGCGTGGCGGTTGGCCGCGACGGGCGGGTCTCATCGCCCGCGCTCGAAGCGGCACTGATCGAGGGTCTGAACGCATCGGGCTGCGACGTCGTGCGCGTCGGCATGGGCCCGACGCCGATGCTCTATTATGCTGAAGCGATCCTAGAGGTGGATGGCGGCATACAGATAACCGGCAGCCACAATCCCGGCGATTATAACGGGTTCAAGATGGTGTTTCAGCACCGCCCCTTTTTCGGCCAGGACATTCAGGAGATCGGCAAGCTTGCCGCTGCGGGTGACTGGGCGGACGGTGAGGGGAGCGTTACCGACGTCGATATCCTCGATGACTATGTCGGTCGTCTGCTCGCGGGCTATTCTGGCGGCACCTTCCGCATCGGCTGGGACACGGGCAACGGCGCCGCCGGTCCGGTGATCGAGAAGCTGGTGAAGCTCCTGCCGGGTGAGCATCACACGCTCTTCACCGATGTGGACGGCAATTTTCCGAACCATCACCCCGATCCTACCGAAGAGAAGAATCTGGCTGACCTGCGGCGGCTGGTCGCGGAGAAGAATCTCGATTTCGGATTGGCTTTCGATGGCGATGGCGACCGGATCGGCGCGATCGACGGCGAAGGCCGCGTGATCTGGGGCGATCAGCTTCTGTCCATTCTGGCTGAACCTGTTCTCAAAAAGGCGCCCGGGGCGACGATCATCGCCGATGTGAAAGCGTCGCAGATGCTGTTCGACCGCGTCGCCGAGCTCGGCGGCCAGCCGCTGATGTGGAAGACCGGCCACAGCCTTGTGAAGACCAAGATGAAGGAAACCGACTCCCCGCTCGCGGGCGAGATGAGCGGCCACATCTTCTTCGCGCAGGATTATTACGGCTTTGACGACGCGCAGTACGCCGCGGTTCAGCTGATCAACGCCGTCCATCTGAATGGCAGGTCGCTGACCGAGATTCGCGGTAACATGCCCGCTTTCGTCAACACCCCGGAAATGCGCTTCCAGGTCGATGAAAGCCGCAAGTTCGCCGTGATCGACGAGGTGCTGGAGCGGCTCAAGGCGGCGGGCGCCGACGTCAACGATACCGACGGCGCGCGCGTCAACACGCCCGATGGCTGGTGGCTGTTGCGCGCGTCGAACACGCAGGACGTGCTCGTCGCGCGCGCCGAAGCGCTGAGTCAGGAGGCGCTCGACCGTCTGCTCGCGCAGATCGACGCGCAGCTTGAGGCGAGCGGGCTGGTTCGCGGGCCTCAGGCCGCCCACTAGAGTCTGCGCCTTGAACGACGCGCTGCTGTTCGGCTGGCTCGCGGCGCGCTCGATCGCGCGCGGGCTGCCGGCGCCGGTGGCGGATCGTGGTGGATTCCGGGTTGATACCGGCGGCGAGGTGGAAATCTGCCGCTGGGCGTTCACCCGGCCCGGCGAGGGCTTGGCGGAGCTCGGACGCACGCTCGACGCGCCGGGCTATTTCCTCAAGCTGTGCGGTGAGGGCGAGGATCTGCTCGCCGCGCTTCCCGCGAAGTGGCGGCTCCAGGGCGAGCCGGGCTATGTCATGCGCGGACCGCAGACCCAGCCGCCGCCGGCTGCATTGCCGGCAGGCTACCGTCTGCAGCTCGATCGCGATGCGCATGGCAGCCGCGTCGCGATCCTTGCGCCGGACGGCGCGCTCGCCGCGAGCGGCACTGCGGCCGAGACTGCAGGCGTGTTTGTCTATGACCGGATCATTACCGAGCCGGATCATCGCCGCCGGGGGCTGGGCCGCGTTGTGATGGCCGCGTTGCGTGAGACACGGGCGGACAGCGCCGCGACCGACCTGCTTGTCGCCACCGACGACGGCCGCGCGCTCTACGGCGCGCTCGGCTGGACGGTGATCTCGACGTTCGCCACCGCAGAAATCCCGCCCGTCTGATCGGCGTTTCGACTCGCTTTTCGCCGCACTACCTCCCACTTAGGCTGCCATGGCTACTGCCCCCCAGATCATCCGCGTCATCGATCTCGAAACCACGGGGGACAAGCCGCCAATGCATGCGGTGTGCGAGATCGGCTGGCAGGATGTCGCGCTGGGCGCGGACGGGCGGTGGGCGCTTCAGGGCGAGGGCGGCAGCCGGATGGTCAATCCCGGCCGCCCGATCCCGCCGCTTACCATGGCGATCCACCATATCCGCGACGAGGATGTCGCCGACGCGCCCTGGTGGCATGATGTGGCGCGCCCGATCCTCGATCCGTGGCCGCGCCGGGTGGCGCTGGCAGCGCACCGCGCGAGTTTTGAGGAGCAGTTCTGCACCCCGGCGTTAACCCGCGGCGCGGACTGGATCTGCACTTATAAATGCGCTTTGCGGCTGTGGAGCGACAGCCCGGGCTTTTCCAACCAGTTCCTGCGCTATTACCGCATGCCCGAGGGATTGGAGCATGAGCGCGGCCTGCCTGCCCACCGCGCCTTCCCCGATTCCTATGTGACCGCGCATCACCTGCGCGACATGCTCAACACGGTCAGCGTCGCGCAGCTGATCGAATGGTCGAAGCTGCCCGGACTGTTGCCGCGTGTCCGCTATGGCCCCGATCGCGGCAAGGAATGGAGCGAGATCGACGACGATTCGCTCGACGGCTTCCTGCAGGATCGTGATCCCGATATCCGCTACACCGCCGAGGTCGAGCTGGAACGGCGGCGCGGGCATGGGCGCGTGGTGCGGCCGGATCGGCAACCCGCGCTGTTCTGACGCGCAGGCTGGACGCCGCGGCGTTCCTTATTAGTATGATTATATGTTTAAGCCTGCTCTGCGCGCGCTGGTCGCGCTCGTCCTGACCTTGCCCATGCGCGCGGCCGCCGTTCCGCAGGAGGCGCCCTCGCCGGTGCTGAGCAGTGGCTTCACTTTTACCACAGCGCCCTATCTCGAGGTTCACGCCTCGACGATCGTCGAGACGCGCGCGGGGACGATCCTCGCCGCGTGGTTCGGGGGCACGAAGGAACGGAATCCCGACGTCGAGATTTATGTCGCGCGCCTCGCCGGCGGAGCATGGCAACCGGCGATGAGCGTTGCCACCGGCCTTCAGCCCGATGGCACCCGGCTGCCAGCGTGGAACCCGGTGTTGTTCCAGCCGAAGAACGGCCCCCTGACCCTGTTCTACAAGGTCGGCCCCAGCCCGCGTGAATGGTGGGGTATGATGATGACCTCGGACGATGAAGGTCGGAGCTGGAGCAAACCGCGTCGCCTGCCCGGCGGTATTCTGGGCCCGGTCAAGAACAAGCCGGTCGAGCTTCCTGACGGCAGCTGGTTGTCGCCATCGAGCACCGAGAAGAAGGGCAATCGCTGGGCATTGCACTTCGAGCGGAGCAGCGATCGGGGCCGGACCTGGCAGGCGAGCAGCCCGGTCGAATCGCCCGAGGGGATCGACGCAATCCAGCCGAGCATTCTCTTCCACAGGGATGGGCATTTGCAGGCGGTTGCACGCACACGCGAGGGGGTTCTTGCATCGACCTGGTCGAAGGATGGAGGGAAAAGCTGGTCGGTGCTTTCCGCGATCGACCTGCCTAACCCCAATTCAGGGACCGACGCGGTAACGCTCGCCGATGGGCGCCAGCTGATCGTCTACAACCACAGCGCGCACAGCCTTGGCCGCTCGGGCAAGGGGTTCCGTTATCCGATCAACGTCGCGATTTCGGATGACGGGGTGCGCTGGCGCAAGGTGCTGACGCTGGAGAGCAAGCCGCTCGACGCGGGTTATGCCTATCCCGCGGTGATCCAGACGCGCGATGGGCGGGTGCACATCACCTATACCTGCGATCGCAAGCGCATCCGCCACCTCGTGCTCGATCCGGCGCGGCTGCCGAAGGGCGATTGGGCGGACAAGGATGCCGTGACCGGCGGTTGAGGGGCAGCCCCACCACCGGCCACGACAAGGTGAGATCAATATTCGATCCGCGTCGCTTTTATGTTGCGCTTGGCCAGATAGGCCTGGACGCTCTCGCCCCCGGCAAGATGCCCCGCACCAACCCCAACGAACACCACGCCCGGCTTGTCGAGCCGCGTGTCGATCCATGCCGCCCAGCGCTCGTTGCGATCGGCGAGCAGCTTCTTCGCGACCTCGGGCATGCTGGTGAAACCCTCGTTCATCAGCGCGGCGAGCTTGTCGGCGTCACCCGCAGCCCATTCGGCGACCATCTTGTCGAGCAGCGGCCCTGCTTCGGCGAGCTTGTCGACGGTCTCGATCAGATATTTGACCTGCGCCTCCTCGGACAGCGAGTCGAAGAAGCTGAACTGCTGCTCCATCGTCTCGAGGCCGGAAACTGGCTTGCCCGCGGCCTTGGCAGCGGTGTGCAGCGCTTCCTCGACACCTGCCTGCGGATTGTAACCTTGCTTGACCAGCGCCAGCATCGACATCTGTACGCTCGCCAGCCACGGATCGAACCGGTCGATCACCGCCTGAGGCAGGCCGAGATCGGCAACCGCCTTGGTGAACGCGGCGCGCTTGTCGGCGGGCAGCCTCTCGGTCAGCGTCGGGCCGGTCGGGTTGACGCCATATTTCATGATCAGCGGCTGGACGGCGGCGGGATCAGGCATGACGCCGATTTCGGTCACCAGTTCGCCGCTCGAATCGAACGCCTTCTTCACCGCCTCGTCGAACCAGGACAGACCCGGACGCAGGATGTGAATCGTGCCGAACAGATAGATCGTCGTGTCCTCATCCTTGACCACCCACAATGCGGGATCCGCGTCCTTGGTTACGATGGCCGCGGGGGCTGGCGCAGCCTGCTGCGCGAATGCGCCGGGCGCAGCAAAGAGGAGCGCCAGCGCAGAGCCCGCGCGCAGGAACATATTGGTCATTCAGGCCTCCAGTTGTTTCGAAATTGGCAGTTGATTCGGATTCGAAGGAAAGGGTTCAGGGCCGCAGCTTCTTGTAGCCATAGGTCAGCAGCATCACGGCCATCGTCACAACGAAGATCGTCTCGTGCTGCGGTTCGGGGACCAGCCCGCCACGCCACCACAGATACCAGCTGGCATAGCCGCCGAGGTAGAAATTGAGCGCCATCGCCCCCGCCCATTGGTTGTCGCGCCGGTCGAGTTCGTCGGTCGCCAGATGGTAGCGCCAGCCGCCATAGCCGATCGAAACGGACAGGATCACGGACGCGGCGATCGCCCAGCCGGCCGGGATGCCTTCCATGAAGCCGCCGCCGTCCATTTCGAACTTCGCGGAAAAGAAGCCGATCACCGCACCCGCGCCCATCAGCGCGGCGATGATCAGCTGCAGCCGCCGTCTGCGTGCCTTCGCCGCAGCCAGCCCGTCGAACGGTTTAGGCTGCATCACCGTCTCCATCCTCGAAAATCTCCTCGATCGGCAGGCCGAACAACCGTGCGATACGGAAGGCGAGCGGGAGCGAGGGATCGTATTTCCCCGTCTCGATCGCGTTCACCGCCTGTCGCGACACGCCGAGATGGCCGCCAAGCTCGGCCTGGCTCCAATTGCGTTCCGCGCGCAAGACTCGCAGCTTGTTCTGCATCCTGTGTCAGTTACCCGTGACGATTTGTCATCGATAGCTGACTATATGTCATGCACGCATGACACATGTCAAGCGCCCCTGACACGCGGGATGGCCGTGACGAGCGCGGATACCAGGGTTCCGATGCAAAGCTGATAGGGGAAGGCGAGTCCGGTCGGGCCAAGGATGAAGGGCTGGAGTAACAGCACGGTCACGAAGCCGGCAGCAAGTCCGGCGATCACCGAGGCGCTGTTGCCGCGCTTTGTGAACACCGCGACAAAGTACACGCCGAGCAACCCGGCATAGGCGAACACCATCACCTGGAGCGCGAATTCGAGCAGCGGCATGTCAGTGTAACGCTGCCAATAGAAACTCAACACCGCCATCGCGAACATGGCGACGCCGACGATCGCCATCCCCCATCTGCCGGCGTGCACATAATGTTTGGCATCGGGGACATGCCGCCGCTCGCGCCACGGTTTGTAGAAGTCGCTGATCATCACCGACGACATGGCGTTGAGCGCCGAGTTGGTGGTCGCGACGGCCGCTGCGGTGACACCGATCGTGACCAGCCCACGCAGCCCGGGCGGCACCTGCGTCAGGATATAATGGACGAACACCGTGATCTTCTCGCCCGCAAAGCTCGTCGCTGCCTGATTGTCGGCGCCCATCAGGTCGGGGCGATTGTAAAAGACGTAGAGCAGCAGCCCGATGGTGACGAACATCGCGATCAGCGGGATGCTGGCGAGCTGCGAGTAGATCAGCCCGCGCGCGCCGGTCTTTGCGTCGGGGCTGGCGAGCAGCCGCTGGGTCGTGTCCTGGTCGAGCCCGGCATTGGCGACGTTGAGCAGGAACAGGCCAGTGAAGATCGCCAATACGGTGAATGGCTTGGAGAGGTCGGTCGAGAAGTCGAGCAGTCGCAGCTTGTTCACCCCCTCGGGCGTCATGCGCAGCGCGTCGAACAGTTCGCCATTGGTGGCGGGGATCGACAGGCGCAGGAAGATCAGCACCGCAACCGCTGACCCGGTATAGATCACGAACTGGATGAGGTCGTTCCAGATCACCGACTTCAAACCGCCATGGAAGGTGAAGAGGAAGCTCACCAGCATCACTGCGGCGGCGGACAGGATGATCGCCTGCGCATCGATGCTGCCGAACGCGACCATCGCGATCGCGATCGCCGCCAGATAGACGCGCGCACCACCCGCCAGCACCCGGCCGATCAGGAACATGCCCCCGGCCCACTGCTTGGCGCGGGCGTCGAACCGCGCTTCCAGCAGCTCGTACACCGTCGTTGCGCGCATCGCGTAGAAGCGCGGGATCAGCACATGCGCGACGAAGAATGCGGCCAGCACCGGCGCGATCACTGCGCCGAGATAGCTATAGTCGCCGCGATAGCCCTGATCGGGCGCGCCGAGGAAGGTCGCCGCGGACTGCGTCGCGGAGAGCACCGACACCGCCGCGAGCCATGCCGGAACGGTCCGCCCGGCGAGGAAATAGTCGCGCGCGTCATCCGCCTTGAAGCGCGAGAACAGCCAGCCGCCGATCAGCAGCACCAGCACGTATAGTCCGACCACCAGCCAGTCGAGCGGAGCGAATTGCGGGTTCATTCCAAGTGTGTAGCAGAGCTTTTCGCGCCGTCACGCGGATCGTTGCGCGGAACGACTCCCGCGCTCACGCTTTGAATCGGCCACGCAATGACGGAGCATCATCATGGCCG
Source organism: Sphingomonas sp. GW821-FHT09B04 (assembly GCF_059418285.1). Classification (NCBI taxonomy): domain Bacteria; kingdom Pseudomonadati; phylum Pseudomonadota; class Alphaproteobacteria; order Sphingomonadales; family Sphingomonadaceae; genus Sphingomonas; species Sphingomonas sp. GW821-FHT09B04. The sequence continues at coordinate 753,850 of NZ_JBWKPO010000001.1, forward strand.
CGCGTGCCTATTGGCAGGGGCAGATCCGCCTCGCGCTCGTCTCGATCCCGGTCGAGATTTACACCGCGACCAAATCGGGCGCGCAGATTGCCTTCCACCAGGTCCACGAACCATCGGGCAAACGGGTCAAATACGAGAAGGTCGTGCCCGGCATCGGCCCGGTCGATACCGACGAGATCATGAAGGGCTTCGAATATGAAAAGGGCGAATATGTCCTGCTCGACCCAGAGGAGATCGAAGCGGTCAAGCTTGAGTCCAAGAAGACACTCGAGCTGACCCAGTTCGTCGACGCCGACGAGATCGACGTGCTCTATTACGAGAAGCCCTATTTCGTGATCCCCGCTGACGACCTTGCCGAAGAGGCGTTCATCGTGCTGCGCGAGGCGCTGAAGCGCACGCGGAAAGTCGGCCTCGGTCAGCTGGCGATGCGCGGGCGCGAATATGTCGTCAGTCTGAAACCGTGCGGGCGCGGCATGGTGCTCGAGACGCTCCGCTATGCCGATGAGGTCAACAAGGCGCAGGGCTATTTCCGCGACATCCCGGATATCGAGCCCGATGCCGAGCTGCTGGGCCTTGCCGAATCGCTGATCGAGAAGAAGGCGGACAAGTTCGACCCCAAGGTCTTCCACAACCGCTATGTCGATGCGCTTCGGAATCTGATCGAACGGAAGAAGAAGCAGAAGGGCAACCGTCTGATCATCGAGGACAAGGAAGGGCCGGACAAGCGCGGCTCGAACGTGGTCGACCTGATGGCAGCACTCAAGAAGAGCCTCGAAAAGCCGGGCGCCACGAAGAAGCCTGCGGCGGCGAAGGCCACGCGCAAGGCGCCCGCGCGCAAGCGGGCCTGAGCCATGGAACTCAACCCGCCCCTCACGTTCGCGGCGCTCGGCTGGGACCCCTGGCTGCGGCTGGGCGGTGCGATGCTCGCAGGATTGCTGCTCGGCATCGATCGCGAAGTGCGCGATCATCCCGCCGGGATGCGGACGCACGCGATCATGTGCTTCGCGGCGGCTCTGATCACAGTGTCTTCGCTCGCGCTCTACTATCAACTCGGGGGGGTGGAGTCGCAGGCTGACCCGCTGCGCGTGATCGAGGGGACCGCCGCGATGGCGGGGGTGATCGGCGGCGCGCTGATCGTATTCTCCAAAGGTGAGGTGAAGAACCTCACTACCGCGGCGCATATCTGGCTGGCGGCGTCGATCGGCATCGCGTTCGGCGCCGGCCTCTACCCGCTCGCGATCATCGGCACCGTCGTGGCGGTGATCCTGCTGTCGGTATTCGACTGGGTCGAGCGCAAGGCGTTCGACAAGGAAGGATTCGGCAATGGCGAAGGCTGAACGCGCCGATCCGCTCGCCAGATACAATGCGATGCGCGACTTCGCGAAGACCGCCGAGCCCAAAGGCAAGATCGCGAAGGGCAAGGGCCGCACGTTCATCGTCCAGAAGCACGATGCCACGCGTCTCCACTGGGATTTCCGGCTGGAGCTGGACGGGGTGCTCAAGAGCTGGGCGGTGACGCGCGGCCCCAGCCTCGACCCCGGCGAGAAGCGGCTGGCGGTGCGGACCGAGGATCATCCCATGTCCTATGCGCGCTTCGAGGGGACGATCCCCAAGGGCGAATATGGTGGCGGCACGGTGATGCTGTGGGACGAAGGCGAATGGGCGCCGATCGCTGGGAAGAGCGCAAAGGATCTGGAGAAGGGGCATCTCCACTTCATGCTCGCGGGTGAGCGGATGAAGGGCGAATGGCTGCTGATCCGCCTGCGTCCGCGCGGCAATGAGAAGCGCGAGAACTGGCTGCTGCGCAAGATCGAGGACCGCGATGCCGGAGCGACCGACGAGCTGGTCGAGACCGGCCTGACCAGCATCAAAACCGGGCGCACGATGCAGGAGATCGCCGAGGGCGTGCGCTCGCAGAAGCAGCCGGGGAAGAAGGCGGCAAAGGCAGAGACTGGCGCGCGGCTTCCCAAATTCCGCAGCCCGCAGCTCGCGACATTGATGGAGACCGTGCCCGCTGGAAATGGCTGGCTGCATGAGATGAAATATGACGGCTACCGCACGCTGATTGCGCTCGGGAAAGGCGGGCCGAAACTCTACACGCGCACCGGGCTCGACTGGACCGACAAATTCCCCGGCCTCGCTGAGGCCGCGCGGTCGATTCAGGCGGGATCGGCGCTGATCGATGGCGAGGTCGTCGCGTTCAAGGGCGAGAAGACCGATTTCGCGACGCTGCAGGACGCGATCTCGACCGGCGGCGAGGGGCTGAGCTATTTCGCGTTCGATCTGCTCGAACTCGACGGCAAGGACCTGTCCCGGCTGCCGCAGATCGAGCGCAAGGAGGCGCTGCGCGCGCTGATCGCCGGTGCCGACGAACGCATCCTCTTTTCCGAACATGTGCTGGGTGCGGGGGAAAAGCTCTACGATGCGATGTGCGCTGCGGGGCATGAGGGCGTAGTCTCGAAACGTGCCGATGCGCCCTATCGCGGCGCGCGCACCAAAAGCTGGCTCAAGACCAAATGCACGCGGCGGCAGGAATTCGTGATCGTCGGCTGGATTGAAAGCAGTGCGAAGGGACGCGGCTTTCGATCGCTGCTGCTCGGGCTGAACGAGGACGGCAAGCTGCGCTATGCCGGAAAGGTCGGGACCGGGTTCAGCACCGAAACCGGCCACAGGCTGCGGGACCAGCTCGACCGGATCGCACGCAAGACGCCGCCGGTCGAAGTGCCGCGCGAGGCCGCGCGCGGGGCGCACTGGGTGACGCCGAAACTGGTGGCGGAGGTGGCCTTTGCCGAGTTCACCGCCGAGAATGTGGTTCGCCATGCGAGTTTTCTCGGCCTGCGCGAGGACAAGCCGGCCAGCGACGTGCAAGCTGAGGAGGCAGCACCCATGCCTGAAGCGCCTGAGATGGATGTGAAGATCAGCAGTCGTGACCGGGTGATCTTCCCCGACGCGAAGATCACCAAGGGCGATCTCGCTGACTATTATGCCGCGGTCGCCCCGATCCTGCTCCCCTGGGCCGCCGACCGCCCGATCAGCCTGGTGCGCTGTCCGCAGGGGCGGGCTAAACAATGCTTCTTCCAGAAGCACGACGCGGGCAGCTTCGGCGCGCATGTCCACCATGTGGACATCCGCGAGAAGGACGGTTCGGTCGAGCCGTACCTCTATGTGTCCGATGCCGCCGGGTTACTGGCGTGCGTACAGATGGGGACGATCGAATTCCACGGATGGGGCAGCCGCGTCGCCGATGTCGAGAAGCCCGATCGTGTCGTGTTCGACCTCGATCCCGATGAGGGGCTGGATTTCGAAATGGTCAAGAAGGCGGCGGCGGACCTCAAACAGCATCTCGCCGATCTCGGCCTCACCAGTTTCGCGATGCTGTCCGGGGGCAAGGGCGTGCATGTCGTGGTACCGCTGAGGCCTGAGGCAGAATGGCCGGCGGTCAAATCCTTCGCCGAACGCCTTTCGCGCGCACTGGCGCAGGCCGAGCCGGAGCGGTTCACCGCCAACCTCAAGAAAGCCGAGCGCAAGGGCCGCATCTTCATCGACTATCTGCGCAACCAGCGCGGCAGCACCGCGGTGTTGCCCTATGTCGCGCGGGCGCGGCCGGGCGCGCCGGTCGCGGCGCCGGTCGGCTGGACCGAGCTGCGCGCGATCGACACCCCCCAGATGTTCAGCGTGCGCGATGCTGCCGTGTTGATCGAACGCGCCCACAGCCGCGCGCTCCGGGGTTGGGGGCAAGCGGATCAGGTGCTGCCCGACATCTGATCTTTATTGCGCTGCGATATCATTGGCTTCACAACGCGCGGCGGAAAGGGGCGGTGAATTTGGCAAGCGCTGCAACGACATCCGGGAAGGATGCGGCGACGATCGCCGCGCGCTGGATGGCGGACTATCGCGCCGCGACCCCCGCCACCGACATGCTCTATGCCGCCGGCCGCGACGATCCTGCATGGACCGCGCTGTTCGAGGAACTGGCCGGGCGGTCGGGCGACGACCTTGCCAGTGCGCGCGAGCGGGCGCAGCGCCATGCCGAGGATATCGGTACCGGCTTCCGGATTGCGGGTGAGGGCGAAGAGCGCCCCTGGCCATTGTCGCCCGTGCCGCTGCTGATCGCGCGTGCGGAATGGGACGGGATTGCCGCCGGGGTGGCGCAGCGCGCCGATCTGCTCGAAGCGGTGCTCGCCGATTGCTATAGCGACCAGAAGCTGGTGTCCGCCGGCAATATCCCCGCTGCGCTGGTGACGGGCAGCCCCAATTTCCTGCGCCCGATGATGGGACTGATCCCACCCGGCGGCTATCACCTCAATTTCGTCGCGGTCGATCTGTGCCGCGGGCCGACGGGTGAGTGGCGCGTGCTCGCCGACCAGCTGCGCGCGCCGGTGGGGGCGGGCTATGCGCTCGAGAACCGCCTCGCCATGTCGCGGATGCTGGGCGGGCTGCAGACCCGGCTCAATATCGAGCGGCACGCACCCTTCTTCGCGGCGTTCCGTGATGGGCTGGCGGCGCGCTGCCGCCGGGCCGAGCCGCGGATCGTGTTGCTTACCCCCGGTCGGTTCACGCCGAGCTATGCCGAGCAAGCGCATCTGGCGCGCTATCTGGGCTTCCCGCTGGTCGAGGGCGGCGACCTCGCCGTGCTCGATGACCGCGTCTATCTACGCACCATTGCGGGTTTCAAGCGTGTCGATGCACTGTGGCACCGCGTCGATCCGCGGCTGATCGACCCGCTTGCCTTTGATTCTCACTCCGGCGTCGGTGTGCCGGGGCTGGTCGATGCGATGGCGGCGGACGCGGTTGTGGTGACCAACTCGCCGGGTGCCGGGATGCTCGAGGCGCCGGCCTTCGCTGCGTTCCTGCCGCGGCTGTGCACCCGGCTGACGGGGGAACAGCTCAAGCTCGCCAATATCGCGACCTGGTGGTGCGGACAGGCGCGCGAGCGCGATGAGGTCGCGGGCGATCTCGACAATATGCTGATCGCGCCGGCATTTGGGGTCGCGACCAGCGTGCTGGCGGATGGGGCGGCGGTGCTGGGATCGGACATGCCGGCAGAGCAGCGTGCGGCCCTGCTCGCGGATTTCGAACACCGCCCGCAGGATTATGTCGGGCGCGAGGTGGTCCGCCTCTCGACCATGCCGGTGGTGGGTGACAAGGGGTTGGCTGCGCGCCCATTTATGCTACGCGTGTTTGCGGCGCGGCGGCCTGATGGCAGCTGGCATGTCCTGCCCGGCGGCTTCGCCCAGATCGGCGAACATGCCGACGAGCGCGCCGCAGTGATGGGTGAAGGAAGCTGGTCGGCGGACGTCGTGATCTATGGTCCCGAACCGGTTGCGCCGGTGACGTTGCTGGCCTCCGACGATACCACCCAGCTGCGCCGCAACCCCGGGACGCTGCCCAGCCGCGTCGCCGACAATCTCTTCTGGCTCGGCCGTTATCTCGAACGGGGTGAGGCGCTGCTTGGGTTGATCCGCTCGCTGCTCGGCCATTCGATCAGCGCGGATACCGGTGCGGCGCTGTCGGCGGAGACGGTGCGGCAACTCGTTGATCTGGTCGTGCAGGCGGGTGCGGCGCCCGTGCCGCCAAGCCTCAACCGCGCCGATCTCAGCCATTTCGCACGCAGTGCGATGGAGGCGGATGACGGCTGGTACAGCGTGCGCACGATCAACCGTCAGGCGCGCGGGATCGGTGCGGTCAGCCGCGACCGCCTGTCGGCGGATATGGTCCGGTTGCTCGACGCACCCTTCCCGATGAAGGGCGGCGCGCTCGACCGCGCAGGGTCGGCGCAGCGGCGCTATTATGCGCTCGCGGGGCTTGGCGCCGAGCATCTTGGACGTACCGACGCATGGCGCTTTCACGATATCGGTCGCCGGGTCGAGCGCGCGATGGCGGCGATCCGCGCGATCCGCGCGTTCGGGCATGCGGATGCCACCAGCGACGATCTCTCCACCCTGCTCGACCTCGCCGATAGCCAGATCAGCTATCGTCAGCGCTATCTGACGGGAATTGCGCGGGTGCCGGTGCTCGATCTGGTCGCGCTCGATCCCGGCAATCCGCGCGGAATCGCCTATCAGGTCTCGGCGATTGCAGACCATCTGGCGAAGCTTCCGGTGCTGTCCGACGACGGGCTGGCCGAACCGCAACAGGCGCAGGCCGCGGCGCTTTCCGCGATCGTTTCGATCACTCAGGCAGCGGCGCTCGACGAAGCTAGGCTCAATGAGATCGGCGACCGGCTGGCTTCGCTCTCCGACGCCATCGCCCGCCGCTATTTCCTGCAAGGGTCGGAGCCGCTGCGCGCCGCCGGGCTCGTGCTGGCCTGATGCGCTACGCGATCCGCCACGTTACGCGCTTCAACTATGCCGAACCCGTCGGCTTTGCGCGCTGTAACCTGCGCCTGAAGCCGATTCAGTGGTCGGGGCAGCAGCTGCACGACTATGATCTGACCGTCGAACCGGGCGGGCGCACATCGCCGGCGCGTGCCGAGGCGGGGCTGGCGAATGTCGTGCGGCTGGTGATCGAGCAGGCGGCGAACAGCCTGACGATAGAAAGTCGCTGTTGCGTCACCGTCGACCGCCCGGTGCCCGAGCCGGCGGCGAGCGATCCGACGCTGGCGCAGATCGCGGAGCTTGCCCGCGAAAGCCGCGATGCCGGTCCGGCGAGCCCGGTATCCTATCTGTTTCCTTCGCCGCTGATCCCGCTCGATCCGGACATTGCAGCCTGGTGTGCGGCGGACCTCGACCGGGATCGCGGCGCGCTTGAAGCGGGGATCGCGCTCGCACAGCGGATCCAGCGCGAATTCGAATTCGATCCCGCCGCGACTCTGGTTGATACACCTCCGCACGAAGCCTTCGTGAAACGTGGAGGGGTGTGCCAGGATTTTGCGCAGATCATGATCTCCGGCCTGCGCGCCGCGGGACTCCCTGCTGCCTATGCCTCGGGCTATCTGCGCACGCTGCCGCCGCCCGGTCAGCCGCGGCTGGTGGGGGCGGACGCAACCCATGCATGGGTGCTGCTATGGTGCGGGCCGGAGCGGGGTTGGGTCGGGTTCGACCCCACCAACGGCATCTGGATGGCGAACGATCATGTCATCATCGCGATCGGACGCGATTATGCCGATATCGCGCCGATCGACGGTATCATCCTGGGCTATGGCGCGCAGGACATGCAGGTTTCGGTCGATGTCGAGCCGCTGGATGACATTGCGTCACTTGCAACCGGCGCGCCGCGCGCCGATGTAGCGGGGTAATACGCTCAAAGAAGACGAAACGGGGAATACGAGTGGCCGATCCTTACGCAACCCTTGGAGTCTCGCGCGGGGCGGGCGAGGACGAGGTCAAGAAGGCGTATCGGAAGCTCGCCAAGGAGCTGCACCCCGACCGTAACCGCGACAATCCGAAGGCGGCCGAGAAATTCGGCAAGGTGGCGCAGGCCTATGAGCTGCTGAGCGACAAGGACAAGCGCGCGCGCTTCGACCGCGGTGAGATCGACGGCGACGGCAACCCCACTTCCTCCTTTGGTGCAGGGTTCGGCGGCGCGCGAGGCGGGCCGCAGGGTGGGTTCCGCCCGGGTGGCGGCGGGTTCGATTTCGGCGGCGGGGGCGGCGACCCCGATATCGGCGACATCTTCGAAGGACTGTTCGGCGGCCGCGCGGGTGGCCAGTCTGGCGGCTTTTCCAGCGGTTTCGGTCGCCGCCCGCCGCCGGCCAAGGGCGCCAATGTCGCCTATCGCCTGCGCGTTCCGTTCGAAGATGCGGCGGTGCTGAAGCCCCAGCGCATCCAGCTGCGCGATGGTGCGACGATCGACCTCAAGCTTCCAAAGGGGGTCGAGACCGGTACGCAGATGCGGCTGGGCGGCAAGGGCGATGCCGGGCCGGGTGGCAATGGCGACGCGATCGTGACGATCGAGATCGAGCCGCACCGTTTCTACACCCGCGACGGCGACAATATCCGGCTCGACCTCCCGGTGACGCTCAAGGAAGCGGTCGAGGGCGCCGCGGTGCGCGTGCCGACGCCCGAGGGCGCGGTGAGCCTCAAGGTTCCCGCGGGATCCAATTCGGGCAAGACGCTGCGGCTCAAAGGCCGTGGTTTTCACGGCAAGAGCGCGCGTGGCGACCTGCTGGTCTCGCTGATGATCGAGATTCCGGCAAATGACGCCAAGCTCGCCGCCTTCGTCGCCGATTGGGACGCGGAGGGGAACCCGCGCAGCCGGCTGGGCGTCTGATCGGGCGTGACCGAGCCCATTTCCCCCGAATCGCCTGAAGCCCGCCGCCGCGGATTCAACAGGCATTTGGCGGATCTGGGCCTCACCGATCGGGTGGTCGAGGTGATCAAGCGCGTGGTTGTGGGCGCCTATACCGACGGCTTCACCCATGCCGGAAACCTCGCTTACCTCAGCCTCGTCACGCTCTTCCCCTTCTTCATCGTTGCCACCGCGATCGCGCGGCTGGTCGGGCGCACCGGCGACGGGCTTCAGGCGGTGGCGGCATTCCTCCAGACCGTGCCGCCCGAAGTCGGCGCGCTGCTTCGCCCCGCGATACTTGAGGTGCTGGAGGCGCGCTCGGGATCGTTGCTGTGGCTCGGCGCACTGGTGGGCCTCTGGACCACCTCCGGTTTCATCGAGACGGTGCGTGCGATCCTGCGACAGGCTTATGGCGTCCAGTCGGGTACCTCCTTCTGGCGATTGAAGCTGGGCGCGATCGGCATGGTGATCGGATCGGTGATCCTCGCGATGATGGCGTTCAGCTTCCAGGTGCTGCTGATCGGCGCCGAACAGTTTATCTGGCGTGTCATCCCCTTTGCGTCGGATGCCGCACGGATCGTGTCGGTAACCAAGATCGCACCCGCGATCGCGCTCTACGGCGCGCTCTACATCCTCTTCTACACGCTCACGCCGCAGCGCTACCGCCAGTCGAAATGCCCCAAATGGCCGGGGCCGCTGTTCGTGACGATCTGGTGGATGGCGTGCACGGCGGCGCTGCCGCATGTGATCGGCGCCTTTGGCGGCTATGGCCTGACCTATGGCAGCCTTGCAGGGGTGATGGTGGCGCTTATCTTCTTTTTTCTGATCGGGTTTGGGGTCGTTATCGGTGCAGAACTGAATGCGGCGCTGGCGGAAACGCCGGAGAACGGTCTAGAGGGACGACAAGAAAAGACCGGAGGGTAAGACGTGACCGGATTGATGCAGGGCAAGCGCGGGCTCATCATGGGCCTCGCCAATGATCGCTCGCTTGCATGGGGAATTGCGAAGAAGCTGCGCGAGCATGGCGCGGAACTGGCGTTCAGCTATCAGGGTGAGGCGCTGGAGAAGCGTGTGCGCCCGCTGGCCGAGGAACTGGGCAGCGACTTCCTGATCGACTGCGACGTGGCCGATATGGACGCGCTCGACACCGCGTTCGCGACGCTGGCGGCGCGCTGGCCGACGATCGACTTCGTCGTGCACGCGATCGGCTTCTCGGACAAGAACGAGCTGCGCGGCGGCTATGTCGACACCAGCCTCGACAATTTCCTGATGACGATGAACATCAGCGTCTATTCGTTCGTCGCGGTGGCCAAGCGCGCACAGGCGATGATGCCGGATGGCGGAAGCCTCCTGACGCTCAGCTATTATGGCGCCGAGAAGGTGATCCCGCACTATAACGTCATGGGCGTGGCCAAGGCGGCGCTGGAGACCAGCGTTCAGTATCTGGCGGTCGACCTTGGCGGGCAGAATATCCGCGTCAACGCGATTTCGGCCGGTCCGATCAAGACGCTGGCCGCATCGGGCATCGGTGACTTCCGCCTGATCCTCAAGTGGAACGAGCTGAACAGCCCGCTCAAGCGCAACGTCACGATCGAGGACGTCGGCGGCGCGGGCCTCTATTTCCTGTCCGACCTGTCGAGCGGCACCACTGGCGAGACGCATCACGTTGATGCCGGCTATCACGTCATCGGCATGAAGGCCGAAGACGCGCCGGACATTGCCCTTGTCTGATCGGGCACTGGCCCGATGACGATCGCGATCCGTCCGGCGACTGGCGGCGACGTCGCGGCGATCGACGCGCTGCTGCGACGCAGCTTTCCGGCGCCCGACGAGGCTTTGCTGGTGCAGCGGCTTTGTATCGACGGCGACATGGTGCTGACGCTGGTCGCCGACGACGAGGAAACCGGCGCGCTTGCCGGAATGGTCGCGTTCAGCCGGATGGATGTGGCGGTCAACGATCAGCCGCTCGCTGCGGTCGCGCTGGCTCCGGTCGCGGTCGCGGCCGCCTATCGTCGGCAGGGCGTGGCCGAAGCGCTGATCGCGGCGGGCCACCAGCATCTCGCCGATGCGGGTTATGTGATGAGCTTCGTGCTGGGCGATCCGGCCTATTATGGCCGGTTCGGCTATGCCGCGGATCTCGCGCGCGGCTTCGCCTCGCCCTATGCCGGCGACTATCTGATGGCGCTGGCGCTTCAGGACGGGAAATTGCCGTGCGGCGTGCGCGGGGACGCGGCGCATGCGGTGGCTTTCGCGGCTCTGGGGCAGGATGGCTGAGATAGCCGTCGGCTGCCACATCGTCTTTGGCCGACCATCGATGCTTCTTGCTTTCAAATCGCGACGAGTTGGGCGAGGACGCCTGTCATGAGCTTCAATACCTTCGGCCGCGTCTTCCGCTTCACCACCTGGGGGGAAAGCCATGGCCCCGCGATCGGTGCGGTCGTGGATGGCTGCCCGCCGGGCATCGCGCTCACCGAGGCCGATATCCAGCCTTTTCTCGACAAGCGCCGTCCGGGCCAGTCGCGCTTCACCACGCAACGGCAGGAGCCCGATCAGGTCCGCATTCTCTCGGGCGTGTTTGAGGGGAAGACGACCGGCACCCCGATCAGCCTGATGATCGAGAATGTCGACCAGCGCTCAAAGGATTATTCGGAGGTCGCTTCGGCCTATCGCCCCGGCCATGCCGACTATGCTTATGACGCCAAATACGGCCTTCGCGACTATCGCGGCGGCGGGCGCTCGTCGGCGCGCGAGACGGCGAGCCGGGTCGCGGCGGGCGCGGTGGCGCGCGCGGCGATTCCCGAGGTGTCGATCCTTGCCTGGGTCGAAGCGATCGGTGGGGATTCGATCGACTATGCGAAGTTCGACGCAGCCGAGATCGGCAACAACCCGTTCTTCTGTCCCGATGCCGATGCCGCTGCGCGCTGGGAGAAGCTGGTCGACGCCGCGCGCAAGGCAGGGTCGTCGCTGGGTGCGGTGATCGCGTGCGAGGCGACGGGCGTGCCCGCGGGGTGGGGCGCGCCGCTCTATGCCAAGCTGGACAGCGAACTGGCAGCGGCGATGATGAGCATCAACGCGGTCAAGGGCGTCGAGATCGGCGACGGCTTCGCTGCCGCGGCGCTGAGCGGCGAGGCCAATGCCGATCCGATGCGGCCGGGCAATGACGGAACGCCGGTGTTCCTTGCGAACCATGCCGGCGGGATCGCGGGCGGCATTGCGACCGGTCAGCCGGTACGCGTGCGCGTTGCGTTCAAGCCGACCAGCTCGATCCTGACGCCGGTCGAAACGATCACGCGCGAAGGCGAGGCGACCGAGATCCGTACGAGAGGACGGCACGATCCGTGTGTCGGTATTCGCGGCGTTCCGGTGGTCGAGGCGATGATGGCGCTGGTGCTGGCCGACCAGAAATTGCTCCATCGCGCCCAGATCGGCTGATTTTTCCGATCGCGTTCAATCGTTTCGTCCCGCCCGTAGCGCGTTCCGCGGACGGAACGGGATTCAGCGGCGATAGGGCGAAGTGCGCCTTTGGGACCTGATCCGCGGCCCAGCGTTTCTCCTGTGCCATGTAAACAGGAGTATCCCATGCGCCATAAGACGCTCGCCAGCCTTCTTCTTCTTTGCGGTTCGACCGCCGCACTCGCGCATATCGCGCCGGCTCAGACCGAGCCGCCCGCGCAGAATGAGGTAGCGAACCAGGTCGCGCCCGACACCACGGCGCCTGAGACGCAGTCGAACACGACCGATGTCGAGCCGAGCACCGATCCCACGAATAACGGCACCGAAACGGCGCCGGAGCCGAACTCGACCTTCTACTGATCGGGTTTTCGTCGTTCCGGGCGCAGCAATCCGGCTGCGCCCGGGACGACGATTTTCCTAAGGTCAGTCCGCGAACGGATCGCGGACGAGGATGGTGTCCTCACGCTCGGGGCTGGTCGAGACCAGGGCCACCGGGCAGCCGATCAGCTCTTCGATCCGGCGGATATATTTGATCGCCTGCGCAGGAAGCTGTGCCCAGCTGCGCGCGCCCGCAGTCGATTCGCTCCAGCCTTCGAATTCCTCATACACGGCCTCGGCACGCGCCTGATCCTGCGGGCTTGGCGGCAGATAGTCGTAATGCTTGTCGCCGACCGTGTAGCCGGTGCAGATCCGCAGCTGTTCCATCCCGTCGAGGATGTCGAGCTTGGTCAGGGCGATGCCAGTGACGCCGCTGACCGCAACCGACTGGCGTACCAGCACCGCGTCGAACCAGCCGCAGCGGCGCTTGCGTCCGGTGACCACGCCGAACTCACGCCCGCGCGTGCCGAGCAATTCGCCGATCTCATTGTCCTGTTCGCTCGGGAACGGGCCGGAACCGACGCGCGTCGTATACGCCTTGACGATCCCCAGCACGAAGCCGACCGATCCTGGGCCCAGGCCCGAGCCGGAAGCGGCCGATCCGCTCACCGTGTTCGACGAGGTGACGAAGGGGTAGGTGCCGTGGTCAACGTCGAGCAATACGCCCTGCGCGCCCTCGAACAGGATGCGCTTGCCCGCTTCCTTGGCATGCTTGAGCGTGAGCCACACCGGCGCGGCATAAGGCAGCACCGACGGCGCGATCTCGCGCAGCTCTTCGAGCAGGCGGGCGCGGTCGATCGGCGGCTCGCCAAAGCCCGCACGCAGCGCATCGTGATGCGCGCACAGGCGGTCGAGCTGCGCGTCGAGATCGTCGAGATGCGCAAGATCGCACACACGGATCGCGCGGCGACCGACCTTATCCTCATAGGCCGGGCCGATACCACGGCGGGTGGTGCCGATCTTGCCCGCGCCCGAGGCGTCCTCGCGCAGCGCGTCGAGATCGCGGTGGAACGGGAGGATCAGCGGTGCGGTCTCGGCCACCTGCAGCGTTTCGGGCGTGATCTCCACGCCCTGTTCGCGCAGCCGGGCGATCTCGTCGCGGAAATGCCAGGGGTCGAACACCACGCCGTTGCCGATCGCCGACAAGGTGCCGCGCACCAGCCCGGAGGGAAGCAGCGAGAGCTTATAGACCTTTTCGCCGACGACGAGCGTGTGGCCGGCATTGTGCCCGCCCTGAAAGCGGACGACCAGATCGGCGCGGCTGGCGAGCCAGTCGACGATCTTGCCCTTGCCCTCATCGCCCCATTGGGCGCCGATTACTGCGACATTTGCCATGGATACACGTCTCCGCCTGCCAGGCAGACCCAAGGCCGCCCTTCGACAGGACTCGGCGACCGGGGTTTTCGGAAATGCGGGGCGCCAATGGCCCCCGCGCGCCGCCGCGTCAAGAGCGGAGTGGATGGGCGCCGTCGTGAAATTCGCCCTTTCGCGAATTCCGAAAGAGACTCTAAGGGTAGGGGACAGGAGAAGGAGTACCGAATGAAACTGGCAAGCCTCAAGCATGGCCGTGATGGCAAGCTGGTCGTCGTCTCCAACGATCTCGCCTGGTATGCCGATGCCGCGCATATCGCGCCGACGCTGCAGACCGCGCTCGACGACTGGGACCGGGTCGAGGGCGATCTGCGAAACCTCGCCACCGATCTCGACCATGGCGTAATTCCGCGCGAGCGGTTCCACGAGCGTGACGCCGCGGCGCCGCTGCCGCGTGCCTATCAATGGGCTGACGGCTCGGCCTATGTGAACCATGTCGCACTGGTGCGGCAGGCGCGAGGGGCAGAGATGCCTGACAGCTTCTGGCACGACCCGCTGATGTATCAGGGGGGCAGCGACGGCTTCCTCGGGCCACGCGATGCGATCCCGCTCGCGGACGAGAGCTGGGGCTGCGACCTCGAGGCCGAAGTCGTCGTCGTCACGGGCGACGTGCCGCTCGGCGCCAGCCGCGAAGATGCGCTGGCGGCGATCCGGCTGGTCGGCCTCACCAACGACGTGTCGCTGCGCAACCTCATCCCCGGCGAACTCGCCAAGGGTTTCGGCTTCTTCCAGTCCAAGCCCGCGAGTGCCTTCTCGCCGGTGTTTGTGACGCCCGACGTGCTCGGCGACTGGTGGAAGGAGGGCAAGCTGCACCGCAAGTTGATGGTCGACCTCAACGGCAAGCCTTTCGGCCGCGCAGAGGCGGGAGAGGACATGACCTTCGACTTCGGGACTCTGGTTGCGCACGCCGCAAAGACCCGCGCGCTCGGCGCCGGCACGATCATCGGATCGGGCACCGTCTCCAACCGCGATGCCGCTGGCGGCCCCGGCAAGCCGATTGCCGAAGGCGGCGTGGGCTATTCGTGCCTCGCCGAAGTGCGCACCGTCGAGACGATCAACACCGGCAAGCCGGTGACGCCGTTCCTCAAGGCTGGCGATACCGTCCGCATCTGGGCCGAGGATGACAAGCACCACCCGATCTTCGGGGTCATCGAGCAGACCGTCGGCGGCTAGGTTGCGAACGCTCGCGCGCGTTCCGATCTCAACGGGATGACCGACGGAAACGGCTATACCGTGTTCGAGACCGTGGCGGGCTTCGCCGCGGTCGGCTGGAACGCCAGGGGCGTCCACAGCTTTCGGCTGCCCGCCGGAACCGCGCGGGAAGCGGAACAATCGCTGCTTCGGCGTCTGCCGGGTACGAAGGCGGCAGCGCCACCCGCAGCGGTGCAATATGTGATCGACGATGCGCGGCGCTATTTCGCCGGGGATCGCGTCGATTTTTCCGACGTGCCCGTCGATCTCGGGGTGCAGGAGCCCTTTTTCGAGCGCGTCTATGGTGCCGTGCGCCAGCTCGGCTGGGGTGAGACGGCGACCTATGGCGCGATCGCCAAGGCGCTCGATGCCGGGCCGGAATTCGCGCGCGATGTCGGTCAGGCGATGGCGGCCAATCCGGTGCCGCTGATCATCCCCTGCCATCGCGTGACGGCCGCGAACGGGCGGATCGGCGGCTTCTCGGCGCCCGGCGGTTCGCTGTCCAAGGCGCGCATGCTCGAAATCGAGGGCGTCGAGGTGAGGGATGGCATCGTCACTCGCGACACCCCCCAATTGGGGCTGGGTTTCTAGGCGATCAGAAGTCGAATGCGCCCTGCCGGTCGATCAGTGGCCAGCGGCCGCGTTCAGTATGCCGCCCGTAGCCGCTTTCGATCAGCAAAATCTCGTCGACTGGCCATGCGATGGGCGGCACCGCAGCGCGCCGGGCCGATGCGCCGCCATAAGCGAGATTGAGGTGCATGCTGAACTTATAGTCCGGTAGCAGCATGCCGGAACGCGCGATGCGTGCGGCGAGACTGCGTTGGAAGTGTCCCGGTGCGCGTTGGCCTTTGCAGGGTTTGAGCGTGTCGCCCTCGATATGGTCGAATGCTACCCGAAACGGCTCCGCATCGAAGCGCTCAAGCGCGCGATGCACTGCATCGATCGTCGCGGCCGACGTGTCTCCGATCGGTAGCAATGTGCCGTGCCACCGTTCGGGTGCATAGCCGATCTCGATACCCAGCGCTGCACAGAGCCGGATCAATCCGGCGCGCTCGGGTACAGGCGGCTTGAACATGATGTAGAGCGGGTTTCTCCAGCGCTGGATTGCCTGCATCGCCATCAATGGAAATCCCGCGATTTCACCGGAATCAGTTCCGGGGCCTTGAGGCTTCGTCGCGATCCCCAGCTGTCGGCAGGGCGCTGGCGGGGAACCATCCGGTCGCGCGGATCGATGGTGCCGCCATGCGTCGCGCCGTCTCCGGGCATGGCCTGCGACGGCATTTCGAGATCGCCGACCTCGCGGAGCATGCCGGTCAGGTCGGTGATCGTGTCGGCGATGACATGGATGACGATCCCCTCGCGCTGCACGCGGCCGCGGATCGCGAGCATCGTCGCGGACATCACGGCGCGCCGGTTGGCTTCGAACCGGTCACTCCACAGCACCGCATTGGCGATGCCGGTCTCGTCCTCCAGCGTCACAAACACGATGCCACTGGCGGTGCCGGGCCGCTGGCGGACGAGGATCAGCCCGGCGACCTCGACGCGCGCGCCGTCCTTCATGCCGATCAGATCCGCGCATCGGGTGATGCCGTG
Organism: Sphingomonas sp. GW821-FHT09B04; assembly: GCF_059418285.1. Classification (NCBI taxonomy): domain Bacteria; kingdom Pseudomonadati; phylum Pseudomonadota; class Alphaproteobacteria; order Sphingomonadales; family Sphingomonadaceae; genus Sphingomonas; species Sphingomonas sp. GW821-FHT09B04. The sequence goes on from NZ_JBWKPO010000001.1 coordinate 770,065, forward strand.
TGTTGCCAGCCGATCGCGTAGAAAGCGCACGGGGTGGGCGCGCAGCGACAATTGGGTGGCGCGGTAATCCTCCACCACCTCGCGCCCGGCGGTCAGGGGCGCCAGCACGACCGGTGGCTCGGTGCTTTCGGCCATCGTCCGCCCTTCACGCGCATCCGCCGCGGCGAACAGGTCGAGCGGGACCTGCCCCAGCCCCCTGATCGCCCACAATGCCTGCCGTCGGTTCAGCCCCAGCGCCTGAAACGCGTCCGCGCGCGCCAGACGTTCGAGCGCAGCAGGCTTCACCTGCGAACGCCGCCAGACATCCTCGATCGACACGAATGCCCCGTTCGCCGCCCGTGCCGTCAGAATCGCCTCGGCATCCGCCAGCGCCAGTCCCTGCACGATCCGCATCCCCAGCCGGATCGGCAGCAGCCTGGCCCAACCCGCATCGCTTCCGCAAAAACCGGCATGACGCGGGCGCAGGTTCGGAACGTCGGACACCATGCGCGTGTCCCAGTCGCTGTCGTTGATGCAGACCGGCTGTGCTTCGACCCCATGGTCGCGCGCGTCGCGAATCAACTGGGCAGGGGCATAGAAACCCATAGGCTGCGCATTGAGCAGCGCCGCGCAGAACACATCGGGATGATGGCATTTCATCCACGATGAGGCATAGGCGATCTTCGCGAAGCTCGCGGCATGGCTCTCGGGAAAACCGTAGTTGCTGAACCCCCTGATCTGCTCGACCATGCGTTCGGCGAAGTCTGCGCTGATGCCGTTCCTGCGCATCCCCTCGATCAGCTTGGGGCCGAATTCGCCGATATCGCCACTGGACTTGAAGGTCGCCATCGCCCGGCGCAGCCGGTCGGCTTCGGTCGGGGTGAAATCGGCGCCGACAATCGCGACCTGCATCGCCTGTTCCTGGAACAGCGGTACGCCCAGCGTCTTCTTCAGTACCGCCTTCAGCTTCGGGGTGGGATAGTCGACCAGATCGGGATTCTGCCGGCGTTTGAGATAGGGGTGGACCATGTTTCCCTGGATCGGCCCGGGCCGGACGATCGCGACCTGGATCGCGATGTCATAGAAATTGACCGGCTTCATCCGCGGCAGCATCGACATCTGCGCGCGGCTTTCGATCTGGAACACGCCGAGCGTGTCGGCCCGCTGGATCATCTTGAAAGTGGGGTCGTCGTCCTCCTGCATCAGCGGCGAGGCGAGGGTGAGGCATATCCCCTTGTGCTCGGCGAGCAGGTCGAAGGTGCGGCGCATGCAGCCGAGCATGCCGAGGCCGAGGATGTCGACCTTCATGAAGCCGAGCTCCTCGATGTCGAGCTTCTCCCATTCGACGACGCGGCGGTCGATCATCGCCGCGGGCTCGACCGGGATCAGGTCGTGGAGCTTGTCACGGGTCAGCACAAACCCGCCGGGGTGCTGCGACAGGTGCCGCGGCGTGCCGATCAGCTGGCGAGCCAGATCCAGCGTCAGTGCGAGACGCGGGTCGTTGCGGTCGAGGTTGAGTGCATCGGCATGCTTGTCGTCGACATCGTTCGACCAGCCCCACACCTGGCTTGAGAGCGCCGCGGTCAGATCCTCGGGCAGGCCCATCACCTTGCCCACCTCACGCAATGCCCCGCGCGAACGAAAACGGCTGACCACTGCGGTCAGCGCGGCATGATCATGGCCATAATATTCGTAGATCCACTGGATCACTTCCTCGCGCCGCTCATGCTCGAAATCGACGTCGATATCAGGTGGCTCCTTGCGCTCGGTCGAGATGAAGCGTTCGAACAGCAATTGATGTTTGACCGGGTCGATCGAGGTAACGCCGAGCGCGAAGCAGATGACCGAATTGGCCGCGCTGCCGCGCCCCTGGCACAATATCTGCTGGCTCAATGCGAATTGGACGATCGAATTGACCGTGAGGAAATAGGGTGCGTAGCCCATCTGCTCGACCAGCCCGAGCTCGTGTCTCAGCAGCTTCTGATGCGCTTCCGACGGGTTGCCGCCGAACCGCTGCCTCAGGCCGTTCCACGCAAGTGTGCTGAGCGCTTCCTGTGCGGTGCGGCCGGGGATGACATGTTCCTCGGGATACTGATGCTGGAGATCGCGCAGGCTGAAGGTGCAGCGATTGGCGATGGCGAGCGATGCGTGCAGCGCCTCGGGATGGTCGCGGAAGCGGCGCGCCATGTCCTGCGGCGACTTGAGGTGCCGGTCGGCGCTTCGCTCGCGGCGGAAGCCGAGTTCGTCGATCGTGCATTTCTCGCGGATCGCGGTGACCACATCCTGCAACAGGCGCCGATCGGGCGTCGCATAAAGGACGTCGCCCGTTGCGAGCGGGGTCAGCCCGAACCGCCGCGCCGCTGCGTCGAGCTGGTGCAGCCGCGCCGCGTCGCCCGGCCGACGATGCTGGGTCAGGCAAACATGCCCGCGATTCCCGAACACGTCCGCCATCCAGCGCAGCGCCTGTGGGTCGCCGGAATCGGCGATGCCGGGCACCAGCGCGCCGACCAGTCCCTGCGCGGCTTGTGCGACATCCTCCCAATGGAGGAAGCACTGGCCCTTCTCCCCCCGTTGCGTATCGGCACGCGACTTGCCGAGCGTGAGCAGGCGGGTGAGCCGCGACCAGGCCGCAGCATCCTCGGGCCAGACCAGCACCGCACTGCCGTCGGTCAGGTCCAGCCGGCATCCCGCGATCATCCGGATCGGTACGCCCAACGCGGCCAACTGCTCGGCAGCGACCAGCGCGCGCACCACGCCCCCCACCGAATTGCGATCGGCGATGCCGAGCGCGGGCAGGCCCAGCAACGCCGCCTGCCGGAACAGGTCGTCCGGCGAGGATGCCCCGCGCAGGAACGAGAAATAGGTCGTCACCTGGAGCTCGGCATAACTCATCCGAACACCCCGTGGAGATACCAGCTCAAATCGCCGGTTGCGCTCTGCTCGCCATCGCCGCGCCGGAACAGCCAGTAACGGCGGCCGGTCTCATCCTCGACGCGGAAATAGTCGCGGACCTGATCGGCTTCGGCGGCGCGCTTCCACCATTCGCCATAAACGCGCTCCGGTCCGTCGGCGCAAACCACGCGGTGCGGCTGGCCGCGCCAGGTGAAGCGGCGCGGGGCGTGATCGGGCAGTTCGGCAATGACATGGTCGAGCCGTTCGGGGCGGCGCAGCAGCCGTGCCGGCTTGGGCCATTCAGGATGCCAGGGGTAGAACGCGGGGCTGCGATCGAGCTGGCCGACATCGTCGATCTTCGGGCGCGCGCGGCCGCGTTCGGGCGGGTCGAGCACTGCCATCCGCGTCGCAGCACGCTCGGGCACATCGCTCTCCACGGCGCGCATCCGCCACATCCGCTTGAGGCCGATCCGCGTCGCCAGCGTGTCGACCAGCGTGGCGATGTCAGGCGCCGCCTCTTCGTCGAGCCGCTCGACGACCGGTTCGGGACCGAGCGGTGCGGCGCGGCGGACGTGGAGCGCGATGGCGTCGATGCCATAGCCCGGCTCGATATCCTCGATCCGGCGCTTGAGCAGGCGCAGCAGATGCGCCGGATCGCGGCTTGGCCGGGCGAGGCCGATGCGGATGCGCTGGGGGACGCTGTCGACCCGGTCGGCGATGCATTCCAGCGCCCGCACGCCCAGTCCTCCGGCTTCGAGAGCGGTCGTCAGCCGGGGGACCAGAATGCTCAGCCAATGTTCGATCGCCTCCGCCGTGGCGACCGGTTCGGCGAAGCGCTGGCGGGCGACGATCGCTTCGGGCGGGATGACCGGATCGAGCGGTTCGAGCATGCCGCCCAGCGCACGGTCGAGTTGCACCACCGTCCGCGCACCGAAGCGGCGGACAAGGGGCGCGCGCGGCATCGCTGCGAGCTCGCCGATGTGCTCGACGCCAAGGCGTTTGAGCAGTTCCACCGCGGCGTCATCGATCCGCAGCGCGGTCACGGGCAGTCTGGCGAGCGCATCGGCTTGCCCATTCGGCGGGCAGAGCGTCACATGTGCCTCGGCATGTCGCGTCAATGCCCAGGCGGCGGCTGCCGTATCGGCGATTGCGATGCGGGCAGTGAAGCCGGCGCGCGTAAGGACGTGGACGATGCGGCGCGCCATCGCCGCCTCGCCCCCGAAGAGATGCGCGGTGCCGGTGATGTCGAGAAACAGCCCGTCACTGCCCGACAATGCGGTCACGGGTGACCAGCGCCGCGCCGCGAGGATCGCGAGGCGGCGCAGCGCGGCGAGATCGCTTGCCGGGTCGGCCGGGCGGATGTCGAGCCCGCGTACCTGCGCGCGCGCCTGAGTGACTGCCATGCCGGGCCGCAGACCCAGCGCCTGCGCCAGAGGACAGGCCGCAGCGATCTCGATCCGGCTGCCGTTGCGGATTGAGGTGATGCGCGGCGCCCGCTGGTCCGGTGCGGCGGCCCGATGCGGCGGCGCGGCGGATGCGGCCATCTTGTCCTGCGACCAGCGTGCGCCGGGGCGCCAATGCCCCTCATGCTGGCCCGGCTTGCGAAGCGGTGGTGCCCGCAATGCGGGAGCGGGCGCAGCTTCAGGCTGCGCGCCGGGATGCGCTTCCGCCCGCCACAGCCGTTCGACCGGCCATAGGGGCAGGAAGAGCGCAGCGACCCGTTTCATCGCACGCCTCCACCTCGATATCGAAAGGATCCCCTCCCTTTTGCCGCGCCAGATCAAGCGTCCAGCGCGCACGGCCCACTCCCTCCACCGGCAGCGGCGTCGAAGGTGCGGACGCCACCCGCCAGCGCGTCACTGCGGCTGAAGGCGCGCCCAGTGGGTCCCCCGCCTGCCGCGGATGCCGCTTCATCAGCAGCGCGATCGTGCGCCCGCCCTCCGCCGCGAGCTGAAGCCGCCGCGTCGCAGACATGCCCACGCGCCGCGCCTCGCCCACCACCGCGCCAAGCCCGCGATGCCGCAGGCCTTCCTCCATGATCGCGAGCAACTCGTCATCGTCCGCCGCCTCGGCATAGAGGACGCGCTTGGGCGCCAGCCCGGCCTGATAGAGGCCCGGCGCGAAAAGGTCGCGCCGCCGCACCACCCACAGCACCGGCCCCCAGGCACGCGCCGCGATGCCCGCGGTGAACAGGGTTGCTGCGGCATCGTCGCCGGGATCGGGGGTCGCCGCCGCCACCTCGTGCAGCGCATCGAGCCGCAGGCCGCCATCGGCCAGCCGCGCATCCAGCCGGCCAAGTCCGAACGGCAGCACCGGGCGGCGGCGAAAGCCGCTTCCCTCGATGGTGCGCAAGGTTTCGCGCAACTGGCTGATGACGGCGGGATCGGCCATGATCTGCCTCTAGACTCCGACTCGGGACAAGTTGTTCCTATTTTGTTCCATTGGTAGGCAGAGTCAACCGCTTGCCAATGCGGAGTGCCGGGGCGTATCGTCCAGCTATCACACCTAACCCCAGGGGAATTTGATGAAGCCCGTCACCGGCGCGATCCTGCTCGCCACCACCTCGCTCTTCGCCACCAACGTACAGGCAAGCTCGATGTCCCAGAACGCTCCGGCTCAAGCCGCCCCGGTCAATCCCGCGCCGATGCTCGACAAATGGCCGGGTCCGTTCGACGGGGTACCCCAGTGGGACAAGGTGACGCCGGCGATGTTCGGTCCCGCCTTCGAAAAGGGGATGGCCGAGGCGCGCGTCGAATTCGCGAAGATCCGCGATAATCCCGCCGCGCCGACCTTCGCCAACACGATCGAAGCATCCGAGAAGAACAGCAGCGCACTCAGCCGCGTCTTCCCGGTGTGGGGCGTCTACACCAGCAACCTCGCCTCGCCCGAAGTGCAGAAGATCGCCGCCGAATGGAGCCCCAAGCTCTCGGCCTTCTTCACCGAGATGAGCCTCGATCCCAAGATGTTCCAGCGGGTAAAGACGCTCTACGACACGCGCCAGACTCTGGGCCTCAACCCCCAGCAGCTGCGCCTGCTTGAGCGCAGCTATCGCGGCTATGTGACCTCGGGCGCATTGCTTGACGCGGCGCAGAAGGCTGAGGTCAAGCGGATCAATGGCGAGCTCGCCAAGCTCTACACAGACTTCAGCCGCAGGGTGCTGGCGGATGAAGAGACCGCGATCTTCCTCGACAGCGAGGCGGACCTTGCCGGTCTCTCCGACAGCTTCAAGGCGAGCCTTGCCGAAGAGGCGAAGGCGCGCGGACAGGCGGGCAAATGGGCGGTCAAGAACACGCGCTCGTCGATGCAGCCGTTCCTGATGTACTCGACCCGCCGCGACCTGCGCGAGAAGGTCTACAAGGCTTATATCAACCGCGGCGACAATGGCGACGCGAACGACACCAATGCCAGCATCGCCGCGATCCTCAAGCTGCGTCAGGAGCGCGCCAAGGTGCTCGGCTTCAAGACGCATGCCGATTACCGCATGGATGACACGATGGCGGAAACCCCCGCCAATGCGATGAAGCTGATGATGTCGGTCTGGCCCGCGGCGCGTGCCCGCGCGATCGAGGAAGTCGCCGACATGCAGAAGTTTGCCGACGCCGATGCGGCGGCGGGCAAGGGGCCCAAGATCACGATCGAGGGCTGGGATTATCGCTATTATTCGGAGAAGGTCCGCAAGGCGAAGTACGACCTCGATGAGAGCGAGGTGAAGCCCTATCTCGAGCTCAATAACATGGTGAATGCCATGTTCTACGCTGCGGGCCGCCTCTACGATCTGCAGTTCAAGGAGAATACGGGCGCGATCCCGGTCTTCCACCCCGATGTCCGCACGTTCGAGGTGACGCGCCTGGGTAAGACCGTCGGCGTCTTCTATCTCGACAATTTCGCGCGCGCCGGAAAGCGTTCGGGCGCATGGGCGACCGCCTATCGCGGCCGTTCGGGGATCAGGGGCGACAAGATCGTTCTCGCGTCGAACAACAACAATTTCACCAAGGGCGGCGGCGGTGAGCCGACGCTGATCAGCCTCGACGACGCGACGACGCTGTTCCACGAATTCGGCCATGCGCTGCACAGCCTGATCGGGGATGTCTATTACCCCGGCCTCGCCGGCACGCCGCGCGACTTCGTCGAATATCCGAGCCAGGTGAACGAGAACTGGCTGCTGACGCCGGACGTGCTCAACCGCTTCGCCAAGCATTACAAGACCGGTGAGGTGATCCCGGCGGCGCTGGTCGCGAAGATCGAGAAGGCGGACACCTTCAATCAGGGCTTCAGCACGGTCGAATATCTCTCCTCGGCGATCGTCGACATGAAGCTGCACGATCGCACGGTGCCGGTGACCGATCCCGACGCGTTCGAGCGCGACGCGCTGGCCGAGCTCAAGATGCCCAAGGAGATCGTGATGCGGCACCGTCTGCCGCAGTTCAATCACCTCTTCTCGTCCGACGCCTATTCGGCGGGCTATTACAGCTACCTCTGGTCGGAGACGATGGACGCCGACACCTGGGCGGCGTTCACCGAGACGGGCAATGTCTGGGACAAGGGCGTGGCCGACAAGTTCCGTACCATCCTGCTCGCCACGGGCAACGAGACCGACCGCAAGGAAGCCTATAAGGCCTTCCGCGGCCGCGACCCCGACGTGAAGGCGCTGTTCAAGCGCCGCGGCTTCCCGTCGGAGTGAGAATTGGGGCGTCGTCGGTGGGAAGCCGGCGGCGCCCATATCGCTGACATTCTTCCGCTAGTCATTGGTCTCAAAAGCTCGCACATCTCGCAGCCGATGATCCGCCGGGAACGGATGCCTCTGCGCTTTGCAGGGCATGGCGCGATCCAGGAGAGAGCGCATGGAGACTTCGCCGCCCTCGGACATGTCGGATCGCGCGACGATCCTGCCCCTGAACAATCCGCCGCCCGCTAGCCCTCCGGAGCCGGACTGGCCGGACTCGGTTGACGAGAGTCAAAGCCCTCCCATCCCGTTCGATGTCATGTCGTCGCGACCACCCGCTGCGGCCAGCATGCCGAGTGGCGTCGCGCGGTTCGAAAATGCCATGATCAGCTGCATCATGCCGACCCGCGGGCGGGCGGATTTTGTCGAACGGGCCATCGCCGACTTCCGCGCCCAGAATTATCCCGATCGCGAGCTGATCATCGTCCACGATCTCGATAGCGATCTGCCGCCCGGGATCGCCGGGGACGATATCCGGATTCTCCGCGCGCAGGAGAACAGCATCGGGGGGAAGCGCAATCAGGCGGTCGCGGCTGCGCGCGGCGACATCATCGCCCAATGGGATGACGATGACTGGTACGGCCCGGGCCGGTTGAGCCTTCAGGCCGCGCCGATCGTGGACGGAAGCGCCGACGTGACGGCGTTGAACGACATCCTGTTCTTCGATGCGGCGACCGGCGCGTGCTGGGAAGCCGATCCCGCGCTGTTCGCTCGGATGTTCGCGGAGAATGTGGCGGGCGGGACGCTGATGTTCCGGAAGCACGATTGGGAGCGGAGCGGCGGCTATCCGAGCAGCTCGATGCGCGAGGACAGCCATTTCCTCGCCGCGCTGATGCACGGTGGAGCACGCCTGCACCGCCAATCGGGTCGCGAGCAGATGGTGTATGTCAGGCATGGATCGAACACTTGGCAATTACCGTTCGGCCCGGACCTGACCCCGGCGGATTGCCGGATCGTGCCGACGCCCGCTGGATTCGCGGCGGTGCAGGGTGCGTGGATGGGTTCCCCCACGCCGATCAGGCAAAGCGGGCCGCTGCGCGCTGCCGAGCCCAATATTCTCGTCAGCTGTATCCTGCCCACTGCGAACCGCCGCGCCTTCATCCCCGAAGCCATCCGGCAGTTCCAGGCGCAGGACTATCCCAACCGCGAGCTGATCATCGTCGATGACGGCACGGACAGCATTGCCGATCTCGTCCCGGCCGATGCGGCGATTCGCTACTACCGCTCGTCGGCGAGGCTTTCGCTGGGCGCGAAGCGCAACCTTGCCGTCGAGATGGCGCGCGGCGATGTCATCCTTCACTGGGACGACGATGACTGGCGCTCGAACCGATGGGTGCGTTCGCAAGTCACGACCCTCATGTCTGAGCAGGCGGATATCTGTGGGTTGGACTGCGTCCTGTTCTACGACCGCGAAGCTCGGCGTGGCTGGCGCTATGTCTATGACGGCAGAGCGCCATGGGTTGCCGGGGGCACGCTCTGTTACACGCGCGATCTTTGGCGAGCGAACAGGTTCGCGGATCTGAACGTCGGCGAGGACAATGCCTTTGTCTGGAGCAGCCGTCCCAAACGCGTTGTCATCAACCCGCAGGGTGACCAGTTCGTCGCGACCATCCACCGCGGCAACACCAGCCCCAGGGACACCGCTAACCGGCGCTGGCGCGCCGTTCCCGCGGAACAGATCGAAGCCTGTATGCGCGCTTAGGATCCGGTGCTGTAGAAAATTGGATGCCCGACAAGGACTCGAACCTTGATTGACGGAGTCAGAGTCCGCTCTCTTACCATTAGAGGATCGGGCAATCGCGGGCCGCTCTAAGCAGCGATAAACCGCGGGTCAAGCGATTCGGGCCGGTTTTGCACCCGCCGCCGCTCACCTTGCCCGTGCCCGCGCCATGCGCTAGCCTTGCTCCCAAGCACCGGCGGTCCGCTTCGGCCGTGACGGAAGAACATAAGTGAGTGATTTGATGGGGGAAGGCTCCGCCAGGATGCCGCGCCCGCCGGCTCCGAAACCGGCCCGCCCGGCCCCGAATCCGCCTCCGCCCCAAGGGGGGCGGGCACGCTGGCCAGAAGCCCGGCACTATGCCGCGCTCGACCTTGGTACCAATAATTGCCGATTGCTGATCGCCCGGCCACAAGGCGGCGGGTTCACCGTGGTCGACGCCTTTTCGCGAATCGTCCGGCTGGGCGAGGGGCTGGCGTCGAGCGGGCGACTGTCCGACGCGGCGATCGAACGGACCATCGCTGCGCTGCGCATCTGCGCCGACAAATTGAAGCGCCGCCATGTCGCGCTGTCGCGCTCGGTCGCGACCGAAGCATGCCGTCAGGCCTCCAATGGCCCGGAGTTCATCCAGCGCGTCTATCGCGAGACCGGAATCGTGCTCGACATCATCACCGCCGAGGAAGAGGCGCGGCTGGCGGTGCTGGGCTGTCACGCGCTGCTCGAACCGGGCGACGGCCCGGCTCTGGTGTTCGATATCGGCGGCGGATCGACCGAGCTGGTGCTGGTCGATTCGACACAGACCCAGCCGCGCATTCTCGACTGGCACAGCGCGCCCTGGGGCGTGGTGTCGCTGACCGAAGCGCGCGGCATCGCCGACGATCGGGACCCGGACGCGCGCGCGGCGGGCTATGTACGGATGCGCGACAGCGTGGCGGAAGCGTTCGCGCCGTTCATCGCGCGGTTGCCGCAGATCACCGGGACGCCGCGGCTGCTCGGCACCAGCGGCACCGTGACGACGCTCGCCAGCGTGCACCTGGGCCTGCCTTCCTATGACCGCTCGGCCATCGACGGGCTGATCGTCCCTTCCGCGTCGATGCGCGCGGTCAGCCAGCGCGTCGCCGGGCTGGACATGACCGGGCGCTCGGCTATTCCCTGCATCGGTGCAGAGCGGGCCGATCTGGTCGTCGCGGGCTGCGCGATCCTGGAGACGATCATGGACATCTGGCCCGCCGAGCGGCTTGGCATCGCCGACCGCGGCATTCGCGAGGGCATATTGCGCCGCCTGATGGGCGCGCGGGCACAATGAGCAGGGGCGGAACCCGCGGGCATACGCGCGTCCGCACCGGGCGCGGGCGCACCAGCCAGTCGGTGCGCTGGCTCGAACGCCAGCTCAACGACCCGTACGTCAAGAAAGCGAAGGCCGAGGGCTATCGCAGCCGCGCCGCCTACAAGCTGATCGAGCTCGACGAGAAATTCGACTTTCTCAAAGGATCGAAGCGCTTCGTCGATCTCGGCCTCGCGCCGGGTGGGTGGGCACAGGTGGTGCGCCGCCAATGTCCCAAGGCGGCAGTGGTTGGCATCGACCTGCTGCCCGTCGACCCGATCGAGGGGGTGACGATCCTCCAGATGGACTTCATGGACGACGATGCGCCGGGCAAGCTGATCGAAGCGCTGGGCGGCGTCCCCGACCTGATCATGTCGGACATGGCCGCGAATACGGTCGGCCATCCCCAGACCGACGCGCTCCGTACCATGGGGCTGGTCGAGGCCGCGTTCGATTTCGCGATCAACAACCTCGCGCCCGGCGGCACCTTCGTCAGCAAGGTGTTCGCGAGCGGCGGCGACGGCAAGTTCGTCGCCGAGATGAAGCGCAACTTCGCCAGCGTGAAGCACGCCAAGCCGCCGTCGAGCCGCAAGGGGTCGGTCGAATGGTTCGTGGTGGCGCAGGGCTTCAAGGGGCGCCCGGACGCGGCTGAAGACCAGCCGGACGACTGACGTTACGCTGCCGCGTAGCGGTCCGTGGCCCGGATCAGCTGGTCGAGAATGCCCGGCTCCGAATAGGCATGACCCGCGCCCTCGATCAGGTGGAAATCCGCCTCGGGCCACGCCTTGTGCAGCTGCCACGCATAGCGCGCGGGGCAGGGCATGTCGTAGCGGCCATGGACGATCGTCCCGGGAATGCCGTGGAGCTTGTGCGCGTCGCGCAGCAGCTGACCGGGCTCGAGCCAGCAGCCATGGACGAAATAATGCGTTTCGATCCGCGCAAAGGCGAGCGCGAACTCGTCCTCGTCATGGTGCGCAGACAAGGCAGGATCGGGCAGCAATGTGATCGTCTCGCCCTCGAACACGCTCCAGGCGCGCGCCGCGGCGATCCGGTCTTCGCGCGGGCCGGTGGTGAGGCGGCGGTGATAGGCGGAGAGCAGGTCGCCGCGCTCGGCTTCGGGGATCTGGGACGCGAAGCGTTCGTACTTGTCGGGGAACATCTCCGACACGCCGAACTGGTAGAACCAGTCGAGCTCGGGTTTCGTGCAGGTGTAGATGCCGCGCAGCACCAGCTCGCTCACCCGGTCGGCATGCGTCTGGGCATAGGCGAGCGCGAGCGTCGAGCCCCATGAGCCGCCGAACACCAGCCATTGCTCGGCCCCGGCGAGCTCGCGCAGTCGCTCGATATCCGCGACGAGGTGCCAGGTGGTGTTGGCGTCGAGATTGGCGTGCGGCGTCGATCGCCCGCAGCCGCGCTGGTCGAACAGCAATACGTCGTAGCGTGCAGGATCGAACAGCCGTCGATGCGCCGGCGCGATGCCCCCGCCCGGGCCGCCATGCAGGAACACCGCAGGCTTGGCGCCCGGCGTGCCGGCGCGCTCGTAATAGATGGAATGGCCATCCCCGACGTCGAGCATGCCCGACGCATAGGGGGTGATCTCGGGATAGAGGGTGCGCAATGTCATGGGGTGATTGTGGGGGCTGTCGGGCGGAATGGGAAGCTGCGTTCACGCGTTCGCGGTCATTCAGCGCGGAAGCGCAGCTGGGACGGACGGTCAGTTATCGACCCCGTTGCGGACGTCAGGCTGCAGTTTAGGCTGACAGCATGCGGATTCTTCTACAGACCACGCTTGCCGTCATTGATCGCGATGTTGCCCGCTGGGGCGGCAATCCACTCGGCACGATTGTCATAGCCTGCGTGCCGATGATTCTCTGGGCTATTGTCACAGGGGGAAGGCCGGGCGATGCGTCTGCGATCGCGCTGACTCTCATGCTCACGCCACCGGTGTTGTTGGGCGCCGCAGGAGTCTGGCGCGGTTGGCGCCACATCTGGTCGGAGCACAAAAGAACACGAGCGCTGGGTGCGGCCGAGGAACTGGACGATTAGGTCGGCTAACGGGCAGGAGGCGAGTTGATTAGCGCATCTAGGTCGAACAACTATTTCCCGCGCCCGCCTTTGAAAACCGCCAGCCAAGCTGGTTCGCCGAGGTTCGTGCAGCGGTTACGACTTCGTCAAAGCCGATCTCTTGCCGCCAGCCCGTTTTCACCACGTTGAAGCCAAGCCTGTCTGGATTGAAGGTGGTTTCACGGTTTCCATAGCGGTCTGGCTCGCCATCCTTCATCGCGGTCCCGAGAAACATCGAAACACCGCGACCATGGAGCTCCCAGACGTGATTTGGCGGGCCTTTTTCTGCCGGGAACCGCGCCTCAGAAACGCTGAAGTCCAGACGGTCGGCGACGTCCTGAACAAACCGCGAGGTTTCCCCGGATCGCCCTTCCGGCAGGTCCAGGCAGTAAAATGCAGTTTGGGGTGGCCGGTCAGAGGTGCAAGCGGTCAGTGGGACCGCAAAGCTGCAGAGCGCCATCAAAGCCGCAGCGTTGGTTCCTGAAGGCATCCGCACAATCTAACAGCGGCAATGGCGGCTTGCCACCCGCTACCGGCCGCCCGGCAGTTGCAGCGACGTCGAACGGCGGATGGCGAGCGAACGCCCGGTGCGGACTGTCAGCCAGCCGCCTCTTCATAAGCTGCGAGCATCGCCGGTAGCCGAGCGTCGTTCGCAGTCATCTCGACGGCGTTTCGGATGGCATAATATTCCTGCTCGCTGTCGATCCGGCCTCGCCGCAGAGCCCGTTGGACGGCTTGCGAGAACCGCGTTCGAATAGCGGACAGGGTCGGCAGCCCCGCATCTGACAAGCGGCGGTCCGCAATCTCCACCTCTTCGGTTCGCCAGCCGTGCACGGCTTCGATGAGGTCCCCTATCGCTATCGCCAGCCCTTGCCGTGCCCTGGCAGGGGACTTCGCAGCGATCTCATCCAGCACGACCGTCGGGTTCGCCTCCGGCGCAATCTCGAGTTCGCGGAACGCCAGCGGCCACATCCGGGCAAACCACTCCCGCAACTGCGCATAGTCTTCCGGGGCGATTTTCATGGGCGAAAGGTGGCACGTGCAGGCGTTGTCCGCAAATCGACGAACTCAACCGCCGGGCATGCATGCGCGGACGGCGGGCGCGAGCGACGCCTCGTCATAGCTGCCATATTCCTTGAAGGCGCCGCGCTCGGCCGCTTTCCTGACGATGCACCCGCACATCTGGCGGCGCATCGACGCGTCGGGTTGCAACTTGACCATCTTGGCTTCGCACGCCGCGATGCGCGAAGTCTCGGTGCCGCTCGACGCATCGAGAGCCTCAAGCTCGCTGTTGGTGCTCGCCGCACTCCAGATAATCAGTGGGATGCCGACGATGACAAAGAGGAGGAAGAAACCCTTGGGTGCCTGTGTACCAGCCATCGCGCGGTTACAGCAGACGCCGGTAAACAAGACGGTAAACGGGCGACGGTCGCGATATCCCCGCGTGGTGCTAGGCCGGCGCGTCCCCGTCCCGCGCGTCCAGCCGGAAATGGAACATGCGGCTGGGGCCGTCTTCGGGGACGAGGTAGAGGTCGCGGCCTTCGATCGCCATGCCTTCGCCGGTATAGGGGCCGCCGCGGCCGATCGGGCGGATCGGGCCGATCGCGCCGGCGCGCAGCGTGCGCACGACCTTCATCGACGGCCAGTCGATCCAGTCGACCGCGCCGCTCCACGGGGTGATCGCGCCGCCCGCGACGAGCTGATCGCCGACGAACTTCATGTCCTGATGGCGCGTGGCCGAAGGGTTGGGCACCACGCGTGGCGGCGCGTTCCTCGTCAGATCGAAGACGTAGAGCAACCGGCCGTCCCAATTGCCCGCCACCAGCGTGTCGCCCGATGCCGCGACGAAGCCGAGATGGTCCGCGACCGGGATGCTGCGGCGGATTTCGAGACTGTTCGCGTCGACCTCGATCAGGACCGCCGAGCTTCGCGGTTTGTACTCGGCGACCGGAACCCAGATCGAACCGCCGGAGATCGAAATACCGCCGGGGTGGTAACGCGCGCCGTCGGTCAGCTCGATGCGGCGCAGGAACTTGCCCGTGCGCCGGTCGAAGGCATGGAGATACGCCTTGCGGTTGGCCTCATCGACCGAGGTGACCCAGATGCGGCGGGCTTCGAGTTCGAGGCCCTGGACATGGAACAGCTCGCCGTCGAGCCGGAGTTCGCCGGCCAGTTGCGCGCCCTCGATCGGACCGTCGGATGGGTCCGACGCGGCGGTCGTCGACAGGCTGACCAGCGCCAGCAGCGGCAGGCCGGACCGGATCGCCTTGCGGATCATCTGACTTGCCCCCGAATGCCGCTGTCCCGGGGGCCCTTCGCAGATTCATGTGTCAGAAAAGGCAAAGCGGCGTTGCAGATTTGCTGCACTGCGCGCGGGGGATGTCCGCTCAAATCGCCGCTTTTTCAAAGCTTCGCTGGACTTGGCACCTCCCGGCCAAGTAAGTTTCGCGCCGTCCTGCAAGGGGAAGGATCGATGAAGCATTTCGCACGCGCCGCCGCGGTTCTCGCACTGGCGCTCGCGCCGATCGCCGCCTGGGGCGATTCCAGCCCGCAGGTGGTGCTCGCCACCCCCGGCATGGGCGATGGCGCGATCGAGCGCTTCACGCTTCGCTTCAGCGCGCCGATGGTGCCGCTGGGCGATCCGCGCGCGGCCTCCCCGGCCAAGGTCAATTGTCCGGTCGGGGGCGAGGGGCGCTGGGTCGACCAGCAGACCTTCGTCCATGAAT
The DNA here is from genome assembly GCF_059418285.1 of Sphingomonas sp. GW821-FHT09B04. NCBI lineage: Bacteria > Pseudomonadati > Pseudomonadota > Alphaproteobacteria > Sphingomonadales > Sphingomonadaceae > Sphingomonas > Sphingomonas sp. GW821-FHT09B04. The sequence goes on from NZ_JBWKPO010000001.1 coordinate 785,490, forward strand.
TCGCGACCCCGCTCCCCGGCGGCACGACGTGCGAGTTCGAGCTCAACGAGAAGCTGAAGGGCCTGTCGGGCTACGCGGTCACCGGATCGCGAACCTTCAAGATCGATGCCGGCGGGCCGACGGTGAAGGGCATGCTGCCGAGCCGTTATGGCGGGCAGATCGAGGAGGACCAGGTCTTCCTGATCGGCACCAACATGCCCGCGACGCGCCAGTCGATCGCGGCAGGCGCCTATTGCGCGGTCGAAGGGCTGGGCGAACAGATCCCGGTCGAGCTGCTTGACGCCGAGCTGCCCGGCAAACTGATCAAGGACCTGAACCCCGAGCGCTGGGAGGTCCGCAGCTTCCTCAACGATTCAGGGATTGCCGAGAAACTGCCCGAGGACGCCAGCGACCGCGCCAAGGCGCTGGCGAGCGTGGTCGCGGTCAAATGCGGCCGTCCGCTGCCGCCGGGACGCGACGTCTCGCTGGTGTGGGGCGCATCGATCGCGGGCGCGGGCGGCAAGACCGCGGGCGCCGAGCAGCGCTTCGACTTCACCGTGCGCAAGCCGTTCACCGCGCGCTTCGAATGCTCGCGGGTCAACCCGCAGGCGGGCTGCTCGCCGGTGCAGGAGGCGTGGGTGCGCTTCAGTGCGCGCGTGCCCAAGGAACTGGCCGAGCAGGTCCGTATTGAGTTGCCCGACGGCAAGAAGCTGACGCCCGAACTGTCGGACGACGACAAGCGTGCGAATACGGTCAGCGACCTCAAGTTCAAGGCACCGCTGCCGGCGTCGACCACCGCCAAGCTGGTGCTGCCGGCGGGTGTGAAGGACGAGAGCGGCCGTGTGCTCGCCAACGCCGAACGCTTCCCGCTGGAAGTCCGTTTCGACGAAGCGCCGCCACTCGTAAAATTCGCCGCGCCGTTCGGGATCATCGAAGCGCAGGAGGGCGGCATCCTGCCGGTCACTGTGCGCAACGTCGAAGCCTCGCTGCAGGGCAAAGGGCTCTCCGTGGCCGGCCAGCATATGCGGGTCGATGCTTCGGACGGGGTGATCGCCAAGTGGCTGCGCAACATCGACAAGGCCGACGATTACGACGTCGATGAGGTCAAGCGCGGCGAGGAGACGATCCGCATCAACCAGACCGGCGCCAGGTCGATCCTGCCGCAGGGTCTCGGCACCGCGCTCCAGCCGATCGCGCTGCCCGGCAAGGGCAAGGAATTCGAGGTCGTCGGAATCCCGCTCAAAAAGCCCGGATTCTATGTCGTCGAGCTGTCCTCGCCCCAGCTGGGACAGGCGCTGCTCGGGCGCAACGCGCCGCGCTATGTCGCGGCGGGCGCGCTCGTCACCAACATGGCGGTGCATTTCAAATGGGGCCGCGAGGGTTCGCTCGCCTGGGTGACCTCGCTCGACAGCGGCAAGCCGGTGAGCGGCGCTGCGGTGCAGGTGACCGACAGCTGCACCGGTGCGGCGCTGGCCAGAGGCAAGACCGACGATATGGGGCGGCTTGCCGTCAAGCAGGGCATCCCCGAGCCGCAAAGCTATGGCAGCTGCGACGATTCGAGCTCGCACCCGCTGATGATCTCGGCGCGCAAGGGCGACGATATGAGCTTCACGCTGACCGCGTGGGGCGAGGGTATCCGTCCGTACGACTTCGACCTGCGCTATGGCTATGAGGCGGCGAACGAGATCGTCCACACGATCTTCGACCGCGCGCTGGTGCGCCAGGGCGAGACGGTGAACATGAAGCATGTACTGCGCCGCCCGGTGGCACAGGGCTTCATCACCCCGGCGGGTTTCACCGGCAAGCTCAAGCTCAGCCATCGCGGATCCGATACAAGCTTTGAATTGCCGGTCACGGTCGATGCCTCGGGCACCGGCGAGACGCAGTGGAACGTGCCGCAGGGCGCGCCGATGGGCGACTATGACCTGCAGTTCGTCGGCCCGGGCAAGGACGGGACCGACCAGACGATCTGGACCAGCCAGTCGATCAAGGTCGACGAATATAAACTGCCGACGATGAAGGCATCGGTCGCGGGACCCAAGGAAGCCGCGATCAAGCCCAAGAGCCTGCCGCTCGACCTGTTCGTCGGCTATCTCTCGGGTGGCGGTGCCTCCAACCTGCCGGTCGAGCTGCGCATCGGCTATTATGACGGCACCTCCGCGCCCACCGGCTATGACGGCTACAGCTTCGGCGGCAAGGCCATCGCCGAGGGCACCAAGCCGCTGAACGGCGAGGGCGAGGAAGACACCGTCACGCTGCCGCCGATGCAGACGCTGCCGGTGACACTCGGCGCCGATGGGACGACGCGCACCAGCGTCGACATTCCCCAGACGCTCGACGGCAACAGCCAGATGCGTGTCGAGATGGATTATCAGGATGCCAATGGCGAGATCCTGACCGCGTCGCGCCGCGTGCCGATCTATGCCTCGGGCGTCCAGCTCGGCGTCAAGACCGACGGTTGGCTGATGAAGGAGGACGACCTGCGCCTCCGCCTCGTCGCGCTCGGCACCGACGGCAAGCCGATCAAGGGCCAGAAGGTTCAGGTCGCACTCTACAGCCGCGAAATCCTCACCGCGCGGCGGCGGCTGATCGGCGGCTTCTACGCCTATGAGAATAACGCCAAGACCACGAAGATTTCGGCGAGCTGCTCGGCCTCCACCGACTCGCTCGGCCTTGCGCAGTGCGCGATCGACCCCGGCGTGTCGGGTGAGGTCTATGCGGTGGCGACCACCACCGACGGCAACGGCAATGTCGCTCGCGCCGTCACTTCGGTGTGGCTGGCGGGCGAGGACGACTGGTGGTTCGGCGGCGACAATGGCGACCGCATGGACGTCATCCCCGAGCAGCAGGAATATAAGTCGACCGACACCGCGCGCTTTCAGGTGCGCATGCCGTTCCGCAACGCAACTGCGCTGGTCACGGTCGAGCGCGAAGGCGTGATGTCGAGCTTCGTCACCGAATTGTCGGGCGATAATCCGGTGGTCGAGGTGCCGATGCAGGGCGTCTATGCCCCCGACGTGTTCGTCTCGGTGATGGCGGTGCGCGGACGCATCGGCGGATGGAAACTGTGGTGGGCGGACCTCGCCCGCCGCTGGGGCCTGCCCTTCTTCTCACGCGAGGGTGCGGCGCCGACGGCGATGGTCGACCTCGCCAAGCCGAGCTACCGCCTCGGCATCGCCAAGGTGAAGGTCGGCTGGGAAGGCCACCGCATGAACGTGGCGGTCAAGGCCGATAAGGAACGCTACGCCGCGCGCGACACCGCCAAGGTCGCGCTTCAGGTCAACAACCCCGACGGCAGCGTCGCGCCGAGCGCCGATGTCGCGTTCGTCGCGGTGGACGAAGCGCTGCTCCAGCTCGCTCCCAATGAGAGCTGGGACGTGCTCGGCGCGATGATGGGCGAGCGGCCGATTTCGGTGCTCACCTCGACTGCGCAGACTCAGGTGGTGGGCAAGCGCCATTATGGCCGCAAGGCGGTCGAGGCCGGCGGCGGTGGCGGCGGTGACCTCTCGGCGCTCAACCGCGAGAATTTCCAGCCGGTGCTGCTGTGGCGCGGCAAGGTGCCTTTGGATGCACAGGGCAAGGCGCAGGTCGATGTGCCGCTCAGCGACGCGCTGACCTCGTTCAAGCTCGTCGCGATCGCGCTGGGCGACAAGGGCCAGAGCTTCGGCACCGGCGAGACCAGCATCCGCAGCGCGCAGGATCTGTCGATCTTTGCCGGTATCCCGCCGCTGGTACGTAACGGTGACTTCTTCTCGGCGGGCTTCACGCTGCGCAATGGCTCGGACAAGGTGATGAAGGTCACCGCGCATGTCGAGCTGTCGCCCAAGGTGGCAGAGGGCCGCGACCTGACGGTCGAGATCCCGGCGGGCGGCGCGGTGCCGATCGCATGGAACCTCACCGCACCCGCGGGCTTCGAAAAGCTCCAGTGGAAGGTCACGGCGAAGGACGAAAGCGGCAAGGCGGCTGACGCGATCACCGTGGTGCAGGACATCGCGCCGGCGGTGCCGGTCGAAACCTGGGCGGCAACGCTCGTCCGCGTCGGCGAAGGCGGGCCGGTCTCGATCCAGCCGCCAGCGGGCGCACTGCCGGGGATCGGCAACGTCTCGATCCTGCTCACCGATACGCTCACCCCGCCGTTGCAGGGCGTGCGCGACTATATGGCGGCCTATCCCTATGGCTGTTTCGAGCAGCGCACTTCGCGCGCGATCGTGCTCGGCGACATGGGCGAGTGGAACCGTTTGTCGGGCGAGATGCCGGTCTATCTCGATAGCGATGGCCTGCTCCGCTACTTCCCCTCGGACAGCCTGCGCGGGTCGGAAGCGCTGACCAGCTACATCCTGTCGATCACCGCCGAGGCGGGGCTGCCGATCCCGGACGGCCCGCGCGGACGCATGATCGAGGCGCTGAAGGCGGTGCTCGACGGGCGGCTGCGGCACGAGGATTATGGCGATGTCCGCCTGCAAAAGGTCGCGGCGTTCGCGGCGCTGGCGCGGCAGGGCGCGGCCAACGCCGCGATGCTCGGCCAGATCGGCATGACGCCTCAGGACATGCCGACCTCGACGCTGGCCGATTACATCGCGGCTTTGGGCAAGGTGCCCGGCCTCGCCAATGGCGCGCAGCTGCGCGCCGCGGCGGAGGGCGTGCTCAAGACCCGGCTGGTCTATGAAGGCACGCGCATCGACCTGTCCGACAGCGCCAATACGGCGTGGTGGATGATGTCGTCGGGCGACGAATCGGTGCTGCGCGCACTGGTCGCGACGCTCGGCCGTCCGTCCTTCTCGGGCGAGGGGCCGAAGATGATGGTCGGCGCCGCCTTCCGCCAGCAGCGCGGGCATTGGGATACCACCACCGCCAACGCCTGGGGCGTCATTGCCGCGCGCAAGTTCGGCAGCGTCTATCCGGCGAGCGCGGTGGCGGGGATCACCACCGCTTCGCTCGGCGGTCAGAGCGTGACGCGCAGCTGGCCGCTGCCCGATCCGCAGCGCAGCTTCGTCATGGCGCTGCCCGCGGTCGGACAGCAGACGCCGCTCAGCCTGACCCAGTCGGGCGGAGCGGGGCCATGGGCGATGGTTCAGGTCAAGGCAGCGGTACCGCTGACCCAGCCGCTCAGTGCCGGCTACAAGCTGTCGCGCAAGACCGAGGTAGTTCAGGCCAAGACCAAGGGCACACTGACGCGCGGCGATGTGATCCGCGTGACGCTGACGGTCGAGGCGAGTGCCGATCGCAACTGGGTGGTGATCAACGATCCCGTCCCAGCGGGCGCGACGGTGATCGGATCGCTCGGCGGGCAATCGGAGATGCTGGCCGAGGGTGGCGAGACCGAGGGATCGCAGCCGAGCTATGTCGAGCGCGGGCGCGACGCATGGCGCGGCTATTTCGCGTGGCTGCCGCGCGGCACGCACACGGTGACCTATGTGATGCGCCTCAACGCCGCGGGCCGGATGCAGCTGCCGCCGTCGAAGGTCGAGGCGATGTACTCGCCCGAGATCCGCGCGGCGGTGCCGAACCAGCCGATGGTGATCGCGCAGCGGTGACGTGAGCGGTTTGCGGTGCGTATCTCAGTCGGCCGTCACCCCGGCCTTGTGCCGGGGTCCACGGCTCCCGACGCGGTGCCTTCACGCCTCTTGTCCTGCGCTGGCCTCCCGGTGGACCCCGGCGCAAGGCCGGGGTGACGGATGAGCAGGGCGTCCGATCTCTGGCAGCGAGTCCGTACCCTCTGGGCGCGGATCGAAGCCCCAACCCACCGCGTCTGGTGGACCGGCCCGCGCATCGCGATTGCGGCGATTCTGAGCCTCGGCGCGCTCTATGCTGCGGCCGACTTCGCGACGCGCCCGCCGCTCGCGCCGGGCTATTCCGCCACCATCGCCGCATGGAAACCGTCCGAGGCCTGGCTCTACGACCGCGAAGGGCGGCTGCTCGATTCGGCGCGCGTCGATTTTCAGGCGCGGCGCCTCGCATGGGTCCCGCTCGACAAGATCTCGCCGCAAGCGGTCGAGGCACTGGTCGCGGCCGAGGACAAGCGGTTCCGCGATCATGACGGGATCGACTGGTGGTCGGTCGCCGGATCGATCCGCGACCGGATCGAGGGGAAACGCGCGCGCGGTGCCTCGACGCTGTCGATGCAGGTCGCGGCTTATCTTTCGCCCGGTCTCGCCGCACCCGGATCGCGCGGGTTTCGCGACAAGCTACGCCAGATGCGCGCGGGCGCGGCGCTCGAACGGGCATGGCGCAAGGACCAGATCCTTGAGGCCTATCTCAACCTCGCCGGGTTTCGCGGCGAGGCGCAGGGGATCGGGGCCGCGGCGCTCGGCTTGTTCGGCAAGACCCCCGATGCGCTGACCCGCGACGACGGGCTGCTGCTCGCGGCGTTGTTGCCCAATCCTTCGGCGGGCGCGGCCGAGGTGGCGCGGCGGGCCTGTGCGCTCTCCCGCGATACCGACTGCTCGCGTTTCGCCGGGGCCGCGGCCTCGATGCTCGGCCCCGCGCGCAGCCTTGCGCTCGATCCCGGGCTTGCGCCGCACCTCTCCAACCGGTTGCTCACCCAGCCCGGAGCGCGCGTCGAGACCACGATCGACGCCCGCATCCAGCGCCTCGCGATCCGCGCGCTGCGCCGCCAGCTGCAGGGGCTGGGCGGGACGCGCGCGCGCGACGGGGCGGTGATCGTCGCGGACAATGCCACGGGCGAGATTCTCGCATGGGTCGGCGGGATCGGCGGGGCATCGACTGCGCCCTCGGTCGACGGGGCGAACAGCTATCGTCAGGCCGGATCGACGCTCAAGCCCTTCCTCTACGCGCAGGCGATCGAGAAGGGCTATCTGACTCCGGCCTCGATTCTCGACGATTCGCCGGTCCAGCTCGACACCGCTTCGGGCCTTTATGTCCCGCAGAATTACGATCGTGCGTTCAAGGGGCCGGTCAGCGCGCGCGCGGCGCTGGCGGGATCGCTCAACGTGCCCGCGGTGCGCACCTTGCTGCTCACCGGGGTCGAGCCGTTCCGCGACCGGCTGTGGGACACCGGCTATCGCGGGCTGACCGAAAGCGGCGAATATTATGGCTACAGCCTCGCGCTGGGTTCGGCCGAAGTGACGCTGGTCGAGCAGGCGGCGGCGTTCCGCAGTCTCGCGCGCGGCGGGCGCTGGGCGCCGCTGCATGTGCGCAAGGGCGTGAAGGCCGAGCCGGACCGGGCGACGACCACGCCACAGGCCGCCTGGCTGGTGTCCGACATGCTCGCCGACCCCAATGCCCGGGCCAGCACGTTCGGCATGGATTCGGCGCTGCGTCTGCCCTTTTGGGCCGCGGTGAAGACGGGAACGTCGAAGGCGATGCGCGACAATTGGTGTGTCGGCTTCACGGACCGCTACACGGTCGCCGTGTGGGTCGGCAATTTGGAAGGTGATCCGATGCGCGCGGTGTCGGGTACCAGCGGTGCGGCGCCGGTGTGGCGCGATGTGATGATGGCGCTGCATGCGCAGACCCCGGGCCGCGTGCCCGCTCGGCCCGCGGGGATCGAGGCGCGCGCGATCCGCTTCACTGGCAATATCGAGCAGCCGCGCCGCGAATATTTCCTGGCCGGGACGGGGATGAGCGAGATTGCGGTCGCTCCGCCCGTCTCGCGTCGCCCGCGCATCGTCAGTCCGGTATCGGGAAGTGTCTATGCGCTCGACCCTGATATCCCGGTCGACCGGCAGCGCATGGCGATCACCGTATCGGGCGAAGTGACCGCGCACCGGCTTCAACTCGACGGGCGCGACCTCGGTTCGGCGGATGCGCGGCCGATGGTGCTGGCCGGGCCTGGACAGCATCGCCTGCGGTTGGTCGACTCCAGCGGGCGCGTGGTCGATCAGCTACTGTTCACGGTGCGCTGAGCGGGCAGGCTGCGGCTCCGGAGCCCTTTCCGCCGTGTCTGTCCGGTTGCCACTGGGACACGGAAACCGCGAAAGCGCTTTGGCGGCGGCCGCACCGACGAAGGCGAATCGAACCAAAGTGATTCCCGCGCGTTACGGCAAATGGTCCTACCCTTTCGGGACCGAAACATGAGTAGGCCGCGCCGGCAGCGTATCCGCCGGCGCGGCCAATTTTTATCTGGCAGAGTTACCAGAAGAAGTTGCGGATCACCCGGACGACATAGCCGCGGCGAGTATCGACCAGCAGCATGTCGTCATAGTGGCGCACCCAGCGCTGTCCGTAGCCCGCCGGGGGCAAGCGGTAGCGCCATGGATCGTTGATGAAATAGCGGCTGCCATAATATTGCGGCGCGATCCGGGCGCCGTCACGGAAGCCGTAATAGCGGAACGGTGCACGCCACTGGCCACGGTTGTAGACACCGCGGTTGCGGTCGCGCCAGCCGCGCCAGTCGTCATTGCCCCAGCGGCGGTTACGGTCATGCACCGAATCGCGCAGGTCACGACGGGCATCGCGCACGTCGTCGCGCTCGCGGCGCACGTCGCGGCGATCACCATAGCGTTCGGCACGGCGCAGCTCGCGCTGTTCCTCGCGCAGTTGCTCGCGATCACGGCGAACTTCACGCTGGCTCTGGGCATTGGCAGCCATCGGCGCCATCGCCGGCATGGCGACGGCGGCGATGAGCGCCGAGATTATGAGCTTCCTGTTCATCACAGCTCCTCCTTCTTTCGGGCCGGAAGCGATCCGGCGTGATCGAGGAGCTAGCAGAGCCCAACTGAACGGCGCGGGAATGTGCCGGTCAGGAAAATGAAAGACTTAAGGGCCGTTGCTCGGTCCTGGACCCGCGCCGGGCGCGCCGACAGTGCCGATATTGCCGAACAGATCCTCGAAGAAGCCGCGCTCGCGGCCCAGCGTCGGGGTCTTCTTGTTCGACGGGTTGATCGACGCGACCTGTTCGACGCCGGTGCGCGTCACTTCGGTGACATTGCCCTGCGCGTCGAAGGTGATGCGCAGCGTGGTCTGTTCGCGCGGCTTGGGGTTGCTGAAGGCATAATTGCGGGTGTTGCGCCCGACATAATACCATTCGCCCTGATTGAACTGGCTGGTCAGCGTCGGCTTGCCCAGCGTCGCCAGCACCGATTCGCGATTGTCGACACCCGGCTGGACCGAGTTCACCAGATCGGCGTCGACGACATAGCCCTGATAGCCGCGGAGCGGTGCGCAGGCACCCGCGCCAAGCAGCGCAATGCCGGAAGCGGCGGCAAGAAGGACACGGGCGGAAATCATCAACATACTCTCCCAGGCGGGGCAGTGGCGCCGCGCATTGCATCGCAGGCCATTCGCCTCAATATGCGGCCACGCCCGCGCAAACAAGTCACGCGGGACATTGTAGTTGCCGCCGATGCAGCGGCGGGTGGAGCATATGAACATGGGATTGTGGCAACGGCTGGCCGGACGCAAGGCGGAAAATCCCGCTGCGGCGCTGTATCAGGCCGTCGTGGCGCGCGGACGGGAGCCGCATTGGTATGAAGCCGGCGGGGTGCCCGACTCGGTCAATGGCCGCTTCGACACGATCGCGAGCGTGCTCGCGGTGGTACTGCTGCGGCTGGAAGCCGAACCGGCAGCGGCAGAAATTATCGCGCGGCTGATTGAGTGTTTCGTCGATGACATGGACGGCCAGCTGCGCCAGTTCGGCGTCGGCGACGTCGTCGTCGGCAAGCGGATGGGCAAGATGATGGGGCTGCTCGGCGGGCGGCTGGGCGCCTATCGCGACGCGCTGGTCACGGGGACCGAGCCGCTCGACGATGCGCTGCTGCGCAATCTCTATCGAGCCGAGGATCCCGGCGCGGCAGCGCTGGCGCATAGCGCGGGAGAGCTGCGCACGTTGCATGCGGCGCTGGCGCAGGTCGAACTCGATGCGCTGATGGCGGGGCGGCTTTCGGCATGACCCCCGAATTCTCCAGACCCCGGCGGCTCGACACAATCGGCACGGGAGAGAGCCGCGTGACGGTCGAGGCGGATGCGACTGAGCGGCTGGCGCTTGCACGGCGGTTCGGCCTGATCGCAATCGACACCCTCACGGCGGATTATGCGATCCGGCGTGACGCCGCGGGCATCATCGCACACGGGCATCTCTCGGGTGCGGTGGTGCAGCCGTGCAGTATCACCGGCGATCCGGTTCCGGCGCAGATCGAGGAGGATTTCGCGATCCGCTTCGTGCCTGAAGGCGGGGAATCGGGTGATGAGGTTGAGCTGAGCGAAGACGATTGCGACACCGTCTTCTACACCGGCGGCGCGATCGACCTGGGCGAGGCCGCTGCGGAGACGCTGGCGCTGGCGCTTGACCCCTTCCCCCGCAGTGCGGGCGCGCAATCCGCGCTGCGCGACGCCGGGGTGCTGGGTGAGGAAGAGACCGGGCCGTTCGCCGCGCTGGCAAAGCTCCGGACCAAATCCTAGCGAATCGGCGTGAGCGGTGGCCGTCCGGAGAGATAGGCGCGCGCGGGATCGTCGAACGGAAAACCCTGCGCCGCAAGGGCACCGAGCAGGCGGCGGACATTCTGGAGGCTCGCATCGGTCACGGCCTGTGCCGCGGGGTGCGACAGCCACAGGCTGTTGACCCGAAACCCGCCGGCCCCCCGCACCAGCTGACCGGTCTCGGTCATCGCGGAAAGGTGTCGGTTTGTGGTCACCGGGGTCACGCCGATCGTTCGCGACACTGCCAATGCCCGAATCGGGCGGTCGGCGAAGCTAAGCGCGGCATCGATCGGGTGACGGCGGCAATTGGCGGCGACCACGGTCGAAAACAGGATCAGATCGAGCCAGCCGGCATGTTTTTCGCGATTGGTCTGCAGGATCGCGAGCATGATATCGACCCCGGTCCGGACGCCGTGTGCCATCTCATAGGGCGTGCCGCTTCGCGACGGCGGCAGCACTTCTCCAGCTGCGCTGAGATCCTCGACGAAGCGGACGAAGCAGTCATGCGCCCAACGCACGAGGTGTGCGATTCGCGGGCGGCGCAGTCCTTCGGGGGTCACGTGGATTCGGTTGCCGTGGCGAACGCACAGGCCATCGTCGATCAGCGCGTTCACATGCCGCCGGATCGTCTCATAGGGGCGGCCGAGCGATGCCGCGAGCGCATGTGCGGAGGTCGGGACCATCGCTGCGGCTTCGGCGTCCGACAGGCCGGTGACGCGTGCCGCCAGCGTGTAGATGATGAACCGGTCGATCCGTCCACCGAACGCGCGCACGCCGATGGCGAGCAAGCTGGTCTGCAGCTCGGCGAGGAGGCGGGTGACAGAGCGGACCTGCGCGATCGGTACCTCCGCCGCATTGCCCCGTTGGGGGAATTGAGCGGAGCCCGGCGTCAGTCGCATCGGCTCGATTGACGAGCGGCAAGGGGAGGCGGTGCCGCCGGGGGCACGGGATTTGCCATAGGGGCAGGTTCGGAGAACGCCAGGTACATGATCCGTCGAAACGCAGCCTGCGCGGGATCGGTTGCCAAGTCAAAGCATCAACCACCGACCGGATGAAGTTCAGCGTGCGGGCATCGAGTCGATCCATTGCGACAGCAGCGCGATGCCCTCGTCATGCGCGGTCGCGCGGCCCAGTTCGGGCATCGCGATGCCGGGATCGGTGCTGCGCAGGCGATAGATCAGGATCGACGCTTCGGCATCGCCCGGCGCAATCGCGAAGTCGCGCCCGCCGCTGCCCCGACCTGCCGCCACCGGGCGCTTGCCGACCCCGATCGTCACCGCTTCCTTGCGGTCGAGCTCAAGGAACAGCCCCGAGTTGGACGCCGCGCCCGCCGGGTTGTGGCAATGCGCGCAGTTGATCTCGAGATAGGCGCGCGCGCGGGCTTCGAGCGGAGCCTTGGGATCGTCCCAGCGCGCGACGCGGGGGGCATCGGCGGGCGCACGGTCGAGCAGCCCTGCCGCAACGAGCTTCTGCAGCTGGCCTCCATGGTTGAGGTAGCGCGCCTTGGCGCCGATCGGGACGATCTGGCCCGACAGCGCATGGCAATCCTTGCACTGGTTCTGGTTGGGCACGGCGTAGCTGATCTGGCGCGGCTTGCCCGAAGGATCGGTGAAGGCGACAGCAAGCCGGGTGCCAGCGCGCTTCAGGACCGCGTCGGTGCCTTCGGTATTCCAGACATAGGGGATCGCGACCCAGCCCGCGGCGCGGCGCAGCAGCAGCCGGGTCTCGATCGGCTTGAACGCTGCCCCTGTTCCATAGCCAAAGCTCTTGATGAGGGCGCTGCCGACCGGGAAGCCAAACGCATTGGCGGGGTCGTAGGCCACCTTTGCCCCCGTGGGCACATAGATGAAGCGCTGTTTGGCGGTGTAGTCCGAGAAGAGCGCCGTCTCGAGGTCGTAGCCGATCACGCGCGGCGCAGGCGACCGCTTCACCAGATCGGCGAAGAAGCCATAGTCAGACAGCTTCGCCGGATAGCCGTCGGCGGTGATCGCGGTGTCGTTGACACGCACCGGCTGCTGCACCGCCGCGGTGGCGAAGGTTGCCGCAGCCAGCCCGAACAGCGCCAGCCCCAGACGGCTCACTTCGCCGCTGCCTCCATCGCCGCCGGCAGCACGATCGGGGCGGGTTGCGGCACATCGGGCGCGTTGAGCTCGACCTTGGACGGTTTGGCGCTGTCGGTCGATGCGCCAAGCGCGAGGCCGAGACCGAGCACGGGCACCGCATCGGCGACGCGCAGTCCCAGTTCGCCCGGCACGCCAGTGCCGTCCCACCATACCGGCGGGGCGTTGCCGCCGAACGCCGTGGTCAGGAAGCCGCCGCCTGGTACGTCGGGTGCGAAGCCCGCGCGGCCATGGCGATTGCCCGAGACGATGATGCGGCGCGGATAGGGGTTGTACTTCGCATCATCGAACTTCGAGCGGTAGGAGATGATCATCACATTGGCGGTGGCATGCTCCGACAGGTCGTTGTCGAACACGTGGACGCCGTCATTGGCCATCACCAGCACCCCGGTCCCCTTGGGCACGGTCGCAACGATATTGCCCTTGGGCGCGAAGTTCGGCGTGTCGTTGGCGAATACCTTGTTGCCGAACACGCGCACCCCGCCCCCGTTCATGCGCGGGAGGTTGGGCAGGTCGAACACCAGGATGCCGCCGGTATTGCCCGTGGCGGTGTTGCCATGGACGTCGGCCATGTTGCTGTTCTCGATCTCGATCCCGGCGACATTGTGCGAGACGGTCGAGTTGCGCACCACGATCCGCTCGGACTGGCCGACATAGATGCCGGCGTCCGACGCACCTTTCACCGTGACGCCATCGACCAGGATGGTGTGGCTCGAGACCGGATAGACGCCGTACGCGCCGTTGGTCGCCTTGGGCCCGCCGGTCCATTCGACGCGGATGTCCTTGTAGACGATGCGGTTGGCGTCCTTGGACTTGATCCCGTCGCCCTTGGTATCTTCCACCGCGAAGCTGCGCAGCACGACATCGTCCGACGTGACGAGCAGGCCTTCGCCCGCGCCGAGCTGACCCTTGAAGCTCAACACCGTCTTGTCCGGTCCGGCGCCACGCACCGTCACCTTGTCGACGTCGAGGCTCAAACCGTCCGTCAGCTCGAACCGGCCCGCGCCGATCTGAACCACGTCACCCGGCCTGGCGTCGAGCAACGCCTCTTGCAGTCGTTCCTGCGCATTGGGGCCGGCGGGGACATCGATCGTCTTGGCGAGCGTGGTGGACGACGCAAAGGCAAGCAGCGTGAACGCGGCGGTGCGGATCATGAGCCTCTCCCTGTTATGAGAGGCAGCTTACGCACTCCGCGGCGCCCGTCCAGCCACTAACATGCCTGTCAGTTACGCGCGGGCGTCGCCCGGCATCTCGTCCTCCGCCCGCGCCAGCTCCTTCGGCTTGCGCTTTTCGAACACCGCGGCGAGGCGGACCTTGGTCGCGTCGTCGAGGTCCTTCGCCGCGGCGGGAAACATCTCTTCCTCTTCCTCGTCGATATGGTGGAGGTAGCGGTGGCGCATCGTCTTGAAGCGCGTCAGCCAGCCGGTCGAGCTCATCTCCATCTCGACCAGCTCGCCGAGCATGTCGTCGACCTCCTTGTGCTCGGACACCGAATGGCGGGCGTCGTCGCGCAGATCGGGGTTGGCAAGCATCGTCGCATAGAGCGACTCCTCCTCGGCGGCGGCATGCGCCTGAAGCTCGAGGCGCAGTTCCTCGAACAAGGCGCGGCGCTCCGCGCTGTCGCCGCTGGTTCTGCCGATCGCATCGAGCAGGTCGCGCTGGCGGTCATGATCGCGCTTCAGCGCTGCGAAAATTGGGTCATCGGCCATCGGAGACTCTCCTCTGGCGCTTCAACCGGCCAGACCGGCCCAGGTTTCAGCCGCGAATCATTCTCATGCGGTTTCAAGGGCTTCGCGCCGCCACGCCCGCGCGAACAGCGCCACCAGAAGACCCGCAAGCGCAAGGTAGAGCCCCAGTCCGCTCCAGGGCGACCAGCCCCAGAACTCGTTGGGAAGGGTGCGGATATCGCCGGCGATGAATTTGGGGATGATATGCTGGGTCACCGGGGCGGGGTAGAAATGCGGCGCCTGCACCTCGGCTGCGGTGATGGCGAGGTTGATCGCGATGCTGACGGCAAGGAAACCGCCGCCAAGCCACTTCTCCGCCCGGCTCGCGCTCGCCCGGAAGGCGGCAAGGCCGATCGCGAGATAGGCGACCGCGGGCAGGGCGTGGCGCGGCCCGGTCGAATTGCCGCCGTCCCAATAGACATAGGATGCGTGGTAGAGGAACGCGATCACCGCGCCCGTGACGGCCATGACGCCGATGTCGCGCGTCTTCGGGTTGCGCAGCAGCGTCCAGATGCCGAACGGCGCGAGCACCAGCACCGGCGCGACCCACACCATGCCGCGGCGCTTGCCGCCGAGAATCTCCCACAGGATATCGGGCTTGGGATAGGTCAGCCCGAAAAGACCCTGCTGCATCCCCTCGAACCCGACCACGCCCGAATAGCCGGTTTGGAACAGATGGCCGAACACGCTGAGATTATAGGCGAAGAGCGGGATCGACGCGGCGATCCCTCCGGCCAGCGCCAGGGCCACGATACGCCTGATCAGAGGCGGCTTCCAGCTGCGGATACGCCACAATGCCCAGAGCGCGACCGGGGCACCGGTGAGAACCGCGCTATGCTCGATCACCACCGCCCAGCCGAGCGCGACCCCCGCGATCAGTGCGTGCCGTCCCGGCGCGCCGCCACTGGTACCGCGCCACACCGCCCAGAGCGCGATGGCGATCAATGCGGTGGTGGATGCGTGGCCGAAATAGGTGGTGCTCCACCCCCACATCGTCGTTCCCAACGCAAAGCCGATGGCGCCCAACAGCCCTGCGCCGCGACTCCCGGTGACGCCGGTGCCGAGGTCGAGCAGCGCGATTGCCGCCAATGCGGTCAGGATCGCGCTGGTGAAGGCGATGGCGACGCGCATCCGCAGCTTCAGGAAATCCTCCGCTGCGGGGTCGAACAATTTGTGCGGAACATCCGCGGAGGTCTGGCCGGTGACCTGATTGGTCAGCGCCACCCAGGGCAATGCCATCAGCGTCATGCCCGGCGCCTTGTCCATGTAGAAATGGCCGTCGAACTGCGCCTTGTCCATCGTCATGTCGGCAAAGCTGTCGATCCGCGCATCGCCGTTTTCGACGATCGCGATGGCGGCGAGCACACGGGTCGCACTGTTGGGGTTGAATGCCCAGGAGCCGAACCAGATGCACGACAGCCAGACCAGCGCGAACAACAACGCCGGAACCCGCCAGTACGCACGTGCTTTACCGCCGGGCACTCTATTCGCTCGCGTCACGTTCATGGGAACACTTCACCATCAAGCCGTCATGCCCGCGCAGGCGCGAACCTGTTAGTCTGACGTTGCGGTTTTGCCCGTTCCGTCAGTCTGAATGGATTCTTGCCTGCGCGGGCCTGGCGATCGACATGATCGCGATCCTAGTCGGGCAGGACCTTCTCGGCCCGCTTGCGTGCATCCGCCTCGGCCTTGCCTGCCTGGATCTCGCGGGTCGAACAGCCGATGCCGCCACCGGGGCCGACCGACGAGCAGCTGCCGATGCCGGTGCCGCCCGCGTTCAGCGCGTCCTGCTGGCGCACCGCCCAGCTTTGATTCTGCGGCGTCACATCCAGCCCCCGCAATTCCTTGGGGATGCGGAAGCGTTCCTCGGCGGGACGGCGGACGCAGATCACGATCTCGTCGCCATCGGCATTGGTGGGGCATTTGTCCTCGCCATAAATGACGAGCACGCCATTCTGCGCCGCGTTCTGAGCGAACGCGGGAAGCGGTGCCGCCATCGGCGCGGTGGCAAGAATGAGGCCCAGCAGGATCGTCTTGGTCATCGTCAACTCCGTACCCCTATCGCCCCTATATCCGTTTCGAGACGGCAATGGCAGCCTTGCATGCCAGCCGGATCGCCCCGGCGAGCAGCGGATAGGCGGGCGCGGTCTCCGCGCCTGCCGCCAGCGCCGAATCGCGATGCTCAAGCTCCTCGGCGCGGAACTCGGCGACCGCCTCTGACAGTACCGGATCGTCATTGCCGAGCGCTTCGAGCTGCTCCTGATAATGAAGGTCGATCTCGGTCTCGACCGCCACGGTGCAGGCCATCGCCGCTGCCGGGCCGATCGCTGCAGTCGCCGCGCCCAGCGCGAAGCCTGCGATGTTCCAAACCGGCTGAAGCGCGGTCGGTCGCACGCCGCGCTCGGCGATCAATGCATCGAAGAAGGCGCGGTGCCGCTCCTCCTGATTGGCCATGCCCGAAATCGCGCGCGCCATGTCGTGCCGGTCGCCCATCACCGCGAGCTGCCCGGCATAGATGCGCGTGGCGCCATATTCGCCCGCCTGATCGACGCGGATCATCGACGCGACCGCGTCGCGCCGGTCTCCCGGCTTCCACTTCATCGGCGTTGTTTCCTCAGCATCAGCATCGCGATCACCAACGCGCCACCAAGCGAAAGGATCGCATTCCATCCCGCAAGCGAGATGCCGAGGAAATGCCAGGGCGCGACGTCGCAGCGCACCAGCGGCGCGTTCATGATCGCCTCGAGCGCGTTGCCGCCGCCGAAATGGGTGGCGCATTGGGTCACGCCCTCCCACCATTTATACTCGACGCCGGCATGGAAGGCGCCGATCGCGCCGCTGATCGCGATGGCCAGCGCGGCGAGCCAGACCAGCGCATCACGGAACGGTTTGGTCGCGAACGACAGCGCCGCGAGCACGATCGCCGTGTAATGCGGCCAGCGCTGCCACATGCACATCTCGCACGGGAACAGCCCGCCGACATACTGGCTGTAAAGCGCCCCGCCGATCAGACCGAGCGGAAGCAGCAGGGCAAGCGCCTGCGCGGTGCGACGGGGAGCCATGATTGTCCTCCTCAGCGCCGGCTGCCGGCCTTGGGCGCGCCGCCGCCTGCCATCCGGGCGGGCGCGGCAGTGCGGGCGATCGTCTCCAGCGCATAATGGAGCTGGAAGTCTTCGACGCCCTTCTTCTTGAGGTCGTCGACGCTCGCGGCGAAGCGCGGATCGGCCTTGGTGTCTTCCTCCAGCACCGAATTGTCGACCTTGGCCTGGTTGAGCAAATGGCGGCGCAGATCGGCTTCGCGCAGCACCGGCCGGGTCTTGTAGTCGGGGTCGGAAAGCTGCGGCACTGCGATATCCGGCGTGATCCCGCCTTCCTGCACCGAATGGCCCGACGGCGTGTAATAGCGCGCGGTGGTCAGCCGCAGCGCGCTGCGCGGTCCCATTTCGAGGATCGACTGGACCGATCCCTTGCCGAAGGTGCGCTCGCCCATCACCAGCGCGCGGTGGTGGTCCTGCAGCGCCCCGGCGACGATTTCCGACGCCGACGCGGTGCCGGCATCGACCAGCACGACCAGCGGCAGCCCGCGGGCAAGATCATCGGCCTTGGCGTACCAGCGCTCGATATCCGCCTTCTCGCGCCCGCGCTGCGAGACGATCTCGCCATGCTGGAGGAAGGCGTCGCTGACCTCGATCGCCTGGCTGAGCAGCCCGCCACCATTGGCGCGCAGATCGATCACATAGCCCTTGGGCTTGCCGCCCAGCTGCTTCTCGATCGCCACGATGCCGGCCCGCATGTCGGCCGCGGTGGTGGCGCTGAAGGTATTGATGTTGAGGATGCCGATGCCGTCCTTGACCTCCCACTTCACCGCCTTCTGGATGATGATCTCGCGGGTCAGGGTCACGTCGAACGGCTTGTCGCGGCCGGGGCGGACGATCCGGACGACGATCTTGCTGCCCGGCTCGCCGCGCATCTGCGTGACCGCCTCGTCCAGCGTGCCGCCATAGATCAGCTTGCCGTCGATATGGGTGATGAAATCGCCCGACTTGATCCCTGCGCGCCAGGCCGGGGTGTCCTCGGTGGGCGTGATCACCTTGACCGCGCCGTCCTCCATCGTGACCGACAGGCCCAGGCCGCCATAGCTGCCCGAGGTCTGGATCTGCAGATTGTCATAGTCGATCCCGTCGGCGAACGAGCTGTGCGGATCGAGGCTCGCGAGCATTCCCTCGATCGCGCCCTTGATCAGCTTCTTGTCGTCGACCTTCTCGACATAGGTCGCCTTCACCCGGGCATAGACGTCCATGAACGTGTCGAGCTCGCGATAGCTCGAGGTCTCGACGCTCGCCATGGCGCCGGTGGTGACGGGAATGATCGCCAGCGCGCCGACGGCGGCGGTGACCTGAAGCAGGGGACGGATCATACGCAAACTTCCTGAGCGGTGCTTGGGGACAGGATAGACCGGAAAGCCGTGGCCGCAAAGCGGCAAGGAGTGGGCGTCTTGTTGGCTTGCGGCACCCGCCCGGCGCCGTCCAACGAACGCCTCAATCCAACAGCTGCGCCAGATCGACCGGCTGGCCCTTGCGGCGCAGCTCGATCATGATGCGGGGCGCCTCGCCCTTGAGGGCGCTGCCGAGCGGGGTGCCCTGCACCGGTGCGTCGCCGACACGCACCAGCATGCGGTCGAGTCCCGCGACGAGCGAGCTCCAGCCATCGCCATGATCGAGAATCACGATATTGCCATAGCCGCGGAAGCGCCCGGCATAGATTACGCGCCCGGCTGCTGGCGCGACGATTTGCGCCCCGGCCCAGGTCGAAAGCGTGAGACCGCGCGACCGCACGCCGGCTTCGGAGATTTCGCCAAGGCCTGTGACCAGACTGCCCGCGACCGGCAGGCGGTAGGGGGGCGGACCCTGTGGCGCCGGCCGTGCGATCGCGGGTGTCGCGTCCTCGCTCTCTGCGCCGGGCCGCGGAAGCGGGCCCGGCAGCGCCTCCAGCGCCTCGCGCGTTTCCGCTGCAGCCCCGAGCGTGTCCATCAGCTCGACGAGGTCGCGCGCCTGTTCGCCGAGCGCGAGCGCGCGGTCGGATTCGATCATCGCCTCGCGCCGATAGCCCGTGGCGTGCAGCCGATGCCCGGCCTCCATCTTCAGCAGCGCCAGCCGCTCGGCCTCGAGCTTCTCGCGTCCGTCGCGAAGGCTGCGCGCAGCGATCTGTGCCCCCTCGCGCAGGCGGCGGGTGCGGGCGATCTCGTCGCGCACGCTTGCGCTGCGAGCCCGCACCACCGGAGCGGCGCTGCCCAATACGGCGCGAACATGGACGATGTCGGCGGTCGATCCCGGCTGGAGCAGTCCCAGCATCGCGGGCCGCCGTGCGAGCGACTGGAGCGCCGCGATCAGCCGTGCAATCGGCCCCTGTTGCGCCTCGAGCCGCGCGCGCTGCTCAACAAGAAGCCGGTCGACGATCGCGGTGCGCGCCTGTGCCGCGAGGATCTGCGCTTCCGCCGCCTGGATGCTCGCTGCGACCGCCGCCTCGCGCACCCTGGCACGCCGCGTCGCATCGCGCTCGCCATCGGCGGCCTGCTGGAGGCGCTTGGCGCGCGCCTCGGCATCTCGCGCGGCCTTGTTCGCGGCCTTGAGCTGCCCTTGCTGTGCCGCAAGATCGGGGGCCTGCGCGGACAAGGCGCTCAGCCCCGCGATTCCGAGGGCGGCGGCAGCGCCGGCGATCAGAAGCCGCCGCACTAGCCTTCCCGGTGATAGGGGTGGTTGGCGAGGATGCTGGTCGCGCGCCAGAGCTGCTCGGCGAGCATCGCGCGCGCCATCAGATGCGGCCAGGTCGCGCGGCCGAACGCGATCAGCAGATCGGCCTCGGAACGCTCGGCATCACCGAATCCGTCCGCCGCACCGATCAGGAAGCGCGTCTCACGCACCCCGTCGTCGCGCCATGCCTGAAGCCGTTCGGCGAGCACGCGCGAGGGCAGGTTGTCGCCCTTCTCGTCGAGCATCACCCGGCGCGTGCCCGGCGCCAGATCGGGCAGCTTGCCCCCGGTATCGGGCATTTCGGTGATCTTGTGGGGCCAGGTGACGCGCTTCATGTAGCGCGCGACCAGATCGGCCTCCGGCCCCCGCCCGATGCGCCCGCGCGCCACGATATGCAGCAGCACGGGCGGTAGAACTCAGGCGTTGCCGACGGGCGGCGCGTCGCCGAACGCCCACATGCGCTCGAGATTGTAGAAGCTGCGCACTTCGGGCCGGAACAGGTGGACGATCACGTCTCCGGCATCGATCAGCACCCAGTCGGCGGTGGGCAGACCCTCGATTCGTGGGCTGCGGCCGAACTCGGCCTTGATCTTCTCGGACAGCTTCTGGGCCATCGATGCGACCTGTCGCGTCGATTTGCCGCTGGCGACGACCATATAGTCGGCGATGCTGCTCTTGCCCGCGAGCGGGATCGAGACGGTTTCGACCGCCTGATCGTCGTCGAGCGAAGTCAGGATGAGCTTGTGCAGCGCGTCTGCCTCGTTCGGGGAACCTTTGGGTTCGGGACTACGCGAAACATTAGGCGTGGCGTTCAAGTCTGCTCCTGGCGCCCGGAGACGCGCGTGCTGTGATGTGGGGACGGCGCAAAGCGCCGGTGCCAGGCGGGATCGGCGGCACGAAGCCGTGTCGCCGAAGTCGTGTCAGGGCGGAAGCGCAACAGCACCAGTGCCGGCAAACTCCACTTCGTCCAGTTCTTCGCCTGGCCTGCGGGCCGCACGTAGCGCCGCAGCCAGCCCATGGCAGGACTTGCATGGGCGTCGCGATCATAGCCCGGCCGCGCGATCACCGCAATCGGAACCTGTTGTGCGATCCGCCGCCAGCCTTTCCATTGGTCGAACTGGCCAAGATTGTCGGCACCCATCAGCCAGATGAAGCGGTGCTTTGGGTAAAGTTGCGGTAATTTGGTGAGCGTGTCGACGGTGTAGCGGGTCTTGAGCCGCTTCTCGACTGCGGTCGGCCGGATCGGCGCGTGCTTCGCCATTGCGCGGGCCGAAGCCATTCGCACCGCGAACGGGGCCATGCCCGCGGCTTCCTTGAGCGGATTGCCGGGTGAGACCATCCACCACACCTCGTCCAGCCCCAGCGCGCGCAGGGCGTGGAGCGAGATCGCCCGGTGCCCGCGATGCGCCGGGTTGAACGACCCGCCAAGGAGACCGATGCGTTTCAGCGTGCCGTACCCGTCGGCGGCGCGCCGGCCGCGCCGCCGCGGCGATACTCTCCCTGTCGTGCAATCATCCAGCCGGGATATTCGGGCGGCAGCGCGCTCGCGGCGTCGAGCGCCGCGACCTCATCGGCGCCAAGCCGCAGTTCGGCGGCGGCGAGGTTGTCGGCGAGCTGATCGGGCCGCTTTGCACCGGCGATGATGTTGGTCACCTCGGGCCGCTGGAGCAGCCAGGCGAGCGCGACTTGCGCCACCGACACGCCATGCGCCGCCGCGACCGGCTCCATCGCGTCGAGCACCGCGTCGCCGCGCGCCATGTTCACCGGCGGGAAGTCGAACCCGGCGCGACGGCCACCATCTGCGCCGTTGCGGTATTTGCCCGACAGATAGCCGCCCGCGAGCGGGCTCCATACCATCAAACCCAGGCCTTCGGACGCGATCATCGGGCCAATCTCGCGTTCGATGTCGCGTCCGGCAAGCGTGTAATAGGCCTGGACCGACTGGAAGCGCGCCATCTGGCGCCGTTCGGCGATGCCCAGCGCCTTCATGATCTGCCACGCGGCCCAGTTGGAGACGCCGACATAGCGGACGTCGCCCGCGCGGACGAGCGTGTCGAGCGCCTCGACCGTCTCTTCGACCGGCACCGCCGGGTCCCAGCCATGGATCTGGTAGAGGTCGATATAGTCGGTGCCGAGCCGCCTGAGGCTGGCATGCGCCTGCGCGACGATATGCTTGCGCGAAGTACCGCGGTTGTTCGGGCCGGGGCCCATCGGCCCCATCACCTTGGTCGCCAGCACCAGCTCATCGCGGTCGAGGCCGAGGTTGCGGATCGCCTGACCCGTAATCTCCTCCGACATCCCCTCCGAATAGACGTTGGCGGTGTCGACGAAATTGACCCCGGCGTCGACCGCCGCCCTGACCAGCGCATCGGCGTCGCCCTGTCCCAGATCGCCGATGCGGGCAAACGCGCCCTGACCGCCAAAGGTCATGGTGCCGAGGCAGATTTCGGAGACGAACAGGCCGGTGCGGCCGAGCGGCTTCATGCGCATGGGGCGATCCTTTCGGGAAGAGGGACGCGCGTCAGATAGGGATGCGGCGGCCTTCTTCCAGATCCTATGGCCGCGTCTGTCCGGTCCCGCGCACCACCCATTTGTACGTCGTCAGCCCCTCAAGCGCGACCGGGCCGCGGGCGTGGAGGCGACCGGTGGCGATGCCGATCTCGGCGCCAAGCCCAAACTCGCCGCCATCGGCGAACTGGGTCGATGCATTCCACATCACGATCGCGCTGTCGACGCCGTTGAGGAAGCGCTCGGCGGTGGCGGCGTCCGCGGTGACGATGGCGTCGGTATGGTGCGACCCGTGCGCGGCGATATGCGCCATCGCGCCGTCGACGCCGTCGACGCGCTTCACCGACAGGATCGAATCGAGATACTCGGTGTCCCAATCCTCGGTATTGGCCGCGACTACGCGTGGTTCGATGGCGCGGATATCGGCGTCGCCGCGCAGCTCGCATCCGGTATCGGCGAGCGCCGACAGGATCGGCGCGGGATCGGCGAACGCCGTGTCGATCAGCAAAGTCTCGGTCGCGCCGCAAATGCCGGTGCGGCGCATTTTGGCGTTGACCGCAAGCTCGCGCGCCATCTCCGGATCGGCGGCACCGTCGATATAGGTGTGGTTGATCCCGTCGAGATGCGCGAGCACGGGCACGCGCGCTTCCTCCTGCACGCGCGCGACGAGGCTCTTGCCGCCGCGCGGGATGATCAGGTCGATCGCGCCATCGGCCTTGAGCATCGCGCCCACCGCCGCACGATCGGTGGTGGGGACGAGCTGGACCGCGTCTTGCGGCAGCCCGGCATCGGCAAGGCCGCGCGTAAAGGCGGCGTGGATCGCGCGGTTGCTGTGCACTGCCTCCGACCCGCCGCGCAGGATCGTTGCATTGCCGCTCATCACGCACAAAGCCGCGGCGTCGGCGGTGACGTTGGGGCGGCTTTCATAGATGATGCCGATCACCCCGATCGGTACGCGCACGCGGGTTAGTTCAAGACCGTTGGGCCGCTCGCTGCGGCTGATCGTCTCGCCCACCGGATCGATGAGCGCGGCGACCGCCTCGACCCCCGCTGCGGCACCCTCGAGTCGGCCGGGATCGAGCCGCAACCGGTCGAGCATCGCGCCCGAAAGCCCGTTCGCCTCACCCGCCGCGACGTCCTGCGCGTTCGCCGCAAGGATCGCGTCGG
Source organism: Sphingomonas sp. GW821-FHT09B04 (assembly GCF_059418285.1). Taxonomy (NCBI): domain Bacteria; kingdom Pseudomonadati; phylum Pseudomonadota; class Alphaproteobacteria; order Sphingomonadales; family Sphingomonadaceae; genus Sphingomonas; species Sphingomonas sp. GW821-FHT09B04. Next base: position 809,118 of record NZ_JBWKPO010000001.1, read on the forward strand.
CATCCGCGCGGATCGCAGCAGCGGCGGCGCGCAGCCCTTCGGCCTTGCGCGGCGCCGGCAGCCCAGCGAGCGTCACAGCGGCAGCGCGGGCGCGTGCGCCCATGCCGGTGATCAGGGCTGCAGGCGAGGTTTCGGCGATCGTGTCCATATATCGCGGCTAACATGGGTCAGGGCGAAAGTCCCTATCGCCTCTGCTTTCGCACTTTGTTAGGTGGGCTTTCATGGGGGAATTTGACGCAGCCGGGGAAGTCGTGAGCGGGGCACTGCTGGGCCGCGCCGTCGAGAGTCATCGTGGCGAGGCCGGGCATGGGGGTCATGGGGGCATCTGCCTCAACTGCGGCACCACGCTGACCGGGCCTTATTGCCACCGCTGCGGACAGACGGGGCATGTCCACCGAACGATCGGCGCGATCTGGCACGAGATCCTGCACGGCGTCGTCCATTTCGAGGGCAAGCTGTGGAACACGCTGCCGATGCTCTGCCTGCGTCCGGGCGAGCTGACGCGCCGCTACATCCATGGCGAGCGCGCGCGGTTCGTCTCGCCGATGGCGATGTTCCTCTTCTCGGTCTTCATGATGTTCGCGGTGCTCCAGATCATGGGCATTTCCGCGCCGACGCAGGTCGGCACCGCCGCGCAGTTCGAAACGACGTTGAGCTTCGCCAGGCAGAACACCGAAAGCGATCTTGCCGATGCGCGCGAGGCGCGTGCGCGGGCAGAGCCGGGCAGCGAGCGTGCAGAGAAGCTTGACCGCAAGATCGCCGGATTGTCGCGGAGTCTGAGCGAGATCAAGCGCATTCCGGTGGACCTCGCCAAGACGAGCAGCACGGGGCTGGGCTTCAAGACCGGCTGGAAGCGGCTCGACAAGGGGATCGACAAGGCCAACCAGAATCCCGGCCTTGCGCTCTACAAGCTCCAGACCAACAGCTATAAATTCAGCTGGGCGCTGATCCCGCTGTCGATCCCGTTCGTGTGGCTGCTGTTCTTCTGGAGGCGGCGCTACAAGGGCTACGACCACGCGGTGTTCGTGACCTATTCGCTGTCATTCATGTCGCTGCTGTCGATCGTGCTGACGATCGCGGGCGGACTGGGACTGGCCATGGACGCCATTGCGACGGCGGCGTTGGTGATTCCGCCGGTCCATATTTTCTTCCAGCTGAAGGGCGCCTATCGCCTGGGCAGATGGGGCGCGCTGCTGCGCACCTTCATCCTGCTCATCTTCATCACATTGATCCTGCCGATCTTCCTGCTGCTGCTGCTCGGCCTGGGATTGACCGGCTAGGGGAGCTTGATCCCGGGCTTCCAGCCGCTCGCGGTGAGGAACGCTTTGGGATCGCGCAGCTCGATGATGTCGCGCACCGCCGCGCGCTTGTCCTTGGCGCGGGCGTAATAGGCCTTGGCGATGCGATAGCCGACCCAATAGCCCAGATCGCCCGGCCAGTCGGGTGTGCCGCGCCCGTTATACAGCCACCGCGACCCCTCGGCAGGCTTGTCGATATCATCGAGGAAGCCCGCCTCGAACATGGCTTCGCGCTTGTGGGTGATGCGCGCCAGATGCTGATAGCTGACCGAACCTGACATCAGCTCGCCGATAAACTCGGCGCCGCCTTCGATCAGCGTGGCCTTGAGCACGGTCGTGCCCTTCTCGTCGTCCGATCCTGCAGCGGCCTGCTGCACATGGACATATTCGTGCGCGATGACATGGACGAACCGGTCCTGCGGGTTAGCGACCATGAAATCGGCGGCGCATAGCGCCTCGAGCCCGATCATCACGCCGTCCGCATTGGCGGTTCCCACCGGCTTGCCACGGCCGATCGCCAGCGTCACCGGGGGCAGGCGGGCATCGGGATAGAGCGTGCGCATCTTGCCGAGGCTGGCGGCCAACCGGTTGCGGATAGCGGGAAGCTGCGCCGCGCAGCCGCGCGCCTTGACATAGAGGTCGGGCTGAGCGGCGAGGGTCGCGGCGATCCGGTCTGCGGTGATCCGGCGCATCTTGATGAACGCCACGAAGCCGTCACTGGCATGATCGAGATAGTCGCGCTGGATCCGCGCCGCATCGGGCTTGCCGTCGGTCGCGTCGTACAGCGCATAGAAACGGTCGACATCCGCGGTGCGGATTTCCGGTCCCGGCGCACTCGCGGCGGGCAGCAGCGCCAGAACGCTGGCAGCAAGAACGATACGGATCACCTGGGTCAGCTCCGGCAGGGCCAACGGCGCTTCATGATGATGTAGAAGGCGGTCTTCATGCTCATCGACCGCTGGTGCGGCGGAATTTGTTCGAGTTCGGCAAGAAAGGCTGCCGGCTTGATCTTCGCAGCTTCGCTGCCCTCAGGTGGCGGGCAGCTGTGCGGCGGGCGGCCGGCGGCCTGATCGGCGCGCAGATCGGCGCGATAGCTGGTCGCCACCGACTTGATCTCGGCCTTCACCGGCGCAAGGTCAGACGAGAACAGCGCAAACGGCCCTTTGGCCTTGAGTGCGCGCGCCTTGACCAGAAATTCCTCTACCGTCATCGCCTGCGCGCTCGCCGGTATCAACGCGACCGCACAGGCAATCAGCCACACATGCTTCATGCAACCCCCCAACATTCGCCTGCGACCGATATCGGCCCCTTCTCAGCCGCAGCGCTCCGCCAAGCTTGCCGTGATTTGACGCGCGTTCAAGCATGATTCGCAGGGAAAAGGACTTTACCGGCCTGCGCGTACCCTGACGGCCGGGCGTGCCGTCATCGCATTCAGGCGCCACCGTGCAGCCCGATGCGGATGCCGCCAAAAACGATGCGGCCCGCGCTCATCACGCGGGCCGAACCGAATTCAATGGAGAAGCAAAACCGTTATGCGCCCTGAGGCGCCGGGTTCCCGAACGGCCCCTTGGGGCGGCGCGTCTTCGGGATTGACGTGCCCGCGGTCGCCGCCGGCCCCTTGAGCGTTGCCGGATCGGGCCGGCCGATATCACCATCGGCAAGCAGCTTCTTGATTTCGTCGCCGGAGAGGGTTTCGTATTCGAGCAGCGCACCGGCAAGCGTATGGAGCTGGTCGAGATGCTCGGTCAGCAGCTGGCGTGCACGGGTCAGGCCGCCTTCGACCGTCGCGCGGATCTCGTGATCGATTAGCTGCTGGGTCTCGTTCGACATGTGCCGCGGCTGCGACGCCGAATAGCCGAGGAACGATTCGCCCTCGGGCTGGGCGTATTCGACCGGGCCGACCTTGTCCGACATGCCCCATTTCGTGATCATGTCCCGCGCAAGGCCGGTGGCATACTGAATGTCGCCGGATGCGCCCGACGAGACCTTGTCGTAACCGAAGATCACTTCCTCGGCGACGCGGCCGCCCATCGCTACGGCGAGGTTCGCGTACATCTTGTCGCGGTGATAGCTGTACGAATCCCGCTCGGGCAGGCGCATGACCATGCCCAGCGCGCGGCCGCGCGGGATGATCGTCGCCTTGTGGATCGGGTCCGACGCCGGCTCGTGCAGGCTGACGATGGCGTGGCCGGCCTCGTGATAGGCGGTCATCCGCTTCTCGTCGTCGGTCATGACCATCGAACGCCGCTCGGCGCCCATCATCACCTTGTCCTTGGCTTCTTCGAACTCCTGCATCGCGACGAGGCGCTTGCCTTTCCGCGCAGCCATCAGGGCGGCCTCGTTGACGAGGTTGGCGAGATCGGCGCCCGAGAAGCCCGGCGTGCCGCGCGCGATCGTGCGCGCATCGACGTCGGGCGCCAGCGGCACCTTCTTCATATGGACCTGCAGGATCTTGACGCGGCCCTCGATGTCGGGACGCGGCACCACGACCTGACGGTCGAAGCGGCCCGGACGCAGCAGCGCGGGATCGAGCACGTCGGGACGGTTGGTCGCGGCGACGATGATGATGCCTTCGTTCGCTTCGAAGCCGTCCATCTCGACCAGCAGCTGGTTCAGCGTCTGCTCGCGCTCGTCATTGCCGTTGCCGAGGCCCGCGCCGCGATGGCGGCCGACCGCGTCGATCTCGTCGATGAAGACGATGCAGGGCGCGCTCTTCTTGGCCTGTTCGAACATGTCGCGCACGCGGCTGGCGCCGACGCCGACGAACATTTCGACAAAGTCCGAGCCGGAGATGGTGAAGAACGGCACGCCGGCCTCGCCTGCGATCGCGCGGGCGAGCAGCGTCTTGCCGGTGCCGGGCGAGCCGACCAGCAGCGCGCCCTTGGGGATCTTGCCGCCGAGGCGGGCGAATTTGGTCGGATCGCGCAGGAACTCGACGACTTCCTCCAGCTCCTCGCGCGCTTCGTCGATGCCGGCGACATCGGCGAAGGTGACCTTGCCTTCCTTCTGCGTCAGCAGCTTGGCGCGCGACTTGCCGAAGCCCATCGCGCCCGAACCCGAGCCCTTCTGCATCTGGCGCAGCACGAAGAAGGCGATGCCGAGGAAGAGCAGGAACGGCAGCGAATTGTACAGCATGTACATCCAGATCGACGGGCTCTCTTCGGGCCGCGCGCTGATCGTCACGCCCTTGGCGCGCAGCGTCGGGATGAGCTGCGGGTCCGGCACCGTGTTGGTGCGGAACTTGCCTTCGTTGCTGAAGGTGCCGGTGATCACCGTCGGGCTGACGTTGACGTCCTTGACCTCACCGCCCTGAACCTTGTCGAGGAAGGTCGAATAGGGGATCGTCGAGCCGGTGGTCTGGCCCGGTTTCTCCATAAACGAGACGAACAGCGCAAGCGCCGCGAGGATGCCCACCCAGATGAGCAGGCTTTTCATCCAGGGATTGCCGTTATTCTCGGGGCCCTGCTGCTTGTCGTTGTCGTTCATTCCGATCCCGGTGCCATGATTCCCCGATAAGATAGGGTGTGGCAGGTTAATGGCAATGGAACAGCTTCGATCAGAGTGATCGACGCGGTGGAGCGGGGGTGACGCGCCAGCGACCGTCGCGCTCGGGCGAAACCAGCACGCCCGCCTGTGTCGCGGCCTTTCGGGCCGCCAGCGCGTCGAGCAGCGCCTCGACATTGGCAGCGTCCGAAAAATCGGGTGCGGCGATTCCGTGTGCGGTCCGCACCGCCGTGATCGCATCGCGCACCAGCCGGCGCTGCATCTCGCGGGGCAGATTCTCCGCGCGCAGCAATCCCTTGCCCGGCGACCAGCGCTCGGTCCGGAGCATTTCGGCGAATGCGTCCAGCGCCGTCTCGGCCTCGCCGAGATACGCGGCGGACCGGGCAAGCGCCGCGGGATCGAGCAAGGGCTGATGCGCGAGGAAGTCGCGAAAGCGAGTCCGGTCGTGACGCGGGTCGGCGTTGGAGGGATCCTCCACCCAGCGCACGCCCGCGGCATGGACGATCTGGCGCAGATCGTCGCGCCGCCAGGTCAGCAGGGGCCGTAGCAGCAGCGTGTCATCCTCAAAGCGCCACGGCCGGATTCCGCTCAGCCCCGCGACGCCCGACGCGCGGTTGAGCCGCATCAGCAGCGTTTCGGCCTGATCGTCGGCATGGTGTGCGGTCAGCAATGCGCTGGCGCCCTGCGCCCATGCCGTCAGCGCCGCGTAACGCGCTTCGCGGGCCTGTTTCTGGATGCTGCTCCCGGCGATCGGCGCGATCGGCGCCAGCGTCGTGTGCGATACGTCCAGCCGCTCGCAGAGTTCGGCGACCAGCGCGGCCTCGGCGGCGGCTTCGGGGCGCAGGCCGTGATCGACCGTCGCGGCGATCACCCGGCCGGGAAAGGCGGTGGCGGCGAGTAGCAGCATCGCGACGCTGTCGGCGCCGCCCGATACGGCAAGCGCGATCGTTACGTCCCCGGGCAGAGCTTCGCCCGTCGCTTCGGCGAACAGCCGGCGAAGATCGCCGGCGAACCGCTCGACCCCCGCGGGATCGAGCGGATTCAAGCGCTTACTTGCACTTGCTGGCGGTGCGGCCGGTGGCGACATCTTTCTTCATCGCGTCGGAGATGCGGTCGCCATAGACCTGAGTCAGCTCGTCATAGACCTTGCAGACCTCGCTCGCCGGCTTCTTCATCTTCACCAGCGCCTGGGCGAGGTAGTAGAGCGAATCCGGCGCGCGCTCGCCGTTCGGCATCTTCTGATAGCTCTCGAAGAACGCGGTCGCGGCGAGCGCCGGCTTGCCCTGATCGAGCAGGGTGCGACCGAGCAGATTCTGCGAATAGCTGGCGCGGCGGTGCTTGGGGTATTTCTGGACGACGGTGCGCAGCTCGGGGATCGCCTTATCATACTGCTTCGCCTGCCACAGGCGATAGCCATAGACATAGCCGTCCTCGGCGGGATCGTCGGTCTTGGGGCGGTCGATCCCCGCCACAGGCGTCGCGGGCGTGGCCGGCGCGGTGGTGGCAGGGCCGCCAACCGCGGGGCGGGTGGGACGCGTGCCCGTCACCGGCTCTTCCTCGACCGCGGGCGCAGGACCTGCTTCGAGTGCCTTGAGCCGCGCATCGGTCGTGCGCTTGTACGCGTTGAACGCCTCTTCGAGCTGGCGCACGCGATACTGGGTCTGTTCGACCTGTCCGGTGATCGAGGAGAGCTGCGATTCCACCGCGCTGACGCGGGCGTTGAGGTCGGCCACCACACTGGTCGCGGGAATGCCCGGCGTACCCTGCTGCTGCTGGGGCGGCGTGATCTGCGGCTCGATCGTCTGGCCGGCACCGCCCGGGAACACCTTGCGCTGCACCGCGCGCATCTCGCGCTCCAGCCGGTCGACGCGACCTTCGATCCCGCCTGCGGCAGTGCCGCGGCTGGTCTGCGCCGTTGCCGGCATCGCCGCCAGTGCGGCCATCGCGCTGCCCAGCAACGCCATCTTTCCAATCAAACGCATCGATATCCCCGCCGGCGCTAACATCCTCAACGCCTTATACATCACATGCCGAATCTGTCGCCACGCTTTACCGCATGTGTTTACGGAGCGGTCGAGTTTCCGCCGGTCTGGGGTTCTGGCGTGACCGGCACCGGCTGCGCGGGCGGGTCAAAAGCAGGGCGGAAGGCCGGCGGCACCTGCTGCTGGCGCGCCCGCGGGCTTGCCGTCGCCGCGGGGGCTGGAGTGCCGGCCGTGGCTGCCGGGGTCGCACCCGTGCCGCGCGCCAGCAACGCCGTCGCGCTGATCGGCACATCCTTGATCGCACGGCCGGGCGTACCCAGCGGCGCGACGTCCGATCCGTTGACGCTTACGCGAACCGCCTCGGGCCGGCCGAGGTTGATCATCGGGCCATTGGCATCCTGCGGCACGTCGTAGCGCTCACCTGCCGCCATCTCTTTCTCGAACAGGCGCTTGCCGTCCGCGTCATAGATGCGCAGCCACACCGCCTCGGTCGCGGTCAGCGTGACCTGGCCGTTGCCCGTCACCGCTGCTGCGGGAGAAGGCGCGCTTTCCGGCGCCGTCACCGGTGTTTCGGTCGCCAGCGGTTCGGGCACGCTGCCGCTGCTGCGGAACAGGTCGGTGCCGTACCACAGGCCGACCGCCGCCAGCAGCAGGATCGCGATCACGGCACCCGCCCAGACCAGCCCGCTCGACGGCTCGCGCACCGGGTCCTGCGGGTCATAGCTTTCATAGACCTCGCGCGCGGCGAACATGCCCGATGTCTCTGCACGCAGTTCCTTGGCGAGCGCCACCTCGTCCGCGCCGATGGCGCGCGCGTAGGATTTGACGAACCCGACCGCATAGGTCGGCGAGGGCAGGCCCGAATAATCGGAGCTTTCGATCGCCTGCAAATGGCGAAGCGGAATCCGGGTGCGCGCGGCGATGTCGGACAGTTCGAGCCCCTGCGCCAGCCGCGCATCGCGCAGCTTTTCGCCGACCTTCTCTGGGAAGAGTGTCGGGTTCTCGCCGGGTTCGCCGTCCATTCAGTCTCTCTCCGGTCGCGCTGGGGGTTCGCCAGCGAAATGCAGGCCGTGCGGGGGTGTCCAACACCCGCCTGCCGCTGTCAACGCTGGCGGTGGGGAAAAAGCTGCAGAATTAGGGTCCAAAGCATCACGCCAGCTCGACCCCGTGATCCTCCGCCCATTGCTCGAGCGCCGCGCGCATGTCCTTCGGCGGATGAGCCAGCATCCCGGCCATCACGTCGATCAGCGCGGGCCGGTCGAGCGAGCGTACCATCGCCTTGATCGGCCCGACCGCGGCGGGGGTGATCGACAATCGCTCGATGCCAAGCCCGATCAGCGCCATCGCCTCCAGCGGCCGCCCGCCCATTTCGCCGCATACCGCCAGCGGTACGCCCGCTGCATTGGCTTCCAGCGTCACGCGGCGCAGGAAGCGCAGGATCGACGGGCTCAGCCAGTCATAGCGCACCGCCAGCTTGGGATGCGCGCGGTCGGCCGCGAACAGGAACTGGGTCAGGTCGTTGGTGCCCACCGACAGGAAATCGATATTGGGCAGCAGGATATCGAGCACCTCGGCCAGCGCCGGCACTTCCAGCATCGCGCCATAGCGGATGTGGATCGGCAATTTGTGCCCGCGTGCGTCGAGCCACGCCCGCTGGCTCTCGAACAGCGCGCGTGCCTGATCGAACTCCCAGGGTTCGGAGACCATCGGGAACATGACGTTGAGCGTGCGGCCGGCGGCGGCCTCGAGCAGCGCGCGCGCCTGCACCTTCATCAGGCCTTCGCGGTCGAGCGCCAGCCGCAGCGCGCGCCAGCCCATCGCCGGATTTTCCTCGTCGCCATTCTCGTCATGGTCGAGATAGGGCAGCGCCTTGTCCCCGCCGATATCGACGGTGCGGAAGGTGACCGGACGATCGCCCGCGGCGTCGAGCACGTCCTTGTACAGCCGCCGCTGGCTGTCGCGCTGGGGCAAAGTGGCGGAGACGAGGAACTGGAATTCGGTGCGGAACAGCCCGATCCCGTCGGCGCCGGTCAGGTCGAGCGCGGCGACATCGTCGCGCAGCCCGGCATTGACCATCACCGTGACGCGATGCCCGTCCTTCGTGACCGGCGCCTCGCTCTTGAGCGCAGCAAAGGCGGCGCGGCGCTTCTGCGTTACCAGCAGCTTGGCCTCGAACGCCTCGTCCATCGCGGCCGTGGGCCGGATGACCAGCGTATCCCCGGTCACGTCGACCAGCAGCCGGTCGCCCTCGGCGATCAGGCGGCGGACATCCTTGACGCGGCCCAGCACCGGTACGCCCATCGCCCGCGCGACGATGGTGACATGCGCGGTCAGCGATCCTTCCTCGAGCACCACGCCCTTGAGGCGCCGGCGGTCATATTCGAGCAATTCGGCAGGGCCCAGATTGCGCGCGATCAGGATCGAATCCTGCCGCAGGCCCAATTGCGCGGCGGTGCCGAGCTGGCCCGAAACGATACGCAACAGCCGGTTGGACAGGTCCTCCAGATCGTGCATGCGTTCGCGCAGCAGCGGATCGTCGATCTGCCGCATCCGCATCCGCGTGCGCTGCTGGACGCGCTCGATCGCCGCCTCGGCGGTGAGGCCGGAATCGATCGCCTCGTTGATGCGGCGGCTCCAGCCTTCGTCATAGGCGAACATCTTGTAGGTCTCGAGGACCTCTTCATGCTCGCCGCCGCCGCCGAACTCGGCCTGGCTGGTCATGCGCTCGATCTGCTCGCGCATCTTGTCGAACGCGGCATAAACGCGGTGGCGCTCGGCCTCGATATCCTCGGCGACCGTATGCTCGATGATGATGCGCGGCTGGTGGAACACCGCGGCGCCCGCCGCCATCCCCTCGACCAGCTTGAACCCGGCCACCCGTGCGGTTCCGGTCGATTGCAGCCGCGTGGTTCCGCCGCCGCCCGCGGGGTCGATCAGCCCGGCATTGGCGATCAGTTCGGACAGCACCATCGCCACGGTCTGCAAGGCCTCGATCTCGACCTCGTCATATTTGCGCGGCTCGGCATGCTGGACCGCCAGCACGCCCACGGCGCGCTCCTTACGGATGATGGGCACGCCGGCATAGCTGTGGAAGCGATCCTCACCGGTTTCGGGGCGATAGGCGAAGTCGGGGTGGGCGGCGGCTTCATCGAGGTTCAATGTCTCGACATTCGCCGCGATCGTGCCGGTCAGCCCTTCGCCCAGCGCCAGCTTGGTGACATGGACGGCCTCCTGCGCGAGCCCGCGGGTCGCGAACAGCTCGAGCACGCCCTCGCGCAGCAGGTAGATCGAACAGACCTCGCTGTTCAGCGCCTCGCCGATGATATTGACGACCGAATTGAGTTTCGCCTGCGCCGCCGATCGCGACGCCATCACATCGTGCAGCCGTGTCAGGATTTCGCGGGCGGAGGCGGCGGCGGAAACGGGCATGATAGCGCGCTATCAGATCGGCGCGGGCGCGCCAATCGCTTCGGCGTTACCAACGATGTCAGCGTGGCTGTTCGATCGGCCCCACCGAACGCCGCGTCAGCGCGCGGCGAGGACGGTGCGCCCGCCGCCGGTGACCGTGGCGTTTGCGGTGAACACGGTGCGGTCATAGGTCAGTCTCGGCGTCGCCAGCGTGCCGGCGCGCCACGCCGCCAGATCGGTGCGATAGCTGTCATAACGCGCATAGAAATCGCCGAACGGCCGGTCGATCGCCGCCAGCGCGGTCCCGGCAAAGCCGTCGAGCGACCCCGCGGGCAATGCCGCCGCCTGATGCAGCAACGGTCCTGCCTGCGCGCAGAAGCGCGCCAGTACCGGCGGCTGCGCGAAATAATTGTAGAGCCGCGTCATCGCCGGATCGAACGACGCCATGCCGCCATGCTCGGCGGTCAGCGTGCGATGCGCCGTCGCCAGCGCCTGACGATGCGTGCTCAGCAGCTTGTTGTAGGTCGGCGCGAGGCTGGTGTCGGGACAGCTCAGCGCAGCGACGTTGAACGCTGCGCGCAAATGCCAGACGGCGCCGGCCGCGGAGACGTTGCGGTTGGGGGTGGCGAAGCTGCCATCGCCAAGCTTTGCCGGGATCGTCAGCCCTGCCGCCGCGCCATCGGGCGGCAGCGGCGCAGTGATCCGGACGGGTGCGGGGCCCGGCACCGGGATCGGCGCAGGGCCCGCAACCTGTTTCTGCCCGGCGCACCCGGCAAGGGCGGCCAGGGCGGCAAGCGAAGCAAGGACGCGGTACGACATACCGCCATCCCATCAGGAGAAGGTAAAATTGACGTTAACCGCGGCGCGGCGCCGGTTTTCAGGCCGCGCGCTTTTCCAGCGCGTGCGCGGCTTCGGCCATCAGCTGGGCGATGATCTCGGCGACCGGCTCTTCCTTCGTGACCATGCCCACCGACTGGCCCGCCATCAGCGATCCGTTGTCGACATCGCCCTCGATCACCGCGCGGCGCAGCGCGCCCGCCCAGTAATGCTCGATCTGGAGCTGGGCTTCCATCATCTCGACCTTGTTCTCGTCGAGCAGCTGCGCGACTTCGCGCTGCTTGGCGGTAAACAGCTCGGACGACGCGTTCTTGAGCGCGCGTACCGGGATCACCGGCAGGCGCGGATCGATCTGCACGCTGGCGACGGCGTCGCGCGCCGAAGCGCGGAAGAACGCCTTCTTGAAATTGGGGTGGGCGATGCTCTCGGTCGCGCAGGCGAAGCGCGTGCCGAGCTGGACGCCCGCCGCGCCCTGATCGAGATAGCCGGCGATCGCCTCGCCGCGGCCGATTCCGCCCGCGACGAACACCGGCACCTGCTCGGCGACCTCGGGCAGGATTTCCTGCGCGAGCACGCTGGTCGACACCGGACCGATATGCCCGCCGGCTTCCATGCCCTCGACCACCAGCGCGTCGACGCCCGACCGGATCAGCTTCTTGGCAAGGCTGAGCGCGGGCGCGAAGCAGATCAGCTTGGCGCCATTGCCCTTGATCGCATCAAGGCTGCCCGCAGGCGGCAGTCCGCCCGCCAGCACGATGTGCGAAACATTGTGCTTCGCGCACACCGCGATCAGGTCGAACAGCATCGGGTGCATGGTGATCAGGTTGACGCCGAACGGCTTGTCGGTCAGCGCCTTGGTCGCGGCAATCTCGGCGTCGAGCTGCTCGGGGTTCATCGCGCCGCACGCGATCAGGCCGAAGCCGCCCGCGTTCGAGATCGCGGAGACGAGGTTGCGCTCGCTCACCCATGACATCGCGCCGCACAGGATCGCGGTCTTGCTGCCCAGAAACTCGATGCCGCGCGCCATGCGGCGCTGAAGGCGCTCTTCCCCAATGCTCATCGCGATGCCCTAGCCTTGCGCGCCCCGTCCCGGCAAGTCTGGCCAGCGCCGCGCCCGCGCTTTAGGACGTCACGCATGAAACCAGCCGCGCTCGCCAGCCTCGTCCTGATCGCCCTCGCGCCCGCCGCCGCGGCGCAGGAGCCGCTGTTCGACAACCATGTCCACCTCTGGAAGGGCGAGGAATCGCTGCGCGCCTATCGCGCCCAGTCGACGGCCGCGGGATACGATCCGGTCGCCGCGGTGATGTGGTTCGGCGGCCCCAATCAGGCGCTCGCCGGCAAGCCCGAAGCGATCCGCGCCAGCAACGACGCGATCATCGCGCTCGCCAAAGCCAATCCCAGGCTGGTCCCCGTCGCCACCGTCCATCCCTATGACGGCGAGGCGGCGATCGCCGAGGTGCAGCGCGTCGGCGCGGTCGGGGTGAAGCTGCTCAAGATCCACCCGCACACGCAGAAGTTCGATGCCGCCGATCCGCGCGTGCTGGCGGTGGTCAAAGCGGCGGGCGCGGCGGGGATCGTGGTGCTGATGGACAATGCCGGCATCGTCAACGACGACAATGAGAAGCTGTTCAACCTCGCGCTGTCCGCGCCGAAGACCAGATTCATCTTCGCGCATATGGGTGCGATGGGCTTCCGCTTCTGGAATATGCTCAAGGCCGCGCGCACGGCGGAAGGGCTGTTCGGCGACAATATCTATTTCGACATTTCGGCCACCGTAACGCTGACCGCCGATTCCCCGATCGAGGACGAATTCGTGTGGACGATGCGCAATGTCGGCATCGATCATATCCTGCTCGGCTCGGACTATCCGCAATTCTCGCTTGCGCAGAATGTCGAGGCGCTCGGCAAGCTCGGCCTGACCGCCGGGGAACTGGCGAAGATCCGCTACGGCAACGCGCGCAAGCTGCTCGGCCTGCCCTGACGCGCGTTGCGGTCCGCCGGGCCGGCGCGTAGCAGGGCGGAATGACTCGCTTCACCCGCCGTACCCTGCTCGCCGCCGCCACCGCGTTTCCCGTTGCCGCCTGCGCCCCGCGCGCCACCCCGCCGCGCACGCCGCTGCGTGCCGTCACCTTCAACATCTGGCACGACGCGGGCAACTGGCCGCTGCGGCTCAAGCTGATCGTTGACGTGCTGCGCGCCGCCGATGCCGATGTCATCGCGCTGCAGGAAGTGCTGCAGGATTCGAAGAAGAACCTGCCCAACCAGGCCGAGACCATCGCCGCCGCGCTCGGCGGCTATACCGCGCATTTCATGTCGACCTCGCCCGAGGGCGCCGCCAATCGCTACGGCAACGCCATCCTGACGCGGCTCCCGGTGACTGCCACCGACACGATCAAGCTCGAGCCGCTCGACGACTATCGCACCGCGATCCGCGTCCGCGTCGATGCGCACGGCCGGCCGGTCGATGTGGTCAACACCCATCTCGCCTGGCAGCCCGATGCCGGTCCGGTCCGCGCACAGCAGATCCGCGGCCTGTTCGACTGGCTGCCGCAGGATGAGGTGCCGCTGGTGCTGATGGGCGACTTCAACGCCCCGCTCGACGAAGCCCCGCTCGCGCAGATCGCAGTCCGCGGTCTCGATCCGGCGCTCAAGCCCGGTGCGACCGACACCACGCTGGTCGTTTCACGCGGCCACCCGCCACGCGTGATCGACCATATCTTCGCCGATCCGCGCGTGTTCGACGTGACCGAGGCGCGCCGCATCGGCGATGCGGTGGAGGGCGAATATCCCTCCGATCATTTCGGCGTGGCGGCGACCCTCATCCCGCGCTGAAGGCGGGTGATTGCGGGTTCAAATGGATGATTTCTCTCCGTCACCCCGGCATAAGGCCGGGGTGACGGGGAAGAAGGTTGACCGCCTGCTTCCTGTCGATGCCGTTCCGACTTACGCCGCCTCGTCTTCCGGCGCGTCCAGCCCATAAGCGGTGTGCAGCACGCGGACGGCCAGCTCGGTCTCGTCCTCGTGGATCAGCACGCTGACCTTGATCTCGCTGGTGGTGATGGCGAGGATGTTGATGCGGCGCTCGCCCAGCGTCTCGAACATCGTCGCGGCGACACCGGCATGGCTGCGCATGCCCACACCGACGACACTGATCTTGGCGACCTTGGTGTCATGGACCAGCGCGTCGTAACCGATCGGCGCCTTCTGCTTCTCGAGCACGTCGAGCGCACGCGCCAGTTCCGCACGCGGCACGGTGAAGGTGACGTCGGTCGAGCCCGTCGCATGGGCGACGTTCTGGACGATCATGTCGACGTTGATCCCGGTCTCGGCCAGCGGGGTGAAGATATGGCCCACCGCGCCGGGACGGTCGGGGACGTTGGTGAGCGTCACCTTCGCCTCGTTCTTGTCGTGCGCGATGCCGGTGATCAGCTGGCGTTCCACGTCGTCAATCTCCTCTTCGCCAACGATCAGCGTGCCGCGATGGCCGTCGTCGTTGCGCGTATCCTCGAACGAGGAAAGCACGCGCACGCGCACGCCTTCCTTCATCGCCAGTCCGACCGAGCGGGTCTGGAGCACCTTCGCCCCGACGCTCGCCAGTTCCAGCATTTCCTCATAGGTGACCTTGGACAGCTTGCGCGCCCTCGGCACGATGCGCGGGTCGGTGGTGTAGACCCCGTCGACATCGGTATAGATATCGCAGCGGTCGGCCTTCATCGCCGCCGCCACCGCCACCGCGCTGGTATCCGATCCGCCACGACCGAGCGTGGTCACGCGATTATCCTCGGCCAGCCCCTGAAAGCCCGGCACCACCGCGACATTGCCGTCGGCCAGGCTGGCGTTGAACTCCGCCGTGTCGATCGTGCCGATGCGCGCGCTGGCATGCGCGCTGCTGGTGTGGATCGGCAGCTGCCAGCCGAGCCACGAGCGCGCGGGCACGCCCATCGCCTGAAGCGTGATCGCGAGCAAGCCGCTGGTCACCTGCTCGCCGGCCGAGACCACCACGTCATATTCGCGCAGATCGTAAAGCGGCGAGGCTTCCTTGCAGAATCCGACCAGCCGGTCGGTCTCGCCTGCCATTGCGGAAACGACGACCGCGACCTGATTTCCCGCTTCCCATTCGGCTTTCACACGGGCGGCGACGTTGCGAATCCGCTCGATGCCCGCCATCGACGTGCCACCGAACTTCATCACGATGCGTGCCATTTGATTGTCGTCCCCGATTGATCTCAGCTTGGGTAGCTGTCGGCGCGCTGATAGGAGGGGGGGATGGCGATGACAAGCAAAGCAACCATTGACCCGCGTGAAGCTGAGCATTTCGGGCGGCTCGCGGCGGACTGGTGGAACCCCCGCGGCTCCTCGGCGATGCTCCACCGCCTCAACCCGCCGCGGTTGCGCTACATCCGCGAGGCGGTGGACGCGCATTGGGGCGGCGATTCCGCCAGCTTCACCCCGCTCGCGGCCAAGACCGCGCTCGATGTCGGCTGCGGCGCGGGGCTGTTGTGCGAGCCGCTCGCCCGGCTCGGCGCGCAGGTCACCGGGGTCGATGCGGCACCCGAGAATATCGGGGCGGCGCGCGCGCATGCGGAGGCGTCGGGCCTCACAATCGACTATCGCGCGGGCGAGTTCGAGACGCAGGTCACGGGCCGAACCTTCGATCTCGTCACCTCGATGGAGGTGATTGAGCATGTCACCGACCCCGCTGCCTTCGTCGCGGGCCTCGCTGCTGCGCTCGCGCCTGGTGGCCTCATGATCCTCTCCACCCCCAACCGTACCCCGCTGTCGCGGCTCGCGATGATCACATTGGGCGAGGGGTTGGGGATGATCCCGCGCGGCACCCACGACCATGACAAGTTCATCACCCCGGACGAGCTGACCGAATTGCTCGCCGATGCCGGAATGGAAGTGACCGACCTGCGCGGCCTCAGCTTCTCGCCCGCCGCCGGCTTCCACCTCTCGGACGACACCAGCCTCAACTATCTGCTGACGGCGCGCCGCCCGGCCTAGCGGCTACGCGCGGTCCGCCAATGCGACCGTCATCTCCCACGACAACCGTCATCCCCGCGCAGGCGGGGATCCATTCCGGCTGCCATTGAGGATCGATCCGCTACGTCACGGCCAATGGATTCCCGCCTTCGCGGGAATGACGAAGGAAGAGGGTACGGATTCGGGGCCCGCGTGCCGTTCGGCATAGCGGTCGGGGATCCGCGGCGAGCGGTGGATGCGCCCGAACAGATGCGCCCGTTCCTCTTCGGTGAGCGGGTCGGTCAGCTTGCGCGGCGCGCTCATCGCCGTTCTCCGGCGAGCTTGAACAACGTCCCCGCCACCACCCACAGGCCGGTGAAGAAGAGCGTCAGCGCGATCACGCCGCGCGGCCAGCCTTGCCCCTCCGTGCCGAGTCTATCCGTCAGCACGATGACTCCGATGGCAAGCTGCGCGGCGGCGGCGATGAACAGCGTTCGCGCCATCCCCCGGGGCCGAAAGCGCGCGATGCACGCTCCGCCTGCCAGGATCGCGATCACCCACGCGAACATCAAACTGCCACCGACCGCCAGGTTGATCCAGATGAGCAGGAACAGGCCCAGCGTCGTCAGCGCCGCCGCCGCGCGGCCGATCATGGTCTGCGCGTGACCGGCAAGCAAATCGTACACGCCGAGGATTGCGGCGAGCAGTGCCCCCATCACCGCGAAGTCGTTCGCGCTCCAGTCGACCTCGCCGGTGAAGCGCATCGCGATCGCGGGGACGCACAGCAACGCTGCCGCTGCGCTCCACCGCCCGATCCGCCACCCATTGACCTGCTTCGTTCGTGTGATCGCCGTCATGTTCCGAACCTCATCGTGATGAGGCGCGCTTGTCCCGCACGCCGGTGGTGCGCGTCATGAGCGGCGGATGAGCAAGGCATGAGGAATGTGGTATTTTCCTACAGCCGGCGCCTTGTGATAGCTGGCATGTCCCATGCGGTATCGGGACACCCCTTCGCGCATTTCGATCCGTCCCCTGTCGCGCCACCGTCGCGCCGGTGACGCGTGGCCGGCGCATTCCTGTCACAGGGTGTCGCGTCGGCGTCGCGTCAGTGTCGCGTTGCTGGTGCGTGCATGGCGCGCGGGTGTCGCCTGCGTGTCGCGAAGCTGTCGCGTCGCGGTCGCTTCGCCGGCGCGAACCGGTCGCTTCGGCCTGAAAACCCCTGTTTCGTGTCGGCTTTGTAAGGCGCGCTTGTCAGTACAGTCGCCCGCCATCGGGCACCGCCACGCTCGGATGGAACAGCACCACCTTCCCTTCGGCATCGGGGAAGCCCAATGTCAGCACCTCGGACATCATCGGCCCGATCTGGCGCGGCGGGAAGTTGACTACCGCCGCAATCTGTCGTCCGGGCAGGTCTTCAAGGGCGTAATGCTCGGTGATCTGCGCCGAGGAGCGCTTGATCCCGATCGTGGGGCCAAAGTCGATCGTCAGCCTATAGGCGGGCTTGCGCGCCTCCGGAAACGGCTCGGCGGCAACGATCGTGCCGACGCGGATGTCGACGGCGAGGAACTGGTCGAACGCGATTTCCGCCGCGGCGGGCGCGGTGGCGTCGTGGCTCATATGCATGACTTAGCGACTGGCTCCGTCGAATTTGTGGATGGTGAGTGCGTCGACATCGATATCGTCGGCGCAGCGCAGGTTGATCGCCACCATCTCCTTGCCGTCCGGCCCGGTCCCGCCCCCGAACGGCGAACAGCCGCAGGTCGCGCAGAAATTGTGGCGGATATTGTGCTTGTTGAACTGATAGGTGCTCATCGCTGCCGGGTCGGTGTGCAGCGTGAACTGATCCGCCGCTGCGAAGTGGAGCAAAGATCCCTTGCGGCGGCAGATCGAGCAGTTGCACGATACCGCGCTGGAGGGCGCTTCGCCCTCGAGTGTGTAGCTGACGTTGCCGCAATGGCAGCTTCCGGTGACGGGCATCTCGGCTCTCCTTCGTCGATGCGTCGATTGACAGGCGCGCGTTGGTTCGCACAGTCGCGCCCGGAAGGAAACCTCATGGCCGTGAAGCTGCATCCCGACTGGCTCGAACCGCTGCAACGCGAGTTCGACGCGCCGTACATGGCCGCGCTCCGCCAGTTCCTGCTCGACGAGAAGGCGGCGGGGAAGCGCATCTTCCCCAAGGGGGCTGACTGGTTCCGCGCGCTCGACCTGACCCCGCCGCAGGATGTGCGCGTCGTCATCCTCGGTCAGGACCCCTATCATGGCGAGGGGCAGGCGCATGGCCTGTGCTTCTCGGTCCAGCCCGGCGTCCGCGTGCCGCCGAGCCTCGTCAACATCTACAAGGAACTGCGCAGCGACCTCGGCATCGAGCCGCCACGCCACGGCTTCCTCGAACATTGGGCGAAGCAGGGCGTGCTGCTGCTCAACAATTGCCTGACGGTCGAGATGGGGCAGGCCGCGTCGCACAAGGGCCGCGGCTGGGAGACATTCACCGACGCGGTGGTCGCGCATGTCAACGCGCTGCCCGATCCGGTGGTGTTCATGCTGTGGGGCAGCCACGCCCAGAAAAAGGCGCCGTCGGTCGATCCGCGGCATCTGGTGCTGAAGTCGGTCCACCCCTCGCCGCTGTCGGCGCATGGCGGCTTTTTCGGCTGCCGCCATTTCTCTCAGGCGAACGCATTTCTGGAGGCGAAGGGGCGCGGGGCGATCGATTGGGCGCTGCCCCCCTTGTAGGGAAGGGAGACAGCGCCCGCCGGGGGCAACCTAAAAGCTTACACGGGCCGCCACGCGGATGTCGCGGCCGGCAAGCGGCACGAAATCCTTGGTGAATGAGGCATGCCGCCGGGCCTCGACATCGAAGATATTGTTGGCGGACAGGATCAGCGCGGTCTCGCGCTTCTCGCCGAACGGGTGCCAGGTGAGCGACGCGTTGACGAGGGTGAAGGCCGGGGTCTCGGTCTCGAACGTGGCGATGCGCGCCTGTTTGGTGACGTGCTCGACCTCGACCCGGCCGCCGAACGGGCCGTGGCTGGCATCGATCCCGGCAAGGACGCGGAACGGCGGGATGCGCGGGACGGGGCTTCCGTCGCCGAGCGTGGCGCGGACATAGTCGGCGACGATGTTGCCGCCGAGCGTAAACTCGCCCTGCTGAATCAGCGTCGCAGAGACCTCACCCTCGACGCCGAGGTAGCGGGCATTGGCCTGCCGGTACTGGAACACTGGCAGTTCGTCGATCTCGAGGCCGGTCTCGGTCTCGTAGATATAGTCGGTGAACCAGTTGGCGTAGCCCGCCAGCTGGAACTTGACCTTGCCGAGCGTGCCGCGGGCATAGACTTCGCCGCCCCAGCTCTTCTCGGTGCGGAAATTGGGATTGCCGACCTCATAGGCCTGGGTCGCAACGTGCGGGCCGTTGGAGAACAGCTCCTCGGCCGACGGCGCGCGGACGGCGCGCGAGGCGTTGACGCCGACCTTCACGCGCGGGGCGACCTCATAGGACACGCCGATCGCGCCCGAAACGGCGTCGAAGTCCCGGTTCACCCGGCCCGTCGGCGCGTCCTCTTCGAGCCCCAGCCTGACCTTGTTCGAGCGCACCCCGGTCCGCTCGTAGCGCAGCGCACCCTCGAGTCCGAGCTTGCCGAGATTGACCTCCTGCAAGGTGAAGAAGCCGTACTGGTTGGTCGTGTTCTCCGGCACGAACGCCTCTGCACCGGTGGCCGAGAAGTCGCGGGTAAAGCCCTGGAAGCCCATCACGCCGCGCCAGCCGCCGCGATCCGCCTGAACCAGCTCGAGCCGCCCCTCGAACCCGGTCGAGGCGAAGACGGTGCCGACTTCGGTGCCTTCGAATTCGGTGTGTTCATAGTCCGAATAGCCCGCGCGGACGCGGATCTTGTCGAGGAAGGCGCCGTTGACGTTGACCTCCCCGCGCAGGTCCGCGCGCCACTGGTGCAGACCGATCGTCACTGGCCCCTCGCCATGGTCGTGTCCGGCGTCGTGATCGTCGTGCGCGCCCGGCGGACGCTCGGGTACGCCATAGTTGGTGTCGTAATAGCCGACCGAGAAGCCGAGGCTGCCACCGTCGTTGATCAGCGAAAGCCCGCCGCCGAGCGTGTAGGTGCGCGTGCCGCTGTTGGGCAGGCGCCCGCGCAGATTGGCGAGCGCTGTCGCTTCGGCCGCCTCATCGGCATGGCCGTCCTCGATCGCATGCTCGGCGCGATGGAGCTGCTCGGCACGCAGCGGCGCGCTCAGCACGTAGCCGCCGACGCGGACGTCGTCGGTCTTGCGGTAGCTGCCGTCGAGATGGAGGACGAACTGGTGGTCGAGCGCGATGTCCACCGCCGCGCCGCCGCTGCGCTCGTCTGCCGCCGAGCCATAGGTGCCGACCGCATCGACATGGAAGCCGTTCTCGGGAACGGCGCGCGGGATGCGGCGGTCGATCACATTGACCGCGCCGCCGATCGCCTGGCTGCCGAACAGCAGCACTGCGGGGCCGCGCAGCACCTCGATCCGCTCGGCGGTGAGCGGATCGATTGACACGGCGTGGTCGGTCGAGGTGTTGGAGACGTCGAGCGTGCCGAGCCCGTCCGAGAGCACGCGCACGCGCTCGCCCTGAAAGCCGCGCAGAACTGGTCGCGACGCACCGGGGCTGAACGAGGTGGCGGAGACGCCCGGAACCTTGGTCAGCGTGTCGCCGATCTGCCCGCGAATGTCGCGCACCAGCGCGTCGCCCGTCACCACCGACGCGCCTGCGAGCAGGTCGAGATCGGCGACATAGGGCGCGGTGATCACGATCTCGTCGTCCGAGTCGCCATGCACCGCGCTGCGGCCGGTCGCGTCGCGTTCGGCGTGGGTTGCGGTCTGGGCAAGGGCGGGGAGGGTGAGGAGACTCGTGGCGAGGAGGGCAACGACGCTACGCTTCATGGGTACACGGTCCTGCGACTGGAAACGTGCCCCTTTATTCGCAATGTTACATCATCACAAGTAGGGATTGTCCGAAAGCGCGGGGACCGGCGCGACTATTGCGGTGCGGCGACGCGATCGGTGACGACGTCCTCGAATCGCTTTCCGGTCCAGATCGACGCAGTGAAGCTGCGGCTGCCGTTCGCGGCCATCGCCCAATGCCAGCGCAGCGACCCGTCTGGCGACGTGCCGGAGCCGCTGTCGGGGCCAACTGCCGCGAGGATCGGCGAGGAGCGCGCGCCGCACGCTGCGCGGCGTATCCTGGGTCGTTCGGGGAGCGCGCGGGGTGTCTTCAGCGCGTCGCCCCCATCATAGACCCATTTCCATCCGTTACCGGCTTGCCGGATCCAGATGGTCGTGAAGAACCCTGACCCGCGCGGCGCGACCCAAGGGCCGGTATTCACCGCCACCGCGCCGTCGCACGAGACATAGCTTTCCGCCGGCCACCATTGCACTGCGGCCGGCGGGTCCTTGCGGTCCTTGAGGAAGGCCTGCGCATTGGTCGGCTTGGGCACGAACATCACCGCGTCGTCCGTGGCGTAGCGGCGGAAGGCGGTCCATTGCCCTTCCGTCTGCGCAACCCGGTTGAAGTCCCGCTCCGCCTCGACCGCCGTCCCTGCCTGAGCGAGCAGCAGGGCGGCGAGGATCACAGCGCTGCTGTGTCCAGCGCCAGCCCTTCGCGGCGATGCGCGGCGACCAGCGTGTTGCGGAGCAGACAGGCGATGGTCATCGGCCCGACGCCGCCCGGAACGGGGGTGATCGCGCCTGCGACCGATGCTGCGCTCTCGAACTCGACATCGCCGGTGAGGCCATTGTCGGTACGGTTGATGCCGACATCGATCACGGTCGCGCCGGGCTTAAGCCACTCGCCCTTGACGAAGCCGGCCCGACCCACCGCCGCGACGACGATGTCGGCGCGTGACACATGCCCCGGAAGGTCCCTGGTCCGCGAGTGTGCCAGCGTCACCGTCGCGCTCGCCGCGGTCAGCAGCGCCGCCATCGGCTTGCCGACGATGTTGGAGCGGCCGATCACCACCGCGTCCAGCCCACTGAGGTCGCCGAGCTGATCCTTGAGCAGCATCAGGCAGCCGAATGGCGTGCACGGGACGAATCCGTCGAGCCCGGTCGCGAGGCGGCCGGCATTGACCGGGTGGAAGCCGTCGACGTCCTTGTCGGGGCTGATCCGCAGCAGCACGTCCTGCTCGTCGAGATGGCGGGGCAAGGGTAGCTGGACGAGGATGCCATCGACCGCGGGATCGGCGTTGAGCGAATCAACCAGCGCGATCAGCGTGTTCTGGTCGGTATCGGCGGGCAGGCGGTGCTCGAAGCTCTCCATATTGGCGGCGACTGTCGCCTTGCCCTTGCTGCGGACATAGACTGCGGAGGCAGGATCCTCGCCGACCAGCACCACGGCGAGTCCCGCCTTGCGGCCCGCCTGCGCCTCGAACGCCGCCGCCGCGTCGCCCACGCGCGCGCGCAGGCCAGCCGCAAATGCCTTACCGTCGATGATCTCAGCCGTCATGGCTCGCCCCATAGAACTCTGCGGCGATTCCCGCCAGCACCGAAGCGTCGCCGGTGACGGTCAGCCGCTTGATCCGGGAGGTTTCGCCCGCAATCAGCGTTACATCGCGCTTCGCCACGCCGAATGTCTTTGCGACCAGAACCGTCAGCGCCGCGTTGGCTGCGCCCTCGACCGGCGGTGCGGCAAGGCGAGCGGCGAAATGCTCGGGCGTCCCGGCGAGAAACACCGACTTCGACGCGCGCGGCGTCACCCGCACTGTGATGCGGATGCCGTCCGCGCCCTGCTGCCAGGGCCGGGTCAGGCGCCGCCGCGGACCAATGCCCCGGCGACGTTAGGCAGGACCGCATCCTGAAGGATCCAGATCAGGATCAGAACCACGAACGGCGCGAAGTCCATCGGCCCGGTATCGGGCAGGATGCGGCGGATCGGGCGATAGACCGGCTCGGTCAGCGTGTTGAGGCCGCGCCACAGCGAGCTGACGAAGTCGTTATAGGTGTTGATCACGTTGAACGCGATCAGCGTCGAGAGGATCGCCTGCACGACGATGATCCACCAGCCCACGGTCAGCAGGATCTGGGCGATGGAGTAGGTGGTCGCGACTAGGGTATCCAACAGGAGCCTCCGGGGTTTTCAACGCTTCTACCGGAAAGCCGCGTGAAGCGGCAACCGTGTTATCTATATAATACGGCTCAGCGATGCACCAAGGTGCCGGCGCCCTGCGGCGTGAAGATCTCGAGCAGCATCGAATGCGGCACGCGCCCGTCGAGGATGACCGCGGCGTCCACTCCGGCATCGACCGCGGCGACGCAGGTCTCGACCTTGGGGATCATCCCGCCGCTGATCGTGCCGTCGCCCTTGAGCGCAGCGATGCGGCCGGGGTCGAGGTCGGTGAGCAGCTGCTTGTCCTTGGTCAGCACGCCGGGCACGTCGGTGAGCAGGAAGAGGCGCGACGCGCCCAGCGCGCCCGCGATCGCGCCCGCCATCGTATCGGCGTTGATGTTATAGGTGTGCCCGTCGGCGCCCAGCGCGATCGGCGCGATCACCGGGATGAAGCCCTGCGCCGACAGCGTCGTCAGCACGCCGGCATCGACCGCCACGGGCTCGCCGACGAAGCCGAGATCGACATGGCGTTCGATCCCTTGCAGCGGATCGGCTTCGTTACGCGTCACTTTGCGCGCGGTGACCAGCCCTGAATCCTTGCCCGAAATGCCGATCGCCTTGCCGCCAGCAGCGCCGATCCAGCTGACGATTTCCTTGTTGATCGATCCGGCCAGGACCATCTCGGCGATCCGTGCGGTCTCGGCATCGGTGACGCGTAGCCCGCCGACGAACTCCGATTCGACGCCGAGGCGCTTGAGCATCTGGCCGATCTGCGGCCCGCCGCCATGGACGACGACCGGGTTGATCCCGACCGCCTTGAGCAACACGACATCCTCGGCGAAATCGCGCGCCAGCTCGGGATCGCCCATCGCGTGGCCGCCATATTTCACGACAAAGGTCTTGCCCGCGTAGCGCTGCATATACGGCAGCGCGTCGGTCAGCGTCTCCGCCTTGGCGAGCATCTGAGGGTCGGGGGCATGATCGGTCATGGCGCGCCCTTAGCGTGAGTTGCCGCGATACGAAAGCGGTGGAGGGGCGACGGCATTCGCAAGCTGCTGTCGGTGCCGCCGCAAAGTTGACGAAGTTACGCGGAACGCGATTCATTCTGTCAATCTGGTCGCCTTTGTCGGGTGGGTGTCAGGCAGGGGTAACCGAGCGGATCGACGACATCAAAGAGCAGTGCCTGGCACCGGATGATGCAAGCAAATGTATTCCAACATTGCAAGCGGGGTTGGGATAGGGCGGGAGACGGTGGTTGCCAGCTATATGCTCGGTCAGCGCGAAGTCCTGCACTGCTTGCTAATGATAGCATGTCGGTTCTCTAACCCGATAATTTGATCATACAGGTACATGTGATGACTGTCTGATTTGAGGGAGTGTCGAGGGCTGTTTCGTGCAAGCCTGCTTGCTTGTGACCACAAGATAGATTTTCGCTCATCCAGTAAGCGAAGGGCGAGGCGGCAATCCTTGGCGTCCCGCGCTTGAATCAACTTCCGATTGAACTGCCCCTCGGAACGCAGTTGTCCAACGGTTTGGGCACGTACGCCTGCTGGGCTGAGTGCCAGAAGAAATGAGCAAGCGAAAGTAATCCTCTTCCTCACCCATGCTTTCCTTCAAGCCAAAGCTTCCGCAGTTCAGTCGTTGCCCCGTGCGTCTGGCCGATTCCAAATTGGCAGCCTTTCCGACGACCGGCAACTCGGTCGTCAGCGCTCACCCTTCTCCTCCGTCATCCCGGCCTTGTGCCGGGATCCACGGTCCGCCTGGGCGATGCGATAGAACCTCTTGCTTCCTGCTCGCCTCCCGGTGGATCCCGGCACAAGGCCGGGATGACGGGCTATTTGCGATAGTGCGGGTTGGCGATTGGCCGCGCCTTCAGGCGTTGCGGTCCAGCCTGCGTCCCAGGCCGACAAAGGCGTAGATCAGGATCGGCACCGCGATCGCCGACAGCACCACCTTGGCGATCAGCTGCCCCATCAGCAGCTCGCCGATCGGGAACACGCCGTAAAAGGCGATGCCGATGAAGATCATCGTGTCGACGATCTGGCTGAGCACGCCCGCCACCGCGGCGCGCAGCCACAGCAATTTGCCCTCGTCGCGCTTGAGCCACGAGAAGATGGTGACGTTGAGTGTCTGCGAGATGCCATAGGCGAAGATTCCGCCGATCCAGATGCGCCAGGTGGCGAAGAGGATGCCCTGGATCGCCTTCAGGTCGTCAGGACGGTGCTGGATCATCTCCTGCGATGCCGGGAGCGACCAGACGAGCAACGAGAGCAGCAGCGAGGCGATCAGCGGGATGAAGCCGATCTGGACCAGCCGGTTGGCAACGCTGCGCCCGTGCAGTTCGGCGACCGCGCTCGACACCGCGACCAGCAGCAGGAAGGCGAAGATGCCGGCTTCCACCCCAAGCGGCCCCATCGCCACCTGCTTGTTGCCCAGCACGCCCGCGATGCAGACCATGCCGCCGTAGAAGATCGAGAAGAAGAAGAGCGAGCGCGTCAGCGGAGCCGGTGTGGTCATGGGCGTTGCTAGCGCGGTTTCAAGCGATACGGAAGCACCTAGCGATGCAGGATTCACCCGCTATGCTGCAGCCCCATATGCCGCGCACCAGACGCGGCGCTTGGGGGCCTTCCACTTGAACAATCTTCCGATCGGTATTCTGGGCATCGTCGCGATTCTCGCGATCGCCTTTGCGCTTTCGTCGAACCGCCGCGCCATCCGGCTGCGCGTCGTCGGAGCGGCGTTCGCGTTGCAGACCGGCATCGCCGTCCTCGTTCTCTATGTGCCCGCAGGCCGAGCCGTGATCGAGGGCATGTCGCGCGGTGTGTCGGCACTGCTCAGCTATGCCCAGGCTGGGACCGACTTCATCTTCGGCCCGCTCGCCAAGCCCGAAATGGGCGGGCACAGCTTTGCGATCGCGGCGCTGCCGGTGATCATCTTCTTCGCCAGCCTTGTCTCGATCCTCTATTATCTGCGCATCATGCCGCTGGTGATCCGCTGGATCGGCGGCGCGATCGAGAAGGTGACCGGGGTCAGCAAGGTCGAATCGCTATGCTCGGCGGCGAATATCTTCGTCGGCCAGAGCGAATCGCCGCTGGTGATCCGCCCCTATCTGGCGAGCCTCACCCCTGCACAGATGTTCGCGGTGATGAGCGTCGGAATGGCCGGGGTCGCGGGCACGATCCTCGCCGCCTATGCCGCGATGGGAATCGACATTCAGTATCTGCTCGCGGCATCCTTCATGGCGGCGCCCGGCGGTCTGCTGATGGCCAAGATCATGATGCCTGACGAGCCGGTCAAACAGGCCGAACTCCCGCTTGACGGCGAAGCGCCCGCCGATCCTGAGGATGCCGCGATCCGCGCGGTCGAGAAGGATCTGGACGAGGAGCGTCCCGCCAACATCATCATGGCCGCGGCGATGGGCGCGCAGATCGGCGTCAAGATCGCGGTCGCGGTCGGCGCGATGGTGCTCGCCTTCGTCGCGCTGGTCGCACTCGCCAACGGCCTGCTCGGCGTGGTCGGCGGGTGGTTCGGCTATGGCGACCTCACCTTCCAGGGCGCGATCGGTACCGTCTTCGCGCCGGTGATGTTCCTGATCGGCATCCCCTGGGCCGAGAGCGGCGCGGCGGGCAGCCTGTTCGGCACCAAGATGGTGCTCAACGAATTCGTCGCCTTCCTGAACCTCGGCTCGACTCAGGGGCTGAGCCCGCGCAGCGTCGCGATCATTACCTTTGCGCTGTGCGGTTTCGCCAATTTCAGCTCGATCGCGATCCAGATGGCGGCGGCGGGGAGTCTTGCGCCCAATCAGCGGCCGGTGATCGCCAAGCTCGGCATCAAGGCGCTGATCGCGGGCAGCCTGGCCAACCTGATGTCTGCGGCATTGGCGGGTCTGCTGCTGCCGTGAACGAGCGGCTCGTCGCTCATGTATCGAAGGTCAGGATTTTCGGCCTGATCCTGGGCATGATTGCGATTGTGGTGGTGGGGTTTTGGGTCATCGCCAATGCCGAGGAGTTAGCGCATCGGAAGGGGCTCGACAGCCCCGCGCTGTCCTTTCTGATGGGCGGCGGCGCTATTCTGGTGTTCGGTGCATTCACCGTTGTGGGTGTGCGACAGCTATTCCGGGCCGGACCTGTGATCGAAGTGGATTCGCGGGGAATTCTCTGGCGGCGCTGGTCGGATCAGGTGATCCCGTGGAGCGCGATCGTCCGGGTCGAGCAGCAGGCGATCCAGTACAATAAATTTCTTTGCCTGTGGCTCGATGCGCCGGAGCGCTATCGGGGGCGGTCGACGCTCGGCAAGCTGGCGAGCCTGAGCAAATTCTTGGGAGCCGGCGACATCACGCTCAACATGGCGGGCACCGACCAGAGCTTCGACCGGCTGGTCGAAGTGGTCGATGCCCATATGCGTGCCCGCGATCAGCGCGTCGGGACCGGCTCCGTGCCCGAATAGTCGTAGAAGCCGCGCCCGGTTTTGCGGCCGTACCAGCCGGCTTCGACATATTTGACGAGCAGCGGGGCAGGGCGGAACTTGGGATCGCCGGTGCCCTCGAACAGCACCCGCGTGATCTCGAGGCAGGTATCGAGGCCGATGAAGTCGGCGAGCGTGAATGGTCCCATCGGGTGGTTGAGGCCGAGCTGGATCGCGGCGTCGATATCGGGGATCGTCGCCACGCCCTCGCCCAGCGCGAAGCACGCTTCGTTGAGGAACGGCATCAGCACGCGATTGACGATGAAGCCGGGCGCGTCGTTGGCGTGGACGATGCGCTTGTTGAGCGTCTTGCCGTACGCTTCGACCGCGGCCACCGTCGCATCCGAGGTGGCGAGGCCGCGGATCAGCTCGATCAGGCCCATCACCGGCACCGGGTTGAAGAAGTGAACGCCCATGAAGCGCGCGGGATCGGGCGATGCCTGCGCCAGTCGCGTGATCGGGATCGACGAGGTGTTACTGGCGAGGATCGCGGTGTCGGACAGCACCTTGCCGACATTGGCGAAGATCGTGCGCTTGATTTCCTCGCGCTCGGTCGCTGCTTCGATGACGAGATCGCACGGCGCGAACGCATCGGTCCCGCCGACGCATTCGATGTTCGCCAGCGCGGCTTCGGCGGCTTGCGCGGTGATCTTTTCCTTCTCGACCGCCCGCGCGAGCTGCTTGGCGATTCCCGCCTTGCCCTTCTCGGCACGCGCGACGTCCATGTCGGACAGCAGCACGCGATAGCCTGCCTGTGCCGAAACCTGGGCGATGCCCGCCCCCATCTGCCCCGCGCCGATCACGCCAACCGTCTTCATGCAAGTCCTCCGGAATCTGATATGCTGGCGTCCTACCGACTCGTTCGCGAAACGGCTAGAAGGGGGAATCCATGCTGACGATCGCGTTGCTCGCTCTGGCGCAGGCCGCCGCCCCGCAACCCGCCCAGAAACAGGGGCCGATCAAGAGTTTCGGCGCATGGGTCGTCGCGTGCGACAATGCCAGGCGCTGCGAGATGACCTCGATCTGGCCCGATGACAACCAGCCCGAGGAAGGTTCGCCCTACGACCAGATCTCGGTCTCGATCGAGCGCGCGGCGGGGCCGGCGGGCGGCTGGTCGGTCGAGATCCAGCTGCCGGGCAAATCGGGCAGCGATCCGGTGCAGGTCAGCACCGCCGAGGGATTGAGCATCCGGGCGGTGCCAAAGAACGATCTGCTTCGCTTCACCGGGGCGCAGGCCGCGCAGATCGTCGCGGCGATGGTCAACGGCAGCGACCTGCGCGTGGGTTCGGAAGTCGATGTCACTGGCATGGCTTCGCTCAAGGGATCGTCGGCGGCGCTGCGCTTCATCGACGCCGAACAGGGCCGCACAGGTACCGTGACCGCGGCGGTGGCCAGGGGCGCGAAGCCCGCCAGCGCCGTTCCGCTACCGCCAGCGCTCCCGAAGATCGGTTTCGTCCGCCCGGCGGGTGCCGCCGCGGCCTTCACCCCCGCGATGCGCAAGGCGCTCGACAAATCGAGCGAGTGCGGCGCGGTCTATGAGGGCGGTACGGGCGAGTTGCCCGCGGTCGAGATCCACGCGCTTGGCGGCGGCAAGACACTGGCGCTGCTTCCCTGCGGGAGTGGCGCGTATAATTTCTCGACCGAGCCTTATCTCCTCGCTCCGGGTGCGCAGCCGGTGCTCGCGAAGTTCGATTCGCCGCCGGGCATCAGCGAGGCGCAGGACGGTCGTCCGACGCTGGTCAATGCCAGCTTCGACGCGAAGACCGGGCGGCTCGAAAGCTACAACAAGGCGCGCGGGATCGGCGACTGCGGCAGCGCGGAGGCCTATGTCTGGGACGGGTCGATGTTCCGGCTGGTCGAGTCGCGATCGATGCCCGAATGCCGCGGGTCGGTGAACTGGCTCACCACCTGGCGCGCCGAGCCGGTGGCGAAATAGCGGTCAGCTGCCGCCCGGCAGCGCGATCTCGAACAATTTGGGCCACAGCTTGCCGGTGACGTAGAGCTTTCCGGCTTTGGCATCCCAGGCGATGCCGTTGAGCACGGCTTCGCTGTCGCGGACCCCGACCGAGGCGGTCACTTCACGCAGGTCGATCGCGCCCTTGATCACCCCGCTCGCCGGATCGATCCGCACGATCACATTCTGATGCCAGATATTGGCGAGCACCTCACCGCGCACATATTCGAGCTCGTTGAGCTGGCGCACCGGGCGGCCGCGCCAGGTGACGCGGATCCGCCGCTGTTCGGCAAAGGTCCTGGGATCGAGGAAGCGCAACTCGCTGGTGCCGTCGGAGAGGATCAGACTCTTGCCGTCCTGCGTCAGCCCCCAGCCTTCGCCGGCATAGCTGAATTCGCCGAGCTTGCGGAGGGTGTCGCGATCCCAGCGAAATCCCTTGCCGTGCTTCCAGGTGAGGCTGACGATTGTCTTGCCCCAGCCGGTGCTGCCCTCGCCGAAATATTCGGCAGGCAACGGCGCCTCGCGCTTCGCCTTGCCGGTGGCGAGATCGACTTCCCGCACCACCGATTCGCCCTGTTGACCGGTGCTCTCGAACAGCCGGCCGTCGCTGAAGAACAACCCCTGAGTGAACGCCTTGGCGTCGTGCGGATAGGTCGCGATCACCCTCGCCATCTCGATCGGCGGCGCCGGTGTTTCACTCGCCTGCGATGGCGCGGAGGACGCAATCGGCGCAGAAACAAACAGGGCCGCCCCGGCCAGCATGGCCAGGGCGACCCCGATTGTCGCTTCGCGTCCGGCCGCGATCAGCCGGACCATCGCGCGCGTCCGGTTACTGCGACGACGTCAGGTTCACCGCGGCGTACTTGCCGCGGCGATCGACCTCGAGCTCGAACTCGAGCCGGTCGCCCTCGTTGAGCGTCGGCATGCCGGCGCGCTCGACGGCCGAGATGTGCACGAACGCGTCGGGCTGTCCGTCATCGCGCTGAATGAAGCCGAAGCCCTTCATCGCGTTGAAGAACTTGACCACGCCGGTCGCCTTCTCACCCGTGAGCTGACGCTGCGGGCCGCCGGCGCCACCAGCACCGCCGCGCGGGCCATCACGCGGACCGTCACGGTCCCGCGGAGGACCGCGGTCCTCGACCGGGAGCGGTTCGCCCTCGATCTTGAGCTCGGTCGCGCTGATGCGGCCGCCACGGTCGACCAGCGTGAAGCCCAGCGGCTGGCCCTCGGCGAGGCCGGTAAGGCCCGCCTGCTCGACCGCGCTGATGTGCACGAACACGTCTTCACCGCCATCGTCGCGAACGACGAAGCCGAAGCCCTTCTGGCCGTTGAAGAACTTGACCACGCCGGTGCCTTCGCCAACGACCTGCGGGGGCATGCCGCCACCGCCGCCGCCACGACCGCCGAAGCCGCCGCCGCCACCGCCGAAGCCGCCGCCACCACCGCCGCCGAAGCCGCCACCGCCGCCGCGATAGCCACCACCGCCGCCGCCGCCGAAGCCGCCACCGCCGCCGCCGAAGCCGCCACGGTCACCGAAGCCGCCGCCGCCGAAGCCGCCGCGGTCGCCATAGCTGCTGCCGCCTTCATCGCCGCCGAAACCGTCGCGCTTGTCTCTGCCGCGCCCGCCGCGATCCCCGCGGCGCCCTCGATCAAAACTCATTGCCCTGTTCGTCTTCCCGGTCGCCCAACTCTATTTCGAAAGCCATACGCCGGACGAGGACGCAGACATTCCGGCGCTCCAAAGACACGCCCATGGAATCGGGTCATAGCCCAGTACGGCACAGGACGCGAACAAATTCGTCGCGATTATGGTGCTGTTCCAACAGATACTTGCGTATGTGTCGCAGGGGCGGCACAGCGGGGGTCTATGGATATCGCTGCATTGATCGCCGACCCGGCCGCCTGGGCCGCCCTTATCACCCTGATCGTGATGGAGGTGGTGTTGGGAATCGACAACCTCATCTTCATCTCGATTCTGACCAACAAGCTGCCCGAGCACCAGCAGCAGAAGGCGCGCCGAATCGGGATCGGCCTCGCGCTGGTGATGCGAATCCTGCTGCTGTCGATGATCTGGGTCATCGTGTCGCTGACGACGCCGGTGTTCGACCTGGGGCTTCAGGGCGCGACCGGCGCGCATGGCGCGCCGAGTTTTGAGACCGCGTTCTCGTGGCGCGACCTGATCCTGATCGCGGGCGGCCTGTTCCTGCTGTGGAAGGCGACCAAGGAAATCCACCACACGCTCGATCCTGTGCCGAGCGATGACGAGATTCTCGACAAGAAGAAGGTGGTGGGGCTGAATTTCGGTTCGGCGATCTTCCAGATCATCCTGCTCGACATGGTCTTCTCGGTCGATTCGATCCTGACCGCGGTCGGCATGACCGACGAGATCGCGATCATGGTCACTGCGGTTCTGGTCACCGTCGGCGTGATGCTGGTGGCGGCCGATCCGCTCGCGAATTTCATCAAGCACAACCCCACGGTGGTGATGCTCGCGCTCGGCTTCCTGCTGATGATCGGCGCGGTGCTGATCGCCGACGGCTTCGGCGTTCATGTGCCCAAGGGCTATATCTATGCCGCGATGGCCTTCTCCGCGCTGGTCGAATCGCTCAACATGATCGCGCGTCGGTCGAAGTTGAAGCGAGAGGGTAAGCCTCCTGTATAAGCTTGGCATTGAGCGTTCAGGTGTAAACGGCTAGGCGGACGCATGGCCGTTTTCCTGCACGAAGAAGATATTCCCGAAGGGCTGTTCGCCCCCGGCGCCGACATCGCCGTCGATACCGAGACGATGGGGCTGATCACGCCGCGTGATCGGCTCTGCGTCGTCCAGCTTTCCGACGGGGGCGAGGACGAACATCTCGTCCGTTTTGGGCCGGGCAGCGATTATGCCGCGCCCAATTTGCGCGCGCTGCTCGCCGATACGTCGCGCGTGAAACTCTATCATTTCGGGCGTTTCGACCTCGCGGCGATCCGCCATTATCTCGGCGTCACCGCGGCGCCGGTCTATTGCACCAAGATCGCTTCGCGGCTGGTGCGCACCTATACTGACCGGCACGGACTCAAGGATCTGGTGCGTGAACTGCTTGGGCAGGAAATCTCCAAACAGCAGCAATCGTCCGACTGGGGCGGTCCGGTGCTCAGCGACGCGCAGAAGGACTATGCCGCCTCCGATGTGCGCTATCTTCACGCGATGCGCGAGGAGCTCGACCGCCGCCTGGCGCGTGAGGGGCGGACGGCGCTCGCTCAGGCGTGCTTCGACTTCCTTCCCCATCGCGCCGAACTCGACCTCGCCGGCTGGCCTGAGGTCGATATCTTTGCGCATATCTGAGGCAAACCATGTCTGAGATCGCCCTCCAGGAACGCTCGCGCCGCAAGCATTGGGCGCGCCCGGGGGGAAGCCACGACCATATCGTCCGCACCTTGCTGATGATCCTGCCTGCCGGGATCGGTGTGCTCGGCGCCTTTCTGGTGATGGCGCCCCTGTTCATGGGAGGCGACGTGTCGTTCGTGCTCGACAAGAATAAGGTCGACGTTGCGAGCGAGCGGCTGCGCATCCAGTCGGCGCGCTATCGCGGTGCCGATGCCAAGGGGCAGCCCTTCGTTCTGACAGCCGGGTCGGCGGTCCAGAAGAGTTCGGCAGAGCCAATCGTGCAGCTGAACAATCTCGCCGCCGGCATCCGCCTGACCGATGGCCCCGCCGAAGTGCGCGCCGAGCGCGGCCGCTACGACATGGAAACCGAGCGAGTCGCGATCGATGGTCCGATCACGTTTCGCAGCTCCGACGGCTACCAGCTCGACACGCGCGATTCGACGATGGATCTCAAGACCCGGAAACTGACCGGGACCGGCCAGATTGATGGGCGTACCCCGCTCGGCGTGTTCAGCGGCAACAGCATGACCGCCGATCTCGACAAGCGAACCGTCCGGATCGAGGGCAATGCCCGCTTGCGGATCGATCCCAAGCGCGCAAATAGGTGAACATGGCCCGTCCGCTCCTTATCGCGTCGATCGCAGCGATCGCCACCACCGCCGTGATCGGTACCGCGGCGCTGGGGCAGGTTCGCCATGATTCGAACGCGCCAATCGATTTCGCTGCGCAGAGCATCGAACTGCAGGACAAGGCGAATCGCGCGATCCTGTCGGGGGGCGTGAAGATCACCCAGGCCAGCATGACGCTGACCGCGGCGCGCGTGACGGTGAGCTATACCGGCCAGGTCATCGACGGGTCGCCGTCGGTCTCGCGCTTCGACGCCGCGGGCGGGGTCACGGTCACGCGGCCCGATCAGACCGCGCGTGCGCAATATGGCGTGTACGACATCAACAAGCGCACGATCACCATGCTGGGCAATGTCACGCTGACGCAGGGCAGCAACCGGGTGAGCGGCGGACGGCTGACGATGAATCTCGACACGGGTCGCGCATCGATCGACGGCTCGGGCGTCGGCACGACCAAGGCGCCCGACGGCAGTGTGACCCAATCGGGTGGACGCGTTACGGGCCGTTTCACCGTCCCCAAGCGCGATTGATCACCGGCGGGGTTTTACTCCGCCACCTTCCTTCCTAACTTCCCCGAAACTCGCCATGCATAAAACTTGCCAAGTGACTGCGCGGCAAGGAATCGCTAAGCATCGCGTGCGATCAGGATAGGGCGTCATGGCAGATATCGAAACGCTGGAACCGGTAGCCGCAGAAGCGGGCAGCCCGCCGACATCGGGGCTGGCTGTCGTCTCGATCGCCAAATCCTATGACAAGCGCGTTGTGCTGTCCGACGTGTCGCTCTCGGTCGGAAAGGGCGAGGTTGTCGGCCTGCTCGGCCCCAATGGCGCGGGCAAGACGACCTGCTTCTATTCGGTGATGGGGCTGGTGAAACCGGATGCCGGCCGGATCATGCTCGACGGGGTCGATATCACCCCGCTGCCGATGTACCGCCGGGCGATCCTCGGCCTCGGCTATCTGCCCCAGGAAACCTCGATCTTCCGTGGCCTCACCGTCGCCAAGAACATCTCTGCCGTGCTCGAACTGTCGGAGCCGGACAAACACGCCCGTGCCGAGCGTCTCGACAAGCTGCTCGACGAATTCGGCCTGACCCGGCTGCGCGACGCGCCGGCGATGGCGCTGTCGGGCGGTGAGCGCCGCCGCGCGGAGATCGCGCGCGCGCTCGCTGCCGATCCCTCGATCATGCTGCTCGACGAGCCGTTCGCGGGCATCGACCCGATCTCGATCGCCGACATCCGCGATCTGGTGAAGGAACTGAAGACGCGCAACATCGGCGTGCTCATCACCGACCATAACGTTCGCGAGACGCTCGACATCGTCGATCGCGCCTCGATCATCTATGACGGTCGCGTGCTGTTCGCGGGGTCGCCGGCCGATCTGGTCGCTGATGCCAATGTCCGCCGCCTCTATCTCGGCGAGGGGTTCTCGCTGTGATTGCAGGCGCTGCCCTGATCTGATCCCATGAGTCTCGCGCCCCGCCTTGATCTGCGGCAATCCCAATCGCTGGTGATGACGCCGCAGCTTCAGCAAGCGATCAAGCTGCTGGCGTTGTCGAACCTTGAGATCGAAACCTTCATCTCCGAGGAACTCGAGAAGAACCCGCTGCTCGACGCGGGCGGTGGCGATGACGAGCGCGGCGCTCCCGAAGCACCCGAGGCCGAGCCGCTTCCCGAACGCGATGGCCCCGCCGATTCGACCGAACTGCTCGATGGCGGCGCAGCGACCGGCGAGGCCTCGCTCGACGTCGATTTCACCGCCGAGACCTTCCATCACGACAGCGCTGCGGATTCGATCGGCGGCCTCGACGGCGGGCTGGGTCTCGCTGGTACCGGGAGTGGCGGGATGGGGGAGGACGGTCCCGATTTCGACAGCTTCTCCGCGCCCGACCTCAGCCTCGCCGATCATCTGCTCGCGCAGGCGGGGGCGGTGGTGGACGGCGCGGATCTGTTCATTGCCCAGCATCTGATCGACCAGATTGACGAGGCGGGCTACCTCACCGCCTCGCTGCTCGATATCGCCACCCGGCTCGGGGTTCCGCTGGCGCGGGTCGAAGCGGTGCTGGCGCTGATTCAGACGCTCGATCCCACCGGTGTCGGCGCGCGCGACCTTGCCGAATGCCTCGCGCTGCAGGCGAAGGAGGCTGACCGCTATGACCCGTGCATGGCAGCGCTGATCGCGAACCTCGACCTGCTCGCGCGGGGTGAGCTGGCGCGCCTCAAACGCATCTGCGGTGTCGACGACGAGGATATGGCGGACATGATCCGCGAACTGCGCGGCTATGATCCGAAGCCCGGTTGCCGCTTCGGCGGCGAGCCGGTGGCGAGCGTCACGCCCGACATCTTCGTTGCGCCGCGCGGGCAGGCCTGGGCGGTCGAGCTGAACAGCGCGACCTTGCCCCGGGTCCTCGTCAACCGTGCCTATTATGCCGAAGTGTCGTCGGGGCCGCAGGACAAGTCGAGCAAGGCCTGGCTCAGCGATATGCTCGCCAGCGCCAACTGGCTGGTCAAGGCGCTCGACCAGCGTCAGCGCACGATCATCAAGGTGGCGTCGGAGATTGTGAAGCAGCAAGAGGCGTTCTTCCGCCACGGCGTATCGCATCTGCGCCCGCTGACGCTGCGCCAGATCGCCGATGCGATCGAGATGCACGAATCGACCGTCAGCCGGGTGACGAGCAACAAGTATCTCAGCTGCGCGCGTGGGCTGTTCGAGCTCAAATACTTCTTCACCTCGGCGATCCAGTCGGCGGACGGAGGCGACGCGGTGTCGGCGGAAGCGGTCAAGAGCGCGATCCGCGCGCTGATCCAGGCCGAAAACCCCAAGAAGATCCTTTCGGACGATACGCTGGTCGAGATGCTCAACTCCAAGGGCTTCGACATCGCCCGGCGCACCGTCGCCAAATATCGCGAGGCGATGGGCATCGGCAGCTCGGTCCAGCGCCGCCGGCAAAAGGCGCTGGAGGGTGCGGGTTAGTTTCTCTCGGGACTGGCGCTATTTGGTCCGGCCCGCTTCCGCCGCGATCGCATCGAGTTCCCGGTCGAACAGCTGCGCCGCCAGCAGCGCGGTCGCCGCCGAGCGGGCGAAAAAATCCTTCGGGATCGCCGCGAAATCGTCGGTCGGCTTGTGATAGTCCGGATAATCCTCGACCCCGAAATAGGCGAAGGGGATGCCTTTCTGGTGAAAGACGAAATGGTCGGATCCGCCGGTCCAGTCGTCGGTGTCCTTCCACGGCGGGCCGTCATGCCCCAGCTTCAGCGATACCGGCGCCCGCGCGGCGAGCTGCTCGAAGCGGCTGCGAAGGAACGGGGAGTGGTGCGCGCCCGCAAGCCACAGCTCGTTGCGGTCGTTGCGGCTCATCATGTCGAGGTTGAGGTTCATCGCGATGCGCGACAGCGGCACGGCAGGCGCCGCCACGAATGCCTTCGATCCGTAGAAGCCCTGCTCCTCCGCATCCCATAGCGCGAAGACGATGTCGTGGACGGGCCGCTCATGCGCGAAGCGCGCGGCGATCGACAGCAGCACGGCGACGCCTGAGGCATTGTCGTCGGCGCCGTTCAGCACCTTGCCGTCGCGGATGCCGAAATGATCATAGTGCGCACCGATCAGCAGTATTTGGTCGCTCGTCCCGGACCCGCGGATGCGGCCGATCAGGTTGGCGCCCTTCAGCATCCTGCCGTCATGCTCGGCCTCGAACGGCTGCTCATACCCTTCAAGGACCGGTTCGACGCCGATCGCCCGCAGTCGTTCGAGCAGATAGGCGCGCGCCTTGGCCGAACCCGGCGTGCCGACCAGCCGTCCGGCCATAGCGTCGGCGGACAGGATACGGACATCCTCATACAGTTGATGCGGCGGCACCGGTTCGGCAGCGGCAATGGTGAGGCAGGCGGCGCCCGCCAAGGCAAGAAGACGAGCGGTCATCCCTCTGCTTTGCCGCCGGGCATTTCGTCGGCAAGCGAAAAGCGCGCTGGCTATTGGTTGGGCGGCCAAATCCTTTGTTGCAGTCCACGCCGTCCCCGGCCAAGCAACAGCTATGAGTAGCATCGGTATCTATGGCAGCCTCGGCCGGATGGGCGTGGCGATCCGCGACATTCTGGCGGAGCAGGGCGTCAAGTTCGCGGGCGGCGCCGATGCGGCCGACGATCCCGCCACGCTCGCTGCGGCGGCTGATGCGCTTGTCGATTTCTCGACCCCCAATGCACTTGAGTCGCATCTCGCGGCGGCGCGTGCGGCGGGTACGCCGATCGTGATCGGAACCACCGGCCTCACCGCGCAGCACCACGCGCTGATCGACGATGCAGCGCGCGACATCGCGGTGCTCCAGACCGGCAATACCTCGCTCGGTGTTGTGCTGCTGGCGCGGCTGGTGCGCGAGGCCGCGGCAAGGCTTGGCCCCGACTGGGACATCGAGATTGCGGAGATGCATCACCGCCAGAAGGTCGACGCGCCGTCGGGCACCGCACTGATGCTCGGCGAAGCTGCGGCGGCGGGACGTGAGGTTTCGCTGGGCGAGGTGCGCGTTGCCGATCGTGCCGGCCTCACCGGCGCGCGCGCGGAGGGGACGATCGGCTTCGCCTCGCTGCGTGGTGGCACCGTGATCGGCGATCATATGGTCGTGCTCGCCGGCCTCGGGGAGCGGATCGAGCTTGCGCATCGCGCTGAGGATCGCGCGATCTTTGCGCGCGGTGCGGTCAGGGCGGCGCTGTGGCTCGCGGGCAAGCCCGCCGGGCGCTACACGATGGACGCGGTGCTCGGGCTTTGAAGAAGGCCGACATTTTCCACTTCTTCGAACGGCTGGCGGAAGCCAATCCACATCCCGAGACCGAGCTCGAATCGGTCAACGACTATACGTTGCTCGTTGCTGTCGTGCTGTCCGCACAGGCGACCGACGCCGGGGTCAACAAGGCGACACGGCGACTGTTTGCCGAGGTCGATACGCCGGAAAAGATGGTGGCGCTCGGCGAGGACGGCCTCAAGCAGCACATCAAGACGATCGGGCTGTTCAACGCCAAGGCGAAGAACGTCATCGCACTCAGCGAAGCGCTGATCGCCGGGCATGGCAGCCGGGTCCCTGCCGATCGCGATGCGCTGGAAGCGCTCCCCGGAGTCGGCCGCAAGACTGCGAACGTCGTGCTGAACGTCGCCTTCGGGCAGGAAACCTTCGCGGTCGATACGCATCTCTTCCGCCTCGGCAACCGTACGGGTCTTGCGCCGGGCAAGACCCCGCTTGCGGTTGAGAAGAAGCTGGAGAAGAACGTCCCTCAGCCGTTTCGTCTCCACGCGCATCACTGGCTGATCCTGCACGGTCGCTATGTCTGCAAAGCACGTACGCCTGAATGCTGGCGCTGCAGCGTCGCCGATCTGTGCGTCTACAAGCCCAAGACACCGGCGCCAAAGGGCTGGACGCCAGCCGCGGTTTAGCGCTGGCGCACCGCCTTTTGCTTTGCTAGGCGCTGCTTCCCACGCACCCGTAGCTCAGCTGGATAGAGCGCTGCCCTCCGAAGGCAGAGGCCACAGGTTCGAATCCTGTCGGGTGCGCCAAAAATCAATAACTTAGCTATATTCTCATCGTTTCGTACGGAAATTGTACGGAAAGCATTTTGGGACAATGCAGCCAGAATCAGCGGCTACTGCACGGGCACTGACACGCCAGCATGGGGATCATATGGCAGTTACTGGCGGCGAAGAGGAAGTTTCGAAGCTGGGCCCGAATCTCGGGTCGCCCCGCGTTGTGGCGCTGGTTGGTGACTGGCTGCGCAATACGTTGGCGCCAGGAAGCGGCGAGGCACACTAACGGCTGGCGTTCCGTAATTCACTTGATGGCAGCTACGCGCCCTCATTGCTGCCACAAAGAG
The DNA here is from genome assembly GCF_059418285.1 of Sphingomonas sp. GW821-FHT09B04. NCBI lineage: Bacteria > Pseudomonadati > Pseudomonadota > Alphaproteobacteria > Sphingomonadales > Sphingomonadaceae > Sphingomonas > Sphingomonas sp. GW821-FHT09B04. Next base: position 848,444 of record NZ_JBWKPO010000001.1, read on the forward strand.
CATCACGGAGAGATCCCAAAACCGGTCGTCCGTTCATCGAGCATGGCGCGCGGTCGATATTATGGGATTCCCGACTGCTGGTTTTTGGGTGCCCCGCGCGAAATCAGTCATCCAACAAGCACTGCTCAGAGGGATTGCCACTCCTCGGAGAGTGTCAGATCAAGCGAGACGTCGCCAACGACCAAATCGACAGCGGTATAGCTGAGGAGCGTCAGCAAGGGGCTATCGTGTCCATGGGGGACGGCATTTCGATTGATCGATCGCATCCCTGCGCGCCGCGCCGCTTCGTGGCCGGCGAACGTATCCTCGAAGACAAGGCAGCCTTCCGGCGCGACACCAAGCCGTTTCGCGGCCAGCAGATATCCTTCGGGATCGGGCTTCCCCTTCTCCACGTCGCCCGCCGTGACCAGGATCTCCGGGATCGGAAGACCCGCTGCGACCAGACGACGGGAAGCGAGACTGGGGCCGGCCGAGGTGACCACCGCCCAGCGATTGGCCGGCAGGCGGTCGAGCAAGACCTTCGCCCCCTCTATGGCGATGGTGCCGTCGTCCGCCGCGATCTCCAGCCCCTCGATCCGCGTAGCCGCGGCGCGGGCAATTTCCTCGGTTGCTGCGAAGCGTCGCGCGGTATCCAGCGTTCGCCGGCCTTGCGAATATGCCAATACTGCCTCGGGATCGACTCCCTGCTCGGCCGACCATGCGCGCCAGATGCGTTCGGACGCGGCGGTGGAATCCACCAGCGTGCCGTCCATATCGAACAATAGTGCCTCCGCGGACAAGGTGATGCGATCGACCATCGTTGAAACTCAGCTGGTAGGGGAGGAATTGGCCGTGCCGGCATGGTCGCGCCGCGTCGCGGCTGTGGCGCATATGGGAACGAGCGCCAGCATGATCGTCAGCACCCAGAAGGCGCCGGGCAGACCGATCGCCTGTGCCGCGAAGCCAACCCCCGCCGGGCCCGCCAACACGCCAGCATAGCCAACCGTCGTGACGGCGGCGATGGCGAGACCCGCGGGCATCACGGTCTGTGCCCCCGCCTGTCGAAACAGCACCGGGACGGTGTTGGAGGCGCCCAGACCGATCAGCAGGAAGCCGAGCAAGGCTATGGAGGCGAAGGGAGCTGTGAGCAGGACGACATAGCCGGCAATGGCAAGAAGTCCGCCCCAGAACATGGTGCGCCTGTCACCAAGCCGTGCGACTACGGCATCGCCGGTCAACCGCCCGATGGTCATCGCTATGGCGAAAACGCCATAGCCGATCCCGGCCTGAGCGGTAGGCAACAGGCCGTTGCCGGTCAGGAGAAGCGCACCCCAGTCGAGCATCGCCCCCTCGGTAAGAAAGGTAATTGCCGCGAGCAGCGCAAGCAGGGCAACGATACCGCGCGGCAGGACCAGCAGCGGTGCTTCTTTAGCCTGTGGGGTATCGATCAGCCGGGGCGTCGCGAACAGGATCGCCCCGATCATCAGCGCCGCCGCCGCGATCGTACCCGTCACCGGCGAAACCTGCGCGGAAAGAGCGGCTGTCAGCAGCAACGCGCCGACAAACCCGCCGACACTGAACAGTCCATGGAAACCGGACATGAGCGGTTTCGCGCCACGCTTCTCAACCTCGACCGCATGGACGTTCATGCTGACATCGATCAGGCCGAGAAACCCGCCGAAGAGAATCAGCACTATCGCCATCGCCGGAACGGTCGGTGCAAGGGCGAGGAAGGGCAACAGAACCGCCTGCCCCACACCGCCGATGACGATGATCGGACGCGCGCCAAGCTTCGATATGAACGCGCCGGTGAGTTGCATCGTCAGAACCGAACCGGCGCCGAGACACAGGAGAAGGAGTCCCAGCGATCCCTCGTCGATTTCCAGCCGCGCCTTTGCGAGCGGCACGAGCGGCGCCCAGCAGGCAAGGCCGAAACCGGCTACGAAAAATGCGATGCGGGTTGCCAGCCGCGAGCCGGCTTCTTGTTGCGTCACCGAACGTCCAATTGCCGGTCGGAGCCCGGCCCGGCCCGCAGGATGTTGGCGCCCGCCGAGCGCAGCGTGTCGGCGGCGACATCCGGCGCATCATGTTCGATGATGACGCGATCGATCGCGTTCAGGTCGACGATCCGGTGCGGTGCGTGTTCACCGATTTTCTCGTTCGCCGCGAGGACAAAGGTGCTTCGGCTATGGGCGGCCAGCGCCCGTTTGAACGAGGCGTCCGCACCGTCAAGCGCGCTGACACCACCCTCTGCCGACAATGTACACGCCCCGAGAAAACACAGGTCGATGTTCAATCGGGCGATCGCTTCAAGCGCGGTGCCATCGATCGAGCCGCCGATCACGGGATCGATCGCACCACCCAACATGTGAATGTGAATGTCGCCGCGGGCGACCAGCGCCGCCGCGATTTCGATAGAGCTGGTCGCGACGATCAGGTCGGCGTCCCTGGGAAGCTCCTCTGCGACGATCAGGCCGGTGCTGCCATTGTCCAGGAAGACGAAGCTGCCCGGTTCGACCATCGGCATTGCGGCCCGGGCCAGCGCGCGTTTGCGGTCCATATCGGCTCCGAAACGATGCGATACAGGCGTGGTGCCGGGGCTGAGCGGCAGGGCCCCGCCATAGACGCGCCGGCACAGGCCCGCGGCCGCGAGCGCGCGCAGATCACGCCGGATCGCATCTTCGGAGATGTCGAACTCGCCGGCGAGCGCACCCGCGTTGACGGGCTGGCCCTTGGCGAGACGGGCCGCGATCACGTCGCGACGCGCATGGGGAATATCGTTGGTCACGCATCGGCGCTTAGCACGCCAATTCGTGCATAATCAAGAATGAATCGTGTATAAACACGCGACGAGGCTCTCGCATTCACCCCGTTCTTTCTCGAGAATCGGGGTGCATTCGGTCGGAATAGGTGGACGAAGAAGATCATGCACAAACATGAACATCGCACCATGCCCTATTCGAAGAACCAGTTCCGGCGCTCTATGCTCTCGGCCCGGCTAGCGCGGACGGGGGCGCCGTGGTGACGATCACCCAAACGATCTCTGCGCGCCGCTTTACCCTCGACGACATATCGACCTTTTAGCAACGGGCATTCTTACTATACTTGCTTCCAAACTTTGGGCCGGGAACCGACAGGCAGCTTTTGGACATCGGGCTGCAAAGCGGACATGGCCTATTCCATCGCACTAAGGGCTGCTCCTGGGCCGGCAGCCGACTGGCAGCTTTCAGATCGACAATCTGGGAAAACGGACCGCTTCGAAGCTATCTTGAGCGTCAACGTCGACGCTGCGGCCTGCCGGAAATCCAGACCTGCATTTGCGATCAAGGCAAACGGAGGTTTCTGAAGTCTCCGCGGCTCGGATGGCGACATTTCAGAGGGAATGCGGTAGCGGAAAGGATGTCCATCAGAATTGTGCACACCGTTTGCGCGCCCGAGACCTTCGATGACGTCTGACGGATCGCCGCAAATCGGGCCCTTTATCCAGGCCTTTCGTAAGCGGCAGTCGATGACGCTTGACGATCTGGCGCGGATGTCGAGCGTATCGCGATCGATGTTGTCGCAGATCGAACGGGGTCAGGCGAACCCGACGCTCGCCACGGTCTGGTCGCTGGCCAACGCGCTCAAGGTCGACGTCGCCGAACTGATCGGCGTCACGGCACGCGAAGCGCGCGACCAGATCGAGGTGGCGAGCGAAGCGTTCACGCCCGAAATCCGCACCGATGACGGACTGTGCACGCTCCGCATTCTCAGTCCTGCGAATCACGCCGAGACCCTGGAATGGTATGAGCTGCGGTTCGAACCCGGCGGCAGCCTGGTGTCGCAGCCGCATGCCAAGGGAACGCGCGAGCATCTGACCGCGCTCGAAGGCACATTCGAAGTCGAGGCTGGCACGCAGAAGGTCGCCGTGCCGCAGGGAAGCACCGCACGCTATGCTGCCGATGTGCCGCACCGGATCACCAACAAGGGGAAGCGACGCGCCCGCGCGCTGCTGGTCGTCGCCAGCTAAATTTCCAGTATAGTGGACTCATGGTCCACTATACCGTACAAGCGCTCTCTCAGGATGAGGGAGTGCCGCGATGGCTGTTGGTTTTTACGACCGTATTGAAGCGGAGCTGTCCGCGATCCGTACCGACGGGTTGATGAAGCCCGAACGGGTGTTGACGACGCCGCAGGGCGCAGCCGTCCGCATCGAGGGCGGCCCCCCTTCGATGCTGAATCTCTGTGCGAACAACTATCTCGGCCTTGCCGCCGATCCGCGCGTCGTCGAGGCCGCGATCACGGCCACGCGTACCTGGGGTGCCGGACTCGCGTCGGTGCGCTTCATCTGCGGTACCCAATCCATCCACAAACAGCTCGAAGCCGAGACCGCCGCCTATCTCGGCTATGATGACGCGATCCTGTTCGCGGCCGCGTTCGACGCGAATGGCGGCGTTTTCGAACCCCTGCTGGGCGCCGAGGATGCGATCGTATCCGACACGCTCAACCACGCCTCGATCATCGATGGCGTGCGGCTGTCGAAGGCGAAGCGCTACCGGTACGCGACGTCGGACATCGCCGATCTGGAGCGGGTGCTGACGACCGCCCGCGCGGACGGCGCGCGGACGATCCTGATCGCGACCGACGGTGTCTTTTCGATGGACGGCGCCATCGCGCCGCTGGACGAAATCGCGGCGCTGGCAGAACGGTTCGACGCCTTGCTGCTGGTCGACGATTGCCATGCGACCGGCATCATCGGCGAAAGCGGGCGCGGCTCGGGCGCGTTCCGCGGTGTCGCCGACAAGGTCGATATCCTCACAGGAACCTATGGCAAGGCGCTGGGCGGCGCGATGGGCGGTTTCGTGGCCGCGCGCCAGCCGGTGATCGACCTGCTCCGCCAGCGGGCGCGACCCTATCTGTTTTCCAATGCGCTCGCGCCCGCCATCTGCGGCGCCAGCCTTGCAGCGATCGGGATCGCCGAGTCGGATGAGGGTGATGCGCTGCGCCGGCATCTGGCGGCCAATGCGGCATTGTTCCGTGCCCGCCTGAACCAAGCCGGTTTCGACCTTCTGCCCGGCGAGCATCCGATCATCCCGGTGATGTTGCACGATGCGGCAAAGGCTCAACGCGCCGCCGCCGAGCTGATCGAGGCGGGCGTACTGGTCGCCGGCTTCTCCTTCCCTGTAGTGCCGCACGGCAAGGCCCGCATTCGCACCCAGATGTCGGCTGGCCTGACCTGCGATCAGGTCGAACAGGCCGCGGACATCTTTGTTTCGGTTGGCCGCAAACTGGACCTCATCCCATGAACGCCATCACCGCCACATCGCGACCCCACCTCTCCCGCACCGACGCAACCATGCGTGGCCTGGCCAAGCTGCACGCGCGCGAAGGTATCTGGGCGACCGAGGCGCCGGTGCCGACGCCCGGTCCCGACGAGATTCTGATCCGCGTTCGGCGCACCGCTATCTGCGGCACCGACCTTCACATTTACAATTGGGACGACTGGGCCGCACGGACCATTCCGGTACCGATGATCGTCGGCCACGAATTCTCGGGTGAGATCGTCGAAATCGGAGAGGCCGTCACCCGCCCGCTGCACATCGGGCAACGCGTGTCGGGCGAAGGGCATATCATCGATTTCGACAGCAGCGCGGCGCGCGCGGGGCGCTTCCACCTCGACCCCGGCACGGTCGGCGTCGGCGTCAACCGGCAGGGCGCGTTCGCCGAATATCTGTGTATTCCGGCCTTCAACGTAGTGCCGCTTCCCGACGATGTGTCCGACGATGTCGGCGCATTGCTCGATCCGTTCGGAAACGCGGTCCACACCGCACAGCAGTTCGACCTGATGGGCGAGGATGTGCTGGTGACCGGCGCCGGCCCGATCGGGATCATGGCGGCGGCGGTCGCGCGGCGTGCCGGCGCGCGGTCGGTCGTCATTACCGACATCAACCCCTATCGGCTCGATCTGGCCGCCCGGCTCGCCGACGTGCGGCCGGTCAACACGCTCACAGAGGATCTGCGCGAGGTGATGGCGGCCGAGGGCGTCGACGACGGCTTCGCCGTGGCGCTGGAAATGTCGGGCGCCCCGGTGGCGATCAACCAGGCGATCGGCGTGCTGCGCATGGGCGGCGGCCTGGCGATGCTCGGCATTCCGGGTGGGTCGATGGATGTCGCCTGGTCGGACATCATCCTCAAGGCGCTGACCATTCGCGGCGTCTATGGACGTGAGATGTTCGGCACATGGCAGAAGATGTTCGGCCTGATTCGTGGCGGACTCGACCTGTCGCCGCTCATCACCCATCGCCTTGATGCGAGCGACTTCCAGCAAGGCTTTGACGCAATGCGCGCTGGCAGGGCCGGAAAGGTCATTCTGAGCTGGTAGGGTGAAGGCAGGACGACACAGCCCTCACCCGTCGTTCACCGCCTGCTCCAGGCCCAGCCAGACGTGCCCTGCATCTGACGATATGGTATAATTTACAGGTGATATTTTAGAATGACTATCGTTCGGTCATAAGGATTTGCACCTTGTCTTGTGGTGCATCCTCGACCTTGTGCATCGTATTGATCGAGACATGCGGCCACACGATGCGACCCGGCAACCCGGTCGTACGTGAATCGAAATCGAGCATCACGATCTGGAGATATTGCAGGCGAAGTTTCGGTTTGCCCCGTGCGTCGGTTTCGGCGAGTTCCTGAATCCAGAAGGTCGAGCGCATCGATGAAGCATTGGCGTGCTTGACGACAAAGGGGATGTTCCTGATCCCCCCGGTCTCAACTTCGGTATCGACGTCGAGCGTCGTCGTGCGGAGAATGTCGACGCCCTGATTGGCGGCCTTGAGCAGCTCGGCCGGGTGGACCGGGTCGAACAGACCTTCGAACAGGTTCTCGTGGAAATGCTTGTATGGCGCGAGATACTTGCTTTCCAGATCCTGTTTCACCTTCAGCGGCAAGCCGCTGACGTCGGGGATGACCGGAGGTCCGTCGGTCGGCGGTACGCTCCGCCCAAGCGCAAGAAGCGCGTCGCCATGCGGAACGGTCCCGAGCCGGGCGATATCGAAGCCGTCGGTCACTTGATCGAGCATGTTGAGCCATAGCCCGGGCTCGTGATGGATCGTGTTGCCGGGTGGGCTGGTCGGGCCGAGAACGTTGCTATGCGGAAAGTCCGCGGTCGCGATCTGGTCGGTGACCTGCTCGTAATCCAGCGCCATCAAGGACTGATCGGCCTGTTTTCCCAGTGCGTTCAGCCCGCGGTTGGGGACCCCCTTGTCCACCAGATCGAAGATGAGGGTCTCATTGTACTGGTTCAGCAGCAGGCGATAGTCGAGGATCGAGCCGGGTTCCGACTCGAACGGCACGGCAATCATGTTCCAGCCTCGGCCCTCGAGGCCGCCCTCGTTCTTCCACACGCCAGGCAGTAGGGCGAGCGGGCCGAGAAGCGGATCTCCCGCACGCGCCACCTGGATGACACGGCCGCCGTCTTTCAGGGCCATGAGGCGTTCTTTGCTGATTGCCATCACTGCTTCTCCAATTGTCAGGAACGAGGGGACGGTCGCTAGATGCCTTCGACCAGCAGCCTGGTGTCGGGCAGCTTCTCGAGATGCGGGATTTCAAGGTCGGGCCGCGCCATGCGGGTCAGGGCATTGAGCGCCGCGGCGATCGCGCCTTCCTGCCAACCCGGCAGCGAGGAAAGCTGATCGCCGACGACGAAGAACACCGGGTCGGACAGCTTGCCCTTTACGTCATGGACGCCCGTGCCCTGGCTCAGATTGTTGAAGTGCCGCGCGGCGTCCTGTTCGTTGCCGACAGCCTGCCAATAGGCCCATCCGCCCTTGATATAGGGCATGTTCTGCCACGCGATCGCGAGGCCGTCGCGCAGTCCGTTGCCGAACTTTCTGCCGAATTGCTGCGCGCCCTGACGCGCCAGATCGAGCCGCTCGCCGACGGTCTTCTTGCCCCACTCGTGCGCGGTCAGACCGAAATTATACGCGCCGGTCAGCACGCCTTTACGATCGTGATACGCGGTCGAGGGATACCAGATCTGAACGATGTCGTGCGAGGTCCAGCTAATCCCGCCGAAGATCGGAACGACGCCCTCCTCGCTGTCCGGTGCGACCATCGTCGTGAGCTTCAGGTCGTTCTCATGATCATGGGTGATGAGCCTGCCCTGCCAGAGGGTGCGGTCGGCCTGCCAACCGACCTTGGTGGTCGCGGCGAGAAACTTGTCCTGATACGCGCCCTTGGCATTGACGCGGGGCCGTGCCTGCGCCGCGAAGACCGCATCGAGTCCCTGCTTGAACGGCACCGCGAAGCCGCCTGCCTTTCCTCCGCCCAGCAACTCCCTGGACAACAGCCGCTCCAGGAACGGCATGGCGATGTTCGAGAAACAATAGTCGGCGCGATACTCGACCGTTTCCTTGCTGCCGATCTTGGCGACCTGGACGACGAACTCGCGCGTCTTGGCATCCCAGGCGATCGACGTCACCGGGCTGTTGAGGTGGATCGTCCCGCCCAGTTCCGCCACTTTGCGAGCGAAGGCGCGCTGGACCTGATCCATGCCGCCGACCGGTTGGAAGATCGTCTGTTGCCAGAGGAAGTCGGCCGGCTGGTAGAAGCGCGTCTGTTTCCAATATTCCGACGCCAGCAAGTCCTCGAGCTTGATCGCCTCGGCGATCTCGCCAGCGGCTACGCCGGGCAGAACATCGAAGCCGGCGCGCGAGATCGCATTCTCGAAGCCCTCGGTCCCGGCGGTCGGGGCATAACGGCCATATTGGTCCAGCTCGCCGAACGAGATCATCAGCGACTTGAATTGCTCAACCAGTGCCGCCTGCTGCTTCTCGGGGATCGCGAGGGTGGGGGCATTGAGAAGCTCGGCAGCGTGATCATGCACCAATTGCGCGAGCCAGCCGCGCAGATTGTGGTCGATTTGCCGATAGGTCTGGGGCGAACCTTTCAACGGCCCGGTGCCCATATGGACAAGGTTCGACATCGAATTCATCACATAGATTTCAACCGCGACGCCGAACTCTCTGAGGTAGTTGAGCAGCCTCTTGTGCGCCGACGGGATGCGTCCGGGGCCGGCATTCAGATACGGCTCGGCATCGCCGACCGGCCATTCGAAGCGAACAACCTGCGTCTCGCCCGGCTTCGATCCGAACAGGGCGTCGTCCTGATCCTCGGTCAGCGTATCGCCGGTGCGGAGCGAGAGGCAGCGCCCGCCCGTTCGGTTCTGCGCTTCCAGGATCGTGACTTCCATGCCGGTCTTGTGAAACAGCAGCTCATAGGCCGTCGTCAGTCCGCCCACGCCGGCACCGAGAATCAGCGCGCGCTTGCCCGCGAAGCTGCCCTCCTCCAGTTTGATCGGACCGGGCGTGATCCGCATCTGTTCATTGGTGGCGTCCGCGAGCTCGGCCCATGCGGATGCCTGGGGATGCGATTTGAGATATTCTGCTCGGCTGATCGTGTCAGACATGTAGCTCTTACCCCCGCTATAGGACTGGCTTCGCTGATCGCTTCCAGACTATGCGCGACGGGCGGCTGCCCTAACCTCTGCCAGCCGTCACGATACCGAAAAGCAACTCGACAGTGGCGCCGTTCAAAATCACCGCTGCGCGCCGTTGAATGAACATGCCCATTCGGACTCGAAATCCAAGAAAATTCTTGGTGAATAGCATCCAATGTGAAGTAAAAACTGAGAACCGCGCACTCGAATGAACATAATGTTACCCATTCATTGAGGAAAAGATGTCTGAGATTTCGGCCGTGGTCTGATCTCGCATAGTTTGCAGTCGGATCCTGGCCGCCAGAAACGAGCGTCAGCTAGCCCGCTTCGCTGCCGGCGCATTCCGGATGAGGTCACCGCAACAAGAGAGGGATGAGCCTGTGTGAACATCGGCTATTGAGGTCGCGCATGAGCGAGCTGAATGGCCGGTATGACGGCGCAAACAGGCACGGCGCTCGCACGAATGGCTCCCGCTTCAGGGTGATATGCTTCAGCGGGCTACGCCGTTGACCCCGATCGGGATAGAGGGTGCGCCGTCGCTCAGCGTGTCGAAGGGTCTAAAGCGCTTCCTGCCATGCGACATCGTTCCCGGCGGGCCGGAAGCATGTAACCGGTCGCCAGATTTTTGTCTGATTTCTTTTCGAGGACCGCGAAGGATTTCGGCGGCAGAACGCTCTATACAGTCGAGGCGGCGCGTGGCGTCCGGATTTGGGTAGGGAGCCGGTTCCAACGGCCAAGGGGTTCGAAGTCGAGCGGCGGGTCCGTATCGCGACGTGGGTGGCCAGGCAGGTCATGCCCCACGAGGCCGCCGTGCGCCTGTGGCTCGCGCGGTCGAGGGCGGCGCCCGACGATATCGATGAACTGATCCAGGAAGCCTATTGCCGGCTCGCGATGCTCGACAGCGTCGATCATATCGGCCGGCCCGATGCCTATTTCTTTTCGATCGTGCGCAACCTCTATGTGCGCCGCCTCAAGCGGGCGCGGGTGGTCCCGATCGAAACGATCGCAGCGATCGAAAGTCATTCGGCGGACGATGCGCCGTCGCCCGAACGCGAGGCAGGCGGACGCCTTGAAGTCGAGCGGGTGCTTGGGCTGATCGCGCGCCTGCCGGAGCGTTGCCGGCAGATTGTGCAGATGCGGCGGATTGAGGGGTTGTCGCAGAAGGAGATCGCGGCGCGCCTCGGCGTGACAGAGAAAGTGGTGGAGAAGCAGGTTTGGCAGGGCGTCAAAGCGATCCAGGCATCGTGGCAGGCCGCCGACGCGGAGGCCGAAGCGCGCATGGACCAGATTGAAAAGACGGGGAGGTCAAGGTGACGCAAATGACCCCCGGCATGTCGGACGAGGCGGCGCGCTGGACCGCCCGCATGGATGCGGGCGACTGGTCCGCGCACGATGAGTCAGAGCTTCAGACCTGGCTCGCATCGCATCCGATGCACAGCGGCGCGCTGTTGCAGGCGCAGGCCGCCTGGATTTCGACCGATCTGACGGTCGTCGAAGAGGCGCGCCCGGCGCCGGCCAGAGTCTCGCGCCGCGGGATCGTCACCTTCGGCGGCGGCCTGATCGCGGCCTCGCTCGTCGGCGGTCTGCTCTGGGGAACCAGCTCGCTACACTATGCGACAGGCGTCGGTGAAATCCGGCGCGTCCCGCTTGCGGACGGCTCGGTCGCCGCGATCAACACCGCGAGTAAAATCGAAATCCGGGTCGATGCGAAGCAGCGGAACGTCAAGCTTGAGGCCGGCGAAGCCTGGTTTCAGGTCGCGAAGGACAAGCGGCGACCGTTCGTCGTCGATGCGGGCCGGGTGCGGGTGCGCGCGGTCGGCACCGCCTTCGCGGTGCGCTTGCGCAGCAACGGCGCGCAGGTATTCGTGACCGAAGGCGTGGTCGAGGCATGGGTCGAGGGGGCAGAGGGGCATCGCGTCCGGATCGCCGCCGGCGGCGAGGCGTTCGTTTCGAATGACGCGGCGATCAACATCGCCGCGACGGAGCCGTCAGCGGTGGATCGCTCGCTCGCCTGGCGTGCCGGCAAGATCGACCTCGACGGCAACCGGCTCGACTTCGCGGTCGGCGAATTCAACCGCTACAACGCGCGCAAGCTGATCATTGCCGATCCGGCGCTCGCCGGCGAAGAGTTTGACGGTATCTTCCGCGTCGATGACCCTGAGGGGTTCGCGATCGCGGTGCGCGACAGCCTCGGGGTTCCGGTCGATACCGGGCACCCGGACGGCATTCGGATTGGCAAGCGAGCAAACTAAAGAACAAAAATAGCAACGCCGGCGAAGGATTCTTCCTGACCCGGTCTCTTGGTGATGCGTGAGCGGGCAGCAAGCCCGACACCAGGGGGAGGAAGACAGGATGAGCGTATATTCGCGCAACGCCTTCATGGCGGGGACCGCAATCATCTGCGTGATGGCGACGCCCGCGCAGGCGCAGGAAAAGCGCTTCGACATTCCCGCGCAGTCGGTTCGCTCAGCAATCGTTGCGCTCGGTCGTCAGGCCGACGTCCAGATTATCGCGTCGCGCAGCGTCACCAGCGGCAAGCATGCCAACGCGGTCAAGGGTGCGATGTCGGTCGAACAGGCGCTCGCGCGGATGTTGCAGGGCACCGGTCTGGTGGCACGCCGGTCGAGCGGGCAGACCTTTGTGGTCACACGTGAACCGCGCCAGTCGGCCCCGGCGGAGACGAGCCGGGCCGAGCCGCGCACGGATGACGAGCGCCCCGCGGTTCCCGACGCCGCGTCGCAGGCCTCGGTAGAGCCCCAGGCCGGCGAAGTCATCGTGACCGGCTCGCGCATCCGCCGCCAGTCCTTCGACACGGCTTCGCCCGTAACCGCGCTGGAAGGTGAGGAGATCGCCGAGTCGGGACGGTCGGAATTGAGCGAGGTCATCGCCGAACTGCCTTCGGTCAGCTCGACGCTGAACGATCGCCGCAACAGCGGCGACGTCCAGAATGACGGCGTCAGCTCGGTCCAGCTGCGCAGCCTGAGCGACAACCGCACCTTGGTGCTGGTCGATGGCCGCCGCACCGTGTCGAACAGCGCGAACGGAAACCGCGTCAGCCTCAGCACGATTCCGAACGGGTTTGTGAGCCGCGTCGATATCATCACCGGCGGCACTTCGTCGGTCTACGGATCGGACGCGATCGCCGGGGTGGTCAACATCATCACCGAATCGAAGAAGACCGGCCTGCGCCTTGGCGCGCGCACCGAATTCACCGATGCCGGTGGCGGGCGCGAGCATGAGTTCGAGGGCAGCTTCGGCACCAAATTCGCCGACGGGCGCGGCTATTTCCTGATCAGCGGCTCCTATGACCGGCAGGACCCGATCCGCGCGAACCAGCGCGCCTTCGCGCTGACGCAATGGGAATATGACTGGGATCCCGCGCTCGGCGGCATCAACGAATATGAAACGCTGTACAACGATGCCACCGGCATCCCGACCAGCGGCGATCAGCCGATCGGCACCTTTCCGCCCAACAAACCCGCCGATCTTTCCAGCTCGATCCCCGGCGGTGTCTTCTACGGCTCCAGCAGCGCGCGCGACCGATTCTATCGCGGCGGAGCGCTTGTCCCCCTCGGCCCCGACGTTCAGACCGGCGCGGTCGTCAATGTCGGCACCAGCGACGCCGGCAACACCGGCTATTTCCTCCCCAACCGCGACGGTTTCAGCACGCGCAACGCGCGCTGGATCAGCGGCAAGCGCGAACGCTATCTCGGTGCGGCAAAGGTCGATTTCGAGGTATCGGATAAGACGAGCCTGTTCGCTCAGGTCCAGTATTCCAAGGTCAAGACGCTCAACTTCCGCGAGCCGAGCGCGATCACCGCGGACGACACATTTCCGGTGATCGATCGCGTGACGGGGCGGGGCAGCGAAGTCACACTCGGCCGCATTCCATGCCAGCGCGCGACCGGGACCGGGTCGGGGCCGTGCAATCCCTATGTCCCCGCCGAAATCCGGGCCGACGTCACCACCGGCGCCACCAACCGGGGCGTCTATTTCACCCGTCGTCTGGTCGAGCTTGGGCCGCAGGCGACCTATAACGACCGCGAGACCGTGCGCAGCTGGTTCGGCGCGCGGGGCGACGCGTGGGGCAGCTGGAAGTGGGAAACGAGCTTTGCCTATGGCCAGTTCGTTCAGGATCAGGTGCGTGCGGGCGAGATCAACGGCCTGCGGCTGAGGCAGGCGCTCGACGCGACGACGGTGAACGGCCAGATCGTCTGCCGCGACAGCTCCAACGGCTGTGTCCCGATCAACATCTTTGGCGAGGGATCGATCACGCCCGAGGCCGCGGCGTTCATCAAGGCTGATCTGCATCAGCGTGCGACGCTGAAGCAGCATAGCTTCAGCGGCTTTCTGACCGGCGACCTGTTCGATCTGCCTGCAGGGCCGGTCGGCGCAGCGTTCGGCATCGAATACCGCAAGGACAGCCAGAAGATCGAAGGCGACGATTATTCGCGCTTCGGCGGCACCTCGGGCCCGCCCGTGCCCAATTTCGGCGGATCGATTTCGGTGTTCGAGGGCTATGCCGAGTTCAACGCCCCGCTGGTGAAGGACAAGCCCGGCTTCGAGCTGCTCAGCGTCGACGGCTCGGCGCGTGTCGGCAGCTATGACATCAAGAATGTCGGGAACGTGTTCAGCTTTCGCGGCGGGGTTCAGTACGCGCCGGTCAGAGATATCCGGTTCCGCGTGAGCTACGCACGCGCCCAGCGTGCGCCCGACCTCACCGAACTCTTCTCACCCCCGCGCGGCGACTTCGACGATGTCAGCGACATCTGCGACGGCGTGACCCCGACCACGGCGGGACGGATCGCGACGAACTGCCGGGCCAATCCCGGGATCCAGGCGCTGTTCGCATCGCAGCTGGCAAATGGCGTCCCGCAGCTGTTCGATCAGTCGGGGACCTCGATCTACAGCCCCAATGCCGGCAATCTGGAGCTGAAGGAGGAAACCGCCAACACCTTCACCGTCGGTACGGTGATCACGCCGACTTTCCTGCGCAGGTTCACGCTGTCGGTCGATTATTACGACATCCGGATCAAGGATGCGATCACCGCCTATGGCAACCAGGACATTCTGTCTCAATGCTATGACAGCGATCTGCCGACTTCGGCCAACCCGTTCTGCGGCGATGTTACGCGTAACCCGAACAACGGGCAGCTCTCGGGGGTCACGCAGCGTGAGTTCAACCTCGCCGGATTCAGGACTGCGGGTCTCGATGTCGCTGCCGAATATCGCTTCGATCTGAAGGATATCGGCATCCCCGGGCGGTGGAGCATCCGGTATGACGCGACGCATCTGCTCAAATACGAGACCAGCTTTGTGGGCCTCACCGGTCTGGTCAAGACCGACGAGCGTGGCGAGCTGGTTTCGGGGACGTTCAAATATCGTGCGCGCGGCTCGCTGTCGTGGCGGTCCGATGATCTGACGTTGCGCTGGACCGCCATCTACTACGGCAAAATCTATGACAGCCTGACGCGGCTCAACGAATACCGCAATTTCAAGGCGAGCAATCCCAATGCGGAATATCCGCTGTTCCTGAACATCCCCGCAGTGTGGCAGCACAATGTCTATGCGAGCTACAACCTCAAGATGAGCGGCACGAGCATGCGGCTCTATGGCGGGATCACCAACGTCTTCGACAAGACCAGTCCGCTGTTGCCGGCCGGCGATGTGCTGAGCGGTAGCACCAACAACTATAACCCGACCTATGACGTAGCCGGACGCCGCTTCTATTTCGGCGCCGCGCTGAACTTCTAATGCCCGGCCGGGGCCGTTGCCTGCAGCGGCCCCAAGGGCGATCATCGGGTGGAACCGCAGGGATGCGCGGACGGTTTCGCGCAGCCTGTGGCCGCGCCCAATCTACGGGAATGCAAGGCTCATGACCCTGAACCTCCACCGGCTGGCAATGTCTATCCTGCCTCTGCTCGCGGCATTGCCCGCGGCCGGCCAGACGCCGCCGCCCCGACCGATGACCGCAGTCGATCTGGTCGAGCTGTCGCGCGCGACGGCGCCGCTCCCGTCCCCCGATGGCAGCGTGATCGTCTACAAGACGCGCAGCGCGAACTGGACGCGGAACAAGGCGACGACGCGAACCTGGCGCATATCGGCGTCGGGCCTCGCCGAGCGCGCCCGCGAACTGAAGGGCGAAATCATCTGGGCGCCCGACGGCAAGGCACTGGCGTTTGCGACCAAACCTGACGACGGCAAGTTCGCGCAGATCCACCTCGCGCCATATGGCGGCAAGGTGCGCCAGCTCACCCGGCTGCGCAGCTCTGCGTCCGCGCTGGCATGGTCGAGTGACGGCACGCGCATCTACTTCCTCGCGGACAAGCCGGATGATCCTGCGACCGCCGCGCGGATCAAGGCGAAGGACGATATGTTCGCGTTCGAGACGCCGCGCCGGCGCACGACGCTGAACTATCTCGACATCGCATCGGGACAGGTCGTGACGGTGGTGAGCGGCGACCTCGACGTGCGCGGTTTCAGTATTGCGGGCAAGAGCGGTATGATCCTGCTCCGGCTGGCCCCGACACGCCTGCTCGATGATCAGCCAAGGTCTGAATTGTGGAGTCTGGACCCGGCGACCGGAATCCGGCGGCGGCTGACGAATAACGACTATCGCGAGGGCGATGCCCAACTCGCGCCCGATGGCAAGACCGCGCTGTTCGTCGCCAACGCCTCGGGCGGCAAGTACGCGACGGTCAACGCGCGCCTGTTCACGCTCGACGCGGCGACTGGCGCGATCCGCCAGCTGGGTGAGGGGCGCGGCTGGGCGGTCGAGGATGCGTTGTGGTCGGCGGATGGATCGGAGATCTACTTCACCGCGCAGGATGGCGTCCGTACCAACCTCCACGCCGTCAAGGTCGGAACCGGCGCGATCCGGCCGCTTCAGGCGTGCGACTGCGTTATATCGGCGCCCCGATTGTCCCGCGACGGACGCACATTGGCCTATCTGCGGGCGTCAGCGATGCAGCCCGCGGAAGTGGTTCGGATCGACCCGACCGGCGCGAGCACGCCGGTTCAGGTGACGGCGCTCAACGACGATATCGGCAAGCGCTTCCAGCTGCCGCGGCAGGAGGCGACCGAATGGACCGGGCCGGAGGGGCAGAAGCTCGAGGGTCTCGTCACCTATCCGCTCGGCTACACGCCGGGTCAGCGCTACCCGCTGATCGTCCAGAGCCATGGCGGCCCGCGTTCGGCCGACCAGTTCAACATCTTCGCGTTCAGCCGCTTCCTGCCGCTGCTGGCGTCGCACGGCTTCGTCACGCTCAGCGTCAATTATCGCGGCGGCACCGGCTATGGCGATGCCTTCCTTCAGGGCATGAACGGTGACTATTTCCGCGTCGCCGACCGTGACGTGCTGTCGGGCGTCGACGAGCTGGTCAGGCGCGGCATCGCCGATCCGGCGAAGACCGGGGCGATGGGGTGGAGCGCGGGCGGGCATATGACCGCACGGCTCATCACCGTCACCGATCGGTTCAAGGCAGCGATCGTCGGCGCGGGCGCGGTCGACTGGACCTCGATGTACATGGGCTCGGACACGCGCTGGCAGCGCAAGGAATGGTTCGTCACGCCACCCTATGGCAGCAAGGCGCGCCGCGACCTCTATCTCAATAACTCGCCGCTCGCGTCGATCGATGCCGCGAAGACGCCGACGCTGATCCTGTCGGGCGCCGAGGATAAGCGCGTTCCGCCTGCCCAGTCGGTGATGCTGTTCCGTGCGCTCAAGGATCTCGGGGTTCCGACCGAGCTCTATCTCGCCCCGCGCGAGCCGCACAATTTCAAGGAGCTGCGCCACCAGTTGTTTCAGGTGAACACCAGCATGCGCTGGCTCACCGCGCATGTGACGGGAACCGCCTATATTCCGACGGCGGCCCCCAACGCGGCGGACAAGCCCGCGGACGGCGACGACGACAGCCCCGACGATCCCGCCGAGCCCGAAGAGGCGTCTGAATGAGACCGGCGCCAATGCCCAGCGACGCAACGCGGATCGAACATGACCTGATCGGGGCGATGGAGGTGCCGGCGGACGCTTACTACGGCGTGCACACCGTGCGTGCACTGGCGAACTTCCCGATCTCCGGCGTCCCGATCCACGCCAACCGCAACCTTATCTGCGCCCTCGCCGCGATCAAGGAAGCCGCGGCCATCACCAATATGAAGCTGGGGTTGCTCGACCCGGAACGCGCGGGGGCGATCGCCGCGGCGTGCCAGTCGGTCGGGGCCGGCAGTTTCCACAACCAGTTCGTGGTCGATGCGATTCAGGGCGGGGCGGGTACTTCGACCAACATGAACGCCAATGAGGTGATCGCGAACCTCGCGCTTGAGCTGATGGGGCGCCAGCGCGGCGACTATGCGTTCCTCCACCCCAATGAACACGTCAACATGAGCCAGAGCACCAACGACGTCTATCCGACGGCGATCAAGGTCGCGGCCTATCGCAGCGCCGAGGAGCTGCTGATCGCGATGGCGAATTTGCGCGAGGGTTTCGGACGCAAGGCGGTCGAATTCGCCGATATCATCAAGATGGGGCGAACCCAGCTTCAGGACGCCGTCCCGATGACGCTGGGGCAGGAGTTCGGCACCTATGCGGTGATGATCGGCGAGGACGAGCAACGGCTGGTCGAGGCTTCGGCGCTGATCTGCGAGATAAACCTCGGCGGAACCGCGATCGGCACCGGCATCACCTCGCATCCGCGCTATGCGGAGCTGGTCTGCGATGAACTGGTCCGGATCACCGGCCTGCCGCTGTCGACGTCGCCTGACCTGATCGAGGCGACGCAGGATTGCGGCGCGTTCGTTCAGCTTTCGGGCGTGCTCAAGCGGATCGCGGTCAAGCTGTCGAAGATCTGCAACGACCTGCGCTTGCTGTCGAGCGGACCGCGCGCGGGGCTGAGCGAGATCGGCCTTCCCGCGATGCAGGCGGGTTCGTCGATCATGCCGGGTAAGGTAAACCCGGTGATCCCGGAAGTGGTCAACCAGATCGCGTTCGAGGTGATCGGCAACGATCTGACCATCACCATGGCGGCCGAGGCCGGGCAGCTTCAGCTCAACGCGTTCGAGCCGATCATCGCGCACAGCCTGTTCAAGAGCATCCGCCATCTGCGCAACGGCTGCACCGTGCTCGCCGAGCGTTGCGTGTCGGGGATCACGGCGAACCGCGTGCATCTGGCCGAGAGTGTGAAGAACTCGATCGGTCTGGTGACCGCGCTCAACCCCTATATCGGCTATGAGAATGCAACGATGATCGCGCGCGAGGCGCTGGCGACGGGCAGGGGGGTAGCCGAGCTGGTGCTCGAGCGCGGGCTACTCAGCGCCGAGGCGCTGACGCTTCTTCTCACCCCGGAACGGCTCACCCGGCCGCATGGCGAACCGCTCACCGGCTGAGGTTGGCGCTCAGCCGGGATCGCGCTCGAGCAGTTCTTCGCGAATATGCACCGCCTGAAGCGACAGCCGAACCTCGACCAGAAAGGCGACCAGTCCCGCAGTCAGCAGCAGCATTGAGGCGATGAAGGTCACCGCGACCACGCCGCCGATATCGAGATGCGTCAGCGTCGCGCCGAACATCAGCGCGACGACCAGACAGATCAGGATTGCGCTCGCGACGCACAGCCAGATCGACTTGTTGATCACCGACAGCCGCCGGTCGATCAGCCGCAGTTCCCACACGTGCCGGTCATGCTCGGCGCCTTGCGACACCGGATGGAGCTGCTCGATCTTGCGCGACCGGTCGACCACGCGCGCCATGCGGCCGATCAGCACGTTGAGGATGCCTGCGATACCCGCGAGCAGAAAGACGGGGGCGATCGAGACCTGGATGGTGGCGGCGACGGTCGAGAGCATCGGTGACATCGCAATATCTTATGATCGTGTCGCGCGCTCGCCAAGCGAACTTGCACCCATTGGTAACGCATTCGCGGTATCGCGCGTGCTATGACAAGGCCGATGCCACTCGCCGAGTTCACCCGTCTGCCCCCGCTGCTCACCGTGAGCGTCGGGGATGGTCTGTCCAGCGCGCTCGATCTGGTGGCCGATCATGCCGCGCCGACTCATCGTTTCCTGCGCTACGGATGGTTCGCCGCCGCGCTCGCCGCCTATGGCGGCTCGGCGCGCACGCTTACCGTCGCGCGAGAGGGCGTACCTATACTGGCGGTGCCGCTGGTGCAGAAGGGGCCGGGATTCCTCGGCATGCAGGCGGTGCCCGGCTGCTACTGGCCGTTCCGCAGCTTCCCGGTCGCATCCGACGCCGATACCGAAGCGTTCGAACTGCTGCTCGACAAGCTCGATGCGCGCGCGCTGCGTATCGGCCCCGTCTATGACGGCGATCCCGCGCTCGAGGGGCTGCGCGCGGCGGCGGCGACAAAGGGCTGGGTCGCGCTCGACCGGTTCGTTGCCGAAAGCTTCCTGCTCGACATGACCGGGCTGCGCACCGAAGGCACCTGGCCGCGCAACTCGACGCTGCGCAAGAACCGTTTCCATGAAAAGCATCTCGCCGAGCATGGCGAACTCGACTGGAGCTTCGTCTCCGGCGCCGACTGGAATGCCGACGCATTCGACGCGCTCGCCGCGATCGAACGCAAGAGCTGGATCGCCGCGCGCACCGATGGCGGCGACGCCAAGTTCACCGACGATGGTCATGGCGGCTTCTGGCGGGCTGCCGCCGCCGATCCGGTGATCGCGCAGATGATGTGGGCGGCGTTGCTGCGAATCGACGGTGAGCCCGCGGCCTTCTCGTTCGACATCAACGCCGGCACGCTCAAATATGCCATCGCCAACAGCTATGACCCGCGCGTCGGCAAACATTCGCCGGGGAAATTGCTCTATTATCGCAACCTTGTCCGCGCGCTCGACGACGGCCTGGCGACGGTCGACTGGGGCGCGGGCGACAGCGGCTATAAACGCACCATCGGCGCTGAGGCAGGACCGATGATCCGCGACTGGCTGTTCGTGCGGCCGGGTGCGCCCGGCATGGTCGCGCGGTTGCTCAAGCACTGGTGGCGGCGCAGCGGCAACACGCCCGCCTGACACCGCTTCCTTGCAATGTTGGATTCCGGCTGCCAGCCTCCGGCAGCTCTTTCTCATCGTCGGTAGTCGGGTCTCGCGCACGCGTGGCAGTGTGACCTTTGGGACCTTCGGGTATCCCGGTACCCGCATAAAAAAGCGGCTGCGACGTGAAACGCCGCAGCCGCAGGTCTAGCCACCCCGAGAGGGGGTCTCGTGAAACCTCAGATTTTGACCAGCCGGATCGCGATATACGGTTTGCCCGGCAGCGCGATGCTCGGGCGCGCGGGGTCATGGACGTCGTAATCGTCCTTCTGCTGCATCCGGAACACACCTTCGACCGGCGTGACCGTCATGTTCCAGGTGTCGATGATGTCGATGCGGAAGCTGTTCTTGGGGTCGCCGCCGCGGCCGGGCAGCGCGACCTTCCATTCGGTCGGCGTCTCGGTCCCGAAATACTTCAGGTAATATTCGTGCGGCTTGCCGCCGAGGTGATAGTTCCACCATGGCTGGATCGCGTCGATGCCCGGGGTGGGGCCTTCCTCCATGATCTTGCGCAGGAAGGCGAGCCGCGGGGCGCTGGTGCCCTTGAGTACGCCGCCCTGGCCGAGCCAGGAGAAATCGGCGTTCTGATTGGGGTCATAGGTCTCGCTATGCCCCACATAGGTGCCGCCGATCAGCCCCCACCAGAAGCGCTCGACCATGGACTGGCCATCGAGATTGCCCCAGCGCTTGGTCGAGTTCCCCTCATAGACCACTTCGTCGAAGATGACGGGCTTGAGCGTCATCGCCCGGTGCAGTTCGGCGCGCAGATCATCGAGCACCGCGGCGCCGTTCTGGACGCTGGCATGGGTGATCCACGGCTTGCGGTGGTCGTAATAGGTGTTGATCTGGTGGATCGACCGCAGCCGGTCGTGCGGGTCGGCGGCGACCAGCACCTCGAACAAATGGTCCCAGTCGGCCATCGACTTGGTCTTCACCGCATCATATTCGTTGGCCATCGACCACCAGACATGGGCGTAGGCGCCCCAGCGCGCGGCGCAGTAGCGGACGAAGCGTTCGTCGTCCGCCCGCTTCATGTCGTTATAGCCGCGCGTCTCGTCATAGGGGTGGAACAGGATGACGTCCGCCTCGATGCCGAGCGCGCCGAGCTTGGCGATGCGGTCCTCGTAGCGGCGGAAATAATCGGGATCGAAACGCGTCGCGTCCCAGTCGCGCGGCCCCTTGCCGGTGCGGATATAGGGGTTGGTCGCGACCGACTCGACGTTGGGTGTGACCAGCATCCGCATCTTGTTGAACGGCGCGGTCTTGAGCGCTTCCAGCGTCTGCGCGCATTTGGCATCGGACTGCAGCGCCCAGCTGTAGCAGGTGGTGCCGATCTGCCGGAACGGCGTGCCGTCGGCATAAGCGAAGTGATAGCCGTCCTGCGTCACCCGCACCGGGCCACGGTTGCCGGCTGAGGGTGCGACACAGTCGAAGCTGCCGCGCTTGTGCGCCATTTCGGTGGCGCTGCTCTCGCTCTCCCAGCTCCACTTGCCGAGCTCGGGCGGGCTGAAGCGGATGCGGTAGACGCCCTTGCCGTCATAGAAGCCGGGAACGCGGACCGTCTTGCCCGCGCCCCTGAACACCGCGGCGATCTGGACATCGTCGAACGGATTGCCGGTCTGCGGTCCTTGGAACACCAGCTCGTGCACACCCCACCGCTCGGTGCGCGCCGCGCCCTGCCCGAAGGCGGGGGTCGCGGCGGCCCCGGCGGCGATCAGGCCGGACTTGAGGACGTTGCGGCGGGACAGCGTCACGCCGCGCGCTCCGCGTCGAGCTGCTCGAGCGACTTGCCCTCGTTGCGCGGCGCCCAGACGAAGCCGATCACGCCGCTGATCGCGAGGAAGCCGACCAGGATCCAGGCGAGGGTGTGGAAGCCGGTCGCCACCAGCGCCGGCACGAAGAAGCTGAACACGCCGAGCACGATGCGCACGATCGCGAACATCAGCCCCTGCGCGGTCGCGCGCAACGCGGTCGGGAACATCTCCGAGCTCCACAGCTGGAAGAAGCTCTGCGCGCCAAAGCCGCCGCCGACCGACATCAGGAAGACGTGGATGATCGCGACCGTGAGCGTCAGCGGGAAGATTGCGAGCAGCGCCATGCCGATCACCTGAGTCACCGCCGAGATGCCGAACAGCAGCCGCTGGTTCACCTTGTCGGCGAGCTTCATGAAGATGAAGAAGATCGACGCCATGCCGAGCAGGAAGCTCAACGTCTGCACCGCGACCGACATCATGTGGGTCTGGCTGCCGACGGTGCTCAGGATATAGGGGAAGAAGAAGCCGTTGGTGCCGGCCCACAGGTTCCAGAACAGATAGGTGCCCGCGAGGAACGCCATCGATCCGATATGCTGGCGCGTGAACAGGTCCTGCCAGCGGCCGCGCTGTGCGGTCTCGCCGCTCTGCTGCGCGTCGACCCAGCGCTGCGATTCCTGCATCTTCGAGCGCAGGAAGGTAAGCGCGATGGCGAGGATCGCGAGGTGCGCGAAGATGATGCGCGCGCCGAGCAACCCGAGGCTGTCGAGCACCAACGCCATCACCAGCACCACGACGGGGCCGAGATACCAGAGCATCTGCGCAACGCCGCTATGCTTGGCGCGCTTCTTGTCGGGCGCCATTTCCGCGATCAGCGACCAGGAGGCGGGGATGTCGGCGCCGACGGCGAGGCCGACGAGGAAGAAGCCGATGATGACCATCAGGGCGTTCATCGAGAACACCAGCCACAACATACCGAACGCGTAGAACAGCATGTCATACTGGTAGATCTTCTTGCGTCCGAGCAGGTCGCACAGCCGCCCGCCGATCAACGCGCCGATGCCCGCGGCGATCGCATTGGGGCCGAAGGCGGCGATCAGCCCGAGCAGGCTGTCGTCGAGCCCATATTCCTTCTTCCACAACGCCAGCGCCACGGCGCCCGCGACGATCGATCCCGCGTCGATGTAATTGGCGAGTCCGGCGAGGATCGTGTTCTTCCAGTCCTCCCGATCGGCAGATGCACTGCTCATATTCTGTGTCTCCAGGGCTAGTGGCTTGACCGTTATGTCGTCGTCGCGGCCTCGACGGTAATCCGAAAACAGAGCGACAGGGGAGGCGCGTGACCTCCCCCGTCCAAGGGGTGCTTCGTCAGAATTTGATGCGGGCACCGGTGTAGAAGCGGCGGCCGATCACGTCGTACACGCCGTTGACGCTGCCGGGCAGGCCGCCCCAGACGGGCGGACGCTCGACATCGAACAGGTTCTTCACGCCGATATAGAATTCGAAATGCTCGAGCCCGGTGTAGCGGACCTGCATGTCGGTGTAGATCTTCGACCCGATCCGGAAATATTTCTCGTCCGGCACCGACCCGTCGGCCAGTCGATAGAGCGTCTGGAAGTTCTCATAGTCGAGCACCTGCGGCGCGATATATTCGGCGCTGACGTTGAAGCCGAACTTGTCGTTGTCCCAACCCAGACCTGCGGTCACCGCGTCGCGCGGCGTGCCGAGTTCGCCCATGGTGTTGTCATAGGGATCGCCGGTCAGCGCGCGGAACCCGTTCTTGAGCAGATGGGTCCATGCCGCCGACAGGCTCGTCGTGCCGCCCGCCACTTCGTGCTTGTAGTTCAGCGTGAAGTCGAGGCCGCGGCTGAACGATCCGCCGCTGTTGACCAGCGCGCGCACCACCTGTTCGACCGAACCGGTGCTGTACGCGCCCGATGCGCCTGCCCGGCGGGTGACGAACTGGCAGAAATCGGCCAGCCCTTCGCGGTAGCATTTGTTGAGCACCGTTGCGGCCGACACGCGGCTGATCGCATTCTCGAGCTTGATGTCGAAGAAGTCGACGCTGAGCGTGAGGTTGCGCAATGCGTGGATCGAACGCGGGTTGATCACCGCACCGATCGTCAGCGTCTTGCCGGTCTCTTCCTGGATGTTCGGGTTATTGGCAGAGATACCGCCAACGCCCGCGAGGTCTGCCTGGGTGAGCGTGAACGATCCGTTCGCGGCGATGTTGGCCGCGATGCCCGGCACCGCGCGGCAGTTGTCGGCCAGCGCGCCGGTCGTGGTCGCGGTGATCCCCTGACACGGATCGGTGATCGAGATGATCCCCGCTTGCTGCGCTGCGAACAGCTCGCCGATATTGGGCGCGCGGGTGGCGTGCGCATAGACGGCACGGAAGCGGATATCCTCGACCGGCGACCATTCGCCACCCACGTTCCAGGCATAGAAGGTACCGACGGTCGAATAGTCCGACATGCGGCCCGCCGCACGCAGCGTCAGATTCTGGAAGAACGGCGTGTCCGACAGGATCGGCACGACGATTTCGCCATAGGCTTCTTTGACGTCGAACTTGCCGGCGGTGTCGGTCATCTGGACATAGCCGTTGCGCGCCGCGTTGGTCAGCGGATCGAAGATGTCGCGGCTTTCCTCCTTGCGGTACTCGGCGCCCACCGCGACCTGAACCGGACCGGCGGGCAGCTGGAACAGCGTGCCGGTCAGATTGGCGGCGGCAACGTGCATCTGCTGCTTGGAATAGCGGCTCATGCTCGTCTTGATGTACTTGATCGCGTCGGCCGAGATCTTCGACGTGCCGTCGGCGTTCAGGCCGAACACGTCGATCGGAACGCAGCCCTGCGCGCGTGCCGATGCGTTGACGCACACCGCTTCGGTACGATTGCCGTTGTTGTTATAGTCATAGACGTCGGGGATCGCCTGCAGCGCCTCGGCGAGGTTGTAGAGGTTCGCCAGCCCGCTCATCGACTGAGTCTGCTTGGTGAAGCCGTACTGGTAATAGGCGTCGAACTTCCAGCTGCTGCCAAGATCGACCGTTCCGCCCAGCACGAGGCGGAAATTGTCGCGCTCGGTCGGGATGGTGCGCGTGCCGCCGTCGAACATCGTCGTGCGCAGCAGGAAGCTAAGATCCTTCGAGCTGATCGCGTCATTGGCGTTACGGTTGGTCGCTGCGGCGAATACCGCGGCGGGCACCAGCGGATTGGCCAGCCGGCGTACGTCCGCCGCGTTGGTCGGGTTGGCGACCATGAACTCGATCGGGAAGAAACCACCATTGCCCGGAAAGGCGCCCAGCGCGCTGTCGGTACGCATCGGGGATGCTTCCATCCGCCCCTTGCTGAGCACGTTGGTGTAGGTAACTTCGGAGAAGACGTTGACGCTGTCGCTGACGTCATAGTTGAGGCGCGCCGCAAAGGTGTAGCGTTCCGACGGCGCGGCGAGGAGCTTGTACTGTTCGCGGTTATAGCCGTCGGTCGCCGCGTTGTACGCGCGGAAGCTGCCATCGGGATTGATGATGCGGTTGGTCTGGCTGCCGATCACGAACACGCCGGCCGCACCGACGTTGGACGGATTGTAGAAGGGCGTGAACAGGTTCTGCGCGGCGGTCAGGTTGGTCGCGCTGTTACCCGCGACGCGCTGCGTGGTGCCAAGGCTGGTGTAATCGTAGCGCGAGAAGTCGCGGCCGTCATTCTC
Source organism: Sphingomonas sp. GW821-FHT09B04 (assembly GCF_059418285.1). Lineage (NCBI taxonomy): Bacteria > Pseudomonadati > Pseudomonadota > Alphaproteobacteria > Sphingomonadales > Sphingomonadaceae > Sphingomonas > Sphingomonas sp. GW821-FHT09B04. The sequence goes on from NZ_JBWKPO010000001.1 coordinate 874,397, forward strand.
GACCACGCCTTCGTTCACATAGCCGCCATAGACCATGATGTTGCCGCGGCCGTCGGCAAAGTTCGCGCCGTACGTCGCATTGGCGACGAACTGGCGATCGTCGCCGCGTTCGGAAATGCCGCCCTGAACGTTGAGCTGAAGCCCCTCGTACTTCTTCTTGTAGATGAAGTTGACCACGCCCGCGACGGCGTCCGAGCCATAGACGGCGGAGGCACCGCCGGTGAGCACATCGACGCGCTCGATGAACGGGGTCGGGATCATCGACAGGTCGACCTGCGCGGTGCCGGGCACGCCCGCGACCGAGCGGCGCCCATCGATCAGCACCAGCGTGCGGTCGGCGCCAAGGTTGCGCAAATTGACGGTGGCGATGCCGGGGCTGGTGCTTCCGCCATTGGTAGTGCGGCTCTGGCCGGGGATGCCGACGGCGGGGTTCTGCTGCAGCGCTTCCTGCACGTTGACGACGCCGCTATTCTCCAGCGCCTGCGCGGTCACCACCTGAAGCGGGCTGGGCGAGGTCAGCGCGGGCGACGCGATGCGGCTGCCGGTGACGACCACTTCCTGCTCGGCTTCGGCGGTCGGCTGGCTGGCGGGCGCGGCATCCTGCGCATGTGCGGCGGTGGCGGCGAGCAGCGTGAGTGCGCTCGCGCCGGTCAGCAACAGCCCCTGGCGGGCGCCGCGCGACAAATTGGTTCCTGCATCCTTCATTTCCCCACTCCTTCCCTTGTTGTTTGTGAACGGGCCCGGGTTAGGCCCAGTCGTCGGGCGGTGTTCCGCCTCTCTGTCGGTAGTTGCGTGCCCTCAGCCGGGCGGGGCGCGGTTGGCGCGTGCGACCACATCTGCCACCGTCTCGCGCCAGTTGCTGCGGATCGCGGTGCGCTTGTTCGCGCCAAGCTGCGGTTCGAACCGGTCGGCAGCAGCGGGCGCATCGGCGTCGGTGAGGCCGAGCGCGTGCGCGGCCATGCGCGCGACGCCGAGCGCGCTCGCCTCAGCGATTTCGGGCCGGACGATGACGCGGCCGGTGAGATCGGCGAGCAACTGCGCGAGCAGCGCGTTGCGCGCTGCGCCGCCGTCGATCGACAATTCAGGCAGGCCGATGCCGAGATCGGCGGCGATCGCGTCGAGCACGTCGCCGATCTGGAGCGCGATCGCCTCCAGCGTCGCGCGGGCGACATGCGCCGGGCGCGTTCCCAGCGTCATGCCGCTGATCGTGCCGCGCGCACCGCTCTGCCAGTGCGGCGCGCCGAGGCCCGCGAGCGCGGGGACGAAGACCACGCCCTCGCTGCCCTCGACGCTCGCGGCAAGATCGGTCAGCGCCTGCTCGTCGGCAAGGCCAAGCAGCGCGGTCGCGAACGCCGCGGCGTGGCCGGAGACCGAGATATTGCCTTCGATCGCATGCTGCGCGCCACCGTCGGTACGGCTCCACGCGATCGTGCTCGACAGGCCGTGTGACGAGTGCACGCGGCCCGCCGTGGCGGCCATCAGCGAGCTGCCGGTGCCGATCGTCGCCTTGACCCGGCCCGGCGCGTGGATGCCGTGTGCGAACAAGGCGGCATGGCTGTCACCGAGCAGCACCTGCACCGGCGTGCCTGCGGGCAGCGCGGTCAGGCCGGGCGCAACCGCGCCGAAGCCGCTGTCCGAGGCTGCGATACGCGGCAGGATGCCAAGCGGCACGTCGAAGATGCGCGCGAGCTCCGGATCCCAGTCGAGCGTGTCGAGATTGAAGAGTTGGGTGCGCGAGGCGTTGCTGTGATCGGTCGCGTGAACCTGCCCGCCGGTGAGGTTCCACAACAGCCAGCTGTCGATCGTCCCCGCCTTGATCTCGCCCGTCGCTGCACGGTCGCGGGCGCCGGGGATCGAGTCGAGCAGCCATGCGATTTTGGCAGCGGGGAAGAGCGGATCGATGCCAAGACCGCTGCGCGAAACGATCGCGTCCTCAAGCCCGGCGGCGCGCAGCGCGGTGCAGCGCTCTGCCGAGCGCGCGCATTGCCAGATCACCGCGGGCGCGATCGGGCGGCCGGTCTCGGCCTCCCACAGCGCCACCGTCTCGCGCTGGTTGGAGATGGCGAGTGCAGCGATCTGCACATCGGGTGCTGCGGCAACCAGTTCGGCGATCAGCCCGGCGACCGCCTCCCAGATGTCCGATGCCGACTGCTCGGCCCAGCCGGGTTGCGGATAGGTCACCTGCATCGGCCGCGAGCGCGACAGCAGCACCGACCCGTCGGGCGCCACCAGCAGTGCCTTGGTGTTGGTAGTGCCCTGATCGATGGCAAGGATGACCGGGCCGGACATCAGGTGGCCCTTGTTGCCAGCAGCTCACGCGCAGCGGCGGTGATGCCGGTGGCGGACAGGCCGTAGCGCTCCATCAGCCACGCGGCCGAACCGGTCGGCAGGAAGCCGGGGAAGCCCAGCATCCGCATCCGCACCGGATCGTGTTGCGCGCAATATTCGGCGATCGCGCCACCGAGCCCGCCATGCGCCAGCCCTTCTTCGGCAGTGACGATCGCGCCGGTCTGCGCCGCGGCGGCGATCAGATCGGTGTCGAGGGGCGAAACGCTCGCCATGTTGATCACGCGCGCCGCGATACCTTCGGCAGCTAGCGCCTCGGCCGCGGCCAGTGCGTGGTGAACCAGCGTGCCATTGGTGATGATGGCGATGTCGCCCCCTTCGCGCAGCACCTCACCCTTGCCGATGGCGAATGCCGCGCCCGCGGGGCGCTCGAGCGCGGGCACGGGCATACGGCTGATCTTGATATAGACCGGGCCGTCATGCGCGGCGGCGGCCCTGATCGCTTCAGCGGTTTCCCACGGGTCGGCGGGGACGATCACGGTGAGCTTGTCGATCGCGCGCAGCCAGGCGACGTCCTCGATGCTGTGGTGCGTCGCGCCGAGCTCGCCATAGGCGACGCCCGAGGAGATGCCGCACAGCTTCACATTCTGCTGGCTGTATGCGCAGTCGGCCTTGATCTGCTCCATCGCGCGCGCGGTGAGGAAACAGCCCGCGCCGCTGACGAACGGGATCTTGCCGCCATTGGCGAGCCCCGCGCCGACACCGACCATATTCTGCTCGGCGATGCCGACATTGATCAGCCGGTCGGGGAAGCGCTCGCGGAACTTGCCGAGCTTGGACGAGCCGACGGAGTCATTGACCACTGCGAAAATGCGGCTGTCGTTAGCCGCAAGTTCTTCGACGGTGCGGACATAGGCGTCGCGGCAGTCGAACAGACCGGCGGGTGCTGCGGCGGCGGCCATCAGTTCATCTCCGCTTCGAGTTCGGCAATCGCTTGCGCGTATTGCTCGGCATTGGGCACGCCGTGGTGCCAGCCGGCCTGATTCTCCATGAAGCTGACGCCGCGGCCCTTGATCGTGTCGGCGATGATGACGAGCGGTTTCGTGCGCGGCTCGACCGCGCGGTCAAACGTCTCGACCAGCGCTGCATGATCATGGCCGTCGACGCCGGCGACATCCCAGCCGAACGCGCGCCATTTGTCGGCGAGCGGCTCTAGACCGTTGGTGTCCTCGGTCCCCGCGCCCTGCTGGAGCCGGTTGCGGTCGACGATGACGATCAGGTTGCCAAGGCCGCGATGTCCGGCGAACATCGCCGCTTCCCACATGCTGCCTTCCTGCAGTTCGCCGTCGCCGGTGAGCGCGAACACGCGATAGTCAGCCTTGTCGATCTGTCCTGCGACGGCGATGCCGACCGCGACCGGCAGACCATGGCCGAGCGGACCGGTATTGGTCTCGATGCCGGGCAGGTAAGTCCGGTTGGGATGGCCGTTGAGCCGCGACTCGGGCTTGAGATAGGTTTCGAGTTCTTGCTCTTCGAAGAAACCCGCCCCCGCGAGCGCGGTGTAGAGGGCGCCGGTGCAATGCCCCTTGCTCATCACGAAGCGGTCGCGGTCCGGGGCCGCAGGCGATGCGCTTTCGATCCGAAGAATGTCGAAATAAAGCGTGGCAATGATGTCTGCGGACGAAAGGTCGCCACCGGGGTGGCCCTGACCGGCATCGACGATCATCTGGAGCAGGCGGCGGCGCATCCAATTGGCACGCTCACGGACGTGCGCGGCACGGCTTTCCAGCGTGCGCACAGCGGTCTCCCGGCGTTCCAGTCCGACTCTGTTCATACCCTCTCCTGCCCGCCGGATAGCGGATGTTGTAATCGAACGCAATAATAGTCATATTATATGCGATATCGATCGAAGTTTCGAATATCTTCGTTTTCTATCGATATGTGCAAAAATTGACAAGAGCCGAAAGGCTGCGTTAGCTAAGGGAGAGGGCCGGATGGTCCCGAACGGGTGCCAGATCAGGCAGACAGGCAGGAGCGGGGATGTCGGAATTGTCCAGCCGGTGCGGGGCCATTTCCCCCGACGCAGCATGCATCGCGATGCATCCATGAGCGGCGAACGGCGGGCGCGGATGCTTGGCGAGGCGCGGCGGAACAAGATCCTCGAATGGCTTCAGGAAGAGGGCAGCGCGCGCGTGCGCAGCCTGGCCGAAGCGTTCGGCGTGTCCGAAGTCACCGTGCGCCAGGATCTCGAGAAGCTCGAGTCCGACGGGCATATCGTGCGCGAACATGGCGGCGCGTTCCTGAAGTCGGTGACGCAACAGGTGCGCGCGATGGCGCTGCAGCATCATGAGAATATGGACGCCAAGCAGCGCATCGGCCGTGCCGCCGCCGCGCTGGTTGGCGATGGCGAGACGATCATCCTCGATTCGGGATCGACCACGACCGAGGTCGCGGCACAGCTCTCCGGACGGCGCGACATGACCGTCATCACCAACGCGCTCAACATCGCGCTGATGCTCGGCGCCGAGCCGGGCTTCGAAGTCCATATGACCGGCGGCCATTTCAAGGCGCCGACATTGTCGCTCTCGGGTGACCGCAGCGCGGATTATTTCCGCGGGCTGTTCGTCCAGAAGCTGTTCCTCGCGACCGCGGCGATCGATCTCGAGGCGGGTCTCACCTATCCCGCACTGTCCGACATTCCGGTCAAGCGCGCGATGATCGAGGCGGCGGAGAAGGTCATTCTCGTCGCCGATTCGAGCAAGATCGGGCTGCGCTCCTTCACCGCTCTGGGCGGGATCGAGCTGGTGCACCTGTTGGTGACCGATGCGGGCATCCGCGACGAAGACCGCGCCGCGATCGAAGCGGCTGGCGTCGAGGTCCTGATCGCCTGAACTTTTCCGGCGCCCGGCGCCGCACATCCTTGCAACTAGGAATAAGCACGTGAGCAATCAGAAATACGGTGCCGGCATCTGGCATTTCGCGACCTTCGTCGACCGCTATGCCACCGACGGCTATGGCCCCGCCCGTTCGCTGATCGAGATGATCGACATCGCCGGGCAGGTCGACGACCTGTCGGTGGTCGACATCAACTACCCCTTTGTCGACCCCAGCCTGTCGCTCGACACGGTCGAGGAAGCGCTCAGGCGCAACAACCTCTCGGTCATCGGCATCACGCCGGAGATCTACACGCGCCAGTTCGCCAAGGGCGCCTTCACCAACCCCGATCCGGGCATCCGCCGCCTCGCCAACGAGATGTGCAATGATGCCGCGAACGTCGTGCGCCGGTTCGGTGCGGACTATGTGAAACTGTGGCCGGGGCAGGATGGCTGGGACTATCCCTTCCAGGTCGATCATCGCAAGCTGTGGCAGCAGAGCGTCGAGGGCATTGGCGAGCTCGCCAGCCAGAACCCCGACCTCAACTTCGTGATCGAATACAAGCCGCGCGAGCCGCGCTGCCATATGAGCTATGACAGCGTGTCGCGCACTTTGTTGGGGATCGAACGGATGGGCCTGCCCAATGTCGGTATCCTGCTCGACTTCGGCCACGCGCTGTATGGCGGCGAGAGCCCGGCGGATTCGGCGCAGCTCGCGATCGATCACGGCCGCCTGTTCGGCATGGACGTGAACGACAATTTCCGCGGCTGGGACGATGACCTGATGGCCGGGTCGGTCCACCCGATCGAGCTGTTCGAATTCTTCTACACGCTGCGCAAGAACAAATGGGAGGGCGTGTGGCAGCTCGACCAGTTCCCGTTCCGCGAGGATTCGGTCGCGGTCGCCAACGGCGCGATCAGCTTCCTCAAGGGTATCGAGCGCGCGCTCGACAAGCTCGACTTCGAGGCAATGCAGGATGCGCAGGACCGCCACGACGCGGTGACCGCGCTGCGCCTCGCCCGCGAAGCGCTGTTCACCTCCTTCTGATGCTATACCCGTTCGCTCCGCCAGCCGCCGGAAAGGGTGCCGCATGATCATCGCCTCGTCCCATGATTTCGAAAGGGCGGCGAAGCGGCGCGTGCCCCGTTTCCTGTTCGATTATGCCGAGGGCGGTGCCTATGACGAGGTGACGCTGGGCCGCAACGTCAGCGACCTCGCTTCGGTGAAGTTGCGTCAGCGCGTGCTCAAGGACGTCGCCAACGTCGATCTCAGCACGACCCTGTTCGGGCGCGAAATGGCGCTGCCCGTCGCGCTCGGGCCGGTCGGGATCAGCGGCATGTATGCCCGCCGCGGCGAGGTTCAGGCGGCGCGCGCGGCGGCGGCGGCGGGGATCCCCACCTGCCTATCCACCGTGTCGATCTGTCCGCTTGAGGAGGTGGCACAGGCCGCCGACCCCTTCTGGTTCCAGCTCTATGTGATCCGCGACCGCGGCTTCATGCGCGACCTGATCGCGCGCGCGAAGGAGGCGGGCGCCGAGGCAATGGTGTTCACCGTCGACATGCCGATCCCCGGCGCGCGCTACCGCTCGGAGCATTCGGGGATGGCCGGGCCGAACGCGCGGCTGCGCCAGATCCTTCAGGCGATCGGCAAGCCGCGCTGGGCGTGGGACGTCGGGCTGATGGGCCGCCCGCACACGCTCGGCAACCTCGCGCCGGTGCTCGGCAAGGACAGTGGCCTCAGCGATTACATGGGCTGGCTCGGCAAGAATTTCGATCCGTCGATCCAGTGGAAGGACCTCGACTGGATCCGCGCCGAATGGGATCGCCCGCTGATCATCAAGGGCATTCTTGACCCTGAGGATGCGCGCGAGGCGGCGGCGATCGGCGCGAACGGCATCGTTGTCTCCAACCATGGCGGGCGCCAGCTCGACGGCGTGCTCTCCAGCGCCCGCGCGCTGCCGCCGATCGCCGATGCGGTGGGCGGCAAGCTCACCGTGCTCGCCGATGGCGGTATCCGCACCGGGCTCGATGTCGTGCGCATGCTCGCGCTCGGCGCAGACGGCGTGCTGCTCGGCCGCGCCTGGGTCTATGCGCTGGCGGCGCAGGGCGAGGCGGGTGTCGCCAAGCTGCTCGCCCTGATCGCGCGGGAAATGAAGGTCGCGATGACGCTGACCGGGGTCAACCGGATCGGGGCGATCGACCGCTCGATCCTCGCTGAGGATGTGAAATGAAGCTTCTCGAAGGCAAGACGGTATTGGTCACCGGCGGATCGACCGGGATCGGCCGCGCCGCGGCGATCGGCGCTGCACAGCACGGCGCGAACGTCGCGATCAACTATGCGTCCAGCGACGACAAGGCCGCATCCTGCGTCGCCGAGATCGAAGCGCTGGGACAACGCGGCCTCGCGGTAAAGGGCGACGTCGCGCTACCCGAGACCGCGAGTGATTTCGTCAGCAAGGCCGTCGAGGCATTCGGGCGCGTCGACGTGATGGTCTCCAACGCCGGTATCTGCCCGTTCCACGCATTCCTCGACATGCCGGTCGAAACGGTCGACCGCACCTTCCGCGTCAACCTCCACGGCGCCTATTACATGGTGCAGGCGGCGGCGAACCAGATGGTGAAACAGGGCGAAGGCGGCGCGATCGTCGCGGTCTCCTCGATCTCGGCGCTGGTCGGCGGCGAGTTCCAAACCCACTACACCCCGACCAAGGCCGGGGTGCATTCGCTGATGCAGTCGGCCGCGATCGCGCTTGGGCGTCATGGCATCCGCTGCAACTCGGTGCTGCCCGGCACGATCCTGACCGAGATCAACAAGGACGATCTCGCCGATCAGGACAAGCGCGACCGTATGACCGCGCGCATCCCGCTCGGCCGCCTCGGCGAGTCGGAGGATCTGGCCGGGCCGATCGTCTTCCTCGCCTCCGACATGGCGGCCTATGTCACCGGCGCGGCGCTGCTGGTCGACGGCGGCGCGTTCGTGAACCTGCAGTAGGGCCGCCATGTCGCTCGTCATGCCTCCGCCCAATCCCGCGACGCTGGCGCGGCGGGCGGAGATCGTGGCGGCGATGCGCAGGATCGTCCCCGGCGAAGGCGTGATCGACGAGATCGAGGCGCTGCGGCCCTACGAGTCCGACGCGCTTACCGCCTATGCGCAGATCCCGCTGCTGGTGGTGTTGCCCGAGACGGTCGAGCAGGTCGCGGCGGTGCTGCGTTGGTGCCACGCCAACCAGGTGAAGGTCGTGCCGCGTGGCGCTGGCACCTCGCTGTCCGGCGGCGCGCTGCCCCTCGCCGACGGCATCCTGCTCGGCATGGCGAAGTTCAATCGCGTGCTCGATATCGACTATGCCGATCGCGTCGCGGTGGTGCAGCCCGGTGTCACCAACCTCGCCATTACGCGAGCAGTGGAAGACATGGGCTTTTACTACGCTCCCGATCCGTCGAGCCAGATCGCCTGCACGATCGGCGGCAATGTCGCCGAGAATTCGGGCGGGGTGCATTGCCTCAAATACGGCCTCACCACGAACAATGTGCTGGGCGTTGAGTTGGTGACGATCGAGGGCGAGGTCGTGCGCCTCGGCGGGCGCGGGCTCGAGCCGGCGGGGCTCGACCTTCTCGGCGTGATCGTCGGCTCGGAAGGGCTGCTCGGCGTCGTCACCGAAGTCACCGTGCGCATCCTGCCTCGCCCGCAGACCGCGAAGGCGCTGCTGATCGGCTTTCCCAGCGTCGAGAGCGCGGGCCAGTGCGTCGCGGAGGTGATCGCCGCCGGGATCATCCCCGCCGGCATGGAAATGATGGACCGCGCTGCCGTCCACGCGGCCGAAGCCTTTGTCCAGGTCGGCTATCCGCTCGATGTCGACGCATTGCTGATCGTCGAGCTGGACGGCCCGGAGGCCGAATGCGGTCATCTGGGGGGCGAGGTCGAGCGCGTCGCCCGCGCCAATGGCGCGGTGTCGGTCCGCGCCTCAGCCGATGAATCCGAGCGCATCGCCTTCTGGGCCGGGCGCAAGGCGGCGTTCCCGGCGGCGGGGCGGCTCTCACCTGACTATTATTGCATGGACGGCACCATCCCGCGCCGCCGCCTGCCTGAGGTGCTGACGCGGATGAAGGCGATGTCGGCGCAATATGGCCTTGGCGTCATCAACGTCTTTCACGCCGGGGACGGCAATCTCCATCCCCTCATCATGTATGATGCCAACCAGCCCGGTCAGCTCGAACGGGCCGAGGCGTTCGGCGCGGATATCCTCAGGCTCTGCGTCGAGGTCGGCGGCGTGCTGACCGGCGAGCACGGCGTCGGGGTCGAGAAGCGCGACCTCATGTATACGATGTTCTCCAAGGCGGACCTTGCCCAGCAGCAGCGCGTCAAATGCGCGTTCGACCCTGAGCTGCTGCTCAACCCCGGCAAGATGTTCCCGGAGCTGCACCGCTGTGCGGAACTGGGGAAGATGCACGTCCATCGCGGGCAGGTCCCATTCCCCGAACTCCCGCGCTTCTGATGGTCGCCGCCCTCAACCCAACCCCAACCGTCACCCCGGCATTGTGCCGGGGTCCACTTCACCGCGCTTTCTGCGCGCCGTTTCGAGCCACCGCCATCGCCGCACGGTGGGCCCCGGCACAAGGCCGGGGTGACGAAGGTGTGGGGCAATGACGACTCGTCCCACCACCGCCGATGACCTCTGCGCACTCGTCGCCGAGGCCCAGGCCGCCGGCACCAAGCTCCGCCTGCGTGGCGGCGGCACCAAGGACGCGATCGGCGCGCCGTGCGACGCGCAAATCGTCGACATGTGCGGCTTCGCGGGCGTGATCGATTACGACCCGCCCGAGCTGGTGCTGACCGTGGGCGCGGGAACCCCGCTCGCCGAGATCGAGATTTTGGTCGCAAGCGAAGAGCAGATGCTCGCCTTCGACCCATTCGATCACGGCGCGATGCTCGGCAATGATGGTGGCGCGACGATCGGCGGCGTGATCGCGGCGGGCGTGGCGGGGCCCGCGCGGCTGTCGCGCGGCGGCGCGCGCGATCACCTCCTTGGCTTCACCGCGGTGTCCGGTCGCGGCGAACGCTTCGTCGCGGGTGCGAAAGTGGTCAAGAACGTCACCGGCTACGACCTGCCCAAGCTGATGGCGGGCAGCTGGGGGCGGCTTGCCGCATTGACCGAAGTCACGCTCAAGGTCCTGCCTGCCCCGCGCACGCGACTGACGCTCGGCCTGCGCGGACTGGATGCGGCCGGAGCCGTGACGGCGATGGCGCGCGCGATGGGGTCGGCGGCGGAAGTAACCGCGGCGGCGCATCTGCCCGACTGGCAGGGTGGGGCGGTCACTGCGCTGCGGCTCGACGGCTTCGCTGAATCGGTTGCGGCACGCGCGGCGATGCTGCCCGAATTCGAAGCGGTCGAGGACGCCGACGCGCTCTGGCTGGCGGTGCGCGACGCTTCGCCGCTATCGGGGGCGCTGCCGCTCTGGCGACTGATCGTCGCGCCAGGAAAGGCGCCCGGTGCGATCGCCGCGCTGCCCGATGCCGAATGGCTGTTCGACTGGGCCGGTGGCCTGATCTGGCTTGCGAGCGATGCCGACCCGGGGGTGATCCGCACGGCGGCAGCGGCAGCGGGTGGCCACGCGACGCTGATTCGCGCCAGCGAAGCGATGCGCAGCGTCGTTCCGGCGTTGCACCCGCAACCCGCCGCGCTCGCCGGTATCGAGGAACGGGTGCGCCGCGCCTTCGATCCCGATGGCGTGTTCGAGACCGGGCGTTTCTAGCGATGCAGACCCGCTTTACCCCCGATCAGCTCGCCGACCCGGCAATGGCGTCGTCCGAAGGTGTGATCCGCAAATGCGTGCATTGCGGCTTCTGCACCGCGACCTGCCCGACCTATGTGTTGCTCGGCGACGAGCTCGATAGCCCGCGCGGGCGCATCTACCTGATCAAGGACATGCTGGAGAACCAGCGCAAGCCGGGGCCGGAGGCGGTCAAGCATATCGACCGCTGCCTGTCCTGCCTGTCGTGCATGACCACCTGCCCCTCGGGCGTGAACTATATGCACCTGGTCGATCATGCGCGGGCGTACATCCAGCAGAATTACCGGCGACCCTGGCATGAGCGCGCGGTGCGGCGGCTGCTCGCGGCGGTGCTGCCCTATCCGGGGCGGTTCCGTGCGGCGCTGACGCTGGCGAAGCTCGGGCGCCCGTTCGCACCGCTGATCGCCGGGGTGAAGCCACTCGCGGCGATGCTGGCAATGGCGCCGGAGCAGGTGCCTGCTCGAGTGTCAGCCGAGAACGCGACCGTGCCGGGCGCCAAAGGCCGCATCGCCCTGCTTCAGGGCTGCGCCGAACCGGTGCTCAAGCCCGAATATCGCGGCGCCGCGATCCGCCTGCTCAACCGCGCCGGATACGACGTGGTGTTCGCTTCGGGTGAGGGCTGCTGCGGTGCGCTGGTCCATCATATGGGTCGCGAGGCCGATGGGCTCGATGCGGCGCGGCGCAATGTCGATGCGTGGATGCGCGAGATCGATGGGGGCGGGCTGGCGGCGATCGTGGTGACCGCCTCAGGCTGCGGCACGACGATCAAGGACTATGGCTTCATGCTGCGGAACGACCCCGTCTATGCCGGCAAGGCGGCACAGGTCTCGGCGCTGGCGAAGGATATCTCGGAGATGCTCGCCCAAATCGAGCTTCCGCCGGGCGACGGCCGCGGCCTGACCGTCGCCTATCACGCCGCCTGCTCGCTCCAGCATGGGCAAAAGGTAACCGACGCCCCGAAGCGCTTGCTCGCCGCCGCGGGCTACACCGTGCGTACGCCGGCCGAGGCGCATTTGTGCTGCGGGTCGGCGGGCACCTACAACATCCTTCAGCCAGAGATCGCGGGCCAGCTCGGCGCGCGAAAGGCGGCCAATCTCTCGCGGTTGCAGGCCGATGTGATTGCGACTGGAAACGTTGGCTGCGCGATGCAGATCGCCCGGTTCGGCGAAACCCCCGTCGTCCACACGATCGAACTGCTCGACTGGGCGACCGGCGGTCCCGCGCCGGCGATTTTAGCGCATCGAAACGCTTGACCAAATAATACTATTATATTTAAAATAGACCGGGCAACGAGCTCGCGCGTGGACGATGTTCGCCATCTTTGCAGCGCTGAGCCAGGGAGAGTTTGAATGGCTTCGAGATTTCTGTTGGCCGGAATCGCGGCGCTGCTGGCGGCTCCCGCTGCCGCGCAGACGCCGCCGCTCAGCATCTCGGCCAATCACCGCTATCTGGAAGCAGGCGGCAAGCCGTTCTTCTGGCTCGGCGATACCGCGTGGCTGCTGCTGAGCCGGTTGAACCGTGAAGAGACCGAGCACTATCTCGCCACGCGCCAGCGGCAGGGCTTCAACGTGGTGCAGGTGATGGTGTTGCACACCAACAAGATGACCAACCGCTACGACGCGCCCGCTTTGGTCGACGGCGATCCGGGGCGGCCGCGCACCACGCCGGGCAAGGACCCGGCGAAGGCGGGCGAATATGACTATTGGGATCATCTCGACTGGGTGGTCGAGCGCGCCGCGGCGCATGGCATCTATGTCGCGATGGTGCCGGCCTGGGGCGACCTCGCGATGGAGCGGCAGCTCAACGAGAAGAACGTCGAAAGCTACGGCCGTTTCATGGCGGAGCGCTACGGCAAGGCTTCCAACGTGATCTGGCTCAATGGCGGCGACACGCGGTCGGAGATGCGCGCCGCGGTGTGGGACAAGCTCGGTACGACGATCAAGGCGATTGCTCCCAGGCAGCTGATGACGTTCCATCCGATCGGGCGAACGACCTCGTCTTGGCAATGGCATCAGGCGCCGTGGCTGGACTTCAACATGTTCCAGTCCGGCCACCGCAGCTACGCGCAGGAAGGCGCGAACGCGATCGGCGAGGACAATTGGCGCTATGTCGAGCAGGACCTTGCTCGCGTTCCGCCCAAGCCGACGATCGACGGCGAGCCGAGCTACGAGAATATCCCCCACGGCCTGCACGAGCCGAACCAGCCGCGCTGGCAGGCAGCGGATGTGCGACGCTATGCCTGGTGGGGCGTGATGGCAGGGGCGTTCGGCCACACCTATGGCGAGAACCACGTCATGCAGATGTTCGTGGCGGGCTCAAAGGATGCCAATTTCGAACCCAATCAACGCTGGGACACGTCGCTTGCCGCGCCGGGCGCCCCGGGCGCTGACCAGATGCACCACCTGCGCACGCTGATCGAATCGCGTCCGATGCTGGAGCGCGTGCCCGATCAGGCGCTGATCGCCGACAATGGCGTGCGCTACGATCGCGTGCTGGCAAGCCGCGGTAGATCCTATGCCTTCGCTTACACCTATACCGGCCGCCCCTTCACGCTGAAGCTCGGCGCGATCGCCGGAAGCCGGGTCAAGGCGCAATGGTATTCGCCGCGCGACGGCAAGTTCACGCCCGCAGGCGAATTCGCCAATCGCGGCGCGCAAATTTTCGATCCGCCGGGCGAGACCGCGGCGGGCAATGACTGGGTGCTGGTGCTGGATGGTGCCGCACGATGACCAAAGGGAAATTCGTGGGTCTTCCGAAGATCAAATATGTCCGCGCCTACACGGTGCGCGGCGGTGGCGCCGACTATCACGATCAGGGCGCGGGCCACTGGATCGACGATCATATCGCGACGCCGATGTCGAAATATCCGGAATACCGCCAGAGCCGCCAGAGCTTCGGCATCAACGTGCTCGGCACGCTGGTGGTCGAGCTGGAGGCCGAGGACGGCACGATCGGCTTCGCCGTCACGACCGGCGGCGAACCCGCCTGTTTCATCGTCGAGAAACACCTCTCGCGCTTCCTGATCGGGCGCGACCCGTCGGACTATGAGACGATCTGGGACCAGATGTACTTCTCGACCCAATATTATGGGCGCAAGGGGCTGGTGGTGAACGCGATCTCGGGCGTCGACCTCGCGATCTGGGACCTGATCGGCAAGCTGCGTCAGGAGCCGGTCTATCACCTGCTTGGCGGCGCGGTGCGCGACGAGATGCAGTTCTACGCCACCGGCGCGCGGCCCGATCTGGCGAAGGAAATGGGCTTTATTGGCGGCAAGCTGCCGCTCCATCACGGCCCGGCCGAGGGCGAGGAGGGGATGGAGAAGAACATCGCGCTGCTCGCCGACATGCGCGCGAAATGCGGCGACGATTTCTGGCTGATGTACGATTGCTGGATGGCGCTCGACATCGACTACGCCACCAGCCTCGCCCAACGCGCGTGGACCGAGTGCGGCCTGAAATGGATCGAGGAAGCGCTCTCGCCCGACGATTATTGGGGCTATGCGCAGCTCAAGAAGAACGCGCCCGACGGCCTTCTGGTCACGACCGGCGAGCATGAATCGACTCGCTGGGGCTTCAGGATGCTGCTCGAGATGGAGTGCTGCGACATTATTCAGCCCGATGTCGGCTGGTGCGGCGGTGTGACCGAGCTGATCAAGATCGCCGACGACGCCGACAAGAAGGGCGTGCTGATGGTCCCGCACGGATCGTCGGTCTACAGCTATCACTTCGTGGTGACGCGCCACAACTCGCCCTTCGCCGAGTTCCTGATGATGCATCCCGGGCCGACCGAGGTGGTACCGATGTTCGCGCCGCAGCTGCTGGGCGAGCCGGTGCCGGTGAACGGTAAGATCCGCGCGAGCGAACTCGACAAGCCGGGCTTCGGCGTCGAGCTCAACCGCGACATCGCGCTGCATCGCCCCTATCCCAACGACTGAATCGCAAGACTGAAGGAAGACCCATGAAGCTCTGCCGTTATGGCGCCCCCGGCGCCGAGAAGCCCGGCCTGATCGACGCCGATGGCCGCATCCGCGACCTGTCCAACTATGTCGCCGATATCGACGCGCAGACGCTGTCGAAGGAAACGCTGGCAAACCTCGCGGGTGTCGATCCCACGACGCTCAAGCTGGTCGAGGGCGAGGTGCGCTACGGCCCGTGCGTCGCGGGTACGCGCCAGTTCGTCGCGATCGGCCTCAATTATGCGGATCATGCCGCCGAATCGAACCTGCCGATCCCCGAAGAGCCGGTGGTGTTCAACAAATGGGTGAGCTGCATTCAGGGTCCGAACGATCCGGTGACGATCCCCAAGGATTCGAAGAAGACCGACTGGGAAGTCGAACTCGGCATCGTGATCGGCACCGCCGCGCACAACGTGTCGGAGGCCGACGCGCTCAGCCACGTCGCGGGCTATTGCGTGGTCAACGACGTGTCCGAGCGCCACTGGCAGGCCGAACGCGGCATGACCTGGGACAAGGGCAAGGGCTTCCCGACCTTTGGCCCGATCGGCCCGTGGATGGTCACCGCCGACGAGGTGGGTGATCCGCAGAACCTGTCGATGTGGCTGTCGGTCAACGGCAGGAAGGTGCAGGACGGTAATACGAAGACGATGATCTTCACTGTCGCACAGATCGTGTCGTACGTGTCTCAGATCATGACCCTGCTGCCGGGCGACGTCATCACCACCGGTACCCCGCCGGGCGTCGGCCTCGGCCAGAAGCCCGAGCCCTGGTATCTGAAGGCCGGCGACGTCGTTGAGCTGGGCATCGAGAAGCTGGGCGAGCAGCGTCAGGACTTCGTCGCATGGGAAGCCAAGTGAGCGGGCGCTTTGAAGGCCGTGTCGCCGTCATCACGGGGGGCGCCGCGGGCATCGGTCGTGCCGCTGCCGAGCGGATGGCGGCCGAGGGCGCACAGGTCAGCGTGTGGGACATTTCGGACGAGGCGCTGGCAAGCTGCGACTTCGCCGCACACACAGCGAAGGTCGACCAGTCGGATGAGGCGCAGGTGATCGCGGCGGCGGCGGACGTCGCCGCGAAGCTCGGCCGGCTCGACATCCTCGTCGTCTCGGCGGGGATCACGGGGCCGAACACCACGCTCGAGACCTATCCGTCCGACGCGTGGCAGCAGGTGATCGCGATCAACCTCAACGGCACCTTTTTCTGCGACAAGGCGGTGATCCCGCACATGAAGGCGAACGGCTATGGCCGCATCGTCAACATCGCGTCGGTTGCGGGCAAGGAAGGCAATCCCAACGCGTCCGCCTATTCGACGTCGAAGGCGGGGGTGATCGGCCTGACCAAGAGCCTCGGCAAGGAGCTGGCCAGGGACAATATCACCGTCAACGCGGTGACCCCGGCGGCGGTGAAGACCGCGATCTTCGACCAGATGACTCAGGCGCATATCGACTTCATGCTCTCGAAGATCCCGATGGGACGCTTCGGCACGGTCGACGAGAATGCGGCGATGATCTGCTTCCTCGCGAGCGAAGAGGCGAGCTTCTCGACCGGCGCGGTGTTCGACACCTCGGGCGGGCGCGCGACCTACTGACATGAGCAGCCGTCCGCCCCTCGTCGATCCGCACGTCCACCTCTGGGACCTCGGCCATATCCGCTATCCCTGGCTGACCGGTCCGTTCGACACCGACAATCCCAATGGGAGCGTCGAGCCGATCGCGGTGGACTACCCGCTCGACGCCTATCTCGCCGATGCCGGCCAATGGGACGTGCGCGGGATCGTGCATATCGATGCTGGGGCGGAGCCGGCGGACGCGCTCAAGGAAACGCAATGGCTTCAGGCCATGGCGGACACACGCGGCATGCCGAGCGGCATCGTCGCCTTCGCCGCGCTCGACGATCCGCAGGTCGAGACGCTGCTCGCCGCGCATGTCGAGCACGCCAATGTCTGCGGCATCCGCCACATCATCAACTGGCATCCCGATCCGGCGCGCAGCTATTCGCCCGCCGATGTCACCACCACCAGCGCATGGATGCGTGGCTTCGGACTTCTGCGGAAGTTCGATCTCAGTTTCGACCTTCAGGCATATCCCGGCCAGTTCGCGCATCTGGCGGCGCTGATCGCGAAGCACCCCGATATGCAGGTGATCCTCAACCACACCGGCATGGCGATCCCCGGCGACGCGGACGGCTGGGAAACATGGCGACGCGGCATGGCGGCGTTTGCGGCGTTGCCCAATGTCGCGGTCAAGATTTCCGGCATGGGCTTCACCTGGCGGCCATGGAGCGTCGATCAGGCGCGCGGCTATGTGCGTGAGACGATCGAGCTGTTCGGTGCCGATCGCACGATGTTCGCGAGCAACTTCCCGACCGACAAGCTCTTCGGCAGCTTCGACCAGCATTTCGACGCCTATGACGCGATCACCGCCGATTTCTCCGCGGACGAGCGCGCGGCGCTGTTCGGGGGCAACGCCAATCGCATCTATCGCCTTGGACTGGACCTGTGATGCGCGTCACCGATCTTCGCGCCGAATATACCGTCGATCTGCTGGGGACACAGGTCGCGCACCCGCGCCTGTCGTGGCGGATCGAGGATGCGGAGAAGCAGACAAGCTACCGCATCCGCGCCGCGGCGAGCCTGACGGCGCTGGCCGACGGCGAGCTGCTCTGGGACAGCGGCGACGTCGCGAGCGATGCGACGTTCGACATCCCCTATGGCGGACCGGCGCTGGCGGCGACGCAGCGCGTGTGGTGGGCCGTCGAAGCCGATGGCGTCACTTCCGACCCGGCGTGGTTCGAAGCCGGGTTGCTCACGCCCGACGACTGGCGCGGCGAGTGGATCGAGGCGGAGGATGAGAGTGCCGCCGCCGATCGTGCTGCCGGGGTCAGCTGGGTGTGGGGCGATGTCTCGCTCGACGCGCGCCCGCATGCCTTCCGCATCGACTTCGACGCACCCGCCGATCTGGTCCGCGCCGAAGTCCTGATCGCGGGCAAGGACCATCTGCGGGGCGTGTGGATCAACGGCATCAAGTCGCCGCTCGACTGGCATTTCGACTGGGACACCTATCTCCCCTTCTGGGGCACGCTCGCGCCCTATGAGGGTGATGTCAGGCCCGGTCGCAACAGCGTCTGCGCACTGGTCGAGGCGGATACGACCGGCTTTTTTCCGGTCGATGGCGGCGCCTTCGCCGCGCTGATCCGGCTGCATCGCGCGGACGGCAGTGTCGAGCGGATCACCGGCAGCGCCTTCCGTGTGATGCCCGATGCATCCGAAACTTGGACTGACACCGGTTTCGATACGAGCGGCTGGGCATCGGTGGTGCCGAGCACCAGCTGGGCGCAGGGCGATCCGCGGCCGAGCGAGCCGGCGATGCTGTTGCGCACGGGCTTCGAAATTTTCAAGCCGGTGGTTGCCGCGCGGCTCTACGCCACCGCGCTCGGCGCCTATGACGCGCGGATCAACGGGCAGAAGGTGAGCGAGGCGATCCTCGCGCCCGAGATCACCGTGGCGAAGAGCCACATTCTCTACCAGACCCATGATGTCACCGCGCTGATCGCACCGGGGGAGAATGCGCTGGGTGCGGTCGTGGGCGATGGCTTCTACGCCTCGCCGTTCGGCTGGCGGATCGAGCGCTATGGCTTCGGCCCGGCGCCGCGCCGGTTCCGCGCGATGCTGCGGATCGACTATGAAGACGGCACACACGACTGGGTGACGACCGGCCAGGACTGGAAGATCGCGACCTCGCCGATCCTGAAGTCCGAAATCTATGACGGCGAGATTTTCGATGCGGGCAGAATCGTGCCGGGCTGGGCATTGCCTGGGTTCGACGCATCGAGCTGGAGCGTCGTGAAGATCGGTGCTGCGCCCGTAGCTAAACTGGTCGCGCAGACCTCGCCGCTGCTTGAGCGCAACGGCGTGTGCCGCGCGGTCTCGGTCAGCGAGCCGATGCCGGGACGCTTCGTGTTCGACTTCGGTCAGAATTTCTCCGGCTGGCTTCGCATTCGCGCCACCGGTCCGGCGGGGACGACGATCACCGCCAAGTTCGCCGAGTTGCTCAATGCGGATGGGACGGCGGACCTCGCCAATTTGCGGCTCGCCAAGGCGACCGACAGCTTCACCCTTGCGGGCACCGGCGCGCCCGAAGTCTTCGAACCGCATTTCACCTATCACGGCTTCCGCTATGTCGAGGTCGCGGGATATCCGGGCACGCCGACCGCCGATGATATCGAAGGCGTGATCATCCACAGCGCGTGCCGCGAAGTGGGCCAGATGACCTTCCCCGACGCGCCGTTGCTCCAGCAAATCTGGAGCAATGCGTTGTGGAGCCAGCGGTCGAACTTCTTCGCCGTGCCGACCGATTGCCCGCAACGCGACGAGCGCATGGGCTGGATGGGCGACATCCAGGTGTTCCTCGACGCCGCCGCGTTCAACATGGAGGTCGATCCCTTCATCCGCCGCTTCCTGCTCGAGGCGCGCGCGGCGCAACGCGACGACGGCGCCTATCCGATCGTGGTGCCGCAGCCCTTGTCGTTCCCCGATGTGGTGACCGCAGGATGGAGCGAGGCGGGAATCATCCTGCCCTGGCAGCTGTGGCAGCGTTACGGCGACACCGCGGTGATCGACGAGAACTGGGACGCGATGCAGGGCTGGATGGCCTATGTCGCGCGCACCAACCCCGATCATGTCTGGCGCAACGACCGCGGTCTCGACCTGGGCGACTGGCTGTCGGTCGATGCGATCAAGCCCGATGACGAGACCACGCCGCGCATCCTGTGCGCCACCGCATACTGGGCGTGGTCGGCCGAGCTGATGGCGGAGATGGCTGCCGCGACCGGGCGTGACGCCGATGCGGTCCGCTATCGCGCGCTGCACGAAGCGATCCGCGATGCCTATGCTGCCGAGTTCGTCGGCGCGGACGGCGTGTGCGGCAATGGCAGCCAGACCAGTCAGGTCCTTTCGCTCGCCTTCGGGCTGGTGCCGCAGGATCGGCGCGCGGCGGCGGCGCGGGTGCTCGCCAATGAAATCCGCGGGCGGGGGATGAAGCTGTCGACCGGCTTCCTCGGTACGCCATACCTGCTCGACGTGCTGGCCGATGCCGGATTGTGGGAGGAGGTTTCCGGCCTGCTGTTGCAGACCGGTTACCCCAGCTGGGGCTATATGCCGGAGCAGGGCGGGACCACGGTGTGGGAACGCTGGAACGGCGACACCGGCGATCTCAGCATGAACAGCTACAACCATTATGCCTTCGGTGCGGTGGTCGGCTTCTTCTACCGGCGGCTGGCCGGGATCGCCCCCGCAGCGCCGGGCTTCCGCCGGATCGCGGTGCGGCCGGTGTGGTTGCCGCAAGTCGGGCGTGTCGAAGCTCGGTTCGAGTCCCCGGTGGGGTTGATCGCAACCGAGACCGGCGGCGCTGCCGATGGCCTTGATCGCTTCGCGCTGACCGTTCCCGCCAACACCATTGCCGAGGTCGAACTGCCCGGCACCAGCTGGCGCGGCGTGCCGAAACCACGCGAGGATGATGGCCTGACCCGCTTCGAAGCGGGACCGGGCACGCACGAATACACAAGATAGAGAGAGGATTGCCGATGCCGACGCTGGGCCTCGTCCATAATTCGCCGATGCTGGCGGGGGTGTTCAACGAGATCGCGGCGCGGGTGATGCCCGATGTCCGCATCCTGCACTTCGTCGACGAAAGCACGATCAAGAACACGATCGCGGCGGGGCATTTGCAGAAATCGACGATGCGGCAGGTGATCCGGCTGGTTGGATCGACCTTCGACGCCGGATGCGATGTCGCGATGGTCACCTGCTCGTCGATCGGACGCGCGGTGGAGATGGCGGCGGAGCTGTACGATCAGCCCGTGCTGCGCGTCGATCGCGCGATGGCCGAACAGGCGGTAGCGAGTGCCAGGCGGATCGGCGTGGTCGCGACGCTTTCCACTACGCTCGATCCCACCGCCGATCTCGTCCGCCGCGTCGCCGCCGAGCAGGGCAAGGAGATCGAGCTCGTCCCGCATCTCTGCGAGGGCGCGTTCGACGCGGTGATGGCCGGCGACGGCGCGACGCACGATCGCATCGTCGGTGAGGCGCTGACGACCGCGCTGGCGGATGTCGATGCGATCGTGCTGGCGCAGGCGTCGATGGCGCGCGTCGTCGCAAGCCTGCCCGAGGGCGCGGTCAAGGCGCCGGTGCTGTCCAGCCCCGAGCTCGGCATGCTGCGTGCAGCCGAAGTTCTGAAGGGCCTTGGCAAGTGAAGAAGCGGCATGGCGTGCTTGGCCTGCTGGCCGCGCTGTCGGTCATCACCTTTATTGACCGGATGGCGATCGCGGTCACCGGCCCGGCGATCCAGAAGGATCTGGGCATCACCCCCGCGCAATGGGGCTGGGTACTGGGCGCCTATACCTTTGCCTATGCCGTATTCGAGGTGCCATCGGGCGCGATTGGCGACCGATTTGGCTATCGCAAGGAACTGACCCGGATCACAATCTGGTGGTCGTTCTTCACCGCGATTACCGCGGCGTGCCATAATTTCTGGCAGCTGGCGGTGGCGCGTTTCATGTTCGGCCTCGGCGCGGCGGGTGCCTACCCCAACATGTCGGGCGTGCTCTATCGCTGGTTTCCCAAGCGCGAGCGGGCGCGCGGGCAGGGTGTGATCTGGGCGGCGAGCCGGCTGGGCGGGGCATTGGCGCCGCTGCTGCTGGTGCCGCTCAACACCCATCTCGGCTGGCAGATGGTGTTCGTCATCCTCGGCCTGGTCGGCTTCCTCTGGGCGATCCTGTGGTGGCGCTGGTACCACGACCGCCCTGCCGACCAGCCGGGTATCACCGCAGAGGAAATCGCGGAAATCGGTGAAGACGAAGGGCCGGGCCATTCGGGCACGCCGTGGCGCAGGCTGCTTGGCCTGCCGCAGCTCTGGCTGATCGGTATCGCCTATTTCTTCTACGCCTTTGGCAGCTGGTTCTATTTCGGCTGGTTCTCGCAATGGCTCGTCAACGGCCGCGGCTTCAGCCAGAGCGAGATGGCCTTTTACGCCGCGATCCCGTTCCTGCTCGGCATCGTCAGCAACCTGATCGGCGGCGTGCTGAGCGACCGGCTGGGCGCACGGATCGGGTACAAGCTCGCCTATCGCCTGATCACCGGCATTTGCCTCGCCGTCACCGCGCTGCTGCTGCTGGCGATGAGCCTGACGCACGACAAGATCATGGTCGTCATCCTCGCCGCCACGAGCTTTGCCGTGATGGACCTGATGCTGCCGTCTGCCTGGGCGATGTGCATGTCGATCGGCGGGCGCTTCGGCGGCACCGCGACCGGCTTCATGAACATGCTCGGCAATCTCGGCGGCTTCGTCGGCGTCGTCGCGACCGGGTACATCATCGCTGGCACCGGCAGCTATGATCTGCCGGTACAGGGCGTTGCGCTCATGGTGCTGATTGCGGCGGGCCTGTTCGCGCTGATCGACAGTTCGAGGGGCTTCGATCAGAAGGCGGCGACGGCATGATGCGGGTGTTGGCGGCGGCGTTGCTTGCTGCCGCTTTGCCGGTGCTTCCCGCCGCTGCCCAGACCGATGCGCCGGCCGGGCAGCAGCAGTTCGAGCGACTATGGCTCGGTTCGGCCTGGTATCCCGAGCAATGGCCCGAGGATCGCTGGGAAGAAGACCTCAGGTTGATGAAGGCGCATGGCGCCAATGTCGTGCGGATCGGCGAATATGCCTGGAGCCGGATGGAACCGGAGGAAGGCAAGTACGACATGGACTGGCTGGTCCGTGCGGTGCGGCTCGCGGCGAAATACGACATCAAGGTCGTGGTCGGTACGCCGAGCGATACGCCGCCGGCGTGGCTGACCAGCAAATATCCCGACGTCGTCCAGATCCGCAGTGACGGGACGCCGGTGGCGCACGGGATGCGGCGGCATTTCTCGATCTCGTCGCGCCGCTATCGCGACTTTTGCCGTGAGATCGTGACGCGCATGGCGAAAGCGCTGGGCAAGGAGCCCAACGTCATCGGCTGGCAGATCGGCAACGAACCGAGCGACGAGAGCTACGATGCCGAGGCCAAGGCGGCATGGGTGGCGTGGCTCAAGGCGCGCTACGGCACGCTCGACAAGGTCAACGACGTGTGGACCACGCAATATTGGTCGCAGACCTATAACGCGTGGGAGCAGGTCCCGTTGAGCAGCGACAAGGCTAATCCCGGCTGGATGCTCGAGGTGAAGCGCTTTATCACGTCGCAATGGGTGGCGTTTCACCGCAACCAGCGCGACGCGATCCGCGCGCAGGTTGCGCCGTCGCAGTTCGTCACGGTCAATTTCGGCGGGCTCGGCTGGGCCAACCGTTTCGATCGCTACGCTGCCAATCGCGATCTCGATTTCACCTCGTGGGACAACTACGTCGGTTCGGGGCATTTGAAGCCCGATCGCAACGGTGCGACCCACGATCTGGTGCGCGGGTGGAAGCGCAAGAACTTCTGGGTGATGGAGATTCAGCCCGGCTATGTGAACTGGGCCGGGGTCAGCAACATGCTCCATCCCGGCGAGACCCGGCGCATGGCGTGGCAGGCGATCGGCCACGGCTCGGACGGGATCCTCTACTGGCAGTGGCGCAACGCCCGCAACGGTCAGGAAACGATGCACGGATCGCTGATCGGCCAGGATGGCGAGCCCCTGCCAATCTATGCCGAGGTCGCGCAGATCGGGCGCGAGATGGCGAAGGCGGCACCGTTGATCGCCGGCACGCATCCGGTGTCTCCGGTTGCGATCCTGCAGGATTATCCCAGCCGCTGGGCCGTCGATTTCCAGCCGCACCATCGTGACTATGACCAGATCGAGGTGCTGCTCGACTATTACCGGCCATTGAAGGACGCGCGCGGCGCGGTCGATATCGTCGAGGCGGAGGTGGCGCCGCTCGCCGGCTACAGACTGGTCGTCGCGCCGAGCCTCAACGTCATCAGCGCGGTGACGGCGAAGCGGCTGGCCGACTATGTCCATGGCGGCGGGCATCTGATCCTTGGGCCCCGTTCGGGGATGAAGGACGAATTCAACCGGCTGGAGCCGCAGCGCCAGCCCGGCCCGCTCGCAGAACTGCTCGGCGGGCGTGTCGAGCAATATTATGCGCTCGACGAGGCGATTGAGGTCGGAAGCGGCAAGGCGACGATCTGGGCCGAGGACTTGTCTACATCGGGACCGGATACGCAGGTGCTATTGCGCTACGGCAAGGCGAATGGTTGGCTCGACGGCAAGCCCGCGGTGATCAGCCGAAATGTCGGCAAGGGCCGCATCACCTATGTGGGGGCACTGGTCGACGACGCGGTGATGAAGACGCTGATCGATGATGCGCTGAAGGATGCGGGGGTGGCGCGCGACTTTGCGGTGCCGACCGATGTCGAACTGATGACGCGCGAGGGGGCGGGGCGGCGGATCGTCATCCTGATCAACCATGGCCGGACGGCGCAGACCGTGGTGTTGCCCGAGCCGATGACGAACCTTCTGGGCGGGGGCACGACGTCAAGCGTGGTGCTGCCGGTGGAAGGTGTCGTGGTGCTCCAGCGCGCGGCGCGGTGAGGGCGCGCTACTCGACTTTCACCCTATCGGCGAACACCACCCGCACCGGACCGAGCAGCCCGGAATCGAGCAGCGGCTCGTTCGGCTGGTAGAGGGTCCAGGGGGTGAAGGTGACGCGTCCGCCTGCGGGCTTAGCCTTACCGTCCTTGTACCAGTCGGGCAGCGCAATGATCCGGCGCGCCATCACGTCGCTCTTCTTGCCGTTTGCTGCGACACGCTGGCCGATCGGCCAGTCGCCCGCGCCGAACTCACCCTCCTCGGGTAGCGCAGCGTCGGCGATCATGCGGTTGGCCCAGAGATTGGTCACCGCGATCTCGATCGCGTTGCTTCCCGGCTTCACCGCATCGGTGATGTCGACATGGTAGGGCTCCTTCCAGGTGACGCCGAGATCCTTGCCGTTGACCTTAACCCCCGCCAGCACCTCGACCCGACCGAGATCGAGGAAGATGCGGCGGCCCTTGCGGATCGCATCCTCGGGGATGTCGATCGTGCGGGTATAGGTCGCGGTGCCGGAGAAATGGCGCACGCCGGCATCGGCATGGCGGCTCAGGGAATGGAGGCCGGGCAGAGTGATTCGCGCCGGCGCGCCGCGGCCGGGCTGAAAGGCGACCTCCCATGACCCCGTCACGGCGATCGGCTCGGGCACTTCAGCCTTGAACTTGCCGCCGTCGCTGGTGGAGTAGATCCCGCTTTCCCATACCAGCGCCTGCAGATCGCCATAGCGGTCGCGTGACACTTCGGCAGGAGCGGACGCGAGCCGCGGCGCGGGTGGTCCGGCGGCGGCTTCGGCGGCGATTTCCTGCGGGGACAGGACGCGCGCTTCGGTGCGGGCTGGGGTGAAATTACCCTCGAAGAAGTAGGTGATTCCGATGGGTACATCGCTGCCGCCCGCGAAGACCGTACGGCCGCTCTTCTTACCGGTGCGGACGTGCTTGCCGCACAGGTACAGCTTGGGTGTGCCCTTGTCATAGACGAGCGCGACATGGGTCCAGCCTGCGACCGGGGTGTGGCTCACCAGCACCGCGGGTGCGCTGTCGGCCGCGGCGCGCTCGATCACGAAGGCGCCGTTGCGGCCGAGCGCGAGGCCCGCGATTGCGGTCTTGGCACCATGGATGTCGCGGCCCGACCGCGCCGGGATCAGATAGTGCTTGCCGGTCTCGTCGATCCGGCCCTCCACGCTTTCGTCGGGCATCAGGCGCAGGTCGATGTCAGGCTTGGCCCAGAGCGAGACGGTGAAGCTGTTCGATGGGGCCGCTGGCGCGGGCGTTGCGGTCGTATCGACGAAGCGTACTCCGTCCTTCGCCACCCAATCGATCCGCCGCGCGCCTGCCGCGAAGTCGAGCGTGACGAAGGTCGATCCGGCGGGCGACAGGTCGAACGTCACCTCGGTCCAGTCGCGTTCGGTCTTGAACAATGTCGCGCGGGTGACGTTGCCGGTCTCGGCGTCCCATAGCGACGGCGCGGCGCTGCCGACGCGGAAGGTACAGGTGACGCGTTCGGCCCGCCGCTGACGGTTGGCGACGAAATAGATGTGGGTCGCGCCGGCCTTGCGGTGCAGCCACGCAACCTGTCCGTCGGGCGTCGCGGTGCGGCAGTCCGTATCTGGCGCGACCTTGAGCGCCGCCAGTGCGTCGCCGACCGATCCACTGGTGAACACACGCCCCGCGCCGACCTTGCGGGCTGCCTTGCCGTCGCCCCACACCGCGTCGACCGCGGTGCGGAACGTGGCGTCATTGTCCGCTTTGCCCACCAGCGTCATCGGGTGCGCCGGCTTCGGCCCCAGCACCGCCATCCCCGCTTCGACCAGTGCGCGTACCTTGACGGCGAGCTGCGGGGTCATGCCGGCGAGGCCTTGGGGGATGACGAGCAGGCGATAGCTCGCGCCGTTAGTCAGCACGATCCGTCCGTTCGCGACTCTGGCGCGGGTCAGTAGTACCTCGGCATTGACCAGATCATATTGATATCCGGCGGGCACCTGCGGATCGAAATACAGGCCGATCTTCGGATGTGTATCGGGCGACACTTGCGGGCGGACATATTCGGCCTGATTGGGGCTGTCCTCGCCGACGAAATACAGCACATCGGCGACAGGGATGCCCTGCCGCAGCATGTACTGGCTGCGTGACAGATACTCGATCCACGGCTTGGCCTGGGGCACCCAAGTGTTCGAAGACTCGAGGTTGATCCCCCATGGCCCCATCGTCATGCCGGGCAGTGCCCTGGGGTCGGGCTGGTGCGCCCAGCGATGGAAGAGAAACTGATTGATCCCCTGCGCGAACATCTGGTCGCCCAGTGTCTTCAGCGCATAGGGATAGTCCTGCCAGCGGCTGGTCTGCGCCTCGCCGGTGAATGCCTCGGCGGCGATCAAGTTCTTGCCATAGACGTGCCCGGCGGAGGCGACCATTCTGACCGTGCGATTATCGGTCCATGGCGTGCGCGACCAGAATTCGGCCATCGGCACCGTTGCACGACCCGACACCTGCAGTGCGTCGAACGCCCCGGGGCCATAGCCCTCGACATGGAGCTTGAGGCCAGCAGCGGCAGCGCGCTCTTGCATCCGGCCATAATAATTATCCGCCATCAGCCCGGCGAGCGTACGACGGAAATCGAACAGGAAGCGGTTGGAGGTATCGAGATCGCCGACGATCCGCCCGGTCAGCGCGGGGAGGTAAGAGGTGATCGCATAGCCGTTGCGTTTCTGGAAATCTGCCGGAAGCGTGGGCGTCCAGTTCTGCATCCCGGCTTCGAAGCTGTCGATCCCGACCATGTCGAACGCCTTGCCCGCCAGCGGCCCCGCGGCCTTTATCACCTTGCCGAGTGTGTGCTCGAATTGATGATCGACCGCCGCGATGCTAAGCTTGTCGACCTCCAGCCCGCGCCCCGCGTCCGATGCCGCGACATTGAACTTGCCGGTCGGGGTATGACCGAAGCGCAACACGGTCCATTCACCTGCGGGCGGGGTCCAGTTGAGCGTCCCAGCGGCATCGACCTGTGCACTGATGTCGAGCACCTGCGCGGGATCGATCGCGTAGCGCGCCTTAAGGTCGAGCGGCGGCTTCGCGCCCGGTTCCGCCATGGCGAGGTCATGCCCGGCCTTGGTGCCCCAATGGTCGATCCGCGGGGTCGCGTAGAGCAAAGCCTCGGCGAGCTGTACCCTGACGGAGGGCGTGATGCGAAACATCGATGCCTCGACGCTTGGGAAGTTCAGCGTGCCAGGTGATTCGATCCCGCGCTCGGTAGCGACCTCAACCTTGCCGATGCGCGACCAGGTGAGGCCGTCGGCCGAGGCTTCGACCATCGCGGAGAAGGCCGGCGCGTCTTTGGCCGCGTAGAGCGTGATCGCCTGCGCGGCGAAGGGGGCCTTCATCGTCACCACCAACGGGGCGGCGGGCGAGATCTCGACTGCGCTGTGCAGGTCGCGGTCAGTCAGCGTCGCGGGCACGATCGACATGTCCGCCTCCATCGCCTCGACCGCGTCGCGATACGCGGTCTCGTCGCCGGGCGAAGCGGGGAAGGCGATCGCCGCAGCGTCGCGATAATAGCCGTGCTTAGTATAGGGCTGCGCCAGCTGGAGGCTGACCGGCGTTTCGCCGTCGCCGGTCACGCGGTTTTCGGTCCATACGATCTGCTGCATCGCCTGTTCGGGCGCGATCCACGGTCCGCCCGAGGATGACCAGCCCGGCGCATTGTTCAGTCCGACCTTGAGTCCGAGTTGATCGGCCTTGCCCATCATATGCGTCGTCAGATCGAGCCATTGCGGGCTCAGAGTGTCGACCGGCCCCTTGGGTACATCGTTGCTGCCGTCGAACATCATCACACCGCCAAGCCCGATGTCGCGCATCGCCTGAAGATCGGCGTCGATCCCTTCCTTGGTGACGTTGCCGTTCATCCAGAAATAGAGCGTTTGCGGGCGCACTTCTGGCGGCGGGTTGCGGAACGCTTCGGGGTCGGGCGGAGTGTGCGGCGCCCGGTCCTGCGCCAGACCTGGGGTCACGCTTATGGTCGCCAGCGCCACCAAAGCCGTTCCCAATGCCCAGCACCGATTCATTCCGCTTCTCCGTCCGCGATCTGCGCCTCCTTAGCCGCCCTTGCGCACGGTTTCGAAGAAATCCTCGCCCCCCATCTGCCCGCCCTTGAGCACCAGCTCTAGTCCGTCGATTGCGGGATCGGTCGAATGGGCGCGGACCAGCGGTGCGCCGCGCTCGATGGGCGCGGCCCAGACGAGGGCGTCGATGCCGAGCTGGGCAACGCCATGGCTCGAGGTATCGCCGCCCGCGAACAGCACACGCTTGAGACTTGCGCGCCCCACGACGTCGCGGGTTACGCGACCAAGCGCCTGACCCAATTTCTCGCCCGCAGCGGGCGCGTCGGTGTCGAGTGGCCCTTGGGCGGAGGCGATCAACGCGCGGTTGGCCTGCGTCAGCGCGGAGAGCGCGGCATCAGCGAGACGTGCCTCTTCCGCGGATGATCCTTCGAGCAACGCCGGCACATCGGCGCGCGCTGCGACGAACCCGTTGGCGGCGCTGCGCGCGATCTGGCGGGCGGTGACGGGGGAACAGCTCCCACTTACCACCAGCAGCCGATCCACCTCGGTGGCGCGGGTAGCGGCGGGCTTGCCGGTAACGATTCCCTCAGTCTGCCACGCCGGCACCAATGCGCGCGTCACGCCCGAACTGCCCACGGCGAAGCGCACGCCACGCGAACGCAGGACCGCCCCGGTCGCGGCAAGATCGGCTAAGCTGGTGCCGTCGAACAGCAGCGCGTCATTGTCGCGCGCCGCGTCGAACGCGGCTCCGGCCTCGCCGGACTGGATGCGGTCGAGTGGGACATGGCCGATCTTCGCATTCGTCTGCGCAGCGAGGTGGCGGATCAAATCCGCCTCGTGCATCGGGGTGACCGGGTGGCGCGACATGGTCGGGTGGCGGTCGATGCGATGGACCAGTGTACCTGCCGCCGCGAACAGATTGGCGAAGGCGACGTAGCGGCCGAGATGCGGCGCCGCGACGACGATTGCCCCCGGTCCGCCGAACGTCCGCACGCCGATATCGAGCGCGCGCCCGATCGATCCGACATGCGGTGCGCTGTCGAAGGTCGAGCAGGTCTTGTAGTGGATCAGCCCTGCATCGCTGAGCGCCGCGAACATCGCGGGCAGCTGCGCGTCCATCCATTCGGGAGAGCGGCTGCGCGCATCACTGGCGATGCCGATCGCGCGGGCATCGGGAAACCGCGCGCGCAACGCCGCATCGGGTGCGCGCAGGAACAGCACCGCGGATACGCCGCCCTCGGCGAGCTGCTCGAGCACGTCGGTCGATCCGGTAAAATCGTCTCCGATAAAGGCATAGAGCGGCGCGGGCATATCAGCCATTTGGAGTCAGCCGCCGAATGCGCCGAGCGCCGCCTTCAGTTCGGGTGCGTCCTGTGCGGCCTGCTCAACCGACACGCCCGCGACCGCGGCTTCCCATGCCTGCTGCAATGCCCGAACGCCCGCCGCCGGGCCGCCCGGATGCGCCATGATCCCGCCGCCCGCCGCGAACATGCAGTCGACCGAACCGAGTGCCGCATAGGTGGGCGCAGCCTGTTTCGCCGACTGGCCCGAGGAGAAGACCGGCATGATCTCGCAGCCCTTGTGCGGGGCCGGGAACATCGGCGTCAGGCATTCGCGCGCCGACGCGATCACGCTTTCGTTGCTCTCGCAGAATTTGTTGTTGATGCCGTTGACGTGCGTGTGGTCGATGCCAGCGAGCCGCCAGAGCTTCTGGAAAGCGATATAGCTCATGCCGAGAGCGGGCGAGCGGCCGAGCATCCCCCAGCCATTGCGGTGACCGTGGATCGGCAGCCTGCTATGCGCACGCAGCATCCTCATGGCGGGCAGGCCGATTGAGTTCATGCTCGCCATGATGCAGGTGCCGCCTTGCGCCACGACATGATCGTGGCGGGCGAGCATCTCGTCGATCTCACCGGTCAGGTTCGCGGCGAACATCACCTTCTTGCCGGTCTTGTCGGCATGGTCGTTGATCACGCGCATGACGGCTGTGATGCGTTCGTCGAACGGGCAATGCGGGCCATCGGCCTGCAGCTCGTCGTCCTTGATGAAATCGATCCCTGCGTCGACCAGCGTCTTCACCTGTGCGGCAGTGGCTTGCGGAGACATGCCGACGCTCGGCTTGATGATCGTGCCGATGATCGGGCGGCCATGCACGCCCGCCAGCTCCCGCGTGCCTGCTACGCCGAATTGCGGCCCCTGATAGCGGGTCAGGAATTCGGGCGGCAGGCTCACATCGATCAGCCGCAGGCCGGAGAAGGCCTTGAGCTCGGAGAGGTTGCCGTTGATCGTCGCCAGCAGGTTGGGAAGCGACAACCCCATGTTCGACACCGGCCACGACAGCACGACCCGCGCTCGCCGCCGCCTTCCGTCCCAGTTTTTCGGCGTGCCCGATCCGGGGAGCGAAGGCTTCTTGACCTCGCCCAGCTCGACCAGTTGCTCGACGCGTGCGGCATGGGCCTCGCGCAGTTCGTCGGTCTCGCCCGGCACGCGCACGAAGGTGCCGGTCGACTGCTCGCCCGCCATCGTTTCCGCCGCCTGTTGCAGCGGGAACGCGGTCTCGATCTCATAGGTGGCGGTGACGCGGGTCATCACGCGGTCTTGAAATAGGTCGTCGTGCGCTCGGTATCGACCGCATAGTAAGGCACGAACACCAGGTTCCGCTGACCGACCTTTGCGCGATAGGATTCGGCATGACCCGGCATCGGTGTGAGCGCGCCGGGAAGCGGAATCGTCTCCTGATCGATCCCCTCCCACGGGTTGAGGCCGACATACATGACCGCGCCGCGCATCACCGCCTGCAGGTTCGGGTTCTCCGGATCGATCGCCAGCGTACGCAGCGGCTGCGGGATGTTCAGTTCGACGATGTCGCCCGCCTTCCACACGCGGCTGACCGTGGCGAGTTGGCCCGGCGTTGCCGCCTGCGCCTTGCCGTTGACCAGCAGTTTCGCACCTTTGGTCCAGTGCGGGATGCGCAGCTTGAGCGCGAAGCGGCCATTGCCGGCCTTACGGACGCGCAGCTTCACTGTGTCGGCGACCGGATAGTCGGTCTCCTGCACGACCTCCACCGCGCCGCCGGGGCGGTCCCACGTCACTTCGGACGGGGTGTAGAGGTTGACCAGCAGGCTGTCGTCGTCGTGGAAATAGGCGTTGAGCACATAGTCGGCGACGCCCTGAACCAGCGTGCCCGAGCAGCATGGCCATTTCTGATGGTAGTAGCGCTTCTGCCCCTGCGCGCCGTAATCCGAATAATAGGGATAGCCGCCATCGCTGTCGGGCAGGCGTGTCGCGAGCATCGTATTGTAGAGCGAGCGCTCGAGTCCGTCGCCATATTGCGCCTCGCCGGTGAAGCGGATCAGGTAGCGCGCAAGCTTCAGGTCGGCGAAGGCGCCGCATGGCGTCTCGTAATGTGCCTTCGAGGTCTTGAGGCTCCTGGCGAGGTTGCCCTGGCCGAGCACGACGAACTGCTCCTCCGGGCCCCAGCCGCCCGAGGCGAAGCGCTGCGGCTCCATGAACTTCCACGCATTGACCAGCGCCTTCTTGTACTTCTCGTCGCCGAGATGGAGGAAGGCCTGCGCGCCAGACGCATTACCGATGGTGTGGCTGTAGGCATGCTTGGTCGGCAGCACGTCCTCGCCCGCGGCAAGCGGGTCGAACCACTCCTTGTTGAGGAGATAGTGCACTGCCATGTCGTGATACTTCCGGTCCCCGGTGATCTCCGCGACGTGGAACAGGTTCTCGGAGATGACATAGGTCTCGTCGTAGGGCGGCTCGGTCTTGCCGATGCGGTCGCGCGAGACTGGCGAGATGTACGGGCGGCACTTCTCGATGATGATCGGCAGCAGCGTCCTGGCCTGCTCGGCCCCGCTGAGGCGATAGGCATCGACGAGGCCGACGACATATTTATCCATGACATAGGCGGCCCACTGTGCCTGCGCCTTGGGGCCGGCATAGGGGTTGGTCGCGGTGACCATCGCCTTGCCCCATTCGCTGACGAGCAGGCGGACCTTCTCATGCGCGGCCTGATCCCCGGTCGCCGCGCCATAGCGCGCAAGGCCGGAGATATACTGGCCCAGTGTCAGCCCGGCGACGAAGCCGTCCTTGTCGTACCAGCCGCCCATGTCGGGTCCGGGGGCGGGAAGGCCGGCATTCTGGCGGAACACCTTGAGGATGCGGTCATTGTCGAGCGCGAGGAAATGCGCGTGGATATGGTCGAACTGGCGCTTGATGCGGCCGCCGGTGAGCCTGACCTTGCCATAGGCGAATTCGTGCATCACTTCCTTGCCCTTCAGGGTTCCCGAAGCTTCGGTAGCGGCCAGCGCGCTCGCGGGCAGGGCGCCCATTCCGGCAGCCGTCGTCGCGCAGGCGGCGCAGTGCATGAAGTGTCGCCGTGACAGGCTGCCAGTCATTGGGCCGTCAGTCATCCAATCCCTCCCTAGGCGTTCGCCCCCTTTCGAACTCTTTCGGATTCGCGGGGAATTGAAAATATAATAGTATTATTATGACTCGGGCGCAACCGATCGAAGCCGACGCATCGATGCTCCGATTGTCATTCGTCACCTTCACATCCAGCCGTCGCCCCGCCATGTGCCGGGGTGACGGGGAGACGAGGACAGCATTAGACGCTTCAGGACCGTCAGCGGGGACAGGTGGACCCCGGCACAGGGCCGGGGTGACGAACGAAGAATCGCCGGAAGAGCGCTTCGGAAAAGGCGAAGGAACGGTGTTCCTAACGATGCCTATTTGCGGCGCCGGGTCGTGCTCTTCTCGATTCGCGAGACGCCATGCCCGATGATGTCGCGCATGGCGCGGGCGGCGCGCTCGCCGTCGCGCGCTTCGATCGCATCGACGATCTGGCCATGGCCGCGTACGCTGGTCTGGTGCTCCTCGGCTTCGTTGACCGGCGAGCTCATCCGGAACGACGCCATCAGCGCGGTCTCGATCACCGCGGAGAGCGAGCGCATCAGCGCATTGTCCGACGCGTTGCCGATCGCCTTGTGGAACTGGAGGTCGGCCTCGGCAAAGTCGCGTGCGCTGTCGGTCGCGTCGCGCATGCCGGCGAGGTGATGGCGCATCTCGGCCAGATCTGCATCGGTACGGCGTTCGGCGGCGGCGCGCGCCGCGGCGGATTCGATCGCGACGCGGATCTCGGCGAGGTCGCGCAGGAAGGTCATGTCGAACCCCTGGCTGGCCTTCCACGCGAGGATATCGGCGTCGAAATAATTCCAGTGTGCGCTGTCGAGCACCGTGGTCCCGACACGTGTTTTGGAGACGATCAGCCCCTTGGCGGTCAGCGTCTTGAACACCTCTCGCAGCACCGTGCGCGAAATGCCGAAGCGCGCGAGGATCTCGGCTTCCTGCGGGAGTTTCTCGCCCGGGACGATGACGCCCGAGAGGATTTCATGACCCAGAATCTGCGCCACCTGGTCATGGCTGGAGCGGATGTTACGCGCAAACCGGCCGAAGCGGGGTTCGTCCTTTTCGTTCGCCGCCTGATCCTTCACCCGTAGCACCCGTTCCTGCCCCCCGTTTTCGGCTGCTGCATTCCCCGGCTCAGGAGCAAGGCGCGCGGCCGATTCCCCCTGTATGGGGCGAAGCGCGGCGTATTTCCATCCGCCATTTGTCAGGCGATTTCGCTCCGAAAAGAAGCGGGGCGCTCCGTCGGGTCGAGTGGACCGCGACGGAGCGCCCCTGGGCCGTGCCGGGGAGGGGTGGCAGGCGGCTGTCAGAAGCGGACCCGGACACCCGCGGAAACGCGGCGGCCGGTCTTGCGATACTCCTTGGTGCGATCCTCGCTCACCGAGTAGATGAACTCTTTGGCGTTGTTGAGGTTGATCGCGTCGGCGAAGACGGTGAAGTGCTTGCCGACATCGTAGGACAGACTCACGTCGAGCTGGCCATAGGCGTCGAAATATTCCGGTTCGCCGTTACGGCCCGACGCGACCTGCAGGAAATTGTCGCGATAGGTATAGGCGACACGCGCCTGCACCCCGTATTTCTCGTAGAAGCCGACCAGGCTGTACGAGTTCTTCGACAGCCCCTCGAGCCCGAAGCTCACATTGGCGACCGCGTTGCGATACTCTGCGTTCGAGTCGGTGTAATTGTAGCTTGCCTGGATGCCGAAGCCGTCGAACGGGGCGGGCAGCCAGTTGTCGAACGACTGGCGATAGCCGATTTCGAAGCCCTTGACCGTCGCGCCCTTGCCATTGTCCGGCACGGTGACCTGGAAGGTCACCTGATCGACGAGCTGCGGCGTGGTGGTCAGCGTCACGAAGGACTGGATGTCCTTGTAGAACGCCGCTGCCGAAATCAGCGATCCGGGCGCGAAATACCATTCGGCGCCGGCTTCGACCTGCTTGGCGCGGAACGGCTGCAGATCGGGGTTGCCGCGGCGGATCGTCTCGTTGCCGGGGTTGGTCTGGATCGTCTGGCGCGGTGACAGGTCCGACAAAGTCGGGCGCGTCAGCACCTTCGACGCGGCGAAGCGCAGGATGAAGTCTTCGGTGACGTTCAGGCGGGCATTAATCGACGGCAGCCAGTCATGGTACTTGCCGCGGAAGCTGATCGGCTGCACCGGCGAGACGACGATGGTATTCTGTCCGCCGCCGGTCGGCCGTGCGCTCAGCACCTGCCGCGATGCGCCCGACGACGTATAGTCGGTATCCTCGTAGCGCAGGCCGACATTGACCGCGAGGTCCATGCCGCCGAGCTGGCCCTGCCACGCCGCCATGGCGTAAGCGGCCTTGACCTTCTCGTTCACAACCGACGATGCGGAGGGCGAGAAGACGCCGGGGTTGAACGTCTTGCCGTCCTGCGCCGCGAACTGGTCGATCGTGCGGATCATCTCCTGCGGGCTATAGATCAGCCAGTCGCGGATGATGTTACCGCCACCGCCGGAGAAGAAATAGCGGTCGGTGGGCGCGAACAGAGACTGCGGCAGCACGCGGTTCGAGTCGCAATAGGTGCACTGCTCGCCGAACGGAGTCTCGTCGGCAGTGATCGTCTTGATACGGCTCTGCGCAAGCGCGCCGACATAGAGCGTCAGATTGCCGTTGCCCGGCTTCCACTCGATGTCGGCCTTGTACTCCTCGATCTCGTCGTCGATGTTCGAGCCGCCGCCCCAGATATAATAGTGCGCGGTGACGCCCTGCGGGTTGGTCGCGGCATTGGCGTAGTTGGGGCTGGTGAAGCCGTAATCGTAGATCGGGCTGCCGCTGCGCCGGTCGAACGACATGTCGACGCCCTTGCGGCGGATCGTCGTGAAGAGGTTGTTCTCCTTGCCGCGGCGGCGCGCGTCGGAGAGCGAGCCGTCGAGGCGGACGCGCAGCGTATCGGTGGGCTGCCAGTCGACATTGATGCCGAACTGGTCGGTGGTGACGTCGCGGTCGTCATACTGGATGATCTGATCGACGAAGCCGCCGGTGTAGCGCTGGTAGACTGCCTCGCCGCCGGTCTGCACACCGTTGACGACGCTGCCGCCCTGCACGACCTGTTCGGCGAGAATGCCGCCGGCAAAGTCATAGGCGAGGCCGGTCTGCTGCTCGCGGAAGCGTGCCTTGGAGTAGAGTGTGTCGACCGTCACGGTGAGCGTGTCGCTCGGGCGCATCTGCACCGAACCGTTGACCGCCCAGCGCTTGAGGTTGCGCTCGAAGAAGAAGGGCGAAAGGTTCGACGGCATCGAGACGCCGCTGAAATTCTGCACCCCCGCGCCGATGCGGCCACGCGAGACACCCGCGAGGTTGTAATAGGAGTCGCCCGCCGAACGCTTCACATGGCCGGCGCCGATGGTGAACTCGTCGATCCGGTTGTCCTGCTCCGAATAGACGCCTGCCAGCGCGACGCCGAAGGTGCCGGCATCGTTCTTCCAGCTCGCCACGCCCGAGAATTCGGGGTTCCAGCTGTCGGCGATTTCCGACCACATGCCGGTCGCCGACGCGGCGACCTTGAAGCCCTGCTTCTGATCGAGCGGGCGCAGCGTCTTGACGTTGATCGTCG
Source organism: Sphingomonas sp. GW821-FHT09B04 (assembly GCF_059418285.1). Taxonomy (NCBI): domain Bacteria; kingdom Pseudomonadati; phylum Pseudomonadota; class Alphaproteobacteria; order Sphingomonadales; family Sphingomonadaceae; genus Sphingomonas; species Sphingomonas sp. GW821-FHT09B04. Next base: position 910,885 of record NZ_JBWKPO010000001.1, read on the forward strand.
CGCCGATCGACGATCCGTTGAAGTTTGCCTGGGGCGACTTGTAGACGTCCGCGCCCGAGATGACTTCCGACGGGATCACGTCGAACGAGAATTCGCGGCCGTTATTGTCGGTCGCGAGCGTGCGGCCGTTGACGGTGACCGCGTTGAACTTGGGACCGAAGCCGCGGACGGTAACGTAGCGGCCCTCACCGCGGTTGCGCTCGATCGTGACGCCGGTGACGCGCTGGAGCGACTCGGCGACATTCTGGTCGGGCAGCTTGCCCAGATCCTCGGCGACGATCGAATCGACCACGCTGACCGCGTTGCGCTTGATGTCGATCGCGGCGCGCTCCGAAGCGCGGATGCCCGTGACGAGAATTTCCTCTCCGGCCGGGGCAGCGTCGTCGGCCTGCGCGGCCGGCGCGTCCTGCGCAAGGACGGGCTGGGCCAGCGTCAGCGCGCTTCCGGCGACAGCAGACAGCAACAGGGCACGGCGCAACTTCATCTTCCCCTCCTCGGGCATCATTATTTGACGTCAGAATGGAACAAGCCAATCCGTATGTCAAATTATCATCATACATATTATAAATAGCGGCGTTCAGCGCACTCCGCGGATCGGCAGAACGCACAGCGCCGAGCCGAACACGAAGATCACGGCGGCCCAGAAGATCGCGCGATAATCGTTGGCAAACAGGTGCAGCAGCCCGGCCGCCATCACTGGACTGATGATTTGTGGGATGTTGACCGCGGTGGTGAGGATGCCGAGATCCTTGCCCTCGTCGCCGAGCGCGCTCTTGGGCAGCACCTGAGTCATCAGCGCCATGTCGATCGACATGAACATGCCGTATCCGACGCCGATGATCGCGGCATAGGCCCACATGCCGTGCATGTTCGGCGCGGCGAGCGGCGCGACCATCGCACACCCCATGATCAGACTGCCCATGATCACGAACGGCTTGCGCGCCTGATACCGGTCCGAAAGCCAGCCCGAGATGAGCGATGAGGCGACAAGGCAGATCAGCGTGACGATCGCCATATTGGCGATGGCGATGTTCGACGCGTCGTTGGCAAGGCCGATATAGTCGCGCAGGATATAGAGCAGATACGCCGCGACCGCCTGATAGCCCATATAGATGAAGAAGCGGCTGGCGAACGCCCAGGCGAAATCCGGGTGCTCGCGCGGAGAGATCCAGAAACCCTTGAGGAACTCGCCCCAGCGCATCTGCCGGCGCGGCATATGGTCGCTCGGCGGCTCGCGGTTGATCGCGACGAAGGCGATGCACGATGCGGCGACCGCGCCTGCGAACAGCCCATAGGCCAGCGCGCGCTCGCCCGCGAGATAGCCCGCGACGACGGTGCCCGCGGTCAGGCCCGCCGTCATGCCCGCGCCGACGATGCCGCTGACCGCGCCGCGCGTCTCGGGCGCGAAACGGTCGGCGATCAGCGTCGTCATCGCCGGCTGCATCGCGTTGTAGGCGACCGCCGCCATCACCCACAGCACCATCAGCGACCAGAAGCTGGTCATCCATGACACGCCGAACAGCGCTGCCGAACCGATCAGCGACGCGATCGCGATCCAGGGCGAGCGGCGTCCCCAGCGGCTGCGCGTGCGATCCGACAGTGCGCCCGCGATCGGCGTGGTCAGCGTCGAGAAGATCGAGGTAATGAAGAAGATCAACGCGAGGTTGTTGGCCTTCGACCCCTCATCCAGCTCTGCGACCTGGTTGGGCAGCAGCACCCCGAGCACGCCACTGTAGAGCGCCATCAGCAGGAAGAAATTGACCATCAGCGATAGCTGAAGCTTCGTCCGTTGCGGCCCGAGCACATAAGCGGGGTTGGGGTCGGCGGCGGTGGCCATGGTCTCTCCGGTGATCGCTTCTTGTGTCTGGTCTTATTCGGCCGCCTGCGGCCCGTCGGGCACCAGCCGCAGTCCCGCCTGCCGCGCGCGGCGATGCGGGCCGCCCGCACTGTTCCAGCCGGGCGCGGCGCCATTGGCAAGCGCCGCTTCGTCGATCGCGATGCCAAGGCCCGGTGCGTCGCCCAGCCGGATGCCGCCATCGGCAACCGTCTGATCGACCGTCAGGCCGTTGGGCGCCTTCCAGTCCTGCACCTCGATCCCGATCATATTGGGCATTGCGGCGGCGGCGTGCGCCACCGGATTCATATTATAGCCGACCGGTGAGACAGGAAGATTGCGCGCGTGCGCCGCGGTCGCGACGCGCAGGAAATGGGTGATGCCCCAGACGCTGCCGGTCTGGACGACGTCCACGGCCTTCGCATCGAACAGTGGGGTGAACTGGTCGAGCCCGGTCAAATTCTCGCCCGTCGCCACCGCGGCGCGGCAGGCGCGCGAGATGCGGGCATGGCCCTCGGCGTCCCAGCGGCGCACCGGCTCCTCGATCCAGGTCAGATCGAGATTGGCCTCGATCTCGGCGAGGTGACGCACCGCCTGCTTGACGTTCCACGTCTCGTTGACGTCGAGCATCATCGCCGGGCGGCTGGTATTGGCCGACAGGATGTCGCGTGCCGCCAGCAACCGGTCGATGTCACGCCGGATCTCGCGCCCGCCCTTGATTTTGGCGGAGGTGAAGCCGCGTGCTGCCCAATCGCGATAATGCGCGGCAAAGGCGTCGTCATCGAGTCCGTAGCACAGGCCCGAGGCATAGCCGGGGACGAACCGGTCGAGCGCGCCGAGCGTGCGCCACAGCGGCTCGTCCGCCATCTTGGCTTTGAGGTCCCACAGCGCCATGTCGACCGCGGCGATCGCGCCATAGGTCGCGCCGGCATGACCGGTCTTGAACACATGCGCGAGCATCGAATCGTAGAGCGCGGTGACGGCGCGCGGATCCTGCCCCTCGACCGCCGGGAACACGCGCGCGATGTCATGATGCTGGCCAAGTCCGATGCCGGTCAGCCCGCCATCGGTCTCGATCAGCAGGATCGGCACTTCGGTCACACCGCTCTGCACGACACCGTTGACGTCGCCCACCGGACGTCCCCAGTCATGGGTCGTCGTCAGGCTGCGATATCCGGTAATCTTCATAGCTGGTGGCGCCCCTGTGCCGGGCATTGCTTCCGCCCGTTGTCGAAACATAGTATGTATTATCTTTCCGAATTCGCAAGCCCCGTTGCAAGCCCTTGACGTATCGGGCGTTGCCGCTTCACCCTTTTGCGACGATGACGTAGAGTTCGGGTTTGGAGAGCGGAACGGCGTGAGCGAGACAGGGCAATGAACAGCGAAGTAACGGCCGCGCATCAGCGGGTCCGCCGCCGCCCGCGCTTGTCCACCGCGGTGGTCGAGGATCTGGTCAATGCCATCGTCATGGGCACCTATCCGGTCGGCACCGCGCTGCCGCCGGAGAATATGCTGTGCGAGATGTACGACGTCAGCCGCACCGTGGTGCGCGAGGCGACGACGGCGCTGACCGAAAAGGGGCTGGTCGTTTCGCAACAGGGCCGCGGCACGATCGTGCGTGGCAACCGCGCATGGAATATGCTCGATCCGATGATCCTTTCCGCGCTGTTCCAGGGCGAGGACGGGCTGCGCTATCTCGATAACCTGTCGGAGGTGCGGACGCTGCTCGAATCGGCGATGGCGGCGAAGGCGGCGGCCAACGCCACGTCCGAAACGGTCGCCGAGCTCGCCGCTCAGATCGACAAGCTCGAAACGCTGGTGACGATGCCTTCGGCCTATGTGGTCGAGGATCTGCGCTTCCACGACATCATCATGGATATGTCGGGTGATCGCCTGAGCAAGGCGATCATCGACGGCATCCAGTCCGAAGCGCTGCGCACGCACGGCTATTCGGGCAAGCTCAGCATCGAGCACGTCAAGCTGACCCACGCCGCGCACCGCAACGTCTATGAAGCGATCGCCGCACGCGACCCCGATCGTGCGTCGAAGGCGATGCGCGAGCATATCGCCGGATCATGGGATAAGCGGCGAGCTCAGCCGCGGGGGTGATCGTCACCCCGGCCTTGTGCCGGGGTCCACGGCACCCCGAAGGATGTGTTTGCGCCTCTTGTCAGGCGCCTGCCTACCGGTGGATCCCGACACAACACCGGGATGACGGGTTGGGCTATTTCTGCTCCGCCAGCGAATAGATCTGTTCCATCTCGACCCAGGTCCGCCCGGGTGCGAACGGCAGCGACTTCTGGAAGCTCGCCATCAGTCCGTCCCACGCCGCGACCTCCGGGTTCTCGGCATCGCGGACCCGCTTGGTCTCCGGATCGGGCGCTTTGTCGGTGTCCTGCTCCATCGTCATGAACATCCGGTCACCCACCAGCCAGATCTCCAGCGATTCGACTCCATCGGCGCGGATCGCGGCATTCACTGCCGCCGGCGGCCCGCCGGGTTCGTGCCAGCGGCGATAGGCGGCGATCAGCCCGGGATCGTCGTGCAGATCGACGGCGAAGCAGCGGCGAACGAGTGGCATCTGGAAATCTCCCGAACGTCGATTGACGCAAAGTGCTATCCTGCCTTAAACATCATACATCGTACAATATGATGATGGAGCAGGATGGTGCCGAGGCTCTATGGCGAGACTCTTAACCGGCGCGACCTTGCGGCGCGATCGGGTTCGCTGTCGCAATTCGCGGGCGTGCGCTTGTCGACGCTCGGCGACGGGGTCGAGCGCGGCGTCCGGCAACTGGAATTCCGCACCGGGAGCGGCCTGCGTTTCACCGTCCTCATCGATCGCGCAATGGACATCGCCGAGTGCGAGCATAACGGCCGCGCGGTCGGCTGGCATTCGCCCTCGGGCTTCCGCCACCCGGGGTTGCATGATTATGAGGGTGAGGGCGGGCTCGGCTGGTTCCGCTCGATGTCGGGCCTGCTGATCACCTGTGGCCTCGACCATGTCCTGTTCATGCACGACGATCCCGCCGGCCACTATCACTATGGCCCGCGCGAGAAGGTTTCCTCTTCGCTGCACGGGCGCATCGGTACGATCCCGGCGCGGCTGACCGGCTATGGCGAAAGCTGGGAGGGCGACCGCTGCGTGCTGTGGGCTGAGGGCGTGGTCCAGCAATCGACCGTGTTCGGCGAGGACCTGCACCTGATCCGGCGGATCGAGGCCGATGTCGGCGGCAACGAAATCCGGCTGCACGACCGCGTGGTCAATCACGGCTTCTACCGTACGCCGCACATGTATTGCTACCATATCAACGTCGGCCATCCGGTGGTGGCGGAGGGGTCGCGCTACGTCGCCCCGATTCGCGACGTGATCTGGGCCGCACATCAGGACACGTATCGCGAGCAGAATACCGGCTACCGGACCTTTCCTGCGCCGATCGTCAATTTCCACGAACAGGTGTGGCAGCACGACATGGCGGCCGACGCGCAGGGCAAGGTCAATGTCGCGGTGGTCAATGAGGCGATCGGCTTCGGCTTCGAGGTCGAGACGCGCAAGGACCAGTTCCCGGCGATGTACGAATGGCAGAACCTCCACGCCGGCCATTACGCCGTCGGGATCGAGCCTTCGACCAACCATGTCATGGGCAAGGATTTCGCGCGCGATCGTGGCGAGCTGACCTGGCTCGAGCATGGCGAGGCGCGGCGCTACGACAGCGTCTTCCGCATCCTGCCGGATGCCGCCGCGGTCGCCGACGCGGTGGAGCGGATCGAGGGTGTCGCGCTCCAGCCCGCTGGCGAATACCCGATGCCCTCGGGCAATTTCCCGCCGATCGGCGGTGCCAAGTGAAGGGCCGCGTCGTTCTTTACACCGGCGCTGCGGGCGGCCTTGGCCTCGACACGACGCTGCTGCTGATCGAGCGCGGCGCGACGGTGGTCGCGATCGACAACGACCTCGCCAAGGTCGAGGCGCTTAAAGTCGCTGCTGAGGGCAAAGGACTGGGCAAGCTCGTCGTCTCGACCGCCGACCTTTCCGACCTCGCGGGGTTTCGCGCCACGCTCGATCAGCTCGCGCGGCATATCGGCGGGTTCGACGTGGTCATCAACAACGCCGCCATCTACCCCTCCAAACCGTTCGAGGACTATTCGATCGAGGAGCATCAGGCGGTCCAGCGCGTCAATGTCGATGCAGGCATCGTTGCGGTTCAGGCGGCGCTGCCGGGGATGCGCGAACGCGGTTTCGGCCGCATCGTCAACGTCTCCAGCATCACCGTGTCGGGCGGCTGGGCCAACCTTTCGCCCTATGTCGCGTCGAAGATGGCGCTGGTCGGTCTGACCCGCGCCTGGGCGCGCGAGTTCGGTACGTACGGCATCACGGTCAACGCGATCGCGCCCGGCGCCTTCCCGACCGACGCTGAGAAGATTCACCCCGACCCCGAGGGCTATACCCGCATGGTGCTCGACGCGCAGGCGATCAAGCGCCGCGGCACCGCCCATGACATCGCCAACGCCATCGCCTTTTTCGCGAGCGACGAGTCCGGTTTCGTCACCGGCCAGACGCTGCACGTCAACGGCGGCTGGACCATGAGCTAAGGAACAGACGACGTGACCAATATCCTGAGCGGCATCCGCGTGCTCGACTGCTCGATCGCGATGGCCGGCCCGTTCGCGGCGCAGCGCATGGGCGACATGGGCGCCGACGTCGTGAAGGTCGAGCCGACCGGCGGCGAGTGGCAGCGCCACGCATCGGCCGGCGGCGCCAATGGCAACCAGATCAACGTCTCGTTCCTCTCCCTGAATCGCAACAAGCGCAGCCTCGCGGTCGACTTGAAGGCGCCCGAGGGCAAGGCGCTGCTGCTCGAGCTGGTCAAGGATGCAGACGTGTTCCTGCAGAACTACCGCCCCGGCGTCGCCGAGCGGCTGGGGGTGGATTACGCGACGCTCAGCGCGATCAACCCGCGGCTGATCTATGTCTCGATGTCGGGCTATGGTGAGGACGGCCCGTACCGCAACTATCCGGGGCAGGATTTGCTGCTTCAGGGCATGTCGGGCGCGATGATGTCGACCGGCGCGGAGGGCGCGCCGCCGTCCGCCGCGGGCCAGTATCTGGTCGACGCGGTCACCGCCTATTCGGCGTTCGAGGGCGCACTCGCCGCGCTCTTTCACCGCGAACGCACCGGCGAGGGCCAGCTGGTTCAGGTCAACATGCTCGATGCGATCACCACGATCCAGATGCAGGAATTGTCGGTGTTCACTGTGGGCGAGAAGCCGCAGGCGCGTTCGGCCGAGCCGCACGCCCACAGCTATATCCGCGCACCCTATGGCGTGTTCGCGACGCGGGACGGCTACATCACCGTCGCCATGGCGTCGCTCAAAAAGCTCGGCGAGCTGTTCGCGGACCCCTTCTTCGACGGCCTCGACGACGAGCGCGACAGCTGGGCGCTGCGCGACCAGATCTTCGCCAGAGTGAAGGAACATCTGCCTGCGCGCACCAGCGTGCAATGGCTTGAGGCAATGCGCGCGCGCGATATCTGGGCCGGCCCGGTCTATGGCTATGCCGATCTGGTCGAGGATCCCCAGATCAGGCACAATGGCACCTTCGTCGAGTACGACCACCCGACCGAGGGCCGGGTGAAGGCGCCGGGTTTTCCCATCCGCTTCTCCAAGACCCCTTCGACGGTCGAGCGCGGCGCGCCGTTGGTCGGCGAGCATAGCCGTGAATTGCTGCGTGAAGCCGGGCTGGACGATGCCGCGATCGAGGCTCTGATCGAAGCGGGCGTGGTGCGCCAGCACGCATGAGCATGCCCAATTATCGCGGCCTGACCTGGGATCATCCGCGCGGCTACAATGCGCTCGCGGCCGCGGCGGCGCAGGCGGACACGCTGGCGCTGCGCTGGGACACACACCCGCTCGAAGGGTTCGAATCGCATCCGATCGGCGATCTCTGCGCGCGCTATGATCTGGTGGTGCTCGATCACCCGCATGTCGGCGAGGCGGTTGCGGCGGAGTGTCTTGTGCCGGTCGAGGAGCTGTTCGACGCGGACGAGATCGCGGCGTGGCGTCGCGCAATCGCGGGACCGTCGCTCGCCAGCTATCACTATGCAGGCCAGCACTGGGCGCTGCCGCTTGATGCAGCAACTCAGGTGATGGCGTACCGTCGCGAGAGCGTGGCGCTGCCTCCGCTCGAATGGGCGCAGCTCCCCGCCTTTGCCGCAGATCATGCGGTCGCGCTCTCGCTCGCTGGCCCGCACGCGATACTGAGCTTCCAGTCGCTCTGCGGCGCGTTCGGCTTCGAGCCGGCCGCGCCGCGCGAGGGGTTCATGGATCGGGCCGTGGCACGCGAGGCCTATAGCCTGATGGCGGTGCTGACCGGCCCGGTCACCCGCCGCGCGTGCGACCTCAATCCGATTGCGATGCTGGGCGCGATCGAGCGCGGCGAGGGGATCGACCTGTGCCCGCTGATCTATGGCTATGTGAACTACGCGACGCGCGGCGTGGGCTTTGCCGATGCGCCCGCCGGTCCCGGTGGCCGGATCGGTTCGACGCTGGGCGGCACCGGGATCGGCGTGTCGAAGCGCTGTCAGATCACGCCCGAACTGCTCGATCATCTGCGCTGGCTGATGTCGGAGCCGGTGCAGCGCGGCTTCATCCCGCGGCATGACGGGCAGCCGGCACTGCGCTCGGCGTGGCAGGACGTCGCGGTCAATTCCGCGACCGGCGGCTTCTTCGCCGCGACGCTCGCGACGGTCGAGGCGGCATTGCTGCGTCCGCGCCATGACGGGGCGATTGCCTTCCAGGCCGCGGCTTCGGCGCGGCTGCGCGCGGGGTTGCTCGACGGCGACGCCGCCGACCCCGTGCTCGATGACCTCGAAACCTTCTACCGCAGCCAACATCCGGCCGGAGCCGAGACATGACCGACGACCTCCTGTTCACCGTGGCCGACCATGTCGCCACCATCACCCTCAACCGCCCGGCCAAGCTCAATGCGCTGACGCCCGAAATGGCCGCCGCGCTGATCGCTGCCGTGGGCGAGTGCAACACCAGCGACGCGGTGCGCTGCGTCGTCATCACCGGCGCGGGCGAAAAGGCCTTCTCGGCCGGCTCCGACATCACCACGCTCGACGGCTATGCGACACCGTGGGACTTCCGCAACCGCGACGATTATTGCGACGCGCTGCGTGCCTGCCGCAAGCCGGTGGTCGCAGCGATCAATGGCTATGCGCTGGGCGGCGGGCTCGAGACGGCGATGGCCGCCGACATCCGCATCGCCAGCACCAGCGCGAAGTTCGCCGCGCCGGAGATCAAGCTTGGCTGGATCGGCGGCGGCGGGATGGCGGCGGGGCTGACCTATTCGATGGGGGCGTCCAACGCCGCGCTGATGCTGTTCACCGGCGACATGATCGACGCCGACAAGGCGCTGGCCGGGGGGCTGGTGAGTGAAATCGTCGCGCCCGACGCGTTGCACGCACGCGCGCAGGAAATCGCCGCGACGATCGCGTCGCGCGCACCGATCGCGGCGGAGACCGCCAAGCTTAATCTGCGCGCCGCGCACACCATGCCGTGGGACAAGGCGATCGAATATGAGCGCGACCTGCAGGCGATCTGCTTTGCGACCGAAGACGCGAAGGAGGGCCGTGCCGCCTTCGCCGGGAAGCGGGCACCGGTGTTCCAGCGGCGCTAGGGCGCTAGCCACTACCAACGGACCTCCGCCTCACGTGCCGTCACCCCGGCCTTGTGCCGGGGTCCACTGGGAGGCAAGCGTGGAACGAGAGGCTCTCGCTTCACCGGTGAGACTGGGTGGACCCCGGCACAAGGCCGGGGTGACAGAAGGGAGTTGGAACGCATCATGGCAAGACCGAAGATCCTCCTCACCCGCCGCTGGCCCGAAGCGGTCGAAGGGCGTCTGGCCGCCAGCTACGATGTGACCCACAACGAAGCTGACCTGCCGATGGACGCTGCCGCGCTGACGCAGGCGATGCGCGAGCATGATGCGCTCTGCCCGACGGTCACCGACAAGATCACACGGGAGGTGCTCCTCGCCGAAGGCCGCCGCGCGCGCATTATCGGCAATTACGGCGCGGGGTTCGAGCATATCGATCTCGACGCCGCGCGCGAGGCGGGCCTGACTGTCACCAACACGCCCGATGTTCTCACCGACGCCACCGCCGACATCGCGATGACGCTGATCCTGATGGTCACCCGCCGTGCAGGCGAGGGCGAGCGCGAATTGCGGGCGGGTGAGTGGACCGGCTGGCGTCCCACCCATTTGCTCGGCCGCTCGCTACGCGGGAAAGTGCTCGGACTGGTCGGCTATGGCCGTATTGCGCGCGCCGTGGCCGAGCGGGCCAGGGCATTCGGGATGGAGGTCGTGGTGCACAGCCGCAGCCGCGCCGGCGATGTACCCGAAGCGGCGTATCACGCTTCGCTCGACAGCCTGCTTCGCGTCGCCGATGTGGTCTCGCTCCACGCGCCCGGCGGCGCGGCGACGCGGTACATGATCGACGCTGCGGCACTGGCGACAATGAAGCGTGACGCGGTGCTGGTGAACACCGGGCGCGGCACGCTGATCGACGAAACGGCACTCGCCGAAGCGCTGAAGGCCGGCACGATCGCCGCTGCCGGGCTTGACGTGTACGAGCGCGAACCCGCGGTCGAAGCCGCACTGACTGACCTCCCCAACGCCGTGTTGCTCCCGCACCTCGGCTCGGCCACGCTCGAGACGCGCGAGGCGATGGGCATGAAGGTTGCCGACAATCTCGACGCCTTCTTCGCCGGGCGTGAGCCGCTTGACCGCGTCGCCTGAGATCGTCGCGCAGGCGACAGCAGGCTGGTTGAACGGCCCGCGCCCGCTGATCCTCGGTATCTGTGGATCGCAGGGCAGCGGTAAATCGACCCTCGCGCAGGGCCTCGTCCAGCGGCTCGGCGTGCGCGCCGCGATCCTCTCGCTCGATGACCTCTATCTCGGCAAGGCCGCGCGTGCGGAGTTGGCACATACTGTCCACCCCTTGCTCGCCACGCGCGGGGTGCCGCTGACGCATGATGTGGCGCTGGGCTGCACGATCCTCGACGCAGTGAAGGCCGGGCAAGCGGTGCGCCTCCCGCGATTCGACAAGGCCAGCGACGATTCATTGCCCAGAGCGCAATGGGAGCCCGTCGATGGTCCGCTCGACCTGCTGATCTTTGAGGGCTGGTGCATCGGGGCTGCCGCGCAATCGCCTGCCGATCTCGCCGTGCCCGTCAACGATCTTGAACGGACCGAAGACCCGCACGGCGTCTGGCGTCACGCGGTCAACGATGCACTCGCCGGTCCCTATCAGACGCTGTTCGCGCGCATCGACCGGCTGGTGCTGCTCGCCGCGCCCGGATTCGAGGTGGTGCGAGGCTGGCGCGCCCAGCAGGAGGCGGATCTGCGCGTCTCGCTTGCCACGCAAGGCCGCGATCCGGCGCTGGCGATGAACGATGCGCAGATTGCCCGCTTCATCCAGCACTATGAACGCATCACCCGCGCAATCCTCGCCGAGATGCCGGGACGGGTTGATCTGACGCTCCGGCTGGCCCCCGATCGCTGCGTGATCGCTCAAACCTGACTTACAGCTTGCAGTCGATGCCCGGCTAATTCATCATACTATAAACAAGGACAGGAGAGGATCATTGCTCGAGGCACGGGCCGAGTTCAGTCGCAGGACGGCATTATTGGGGGCAGGCGCGGCGTTCGCGGCGAGTGCGATGCCGGTCCGCGCGACGGGATCGCTCACCGGTTTCCACAATGTTCGCGACTATGGCGCGAAGGGTGACGGCAAAGCGGTCGATTCCCCTGCCTTCAACCGCGCGATCGAGGCTGCGAGCGCCAGCGGGGGCGGCACGATCGTGGTGCCGCCGGGCCGCTATCTCTGCTTCTCGATTCGCCTCAAGAGCCACATTACGCTTGTTCTCAGCCCCGGATCGGTGATCGAGGCAGCGGACCCGAAGAAGCACAGGGGCGAGTATGACTTGCCCGAGGGCGTGTTCGAGGAGCAGCTGGTCGATTACGGCCTCGCGCACTTCCACAACAGCCTGATCTATGGCGACGGGGTCAGCGACATCGCGATCATCGGCCATGGGCTAATTCACGGCCTCGGCCTCGACCGCGAAGGGCCGGCGCCGCGCTGGCACGGGATTGCGGGCTGGAAATCGCCGGGCGAGCTTGGCCTCAGCCCCGACGCCGCACGTCGCGCGATCCCCGGGGAGATGGAATATGAGGGCCGCGGCAACAAGGCGATCGGCCTGACCCGTTGCCGCAACATACTGCTCAAGGATTTCTCGATCCTGCAGGGCGGACATTTCGCATGTTACGTGCTGGGCTGCACCAATGTCCGCATCGACGGGTTGACCGTCGATACCGACCGCGACGGCATCGACATTGATTGCTGCCGCGATGCGCGCGTCACCAACTGTGTGGTCAATGCGCCCAAGGACGACGCGATCGTGCTCAAGAGCAGCTACGCGCTTCAGCGCCCGGTATTCTGCGAGGATGTGCAGGTGATCGGCTGCAAGACCAGCGGCTATCTGCTCGGCAGCGTGCTCGACGGCACCTATCGCAAATCGCCCTATCTTGCCCCCGACAAGGTTGGCGTGCTCGGCCGCATCAAGCTCGGCACCGACAGCGCGACCGGCTTCCGCAACATCCTCATCGCCGATTGCGTGAGCGAGAATGCGCGCGGGCTTCAACTCGGCGCGATCGATGGCGGCGTGCTGGAGGACGTCACCTTCCGTGACATCAACCTCGTCAATCCGGTCAATCATCCGATCTTCCTGCGCCTGTCCGCGCGCAATCGCGCGCCGAAGGGCGCGGGGGTGGCGAAGGTCCGCCGCGTGCGCTTCACCGATATCCAGGTCTCGGGTGCGCGGATGGAATATCCGTGCGGTGTCGTCGGCATCCCCGATGGGATCATCGAGGATGTCAGCTTCCGCGGCGTCCATGCGACGGCGGCAGGTGGCGGAACCGAAGCGGATGCGAACCGCACCGTCCCGGAGCGGCGCAACTCCAGCCTCGAGCCGAGCTTCATGGGCATTCTGCCCGCGCATGGCCTCTATGCACGGCACGTCCGCAATTTGAGCGTCGTCGATTGCGGCTTCGACACCGCGACGCCTGACGCACGGCCCGCCGTCGCGCTGGAGAATGTGGACGGCGCGGTGATTGATCGCCTCACTTCGCCCAAACGGCGCGAGGCTGCGGTGCGCACCGACGCGGACAGCCGCAATATCGCGATCGGATCGATTCAGACGTTTACGGGAACAGGGGTATGATGCGTTTCATTCAACGGAGCCTGATCTGGCTCGCCGCGCTGGTGCTCGCGCCGGTCGCGCTCGCGCAGGAAACTGCGCTCACGCAGGGCTGGCGATTCGTCAAGGAAGACGCGACGGGCGCGCAGGCCCCCGACTTCGATGACATGCGCTGGTCGCGGGTCGCGGTGCCGCACACTTATAATGCAGAGGATTCGGGGATCGGCGGCGCCAAGGCGCGCGGCGAGCCCGAGGGCGTCTATTATCGCGGCCCTGCCTGGTATCGCCTCAAACTCAACCACAAGGCGCTCCCTAACACGCGCTACCTGCTCCATTTCGGTGGCGCGACGCTCAGGGCTGATGTCTGGCTCAACGGCGAGAAGCTTGGCAGCCATGAAGGTGGTTATGCGGCATTCCGTTTCGACGTCACCGGCAAGCTGCGCGCGGGCGAGAACCTTCTCGCCGTCCGCGTCGACAATGCGAAGAATCCGCACATCTCGCCCTTGAACGGCGACTTCAACATCTTTGGCGGCCTCTATCGCGAGGTGAAGCTGATCGCGACGTCCGATCTCCATCTCGACCGGCTCGACCATGCCGGGCCGGGGATCCGAGCGCGGACCGAAGCGCTGGGCAAGAACAGCGCGACGATCGGTACGACGGTTGCGGTGGTCAATGACCGTGCTGCGCCCGCGCGTTTCGACATCGTTACCCGCATCGTCGATGCGCAGGGCAAGGCAGTCGCCACTCAGCGTAGTCCGCTCACTCTGGCGCCCGGCACGCGCGGCACCGCCGACCAGCGTTTCACGCTCAAGGCGCCGAAGCTGTGGGAGGGCCGCAAATCCCCCTATCTCTATCGCGTGGAGAGCGAGGTCGTCGCAAACGGGCGCGTGGTCGACAGCCAGTCGGTGCCGCTCGGCGTGCGTACCGTCGCGGTCAGGCCCGACGGCATCTTCTTGCTCAACGGCAAGCACTACCCGCTCTACGGGGTCAATTTGCAGCACCCGTCGCGCTTCGGCCGCGGCCCGATCGTGACTCAGGCCGAGATCGACGAGGATCTGAAGATCTTCGACGAGATGGGCGTCACCGGCATCCGCCTCGCGCACATGCAGCATCCGCAGCGCGTCTATGACCGCGCCGACGAGCTCGGCATCCTGATCCTGACCGAAGTCCCGCTGATCGACGATCACGACCAGTCGGACGAATTCCGTATCAACCTCGTTCAGCAGATGCGCGAGCTGATCGCGCAGACCTACAACAATCCTTCGGTCGCGCTCTGGGGAATCGGCAACGAGATCCGCAAGTCGGACACCGCCTCGAACCGCATCCTCGCTGAGCTCAATTCGACCGCGAAGACGCTCGATCCGCTGCGTCCGACCACTTACGCGCATTGCTGCCTCGACGACAGCGATCCGGTCGCGCTGCACAGCGATACCGTGTCGTACAATCGCTATTTCGGCTGGTACTGGACCAAGTCGGAGGACATCGGTCCCTGGGCGGACGAGCTTCACGCCAAGCTGCCGACCCGCCCGATCGGCGTCAGCGAATATGGTGCCGGCGCCTCGCTGCTTCATCAGGAGGATCCGGTGGTGAAGCGCCCCGAATCCAACGGCTACTGGCATCCCGAGCAATATCAGACCGACTTCCATATCAAGCACTGGCTCGAGATGAAGAAGCGGCCGTTCCTGTGGTCGACCTTCGTCTGGGTCGGGATCGACTTCCCCTCGTTCAAGCGCAACGAGGGCGACCGCCCGGCGATCAACGACAAGGGGCTGGTGACCGAGGACCGCAAGCCCAAGGACGCCTATTTCTGGTATCAGGCCAACTGGTCGGACAAGCCGATGCTCCACCTCACCAGCCGCCGCGACATCAGCAAGCGCACGCAACGCGTGAAGGTGATGGCCTTCTCGAATCAGCCCTCGGTTGAGTTTCGCCTCAACGGCGGGGCATGGGCGAGCGTGCCGGTGACCGATCGGATGGCGGTGTGGACGATCGACCTCGCCAAAGGCGAGAACCGCGTCGAGGCACGCACCCGCACCGCGGCGGGCGAAGCACTCACCGACGCGGTGACATGGACCTACGCGACGCGGCCCTGATCGCAGCGCAGCGCGGCGGTTAACCGCCGCGCTGCGCTGCGATCCAGCGGTCGATCATCGACTCGAGCACGGATACCGGCATTGCCCCTGCGGCCAACGCGGTATCGTGGAAGGCGCGGATGTCGAACTTGTCGCCCAGCGCTTTGCGTGCCTTCTCGCGGATCGCCACCCAGCGTGTCTGGCCGACCATGTAGCTGGTCGCCTGTCCCGGCCACACGCAATAGCGCTCCACCTCGGTGATGTTGCCGCGTTCGGCCGTACCCAGCGCGTCGTTCATGTACTGGATTGCCTTCTCGCGGCTCCAGCGCATGTGGTGCAGCCCGGTATCGACCACCAGCCGCGCCGCGCGGAACATATAGGACTGGAGATAGCCCAGCCGCCCGAACGGATCGTCGGCATAGGCGCCCATCTCGTCCGCCAGCTGCTCGACATACAGCGCCCAGCCTTCGGAGTAGACCGAATAGGCGGGCAGGCGGCGAAGCCGGGGGATACCGGTCGCTTCCTGTGCCAGCGCGATCTGGTGGTGATGGCCGGGCGTCGCCTCGTGATAGGTCAGCGTGGGCAGCGCCCAGCGCGGGTTCTCGGCGGTGTCGCGCAGGTTGATGTAATAAGCGCCGGGCCGCGACCCGTCGACCGCGGGGAGCTGGTAATAGCCGTTGGTCGCGCCCGCCTCGATCTCCGGCGGAACGCGGCGGATCTCGACCAGCGCGCGCGGCAGCCGTCCGAACATCTCGGGCAGTCTTCTCTGCATCGCGATGATCTGGGTGTTGAGCTCGGCGATCAGCTTCGCCTTGCCGGCATCGGTGTTGGGATAGACGAAGCGCGGGTCCTTGCCCATCGCGTTCAGCCGCTGCGCGACGCTGCCCTGCGTCATCCCCTGCGCGCGCAGGATCGAATCGGCGCGCGCGGTCAGATCTGCCATCTTCTCCAGCCCGAGCTGATGAACCTCTTGCGGCGTCATCCCGGTCGTCGTCGCGTAGCGCAATGCGTAGGTATAATAGTCCGCGCCCTGCGGCAGTCGCCACACGCCGGCATCGTGCGTGGCGCGCGGTCGCGCGCTGCGCAGCTCGGCGATCTGGCGCTGCATCGCGGGATAGATGTCGCCGCTCACGATCTTCGCGCAGCGCGCCGCCCAATCGCCGGGGATCGACTTCGTCTTGGCGGTCAGGTTGGTGACGAGGATATTTGCCTCGGGCGCGGGCGAAGCGACCTTGGCATAGATCTCGAGCGTGCGGTCGATCACGAAATCGGGCGGGATGACACCGGCGGCATGATCGGCCTTGATCCGCCGGGTCTCGTTGTCGAGTTCCACGGCGAAGGCGGCGCAGCGCGCCAGATAGGCTTCGGCGTCCGCCGCATTGGCGATGCTGTGCTGGTTGGTCAGGAAATCGGGGATCGAGCGATAGATGCCGCTCAGCTGGGTCACCGGATGCGGTTCGGGCCAGCCATGCAGGCCATAGCTGAACGTGTCGTAGGCTTTGACGAACGTTTGCCAGGGGCCGTGGAAGGTCTCGTAATTGACCAGGTCCATGCCCGACAGCTTGGCCGGGTCGATCGTCGCGAGCTGCTTCAGCCCCTCGCGATACAGGTCATGCGAACGCCGTAGGCCTGCAGGGCTGCGGTCGGTCAGCTTCGATTTGGCGCCGGCATTGGCGCCCTTGTCCAGCCCGAGCGCGGTGCAGAATTCGGGATCGGTCTCGAGCAGCCGGTCGTACAGCCTCTCATAGATCGCGGTCAGCCTCGCACCCTCTGCGCTCTGGCTTTGTCCCGCGCGGACGGCAGGCGCGAGCGCGGGGAGCAGCGCGGTGGCGATCAGGGTACGGCGGTCGATCATGCGGCGAGGTTCCGTGCAAAGATGGGTTCGGGATGATTCCTACGGGGCCGCGCCCGCGCCGGTATTGAACCCAGTTGACCGCCGCCGCCATCCGCCGGGCGTCAGGCCTGTCAGCATCGTGACCGCCCGCGTCATATGCGCCTGATCGGCATAGCCCAGCTGGTGTGCGATTGCCGCGAAGGATGTCTCACTGACGCGCAATGTCGCCACCGCGGCGCGGGCGCGCGCGCTCGCACGATAGGCCTTGGGGGTGCAGCCATAGGCAAGGCGAAAGCCGCGACTCACCGTTTCAGGGCGAACGCCGGCTTGCTCGGCCCATTGCCCCAGTGTGATATCCGGCATTGCGCGCAGATCGGCGGCGAGCGCGTCGGGCCAGTCGAGCGTGGAAGCGGTCGTCGCGACGAATTGTTCGGCGAGCATGGCGCGCGCGGTGATCAGGTCGCGTTCGGCGATGCGGACCAGCAGATCGGCATCCGCAATCCGCCCGCGCACCGTCCGGGCCTGTGCGAACTCGACCGGGAGCGGCAGGATCAGCACCTCTGTACCGCAGGAATCGAATCGGTCGAGATGCGATTCAAAGCCATGGTGGATCAGGACGTCGCCGGCGCGGACGTTCCACCGGCCTTCGTCGCCAGCCTCCTGATATCCGCCCGACAGCACCACCGCGACGAACGGATCGTCATGGCAATGGCGCTCGCGCACCTCGTTTGCCTGGTGGCGCAACCGCCCGAGCGGCGCTTCGGCAAAACTGTGCGACGAACCCATCGTCGGTCTTCTAGGACGGCGATCCCCGTGCCGTCCATAAGGGTAAGCACGGCAGGCGACGCCCGGTACGCAACCGGTCGACGCCTGCGCAGCGTCCTTCACCTCGTCTTTGCTCGTCGCGGAGACTAGGGGCAGCGGTCAGTCCCGCGGCCCCGCTTCCTCGATCACCTTGCGCGCATCGGCCGGCCAGTCGCGGTCCGGGATCAGGAAATTCCCCCGCGCGTCATTGCCGATCTCGGGCAGCCAGCGCCCGCCGGTCGACATTGAATTATGCCAGTTGCCGAACGCCTTGTTGTCGGTCGAGATGCGCCGCCGGTACATGCCGCCTGCGGTGTTGATGTTGAGCCACTTGCCCCCGGTCTCGACGACGTTGCCGGTCACGGTGAAGTGCTTGCTGCCCTCGTCCAGATAGATGCCGATCCGGTTCGAGATGTCGAAGATATGGTTGTTGCGGATCACCGAATTGGGGTTGGCGGAGAGGTTGTAGATCGCCCCGCCGTCCTCGTACCACAGTTTCACGCCATGGATGCGATTGCCCTCGACCAGCGTGTTGCGCAGCGTGGTGGGCGTCGTGAACTTCGGGTTGTGGACATAGCCCTTCTGTTTCTCGTCGTAATTCGGGTTGCCGCCCGCATCGTTGTAGCCCCAGCCCCAGCCGACCGCGATCGCATCGTACGGCGCATCTGAGATGTCGTTGTGACGGATCGTCGCACCGTCCACATACGTCGTCAGGATGGCGGCATTATCCTTGTAATCCTGGCTGACCGTGACGACCGTGTTGTCCTCGATCACGAGGTTGCGGTTGATCAGCTTCGGGTCGCCCGGATGATGCGCGTCGGTGCGCACGCCGCCGGCCATGATCGCCCCGCCCGAGAGGATCGAGAAACGGTTGCGCGACACGCGGACGCCGTCGGTGGCAAGGCCGACGCCGGTCAGGTGCGCGGTCGGCTCGTTGCCGATGCCCAGCGCGATCTGGCCGAGCTGGGTAAAGTGGTTGCCCTCGAATGCCACCTCGCGCGCGGCCGAAACCTGAACCGCTGCCGGCATCTGGTGCCATTTGAGGCGCATCGATTCGAACTCGACACAGCCCCAGCCGCATTTGTCCCACGCGTCCTTGGGCCGGATCGGCGAGACGTCGCTGAGGTACGCGCCGCTTTGCTGATTGGCATAGCCGGTCGGCTTGCCCGGCCCCATCCATGAGCTGTGGGCAAAGGTGAGGCCGCGAAAGCTCAGCCGCTCGACCGGCGCCGCGGGCGTGCCGCTGATCGACACCAATGTCTCCAGCGTCGGCACCACGACCTTCAGATCCTTGATATCCTCATCGATGCCCGCGCGCAGGTACAGCTTGCCCGCCTGCGGATCGATCACCCACTGGTGATAGCGCGCATGCCAGTCGTTAGTCTTGCCGATGAACTCGAGCGCGTTGACGAGGAACAACCGCGAATCGTCCGGGAAGATCGGCTTGCTGACCGTGTCGTAACCCCAAGTGTTGTTGTCCCATGCCGGCTGTTGCATCGTCACGGTGGTGCCGTTGATCGACTTCACCGGCGAATAGCGGTCGGTGAAGAATCCGGTCGCCTCCAGCTCGAGCCGGTCGGGCCGGGCGAGCTTGCCGATATAGCCATATTTCGGATTGACGATCTCGAACCCGGTCGCGCCGAACTTCACGTCGGACGCGCGCAGCTCGATCCACGGGCGCTCGGCGACGGTGCCGTTGACCCAGATCTGGCGGGTGTCGAGCCCCTTCGGCGTCGCGGCGACATAGATCCGTTCCTTCTCGTCGTGCACTGCGAAGCCGCCGATTTCGATCCCCGACGAGATGACCGGCTTGGCGCCTTCCGCCGCGCGCCATTCGACCGTCTTGCCGCTCTGCCCGCCATCGGCGCGGCGGAAGACCAGCGGCCTGGTCAGCTTGTAGGTGCCGTCGGCGAGCAGGACCGTGACATCGTTCTTGCCGTTGCTCGCCCGCACCAGCGCCTGTGCGCGCTCGAGGCTGCGTACCGGCTTCGCCTGCGTCCCCGAATTGCGGTCGTCGCCTGCGGGCGCGACATGCACCGTCACCTGCGCCAAAGCCGACGTGGCGGTGAGCAACGCGGCGGTCAGTGTGAGACGGCGAACAGCTTTGGCAATCATCTGGGCACTCTCCTAACGTCCGTCACCCCGGCCTTGTGCCGGGGTCCACTGTGCCGCGCTGGACAGGCTTTACGCCTCTTGCCCTTCCCTTGGCATCCCGGTGGACCCGGCACAGGGCCGGGGTTATGGGGCAGGGCAGGACCCAGCAGGCCGATCTCGATTCAGTTCACCCAGCCGCCGTCGATCACATTGACCGTGCCGGAGGTGAAGGCGCTTTCGTCGCTGGCCAGATACACCGCCAGCGCCGCCAGCTCGCTCACGCGCCCGAACCGGCCCATCGCCTGGCGTGCGGTGAACTCGGCATAGGCCTTGTCGAAATCGCCGGTGTCGTGCAGCCGCTGGATCAGCGATGGCGTCTCGACCGTGCCGGGGCAGATCGCGTTGCAGCGGATGCCCTTGGTCACATAGTCGATCGCCACCGATTTGGTCAGGCCGATCACCGCGGCCTTGGTCGCGCCATAGGCGAAGCGGTTGGGCACCGCCTTGATGCTCGAACAAACCGACGACATGTTGATGATCGACCCGCCGCCGCGCGCGATCATGTTGGGCAGCACGGCGCGGATCATGCGATATTGCGCGGTGACGTTGAGCGACTGGGAGAATTCCCACGCATCCTCGTCGCAGTCGAGGATCGTGCCGGCATGAACGAAGCCCGCGCAATTATAGAGGACGTTCAAGTCGGGAAACTCGGCGGCGATCGCCTGCACCGCATCCTTGCTGGTGACGTCGAGCTGACGGGTCTCGGCGCCCTCAAGCCCTTCCAGCGTTTCGGCGCGGACATCGGTGGCGATGACCCGCGCACCTTCGCGTACGAACGCTTCGACGGTGGCCCGGCCGATGCCCTGGCCCGCTGCGGTCACCAGTGCGATCTTGCCTTCCAGACGGCCCATAAACTCTCCCAACGGATTGAATGCGGCGTAGACAACGCCTTTTGCATTCGTATGATGAATTATGTTTGATGCGCATGCAAGCTTCGATCGCCGCTCGACCCTCGGGTTGCTGGCTCTGATCCTAGGGTCTCCCGCCGCCGCGCAGATTGCGCTCGACGGGCATGGGGTCGAGAATATCCGAAAACACGGCGCGCGCGGCGACGGGCGGACGATCGACAGTCCGGCGATCAACCGCGCGGTGCAGGCTGCGGCGAAGCGCGGTGGTGGCGTGGTGCTGGTGCCGCCCGGCCGGTATCTCAGCTTCTCGATCCGCCTGCTCGACAATGTCACGCTGGCCTTGTCCGCGGGTGCGGTCATCGAAGCGGCTGATCCCGACATCCACGGCCGTAACTACGATCCGCCCGAAAATTATCTGGAGGAGCAGTTTCAGGATTTCGGCATCACCCATGTCCATAACAGCCTGATCTATGCCGACGGCGCGTCGAACATCGCCGTTATCGGCTCCGGCATGCTCCACGGCCTCGGCCTCGATCGCGACGGTCCGGGCGACCGCTGGTGGGCGCGTAAGAATTGGGAATCGGCAAAGGCACTGGGAATCAGCCCGAAGGAATTCATGCTGCGTGACGCGAATGAGGCTGCGCAGGTGGGCCGGGCGAACAAAACGATCGGGCTGATGAACTGCCGCAATGTCCAGCTCAAGGACTTCACCATCCTGCAGGCCGGCCATTTCGGCATCATCGCGCATGGCTGCAGCAACATGGCGCTGGACGGCATCGTCATCGATACCGACCGCGACGGGATCGACATCGATTGCTGCCGCGATGTGCGGGTGGTCAACTGCACCGTCAACGCGCCCAAGGACGATGCGATCGTGCTCAAGAGCAGCTACGCGCTCGGCCGCAAGGTCATGTGCGAGGACATCCTCATTCAGGGCTGCAAGACCAGCGGCTATTTGATGGGATCGCTGCTCGACGGCAGCTATCGCCTGTCCGATTATGGCTCGCCCGACGGTAACGGGGTGCTGGGACGGATCAAGATGGGGACCGAGACCAATGGCGGCTTCCGCAACGTCCGCGTCTCCGACTGTATCTGCACCAACAGCCGCGGCATCCTCGTCGGGATCGTCGACGGCGGATTGATGGAAGATGTGGTGGTGAGCGGCATCACGCTGCGTGATCCGGTCAACCATCCGCTGTTCGTGCATCATGGTGCGCGGATGCGCGCGCCGAAGGGCACGCCGGTCGGTGCGATCCGCCGCGTCCGGTTCGAGGATGTGCAGGTCTCGGGCGCCGATCCGCGCTATCCCTGCGGAGTCGAGGGCTTCGCCGACGGCCCGGTCGAGGATGTGAGCTTCGTCGGGGTCGACGTAACCTCGCCTGGCGGCGGTACCGCTGCCGACGCGGCGCGCGAACCCGAATATCGCCGCGAGACCAGCCTCGAGGTGAGCTATCTCAAGACCCTGCCTGCGCACGGCCTGTGGGCGCGCCACGCGAAGCGGCTGACGGTGCGCGACTGCCGTTTCGCGGTCGAGCAGTCCGACGCGCGGCCCACGGTCGCGCTGCGCAACGTCGCCGGCGCGCAGATCGACGGACTGGTCTCCAGCAAGCCGCGCGATGCCGCGGTGTCGGCGAAGGACAGCAGCGGGATCGCGCTCGGCGCGGTACAGCTGCTCGCATGATCGAGCTGGGCCAGCTCGCCTTCGGGGCGGCGTCGATCGGCAATCTCTACCGCGCGGTGCCCGGGGATCAGGCTCGCGCGGTGGTCGCGCGGGCATGGGATGCCGGGGTGCGCTATTTCGACACCGCGCCGCATTACGGTTTCGGGCTCAGCGAGAAACGGCTGGGCGCTGCGCTCGCCGAACTGGATCCGGCACAGACTGCGATCGTCTCGACCAAGGTCGGCCGCCGGCTCGACCCGCGTCCCGACGCCGATCTCTCGGCGGTGCGTCAGGCCTTCGTGTCGCCCGAGCCCTATGAGAGCGTATTCGACTATAGCTACGATGCGGTGATGCGCTCCTATGAAGGCAGCCTCAAGCGTCTCCGCCGCGATCGCATCGACATCCTCTACGCGCACGATATCGGCAGTTTTGCCCATGGTGCGGATCATCCGCGGCTGTTCGCGGGGTTCATCGGCGGCGGCTACCGCGCGATGCTGGAACTGCGCGATTCGGGCGCGGTCGGCGCGATCGGGCTGGGGGTCAATGAGGTCGCGGTGTGCATCGAGATGCTGAGCGTCGGCGACATCGATCTGATCATGCTCGCAGGCCGTTACACCTTGCTCGAACAGGACCCGCTCGACGATCTGCTCCCGCTCTGCGCGCAGCGCGGCGTACAGCTGGTCATTGCCGGGCCCTATAACAGCGGCATCCTTGCCAAGGGCGTCCGTCATGGCGGCGCGATCCCCAATTTCAACTATGAGCCGGCCCCGCCCGTGATCGTCGAACGGGTGGGAGCGATCGAGGATATCTGCGCCCGCCACGGTGTGCCGCTCGCCGCGGCCGCGCTGCAATTCCCGCTCGCGCATCCGCAGGTCGCGTCGGTCGTGCCCGGCATGGGATCGGTGCGTCAGGTCGACGACGCGCTGGCGCTCATGGCGCAGCCGATCCCCGCGGCGCTGTGGGACGAACTCAGGGACGCCGGCCTGATCCGCCGGGACGCACCCGTCCCGGCGTAACCGGCTTCAGCCCTTCCGGGTGGTCTCGAACAGGAACCAGGCGCGCTCCTCTGCCTGATCGGTCCATTCGTCGAGGATACCGCTGGTGGCGTTGTCCTTCGCTTCGTCGACGATGTCCTTGGCCTCGCGCAGCAGTGCGATCAGCTTGAGATTATCCTCGCGCAGCTCGGCCAGCATTGCCTCGGGGGCGACGAAGTCCTTGTCGTTATCCTCGATGGACTGGTGGCGCGAAATGTCGCCGACCGAGCGCAATGTGGCGTTGCCGGTCTTGCGCACGCGCTCGGCGATCACGTCGGTGGTGGCGAGGATCTGCGCAGCCTGATCGTCGAGCATCAGGTGATAGTCGCGGAAATGCGGGCCGGAGACGTGCCAGTGGAAATTCTTGGTCTTGAAGTACAGCGCGAAGCTGTCCGCCAGGATGCCGTTCAGCGCCTGCGCCACGGTCTTGGTGTCGTTGCGGTTGAGGTCGGTCGGGGTCTTCAGCGCGGCGTTGGGGTCGGCCATGATTCGCTCCTGATCGGTTGAGTCGGCAATGAAACGATCCCTTGCCATATAGGGTCCGTCGCTGCGCTGCGGAAAGTGCGATCAGTGCAATCGAGCGGCTAGATCAGCCGCAGCGCTCCGGCGGCAAGGATCGCGCCTGCGACAAGGCAAACCAGCCCGAACCCGATCCTGTACGGACCGATCGGCAGCTTGCGCCACGCCTTCTCGCCCATCAGCGCCGCCGCGGTGTTCACGACCGCCACAGCCACCGTGGCGCCAACGACCACCACCACCGGCGCCGGCTCCTGCGCCGCGAATGCGAAGGTGAAGAATTGCGTCGTATCGCCCGCCGCAAGGATGAACACGCCCAATAGCGGCGTCGCGAACGCGCCGAGCTTCCATCCCTCCAGCCGGTCGGGGGGCTTGAGCCGCCACAGAGCACCCATCGCGGCGAAGACCAGCGCCAGCGCAAGCAGGAGCTGCCGGGCGTTGGGGGTAAGCATCGGTGCGATCAGCATACCCCCCGTGGCAGCCACGGCATTGCCCGCTGCATGGGCAATGATCGCCATGATTGCGACCGTGAAGGGCTTGCCGAACCGGTCGGCGAGGATCGCGACCAGCCACGGCGACCGGTCTCCCGCCTGAGCCAGCAGCACGGCGATAAAGGCGGGGACCAGCGAATCCATCAGACCCGGTGCATCAAATCACGCACCAAGGCGAATCGCACACGCGGCGGCGAAGGCGGCGCCCGTGCGCGGATCGTCGCGCCCGCAGTTCACGGCGTCACGCAGCAGCGCAAGGCCATCGGCGATCATCGGTCCGCGCTGGCCCGCGGCGAGCGCCGATTCGAGTGCATGGACGACGGGAAGCGCAGGGGTGATCCCGTTGGCGAGCGCGATTCGGCGGATCGCGTCGAGATCCGCGGCAAGTTCGGAGGTGGCGGCCCGCGCCGCGCGCGCGCCGATCGAATCGATTCGCTGGCCAAGCTCGTCGGCCAGTACCCAGTTGCGTGCATCGGTCATCGCGGATCTCCCCCTGCGATCGTCACGGACAGAGGGTGCATCAAGCATGGTTAACGGGTCGCTAATCAGCTTGAATCCCGACCTCGCGCTTGACATTGCGCGCCCGTCAGGCCATGCGCCCACCCCTGACAGCGGCCTGCCAGCGCGCGGCCGCTTTATTATTTTGAAACAGACTGCAGGATTTGGGCGATGGCCAAGCCGACAACCGTAAAGATCAAGCTCGTCAGCACGGCTGACACTGGCTTCTTCTATGTCACCAAGAAGAACCCGCGTACCCAGACCGAGAAGCTGAGCTTCCGGAAGTACGATCCCGTCGTGCGCAAGCATGTCGAGTTCAAGGAAGCGAAGATCAAGTGATGCAAGCAGCGGCGTAAGCCGCTGCGCGTCATCCCGGACTCGATCCGGGATTCAGGGCCGCAGGCGATTCGCCATGCGGCCTTTCGCGTTTCAGGCGCTGTCGTTCACAGCAGCGCCTGCACCTCTTCGACGAAGCGCATCACCGAGATCGGCTTGGTGACATAGGCGTTGGCGCCTGCCGCGCGAATCCGCGCCTCGTCCTCCTGACCGGCGTAAGCGGTCACCGCCATCACCGGGATGTTCTTGAGCACCGGGTCTCCCCGCATCCGTCCGATGATGTCGATGCCGGAGATGTGCGGCAGCTGGATATCCATCACTACCAGATCCGGATTGAACGCGCGCGCGGTCGCCACCGCTTCGCGCCCGTCACGCACCGGCGATGTTTCGAAGCCGTGCGCGCGCAGCAGATCGCAGAAAAGTTTGAGGTTGAGTTCGTTGTCCTCGACAACCAGCACCCTTTTTGCCACGCGCACCTTATCCATGAAGAGGTTGGGCAAGCTCTAGGCGATGCGCGCTGGCGAGACAAATGAGGACGCAACCGCACTCGCGCTGGCCGCGCTTGGCTGGACGGTGTCCGACGTCAACCGCGCGCACCGGTTGCTCGACATGACGGGCCTTGCCCCCGCTGATCTGCGCGCAAGGGTGGGCGAACCTTCGGTGCTGGCGGCGGTGCTGGGATTCCTTGAGGCTTACGAACCCGATCTGATTGCCTGCGCCGAAGCGATCGATTCGCAACCGGCGGCGCTGGTTGCGGCGCGCGCGAAGCTGGAGATGACATGAAGCCGCTACTGATCTGCGACTGCGACGAGGTGCTGCTGCACATGGTGCGGCATTTCAGCGTGTGGCTCGACGAGGCGCACGACGTCGATTTCGACGTAGCCAACCATGACTGGGCCAACGCGATGAAGCGGCGTGATGGCGCCGAACTGACGCCCGAGGCGATGTGGGGCTATCTCGACGGCTTCTTTCCGGGTGAGATGGCGCGGCAGACGCTGGTGCCGCACGCGCGTGAGGCGCTCGCCGCGCTGAGCGAGGTTGCGGACATCGTCATCCTCACCAATCTCAAGGATCATTGTCGCGAACCGCGTATCGCGCAGCTCGACATGCATGGCATCGTCCATCGCGTGGAATGCAATCAGGGCGGCAAGGGCCGTCCCGTGGCGCAACTGGTCGAGGAACATGGCGCAAGCGTCACAGTGTTCGTTGACGATCTGGCCCAGCACCATGAATCGGTTGCCCGCGCTGCGCCGTATGTTTTTCGACTGCACATGGTGTCCGAACCGGCGATGGCGTCGTTCGTGCCCGCTGCCCCGCACGCCCATGCTCGGATCGATGACTGGTGCGAAGCTCAGCGCTGGATTTCTGCCCGCTTTTCCGCCGGCCAGCCGGCAACCGAACTCGCAACCCTGGGAGACTCTAAATGACCGACGTAAACGCCAAGCTTGCCGAACTCGGCCTGACCCTGCCCGAGGCCGCCGCCCCGGTCGCGGCCTATGTGCCCGCCGTACTGGCGAGCGGCCTGCTTCATATCTCTGGCCAGCTTCCCTTCAAGGACGGCGCGGTGATGACCGGCCGCCTCGGCGAGGATCGCGATGTTGCCTATGGGCAGGAAGCAGCCGAGCGCTGCGCGCTGATGCTCGTCGCGCAGATTGGTAAGGCGCTGGGCGGGTTCGACCGCGTCGAGCGGATCGTCAAGCTCGGCGTGTTCGTCAATTCGGCGCCGAGCTTCACCGAGCAGCCTCAGGTCGGCAACGGCGCGTCGGAACTGATGGAGAAGCTGTTCGGCGAAGCCGGGCGTCACGCCCGCGCCGCGGTGGGCGTCGCGGCATTGCCCCGTGGCGCTGCTGTCGAGGTTGACGCGATCGTTGCGGTTCGCTGATTCGTCACAAGCGTGACCATGTTGTTGCGCCGCCGCCACAGCGGCGGCGCAATTGCTACGGTTGGACGAAAGGCGATTGTGCAGCGCAGCGTGATGCGGCACATATGCGACAGCAAACGGAAATAGCCGCGCCGGGGCGAACGCCCTGAGCCAACAGCGGCGTCCCGGTTGCTGCAGGTTGGGACCACTCGCATTTAGACGAAAGGGATCCCATGAATTTCACCAGAGCCATTTCCGGCGCATTGCTGCTGGCGGTCACCGCGACTCCTGCCTTCGCGCAGGATGAGACCGACGCGCCCGCCGCGTTCACCATCACCGGTAGCGCCACCGTGGTCAGCGACTATCGCTTCCGCGGCTTCTCGCAGTCAAACGAGGAAGCCGCGATCCAGGGTGGCTTCACCGTTACCCATGAGAGTGGCCTCTATCTCGGCACCTGGGGATCGAGCATCGGCTTCAACAACGGCACCGAGATCGACGTGATCGCGGGCTTTGCCAAAGAAGTCTCGTCGGGCCTGACCGCCGATGTCGGCGCGACGCTGTATCTCTATCCCGGCTCATCCAACACCACCGTGATCGAGCCCTATTTCGCGATGACAGGTACGATCGGTCCGGCGACGATCAAGGGCATGGCCGCATGGGCGCCGGGCGGACAGGATTCGCTGGGCGGTAACAGTGCGGTCTATCTGTCGGGCGATGTCGGCGTCGGAATCCCCACGACCCCGTTCAAGCTCAAGGGCCATCTCGGCTACTCCAAGAGCGACAGCTTCCTCGGCGGTCTGGACGGCGACGTATTCGACTATTCGGTGGGCGTGGAAGCAACGTGGAAAATGCTGACCTTCGGGATCTCCTACGTCAACACCGACGCGCCGCGGCTCGGCGGCTACAAGGAAACGGTCGGCGCTGACGGCGCGGTCCTCTTCTCGCTAGGCGCCGCCTTCTAGGCGCTCGCCGATTCGGGCAAAAAGAAAGGGCCGCGGAACTGTTCCGCGGCCCTTTTCTGTTTGACCCGACCGGCGTCGCCGCCGGCGAGGATCAGTTCTGCGGTGTCGGGCTGGGCGCCGGAGCAGGCGTTGCCGGAGTCGGGGCGGCGCCCGTCGCGGTGCGCGCGTCGCGGCCGTCGCCCTGCGGCGCGGCGACGATGTCGCGGGTGGTGCTGCCCTTGTCGATCACGTTGGTGCCCGGGCTGCCCACCGAGGAGCGGACCCCGACATCGGCGGCGTTGTTGCCGCCCGCCGCCTGGATCGCCGTCTGTTCGGCTGCACTGCGCTGTGCCGTGCCGAACAGCGCTTCAAGCGCCTGCTGCGAAGGGCCACCCGAATCCTGCGGGCGCGGCGCGCCGGGCTGAGGCGGACGCATCGCGAAATCGGGCGGGATCACCAGCGGCGCCTGACGCGCCACGGCGAACTCGTCGGGCCGCTTGCGGTTGAGCATGCCGCCGCTGCCGCAGCTAACGAGCAGCATCGCCGATCCGCCGACGGCGGCGATGAGGACAGACTTACGCATTGGCATTCTCCACAGGGGCAGCGTCGGCACTGGCTTCGGCCTTTGGTTTTTCACGTACGAACAGCGCCCGGATGAGCAGGATCACGACGCCGATGGTAATCGCAGCATCGGCGACATTGAAGACCAAAAAAGGGCGCCATTCGCCGAAGTGCAGATCGGCATAGTCGACGACATAGCCGAAACGCACGCGATCGACGATGTTGCCCAGCGCGCCGCCCAGTACGAACGCCAGCGCCAGCATGTCGCCGCGGTTCTTTTCGCGCGCCATCCAGAAGCCGACGCCAACCGCGATCACGCCGGTCAGCACCACCAGCGCCCAGCGCATCCAGTCGGTCTCTGCGGCCAGCAGCCCCAGCGACACGCCATTATTGGCGACGAAGCGCAGATCGAAAAAGGGCAGAATCTCGGTTACCGCGCCGGGATAGGCGATGCCGAGTTTCTCGACGACGAAGGCCTTCATCGCCTGGTCGGCGACGAAAATCAGCGCGGCGAGCGCGAAGCCAAAGGTATGGTTGCGATTCATGAGGTCACCTGTTCGCAGCGGTGGCACAGCGCGCCCTCGGCTTCAACCTCCGGCAGCAGCCGCCAGCAGCGCCCGCACTTCTGGTGATCGGTCCGCGCGACCGTCACCTCGCCGTCCTGAAGCTTTACCTCCGCGACAATGAACACCTCGGCCAGTTCGGCGGCGGGGCGGAGCATCTCGGGCACCGTCACCTGCGCCTCAAGGCTCGACCGGATCGTCTTCTCGCGCCGGTACGGCTCGATCGCCTCGGTCACCTTCTCGCGCAGCGCACGGATATCGGCCCATTCGGTCGAGACTGCGTCGTCGCCGGGCAGCGCCGGTAGTTCGGGCCATTCGAGGAAATGGACCGACCCGTCCTCACTCGGATAGCGCGCCTGCCATACTTCCTCGGCGGTGAAGGCCAGGATCGGTGCCGCATAGCGGACCAGCGCGTGGAACAGCAGGTCGAGCACGGTGCGGTACGCGCGGCGCTTGGGATCGCTCTCCGCGTCGCAGTACAGGCAGTCCTTGCGGATATCGAAGAAGAAGGCCGACAGGTCCTCGTTCATGAAGTCCGACAAAGCGCGGGCGTAGCGGTTGAACTCATACGCTTCTGCTGCTGAGCGCAGCTCGACATCGAGCGCGCCGAGCTTGTGGAGCACATACAGCTCCAGCTCGGGCATCGCCTTGACGTCCACCTTCTCGGCATCGCTGAACCCGTCGAGCGCGCCGAGCAGGTAGCGGAAGGTGTTGCGGATCTTCCGATACGCATCGCCGGTACCGCCCAGCACTTCCTTGCCGATGCGGACATCGTCGAAATAGTCGGTCTGCGCGACCCACAGGCGCAGGATGTCCGCGCCGCTCTCGTTGATGACCTTCAATGGATCGACGACGTTGCCGAGGCTCTTGGACATTTTGCGGCCCTGCCCGTCGAGCGCGAAGCCATGCGTCAGCACCGCGTCATAGGGCGCGCGACCGCGCGTGCCGCAGCTTTCGAGCAGCGACGACTGGAACCAGCCGCGATGCTGGTCGGAGCCTTCGAGATAGAGGTTGGCGCGGGTACCCTCACCATAACGCGCCTCGATCACGAAGCTATGGGTCGAGCCGGAGTCGAACCACACGTCGAGGATGTCGTTGACCACCTCATAGTCGGACAGGTCGTAGTCGGCCCCGAGCAGCGCCTGATGGTCCGCGCCGAACCATGCATCGGCGCCGCCCTGACGGAAGGCGTCGAGGATGCGGGCGTTGACCGCTTCGTCGCGGAGGTAATCGCCGGTCTGGCGGTGGACATAGAGCGGGATCGGCACGCCCCAGGCGCGCTGACGGCTGATCACCCAGTCCGGGCGTCCCTCGACCATCGATCGGATGCGGTTGGTCGAGCGCTCGGGCACCCAGCGCGTCCGCTCGATCGCGTCGAGCGCGAGGCCGCGCAGGGTGGGGGCGTTGCCGGGATTGACGATCGGCGCGAAACCCGCGGCCTGCGCCATGCCGGGCAGCTCGTCCGCAGCCGCGCCCGCGGTACGGCCATCGGCGCCACGCTTGCCGTCCATCGGGATGAACCATTGCGGGGTGGCGCGGAAGATGATCTTGGCCTTGGAGCGCCACGAGTGCGGATAGCTGTGCGCGAAATCGTCGGTCGCGGCGAGCAATGCGCCCGCCTCACGCAGATCGGTGCAGATCGGCCCGTCGCTGGCGACAAACTTCTTGTTGATCACCGACCCCTGACCGCCGAGCCACGCCCAGTCGGCGCGGTACATGCCCGCGCCATCGACCGCGAACACCGGGTCGATGCCATGCGCCTTGCACAGCTCGAAATCGTCCTCGCCGTGATCGGGTGCCATATGGACCAGGCCGGTACCCGCATCGGTGGTGACGAAGTCGCCGGGCAGGAAGGGGCGGGGCTTGGCGAAGAAGCCGCCGAGGTGGTGCATCGGGTGGCGGGCGACAGCGCCGGCGAGGCTTCGACCTTGATAGCCGCCTTTAAGCAGCATCTTCCAAGTTGCATCCGGGCCAAACGCAGCCGCGAGTCTGGCCTTCACTGATGGCAACAGCTCACGCGCTATCAAGAGCTTAAGGTCGGCGTGTCCCGGACGCTCGACGACGGCAGTATCGTACCAAATATCCGGTCCGTAGGCTAAAGCCTGGTTCACCGGGATCGTCCACGGCGTGGTCGTCCAGATCACTGCATATGTGCCAACAAGCTCTGGAATAGGGCTGTCGACGATCTCGAACGCGACGTCGATCTGGGTGGAGACGACGTCCTCATATTCGACCTCGGCCTCGGCCAGCGCGGTCTTCTCGACCGGGGACCACATCACCGGCTTGGCACCGCGATAGAGCTGGCCGCTGGTCGCGAACTTGAGCAGCTCGCCCGCGATCGTCGCCTCGGCGTCGAACTTCATGGTGAGATAGGGATCGTCCCAGTCGCCGGTGACGCCCAGCCGCTTGAACTGCTCGCGCTGGATATCGACCCACTTCGCGGCATAGGCGCGGCATTCGGCGCGGAACTCGGCCGGGGGAACCTCGTCCTTGTTGAGCTTCTTGGCGCGGTACGCTTCCTCGATCTTCCACTCGATCGGCAGGCCATGGCAGTCCCAGCCGGGCACATAGGGCGCGTCCTTGCCCAGCAGGCTCTGGCTGCGGACCACGATGTCCTTGAGGATCTTGTTCATAGCGTGACCCATATGCAGGTCGCCATTGGCGTAGGGCGGGCCATCGTGAAGGATGAAGCGCTCGCGCCCCTTCCGCTGCTCGCGCAGCCGGTCGTACACGCCGATACGTGCCCAGCGCTCGAGGATCGCGGGCTCCTTGGCGGCAAGGCCTGCCTTCATCGGGAAATCGGTCTTCGGAAGGAAGACGGTGTCGCGCCAGTCGCGCTGCGAGTCAGTGTTTTCGGTCATGCGTCTCGGCCGATTAGAGGAAAGCGTGGGAAGGTGAAAGCGTGATGCCCCTCCCGCGGCCGGGAGGGGCTAGCTAATTCGCAGCGCGGCCCGCGCCGCTTCGCAATCCGCGGCGATCTGGGCCTTGAGCGCATCGAGCGAATCGAACTTCGCCTCGTCGCGAATGAACTCGATCAGCTTGACCTCGATGGTCTGGCCGTAGAGGTCGCCCGAGAAATCGAAGAAATAGGGCTCGAGCAGCTCGACCGGCGGATCAAAGCTCGGGCGGATGCCAAGATTAGCGGCACCGTCCAGCACGCGGCCATCCGGCAGGTGCCCGCGCACCGCATAGATGCCGTAGCGCGGGCGCAGATAATTGCCGAGCTGGAGGTTCGCGGTGGGAAAGCCGAGCTGGCGCCCAAGCCTTGCGCCCGATTCTACGACACCCTCGATTGCGAACGGGCGGGTAAGCAGCGCGGCGGCCTCGCGCGGTTTCCCCGCCTGAAGCGCCTCGCGGATCAGGCTGGAGGAGATGGTTTCGCCCGACTCCGCGACCGGGGCGATGGTATCGACGCTGAATCCCAGTTCCTCGCCCAGCGCGCGCAGCACCGGAACATCGCCGTCCCGGCCCTTGCCGAAGGTGAAGTCGGCGCCGGTGACGACCCCGCCTGCGCCGATCAGTCCGACCAGCCGCTGTTCGGCAAAGGCGCGGGCGGGCAGGCCGGCGAGCGCGGCATCGAAGCCGAAGACGAGCATCGCGTCGGCGCCTGCTTCCGCGAACAGCCGCTGGCGCTGGTCGAGCGTCGTCAAGCGGAAGGGCACGGTGTCCGGCCGGAAGAAGCGCATCGGATGGGGGTCGAAGGTGGCGACGATCGCCGGCCTGCCCTCGGCGCGGGCGCGTTCGATCGCGCGGCCCACCACCGCCTGGTGTCCCCGGTGAAACCCGTCGAAATTGCCCAGCGCGACGATCCCGCCGCGAAGATGCGCCGGAACCGAAGCCGCTCCGTCCAGCCGCTCCATGCGCGCGCCTATAGAGACGGCTTTCTCCGGTGCCAACTCACTCGCCTGTTCACCGGGCAGGGGCGATCCCCGTGCGCAGCAGCCGCAGTACGTTGCCGCCCATCACCTTGTGGATGTCTTCCGGCGTGAAGCCGCGGTCGACCAGTGCCTGAGTCACGAACACCAGCTGGGCGGTATCGAAACCGGTGGTCACCGCGCCGTCAAAGTCGGAGCCGAGCCCAACATGGTCGATTCCCACCAGATCGCGGACATGCGCGATCGCCGCGGCGACCTTTTCCGGTTCGGTGCCGCAGATCGCGGCGTCCCAGTACCCGATGCCGATCACGCCGCCGGTCTTCGCCACGCCGCGGATCTCCGCGTCGGACAGGTTGCGGTTGACCTTGCACACCGCCTGCACGCCGCCATGGCTCGAGACGACGGGGCGTTTCGCCATGGCGAGGATCTCGGCGACCGTCCTGTGGCTGGCATGCGCGATGTCGACGACCATGCCGAGTTCTTCCATGCGGCGGACGGTCGCGCGGCCGAGCGGGGTCAGGCCGCCCTTGGCGATCCCGTGCATCGATCCGCCAAGCTCGTTGTCGAAGAAATGGGTGAGGCCCGCCATGCGGAAACCCGCGGCATGCAGTCGGTCGATATTGCTGAGCTTACCCTGCATGTTCTGCAGCCCCTCGATCGAGAGCAGACCGCCGACGGTCTTGGCGCCCCGCGCGCGTTCGGCGAGCAGGGCGTCGAGGTCCGCTGTGGTCCGGATCACGCGCAGCTTGCCGCCGGACGCCGCGGCGGCGCGCTCGAGCTTCTGCGCGTGGAACAGCGAGCGCTCGAGCAGCGAGCTCCAGGTCCGCGGCGGCTGGAGCTGGGCGAAGGTCAGCAGCGTGATATTGTCGCTGTCGGCGCTATTGAAGTCGTAATTCTGGTTCTTGGGCGTCTTGCTGACCGACGAGAAGACCTGCAGCGCGACATTGCCCTCGATCAGCCGCGGCAGGTCGACCTGCCCGCGGTCCGACCGCTCGTTGAGGCTTCGTTTCCACAGCAAGGTATCTTCATGCAGGTCGGCGATCTGCAGACCGGCGTGGAGCTTGCGCGTTTCGGGCGTGACGATGGGGAGCTTGGTCGCGACGACCTTGTTCATGCCCTTCTCGACGATACCCGGCGCAAGCACGAAGAAGACGGGGGCAGCGATCGCCAAAAGAACGAGCGCCGAGAAAATCCATTTCCGCATCGCATTCCTTCCCGCCGCTATGCCGGATTCGTTTCGCTGACGGGATGGTGCGGCAGCACGGGCTCCGGAACAAGCCCTGGTTGACGTTTAGGTCAGGCGCTCCAGCGTGACGAAGCTGTGGGCGGGGCGGTCGCCGTCCGCGGGGTGCGCCTCGCGCGCGATCTCGCGCCATTCGGGGCCGAAGGGCGGGACCGTGGCGTCGCCATCGGGCGACAGATGGACTTCGGTGAGCTCGATCCGCTCGGCTCGGTCCAGAAACAGCGCGAAGATTTCCGCGCCGCCGATCACCGCGATGTCGCCCGCGTCCGCAAGGTTCAGTGCTTCCTCGACCGAGGAGGCAACCTCGGCGCCTTCACGCCGCCAGGACGGATCGCGTGTCAGCACGATATGGCGGCGGCCGGGCAGGGGGCTGGGGAAGCTCTCGAACGTCTTGCGGCCCATGATCATGGGCTTGCCCATGGTCTGCGCCTTGAAGCGTTTGAGGTCGGCGGGCAGGCGCCAGGGCAGCTGTCCGTCTACCCCGATCACGCCGTTATCGGCCCGCGCGAGATGGAAGCTGATCAGACCGCGACCTCGGCCTTGATGTGCGGCTGCGCGACATAGTCGTGGAGGACGAAATCCTCATACTCATACGCGTCGATCGAGGCTGGCTTGCGCAGGATTTCCAGCCGCGGCAGCGGTCCGGGCGCGCGGGAGAGCTGCAGTTCGGCCTGTTCGAGGTGGTTGGAATAGAGGTGGCAGTCGCCGCCGGTCCAGATGAACTCGCCCGGCTCGAGATCGCATTGCTGCGCGAGCATGTGCGTGAGCAGCGCGTAGCTCGCGATATTGAACGGTACACCGAGGAAGATGTCGGCCGAACGCTGGTAGAGCTGGAGCGACAGCTTGCCGTTGGCGACATGGCACTGGAACAAGCAGTGGCACGGGGCCAGCGCCATCGCGCCGAGTTCGCCCGGGTTCCAGGCGGAGACGATCATCCGGCGCGAGGCGGGGTTGGCCTTGAGCGTCTCGATCAGTTCCTTGATCTGGTCGATATGGCTGCCGTCGGGGGCCTGCCAGTCGCGCCATTGCTTGCCATAGACGGGGCCGAGGTCGCCATTGTCGTCGGCCCATTCGTCCCAGATGCTGACCTTGCGGTCGTTGAGCCATTTGACGTTGGTGTCGCCGCGCAGGAACCACAGCAATTCGACGATGATCGAGCGCAAATGCAGCTTCTTGGTGGTGAGCGCTGGGAAGCCTTGCGACAGGTCGAAGCGCATCTGGTGCCCGAACACGCTGCGCGTGCCGACGCCGGTACGGTCCATCTGCACCGCGCCATGGGCGAGCGCCCGTTCCATGAGATCGAGATATTGCCGCATCGCCGGTTAGCCTAGCCGAGCGCCGATGCCGCGCCAAGCGCGCCCGTCCGCGAAGCTGTGGATCGTCCTTCATCCGATATGGCGCAAAGCCGCTCCATCCCGGACGCACTTCGGCTCGACGGGTTCGGCGCTTTTCGGAACGATAGCGTCATGACGTTGCAAGCGTCTCTCCCATCCCCCGGCACGCCGTTCGCGGCGGCAGGACAGCTCGTCGCGGACAGCGTCGCCGGGGAACAGGTCGAGGTCGCTGCCTTCGCCTATTGTGACCGAGCGGGGCGAGTCCTGGGGCTTCGTCATGCCCGCGGCGCGGCCGTCGACGCGGTTGATCTCCCCGTACGACGCGTAGCGATCGACGCGCTCAGCCTCGATGCGGTAGTGGTAGTGATGGCGCACAACCATCCGCGCGGCGAAGCCTGGCCGAGCCGTGCCGATCGTGAAGCGACCCGGCGGCTGGCGGATGCGCTGCGCACCTTCGGTGTGCGATTGCACGAACATCTCGTGGTGGGCGCGGGCGGGGCATGGAGTTTCCGCGCCGCGGGGCTTCTCTAGCTGCTACTCGTCGGTGGTCGATTTGGGCGCGGGCGTGCTGCCCTTCTTAGGCGAAGGCTTGAAGCGGCAGGCGCGGATCGCTTCGGGTTCCGGGCGCGGGCCTTCGGCCTTGAATGTCGCGAAATAACCGCCAGCCGAAGGCATGTCGCGCATCGTTACCAGCTTGTAGCCGACCGCGGCGAATTCGCATTTGAGCAGTTCGGGCGGGGTGCCGTGATTCTGCGTCTCGCGATCGGCATCGACCACGACGACCAGCCCGTCGGGCCGCAGCGAGGGGCGCATGCGCCAGAGAAACTCATACGGGTCCTCGACCTCATGATACATGTGTACCATCAGGATGCGGTCGAAGCTGTTCTCGGGAAGCTTGGGATCTTCGGGCTCGCCCAGCCGAACGCTGACATTGTCGAGCCGTTCGCGCGATACGCGCTGGGCGAGCGCGTCGCGCACCCCGGGGATGATGTCCTGCGCCAGCACGCGACCGCGCTTACCGACGCGCGCCGACAGGCGGATGGTGTAATAGCCCTCACCCGCGCCGATATCGGCGACGGTGGTGCCGGGCTTGATCTGCGCGAGGTCCATCACCGCATCGGCTTCATTGAGCCGGTCGCGTGCCTCCTCGGTCGACCAGCGTGCTGAGACGATCGTCGCGACCGGGCGGTCGGCGGCGGGGAAGTGAAGTTCCTGCTCAGCTTCGGGTTTGGGCGCCGGGCGCGGCTCGGTGGCGTCGCACCCCGCGATCGCAAGGGCACCCAGCATCAGCAGCGAGGCGCCCTTTGGCCTCAATCCACGTCCTCCACCTCGACCGTTTCGCCGGTCACGCGCTGTGATAGCGCAGCTGCCATGAACGGGTCGAGTGCTCCGTCGAGCACATCTGCGGGCGCAGTGGAAGTGGTGCCTGTGCGCAGGTCCTTCACCAGCTGATAGGGCTGGAGGACATAGGAACGGATCTGGTGGCCCCAGCCGATCTCGGTCTTGGCCGAATAGGTGCCCATCGCCGCCGCCTCGCGCTTCGCCAGTTCGGCTTCGTACATGCGTGCCTTAAGCATCCCCATCGCGGTCGCGCGGTTCTTGTGCTGCGACCGGTCCTGCTGGCTGGCGACGATGATGCCGCTGGGTACGTGGGTGATTCGCACCGCCGAATCGGTGGTGTTGACGTGCTGTCCGCCTGCGCCCGATGCGCGATAGGTATCGATCTTGAGATCGCTCTCGTTGATCTCGATCTCGATTGAATCGTCGATCACCGGATAGACCCACACCGACGAGAAGCTGGTGTGGCGCCGCGCCGACGAATCATAGGGGCTGATGCGGACCAGACGATGCACGCCGCTCTCGGTCTTGGCATAGCCATAGGCGTTCTCGCCCTTGATCAGCAAAGTCGCCGACTTGATCCCGGCCTGTTCGCCGGCGTGATAGTCAACCAGCTCGACCTTGAAGCGGTGTCGCTCGGCCCAGCGCGTATACATGCGCTGGAGCATCTCGGCCCAGTCCTGGCTTTCGGTGCCACCGGCCCCCGAATGGACTTCGAGATAGGTGTCGTTGGCATCGGCCTCACCCGAAAGCAGCGCCTTGACCTTGTCCTCTTCGGCGCGCGCCGCGAGTGCGGCGAGTCCCTCCACGCCCTCGACTGCCATCGCCTCGTCGCCTTCGGCTTCGGCCATTTCGATCAGCTCGGCGGTGTCGGCCAGCTCCTGCTCGATCGCGCGCGTCGCGGTGATCGATTCGTCGAGCCGGCGGCGTTCGCGCATCACTTCCTGCGCCGCCTTGGGATTCTCCCACAGCGTCGGATCCTCGACGCGCGCATTGAGCTCGTCGAGCCGGCGCAGCGCCTTGTCCCAGTCGATGAACCGGCGGAGCAGCGCGAGCGCGCCATTGATCTTGTCGGCGTAAGCCTGCGCTTCGGCGCGCATCGTGGTGAACCTTTCAAACGAATTCGTCACTCCAGCGAGCGCTGGAGTCCTTCGCCCCGGACCCTGCGCTTGCCGCCGAAACCTCCGCTTGTGCCGGAGTGACGGGCAAGATCGCCGGGCGAGGCCGCGATATAAGAACGCCCGCTAGTAGATTCCGCCCTCGCGTTGCAAGAAGTCGCTGTCGCGTGGCCCGTCGCGCTGCACGGCTTTCTTGGTCGCTTCGGCCTTGGGCGCTTCGGCGGCCTCGCTATGACGAGCGCGACGACGCGGCTCGCTCTCAGGCTTGAACGCTTCCCAGATCACCGCTGCCTTGGGGTCGTTGCCCGGCCAGGCACCATAGACACGGCGGCCGCTGGCGCGGTCGATGCGCACCATGCGGATGCCCGCGGGCGCGGTGAAGGGCAGCACGTCGAGACCCTCATACGCCTTTTGCGCGAACTGTTTGAAGATCGGCGCGGCGAGCGTGCCGCCCTGTGCATAGCCGCCAAGGTTCGTTGGCGTGTCGTAGCCGATGTAGAGGCCGGCGATCATCTGTGGGGTGCCGCCGATGAACCACACGTCGCGCGGGCCAGACGAAGTGCCGGTCTTGCCCATGATCGGACGATTGAGGTCGCGCAGTGTCGTCGCGGTGCCGCGCTGGATCACACCCTCGGCGATATGGACCATCTGGTACGCGCTCATCGCATCGATCACCTGACGCGAACGAGTCACCGGGCGCGGCATTGGCTTGTTGTCCCAGTCGGGCATGTTGCAGCGGTCGCATGCGCGCCAGTTCTGCGGCCAGATCACCTTGCCATGGCGGTCCTGCGCGAAGTCGACCAGCGACGGGGTCAGCGCGCGGCCGTGATTGACTAGGATCGAATAGGCGTTGACCATCCGCATCACCGTCGTCTCACCTGCGCCGAGCGAATAGGCGAGATAGGGCGGATATTTCTGCGAGCTGACGCCCATCCGCTGCATCAGGTCGACGACCTTCTCCATACCGGTCTGGTTCGCCGCCTGAACGGTCATCAGGTTGCGCGACTGCTCGACGCCCCAGCGCATCGTCTTGGGACCCGCACCGCGCATATTGCCGAAGTTGCGGAAGCATTTCTGGCCGAGCGAGGCGCCCTGATAGACGCAGAAGGGACCGTCGGTGATGATCGAGGCAGGGGTCATCCCGTTCTCAAGCGCGGATGCGTAGACGATCGGCTTGATCGTGGATCCCGGCTGGCGCTGCGCCTGCGTGGCGCGGTTGAACGCCTGAACCGTCGCATCGAACCCGCCCTGCATCGCGAGAACGCGGCCGGTATTGGGGTCCTGCACGATCATCCCGCCCGAAACCTTGGGAATCGAACGAAGCGCGAAGACGCCGCCTTCGGGCGCGACCGCAATCACGTCACCGGGCTTGAGGGCGTTGAACGCCGTCCCGCCCTGGCCGCGGACCGGCATCTGCGCACCGGACGCGGGCAGCGTGCCGGTCTGGCCGTCGCCAAAGCCGATTTCCGCCGTGCCGCCGCTCTTGGAGATCACGATCGCGGCGCGCCAGTCCTCATAGTCGAGACTGATATTCTCGTTGAGCAGGCGTGCGCGCCAATTGTCGCCGTCGATCTTGAGCTCGCGCATCGGGCCGGCCCAGCCGCGGCCGCGGTCGTAGCGGAGCAGGCCATCACGCAATGCCTTCTGCGCGGCTTTCTGGATCTCGGGATCGAACGAGGTGCGCACCCACAGACCGCCGGCATAGACGCTGTACGGGCCGACCTTCTCGGTCTCGCCGAACTTGTCGAGCAGCTGCCGACGCACTTCTTCGATGAAATAGCCGCCGAGCGGATCGACGCTGGGCGATTTGCGCGGGACTGCGCCGAGCGGCGCGGCGACCGCTTCGTCATGCGCCGCCTGATCGATATAGCCATTCTCGCGCATCTGCCCCAGCACCCAGTTGCGGCGCTCGATCGCACGATCGGCATGGCGTTCGGGCATGTAGTTGGACGGGCCTTTTGGCAGGATCGCGAGATAGGCCATCTGCGGCAGGCTGAGCTTACTCAGATCCTTGTCGAAATAAGCGTGCGCCGCGGCCTCGACCCCGAAGGCATTCCGGCCGAGCGCGATCTGGTTGAGATACAGCTCGAGGATCTGCTCCTTCGACAGCGTGTTCTCGATGCGGAAGGCAAGAATCGCCTCGCGCGCTTTCCGGACGTAGCTGACCTCATTGTTGAGCAGCAGGTTCTTGGCGACCTGCTGGGTGATGGTCGATGTGCCGCGCGGGGTCTCGCCGCTGGTCAGTCCCTGCCAGGCCGCGCGGACGAGACCGGGATAATCGACGCCGCCATGGTCGAAAAAGGTCTTGTCCTCGGCGGAGAGGAACGCACCGACCAGCAGCTTGGGATATTCGTCATAGGACAGCTCGACGCGGCGCTCGCGCGCATAGCTGCGTAACGGGGAGCCATCGGCCTGACGGACATTGGTCGGCAGCGGCGGCTCGTAGGCGCGCAGCATGTCGACCGAAGGCAGGTCGCGCAGGAACAAGGCCCAGAGCAGCACGGTGCCGACGCCTGAGAGCAGCGCGAGCCACGCCAGCACCTTGAACCACCAGCGCTTGCGGAGTGCCGCAAACCGGCCTCCGCCATCCCCGCGCGTGAACTTCAGCCTGAAATTGGGTTGGGTCGTTTCCGCCATTGGGGCGGGGTTTAGCAGGATTGAAGCGCCTTGCCACCCGCGCTTGCGGCAGGTGGTGAAAGAGCCCTAGCGCGCAGCCATTCGCGTGGCGAAATGGATCGCGACCGCGCGGCTCACGCTCTCAGCGATGCGGCGGCGGCCGTCGGCGGAGTTGAGGAAGGCGGCATCCCTGGCGTTCGAGATATAGCCGGTCTCGAACAGGATCGACGGCACGTCGGGCGCCTTGAGTACCAGCAGAGACGCCATGCGGTGGTAATTGTCCTTGACCGGGATCAGTCCCTGCGCCTCGCGGCCCAGCAGTCGCGCGAACTTGGCGGAGGCATTCATCGTCTCGCGCTGCGTCAGGTCGATCAGGATCGAGGAAACGTCGCGATTCTGCCCGACGAGATCGATGCCGGAGAGCAGATCGGACTTGTTCTCGCGCGCGGCGAGGCGAGCGGCTTCCTTGTCGGACGCGACCTCGGAGAGTGTATAGACCGTCGCGCCGCTCGCCTCGGCATTGTGGGCGGCGTCGCAATGGACCGAGATGAACAGCGCGGCGCCAAGCTTGCGCGCAATCTCGAACCGGTCGCGGTGGAGCAGGTAGCGGTCGTCTTCGCGCGTCATCGCGACGCGCACGCGGCCGGATGCGACAAGCTCGTCGCGCATCGCCCGCGCGACCTTGAGCGTCAGGTCCTTTTCCTGAAGGCCATCGGCCGACAGCGCGCCGGGATCATGCCCGCCATGCCCAGCGTCGATCACCACCAGCGGGCGGCTGTCGTCGTCGCCCTGGATTTTCGGCAGGCGATAGGCGGCCGGGCGCGCGGGCACCGGCACCGAGACGCTGTAGCTGTGACGGCTGGAGGCGCGCGCAAAGCTGAACGGGGGCAGGAAGCTCATCCGTCCTTCAGCCGCTGCGCGCGCAAACCGCGAATCATCGACCGTGCGAAGCTCAAGGGTGAGCGCGGTTCCATCGGCGGAAAAACGTCCCTGCGTCACGATCGCGGGGCGCGAAAGATCGAACACCACCCGCGATCCGTCGCCGCGCGCGGCCTGGCGGATGCCGTTCACCGGGCCGCCGGTGTCGGCGCGCGCGCCGGGGGCCGCGCCCGACAGATCGAGCGCGATGCGGTTCGGACCCGCGAGCACGAAGCTGCTCGCCGCCGCCACCCGTTCATCGAACTGGATGACGATGCGGTTCGACTGAACGTCGATATCGCGGATCGTACCTGCCCAACTCGGCGCGCCGGTTAGCCAGCCGGCGAGAAGGGCAAGAAAGAAGGACACCCGGGCGATATGCCGCGCCGGGCTGGGGGGGGTCCAGCCCAAAAGCATGCAATGAAACTCACACAAGGAATTACCTGACCGGGACCGGATAGGCGGGCGCCACTTCCAACGAGGTGAAACAGCACGGTTAATTTGCGGTTCGGCACGTTTTTGCCGAAATGGGTGGCAAGAGCTTGCCGGTCCGGGCGTCTTGGGCTGATCCGTTGCGCGGCCGGTTGCAGGGTGCTACGCATCGCCGACCGGCTTGTGCCGGCCGTTCGCCGCCACCATGTTTCGGCGGTAATTCAGGTTGATGCTGTGATGTCGCAATTTTCCCGTCGCTCCGATCGCCAGGCTGTTCCAGCCGGCCGGAACGTGACGGTGAAGCATCCGGGCCGCGGGCTCGGACGTGCGCTTGCAGCAGACGCAAATCTTAAAACCCATTTCGCACGCGCTGCCAGAAGCAGTGCGTGCGGCATCATTGACCGCGTGCCGCGGCTGACAACCGCTCGGCGCGCCCGGAGAACATTAAATGACCACGCGTATGCTGATCGACGCACGCCACCGGGAAGAAACCCGTGTGGCTGTCGTCAAAGGGAACCGGATCGAGGAGTTTGATTTCGAGTCCGCTGAGCGCAAGCAGCTCAAGGGCAATATCTATCTGGCCAAGGTAACCCGCGTGGAGCCATCGCTCCAGGCGGCATTTGTCGAATATGGCGGCAATCGCCACGGCTTCCTGGCCTTCAGCGAAATCCACCCCGATTACTACCAGATCCCCAAGGAAGATCGCGAAGCGCTGCTTCGTGAAGAGGCCGAGCACGCCGCCGAGGAAGCGGCGCTGCGCGAAGAGGCCGATGGCGACGACGACCACGATCATGACGACGAGGACGGCGACGTCGAAACCCTTGAGCGTCCCGAGGACGAGGAAGAGGACGCCGCTGAGGCATCCGAAGGCGAAGAGGGCGCTGCCGGCAATGGCGGCCGCCGCCGCCGCGGCCGCAAGGGCAGCGACGATCAGGTCGAGGCGTTGCGCCAGCGCCGCATGAACCTGCGCCGCCGCTACAAGATTCAGGACGTGATTCGCCGCCGTCAGGTGCTGCTGGTTCAGGTCGTCAAGGAAGAGCGCGGCAACAAGGGCGCGGCGCTGACCACCTATTTGTCGCTCGCCGGCCGCTATTGCGTGCTGATGCCCAACACCGCGCATGGCGGCGGCATCTCGCGCAAGATCAGCTCGGCTGCCGACCGCAAGCGCCTGAAGTCGATCATGGCGGACATGAAGTTGCCGGCGACGATGGGTTGCATCGTCCGCACCGCCGGGCTCCAGCGCACCAAGACCGAGATCAAGCGCGACTTCGACTACCTCGCTCGGCTGTGGGACGAGATTCGCGAGAAGACGCTGCAGTCGGCCGCGCCTGCTCTGGTCTATGGCGACAGCGACCTGATGAAGCGCGCGATCCGCGACATCTATAATCGCGATATCGAGGAAGTGATCGTCGAGGGCGAGGACGGCTATCGTCACGCCAAGGAGTTCATGAAGCTCCTGATGCCGAGCCACGCCAAGAAGGTGAAGCATTACAGCGACCCCGTGCCGCTGTTCCAGCGTGCGCATGTCGAGGATCAGCTGTCGGCGATGTACCACCCGGTGGTGCAGCTCAAGTCCGGCGGCTACCTCGTCATCAACCCGACCGAGGCGCTGGTGTCGATCGACATCAACTCGGGCCGCTCGACGCGCGAGCATAATATTGAGCAGACCGCGACCGCGACCAATCTGGAAGCGACGCAGGAAATCGCCCGCCAACTGCGCCTGCGCGACATGGCCGGGCTCGTCGTCATCGACTTCATCGACATGGACCACGGATCGAACGTCCGGAAAGTCGAGAAGGCGATGAAGGAAGCGCTCAAGAACGATCGCGCGCGCATCCAGGTTGGCCGCATCAGCGCCTTCGGCCTGATGGAAATGAGCCGCCAGCGCCTGCGTACCGGCGTGCTCGAGGCGTCGACCGTCACCTGCCCGCATTGCGAGGGCACCGGCCTGGTTCGCACCGCATCGTCGGCGGGCCTGAGCGCGCTGCGTCTGATCGAGGACGAGGCCGCGCGCGGCCGCGGTTCGCTGCTGACGCTGCGTTGCAGCCAGGAAGCGGCCTTCTATGTGCTCAATCGCAAGCGCGCCGACATCGCCGAGATCGAGGACCGCTATGGC
This sequence comes from Sphingomonas sp. GW821-FHT09B04, assembly GCF_059418285.1. NCBI lineage: Bacteria > Pseudomonadati > Pseudomonadota > Alphaproteobacteria > Sphingomonadales > Sphingomonadaceae > Sphingomonas > Sphingomonas sp. GW821-FHT09B04. The sequence continues at coordinate 955,141 of NZ_JBWKPO010000001.1, forward strand.
GTGACTGTGGAAGTCATGTCGGACGGTGAGCTCGAAGGTGCGCGCATGTCGGTCGAGGCCAGCGGCCCGCCGCCGGCGCACGCACCCAAGTTCGCCGCCGCGATCGAGGAGATCGAGGAAGACATCGTCGAGGAGATCGACGAGGAAGAGGACGAAGAGGAAGAAGTCGAGGCCCGCGAGCCGCGTCGTGAGCGCAGCGACCGGGGCGAGGGTGATGGCGAAGGCCGCAAGCGCCGCCGCCGCCGCCGTGGCCGCCGCGGTCGTCGCGACGACGAGACCGGCGAGCATGCTGAGTCCGAGGAAGCCGCCGAAGACGGCGAGGACGAGGCTGAGGCTGAGGAAGCTGTCGAAGCCGAAGTCGCCGCCGACGAAGGTGAGCATCGCAAGCGCCGCCGCCGCGGTCGTCGTGGCGGACGCCGCGGTACCGGTGGTGAGGCCGGTGAATCCGAAGCGGCCGAGGTTGCTGAGGAAGCACCCGCCGAGCCGGTGACGGTTGAGGCCGAGGTCGAAGCCCCGGTCAAGTCGAAGCGTCGCAGCCGCAAGAAGGCGGTCGAGGCCGAAGCGCCCGAGCCGGTCGTGGAAGTCGCGGCCGAGCCGGAGCCCGAGGCGGCCGAGGAAGCGCCGGCCAAGCCCAAGCGCACACGCCGCAAGAAGGCCGATGCCGAAGCGACCGTCGCTGAAGCTGCGCCCGTGGTTGCTGAAGTGGCGCCGGAGCCTGCCGCGGAGGAAGCCCCGGCCAAGCCGAAGCGCCGCAGCCGTGCCAAGGCCCCGGTTGCACAGGATCTGGAGCCGACCGCTGCAGAGCCGGCCGATGGTGACGCGGATGGCGTGGGCGAAGATGGCGAGCCGCGCCGCGGCTGGTGGCAGCGCACTTTCGGGGCGTGAGATGTGGAGCGGCGGGGATGGCTTCATTCCCGCCGCTCACGCATCGTTCATGCGGCCCGATCCATCCCGTTCCGGGGCTTGCGGCCGCTGCTTGCGGTTGATCGCACGGGATAATCCGCCATGATGCCGGCTATGAAGCGCTTCCTATCGCTCTTTGCGCTCCTGCTGCTCGTTTGCGTCACGAGCCCGGTCTACGCCCAGTCGATCCTGCGCGACGCCGAGAGCGAAGCGCTGCTAGCCGACATGTCGCGCGACCTGATCAAGGCCGCCAATCTTCAGCCTAATAATGTGCGGATCATCCTGATCGGCGATCCGTCGATCAACGCCTTCGTCGCGGGCGGGCAGGCGGTCTATATCCATTCGGGCCTGATCGACGCCGCCAGCAGCGCCAATGAAGTGCAGGGCGTGATCGCGCATGAGCTCGGCCATGTCACCGGCGGGCACGTCCCGCTCGGTGACCGCATGGCCAAGGGCGCGACCGGGATCACGATCCTCAGCCTGTTGCTCGGCGCCGCGGCGATGGCTGCGGGGTCGGCTGACGCCGGCATGGGGCTGATGCAGATGGGCCAGCGCGCCGCGCTCGGTAATTTCCTCGCCTTCAGCCGCGCACAGGAAGCGACCACCGATGCCGCCGGCGTGCGTTACCTTTCGGGCGCCGGGGTCAGCGGGCGCGGGATGCTCGACTTCTTCAAGAAGCTTCAGCAGCAGGAATATCGCTGGGGCCTCAAGCGCGGCGGCGAACAAAGCTATGTGATGAGTCACCCGATGTCGGGCGAGCGCATCGCGACGTTGACCGCTGATCTTCAGGCCGATCCGGCGTGGGCCAAGGCCAACGATCCCGCGCTGGAGGAGCGATTCCGCCGGATGCAGGCTAAGCTGCGCGGCTACGTCTCCGATCCCAAGGATACGCTGAAACGCTACCCGGAAACCGACACGACCGTCCCGGCGCGCTACGCCCGCGCCTATGCTTATCATAAGTCGGGCTACCCCCAGCAGGCTGCGGCCGAGGCTGCGGCGCTGGTCAGGGCCGAGCCCCAGAATCCCTATTTCCTTGAGCTGGAGGGGCAGATCCTGCTCGAATCAGGCAAGCCCAAAGAGGCAATCCCGCCGCTGCGCGAAGCGACCGAGAGAACCAATTTTCAGCCCCTGATCGCCACGACCTTCGGCCATGCGCTGCTCGCGGTCGAGGATCCCGCGCTCTTGCCGGAGGCGGAGAAGGTCCTGCGTCAGTCGGTGGTGCGCGATCAGGAGAATCCCTTCGCCTGGTATCAGCTCGGCATGGTCTATGAGCGCAAGGGCGACAGCGCGCGTGCCGCGCTCGCCACCGCAGAGCGCACCAGCATGATCGGTGATATGCGTATCGCGCTCCCCAGCGCGCAGGCGGCGATGGCCGGGCTTCCGCAAGGCTCGCCCGACTGGATTCGCGCGCAGGATATCGTCATGGCCGCGCAGGCGATGATGCAGGACAGAAAAAGAAGGTGACCGATTCGATGGTGAAGACCCCGCTGGCGGTTGCCGGTCTCGTGGCGCTGTCTGCAGCGATCGGTGCGGGTGCGGTACTCGGCGTTCAGACACTTAGACCGGCCGGTGTCGCCGACGCTGATAAGGCGCGGATCGGCCAGGTCGTGCGCGACTATGTCCTCTCCAATCCGGAGATCCTGCCCGAGGCGATGAAGCGTCTGCAGGAACGCGAGATGGGCAAGGCCGTGCTGTCGAGCGGCGGTGCGATCACTCAGCCCTATGCCAGCGCGTGGGAGGGCAACCCCAGGGGGGATGTCACCGTCGCGGTGTTCATGGACTATGCCTGCGGCTATTGCCGCGCCAGCCTGCCGATGATCGAACGGCTGGTGGCGTCGGACAGCAATGTCCGTATCGTCTATCGTGAGCTGCCGGTGCTGAGCGAGGTCAGCCGTGTTGCCGCGCGCTGGGGCCTCGCCGCTGCCGATCAGGGCAAGTTCAAGCCGTTCCACTCTGCGCTTTATGGTGCGGGTCAGCTCAGCGAGGCGTCGATCCGCGCCGCGGCGGCTTCGGCGGGACTCGATACCGCAAAGGCACAGGCGGCGCTCGCTACGCCGCGCGTCGAAGCGGAGATCGCCAGCAATCTGGAAGTTGCTGGCAAGCTCGGCGTCAGTGGCACGCCCAGCTGGGTGATCGGCGATCAGGTCATTTCGGGCATGGTGCCCTATGAGGTGCTCGAACAGGCTGTGAAGACAGCGCGCAAGAAGCGCTGACGACGGATCAAGGGCGGAGGGTGTATGCGTATCGGTGTCCTGGCATTCACCCTCGCGGCTCTCCTCACCATCCCGGCAACTGCCCGGGATCCGCGCGATGACGCGATCGCGGCGCTGGCCCGCGAACATCCCCGCACCGCGATCGGCGCGGCGCTGATCCGCAATGGCAGGGTGCTGTGGACCGGGGTCGCCGGCGCGCAGACCGATAAACAGCCCGCGACCCGCGACACGCTGTTCAACATCGCCTCGATGACGAAGCCCGTCACCGCCGAACTGGTGATGCGGCTGGTTCAGGCGGGCCGGATCGGCCTCGACGAGCCGATGGCTGCGGTGTGGATGGATCCCGACATTGCCGGTGACGTACGCGCGCGGCGCCTCACGCCGCGGCTCGCGCTCAGCCACCAGACCGGTCTGCCCAACTGGCGGCCGGAGAACCGCCGGCTGGTCTTTGCCCGCGAGCCGGGGACGGGCTACATCTATTCGGGCGAAGGCCTTGAGCTGGTCGCGCGCTTCGCCGCGCGCAAGCTGCACACCGAGTTCGAGGATCTGGCCGACGCGCATCTGTTCCGTCCGATGGGCCTCACCCGGATCGCCTATACCTGGCGGCCGTGGATGGAGGGCCGGGTCGCGGTGCCCGCCAATGGCAATGGCTATCCCGGTACAGCGGGACCGCATCCCTATGGCCATTGGCTGGCTGCGGACGACATCTACACGACCGTCGGCGACTATGCCGCCTTTATCGCCGGGGTGGCGCGCGGCGACGGGCTGAGCGCAAAGCTCAGGGCCGAGCGGTTGCGTCCGCAGATCGCGATGCCCGGATGCGCGAAGCCCGTCGCGGGCTGCCCCGACAGTGTCGCTATGGGGCTGGGCTGGCAGATACTGCGCTTCGGCAAGCGCCGGATGGTGCTGCACGATGGCGGCGATCCGGGTGTCTCCGCCATCGCCTATTTCGACGCCGACACACGCGACGGCGCGCTGGTCTTCCTCTCGGGTGAGGGCGACGCGCCGCTGGCGTTGCAGGTCATCGATGCGGTCGATCCGCAGTCGCTGGTGGCGAGCGGCTATCGCGCGATGATGAAGTCGCACGAAGCTGTTGAATAGGAAATCGAACGAAGAATGAACATTGCGGGTTGCGAAGCCTGCATCCGTTCCTACATCGCGCGCTAATCAGGGGGCCTTTCATGCAGCCGATCCTATCCGTTCGCGGTGTCAGCAAGACTTATGCCTCGGGGCATAAAGCGTTGGGATCGGTCGATCTCGACATCAACAAGGGCGAGATTTTCGCGCTGCTCGGCCCGAACGGCGCGGGCAAGACGACGCTGATCTCGATCATTTGCGGCATTGTGACGCCGAGCTCGGGCACGATCGTCGTGGATGGGCATGACGCGCTGTCCGAACCGCGCGCGGCGCGGATGAAGATCGGACTGGTGCCCCAGGAACTGTCGGTCGATATGTTCGAGACGGTGCAGGCGACCACGCGCTACAGCCGCCGCCTGTTCGGCCGCTCCGCGAACGATGCCTATATCGATCAGGTGCTCAAGGACCTGTCGCTCTACGACAAGCGCCATTCCAAGGTGATGGAGCTGTCGGGTGGGATGAAGCGTCGCGTGCTGATCGCCAAGGCGCTGGCGCACGAGCCCGACATCCTGTTCCTCGACGAGCCGACCGCAGGTGTCGATGTTTCGCTCCGCCGCGACATGTGGAAGCTGATCGGTGGTCTGCGCGAGCGCGGCACGACGATCATTCTCACCACCCACTATATCGAAGAGGCCGAGGAAATGGCCGACCGGGTGGGGGTGATCAACAAAGGCGAGCTGTTGCTGGTCGAGCGCAAGGCAGAGCTGATGAAGAAGCTCGGCAAGCGCGAGATGGACATCGCGCTGGTCGATCCTCTGGACGATGTTCCTCACGATCTGGACGAATGGCATCTGAGCCTCGAGGACGAGGGGACGCGGTTGCGCTACACCTTCGACGCGCAGGCCGAACGCACCGGCATCCCCTCGCTGCTGCGCAAGCTCGGTGATCTGGGCATTCAGTTCAAGGATCTCGATACCTCCAAGTCGAGCCTCGAGGACATTTTCGTCGACCTTGTCGAACGTCGCGATGAGGAGAAGGCGGCATGAGGGGCTTCAACCATCACGGCGTCTGGGCGATCTACCGCTTCGAAATGGCGCGTGCGCTGCGCACCCTGTGGCAGAGCCTCGTCACCCCGGTGATCACCACAGCGCTCTATTTCGTGGTGTTCGGCGGTGCGATCGGATCGCGCATGCAGGAGCTGGACGGGGTTGCCTATGGCAGCTTCATCGTGCCCGGCCTGATCATGATGAACCTGCTCCAGCTATCGATCTCCAACGCATCGATCGGCATCTACTTCCCCAAATTCACCGGTACGGTTTACGAGCTGCTCTCGGCGCCGGTCTCGGCGATGGAGATGGTGATCGGCTATGTCGGCGCAGCGGCGACCAAGTCGATCGCGATCGGGCTCGTTATCCTGTTCACCGCGATGCTGTTCGTCGATGTGCCGATCAAGCACCCCTTCATGATGCTGACGATGCTGGTGCTGACCGCGCTCACCTTCAGCATGCTGGGCTTCATCATCGGCATCTGGGCCAAGGGGTTCGAACAGCTCTCGTTCGTCCCTGCACTGATCATCACGCCGCTCACCTTCCTCGGCGGCGCCTTCTACACGATCAACATGCTGCCCGATCCCTGGCGCACGATCAGCCTCGCCAATCCGGTGGTCTATCTGGTCAGCGGCTTCCGCTGGAGCTTCTTCGGCACCGGCGACGTCTCGATCGGGGTTAGCCTCGGCTTCACCGCGGCGTTCCTTGCAGCCTGCCTCGGCGTGATCGGCTGGATCTTCAAGAGCGGCTGGCGGCTCAAGAACTGAGCCGCCTCACCCTGCTACAGGCAGCGTGATCAGCGATCCGGCGCAGACGCGCTGGGTCGCCTTCACGAAGTCGGTGGGCTTCGCTTTGTAGATGTTCGGCACGAACGTCTGGGGATTGCGGTCGATCACCGGGAACCAGCTCGACTGGACCTGCACCATGATGCGGTGGCCCTTTTTGAAGACATGGTCGTGGTCGCGCAGCGGCACGTTCCACGCGACGACCTTGTTGGGCACCAGCGGCTTGGGCGTCGAGAAGCTCTCAAGCCAGCGCCCGCGCCGCACCTCCATCGCGATCGGCAGCTGATAGCCGTTGAGCGCTTTGGGATAGTCGCCCAACGCCTTGATCGGGGTGGTCATGTCATAATCGTCGGGCAGCACGTCGATCAGCTTGACCACCATGTCGCTGTCGGTGCCTGAGGTGGAGGCTTGCAGTGTCGCGCTGATGGTTCCGCTGACGGTCAGGTCCTTGTCGAGCGGGGCGCTGACATAGGTGAGGACGTCCGGCCGGCCGTTGACGAAACGCTGGTCCGCCGCCTCCCACCACTTCCACTCCTGCGAGGGATAGGTGACCGAGATCGGGCGCTCGCGGTACGGCACCGGATTGGCCGGGTCGGAGATATACTCGCGGCAGCCCTCGCCGGAGGGCGTGAACGATAATGATCCGTCAGCGTTCAGGTAAAGATTGGCCGTTTTTGCGCCGGCGGGCGGCCATTTGGCATAGTTTTTCCACTGCCACGATCCGCTCTGGAAGATCTTCGCCTCGCCGGTCGGCTGCGGGCCCTTGCCGTGCAGCCAGTGCGCAAAAAACGGCGCTTCGATATCGCGCATGAAGTCGGTGCCGCTGGGCTTGCCGAACTTCACATAGCCCAAATCCTCGCCCGCACCGCGCCAGCTGCCATGGTTCCACGGTCCCGCTGCGATGATGCTCAGCCCCTTCGGGTCGTCCTTCTCCATCTGCTCATAGATCTTCCACCCGCCGAGTGGGTCTTCCTGATCCCAGAAGCCGACGACATGCAGCGTCGGCACCGTCGTCCGGCCGAGCCGCTCGGTCCACACCTGGCGCTTCCAGTGATCGTCATAATCGGGGTGCTCGATGATCTGGGTCAGCATCGGCACGCTGCCCTTGAAGTGCAGCTTGTCGAGATTCTCGACCGGGCCGAGCTTCAGGAACCAGTCGTACAGATCGACCGGCTCGGGGCCGCCGGGGTTGTAATCGAAATCATCGCCATTCTTGTTGTTCTGGAGCCCATAGGTCCAGTCGGTGAGATAGGAGAGACGGAGCGCGCCATAGCGGTGGAGATCGTCGTTCATCCACCAGTCGTTCCACGCCGCCTGCGGGCTCACCGCCTTGAGCGCGGGATGCGGGCGCGCCAGCGCCACTGCGGCGGCATAGCCCGGATAGGAGCCGCCCATCATCCCGACGCGGCCATTATTGTCCGCGACGTTCTTCACCAGCCAGTCGATCGTGTCGTAGCCGTCGCTCGCCTCGTCGGGCGCGTTCGATCCCGGCGGCGACAGCGCCATCGACATGTCGAAACTCCCCTCCGACTTGTAGCGCCCGCGCATGTTCTGGAAGACGAGGATATAGCCATCCTCCATCAGATACTTCATCGACGCCGGCACCGCCTTGGGCGCCGCGCCGGGCACGCCATAGGGGGTGCGCTGGAGCATGATCGGCAGCTTGCCGCTCTTGCTGGTCGGGCGCAGGATCACCGTCTGCAGCTTCGTCCCGTCGCGCATCGGAATCATCACCTCCTGAAAGGTGAAGGCGGCCGCCGGCGCTTGCGTCGTGGTTGCCTGGCGTGCCGGAGCGGGCGCGGTCAGACCGGTTGCGGCAAGAGCGGCAAGGATAGCGGCGCGGCGGTACATCTACTCTCTCCCGGGTTTTGGCGGGAATAGAGGCGCGGCACCCGCTGCTGTCAATCGGCCCGTGGACGCAGCGCCGCGGGGCGCAGGACGAGGCCGTTGAGGTTGAGCAGCACATGCACCAGCATCGCGAACCAGAGCTCGCCCGTCGCCAGATAGATCGTCGCAAGCAGCGCGCCGGCGAGCGCGGAAAAGGCCATGCCGGCCCAGCCCTGATACCGGTGTGCGCCGGCGAAGAGCAGAGTCGCGAGCACGAAACCAAGGGTGGCGCTTCCGGTCGCCAGCGTCGCGAACAGCGGCAGGGCAAGGCGGAAGAACAGCTCCTCGACGATTCCAGCGGCGATTCCCAGCGCCGCCGTCCAGCCGAATTCGCCGCCGTTTCGCGGCAGGATACGCTCGATGTCGCCCGCGCTGAACGGCCGTTTCCCGCGGCCCAATCTCCAGCGTGCGAGGAGAAGCCCCAGCAGCGCGCCTCCGGCCAGACCCGCGAGCACTGCGACCTTGAACGCCACGCCGCCAAATCCGGCAAGCCAGCGCGCCTCCACCGCCAGCGCGGCGAATTCGGAGGGCAGGCGGGTCAGCGCGTCGAGCCGGCCACCGATCGCCAGCGCAGCCACCGCGCTTACCCCGAACGCCAGCGGTGCGCGGCGCAGCCAGCGGCGGTAGCGGGCGACCCGTCCGGTGCCTGCCGGCACCCCTCCACCCCGGAGATACCAGGCATAGGCGGCTACCAGAGCCGCCAGCAGCGCCCAATGGATCAACCCAGCGAGTCCTGACGTTGCTGCGCCGGTCCCGTTTCAGCGAAGCTGAAAATGCCCTGCATCACCCGTTGCGATGCTCGCCCCGGACCCAGCGGACGGTGCCCGAACTCGAGCGCATCACCACGCTCTCCGTCGTCATCTTGCCCGGGCGGCGCTTGACGCCCTCGAGCAGCGAGCCGTCGGTCACGCCGGTTGCGGCAAAGATGCAGTCGCCCTTGGCCAGCTCGGTCAGGTCGTACTGCTTGTCGAGATCCTCGATGCCCCATTTGCGGGCGCGGGCACGCTCGTCCTCGTTGCGGAACAGCAGGCGGCCCTTGAACTGGCCGCCGACGCAGCGCAGCGCGGCACAGGCAAGCACGCCCTCGGGTGCGCCGCCCTGGCCCATATAGACGTCGATAGTGGTGTCGGGATCGGTGGTCGCGATCACGCCGGCGACGTCGCCGTCGCCGATCAGCATCACGCCGCAGCCGATCGCGCGCAGCTCGGCGATCATCTTCTCGTGGCGCGGGCGATCGAGCACGCAGGCTATGATCTCGTTGGGCTTGACGCCCTTTGCCGCGGCGATCGCCTCGATATTCTGGGTCGGGGTCTTGTCGAGGTCGATGACGTTCGCCGGATAGCCGGGGCCGACCGCGATCTTGTCCATATAGACGTCGGGCGCGTTGAGCAGGTTGCCCTCCTCGGCGATCGCCAGCACCGCGAGGCTGTTCGGACCCGCCTTGGCGCAGATGGTGGTGCCTTCGAGCGGATCGAGCGCGATGTCGATCTTTGGCCCCTTGCCGGGCGCACTGCCCACCTTCTCACCGATGAAGAGCATCGGCGCTTCGTCGCGCTCGCCCTCGCCGATCACGACGGTGCCGTCCATATAGAGCGAGTTGAGCGCGGCGCGCATCGCTTCGACTGCGGCTGCGTCGGCGGCCTTTTCGTCGCCGCGGCCCACCAGCGTCGATGCGGCGATCGCCGCGGCCTCGGTGACGCGCACCATCTCGAGCACAAGAACGCGGTCGAGCACCTTGCTGGCGGTCTGCATGATCGGCGAAGCCCTCTCTTAAGTTCGTTTCCGCTGCGCGATAGGAGCGCGCGCAGACCTTGTCGATGGCCGCCAACGCTGTCATCCATTCAAAAGCCGGGGATGCCCGCGAAACCTAAGTCAATTCGCGGCGTTCGGTGTGGGTCGGGGGATGAGGTGCGCGCATGATTCTGAGTTTGGTGTTGGCGCTGAGCGTCGCGGGCGAGCCCAGAATCGTCACTCTGCCCAAGCGCGCGCGCCCGGTCGCGGTGGTTCGCAAGCGCGCCCCGCGTAAGCTCGCACGGCGGCCTCTCCCGCAACCGGCCAAGCTGTGCCTGACGGGCACTTGCTCCAGATCTGCCGCTCCCGGCTACCGCCTGACCGGCGTAACGGGTGCCGAGCGGAGCGGGAAGATGGATGTGGTCAGGTCGACGGGTTTGCCCTGCGGGGTGCAGGGCGCGCCGGTCTGCCCGAAAAAGGGCCAGGAGTTGCTCGCCACCGGTATCGACTGACCCGGTTTTCGCGGCGCCCTCGTTATGCTAACGCAACGAGCGGAGGGTTTTGCCCATGTCCGTGTTGCTTATTGCGTTGATGCTTCAGGCCGGTGGCGATGACGCCGCAATGCAGGCCTATCGTGACAAGACTCGCGCCATCATCCCGTGCAAGACCACCGGCGATCCGGACGAGGTGACGATCTGTGCCTTGCGCGATGCGGACAAGAAGTATCGCGTCCCGTTTGTCAGCGTGCGTGCCGCCGACAATGTCCCGGCGCAGACCGAGCGCGTGCTGGAGGACACGATGTTCCAGTGCGGCGTCAGCGGTCCGTTCCTGACGCAATGCGGCGGGATGGTCGGGGTGACGGTCGGCGTCGGGTTCGACGGCAAGGTGATGCGCAAGCGCGAACCGGCGCCCTAGCCTCTCATTCGCCCAGGATGTGCATCCACATCGGCTCGCCGGCGAGGCTGGGTGAACCGCGCAATTTCTCCAGCGCCTGTGCGATCGAGCGCTCGGGAACCTCGTGCGTCACGATGGCGACGAGCACGCTGCCGTCGGCCATCGCGCCACGCTGGATCAGCGATTCGATCGAGACGCCGGCATCGCGCATCGCCGCGGCGATCTCGGCCAGAACGCCGACCTTGTCGGCGACGGTGAAGCGCAGATAGGCGCGGCCCCGGCGCTCGCCGGTGGGGGCGACGGGCTCGGCGGTCAGGCTGGCGGCGGGCATCGCATAGGGCGGGCCGAATTCGGTGCGCGCGATATCGATCAGGTCGGCGACCACCGCCGAGGCGGTCGGGCCATCGCCCGCGCCCGCGCCCTGGAACAGCAGCCGGCCGACGAAATTGCCTTCCGCCACGACCGCATTGGTCGGGCCAAGCACGTGCGCCAGCGGATGTGCCAGCGGGACAAGGTGGGCATGGACGCGCTGGAACAGCCCGTTGCCGTTGAGGTCGGCGATGCCGAGCAGGCGGATGCGATAGCCCAAAGCCGCCGCCTCGGCGATGTCGGCGGCGAGCAGATGGCGGATGCCGCCGATCGCGACGTCCCCAAACGCGGGCTGGGTTCCGAAGGCGATGCTGGCGAGGATCGAGAGCTTGTGCGCGGCGTCGACACCGTCGATGTCGAAGCTGGGATCGGCTTCGGCGAAGCCCGCTGCCTGTGCCTCGGCCAGCACTTCGCCGAAGTCGCGGCCTTCGGCTTCCATTTTGGACAGGATGAAATTGCAGGTGCCGTTGAGGATGCCATAGACGCGGTCGATCTGGTTCGCCGCAGCGCCCTCGCGCAGCCCCTTGACCACCGGCACGCCGCCCGCGACCGCCGCCTCGAACTTCATCGGCGTGTCGCTCTTCTCGGCGACCTGCGCCAGCTCAAGCCCGTGATGCGCGATCATCGCCTTGTTGGCGGTGACGAGGCCCTTGCCCGCCGCCAGCGTTGCGCGGGCGAGGGCGAGGGCGGGGCCATCCGATCCGCCGATCAGCTCGACCACCACATCGGCACGCGGATGGCGCGCCAGTTCGGTCATGTCGTCGACCCAGTCGAAACGCGAAATATCGACGCCGCGATCCTTGGCGCGGTCACGCGCGGAGACCGCGACGATCTCGATCGGCCGGCCCGCACGGCGCGCGATCAGCTCGGCATTGGCGTCGATCAGGCGAATGACGCCCGCACCCACGGTTCCAAGTCCGGCAAGAGCAACGCGCAACGGTTCGGTCATGTCTCAATCTCCTGGCACTCCCGCTAGAGAATGCCCGGAGCGCCGCAACCCTATTATTTCTTTGTGAGGCCGATCTCGCGCAGCCGCTCGCCAAGATAGTCGTGCGCGGTGATTGGCGGCTCGCGCTCCGGGTTCGCCGCGCTCACGCATTGCGGCAGCGCCTTGATCAGGAAATCGGGCGCGGGGTGAAGGAAGAAGGGCATCGAATAGCGCGGCGTGCCGCGGCGCTCGACCGGCGGGTTGACTACGCGGTGGGTGGTCGAGGGCAGGACATGGTTGGTCAGCCGCTGGAGCATGTCGCCGACATTGACCACCATCGCGCCTTCGGGCGGCTTGACCGGCAGCCACTGACCGTCCCTGTCGAGCAGCTCGAGTCCGGCTTCCTCGGCGCCGAGCAGCAGCGTGATGAGGTTGATGTCCTCATGGGCGCCGGCACGCACATTGGGCGCATCCTCGGTCACCGGCGGATAATGGAGCAGGCGCAGCACCGAATTGCCGTCCTTCACCGCATGGTCGAACCAGTCGGGCTTGAGGCTCAGGTGGCGGGCGATCGCCGAGAGCAATTTGTCGCCCGCGGTGTCGAACGCCGCGAACAGCTCGAGAAAGGTGTCGCGAAATCCCTCAGGCTGGTCGGGCCAGATGTTGGGCGACATGTTTTCTTCGAAGCGATGCCCGGCGGGTAGCTCGCGGCCGATATGCCAGAACTCCTTGAGGTCGACATACTCCGCGCCTTTGGCGATCTCGGTCTTGAACGGGGTGTAGCCGCGCGCGCCGCCGCCGCCCGCGACGAAATAGCCGCGCTTCTCGTCCTCGGGCAGCTCGAAGAACGTCTTGGTCGCCGCCCAGGCACGGTCGATCAGCGCTTGCGGCACGCCATGATCGGACACCATCGCAAAGCCGAACCGCTCGAACGAACCGCCCAGCGCGGCGGCGAAACCGTCAGGGTCGCCAGCCTGATCGGCCAGGCTGACCAGCGGGACTTCGGCGAGAATTGTATCGGGCATTCAAGGTAACTCCGGAAACGATTCTCCCGGAAATAGACCTTCGTGGCGTCCACGAACAGAGGCGGGAGAGGCGCAGTGCCGTGCACCCCTCCCGCAGACCAATCGCCTACGCAGCGACGGACTTTCCGAAACCCTATTTGCCAAGAACGGTGAGCGTGCCGTGGCTCTTGCTATCTCCTGCCGGGTCGACCTTGAGCGTGAAATCGCTACCTTCGCTGGTCTTGCCGCTGAACTGCCCGTCCTTCGCCGCGACGGTGAAGCCGGCGGTCTGCATCTGCTCTTCGAACCAGCTGCGGACCTGGCTCGCGGCAGCGGGTGCCTCGAACTGGACCCGCACCGTATCCTCGCCGCCCGCGTCGCGATTGGCGTCGACATTGAGGTTGGCGATCGTCGATCCGGGGTAGAGCTTCAGTCCGTCGACATCGAAATTCTCTGCCTTCAGGTCGAATTTGGGCAGCTTGATCGATCCTTCGAAGCCGGGGACCTTGACCGCGACGCGACCGTCCTTGTCGGCCTTGATCGATGCGTTACCCTCGCCGCTATTGACCGAGATGCTCGCGCCATTGCCATCGCCCGTACCGTCGCCGCACGCCGCGAGCGCCAGCATCAGGGGCAGAACAAGCCAGTTCCGGGTCATGCGTAAAACTCCGCCGTATTAGTTAAACAACACACTATGCCCTCGCGCAAAAAAGATCAAGCCGCGGGGTGACGTGTCCGAAGCGATGCGGCATTGGGCGCGGCATGGACGCGCAGACTCCGCATCAACCCGGCGAAGCGGCGAACCGGTCGCCCATCCCGATGGGCGAGTTCGTCGCGCTGATCGCATCGATCATGGCGCTGACCGCGCTTGGCATCGATTCGATGCTGCCTGCGCTGCCCGCGATCAGCGACGAGCTGGGTGTGACAGAGCCCAACCATCGCCAGTACGTCATCACGGCCTTCATGCTCGGCTTTGCGGTGGCCCAGCTCTTCCACGGGCCGCTTTCCGACCGCTTCGGACGCAAGCCGGTGATCGCGATCGCGCTTGCCTTCTATGTCGTGACCAACGCGGTCGCGGCATTCTCCGGCAGTTTCGAGTTGTTGCTGCTCGCCCGCGCCGCGAGCGGCGCAGCGGTGGCCGCCGGGCGTGTCGTGACGATCGCGTTGGTACGCGACTGTTTCCAGGGGCGGGCGATGGCGCGGGTGATGAGCCTTGCCTTCATGACCTTCATGGTCGTCCCCGTGCTCGCGCCTGCCTGGGGCCAGCTGATGGTGATCATCTTCGGCGACTGGCGGCTGATCTTCGGCGGCATCGCGATCATCGCTGCGCTGGTGCTGATCTGGTTCACCCTGCGCATGCCCGAGACGCTGGCGCGCGATGCCGTGCAACCGCTCGATCTGCGCGCGATCTGGCGGGGTTACCGCACCATGTTCCGCGATCGCTGGGCCGTCGGCTACACCCTTGCCACCACCGCGATCTCGGGCTGTTTCTTCTCGTTCATCGGGTCGATCCAGCAGATCGTCTATGATGTGTTCAAACGGCCCGAATTGCTGACATTGGTGTTCGCATCGGTGGCCGGGCTGATGGCGCTCGGGTCGTTCCTCAACTCGCGGCTGGTCATGCGGTTCGGGATGCGCTTCCTGTCGCATTTCGCGCTGGTGGCGACGACGGCGCTCGCGGTGATCCACCTGATCGTGATCCTGCTGGGTGGCGAGAATTTGTGGGTGTTCGTCGCGCTGCAGGCGCCGATGATGGCCGCGATGGGGCTCGCCAACTCCAATTTCTCGGCAATGGCGATGGAGAATATGGGCGAGATCGCGGGCACCGCGTCGAGCCTTCAGGGCTTCATCGCGACGATGGGCGCGGCAGTGCTCGGGGCGCTGATCGGTCAGGCGTTCGATGGCACGACCATACCGCTCTATCTCGGCTTCACCGTGCTCGGTTTCACAGCGCTCGCCATCGTCTTCGTCACCGAGCGCGGCAAGCTGTTCCGCCGCACCTGAAGCGCGTCGCGGCGGCGTTACGGAACCGCACGCTCCCTCCCGCCGTTCCTGTCTTCAGGAGAAGGAAGGAGGGCTGCGATGGGCGGTCATCAGGTTCCCGGGCGCGGACCCGGCGACGACGGCTATGACGAGGACGGCTATGACGAGAGCCAGCGCGCGGAGATTCTCGAAGCGACGCGCAATGGCCCGACCGACGGGCTGATCCAGACCGACCTCGACCCCGATCTGGGCGAGGAGATCGACGCGGATGAAGACGATCCGCTCGAGATGATCGCCGATGACGCCGAGGGGGATGTGGCGGAGTTCGATGCCGCCGACGAGGATGATCCCGACGCGTAGCGATCGCCCATGCGTGCGTTGACTGTCGCGTGTTTCGCGCAGAGCATCGTCCGCGAAGGGAGCGTGACATGGCGACCGATCCGCGAGTCGACAGCTATATCGACCGGCAGGCCGATTTCGCCCGTCCGATCCTGAGCTGGCTGCGCGCCCGGATCCACGCCGCTTGCCCCGATGTCGCGGAAGACATCAAATGGGGAATGCCCGCATTCACCTATCAGGGTCGCCCACTGGCCGGCATGGCTGGGTTCAAGGCGCATGCCAGCTTCGGTTTCTGGTATCGCGATCAGCTCGCCACGGGAAAGGAAGGGGAGGCGATGGGTCAGTTCGGCCGCATCGCATCACTCGCCGACCTGCCTGACGATGCGGCGATGGAGGCACAGGTGCGCGAGGCGATGGCACTGACCGATTCGGGCGCGATTCCGAAACGGGCGAGCAAGCCGGCCAAGCCTGAAGCTGAAGTCCCCGAAGTCTTGGCGGAAGCTCTGGCACGCGACCCAACCGCCGCTGCCAATTTCGATGCCTTCGCGCCCAGTTGCCGCCGCGAATATTGCGAATGGATCGGTGAGGCCAAGCGCGAGGCGACCCGCGACAAAAGGCTGGCCGAGGCGATGGGCTGGATCCGCGAGGGCAAGAAGCGGAACTGGAAATATGAAAGCTGCTGAAGGGGCTTGCATCCAATAAAGATCATGGCATGATATATCATCTCTTATCAAGGAGGTGATATATGCGACGTTCCATTGCTCCCACCCGATCCGCGGACGAGCCGATCTCCGCGCTCAACACCACCCCGCTGATCGATGTGTTGCTGGTGCTGCTGATCATGCTGATCGTTACCATCCCGTCCGCCATGCACAAATTGCCGGTCGATCTGCCGCAGGGGCGTTCGCAACCGACGCCGGAGCTGCCGCACCGGCTGGATATCGCCGCGAACGGCGCCCTTGCCTGGGACGGGCGGGCGATCACCGATGCCGAGCTTCCCGCATTGCTCGCCTCGACCGTTGCGACAAGCGGTGTGCTGCAGTTCAAGGCCGACGATGCCGCGCGTTACGAGCGCTTCGCCACGGTGCTGACTCAGGTCAAACGCTCGGGCGTCACCCGGTTGGGTTTTGTCGGCAATGAGTCGATGCGGTTCGACTGATCTTTCCCGCGCGCCACGGGTGCCGTAAACGTCAACGCCTATGGCGCGTTTCACACAGACCATCACTGCCGGGCCGGACGACATCGACGAGCTCGGCCATGTCAACAATGCGGTCTGGGTCCGCTGGATCCAGGATGTCGCGGTCGCGCACTGGAACGCGGTCGCTCCGCCCGAGCATCGTGACGCCTATATCTGGGTCGTGACCCGGCACGAGATCGACTATCGCGGCAACGTGTCGGAGGGCGAGACTGTCACCGGCGAGACCTGGGTGCCCGAACCGCCGCGCGGCGCCCGCTTCGACCGCCACATGCGCTTCACCGGTGCCGACGGCAAGGTGAAGGTCGAGGCGGTCTCGACCTGGGCGATGCTCGACCGCGCCACCGGCCGGCTGGTGCGCGTGCGCGACGAGATCGCCGCGCCGTTTCTGGAGGGGTGAGTGGGGGAGACGTGCGGGGCCGCTTTTGACTCTATTGCGAAACCTCGCGGTCAAGATAGGCTCGACCTATGCGGGCCGTTCTCACTATTTTTGCTCTCGTGGCGTTTGCCAGCGTGCCCGCTGCGGCACCCGGCACATATGATCAGACCATAAGGCGGCTCGCGCCCGCGGAATTGGCAGCGTGTTATTCAGCCGGGGGCGTACCCACGATGGTAAGCTTTCTCATCGAGGGCTGCCGGCGACCGTATCGCGACGCTGGCAAATCATGCGCGGACGATAGAGAGTGTGAAGGGGAATGCATTTACCCTGCCAAGGGAAGCCCCCCGCCGCCTCATAATACATCCGGTCTATCAGGTGTGTGTGAACCGTCGACGGGGACCTTGAGTTGCCGCGCGCTAATTCGCGATGGAGTCCTGCACCAAGAGCCATGCGCCTAATCGACATCCCGTCGATTACGTTTCCTATCCGCTGAAAGCCGATGACCGCGCTGTGCGGCTCACCCCGAATTGCGCAGCGCGGTCGCGATCGCGTTGATCGACAGCAGGATGCCCTGTTCGATCTTGGGATCGGTCTCGCCCGCGCGGTGGCGCTTGAGCAGTTCGACCTGAAGCAGGTTGAGCGGCTCGATATAGGGCAGGCGCAGCTTGATCGAGGTTTCGAGCGCCGGGTGCTTCTCGAGCAGCCGCGTCTGGCGCGTCACTTCGAGCAGCTGGTCGTGCGTCGCCTGCCAGCCGTCGCGGATGCGCCCGAAGATCGCATCGCCTGAGCTCCGATCCTCGACCAGCTCGGCATAGCGTGCGGCGATGCCCATGTCGGACTTGGCCAGCACCATTTCCATATTTGCCAGCGCCGATGCGAACAGCGGCCAGCCCGCCGCCATCTCGCGCAGCAGCCCGCGATCCTTGAACTGCGACAGCGCCGCGCCGACGCCGTACCAGCCCGGCAGCATCACGCGCGCCTGCGCCCAGCTGAACACCCAGGGGATCGCGCGCAGATCCTCGATCGCGTCGCTCTTCTTGCGGCTCGCCGGGCGGCTGCCGATCTTGAGGCCGGCGATCTCGGCGATCGGAGTCATCTGGCGGAAGAAGGTCGTGAAACCCTCGGTGCCATAGACCAGATCGCGATAGGTCTTGAACGCCGTGCCCGACAATTCCTCCATCGCCGCCTCGAACCGCGCGGCGTCCGCGGTGCTGAGCTGCTGCGGCTCGAGGCTGGCGAGCAACGTCGCCGATGCCATCGCCTCGAGATTGGTCTGCGCGCTCTCGCGCGTGCCGTATTTGGCGGCGATCACTTCGCCCTGTTCGGTGATGCGGATGCGCCCCTGCACCGTGCCCGCGGGCTGCGCCTGAATCGCCTGGAACGACGATCCGCCGCCGCGCCCGACCGCGCCGCCGCGGCCATGGAACAGCTGCATGCCGATCCCGGCTTCCTCGAACACCGGCTTCAATGCGGTCGAGCCCTTGGACAGGCCCCAGGTCGAGGTGAGGTAGCCGCCGTCCTTGTTCGAATCCGAATAGCCGATCATCACTTCCTGATGCCCGCGTTCGCCGGCGATCGCCGCGACCTCGGGCAGCGCGAACCAGGCGCGCATGATGTCCGGCCCGGCATCGAGATCGGCGATCGTCTCGAACAGCGGTACCGCCATGATGTGTGCCTGCGGTTCCTCGCCCGGGATGTAGAGCCCGGCTTCCTTGAGCAGCACATGGACTTCGAGCAGGTCGGAGACCGATTGCGCCATCGACACGATATACTGGCGGATCGCGGCGCGACCGTAGCGCTGGTGCGCCTCGGCGGCGGCCTGAACGATCGCCAGCTCCGACGCGGTCTCGTCCGAATAGCTGGCGAAGCGGCTGGTCAGCGGGCGCGGCGACGCCAGCTCGCGGCGCAGCAGTTCGACCCGCGCCGCCTCGTCCAGCGTGACATAGTCGGCTTCGACCCCGGCAACCTTGAGCAGTTCTGCGATCACCCGCTCGTGCACCGCGCTGTTCTGGCGCATGTCGAGCGTGGCGAGGTGAAAGCCGAAGATATCGACCGATCGGATCAGTCGCCCGAGCGCGCCGCTCGACGCCAGCGTCTCGGCGCCCTGCGCGGCGAGGCCGTGCGCGACGGTGGAAAGGTCGGCGCGGAAGGCGGCGGGATCGGGATAGCGTTCGCCGGTTAGCGCGCCGGGACGCGGCGGCGCCTTGCCGGTGAGGTCGCGATAGGTGGCGGCGAGGCGGGCATAGATGCCCGACAATGCGCGGCGATAGGGCTCGTCGGCACGGCTTGCGGCGGCGTCGCCGCTGGCATCGGCGAGCGCAGCGACCTCCGCATCGATATCGGCATGATGGCTCGAGATCGACAGCTCGGCGCCCAGCGCATGGACCGCGTCGAGATAGTGGCTCAGCACCGTCTCGGCCGAGCGCGACAAGGTCAGGCGCAGCGAATCGGCGGTGACGAAGGGGTTGCCGTCGCGGTCGCCGCCGATCCAGTTGCCGGGGCGCAGGAAGGCGGGCACGCGGCTGCCCAGCGCGCGGTCCCAGCGCGCGTGGAGCGCGGGCAGGACCGGCAGGAACACATCGCGCATATAGGACAAAGCCGTCTCGACCTCGTCGGCGACATAGAGGCGCTCAGGGCGCAGGACGCGGGTCTGCCACAGCAGCGCGATCTGCCGCACCACCGCCTCGTCGACCAGATCGCCATCGGCCGTTTCGGCGATACCGCGGTCCTTGAGCGCCATCAGCTCGGCGATGCGGTTGCGATGGTCGATCATCGACTTGCGCCGCACCTCGGTCGGGTGCGCGGTCAGCACCGGCGCGACCAGCGCGTGATCGAGCAGCTCGGCGATCCTGGCGGTATCGACGCCATGCTCCTTGAGCCTGGCGATGGCGTGCTCGACATCCGCACCGGTTTCGGCGGCCACGCCCTGCCGGTCCTCGGCGAGGTTCGCGAGCATCGAGAACAGCATGAAGCTGCGCACGAAATCGAGCGTGTCGTCGAGGCTCAGGCTGTCGAGGCCGGGATCGATGCTGTCCGCGCCCGCGATTCCGCGGTGCCGGTCGACCGATGCCGACCGGATATATTCGATCCGCCGGAACAGTTTCTCCCCGCCATAGGCGCGGATCACGTCGCCAAGGACGCGGCCCAGATAGCGGATGTCAGGATTGTTCGTGATCGGTGGAGCGCTGGCCATGCGCGCGTGCTGCACTGCGGCATGGCCAGCGTCAACCAGATCGTTACTTTAGCAACGACAAGGGTGAACGATTATGTCGCATGATCGTCGATCCGGCGGCGGAAAGTCTCGGGCAGGAATAGCAGCCCGATGATCAGCGTCAGCACCGCGACGGTGATCGGGTACCACAGGCCGTAATAGATATCGCCGGTCGCTGCGACCATCGCGAAGGCGATTGTCGGCAGGAACCCGCCGAACCAGCCATTGCCGATATGATAGGGCAGCGACATCGCAGTGTAGCGAATACGGCTTGGAAAGATCTCGACCAGCAGCGCCGCGATCGGACCATAGACTGCCGTCACCAGCAGTACGAGCCAGAAGAGCAGCGCGACGATCAGCGGCTTGTTCATCGCCGCCGGATCGGCCTTGGCGGGGTAGCCGGCATCGGCCAGCGCCGCCTTCAGCTCCGCTTGATAAGCGGCGATCGCGGTGGCGCGTTCGGCCGGGGCGATTCCCGCGGGGTCGGGGGCGGGGAACTCGGTGTCGCCGATCTTCACCGTCGTGAATTTGAGCGTCGGCGCACCGGGCGGGAGTGTCGCGGGTACGTTCTTGTACGGGATGCCCGACTTGGCGAGATAGGCCTTGGCGATGTCGCAGCCCGACTGGTCGAACTTGTTGCCGCCGATCGGATCGAACTGGACCGAACAGATATCGTTGCTCGACGCGATCGTCACCGGCGCCTTCGCCTGCGCCGCCGCCAGCGCCGGGTTGGCGGCGTGGGTCAGTGCGTAGAAGGTCGGGAAATAGGTGATCGCGGCCAACGCGCAGCCGGTGAGGATGATCTTCTTGCGCCCGATCTTGTCGGAGAGTGCACCGAAAATGACGAAGAACGGCGTCGCCAGCGCCAGCGCGATTGCGATCAGGATGTTGGCGGTCGCGCCATCGACCTTGAGCGTCTTCTCGAGGAAGAACAGCGCGTAGAATTGCCCGGTATACCAGACCACCGCCTGGCCCGCGACCGCGCCCATCAGCACGATCAGCACCACGCGCAGGCTGCGCCATTGGCCGAACGCCTCGGTAAACGGCGCCTTGGACGTGGTGCCTTCCTCCTTCATCTTCTGGAACACCGGGCTCTCGGCGAGCTGGAGCCGGATCCACAGCGACACGGCGAGCAGCAGGATCGAGACGAGGAAGGGCAGGCGCCAGCCCCAGTCGGCGAACGCAGCTTCGCCGATCGCCGTGCGGATGCCGATCACCACCAGCAGCGCGGCGAACAGGCCAAGCGTCGCGGTGGTCTGGATCCAGCTGGTGAACAGGCCGCGTTTCCCCTCGGGCGCATGCTCGGCGACATAGGTCGCCGCGCCGCCATATTCGCCGCCGAGCGCGAGCCCCTGGACGAGCCGCAACAGCACCAGGATTACCGGTGCGGCAATGCCGATGCTGGCATAGCTCGGCAGCACGCCGACCGCGAAGGTGGAGAGGCCCATCAAGCCCATGGTGACGAGGAAGGTGTATTTGCGTCCGACGACATCACCCAGCCGCCCGAACACCAGCGCCCCAAACGGCCTTACGGCAAAGCCCGCGGCGAAGGCGCCGAGCGCGAGGATGAACGCGGTAGTCTCGTTCACGCCCGAGAAGAATTTGGCGGAGATGACGGTGGCGAGCAGCCCGTAGAGGTAGAAATCATACCATTCGAACACGGTGCCGAGCGATGAGGCGATGATCACCTTGCGCTCGTTCCGGCCCGCAACCGCTGGCTGCGCCGTCATCCTCGTCTCCCTGATTTGTCTTTGGGCGGATGGTGGCGGGATTTGCCGGACACGTCGAGGGCCGAAATGACGCTACGACACGGCCAATGCGGTACGGCTCAGTCGTCGAGTTGGGTGAGGCTGACCCTGGCGGTCCCGCTGCGGTGCATCCCGATCTCGCGCGCGGCGGCGTGGGACAGGTCGATCACACGTCCACCGCTGAACGGCCCGCGGTCGTTGATCCGCACGACGACGCTCTTGCCGGTGGCAAGGCTGGTGACGCGAATGCGGCTGCCGAACGGGGCGGTGCGGTGTGCGGCGGTCAGCGTGTCGGGATCGCAGCGCTCGCCATTGGCGGTGCGGTTGCCCGCCATCTCGCGGCTGAAATAGCTCGCCATGCCGCTACCCAGATCGCTGCCGGCATCGTCCTCTTGCGCCGCGGCCGGAACCGCCAAGGCAAGCGCGATCGCGCCGATGAAAAGACCCCGCATTCCCATGTCCCCTTTTGCGGGCACGGGTGAAACAGCCAAGTGTGCCGGGCGGCAATCCTTTCAGCGCCGCATTGCCCGGAATCCGCGACCATCTGCGTCCATTTCGCCAAATCGCTTGTGCGAGGGGCAGCGGTGATTACAGCGTATGTCCAACCATGGGGGTTGAGACGAAGACGGGTGCCGCGACCGGCGGCGAGGGTGGCGCGCAGCAGGGCAGCGCGGTCTATTCCTATATGGATGCGGCCCGGTCCCTGCTGGCGGCGACCGTCGTCTTCGCGCATGCTTGGCATCTCGTCATCGCCGATTATGAGGGGCAGGCTCCGATCTGGGCCCGGATCGGCTATTTCGTTGCCGGCTTCTCGCACGCCGCCGTCATCCTCTTCTTTGTCCTGTCCGGCTACTGGATCGCGCGATCCGTCGAGCAGCGACTCGAGCAGGGCTGGACCTGGCGCAGCTACCTTTCCGGCCGGCTGTCGCGCATCTGGATCGTGCTGATCCCCGCACTGCTGATCGGCGGCACGCTGGATATCATCGGAACGTTCTGGCTGCAGACGCCGACTCACCTCGGCCTCACCAACACCTATGTCCTGCGCACCGATGTCGCGGCGAACCTCGCCTGGCCGGTGTGGATCGGAAACCTGTTCTTCCTTCAGGATACGCTGGTGCATCCGCTGGGCACCAATGGGCCGCTGTGGAGCCTCGCCTGGGAATGGTGGTTCTACCTCTGGTATCCGGCGCTGATTCTGCTCTGGAAGACGCGCCGGCCGGCGCCGGTGCTGCTCACCATGGCGGTCTTCTTCTGGTATCCGGCGATGCTGCTCGGCTTCCTGTGCTGGCTGCTCGGCGTGCTGGTGCGGGTGATCGAGCGGAAGGGGATCGCGCAGGCTCTGCTGAATCGCCGCTCGACACTGGCCGTTACCGCTGCCGTCGGTCTGGCAGTTCTCGCCTGGGCGCGCCTTGCGCCGGTGCTCGGCTGGGAGTTCCCGGTCGCCGTCGCGTTCGCCGCATTCCTCGCCGCGCTGCTGGCCGTGCGCCCGCGTTTTCCGGACCTGCTTGAACCGCTGGCCAATTTCGGCCGGCGCGCGAGCTTCTCGCTCTACGTCACCCATTTCCCGGTGATCGCGATGATCGCCGGGATCGAGGTCGGCGCCGCGCGGGTGCCGCCCAGCCTGACGTCGCTCCTCTTCGTCGGCCTCGCCTTCATGGCGGCGGTGTTCTTCGCCTATGGCTTCTCGATGGTCACCGAAGCCAATACCGGGCGCCTGCGCCAATGGCTCAAGGCGCGCCGCGCCTCGACGTGATCACACGTCGAGGTTGGCGACGCTCAGCGCGTTCTCCTGAATGAACTCGCGCCGCGGCTCGACCACATCGCCCATCAGACGCGTGAAAATCTCGTCCGCAACATCTGCCTGATCGACCTCGACCACCAGCATCGACCGGTTCTGCGGGTCGAGCGTGGTTTCCCACAGCTGGTCGGCGTTCATCTCGCCCAGTCCCTTGTAGCGCTGAATCGACAGGCCCTTGCGGCCCGAAGCGAGGATCGCGTCGAGCAGTTCACTCGGCCGGGCGACAAGGGTCTCGCCCTTGGCCGCGACCACGGGTTCTTCGTCCTCGGTCGCGGGCGCGGTTTCCTCCGTCTGTGCGGCCTTGACCGACACCAGCTTCGACACCGTCACATAGCTATCGGCCTGTTCGGCGGCGAGCGTATGGAGCTTGCGCCCTTCCGCCGAAGTCAGGAACGCCGCCTCGATGATGTGGTGATCGGTCACGCCGCGCCACAGCCGCTCGAAATGGAAGCCGCCGTCTTCGGTGACGCGTGCCGACCAGCGCGCATCCTCATCGGTCAGGTCGAGCCGCTTGGTCACCGCCGCCAGCCGCTCACCGCGCTGCTCGCGTGAGGCTTCGGGGTCGAGCGTACGGCCCAGCGCCAGCGCCTCGATGATCGAGGGATCGTACCGGCGCGGGACGTAGCGCATCAGCGTCTTCATACGGCGGGCATGTTCGACCAGCTTGGCGAGATCCTCGCCGAAGCGCGGCCCCTCATTGGTCTCCAGGCGGTTGCCGCTGACGCCTCCCTCGACGAGGTAATCGTCGAGCGCGGCATCGTCCTTGAGATACACTTCCGACCGCCCCTTGCTCGCCTTGTAGAGCGGCGGCTGGGCGATGTAGAGATGCCCCGCCTCGATGATCTCGGGCATCTGGCGGTAGAAGAAGGTGAGCAGCAGCGTGCGGATGTGCGCGCCGTCCACGTCGGCGTCCGTCATGATGACGATCTTGTGGTAGCGCAGCTTCTCAAGGTTGAAGTCATCGCGGCCGATGCCGGTGCCCATCGCCTGAATCAGCGTGCCGATTTCTCTCGATCCCAGCATCCGGTCGAAACGCGCGCGTTCTACGTTGAGAATCTTGCCGCGCAGCGGAAGGATCGCCTGGAAATGGCGGTCGCGGCCCTGTTTGGCCGACCCGCCTGCCGAGTCACCCTCGACCAGGAACAGTTCGGACTTGGCCGGATCGCGCTCCTGGCAGTCGGCGAGCTTGCCGGGCAGCGACGCGATGTCCATCACGCCCTTGCGCCGGGTCAGCTCGCGCGCCTTCTTGGCGGCCTCGCGCGCGGCGGCGGCGTCGATCACCTTCTGGATGATCGCGCGAGCCAGCGCCGGATTTTCCTCGAGCCAGTCGGACATCTTGTCGGCCATCAGCGCTTCGAGCGGCTGACGGACTTCCGAGCTGACCAGCTTGTCCTTGGTCTGTGACGAGAATTTAGGGTCAGGCAGCTTGACCGAGACGATCGCGGTCAGCCCCTCGCGCATGTCGTCGCCGGTGAGCGTCACCTTCTCCTTTTTGAGGAGGCCCGACTTGTCGGCGTAATTGTTGATCGTACGCGTCAGCGCTGCGCGGAACGCCGCAAGGTGCGTGCCGCCGTCGCGCTGCGGGATGTTGTTGGTGAAGCAGAGGACGTTCTCGTAATAAGAATCGTTCCACTCCAGCGCGACGTCGATCGTCACATCGTCGCGCGTGCCACTGATTGCGATCGGATCGGGGAACAGTGGGGTCTTGTTGCGGTCGAGATACTTCACGAAGGCGGCGATACCGCCCTCGTAATAGAGCTCGACTTCCTTGACTTCCTCATGCCGCGCGTCGCGCAGGAACAGGCGAACGCCCGAATTGAGGAACGCCAGCTCGCGATAGCGATGCTCGAGCTTCTCGAAATCATATTCGGTGATCTTGAAGGTCGCGGGCGAGGCCAGGAAGGTCACGCGCGTGCCCTTCTTGGGGTTCCCGTCGTCATCGACCGCCTTGCCGATGACCTTGAGCGGTGCCACCGCGTCGCCGAACGCGAAGCGCATGTAATGCTCCTCGCCGTCGCGCCAGATGTTGAGGTCGAGCCACTCCGACAGCGCATTGACCACCGACACGCCCACGCCGTGCAGGCCGCCCGACACCTTGTAAGCATTGTCGTCGCTGGTGTTCTCGAACTTACCGCCCGCGTGGAGCTGGGTCATGATGACCTCGGCCGCCGACACGCCTTCTTCGGCATGGATTCCGGTCGGGATGCCGCGGCCATTGTCCTCGACCGAGACCGAGCCGTCCGGATTCAGCTGGATGATGATCTTGTCGCAATGCCCGGCCAGCGCCTCGTCGATCGCATTGTCCGACACCTCGAACACCATGTGGTGCAGGCCCGAGCCGTCATCGGTGTCGCCGATATACATGCCGGGCCGTTTGCGCACGGCGTCGAGGCCCTTCAGGACCTTGATGCTGTCGGCACCGTAGCTGTTGGTGTTGGGTGTGTTTTCGGGGGTGTTCTGATCGTTCGATTCCATGCCGAGCATATAGGGTCGCGAGTCACGAAACGGAAGCAAAATGGGTCACCGCGTGCGGCTCCCGCGCTTATGAAACCTTAATGGCGGCCGGGCGGGTTCGCGGTGGCAAATTTACGGGCCTTTGCGCCATTTGATCGGGCATGGAACGTCATCGATATCCTCGCACCCGATGGGAAGCTGTCACCGACCGGCTCGGTGCCTGCAAGCCGCTCGAGCTGATCCTTGGCATGGTCAGCGGGATCACCTTGGTCGCCGCGCTCCACGCATATTGGAGCGCATGATGATGGATGCGCTGCTGGTCTTCGCCGTCACGATCGCCTTCATGATCTTCGCGATCGGCTATACCGGCCGGATGGCGTTGCTGGAGCGTCGTGGCAAGCTGGCGCATCGCGGCGCGATGCGGCGCGGACGCAACCGCTAGCGCGGCGTCAGTCCGGCAAGGCTCGCGGCAAGCGCGGCGTCCCAGCGCGGCAGGCGGGCTCTCCCACGTTTCTCCTGTACCGCCGCCGCCTCATTATAGGTCGCGAGCAGGGCCGCCGGGCGGCAAAAGGCGTCGATCGCCCGCGCGCGGCCGAGATTGACTTCGATAGTCTGCGCCATACGCCAGCCGACAGTATACCAGGGTCCCTGCGTACCGAAATAGCCGCGCATCTTCGCGGCGATCGTGGTGTCGTCGCCGGCGGTTCCGGCGAGGATCGATCGGAACCATGCGTCTTGTTCGGCCAGCTCCGCCGCGAAATTGGCGGTATTGCGATCCCATTCGGCGCGCTCGGCCGTATCGCTGACGGCGTGGGGGTGGATCGTCGGACCACCCGCGGCGGCGAGCATCGCCAGCCCCTCGCCATAGGCGCTGAGCCAGCCGATCAGCGATGCGCGCCCAGGCTCGGCGCCCCGCGTCTTCGCACCGCAGGCGGCGCCCATGCCGATATGATGCAGCTCATGCGCGAGCGTGTTGGCCGCCTTTTCGGGGCGCCCCGAGGGGGTGACCATCAGGAAAATCGCCGGATCGCCACCCAGGTCGAAGACGAACTCATTGGGTTTCGGCTTCACCATCGGAAAGATGGTCGCGCGCAGCATGGTTCCGGGCGGAAGATAGGCCAGCGCCCGCGCCGCTGCGTCGCCGCTCGGGTCGGTCCGCCAGCGATCGAGCGCCTCGCGAAGCGGCGCGGCGCGCGCGACCGTTTCGGGCGCGGACAGGAATGTGCGGAAGTCAGCATCGGTGAAGTCGCGCTTCATTGCCGCTTCGCGTTCCTTGAGGCGCCGATATCCCCGGCTCGCGAACAGCGCCTGCCATTTCGCTTCGTCCGGCGTTCGACCGGCGGCCAGTGTCTCAATCAGCGCGACGGCCGCGTGTGCCTCGCCCATGTCGAGCGATACCTGAACTTGCGCCGGTCCGCTGGCGGCTGGTGCGGCGAGTAGCGCTATCGCCAGCCATAGGGAAGCGGGCTTCATCATCCGCCGATGATAGCGATTACATCCGTAATCGTAAAGCAACGGTCAGGCCGGGGCGATCGCTCCGTCGCATACCGTGTAGCGCTTAGCGTCACCGATCCCTTCGAACAATTCCGCCTCGGTCCCGGTCATCCAGACCTGTCCGCGCCCCGCCAGTCGCTCGAACAGCGCAACCCGGCGGCTCGGGTCGAGATGCGCGGCGACCTCATCGAGCAGCAGGATTGGCGTGCGGCCGGTGCGGTCGGCGACCAGTTCGCCATGAGCAAGAACGATGCCGAGCAGCAGCGCCTTCTGCTCGCCGGTCGAACAGAGCTGTGCCGGCTGGCCCTTGCCCAGATGCGTAACCGACAGGTCCTGCCGGTGCGGTCCCGCCAGTGTGCGCCCTGCGGCGGCATCACGTGCGCGGCCCGAGCGTAACGCCTGAACCAGATCGTCGGCCGGTTCTCCCTCCAGTACCAGCCCTGCGCGTGCGAACGGTCCCTCGGGCTGATCGATCAGCCGCACCGCCAGCGCGTCGACCGTCGTGCGCCGCGCACCGTCGATCGCTGCGCCATGTTCGGCCATCCGCGCCTCCAGCGCCGTCAGCCAATCGGGGTCCGCCGGTTCGTCAGCGGCGAGCAGCCGGTTGCGCTCGCGCATCGCCGCTTCGTAGCGCGCGGTATGATGGGCGTGCCCCGGCGCCAGCGCCAATGTCAGCCGGTCGAGAAAGCGCCGCCGCTCGCTCGCCGGTTCGACGAACAGCCGGTCCATCGCCGGGGTCAGCCACAGCACGGTCAGCCACTCGGCAAGGCTGGTCGCCGCGGCGGCCGCGCCGTTGACGCGTACCAATCGTCGTTCCGGGGCAGTGGCTTGCGTTCCGGTGCCGATCTCGACCGCTTCGGCCAGGGTCGTCGCCACGCCGAACCCGCCGCTGCCGCCCTGCCGTGCGATCTCAGGCAGCGGTGCGCGGCGCAGGCCACGGCCGGGCGCGAGCAGTGACACTGCTTCCAGCACATTGGTCTTGCCCGCGCCATTGTCGCCGGTCAGTACCACGAACCCTGCGCCGGGCGTCAGGGCTGCAGCCGCATGGTTGCGGAAATCGGTGAGGACAAGGCGGGCAAGGGCCATCCGACCGCCTCTAGCGATGCGATGGCGGATGCGGAAGCTAGTCGGCGATACGCCCGACCCGTACCAGGACCCCGTCGGGATCGCTCACCGCGAACTCATATGTTCCCCATGGCTTGAGGTGCGGTGCGCCCGGCTCGATGATCGCGTCGCGCACGCGGCCCGCCACCGCATCGACATCGTCGACATAGAGATACAGGCCGAACGGATTATACGGCGCCTGCAACTTCGACATGTCCTCGGCGCGCAGGTGCAAATGCCAGCCCTTGCCGTCGGTGAGGATGCGATAATCGCCCCAGTCGCTCTCCAGCGTGAAGCCGAGCAGCGTGTAGAACGCTACGCTTGCGTCGAGATCGTTGCACGGCAGGATCGCGGTGACGCGGTGATCGCCCATGGTCTCGTCTGCCTTCTTGCCTATATCGCTGTCGCGCGGGCATAAGCCGCGCTCCGAATACCTCCTAACAGAAAGCAAGATACCGTGTCCGAGATGTTCCGCATTACGCTGCCCGACGGTTCCGTCCGCGAGGTAGCACCGGGGACTACCCCGGCGGATATCGCCGCGGCGATCGGTCCGGGTCTTGCGAAGGCGGCGATCGCCGCGCGCGTCGACGGCGAACTGCGCGATATCGGGCGGGCGCTGGAGGGGGACTCCAACCTCGCGCTGGTGACGGCGAAGGACGAGGCCGATGCGCTCGAACTCGCGCGCCACGATTTCGCGCACATCCTTGCCGAAGCGGTGCAGGCGCTATTCCCCGGCACGCAGATCACCTTCGGCCCGGCGACCGACGACGGCTTCTACTATGACGTGCTGGCTCCCGCTTCGCGCGATCCCTTCTCGATGGACGATCTGCCCGCGATCGAGGAGAAGATGCGCGAGATCATCCGCGCCGACAAACCGCTCCGCCGCGAAGCGTGGAGCCGCCAGGCGCTGATCGACCGCTGGACCGCAGAGGGCGAGAGCTTCAAGGCCGAATGGGCCAGGGAATTACCCGAGGGCGAGGAACTGACGGTCTATTGGTCCGGAAGCGACTGGCTCGATATGTGCCGCGGCCCGCACCTCGCTTCGACCGGCAAGCTCGACCCGCAGGCGTTCAAGCTGATGCGCGTCGCCGGTGCATACTGGCGCGGCGACCAGAAGAATGCGCAGCTGACGCGCATCTACGGCACCGGCTGGCTCAACAAGAAGCAGCTCGACGCGCACCTCCACAAGCTCGAGGAAGCGGCCAAGCGCGACCACCGCAAGCTCGGGCAGGAGATGGACCTGTTCCACCTCCAGCAGGAGGCGCACGGATCGGTCTTCTGGCACCCCAAGGGCTATATGATCTGGCGCGAGCTTGAGGCCTATATGCGCCGCGCGATCGACGGCGCGGGTTATCGTGAGGTCAAGACGCCGCAGGTGATGGACGCGCGCCAGTGGGAAGCGTCGGGCCATTGGGGCAAGTATCGTGAGAACATGTTTGTCATCCCGGACGAGGTGCCGAACGTCGACGACGAGGGCCCGATCGTCTCGAACGACGCCGATTGGATGGCGCTGAAGCCGATGAACTGCCCGGCGCACATCCTGATCTTCAAGCAGGGGATCAAGTCGTACCGCGACCTGCCGATGCGCCTCTATGAGAATGGCTGCTGTCACCGCAACGAGCCGCACGGCGCGCTCCACGGCCTGATGCGCGTGCGCCAGTTCACCCAGGACGACGCGCACATCTTCTGCCGTGAAGACCAGATCGTCGACGAGGTGCAGGACTTCTGCCGTCTTGCCGACCGCGTCTATCGCGATTTCGGCTTTAAATACTCTATCAAGCTCGCGCTGCGCCCGGAGAAGCGCTTCGGCACCGAGGAGATGTGGGATCAGGCCGAGGCCGAGCTGCGCGATGCGGTCGAAAAGGCCGGGCTCGCAACCGCGGAGTATGGCTGGGAGGAACTGCCGGGCGAGGGCGCCTTCTATGCGCCCAAGCTCGAATGGCACCTCACCGATGCGATCGGCCGGACGTGGCAGGTCGGCACGATCCAGTCGGACCGCGTGCTGCCCGAGCGTCTCGACGCCACCTATATCGGCGAGGATGGCGAGCGCCATCGCCCGGTGATGCTCCACCGCGCGATCTTCGGCTCGTACGAGCGTTTCATCGGCATCCTGATCGAGCATTTCGCCGGTCGTTTGCCGGCATGGCTTGCGCCGACTCAGGCGGTGGTCGCGACGATCGTGTCCGACGCCGACGATTATGCGAAGGAGGCGGTCGCCCGGCTCAAGGCCGCAGGCATCCGCGCCGACAGTGACCTGCGCAACGAGAAGATCAACTACAAGGTGCGCGAGCACAGCCTTGCCAAGGTCCCGCATCTGCTGGTGGTCGGCAAGCGCGAGGCGGAGGAAGGCACCGTCGCCATCCGCACGCTGGGCGTTGAGGGTCAGCGCGTGATCCCGCTCGATG
Organism: Sphingomonas sp. GW821-FHT09B04; assembly: GCF_059418285.1. Taxonomy (NCBI): domain Bacteria; kingdom Pseudomonadati; phylum Pseudomonadota; class Alphaproteobacteria; order Sphingomonadales; family Sphingomonadaceae; genus Sphingomonas; species Sphingomonas sp. GW821-FHT09B04. Next base: position 986,088 of record NZ_JBWKPO010000001.1, read on the forward strand.
AGGCGATCGCATGGCTGCTGGGCGAGACGACTCCGCCCGATCGCTCGATCGTCTGGCTCACCGACGAGACGGCGGACCCGGATCTGCTGGGATGATTCGCGCCGGAACCCCTGCGGACGTGCCGCGCGCGCTGGAAATCTGGCGTGCCGCGGTCGATGCGACGCACGGCTTCCTCAGCGCCGAAGACCGCTCTGCGATCGACCATTTGGTAGCGGAGCAGTTCCTTCCCAATGTGCCGCTATGGCTCTCGGTCGACGGTGCGGACCGGCCGCAGGGCTTTCTCGTCATGGACGGCGAGATGATCGACGCGCTGTTCGTCGATCCGGCGGTACACGGGCGCGGGATCGGCACCGCTCTGGTCGATCATGCGCTGTCGCTCGTGCCCAACGCGCTGGTCGATGCCAGCGAGCAGGCGAGCAACGCCGCACCCTTCTATGAATCCCGCGGCTTCGTCCGCACCGGCCGCTCCGAAACCGATCCGCACGGGCGGCCCTATCCGGTGATCCATTTTCGCCATCCCGGCCGCGCGGCGTGAAAGGCTGGACGCGCCATGCTCCCGGAGAGGCGCTGGCGCGGCACCGGCATGATTCGGGCTATGTCGCGGTCGTTCTCGACGGCGGCTATCTCGAAGCGGGCGAGGGCGGGCGTATCCGTGCCGAAGCGGGCATGGCGCTGATCCATCACGGCTGGTCCGCGCATCAGGACGGCTTCGGTGCGACGGGCGCGCGCGTCCTCAACCTGCCGCTGCCCGCAGGTCTCGCCGAAGGCGCGGTGCGGCTCGCCGATCCCGATGCGGTCGCGCGGCTGGCTGAACGCGATCCTCAGGCCGCCGCCGAGCTGGTGCGCGAAACCGCGACGCCGACGGTCCCGGGGGCGAACGACTGGCCCGATCTGCTCGCCGCCGCGCTCGGCCGCGATCCGGCGTTGTCCATCACCGGCTGGGCCGATCAAGCGGGACTCGACCCTGCCTCGGTCAGTCGCGGTTTCCTGCGCGCCTATGGCGTGAGCCCGAAGCGCTTCCGGCTCGAACTGCGGACCCGCACCGCCGTGCGCGCGCTGTCCGGCTGGCACGGCTCACTGGCCGCGCTGGCGGCCGATCACGGCTTTGCCGATCAGGCGCATTTCGCGCGGGCCGCACTGGCGCTGACCGGGTTCACGCCTTCGCAGCTGCGGATGCCGGGTTAGGTTCACCGATTCACTTTTACATCCGTCATTCCCGCGCAGGCGGGAATCCATTCCGGCTGACCAATCGGATTGAGCCGCCACGGCAGCCTCAATGGATTCCCGCCTACGCGGGAATGACGAAGTTGGATAATCCTAGGTGCCATTACCTAGGCAAAGTCCGTTCAAGCCGGACCTCGGTGTTCTAGTCTAATAGCACAGTCATGGACCGTCGTCTTTTCCTCGCCGCCACGCTGGGCTCGCTCGCCGCCGCCCGCGCCATTCTCCCCGCTGCTGCGCGGGCTGAGCCCCCCGTCACTCGCTGGAAGGTCGGAGCATCGGAAGGCCATGATGCCTTCGCCTTTCTCGGCCCGCTCTCGGGCGAGCCGCTTTATCAGACCTACTACGCCGCCGATGCCGCCGCCTTCGCGCCCAAGTTGCCCGAAGCGATTCGCAGCGACATTCCCAAATTGTGGAAGGAAGCGGGCAAGGATTACGGTCTGCTCGGCCCCAATCTCTCCACCACCTTGTCGGGCGCCGACGTCACGACCATCGACGCAGTGATCGCCAATTTCGACGATCTCGAGGGCCGCGTGCGCCCGGCCTATCAGGCCAGCCCTTATTGGGATGCCAAGGACTGGGCCTGGCTCACCGCCCAGGCGCCGCGCCTGCGCGCGGTGTTCGCGGCAATGCGCGACGCGGGTTTCGCTGCCTTCCGCGCCGAACGCACCGCGGGGATCGACACGCGCGCCGCGGAGATCGCCCGCGCGCTGGCGAACTATGATGTGATCAAATGGCAGCGCAAGCTCACCGGCCGCGCCTTCGATCCCGAGATTGCGATCGTGCTGCTGCAATTCTCCAAGCCGCATGGGATCAAGGTGCAGGGCCAGACCTTCCTTCAGTCCGCCGACTATGACGTCGCGCTCACCGTGCGCATCGCCGCGCACGAGATGCTGCACCCGCCGGTGCCGATGGACGGTGCTGCAGCCAAAGCGGCGATGGCGGTGATTGAGAAGGACGCGGTGATGATGCGCATCGTCCGCGAGCATGATCCGCGCTGGGGCTACACCACGCTCGAAGGCTATCTGAACGAAGATCTGTGCCAGGCACTCGATCAGACGATCAGCGAGGCGCTGGGCGTGGCGCGCAACCCGGCCGACCGCTGGCGCAAGGCCGATGACGGCATGCACGTCCTCGCCGCGGGCCTTTACGGTTTGCTCCGCGCCGACAAATGGGTCGAGAATGGCGGCAATATTGAGCAGTGGCTGGCAAGGGCTGTCGCGGCCGGGCGACTGGCGCCGCGGGTCCTTCACTCCGTCGCTGCGCAGGTGCTGGAAAGGCCGGTCGACACGCTCTGGCCGCTTGCCTGAGCAGGACCGCGCGCCCATATTGCGTAGCGTACGCGCCACACTGTGTGGCTATTTCGCCGGGACGGCGTGGCGGGGCTACCCCGCTGCGCCGTCCTGCGCTATCCTAACCGTCTGTAACTGTCACAGGAGAAGCATCCATCCGTCCTCCCATGTCCCGGCGCGGGTTCGCGCCCCCGGTGCCCACCGGCCCGCGCTTCAACGAATTCATCCAGTCGCCCAAGGTCCGCGTGATCGACCACGAGGGTGAGAATCTGGGCGTGATGTACACGCGTGAAGCGATGGAACAGGCGCAGGCGCTGGGCCTCGACCTCGTCGAAGTGTCGCCCAACGCTGATCCGCCGGTCGCCAAGTTCCTCGATGTCGGCAAGTATAAGTACGAGGCGCAGAAAAAGGCGAACCTCGCACGCAAGTCGCAGAAGACGCAGGAGATCAAAGAGATCAAGATGCGTCCGAACATCGACGACCACGATTACGACACCAAGATGAAGGCGGTTCACAAGTTCATCGGTGAGGGCGACAAGGTGAAGATCACCCTGCGCTTCCGCGGTCGCGAACTGTCGCACGGTCAGCTCGGCATGAACCTGCTCAAGCGCGTCCAGGAGGATTGCGCCGAGGATGCGAAGGTCGAGAGCTATCCGCGCATGGAAGGCCGTCAGATGCTGATGGTGCTTTCGCCCAAGTGAGTCGTGTGCGGCTGCGCTAGTCGCAGCCGCCGCCTCCTCCTCGCTGCTTTTCCGAATCGCAGGTGTTGTTTGGCGCCTGCCTTAGTCGGCCGGCGGCTCCCACAGTTCGATCGCATTGCCCTCGGGATCGTGGATTCGCGCGAACCTGCCCGTCTCCGGCGTATCCCATTCGTCCTTGGTGATGATCGCGATTCCCGCGGCGTTGAGCTGCTCGAGCATCCCCTCGAGGTCGCTGACACGCAGATTGATCAGGAATTGCTTGTCCGCGGCGAAATAATCGGTGTCCGCCTTGAATGGCGCGAACACCATCGGTCCGCCCTGCGTCTGCCAGTACCAGTCGTCGGCATCGCCTCCGGCCGTGTCGTCGGCATTGCACCCCATGCCGATGTTCAGATGCTCGCGATACCATGCGACCAGCGCATCCGGGTCCTTTGCGCGAAAGAAGAACCCGCCCATGCCGAGTACGCCCATCGATCCATCTCCTTGCCGGTGGCGCGATCCTAGGGTTCAAAATCTCGTACGGCTAGCTGGGCACCCGTCCACTCTGTCATCCCGGCCTTGTGCCGGGATCCACCGGGAGGCGAGCGATGCGCAAGAGGTTCGATCGAATCGTGTCGGGAGCCGTGGATCCCGGCACAGGGCCGGGATGACGATCGAGATGACGACGCCGTATGCTCAAGCCGCTGTCGCGAACTCGCCCAGCCCCGTCGCCGCATCCAGCATCCGTCGCTCGAGCGACTTCAACCGCAGCACCGCGTTGATCTTGTCGCCGGTCAGGTCGGTCACATAGAAAGTGTCGACCGCACGCTCGCCATAGGTGGCGACATGCGCGCTGTGGATCGTCACCTTCGATTGAAACAGCGCATAGGCAAGGTGGTGGAGCAAGGCCGGCCGGTCGCGCGCATTCACTTCGATCACCGTGAAACGATTCGACGCCTTGTTGTCGATCAGCACCGCTGGCTCGATCGCGAACGCGTCGGCACGCGGGCGGGGCAGGGGTTTGGCTGCCAGCCGCTCAGTCAGCTTGGCGCGGTTGGCCAGTGCCTCGGCGATTCCCGTCTCGATCCGCGCAAGCTGGCCGGGATCGTCGAACGGCCGGCCGAGCGGGTCCTGCACCAGGAAATTGTCGATCGCCATGCCGTCGCGCGTGGTGTGGATGCGGGCGTCGATGATGTTGCCGCCCGCGGCATGGATCGCGCCGGCAATGCGATAGAACAGGCCGGCATGGTCGGCGGCATAGACCGTCACCAAAGTTGCGCCGCGGTCGGGATAAACCGTCGCTTCGACCGACAGCTGCGCCTCGCCCGCTCGCTCGATGAAGCGCGCATTGCGCTCGATCACATCCTCGGGCTCGGCGACCCAATAGGCATCAGGCAGGCGCTTGATCAGCGCGCTCATGTCGCGCCCGGTTGCGGCGGTCAGCACGTCCTGCTTCGCCGCGATGCGCTCGTTCCGCCCCTTCTGCTTGTGGCCGAGCCGCAGCACTTCCTCCGCGCTGTCGTAGAGGTTGGTGAGCAGCTGGCGCTTCCATCCGTTCCACACGCCCGGCCCCACCGCGCGGATGTCGACGATGGTCAGCACCAGCAGCATCATCAGCCGTTGCGGTGATTGCACCACCTCGGCGAAGTCGAGGATCGTCTTGAAGTCGGACAGGTCGCGCTTGAACGCGGTCGCCGACATCAGCAGGTGCCAGCGCACCAGCCACGCCACCGTTTCGGTCTCTGCAGGCGTCAGCCCCAGCCGCGGGCACAGCCGTTGCGCGACCTCGGCGCCCAGCTGGCTATGGTCGCCGCCGCGCCCCTTGGCGATGTCGTGCAACAGCACTGCGACATAGATCGCTCGCCGCGACGCGATCTGGTCGAGAATGCCGCTGGCGAGCGGATGATCCTCCTTGAGGTCGCCCTTCTCGATCTGGTTCAACAACCCGATCGCGCGGATCGAATGTTCATCCACCGTGTAATGGTGGTACATGTCGAACTGCATCTGCGCGACGACGCGACCGAAATCGGGCACGAACCGCCCGAACACCCCCGCCTCGTTCATCCAGCGCAGCACCGTCTCGGGATCGCGCGGACTGGTCAGCACGTCCATGAACAGCGCATTGGCGCGCGGGTCGGTACGCTTGTCGTCGATCAGCTTGGCGTCGCGCGCGGCGGCGCGCATCGTCAGCGGATGCACTTCCAGCGCGTGGAGATCCGCGAGCTGGAACACCTCGAGCAGCCGCACCGGGTCCTCGGCGAAGAACGTATCGCGTGGTAGCGCGAGGCGGCCACGGTCGAGCACGAAACCCTTGAGTTTCGCCGGCGAGCGGCGGATGCGCGGCAGCCCGAAACGGCTCCCCCGCGCCGCGAACTTCTCGTCGAGATGCGCAAGGAAGACGCCGGTCAGATCGCCGACCATCTTCGCCTGCAGGAAGTAGAAGTGCATGAAGCGCTCGACCTTCGACTTGCCCGGCCGGTCGGCGTAGCGCATCCGCTCCGCGATCTCGCGCTGGAAGTCGAAGGTCAGACGATCCTCGCCACGCCCGGCGATGGTGTGCAGATGGCAGCGCACCGCCCACAGGAAATTCTCGGCGCGGCGGAACTGGCGATACTCAAGCTTGGTCAGCAGCCCCGCGCCGACCAGCTCGGCCGGCTCGACCACGCCGTGCGCATATTTGCCGATCCAGAACAACGTGTGGAGGTCGCGCAGCCCGCCCTTGCCCTCCTTGATGTTGGGTTCGACGACATAGCGGCTGTCGCCCATCTTGCGGTGGCGCTCGTTCCGCTCGTCCAGCTTCTGCGCGATGAACGCGCGCGCGCTGTCCTTCTGCACCTCGTTGCGGAAGCGAGTCGCGCCTTCATCGTACAGCGCTGTGTCGCCCCACACATAACGTCCTTCGAGCAAAGCGGTGCGGATCGTCACGTCCGCCTTGGCCTCGCGAACCATCTCGTCGAGCGAGCGCGAGCTGTGCCCGACCTTCAGCCCCATGTCCCACAGCGAATAGAGGATCGATTCGATCACCTGCTCGCTCCAGCTGGTCTGCTTCCACGGTGTGATGAAGGCGATGTCGACGTCGCTGAACGGCGCCATCTCGCCGCGCCCGTACCCGCCGACCGCGACCAGCGCCATGCGCTCGGCGGCGGTCGGATTGCTGTTGGGATAGAGCCGGGCGAGGGTGAAATCCCACAGCACGCGCAACAGCTGGTCCATCATGAACGCGCCGCTCGCCGCGCTTTCATGTCCGCGTGCGGGATGCTCGGCGAGCCGGTTGGCGATCTCCGCCCGCCCGGCTTCCAGCGCTGCCTTGAGCCGCAATGCTGCGGCCTGGCGCAGCCGCATCTTGTCGGGCGCATCGAGCGCCGCCAGCTCGTCCGCCAGCGCCCGCCGATCGACGATTGCGCGGCGGTGCGGAACGGAATCGAAGCGCGCGGACATGTCCGACCGATACGGTAAGCCGGAGCGGGGCGCTACATACGATAACTATATCGTCACCCGGTCGTCACCCCGGCCTTGTGCCGGGGCCCACCGGGAGGCAGGCAATGCGAACAAGGTTCTTGCGCATCCGAGGTGCCGTGGACCCCGGCACAAGGCCGGGGTGACGGGCATTCATCGATGCCGTCGTCTAGTCCGGCTTGCGTGCCACGCCGACCAGTGCCGGCCGCAGCAGACGGTCCCTGATCATGTAGCCCGACTGGATTTCCTGCACGATCGTGCCCGGCGCGGCGTCCGCGCTCGGCACTTCCATCATCGCCTGATGACGGTTGGGGTCGAGTGTTTCGCCCAGCGATGAAACCTTGGACACGCCATGGCGCGCGAATACGCTATCCAGCTCGCGACCGGTTGCTTCCAGCCCGGTGACCAGCCCCTTGAACTTCTCGTCCTCGCGCATCTCTTCCGGAATCGTCGAGAGGGCACGGGCAAGGTTGTCGGCCACCGACAGGATGTCGCGGGCAAAACCGGTCGCGGCATAGGCGCGCGCGTCCTCGGCTTCCTTCTGCGCACGGCGCAGCAAATTCTGCGCTTCTGCGCGGGCATAGAGGCTCGCGGATTGCGCCTCGGCGAGCTGTGCTTCCAGCTCAGCGACGCGGTCATGCTCGGCGACTTCGGGGGCGCCTTCCGCAGTTTCGTGGCGAAGGTCCTCGGTCGCTTCGGTCTTGCTTTCTTCGGTCATAATTCCTGTATTTCTTCGTGTTTCAGGCCAGCAATCTGGCGAGTGTCGCGGCGGTGAAATCCACCATGGGCACGACGCGGGCATAGTTCAACCGTGTCGGTCCGATGACACCGACTACACCGACCACGCGTCCGTCGAGCGAACGCACCGGTTTCGCGATCACCGACGACCCCGACAGCGCGAACAATTTATTCTCGGATCCGATGAAGATACGGGTCGCCTCGCCCTCGCGCGCGCTGTCGAGCAGGCGGGCGATCTCTTCCTTGCCTTCCAGCTCGTCGAGCAGCTGGCTGACCCGGTCGAGGTCGTCGGCGGCCGCGCTGTCGATCAGCCGCGCCTGGCCGCGCACGATCAGCACCGGCCGATCCCCGCCATCCTGCGACCAGACGGCGAGGCCACGCTCGACCAGCGCCCGCGCCGCATCGTCCAGCGCCGCGCGCTCGACGCGCAGCTCGCGCTCGACTCGTGCGCGCGCCTCGCTCAGCGTCAGCCCGCCCAGCGTCGCGGTCAGGTAATTGGCCGCCTGCTCAAGCGCGCCCGCGGGCATCCCCGATGGCAGCTCGACCACGCGGTTCTCGACCGACCCATCCTCGCCCACCAGTACCGCGAGCGCGCGGTCCGCGCCCAGCGGTATGAAGCCGAACTGGCGCACGACGCGCTCGGCCTTGGGCACCAGCACCATGCCGGCGCACGCCGACAGGCCGGAGAGCGCCGCGGTGGTGCTGGCCAGTGCCTCCTCGACCGGCCCGCCGCTGCCCGCCCGCGCCTCGATCGCGGCGCGCTCCTCGGCCGAGGGTTCGGACGCACGCATCATCCCGTCGACGAACAGCCGCAGCCCCAGCTCGGTCGGCATCCGCCCGGCGCTGGTATGCGGCGCGGCGAGCAGCCCGAATTCCTCCAGATCCTGCATCACGTTACGGATCGATGCGGGCGAGAGGTTCAATCCCGACATCCGCGAGATCGTCCGCGATCCCACCGGTTGTCCGGCATCGAGATATGATTCAACGACCACGCGAAAAATGTCGCGTGCGCGGTCGGTCAGTTCAGTGATCGGCGGCGTGGTCATCGGGCCTATCTAGGGCGGTTCTATGGATGCCCCAATAGCGACGGCAACATCCCCTCCAGCAGATCGATTTGCGCCTCCAGCAAAGTGTCCGTCCTGCCGTCATTCGGCAGATAGCTGCGCGCCGTGAATTCGTGAATCCTTCCGTCGTCGCGATGCCAGTGAACCCTCGTTTCTTCGGTGAAGGCGCAATGATCGCACACGGGGCGAATATTGCGATCGAACTCGCTCGCCGACATGTCGGCGGCCGGCCTCAGTTCCTCGAACCTGATCTGGATCCGGCGAAAGGCAAAGGGGGTCATTCTGAACTGGCGAACCTCACGCTGGCCATTCCGATAGAAGATCATGTCGCCAGTGCCGTCGCGGTTGATGGCGATCTGATAGGCCTTGCACGGCCTCTCGCCGGTGCAGGTTGCGGACGCAATCTCAATTCGCTCGTCGCGCAACTTCTCGGGCAAGATCATCTGCGAAGCGTCGGGGCGTTGCGACACAGGCTCTCGCCCGCTTGCCGATCCGGCCAGGATCAGGGCGATACAGCTCAATGTCGGTCTGGATAAAGCACGAACATTCAAGGGTGCGCACCAATCAGTGGGGCGAGGGCTGGGATCAGGTCGGGTGCGTTGCCCAATGCATCGGCCATTGCCCGATTCGTATCGCGGTTGCAGCCGAAGTCAAAATAGAGCGTCGTCGTGCTGCGCCGGCCGCGCCAGCGTATCTCGGCGCTCGGCATGTCGGTCGCTGCCTGCTCGCATCCCGGCTCGCCATGCGCATAGCGGCGTGTCCGCCCGGTCGCCGGGCGATAAGGGGCGAGCGACTGCGCGAGCGCGGCCGCCTGTTCGGGCGTCACGCGGAAGCTGCGTTGCCCGGTCACGGCGGTGAAGCGGATTCCGGTGAAGCTGCCGGTGCCGTTGGGGTTCACCTGAAAGCGATAGACCGGGCAGCTGCCGAAGCACGGTCCGGTCTGGTACTCGATCGCCTCGCCGCTCACCGGGCGCGCCGGCGATGTCGGGGCCGGGGGCGTATGGGTCTGAGGTGGCGGCACCTGCGGCCTCGGCGCCACGGGCGGACGCGGGGCGGCGGGTGTTGTTCCCGGCGGTGGTGTCACCTGCGGGATACAGGCGCTTGCCCCCAGCCCAGCCAGTATAATCGCGATACGCTTCATTCATGATCCTCCACGGATCGCGAACCGAGACTGGCGCGTTCGGTTCCCGCGGTTTAGGTGCCAAGGCGAGAAACCCACAGGAGATTCCCGTTATGCGCCCCAGCGGCCGCACCCCCGATCAGATGCGCGCAATCTCGATCGAGCCCAATTTCACCATCCACGCCGAGGGTTCGGTGCTGATCGCGTTCGGCAACACCAAGGTGCTGGTCACCGCCAGCGTCGAAGAGCGCGTTCCCCCGTTCCTGCGCGGCAAGGGGCAGGGCTGGGTCACCGCCGAATATGGCATGCTCCCCCGCGCCACCCACACCCGCGGCAATCGCGAAGCGGCCAAGGGCAAGCAGTCGGGCCGCACCCAGGAAATCCAGCGGCTGATCGGCCGTTCGCTCCGCGCCGTGACCGATCTCACTGCGCTGGGCGAGCGTCAGATCACGCTCGACTGCGACGTGATTCAGGCCGATGGCGGCACCCGCACCGCAGCAATCTCGGGCGCGTGGGTCGCGCTGCGCATCGCGGTGGACAAGCTGCTCGCCTCAGGCGCGCTGACCACCGACCCGATCCTGACTCAGGTCGCTGCGGTCTCGTGCGGCATCTATCAGGGCAATCCGGTGCTCGACCTTGACTATGACGAGGACTCCGCCGCCGATGCCGACGCCAATTTCGTCCTGCTCGCCGACGGCAAGATCGCCGAGGCGCAGGCGACGGCGGAAGGCGCGACCTATGACGAGGAAGGGCTGTTGCGTCTGCTCCGCCTTGCCCGCATCGGCTGTACCGACATCTTCGCCGCTCAGCTTAAGGCGGCGGGCCGGTGAGCGGCGAGGGGCGCGACCCGCAGGCGATCCGCAAGCTCGCTGCCGGCAAGCTCGTCATCGCCAGCCATAACGAGGGCAAGGTGCGCGAGATTCGCGCGCTGCTCGCCCCCTATGGCATCGAGCCGGTCAGCGCCGCCTCGCTCGGCCTGCCCGAGCCTGATGAGACCGGCACCACCTTCGTCGCCAATGCGGAGCTCAAGGCGATGCAGGCCGCCGACCTCTCGGGCCTGCCCGCGCTCGCCGATGATTCGGGGATGTGCGTCGATGCGCTCGGCGGCGATCCCGGCATCTTCTCGGCGCGCTGGGCAGGGCCGTCCAAGGATTTCGGTCTCGCCATGGAGCTGGTTGAGAAGAATATCGCCGACAAGACGGTCCCCGGTGAGCCCGCGCCTTCGCGTGACGCACATTTCGTCTGCGCGCTCGCTCTCGCCTGGCCCGACGGGCATGTCGAGTGGTTCGAGGGCCGCGTTGACGGCATCCTCGTCTGGCCGCCGCGCGGCAAGAACGGCTTCGGCTATGATCCGATGTTCCTGCCCAACGGCCATATCCAGACTTTTGGCGAGATGGACGCGGACGCCAAGCACGCGATGAGCCACCGCGCCGACGCCTTCCGGCAGCTCGTCGCCGCGGTGTTCTGAAGCACCAAATGGCTGCTGGCGCGGCGGGGCGAGAGCCCGTCGCGCCGCGCTCCACATAAACTCCATCTAATTCGCTTGCTGCGCGGGTACCTCGCGCTGTACGTGACAGTCCAATGACAATTCCTCCGCCGGATCGGTCGCGGGATCGCCGGATCGAGGATCCGTCGAACCTCTGGATCATCCACCCAGCAGGACGCCGCCTCCTGCCGGGCTTCCTTGCGCGTGGAATTTCGGCGAATGCCGTGTCGATCGGTGGCCTCGCGCTCGGCATCGGTGCTGCCTTCGCCTATTCGAACTGGACCGCCTGGCCCTGGGCCGTCGCCGGGCTGCTGCTGTCGATCGGCTGGCTGATCGCCGATGGGCTGGACGGGATGATCGCGCGCGCGACGGGCACCGCCAGCCCGCTCGGTCGCTTCCTCGATGGCCTGTGCGATCATGGCGTCTTCATCCTGATCTATGTCGTCCTCGCCACCTCTATCGGTACGGTCGAAGGCTGGGCGCTGGCGATCTCTGCGGGTGTCGCGCACGCGGTGCAGTCGAGCCTCTACGAGGGTGAGCGCGCGCGCTTCCACCGTCGGTGCAAGGGCGAGGCGGGGACCCCGCCAGTGCCGAGCCGCAACCCGCTGGTGCGCCTCTACGATTCGGTTGCCGGGGCGGCCGACCGCTTCGCGCGCGCCTTTGACGAGACGCTGCGCCGTCACCCCGCTCCCGAACGCTTCGGTGCCGCCTATGGCGAAGCCGCTGTCGGGCCGATGGGGTTGATGCGGCTGCTCAGCGCCAATATGCGCGTGCTCGCAATCTTTTTTGCCTGCCTGGCTGGCAATCCGCGGCTGTTCTGGTGGTTTGAGCTGATCCCGCTCACCATAATCCTCATCATCGGTCTGATCTGGCATCGCGTCGTCGAAGCCCGTCTCGCCGCTGCAGTTGAACCTGTTTCCTCTTCTGACCCATCATTCACTCAAAGGACGTGAAGTAAAATGTCGAGCATCAACATCGCCATCGTCGGCGTCGGCAATTGCGCCAGCTCTCTGGTTCAGGGCCTGTCCCATTATCGCGACGGCGCCAATGACACCGTTGGTCTGATGCACTGGGATCTGGGCGGCTACAGGCCCAGCGATATCCAGGTTGTCGCGGCATGGGACGTCGATGCGCGCAAGGTCGGGCACGACGTTGCCGACGCGATCTTCGCCAAGCCCAATTGCACCGCGATCTTCTGCGAATCGATCGAGCCGACCGGCGCCAAGGTCATGATGGGCCGCATCCTCGACGGTGTCGCCGATCACATGGAAGATTATGCCGACGACCGCACCTTCGTCGTCGCCAAGGAGCGTGAGGCGACCAAGGACGAAGTCGTTGCGTCGTTGCGCGCCGCCAAGGTCGATGTGCTGATGAACTACCTGCCCGTCGGGTCGCAGGAAGCCAGCGAATTCTACGCCGAATGCGCGCTCGAAGCCGGCGTCGCCTTCGTCAACAACATCCCCGTCTTCATCGCCAGCAATCCTGAATGGGCGCAGCGCTTCATCGATGCCGGCGTGCCGATCATCGGCGACGACATCAAGGCCCAGCTCGGCGCGACGATCGTCCACCGCGTGCTGACCGACCTGTTCGCCAAGCGCGGCGTCAAGCTCGAGCGCACCTATCAGCTCAACACCGGCGGCAACACCGACTTCCTCAACATGTCGAACCACCGCCGCCTCGCCTCGAAGAAGGTGTCGAAGACCGAGGCGGTTCAGTCGGTTGCGGCCGAGCGGCTTGAGGACGAGAATGTCCATATCGGCCCGTCGGACTACGTGCCCTGGCAGAACGACAACAAGGTCTGCTTCCTGCGTATGGAAGGCGCGATGTTCGGCGGCGTGCCGATGAACCTCGAACTGCGCCTGTCGGTTGAGGACAGCCCGAACTCGGCTGGCGTCGCGATCGACATGATCCGTTGCGCCAAGCTCGCCAAGGACCGCGGCATCGCCGGTCCGATCGACGCTGCCTCGGCCTATTTCTGCAAGCATCCGCGCACGCAGATGACCGACGATCTCGCGCATGATGCGGTTCAGGCGTTCATCGCCGCCGCGTAAACGGGAAGACGGCGCCGGCCCGTTTCCCTGCATGGGGAGGCGGGCCGGCGTCGCAATGACGGGTTCAAGATGATCGACACCGCGATCCTGCTCGCCGCGGGTGAGGGCAGCCGCCTTCGCCCCGCGGCGCCGTTCAAGCCGCTCTGCCCGGTCGCCGGCCGTCCGCTGATCGCGCATGCGCTCCACGGTCTCGCCGCTGCAGGCATCGCGCGCGCGATCGTCGTGCTCGGCTATGGTGCGGACGAGATCGAGGCGTATCTCGCCGCGAATGACTGGCCGCTCGCGGTCGAAACGGTGCGCGTCGCGGATTATCGCAAGCCCAATGGCAGCTCGCTGCTCGCCGCCGGGCCTTTGCTGGCGGGCGGGCAGGCGGTGCTGGCGATGTGCGACCATCTCGTCGATCCCACGCTCTACCGCCGCATGGCGGAGGCGGGTGCAGGGCAGGGCGCGCGGCTCGGTATCGACCGGCGCCTCGGCCACCCCTGGGTCGACCCCGAGGACGTGACCTGCGTGGCGACACAGGGCGAGGCGATCGCCGCGATCGGCAAGGGGCTCGAACCGCACGATTGCTACGACACCGGCGTGTTCGCGATCGGCCAGCCGCTGTTCGATGCGCTCCACACGCTCGACGCGCCCTCGCTGACCGAGGGGATGCGTATCCTCGCTGCGCAGGGACGCGCGCAGGTGGTGGAGTGCAGCGATCTCGACTGGATCGACGTCGACGACGCCCCCGCACTCGAAAAGGCGGAGGCATGGCTGGCCAGCCGCTAGCCGGGCTCAGCGCGGCCGGTGGTCGGTGCCCGCGCCCGCGGTGATGAACACGCAGTTCGCGTGCTCGCCCGGTGCGACATCCGCGGTGTGCCACACGCCCGGCGGGTTGATCGCATAGTCGCCCGCTTCGAGCGTCACCCGTGTCTCACCGCCATCGTCGCTCTGCTGGATCAGCGTCACCCGCCCGTCGACGCACAGCACCACCTCCGCGCCGAGCGGGTGGACCTCCCACATCCCCCAGCTCTCGCTGAAGTCGTACTGCATCACCACACGCCCCTCGACGCCATCATCCTCGTGGCGCGCGGCATAGGCCTCGTACCAATCGTTGCCGGTGAAGGCCGGCTCGACGATTGCGGTGGCGCCAAGGCCAAGGTGGATGGGCTGGGTGTCGAGCCGGGGCATGGTCGGTCCTTTCAGGCGGCTTCCAGCGTGCGTTCGGCCGCCAGAAAATCGGTCAGTCGGTCGGCATTGGGCTCGATCCCGTTCTTCTGCAGGATGATCCCGATATTGCCGCGATGATAGGTGCCGTGCGTGGCGACGTGCAACAGCATGTCGCCACGCGACATCCGCCCCGGCGACCCGTTCGAGAAAAAGAAGTCGATCGTTTCGTCGCGCTGCGCCGATGTCAGCCGGTCGGCATAGTCGACATACCAGTCGGCGGTGACCGCAGCATCGCGCGCCAGCGTCTCGAACGCCGGCAGCTCGATGGATCGCGGCGCGTCATGGCCATGGGGATAGCCTTCCAGATTGCTGCCAAAGATCGCGTCGACCGTCTGGATATGGTCGAGCAGCCGCCGGATCAGCACCATGTCGCGCTCGCCGATCCGGTGCAGATTGCCCGCCACCACCGCGTTCAGGCCATTGGTCGCCCAGCGTTTGTAGCGGGTCAGCGTGTCATAGGGATAGGCCGGCATCGTCATCCTCCCGGGCTTGCGGATTGCGTGTCGAAAATTTGCGAGCTATTGCTCACATTGTCTACTCGCATTGCCAGGAACGAACCGTCATGCCCCGCGCCATCGCGATGAATCCCCGCAAATCCGCGTCGCAGGAGCGCTCCCGCGCGACGGTCGAGGCGCTGCTCGACGCGACCGCTCGCATTCTCGTGCGCGAGGGGTATGAGCGCGCCAGCACCAACCGCATCGCCGCGGTCGCGGGGGTTAGTGTCGGTTCGCTCTACCAGTATTTCCCGAACAAGGAATCGATCGTCGCCGCGCTGCTCGCGCGCCACAATCGCGAAATCCTCGACCTGCTGCGCGACTCGATGGCGGCGGTCGCCGGGCTCGATCTCGAAACCGCGATCCGCACGCTGATCGCCGCGATGATCGATGCGCACAATGTCGATCCCGATCTGCATCGCATCTTCGACGAACAGATTCCGCGCATGGGCAAGCTCGCGGAGATTCGGGCGATCGACCGCGAGATCCTCGTCGTCGTCCGCGCCTATCTCGCCGGGCGGCGTGACGAGATCGCGGTCGCCGACCTCGATGTCGCGGCCTTCATCTGCGTCACCACGGTTGAAACGCTGACGCACGAGGCGGTGATCCACGAACCCGGCGCGATCGATCCTGCGCTCCTGGTCGATGAGGTGACCCGGCTGCTGGTCGGCTATCTGCGGCCGGTCCATCCCGGGCTGGCAACAACTCACCCTTAGCGTAAAATACGCTATTGCGAGTCAATTGCAGAACACCTATCCGCGCCCCGTCAACAGGGCGGGGAATCAATGAAAACGATCTTGCAAGCTTCGGCGGCACTGGCTGCGATCCTTCTCGGCACGGGAGCAGCGTGCGCCGATGAGGTTCCACCCCAAGCCCGCGGCGCCGCCTCAACCGCCGACGACGCGCAATCTTCCACCGATACGGTCACGATCACCGGCCATCTCGATGAAGCCCCGGTCGCGGCCAAGGCCGATATCCCGCCGCTCGAAAGCAGCCAGGCGATCTCGACCGTCTCTGCGGACCTGATCGCGGCACAGGGGTTGCGCCGTGTCGGCGATGCGCTGTTCAACGTCGCGGGCATCTCGCGCAGCAACAATTACGGCTTCTTCGACGGCTTCAACATCCGCGGCTTCAACGCCACCAACGCCACCTATCTCGACGGGCTGCTCGACGACACCGGCTACGGTACGTCGGAGATGAGCATTCTCGACCGGATCGAGGTGGTGAAGGGTCCCGCCTCGGGCCTGTTCGGGCAGGGGCCGATCTCGGGCATCGTCAATCTCGTCAGCAAACGCCCGCAGGCGGATGCCTTCCTCGATATCGGCGTCGCGGCCGGCTCGCATGCGTTCAAGGAAGTGACGCTCGACGCCAACGCCCCGCTCAACGCTTCGGGCACGCTGCTCGCGCGCCTCGCCGCCGTCTATCGCGACCAGAATTTCTTCGTCGACTATTCGGGGCAGCGCCGCATCCTGCTCGCGCCCGCGCTGACGTGGAAGCCGACGCCGGAAACCACGCTGACCTTGCTCGGTCGCTATCTCGACGATCATATCAACCCGTGGTCGCCGACCACTGCCTATGGCACCGCCTTGCCCAATCCGAATGGGCAGATACGCCGCTCGCTGTCGATCAACGACGGCGTCTATCCCGCGGTTCAGGACAATGACTATTGGAGCCTGGGCTATGTGTTCGATCACAAGTTCAGCGATGCGATCGCTGTCCACCAGTCGCTGCGCTATCAGGATTTCCACAACAGCTGGGACAATTGGCTGTTCCTCACCGGCATCTCGGCCGACCGCCGTCGCGTGACCCGCGCCTTTTACGGTCCCTATGATCAGCACGGCACCTATTTCCGCGTCGACACCAATGCCAGCGCACGCTTCGCTACCGGGCCACTCGATCATTATCTGATGGTCGGGCTCGACTATGGCCGCCGTCAGGCCAGCGACACCAATCTCTACGACACCAGCCGCCCCTATGAGCTGGACCTGTTCGATCCCGTCTATGGCACCGTATCGACCCACAATCCGGCGGTTCCGGCGTCAACCTATGCGGCGATCACCCGCCAGCGCGGCGTCTATGTCCAGGACCATATCAAGCTCGGTGACCGCATTGCGATCACGCTGGGCGGCCGCTGGGATCTCGCGATCAGCCGCACCACCAGCAACGGCGTGCAGGGCGCGGAAGTACGCGACACCGCGTTCAGCCCGCGCGCCGGCGCCACGGTCAAGCTCGCGGACTGGGTCTCGGCCTATGTCAACTACGCCAAGTCGTTCAACCCGCAGGGCAGCTACCGCTCGGCCGATGGATCGCCGCTGCCGCCCGAGAATGGTGTCAATTATGAGGGCGGTCTCAAGCTTGCGCGCGCCGACGGCAGCCTGACCGGGATGCTGACGGTGTTCGAACTGACGCGCACCAATGTCGCGACCGCCGATGCCGTCCTGCCCAACGTCTATGTCCTGACCGGGCAGCAGCGCACCCGCGGGCTCGAGGCAGAAGTCGCGTGGCGCCCGGCGCCGGGCGTCGAGCTGACCGGCGCCTATACCCATCTCAACGCCGTGGTCACGGCCGACAACCGGCTCAAAATCGGATCGCGGCTCGGCTCGATCCCGCGCGACATCGTCAACCTCTGGGGCCGCTACACTATCCAGGACGGTCCGTTCGCCAATCTCGGTGCCGGGCTGGGGCTGCACCATGAAAGCAACCGCATGGCGAGCACCGCCTCGGCAGTGCCGGGCGCGACCGCGCCCTTCCTGCTCGGCGCGTACACGCTGGTCGATGCCGCGCTTTACTATCGCATCGGCGACTGGTCGCTTCAGGCCAATGTCCGCAACCTGTTCGACGAACGCTATTTCCCCACCGGCTCGCTCACTCGCACCACTCCGGGCGAACCGCGCAGCTTCACGGTGCGGCTGAGCCGGCGGTTCTGAGGCGAGAAGCCCATCCTCATAGTCCGTCATCCCCGCGCAGGCGGGGATCCATTCTGGCTGACCGATCGGATCGAGCCTAGACTTCAGTGCCAATGGGTCCCCGCCTGCGCGGGGATGACGAAAGGCTTGGAGCCCGACCGAACCGCCGCCCTAGGGCAGCGCCTTGCGCCCCCACACATTCCCGGCCGGCGAATAGCGGCACACCAGATAGTCGTCGCGCCGGTTGCTCGCGATCGCGCAGCCGACGCGCGTTGTGCCGTTCCACACGATCTGGCTGTAATGGCCGGTGTCGCCGAACTTGCCGGTCCGGCTGATGTTCGGCACCGGCCCGTTCACGAAATCGCGCCGCTCGTCGATCCAATGCTGTGCCATCTCGCCATAGCGATAGGCGCCGCGCGTCCCGGTCCACAGATTCTCGCCCTGCGCCGCCGGGCCACGCGGCTGTTTCGAATGTTCGAACACGCTGCGCCTGGCCAACTCCTTCGCATAAGCCTCCGCGTCCTTCGCCAGTGCCGGGTCCCAGCTCAGCGGCGGCATCCGCACATCGGCACGCGCGCGATTGTGCATCTCCAGCATCGTCTCGCGCAGCCGTTCGGTCCCGCGCGGGGCATTCTCCTCGAACCGGCGCGGCTCGATCACCCGTTCGGGCGCATCCTGCGGCGGTGCCGAACACCCCGCGAGCAACAGCAACGGCAGCAGCATCTTTCGCAAACCTCCGTTCGGGCGCATAGCGCGCCACAAATGAACGCTTCCCGACCGCAGCCGCCTTTGGCCCTTTACGTCCATTGGCCGTTCTGCGTTTCCAAATGCCCCTATTGCGATTTCAACAGCCATGTCCGCGAATTGGTGGACCAGGATGCGTGGCGCAAGGCGCTGCTCGCCGATCTCGCGCATGAGGCGGCGTTGCTTCCCGGGCGCCGGCTCGGGTCGATCTTCTTCGGCGGCGGCACGCCCTCGCTGATGCCGCCCGAAACGGTCGCGGCGGTGATCGACGCTGCCACCGCCGCATGGTCTCCGGTCGGCGATGTCGAGATTACGCTCGAGGCCAACCCCTCCTCGGTCGAGGCGGCGCGCTTCGCCGATCTTGCCGCAGCCGGGGTCAACCGCGTCTCGCTCGGGCTTCAGGCGCTCGACGATGCGGCGCTCGATTTTCTCGGCCGTGCCCATGGCGTGGACGAGGGGCTGGCCGCGCTTGCCACCGCGCAGCGTCATTTCGGCCGGGTGAGCTTCGACCTCATCTATGCCCGTCCCGGCCAGAGCGTCGCTTCATGGGAAGCCGAACTCGCCCGCGCGCTGACCTTCGGCACCGAGCATCTCTCGCTTTACCAGCTGACGATCGAACCCGGTACGCGCTTCGCCACGCTTGCCGCCAAGGGGCAACTCATCATCCCCGACGAGGACGCAGCCGCCGACCTGTGGGACGTGACTCAGGCACTGACCAGCGCGGCGGGCCTGCCGCGCTACGAGGTGTCGAACCATGCCCGTCCGGGGGCGGAGAGCCGCCACAACCTCGCTTACTGGCGCTACACCGATTATGCCGGGGTCGGCCCCGGCGCGCATGGCCGCCGCGGCGGCGTCGCGACGTTGCGCCACAAAAAGCCGGAAAACTGGATTTCCGCGGTCGGGCGTAATGGCTCAGGATTGCAGGAAGAAACACCGCTCACCGAAGCTGAGCGGATGACTGAAGCATTGGTGATGGGCCTGCGGATGACCGAGGGAATCGATCTGACGCGGATTGACCCCGTCTGGCTCGACAAAGTGGCGGTCGAGCATCTCGAATCGCACGGTTTGATATCCCGCTCACCGGACCGCCTCCGCGTGACCGCGAAGGGGATGCCGGTGCTTGAGGCGATCTTGCGAGAGGTTGTGCGGACCTAGCGCCCGCCAAAGCCCGTCGGCGCCGGGGAGACGGTCACGGTCGTGCCGCCGCGAATCTCCTGCACCTCCAGCGCGCGCTCTGCGATGCCGTCGCGGCCAAAGCGGAACGCGCCGTCCAGCCCCGCGAAGCCGTCGCGGTCGCTCAGCCGCGCGGTCGGGAAGGCGTCGCCCGGCCGCCAGCCGCGGGCGATGCGCGCGGTCAGCAGCACGGCGTCATAGCCCAGCGTCGACAGGCGGTACGGCGCCGCACCGAAGCGGGCGCGGTATTTGGTGGCATAGGTGCGGTAATAGGTGTCGGAGACGCTGGCGAACCACGCGCCGTTGAGTGCGGTGACCCCGCCGATCGCCGAATCGCTGTTCCACAGCTCGGTGCCCAGCACGCGCGCGCTGGGGCTGGCGCGGCGGATGCCGGGGACCGCGGCGACCGCGCCGGTCGCGCCGTCGGCGATCAGCACCGCCTGGAACGGTGAGCGGGTGAGCTTGGCGATCGCGGCGTTCATCGCTGGCGCGCCGCGGCTATAGGTTTCGAGCGCGGTGACCTTGCCGCCCGCGCCCTCGACGGCGCGGAGGAACGCGGTCGAGGCGCGCTCGCCATAGAGGCCGGTGGGCATCAGCCCGGCGAATTCCGTGACGCCGCTGCGGCGGGCATGGTCGACCACGCGCTCGATCGACTGGGCCGGGGCATAGCCCATCAGATAGGTGCCGTTGCCCGCGACGCTGGTGTCGTTGGAGAAGCTCAGCACCGGCACCCCGGCGCCGCGTGCGATCGGCGCGATCACGCGGGCATCCTCGGCGAGCAGCGGGCCGAGGATCAGCTTGTTGCCGTCGGCGATAGCGCGCTGCGCCGCGGCGGCGGCGCCGGTCGCGGTGTCGTAGCTGGTGATGCGGACATCCTCGGCCTTGAGGTCGAGGATCGCGAGCTGGGTCGCATTGGCAAGGCTGCGGCCAACGCCGGCATTGCCCCCCGACAGCGGCACCAGCAGCGCGACGCGGTGGCGTGCGGTATCTTCCTCGGGCAGGCCGGGGCGGACCGGGCCGGGTGCCGGGCGGACCGGGGCGGGTTCGGGGCGAGTCGGGGCAGGCGGCGGGCCGGACGGACGGACGCAGGCGGACACCGCCAGCGCCCCAACGATGACGAGTCCCCGGAGCAGCGAGGCAATGCCCCGTTGCGGTTTCACTACTGCCTCTGCCATGACGCTCCCCAATGACACTCGTTCTTGCCCCCGGCCTCTATATCGTCGCGACGCCGATCGGCAATCTCGGCGACCTTTCCCCGCGTGCGGCTGAAATACTCCTGAACGCCGATATTGTTGCAGTCGAAGACTCGCGTGTGACGGCGGGCCTGTTCCGCCACTTGGGCGCGAAGCGGCCGATGACCCCCTATCACGACCATAATGCCGAAGCCGTCCGCCCCGGACTGGTCGCGCGAATGGCCTCGGAAGCGGTCGCTTTGGTCTCGGACGCCGGCACCCCTTTGATCTCCGATCCGGGCTTCAAGCTGGTCCGCGACGCGCGCGCTGCCGGCCATGCGGTCACCACCATCCCCGGCCCCTGCGCCGGGATTGCCGCGCTGACCCTGGCCGGGCTCCCCACCGACCGTTTCCTGTTCATGGGCTTCCTGCCCTCCAAGCAGCAGGCGCGCGCCGAAACGATCGCCGAGGTCGCTGCGATCCGCGCTACCCTCGTCTTCTACGAATCGGGTCCGCGTCTCTCGGCTGCGCTCTCGGCGCTCGCCGAGGGGTTGGGCGACCGCGAGGCGGCGGTCGCGCGCGAAATCACCAAAAAGTTCGAGGAGTGCGTCACCGGCAGCCTCACCGAACTCGCCGCGCGCTATGCCGACGCCCCGCCCAAGGGCGAGATCGTCATCGTCGTCGCCCCGCCCGGCGAGGCCCCGCCCGCCAGCGCCGAGGATGCCGATGCTGCGCTCGCCGAGGCGCTGACCCGGCTGCCCGTGTCCAAGGCCGCGGGCGAGGTCGCCAAGCGTTTCGGCCTCGATCGCAAGGCGCTCTATGCCCGGGCGATGGAATTGAAGGGATGAGGGACCGCCGCGCCGCCGAACGTTCGGGGCGCGAGGGTGAGACGCGCGCGGCATGGTATCTGCGGCTGCGCGGCTGGCGCATCCTCGACCGGCGGGTGCGAACCCCGGCGGGCGAGGTCGATCTGGTCGCGAAGCGCGGCAAGCTCATCGCGTTCGTCGAGGTCAAGGCACGGAAAACACAGGCCGAACTCGATTTCGCGATCGACGAGCGCCGCCTCGCCCGCGTCGCGGCGGCGGCCGAATATCTGATGCCGCGCTACGCCACGAACGGGGAGGATATCCGAGTCGACGTGCTGTTGCTCGCCCCCGGCGTGCGCCCGCGCTACATCGAGAATGCCTGGATCGGGTGACAATCGGCCTGCGCATCCCTAACTGCCAGCGAAATCAAAGGAGGAACGCTTGGCTCTCACCGTCGCCGTCCAGATGGACCCGCTCGATGCGATCAACATCGCGGGTGATTCGACCTTCGCGCTGATGCTGTCGGCGCAGGCGCGCGGCCACCGGCTGTTCCACTATTCGCCCGAGGCGCTGAACTATGCCGATGGCCGCGTCTGGACCACCGCGCATCCGGTGAGCGTGCAGCGCGTCGCGGGCAATCACTTCAGCTTCGGCGATCCGGTGAAGCTCGATCTTGGCGAGGAAGCCGATGTCGTGCTGATGCGTCAGGATCCGCCCTTCGACCTCGGCTACATCACTGCCACCCACCTGCTCGAGCGGATCGCCGACAAGACGCTGGTGGTCAACGATCCCGCTGCCGTACGCAACGCGCCCGAGAAGGTGTGGGTGCTCGACTTCGCCCGCTTCATGCCGCCGACCTTGGTGACCCGCAGTCTCGACGAGGCGAAGGCGTTCCTTGCGAAGCACGGCGCGATCGTGGTCAAGCCGCTGCACGGCAATGGCGGCAAGGCGATCTTCAAGATCGATTCGGACGGCGCCAATCTCTCCTCGCTGATCGAGGTGTTCAACACCGCCTATCGCGAGCCGCACATGATCCAGGCGTTCCTCCCCGATGTGGCGAAGGGCGACAAGCGCATCGTGCTGGTCGATGGCGAGGTCGCGGGCGCGGTCAACCGCGTCCCGGGCGAGGGCGAGATCCGCTCGAACCTCGCGGTCGGCGGCACCGCAGCCAAGACCGAACTGACCCCTAAGGAGCAGGAAATCTGCGCCGCGCTCGGGCCTGAGTTGAAGGCGCGCGGGCTGATCTTCGTCGGTATCGACGTGATCGGCGGCGAATGGCTGACCGAGATCAACGTGACCTCGCCCACCGGCATCGTCGCGATCGACAAGTTCAACGGCACCGACACTGCGGCAATGATCTGGGATGCGATCGAAGCGCGAGTGGCCGCGCGCTAGGCGCGGCCTGCGGGCGGGCCCAGCGCGAGCGCGATGTTGCGCGCAAATTGCTCGATCGCCGGAAGCACATCGGACAGTTTCACCGTCGACCGCTCGGGGTCGATCGCGCACAATGTGCCGAAGAAGCTGCCATCTTCCAGCATGATCGGGACCGAGACATAGCTTTTGAAGCCGTAGAGTGCGGGTACATGATGCCGTCGCCAGTGCGGGTCGGCCGCGACCTCGTCGATGAACACGGCTTGCCCGCTGCCGCGAATTTCGTCGCAGATCGTGGTCTTGATATCGAGTTCGTCACCCGGATCGAGCCCGAACTGAATCTTGTCGAGAACCTGACAGGCGATCCAGCGTTCACTCGTTACATGAGCGACCGCAGCGAACCCCATCCCGGTGATCCGGCACACTTCCTCGAGCATCGCGTCGACTGCCGGAATGCGAAGAACCGCTTCAACTTCAGGGGGATGCTTGCTCATTCCCCGCTGGAATATCGTAACCGCCGCCCTATGGCGAGCGCACAATGACCGAGTTCATCCTCAACCTGATCGCCTGGGGCGGTTACATCGGGATCTTCATCCTGATGACGATCGAGAATGTGTTCCCGCCGATCCCGTCGGAAGTGATCATGGGCTTTGGCGGCATGGCGGTAGCGCGCGGCGATATGACGATGGTGCCGCTGCTGATCTGGGGCACGCTCGGCACCACGCTCGGCAACATGTTCTGGTACGGCGTCGGGCGCTGGATCGGGGTCGATCGGCTCAAGCCCTTCGTCGATCGCAATGGACGCTGGCTGACCCTGCGCTGGGAAGATGTGGAGGGACTGAATCGCTTCTTCCGCCGCCACGGCCTGTGGGTGGTGTTCGTGTTCCGCTTCCTGCCCAATTTCCGCACGATGATCTCGTTGCCTGCCGGGATGGCGAAGATGGGGCTGCCGCGCTTCCTGCTCGCAACCTTCGCCGGCAGCGCGATCTGGAATGCAGTGCTGGCCTATGCCGGGCTATTGCTGGGATCGCGGTTCACGCACCTGCAGGATTATGTCGGCCCCGTCGCGATCGGCACTTCGGTGGTCGTGCTGGTCTATTATCTCTGGCGGGTCGTCACCTGGAAGGAACGACCCTAGCCCCTGAAGCTGTCTTTCGCCGCACGCCGCTGAGCGAGCTGCTCGACACTCTCCGCACGCATGAAGGGATTGGTCGCGCGTTCGAGCGCGATGGTGGTGGGAACGGTCGGCAGCCCCTGCGCCCGCATCGCATCGACTTCGGCCATGCGCGCCGCCAGAGCCTCATTCTCCGGCTCGGCGACCAGTGCATAGCGCCCGTTCGACTGGGTATATTCGTGCGCGCAATAGACGGTCGTCTCGCCGGGCAGCGCCGCGAGCCGCTGCATGTTCGCGAACATCTGTTCCGCCGTCCCCTCGAACAGCCGTCCGCAGCCCATCGCGAACAGCGTGTCGCCGACAAACACGGTGGCGTCCTCGGGAAGATAATAGGCGATATGCCCCGCGGTATGCGCCGGCACTTCCAGCACGCTCGCGGCGTGATCGCCCAGCTTCACGACATCGCCTTCGCCGACGAGCCGGTCGGCGGTCGGGATCTTCGCCGCTTCGGCGGCGGGGGCGATCACGGTGCAGCCGGTCGCTTCCTTGATCGCGGCATTGCCGCCGGTGTGATCGGGGTGCCAGTGCGTGTTCCAGATCGCATCGATCGTCCATCCGCGCGCTTCGGCTGCCGCCAGCACCGGCTCAGCCTGAGCCGGATCGACGACGATCGTCTCACCCGAGGCATCGTCATGCGCGAGCCAGATGTAATTGTCGCTGAGTGCGGGAATTCGGATGACCTCGATCATGGCGTCTCTCCTAGCAGGTCGAACACCTCACGCGCCAATCGTTCGGTCAACGCCTGAGCGCCCTCTGGCGGCTGGTTGGGCAGCGGGCGACCGAGCGATGCCGCCTGTCCCGCCCACATCGGCGAATAGTCGCCGCGCCCGTCCGCTTCGGCAGTGCGGCGCAGCTCCGCGAGGGCAGCGGAGGCGTAAGGGAAACGCGGCGCATCGGGATGCACCGGGCCGATTGCATCGATCAGCTTGTTGCGCACACCGCGGGCGAGGCCACCCGAGAAAAGGTTGGTGACGACGGTTTCCTGACCCAGCGCTGCGCGATGTGCGGCCGAGATCGTTGCTTCGGCTGTGTGCAGATAGGCGGTACCGAGCTGAACCGCCCCGGCGTCGAGCATCAGCGCTGCAGCAATTCCCACGGCATCGCCGATTCCACCGGTTGCGATGACCGGCTGCAGCGTCACATCGGCTTCGCTAACGACCTGACGGGTCAATGCCATCGCCCCCATCGGTCGATAGCCGTCAAGGAAATGACCGGCATGGCCGCCCGCCTCGAACCCTTGCGCGATGATCATGTCGACCTTGTCGATCATCCATTGCGCCTCTGCGAAGGTGGTGGCGTTGCCGAATACGAGCGTCCTTCGGCGCACTCGATCGAGCAGCCGCGGCTCGGGCAAACCGAAATGGAAGCTGACGATTTCGGGCTGCAGTTCCTCCACTAGCTGGCACATCGCCGCATCGAACGGCGCGCGCAGCGGCGGTGGGTTTTCCGGCGGACCGACGCCCTCTTTGTCGTAGAAGGGCTGCAACAGGGCGTGCCATGCCGTTTCGTCGGGTTGATCGCCAAGCCGGTGGCAGAAGAAGTTGAGGTTGAGCGGCCCTTCTGCCTGCGCGCGCACCTCAGCTACCTGCGCGCGGACCTGATCGGGCGTCAGCATCGCGCAGGGCAGCGACCCCACCGCGCCGCCTCGGATCGCCGCGGCCGCCAGCGCGACCCCGCCAGCCCCCGCCATCGGCGCCTGCACGATCGGTACGCGCGCGCCGGTCCGCCGGAGGAAATCCTGAACGGGCCAGCCCGTCATGATCCCCCCGGCCATTTGGGTTTACCAGCTGCCGGTGTTGGGCATCGATGCCCAGGGTTCGGCGGGTTCGAGATAGCCGTCCTGCAACAGTTCGACCGAGATGCCGTCCGGGGTGCGCACGAACGCCATATGGCCGTCGCGGGGAGGGCGGTTGATGGGGAAGCCGGCATCCATCAGCCGCTGGCAGGTCTCGTAGATATTGCCGACGCGATAGGCGAGGTGCCCGAAATTGCGGCCGCCGGTATAGTCTTCGGGGGCGCTGCCGTCCTCGGCCGGCCAGTTATAGGTCAGCTCGACCTCGGCATGGGCACGCTCGCCATTCGCCTCGATATCGTCGGGCGCGGCGAGGAAGATCAGCGTGAAGCGGCCCTTTTCGCTTTCCATGCGCCGGACCTCCTTCAGCCCCATCAGCTCAAGGAAGCGGATGGTGGCGTCGGGATCGGCGACGCGGATCATGGTGTGGAGATACTTCATGGGACCCTCTTTTGGTTCGGTCCCCAGATAGGATGCGTGCCGCGAGAGTCTATTGCGGGGCGTCGAATTGTTTGAGCGCGGCGCGTGCCGCGGCGCCCTGTTCACGGTCGGGGGCGATCTGCGCGGCCTTCTCCCAGGCCGCCTTCGCCGTGGCTTCGTCGCCCGACAGTGCGGCGATATTGCCCGCCTCCAGCTGGACCGAGGAGTCGTCGGCCGCGCGCGCCAGCGCTTCCCCGATATGTCGCTGGGCAAGTGCGAGGTCGCCGGTACGGCGCGCAAGCGTTGCGGAGAGCAGCCAGGCCATCGGATCGCCCGCCGCATGCCGCACCGCCTGATCGAGGTCGGCGCGCGCGTCGCCAAGGTTGCCGGATGCGACCGATATGCGCGCGCGGTCGAGATGCGCCTCGCCCAGTTCGAGCCCGGTCAGCTTTCCGGTCGCGAGCGCGGCGTCGAGCGCTGCCCGTGCCTTGACCGGCTCGGCCGCAGCGAGCCAGGCATTGCCGGCCTGCGCCCAATATTTCGAAGCGCGTACGTCTTGCGTCACTTCCGCTTCGCGTGCTGCGCGCTCGAACGCACCGGCGGCGCTGCTCCAGCGCTGCTGTGCGGCATAGGCCATGCCCAGGCATTGCTGGGCAAGGAAGCCGCCATTGGCGATCTTCCAGCGTTCGGCCTCCGCGACGCCCCTGACCGGTTCGCTGACCGCCAGCTCGACACACGCCTCCCACCGCTCCGCCGCCGGCGCGGGTGGTCCGGTGACGGGGGCGGGCGGCGTGGCGATCTGGGCAAGCAGCAAGAATATCATGGCGTGGTGGTAAGGTCCTCGATCGCCTTCAGGATCAGGGCGATGTCCTGCGGGCGCGACAAACGGTGATCGCCGTCCTTGACGAGTATAGTCTGCATATCGTCTGAACGCAGCAGCGCGGCAAGCTTCAGACTGTTCTCCCACGGCACGTCGGGATCGCACTGACCGTGGATCAGCCGGGCCGGAACTGCGATGTCGATTGGCCCGTCCATCAGCCGGTTCGCTTCGCCCGAATTCCAGAAGGCGCGGGTGGTGACGGTCGGTTCGGGCGAATAGATTGACGGCTCCTCGAGCCGCCCTGCGTTGCGCAGCACCGCCTTCTGTGCGTCGGTGAAGCCCCAGCCGGTGAAATCGGGCGCTGCGGCGATGCCGACCATGGCGGTGACCCGCTCCGGCTGTGCGAGCGCAACGAGCAGCATGACCCAGCCGCCCATCGACGATCCGACCAGGACGACCGGTCCTTTGGTTGCCGCATCGATCACCGCCAGCGCGTCGTCGCGCCAGGTCGCAAGCGTCTGGTCCTCGAATGCGCCGCTGCTCTCTCCACAGCCGGCATAGTCGAAGCGCAGACAAGCACGGCCGGTCTCTTGCGCCCATGTCTCGATCGCCACCGCCTTGCTCCCGCTCATGTCGGAGGCATAGCCGGGCAGGAAGACGATCGTCGGTCCGGCGCCGGGGACATGGCGATAGGCGAGGGCGTTTCCGTTGCGGTCGATGGTCTGCATCCGCCCCGCATAGACTGGCCGAATCCGGCGCGATAGGGTCGCCAGATGGACGAGCGCCCGCTGCCCCTGCTGTTTGCCGAGCATCTCGCGCGCGACCGCCGGCGTTCGGCGCATACGGTCCGCGCCTATGAGGCAACGGCGGCGCGGCTGGTCGCGTTCCTTGGCGGGCATTGGGGCGAGGCGGTGACGCGCGCCGCGCTCGGCCGGGCAAGCGCCGCCGATCTGCGCGCCTATCTCGCGCATCGTCGCAACGATGGCCTGTCCAATGCCTCAGCCGCGCGCGAGCTGTCGGCGGTTCGCGCCTTCCTCAAATTCGCGGGCGGTGACGACGGGGCTGACCTCCCCCGGCTGCGCGGTCCGCGGGTCAAGAAGGGCATCCCGCGCCCGATCGCACCCGATGAGGCGGTGGCGCTCGCGGAGGAAGTCGCCGACGACGCGCGCGAGCCGTGGATCGCGGCGCGCGACCTTGCAGTGCTCCTCCTCCTTTATGGCGGCGGACTGCGCATCGGCGAGGCGATGGGATTGACCGGCGCAGTGCTGCCATTGGGTGAAACGATGCGCGTCACCGGCAAGCGTGGGAAGACGCGGATCGTACCGCTCCTCCCGCAGGTGCGCGATGCGATCGAGGATTATGTCCGTCGTGCTCCCTATGGCACCGCGCCGGGAGAGGTGCTGTTCCGGGGCGCACGCGGCGGCCCGCTCTCTCCGGCGATCATCCGCCGCTCGGTCCGCGCGGCGCGCGCACGGCTGGGACTGCCCCCGCGTACGACGCCCCACGCGCTGCGCCACAGCTTTGCGACGCACCTGTTGGGACGCGGCGCCGATCTTCGCGCCTTGCAGGAGCTGCTCGGTCATGCGAGTCTGAGTTCGACGCAGATCTACACTGCGGTCGACGCAGCGCATTTGCTCGACGTCTATCGCAACGCCCATCCGCGGGCGTGATGTGGGATCAAATTGCGGGGAACCTTCGGGAAACCCGGCCATTGCGTTTGTTCGATCAGTAACAGGAGGCCTAGAATGATCCGATATGGCTGCGCGATTGTCGCGCTGGCGTTTGCGACCACGGCATGCGGAAGCGTGACCACCCCGCCTGCCAACACCGGCGAGCCGGCCAATGTCGCGCTTCCGATCGAGAATGATGCGCTTCCGATCGACAATGTCGCCGAGACCGCCGAAACCGCAACTGCTACGCTGCAAAAGGCCGATGGCACCGCAGCGGGCAGCGCGATCGCGAGCGTGACGCCGGAAGGGCTGAGCGTTTCCGTCTCGGTCACCGGGATCAGTCCCGGCCAGCATGGCGTGCATGTCCATATGACCGGCAAGTGCGAAGGCCCGGCCTTCGCCAGCGCGGGCGGTCACTGGAACCCGGGCAACACCAAGCATGGGCTGGAAGCACCCGACGGCGCGCATGCCGGCGACATGCCCAATCTGACCGTTGCCGACGATGGTACCGGCACGCTGACCTTCGCGCTCAAGTCGGGCACACTCGCGCAGCTGCTCGACGCGGATGGTTCGGCGTTCGTGGTTCATGCCGGACCGGACGACCAGAAGACCGATCCGTCGGGCAATAGCGGCGACCGCGTCGCCTGCGGCGTCTTCGCGGCGAGCTAAAATAGTGAGCTACGGGCCGGTCAGCGGATAGCGCTCGATCGGCTCGTAGCTCGCGCCGCCATGCCCAAGGCGGCTTTCGTACAGGGTCATTACCTCGATCGTGAAGGGTTCGCTGGTGAGCGCGGCATGGTCCGCGAGCCAGCGGTCGACTGGTCCGGCTGAACCCGACATGCGCGCCAGCGTGATATGAGGAAGATAGGCGCGCCGCTCCGGTTCCAGGCCGACGCGGACGATCGCCTGGTCGACCTTGCGATGGAGCGCGGCAAGCGGCTCGCGCGGTGATACCCCGGCCCAGACAGCATTGGGCTTGCCACGGCTGTCGTCGAACATGCCGCAACTGGCGAGCTGAAGCGCAAGCGGCGCGTGGTGGACGGAGGCCAGTGCCGCGGCGATGTCCTCGGCCGCGTGCGTTCCCACTTCGCCGATATATCGCAGCGTCAGATGGAGCTGCTCATCGACCTGCCAGCGTGCCCCGGGCACGCCGCCTGTCAGGCCGAGCAGATGCTCTCGGATCGCGCGCGGCGGGCGTAGTGCAACGAACAGACGGTGCATGAACCGGCCTTAACCGTTTATGCGGGCTGGAGCGATGCCGGTTTTTCTTGAAAATCGGGGCCCAAACCATGATATTCGGTCTCATCCGGCGAGATTTGCCGGGCAAAGGAGTTTGAGATGGCTAATTGGTCTGACCCCCAGACGACCGCCGCGCCGTACGCGACGGCCGCAGGTACGCGGGATGCCGCGTACGATGCGGGGCTGCGGTCCTACATGCTTTCAGTCTATAACTATATGGCGTCGGGCGTGCTGCTCAGCGGCGTCGTTGCCTTGCTCTTCGCCTGGGGCGGCCCGACCTCGGTCGCGGCTTCGGTGTTCAGCAGCGGCGGCCCGCTCGTCTGGCTGATCATCCTGTCGCCGCTCGCGATCGTCTTCGCGATGAGCTTTGGCCAGAACAAGATGTCCACGGGCACGCTTCAGCTGCTGTTCTGGGGCTTCGCGGTCCTGATGGGCCTGTCGCTCTCGACGCTGCTGCTGCGCTACACCGGCACCTCGGTCGCGCAGGCGTTCTTCGCCACGGCCGCCGGTTTCGTGGGTCTCAGCCTCTATGGCTATACCACGAAGCGGGATCTGACGGGCTTCGGCAGCTTCCTGATCGTCGGCCTGATCGGCCTGATCGTGGCGAGCATCATCAACATCTTCACCCAGTCGAGCGCGATGTCGTTGATCATCAGCATCGCAGGCGTGCTGATCTTTGCCGGCCTCACCGCCTATGACACGCAGCGTATCAAGAGCATGTACGCCTATGTCGCGGGCACCGACATGGTGGGCAAGGTCGTGATCATGAGCGCGCTGACGCTCTACCTCGACTTCATCAACATGTTCCAGTTCCTGCTGGCTCTCATCGGCAACCGCGAATAATCGCGGCGGACTGAACGAAGATTGGGGCCCGGCCAGCAATGGCCGGGCCTTTTTCGTTGCGGCTGCGCAAAGGAACCACCGCTTTCGTCCGCGCGTTTTTGATGCCGACACACAGGAGTTGGATCATGAACGACGCTGCCGACCGAAAGCCCGTGAAGCCCGGCGACGCCGGCACCGATGCCTCGATCGAAGAGCGCTTGGAGAAGAATCCCGAGAGCAAGCAGGCGCGGCTCGATCGCGCGCTCGACGAATCGATGGACGCCTCCGATCCGCCGGCGACGACTCAACCGGTCCATTCGCACGAGCCGCCTCCTTCGTCGGGCTATGACGCGGAGAAGGAGCGCAAGCTTGCCGAAGAGCGCCGCCAGCAGGCGGAGACGGAGTAAGGCCTAGGGCTTGAGCAGGTCGAGCGCCGCGGCGGTCATCGCTTCCGCTGCGGTGCCGATCACCTTCTCGGCATCAGGTGCCCATTTCGAGCTGTGGAGCGAGGGCAGGCCCTTGCCGCCCGATGCTTTCGCCGCATCCCATTTGTCCTGCGGCACGCCACCGACCCAATAGATCACGCTCTGGATCGACGGATCGGCGATATGGTAGCGGCCGAAATCCTCGCCCGCCATGGTCGGCGCGATATCGCTCACCCGCTCCTTGCCGAAACGCGCGGTGAACAGCGTCTTGAGGTGCCCTGCGAACGCATCGGTGCTGACTGCTGGCGGGGTAAAGGGTTCGCGTACCGTGACGATCGGCATCCGGTCCTCGGGGACACCCGCCGCGATCGCCTCGCCTTTGGCAATTCGCGCGATGCCGTCGAGCAGCTGCTTGCGCACTTCGGGCGTATAGGCGCGGACGGTGAGCATCATGAGTGCCTGTTCGGGGATGATGTTGTGCCGCGTGCCGCCCTGGAAGCTGCCGACGGTGATCACGGCGGAATCGAGCGGGTCGACCTCGCGCGCGACGATCGTCTGCAGCGCTGACACGATCCGAGCGCCCAGCACGATCGGATCCTTGGTCGTCGCGGGATAGGCGCCATGCCCGCCGACGCCCTTGACCACGATATCGACCGAATCGACGCTCGCGAAGGTGGGGCCGGATCGGATGCCGATCGTGCCCGCGGGCAGCGCGGCGCTGTTGTGGAAGGCGATGGCGTGGCTCGGCTTGCCGAAACGCGCGTAGAGTCCGTCATTGAGCATCGCGAGCGCGCCGGCACTATTCTCCTCGGCGGGCTGGGCGACCATCACGATCGTGCCCTTCCACTTGTCCTTCATCGCCGCGAGGTTGCGCAGCGTGCCGACCCAGGCGGTCATGTGTGTGTCATGCGCGCAGGCATGCATGATACCGGTCTCGACGCCCTCGGGGGTCTTTCCGCGTACCTTTGACGCGAAGGGCAGGCCGGTTTCCTCGGTCACTGGGAGCCCGTCCATATCGGCGCGGATCAGAATCGTCGGCCCGGCGCCATTTTTGAGCACCGCGACGACGCCAGTTCCGCCGACCTTCTCGGTCACGGTAAAGCCCGCCTTGCGCGCCTCGGCCGCCATCCGTGCGGCGGTCTTCACCTCATGCTGGCTCAGCTCGGGGGCGGCGTGCAGCTCCTTGTAGAGCGCCATCAGCGACGGCAGCTCCTTCGCGGTGGCGTCGCGGACCGGATCGGCAGCGGCGGGAAGGGCGAAGGCGAGGCTGCTCGCGGCGGCGATGAGGAGGTGCTTCATGGGATTCAGCCTAAGCAGAGGAAACGGCGGCGCAATCTCGAATTGCAAGCCTTAGGCGGGGATCAACTCGATCACGTCGAGTTGCGATTCGAACGTGGGCCATGGCAGCACCAGCCGCCAGCGCGCGGTGCCGATCCGCTCGATATAGCCCGCCATGTCGCGTTTCCTGTCCTGACCATAGGTCAGCGGGATGGTCTCGTCGCCCAGCTCGAGCGCGCCGAGGAAGATCACGCGCGTGTCGGTCTCCGTATAGATCTTGCCCATCGGGCGCTGCGATCCGTCGAGCTTGGCGAAGGTCGGGAGTTCGCCCTCGCTTCCGACCCGGCAGCTGAACCAGGGATAGGCGGTGAAGTCGCGCATCTCGGCCCGCTGGCCGCCGAGCTTGAAGGTGCGGCATTTGTAATCGCCCGCAGGCGGCATTGCGCGGTCCAGTGTCCGGTCGGGTTCGAACAGCTGCCCTTGCTCGGTGATCGCCGCGGCATCGACCGCACGCGCCTTGGGCAGTGCCTCGACCCACGCCTTGCGCCAGTTGCGCAGCCGGTCGCGGTCCTGCTCGGTGGTGATCATCCGCCAGCGCGTCTCGGGCGCTTCCTTGACGAGCTGGAGCTTACCATCCCGGGCGCAGCCGGCGAGGGTGAGGGCGATCAGGACTGCCGCGGCGATACGCATGTCAGGCCGCCGTCCAGCCGCCGTCCATGGTGTAGTTCGAGCCGGTGATCGCGCTCGCCTCGTCGCGGCACAGGAACACCAGCAGCGCGGCGACCTGTTCGGGCTGGACGAACTGCTTGGTCGGCTGCGCGGCGAGGAGGACGTCGTTCATGACCTGCTCGCGCGTCATGTTCCGCGCTTTCATCGTGTCGGGGATCTGGTTCTCGACCAACGGCGTCCAGACATAGCCGGGGGAGATACAGTTGACCGTCACGCCATCGGTCGCGGTCTCGAGCGCGATCGTCTTGGTCAGACCGGCGATCCCGTGCTTGGCGGCGACGTACGCGGACTTGTTGGGGCTGGCGACCAGGCTGTGTGCGGAAGCGGTGTTGATGATCCGGCCCCATTTCGCTGCCTTCATGTGCGGCACCGCAGCGCGCATCATGTGCCAGGCGGCGGACAGGTTGATCGCGATGATCGCGTCCCATTTTTCGACCGGAAAATCCTCGATCGCCGCGACATGCTGGATGCCGGCATTGTTGACGATGATGTCCGGCCCGCCCAGCTCGGCATGGCAGCGCTCAACCATCGCATAGATCGCGTCGGGCTTGGACATGTCGGCCGCGTCATACAGCGCCTTGGCGCCGCTCAACGCCTCAAGCCCTGCGCGCTCGGTCTCGATCGCGGCGGCGTCGCCGAAGCCGTTGATCATCACGCTCGCCCCCTCGGCGGCGAGCGCCTTGGCGATGGCGAGGCCGATGCCCGAGGTGGAGCCGGTGACGATGGCGGATTTGCCGGAAAGGAACATGGGGTACTCCTAGCTTCGCTTGGGCGTCAGATCGAAGGCCGCGTTGTGACCGTCAATGATGTTGCTGGCGACGAGGCGCGCATTCGCCATCGTCTCCTTTACTGAGAGGCGCCCCGACTCCCAATGTTCGCGCATCGATCGCGCGGAGAATTCAAAGTCGCGGCTGCCGCCTTCCCACGCATTGGCGCGGTAGATCAGGTGGACGAGGCTCACCGGCTTCTCGTCCGCTGCTTCGCGCAGCGCCACGACATCAGGGTCGTCGTGCAGTTCGGATGGGAGCTTGGCGAGCACTTTGCGGATCGCCTCGCGCTCCTGCCGCAGCCGCATCCGCTCCGCCGAGACCTGGCGCGTGCGGCTCGAGAAGCGGATCTCCTTCTCGCGCGCCATCACATCGGTGATCGTGCGCGGCATCACCGCCGACGACGAGAACAGATCGACCTGAAACACCAGCATCGGCTCGGTCTGATGGTCGAGGACATGGGTGAGCGGCGTGTTGGAGACGAGTCCGCCGTCCCAATAATATTTGCCGTCGATCTCGACCGGCGGCAGCCCCGGCGGCAATGCGCCCGACGCCATGATGTGGCGCGCGTCGATACGCTCCTGCGTGGTGTCGAAATAGCGGA
Organism: Sphingomonas sp. GW821-FHT09B04; assembly: GCF_059418285.1. Lineage (NCBI taxonomy): Bacteria > Pseudomonadati > Pseudomonadota > Alphaproteobacteria > Sphingomonadales > Sphingomonadaceae > Sphingomonas > Sphingomonas sp. GW821-FHT09B04. The sequence goes on from NZ_JBWKPO010000001.1 coordinate 1,020,814, forward strand.
AATTGCCGCTCTCGATCTCGACCGCCCCGACTGAGAGACGCACCGGGCCGGTGTTGAGCAGGTCCCAGTCGATCAGCGAATCGAGCGTCGCGGCGAGCGGCCCGCTGTCATAGAAGCTCAGCGCATCGCAACTTCCCGGCGGCGAGAAGATCGGCGGAATCAAATGCGGGCGGAAGAAGCCCGGAACGCCCTGCGCCAGCACCATAGCGGCAGACCATTCATGCACTGCCTCGCGAATCTGGTCCTGCGGAAAGATCGGGAAGCTCGGCAGCGCGCTGGTCACCTGCTCCCAGAAGGCACGAAGCCGGTCGGCACGGCGCTCGGGGGGATTGCCCGCGACGATCGCGGCGTTGACTGCGCCGATTGAGATGCCGGCGACCCAGTCGATCTCGATCTCCGCGTTGGCTAGCTCCTCGATCACGCCGGCCTGATAGCTGCCCAGCGCACCGCCGCCCTGAAGCACCAGGGCCACGCAATCGGGCAACGGAAGCGGACGCTCGCCTTTCGACTGGCGCCCGGCTCTGCGTCGCTGCGGTTCTGCATCGGCCATGGATATGGTCATGCCGCGGTGCAGCGCGAAGGGCAATGCGTGAATGGATGCGGATCGTGCAAATCGGCGTGCAACGCAGGGCGGCTTGGGGCATTGTCGCGGACAGGAAATGACAAGGGGTGCCCGCCATGCGGCTCGACGATCTCGATCCCAGCGAAAATGTCCGTGACCTGGGGCAAGGCGGCGGTGGCGGCGGCTTTGGCGGAGGCGGGGGCAACATCCTGTTCAGCCTGTTGCCGATGCTGCTGGGCAGCCGGCTCGGCTGTGGTACGATTGCGCTGATCGGCATCGGCATCGCTATCTTCATGGCGGTCGGCGGTGGCGGCGGCCTGCTTACCGGCGGTGGCGTCGCGCCGAGCGGTACCGGGCAGCAACAGCAAGTCGGCCAGAACAAGGCGTGCGACACGCCTGAGGAACTGCAGTCGTGCCGGATGCTGCGGAGCACCGAGCAGACGTGGAACCAGCTGGTCCAGGGATACCGGCCGCCGGTGCTGAGCTTCTATCAGGGCGGCGTGCAATCGGGCTGCGGCAGCGCAACCTCCGCCGCCGGCCCCTTTTATTGTCCCGCGGATCAGGGCGTCTATCTCGACACCAGCTTCTTCAATGAGCTGGAGAACCGCTTCGGCGCGGCGGGCGATTTCGCGCGCTACTATGTGATCGCGCATGAGGTTGGCCATCACATTCAGAATATCACCGGCACGATGGAGAAGGTGCGCGCCGCGCAGTCGCGGATGAGCAAGGCCCAGGGAAACCAGATGTCGGTCCGCGTCGAGCTTCAGGCCGATTGCTATGCCGGCGTTTGGGCCTCGCGGAACAAGGACCGGCTGGAGGCCGGCGATATCGAGGAAGGGATGCGCGCCGCCAACGCGATCGGTGACGATACGCTCCAGAAGCAGGCGCAGGGCACGGTCGTGCCCGAAAGCTTCACCCACGGGACGTCGGCGCAGCGCATGCAATGGCTGCGGCGCGGACTGGAAACCGGCGATCCCGCGCAATGCGACACCTTCAGCGGCGCGATCTGATGCAGCTTGGATTTTCATGAGCGTCGCATTCCGCCGCGAGAGCGATGAAGAGCATAAGGAACCCCGTTTCGAACTGCCGATCCCTGCCGGACCCAATCTGGTGACGGTGCGCGGGCGCGCGTTGATCGATGCGCGCGTCGCGGAGTTAGAGGCGGCTGTTGCTGCGGCGACGGACGACGATGCGCGCGAAGCGCTGCGCCGCGACCTGCGCTACTGGCATACGCGCCAGACCACGGCGGAACTGGCGCCGATACCGGGCGAAGACATGGTCGCGATCGGATCGCGCGTGCACTTCCGTCTCAACGGGCGCGAGCGGCAGATCGATATCGTCGGCGCCGACGAAGCCGATCCGGCCGCGGACCGCATCGCGTTTCAGGCGCCGCTCGCCGCCACGCTGATCGGCGCGGAGCCGGGCGAACGGGTGGATTTCAACAACAAGCCAGAAGCGATCGAGGTCATCGCGACCGCTGCGATCCCCGAAGCCGGATAGCCTCTAAGGTCAGGAATAGATCGGATCAGGTGGGTTGCGGAGCCATGAAGCAATCCGGAGCGCGGCCTGAAACTGCGCTGCAAAAAGCGCATACGGGCCGTTGCATCAGCGTTGCGGTGAAGCTAGAGCGACCACCTTCCGGCTACGCCGGGGTGGAGCGGGGCTGTAGCTCAGATGGGAGAGCGCTGCAATCGCACTGCAGAGGTCAGGGGTTCGATTCCCCTCAGCTCCACCATTCAAGCAAAAAATGCTTTGAATATCATTGCCCTTAAGGGGAACTCACGAATCGGCCCACATTTTCGTCCCTCACTCGCTTCGGCTTTGCTGAGCGGGCTTGGAACCTGACGGTACGTGAGAGCACCGGGCGGTGAAAGCGTACATGTCGAACCAGACTACTCGGAAGGCTGGAAATGGGCTGTCAGCCGAACGGCGGCTTCGCGGCGAAGCTCGCACGAAATCGGACAGACCCTTGGAACGACGGGTTTTAGGCCGTTAGCTAACGCCCGCATCCAGCAAGGAGCAACCGAAAGCAGGCGTTGATCTCTAATCGGTGCTTGGTGAATGCAAGCACTTGCGCGTCTAGCTGTCTCTCCAGCCGAGACGTCGTCGTAGCTATTGCAGAATGGGTCTCAATCAACGCCGAAAGTCGGCAATCACGGGTGCCTTGGAAGTCACGGGGTCGTGATGAAGCATTGCCATCGTCACGCGCCGAACATCGACATCTACGCGTGGCGCCAAATCACGCATCAGCCGCGTAAGCCCGCCTGCGGCAGCATTGATCGAGCAACTCTCGATCGGATCGACCAGGAGCAAATCCAAACGATCCCAGCCCTGCTGCCCATGGTGCAACTGAATTTGAAATGCCTCAGCGCCCGCGACAAACGGTGCAAACAGCGGAAGGTCGAAGTGCTGCTCGGCAAGCAGGAACGAGCGCGCGTTGCGCCCTCGCAGTTCGAGAAGGCGAGTGCCGTCACGCTCGACTAGACGGCCGACATCTCCGAGGAGATAGCGGAACACCGGAAAACGCTTTCGATAGCCGTTGGTGATCGCGAGTTCGCCAAACCCATCTGAGTCCGGAGACATCACCTCGACAACTACTTGCGGCAGGATGCGGAACAGCCCGGGCTTACGACTCTCCTCGGACCACGCCCAGATGCCCGTCTCGGCGCCGCCGTAGAGCGAGGAGAAGTCTTGCGTACCGAAGCTTTGGGTGAAGCGCTTCGCGGCGCCTGCAGGAAGAGGCTCTCCGGCATAGAGTAACTGGGGGATATTTAGGCTGCCCCCGGCGGCACGGAGGAATTCGGCCAAGAGCTGAAGCTTCGAGGGCGTGCCGAGCAGATGAGTCGGCGCGAATCGCCGCGCCGACGCCAGGACGTCTTCGTAGCGGGCATGCGCGCTCATCGGCAGCGAGGTCGCGCCACAGCGTTCCAGCAGGTCGTCAACGATCGCCGCAGTGCGATACATGTCGGCATAGCCGAACAGATTGAGCGCTACAGTCCTCGCGCCGAGTATCCCTTGGGCGAGCAACGCGGTGGCAAGCGCATGACGCTGGGCATGATTCTCGTGGATATCGACCGGAAATACCAGCGGCGTGCTGGTGCTTCCACCCGAGCGAACCAGATAGACGCCGCGCGCTTCGGCGCCGGGCGTGAAGCGATCGAGGTGCGGCTTCAACACCGCCTTATCGACTGCCGGCGCAACACGATAGTCGTCGATCCCAGCAAAATGGTCGCGGTAGAAGCTATGCGCGCGAGCCCGAGCGAAACCGTCGCGCAGCAGCGCTTCATCGCCAGGACTGATCACGAGACAGTCGTTCGGAGCAGATCGCGATAATGCGCAAGGAACAGGGGTCGCTGTTCTTTGGGCAGCGTCGCGAGTGCATGGTCGTGCCAGCGCGCGGCGAGCATCTCCGCCATCCTGCGATCGCTGGGGTCGGGGCTGTGGCGATATCGCAATACTGTCGGCGGCGCCTCCAGCGTGCGCCAATCATCGCATCGGCGATGTGACAGGCTATCGGGTGAGACGCGGAAGCGGATCAGGGGAGTCGCGATCAGCCCCACTCGCGCATCGGCGGCAGCGATATCCCTGAGCACCCGATACCAAAGATCGACGCCCTCGTTGAGCCGGGCGTTTCCATAGCGGTGTGCACCGAGCCAGCGGCGCCGAACGATGACATTGCTAGCGCGGCCCATCACGAACTCTGGATGTGCGGCGGCCCGTAGAGGTTGGACGAGGAGGAATAGTCCGTCGTCGATCGGCTCGAGTTCAGCGGCAAGTTGTTCGACGTCCGGGAAGATCTCGCCTACCGGTTCGCTCGCATAACCGATCACCGCCATCGTCAGTGCATGACGATCCATAACCTCCCGCATGTGCCGTAGCGCATCGGGGCGCAGCATATCGTCGGCGTCGAGGCAGAGGAGCAACTCGCAGTCGGCGCGCTCGATTCCGATGTTGCGCGCTACGCCGGGGCCGCCATTCTCCGCCCGTCGCACTAGCTCGATTCGCGTGTCGCCTAATGCTGTGGCGTGGAAGGCAAGCGCCCGCTCGGCGGCCTCCGCACTCCCATCGGTGCTTGCATCATCGACGATGATCAACACATCCGGCGGGGCTTCCTGACTGGCAAGTGACTGGATAGCTTCGCCTATGAACTCCCGCTTGTCGAATAGCGGAATCACGACTGCGAGGCTGCTCATTGCGCAATCAGCGGAACATAGATCAGACCGCGATCACCATGGAGATTGATCACCGACGCATTGGACCCGCGGAATATTCCTGGGCCGTAGCTGGTCGCATCGCGGCACAGCTGCAACCCGATCAGATTCGTTGCGCGATCAGCGCCGGGCGCGCCAAAATCACACTGTGGAAGATAGTATTGATACATGTCTTTCGACCAGTCGCGCTCGATCCGCGCACGCCAAACTGCCTCGCTGCACTCGCGGCGTACCAGCGCGTCAATCCCGCGACCACCGCTGCTCCGTTTGGCGATCATGTCCTCGTTCCGCGATAGCAATGCTTCGCAGCCACTGGCGTCAGTTACCGTCCATGAGGGGATCAGGAAGGAGTGCAGCTCCTCCGCCTCGTCTGCGCACAGGAGATCCCGGCGGATCGCATCATCCCACAGCACAGCGAGCACGCGCTTGTCATGAACCAGGATCAGCGTGCGAATGTCGTTGAAATAGCTCCCTGCCTCGATCAGGTGCTGCAGAACATCGCCGGGGATAAGTGGTAGCTCGCTTCGATCCATCTCGAGAATGACGTGATCGATCGTCCGCCCGGCCGTGCGCAGTTCCCCCCCCTCCAGTTCGATCGCCGCCGGAGAAACTGACACGAAATCGATGCTGCGCTCGCGAAGCGCCTCAGCAAGGAAGAAGATCTCGGTTCCAGCCTCGTCCGCATGTAGCATCGCCACAGTATCGCCGGAGCGATACTGGCTGCACAGCGCATCGACGAAACCGTATCTTGTCACCTCACTCAGCCCGGCCTCGACCGCGGCTTCGGCTGCGCGTTCACTCACCATCCAGCCGTTGAGCGGATAACGGGCGCCGATCTCGCAGACGCGTGGTCGGCCAGCGGTGTCGTGGATGAGGTCCGGACGGTGCCAGCCGACGCGATAAGGCCTTCCTTGCGCCAAGCGCAGGATCGCTTCCATCGTCTCGGACAGCGCATAGATGGAACGGATACGATAATCGGCGAAATAACGCTCGACGATCGCGTGCAGCGCCTTGTTGAGCAATTGGTTCAACCGATCGAGCCGGGCCAGATAAGCGGGCGTGATCAACACCGGCGTCGCCGCAATATGTTCGCGATCGATGATAGGTGGATTGCCCAATCGAACCGCCAACGTCGAGCGCAAGTCCTCGGCGAAGTCGTGCTCGCCGATCCACAATAGTGGCGCGGCGACGCCAGCGTCGCTCAATGGACTGCCTCGACCTCAAGCGCGTCACGCAGACAAAGATGGTCGAGCACCGCGGCCTTCTTTTCGAGATAGGTCTCGATAATGTCGTCGAGCGAATAATCGGCGACGGAGACGCCCATCGCTTCGGCAAAATGCTCGAGCGCGCTCAGTGCGTGAAAGAAGTGGTTCTTCTCGGTCGGCCCGGTGTGGACACTGATCCAAGCGAGCGTGCGCCGGATCGTCGCGTCGGTGAAGCCATATTCCTCGGCCAGCCAGCGCCGGAACAGCGGGAAGATGAACTCGACCTCGCCGTGCGTATAAATCTCATGCACCAGCGTGGTGAGCAGCGCGACCATGGGGTCCCGATCTCGCAGCGAGTTATGATCCTTCCATTCCTTGAACGCCTTCGCTGCAGGATGGAGGTAGCGCCGTGAGAGCCAGCGATCATCACCGACGATGTCAGTCGCCATATAGTAGAACATATCCGAATGGAGTACCCTATGCGTGACTGCCAGATCCTCATCAATGATGCGGTCGAGACTGGTGAGCACGCGTAGCAGTGCGTCCTGATTACCGACCTGCTGCCCGCGATGAAGCATGAGCGTCAAACGATTGCCGATCCCCGCAACGGTCACTGCACTGTTATTGGTTTGCGACCAGCTGTGAAAGAAGCCGCTTAGTGTTTCGGGTTCCTGCCGCTGTCGGGTCAGCGCGCAGAATCCCCGTTCGATAGTGCTGAGATGGCCAGTCTGCTCGGCGAAGCATCGTACCAGATCGTTCTTGATGTACGAGTCTGGTACAGATTCAAGCACAGGCAATATGATAGCTTGAAGAGAATCCACAATCCGCCCCCTTGGATTCCCGATGCTTATCGGACATTCAATAATTATTGTAGAACAACATGAACCAGAATGAATACATTCAAGTAACACATATTACATCTTGACAAGGTGCGTCGGATTCAAGTATTGTTAACGGCGTAATTAGGAATATTATTGAGTGTCCGATCGCAGCGATCGCCGGATTGATAGAAACCTCTTTCGCGATCGCCGTACCATTTGCATCGAACTGGTATATCGGCGGGACCCGGGAGCTCGTTCAAGAGCCCTCGCGGCTTGCTACCTGCTAGATGAATGGCAGCTTTTCGGTGCTCTCACCGATCACCGGAATGTCGGCCATGAAGGGGCGTAGCTGTCATTCCAAGAGATGGGCATTGATGTCGTAGAACATCGGATTGCGCAGCCAGGCGTTGATAGCGGATTCGCGCCGGCCAGCATAGCGCATGCTGATCTGCACGTTCCTGGGGAGCGTACCGTTCTGCCTCTTCCGATACATGGTCGAGCGGCTGAGTCCGGTACGCTCTAGGACGGTCTTGATCAGGAGGATGCGGTCGGGAGTGTCGGTCTGCATTGGCATCACCTTGCATCATGTGCGGGTTAGTGGTGCGCCCCGAGGCAAGCATTCGCAATGCGCATCGCGATACCTGTAAGCTGTCTTTCCCGCGCTCGAACAACAGTCCTCCATGTTTCAAAGCGACAGCGGGAAACGCAGTACATGTGGACCACTAGCCGGATCACCTTTGGCGACGAACGAAAAACTGCAAAACGAACTCGGCGGTTTGGCTCTCGATTTCCGACTCATCCGCCGTCTCTGCCACGCTACGCCGCCACCTCCCTCGCTCCTTCGACCAGCCCTCATGAACGGCCCAAAAAAAGCGTGCAATGTTGGATTCTGCATGTTCTCTTTATGTTCCTATCGCGCGTGCGATCGAGAATCGGAGGAAAAAATGCAGATCACGGGTCCCACTCAGATCGTCTTTCCAGACGGCGTTACCGAGCAAAATCTTTCTCTTGGCGTCAGCGGAGCGACCGGCGCCGTTGCCTTTACCGTTACGCAGGTCCCGGCACAGGTCGCATCGGTGCGAAAGTCGCCCGGCGCGTCGCCCCTTGCAGCTGGCGCGGTCCTGACGTCCGCCGAAGCGGCGAACCTGGTTGTGACTCGATCGGGCGGATCGGCTACCTATGGTCCAACGATCTCCGCAGCCTCCGTCATCGGCGTACGCAGCCGCGTGTACGCCACCGGCACGACGGCCCCGGCATTCACCGCCGGCGATGCTGCAGCCGTTCAAGCCGTTAAAGATGGCAATTTCTGGTTGCCCGCGTTTCCGACTGGGGGGACCGGCACCCTCACCGTTGAAATCCTGCTGGACCTCGGCACTGCCATTACGCTCGGCAAGCTGGTCGATACGACCATGAGCCTGAACTACGGTGGGCAGACGACCGACCAGTGGCAAGGCGTCACGGCGCGTGCGCTGGCGAGCAGTGATGGCAGTGCCGTTTCCGTGCTGGACCAGTTGTCGATCGTAAGTGACGCGGTTGAACCCAATTCCCAGAAGCGAATTTCAGGCGTCGTTACTGGCGCGGCGTCTGCGCGCTGGGTCGGGCTTCGGCTGCTTGCAGTGCCACGCGCTTACCCGTGCATTTTCCAGGCACTTGGGGTTCAGGCGCAGAGCGGCTCCGGCGCATCGCCGACACTTCCTTCTCCGGTCTACTTCGGTGTTTCTGCGAATGAGGCTAGTGGCGCGTCAACGCTAATCACTGCAGCGTCAGCCGTTGACGTACGCTCCCGCGTTTTTGCCACCGGCGCCACTCCCCCCGCGTTTGCAGCCGGGACCGCTCCACAGCTTCAGGCGTTGAAAGACGGCAATTACTGGATACCCAATTTTCCGACTGGCGGGACCGGAACCCTTACAGTCGACTTAATGATCGATGCAGGCTCGCCAATCGCGCTATCTCGTGTGGCCGACATCGTCGCCAGTTTGAATTATGGCGGTCAGACGACCAATCAATGGGCCGGCGTCACCGCCAAGGCGCTGGCTAGTTCCGACGGATCGGCGGTGGTCGTGCTCGATACGCTCGCCATCTCTGCAGACAGTGTCGAACCCAATGGCCAGAAGCGGCTGTCCGGGAACGTGACTGGCGCGCCTGCGGGGCGTTGGGCTGGCATTCGGTTGGAGAATGTATCTCCGACGAAATATCCGTGCATCTTCAAGCTGTTCAATCTCGAGGCCGGAAGCGGCACTGGCGCTGCTGCCAATCATGTTGTTGCGATTGGCGACACCGGCACGAACTTTGGGACGCCTCCCGGCAGCGGGATCACGGTCTATGGCGATCCCGGGACGCGCTTTCCGCTGGATATCTATCTTCCTACACCAGCGGCGAGCTACGTGCTGACGATCCCGTCGGGCCTGGCTCTGGTGGAGCGTGTGGTCAGTCAAACCACTGTCACCAAGGGATCGTCATATGCGATTGCCAACGCTACCGGCCCATTCGTCGCCACACAATCCGGCGGCGGTGTCGCGAATGCACCGTTGTCGCTTACGGGAAGCGGCACCTTTGCGGCAAGCCATCTCACCCTCACCGGCGGCGCCTACCTATCCAGTCCTGCGTTGGGCATCAGTGCGGCCGCGCACGCGGACCCCACCAGAACGCAGACTCCAGTGGCGCTACAGCTCGATTTTTCCGGTGTCGTACCGGCCAACTCCTGGGTGATTGCGTCCGTATATTCCTATTACGAAGGCGGCATCATATTGATGGGCGATTGGGCGCAGGCTGGCGTCGGCGTGCGGATCGAGCGCAATGGTATCATTGAGGAATACGCCAGCCCGGCAGTTTTCTCCAATACGATCTCCGAAACCGCGTCGGTCCGCTACACGGACAATCCCAACGGCGCAGGCGGGACAATCGTTTTCCTGCGCAACGGCGTGCAGGTCGGTTCGCCCATCGCGACCGGCATCAAGCCTCGCATCACACCGAATGCCGCACTCGAGTGTAATGCGCTGACCGGAAATCCTGCCGCGGGCGGCACGGTCAAGGTTGCGTCCGTGGGCGTCAAATTGGATACGCCGAGCGAGAGCTACTCGTATGTATCGGTTAGTTCCGGCACGATTTCGGCGGCTCGTTTGCAGACTCTCTATGTTGATGCCAGCGCTGTCGGAGCGCCGCAATCGGCAAAGACTGTGACCTATCAGCCTACCGGTGGCAGCGTGCAGGCGCTCGATGTGGTGATCGGTCCACTGCTAGTACCGGCGGGAGCCGCTTATCGGGCAGTGCTTGAGAATTGGACGACGGGCTCAGCGGTCAACCATCCGAATGCGCTAGTAATGACAAAACCTGCCCGCCAGAACTGCCGGCTTGAGGACCCGTTGTATGGCGCAGATCAGACCCCGTGGACGGAATGTCTTCCCCAAGGGGCGCCGCCGCTCATCAACGGCATCGCTTATTATTGCGAAGCACTCCGGATGGGCTCTTATGTACAGTTCCAGTTTGGTTATGACTGGGCGGCTTCAGCAATGCCCGCAAATCCGTTCGGCGATCCGGCGGGCTTGAACAGCTACATGGTGCCTCACAAATGGCGTATTGAAGACCAGTCGGGGAATATGATCGCTCGCGTCCAGCGTCCCGACGGTGGTCCCCTGAACGGCACGGACATCCCACACATCTTTGCCGGCAGTTTCGACGGAAACGGCGCACCGGTCACCAACGCCACCAACAAATGGTACCCCCATGGGACGGTTCGATCGGCCGTCGTGTGGCGATCGAGCGACCCGGCTAGCTACGATCAGGCAACCATCAGTTCTCGCCTGCCGCGCTATGACCTAACCGTGCCGTATGCGCAGCATACGCATTTTTCGAGCAACGGCGGGGACTTGCGGCTCACCCCGGGTGCGCAGCTGAATGGCTTCGGCGCTACGCGGGTGATGCCCTTTGAGCCGACGAACTACGCGGCGCTTACTTCGCAGGCGGGCCTCACGCAGGATCCGCATAAAGGCAGCCTGTATTCCGCCAGTTCGCTTGCAGCGGTCGCATCCACCTGGTTACGGTATACGCCATTCAATCAGATGGGCCGGTCGCCGTTGACCGGGCCGGGCGGGACGCGCGACGATCGAGCTGCGATACCTGAGCCTGTCGCGCAATACATGTACGACGTGACCATGGTCCGCCCGCACGACGGCAAGCCGTGGAAAGCAATCGCTCTGGACTTCGTGACTGGCTATGCCAGCGATCCATATCATTGCTTCGAACAGGGACGCTGCGTGCCGTTGTTCAAGGGAGCAAATGCCAATCGGTCGGTCGCGTTGCGCCATCATTATTACGGCTATGGTGAAAGCTCGATACCGCCCGAGCGGGCCTATTACATCCAGAGCGGGCGTGAGTATGACCTCGTAGCTTCAACGCCGCCTTTTCGCACCTTCGTCCCGTCGAAAGGCTTTGCTGGTGACAAACCCTATTTCGGTACCAACGCGATCGACGCGATGCACGCGCATCAATATCCACACTGGGGCTCCCTGCTCTGGAAGACACCGGAGTTCGCGTTTTTCGGTCACAAGTTGTGGGATCAATTTCGACTATATGGAAACTACATCTTGGCCGAATCTTCCGGCTTCCGGATGGCAGATCGAGAAGGCGCGTGGGGCTTCCTGCATGCGGCTCTTGCCTGGAAGACGGCGTCCGCAAATTCGGATCGGCTCTACAGTCGCGCTGAGATCATCGAATTCATAAAAGGGGACTTCGAATGGTTCCATGACAATCACAAGACTAGCACACCAGGATTCGACACGCCGCCAACCAATCTGATGACGGGCGGTCAGATCGACCCGACAAAGGTGTTCTACGCCGGTGCTAGCCGCTTCGGACTGATGGGCACGGTCGGCGACGATTTCGGTCAGCATGATTTCTCGGTCGGCTACTGGTTGACCGCGCTGGGAATCGGGGAACGCCTAGGCTTCAACGCTGCAGTGAGGGCGTCCTCCACGAAGGCGAGCAGCGTGCTGTTATTCCTGATTGCCAAACATCGACAGCGGATTGTCGGACGGATCAATAACGCGCCCCAAGCTAACGTCGGCTCGCCTGACCCATATGCCTTTAACATCTGGAGGCGCGCGTCGATTGTAGCAGCCGGCGGTGCGGTTGCGTCATTGCCGCAAACTTATGCGGCGGTGAACAGCCAGAACGGAACGGCGGCGAATTGGGACGTCACCACATTCCAAGGATCGACCATCGATAAGGACGGACAAGCGATGGACCAGTTAATCTCCGGTCCTTCGATTCTTAAGTTGCAGCTTGCACAGACGGGATCGGATCTCGACAGCGCCCAGACTACCGCGCAGGGGTGGCGCAACGCGAAGAAGGCGCAGGAGTCGGCGCTTGGCGCGAACGCCGGCAGCAGTTGGTTCAAATATCTTAACGCCGTGAACAATCCAGCATTGAGCTAGGACGAGGCGGCTTAGGGGGGACGGGTCCGGCGCCACCAGCGCCGGGCCCATCTCGCCGATGAGCTTCACGGACATCTCATCAAGATGCCATCGCTCGATCATTGCTGGAGAGGTTGACCCCGTCAAACATTGGCGAACACCTGTGAGCTGCTAGGAGAGGAGTTGACAGCAAAGCGCCCTCATAGCGGTCATCCAGCGGCCAGAATTGCGTTCGGCAAAGTCTTTGCGCGGGCACCACCCGGTGCTGCCGCGACATTAAGACGGGCAAGAACGGCTGCTTTTAGACCTAGCGGTCGATAGGGGGCGCTTACCGCTGTTCGAGGCGTCGATCGTCAAATGACAGCATGGCCCCCCAATATTCCTGAAAGCTGCCCGACTGCAGCGCTAGATATAAAGCGGTTACACTATTCGAACGCGATGCGTGGCACGTCCTGTACCTCGCTTCGCCAATAGAGTCGGGGTAGAGCGCGGCGTGACAAGGCGGTCCCGCTCGCGGATCAGGTTGGGCGACCGCACGGGTTCTACAGGACCAGCCCTGAATTTTAGAAGTGTTGCTGCACCGCGACAGGGCGACGATATCGAGGGTTGTCACAAAAGCATCGCGGCGCCGTAACAAACTTGCCTCGCGCCGGATCTAGCTCCCGCGGCCGGATCGACCGCCGCCGGTGGTCGGGTTGAGGAATGATGCATGACTGATCTTTCGCGCCGGGGACTGTGCCACGGTGGTACTTTTGCTTTTCTGATGGCGTCGGCAGCGCTGACCACATTTGCGACTGCCGCGCATGCGGAAGCAAACGACCGTACCGATACTGCAGCCAGCGCAGACACCGAAACAGACGGTGAGATCGTTATCGTCGGCAGCGGAGAGACGCGCTCGGTCTCGACCCTGTTGCCGTCCAACCTCGATGTATTGCCTCCCGGCGTCAGCGTGCAGAAAGCGCTGAACTTCCTGCCAGGCGTGAGCGCACAGTCGATCGACGCGCTGGGCGTCAACGAAAAGTCGATGACGCTGCAGGTGCGCGGCTTCAACACCACCCATCTCGGCTACACGCTGGATGGCGTGCCGCTCGGCGATGGCGCCTACAACAACTATAACGGCCTCAGCATCAGCCGCGCGCTGATCTCCGAGAATCTCGGCCGCGCCGAGGTGGCGACCGGCATTGCCGGCCTCTCCATCCCATCGACCAGCAACCTCGGCGGCGCGGTCACCTATATGTCGAGCAACCCGCGCAAGGACCTGGGGCTTTCGGTCAATGCGAGCATCGGGAGCGAGAGCGCCAAGCGCATCTTCCTGCGCTTCGACACCGGCGAGCATGGCGGCTTCTCGGCCTATCTTTCCGGCCAGTATCACGAATACGACCTGTTCGTGAATCAGGCGGCCTACAACAAGTCCACTGGCAAGCAGTTCAACGGCAAGCTGATGTACGAGTTCGATGGCGGCAAGATCACGGCCTTCGCCGATATCTCGCGCACCAACCAGGCGAGCGACGCCTATATCTCGAAGGACATGTTGGCGCGGCTCGGCTGGGATCAGGGCGGCTATGCCCCGAACTGGCAAGCCTATCTCGACCGCGCTTACTGCGCGGTGACTGCCCCCACGGCTCCGACTCGCTGCCTCGATTCGGTGCTGCCGGAAAAGCGTTCGGACGTCACATTCACCAACGGACAGATTCTGCGCGACGACAATCTCTACTACCTGACCGGCGAGTTCGACCTGACCAGGACGCTGAGCGTTCGCGTGCAGGGCTATCATCACAAGAACAAGGGCGCCGGTAACAACTGGATTATGGGCTGGTCGAAGCAGGGAACAGCCGATACCTCGGACGACGTCCCGGTGCAGATCCGCGATACGCGCTACACGATCGATCGCACTGGCGTGCTCGGCAGCCTCAGCTGGCAGCTCGGCTTCAACCACTTCCAGGCCGGTTTCTGGGTCGAGGGGAACACGAGCAGCGCCGCGCGCTACATCTGGACCAGCGTCAAGGGACCGTTCGACCTGGGCCAGTATCTGAAAGGCCAGCCGGACACCGCGCAGTGGGTACAGGAAACCCGCTGGAAGACCCGGCAATTCTTCGTTCAGGACACGATCAAGCTGCTCGACGACACGCTGACCTTCGATTTCGGGTTCAAGGGTACCTATTCCAAATCGGATGCACGGGCGATCGACGGCATCGCCAAGGCGACACCACCGGCGTCGAGCCAGTTTGCCAGCGGCGTACTGGTCGCGAAGGACTATTTCCTGCCGCAAGTCGGGGTCCACTGGCAGGTCGCGCCCAAGCATGAGCTGTTCGCAAGCTATTCCGAGAACATGGCGATGTTCCAGGGCGGCTTCAAACTCGGTCCGCAGTCGGTGTCGCAGGCCATCTGGGACCTGCAGGGCAAGCATCTGCAGCCCGAGACGTCGCAGAGCTTCGACGGCGGATATCGCTATGTGAGCAATTCGCTTCAGGTCTCGCTGTCGGCGTACAACACGCACTTCAACGAGCGGCTGCTGCAGTATAATCCGTGCCCCACCAACCAGCAGCAGAATCCGGGCTGCGGTAACTCGTTCCACAACGCCGGCGGCATCACCAGCCGGGGCGTGGAGCTCGGCGTGCTGTGGAAGCCCGTGCCATGGCTGAGCTGGTACAATTCGGCATCGTACAACAAGTCGACCTATGACGAGGACCTCAACTGGTGTACGGGCGCGACCTGCGTGATCAAGCGGACCGCCGGCAAGCAGCAGGTCGATACGCCCAAGGAAATGCTGGCCAGCGTGGTGACCGTGACGCAGGGCGGTTTCTCCGCTTCGCTGATGGGCAAATATACCGGCCGTCGCTATTATACCTACACCAACGACCAGAGCTTCGGTGGCTACACCACCTTCGATCTTGGCATGGGCTACCGGTTCGGCGACTTTGGACCGATGAAGGGAGCGAAGCTGTCGTTCAACATCACCAACCTGACCAACAAGCGCTATGCGACCAATTTCGACAGCAGCGTGTTCGCGCCCGACGATGCGTCCGGTACGCTCGTGGTGTTCCATGCCTCGGCGCCGCGGCAGGTGTTCGGGTCGCTCAGCTTTGATTTCTAGGCGGACAGGCGTTGCGGCGTTGATCCTGTGCGCCCTCCTTCCCGGCCTTGCCGCCGGGAAGGAGGCGATCACCCGGCCGCATCTCGACCAGACAGCGGGCGCGCGCAGCATCTCCCTGAACGGCCAGACCTATGTAAATCACGGTCTGGTCGGTACTGGCCGACTTGCCGCGGATAGGCTCGACTTTCTCGGCGACACGCTCGGCTCCTTTTCCTCGCTCAAGATCGCACCTGGCAGCTGGAAGCGCGTCGGCGCCCATTATGAGGGCATCCTCTGGACGCTGCCCGACCGCGGGCGCAACGATCCCGGCGCCAATCTCTTCTTCGACTATCCGGCGCGGTTGCATCGCTTCCGCATCCGTTTCACGCTAGGCGATGGCCGGGTGGATCTCATTCCCGATCGCGGAATGGTCTTGCGCGACTTTCATGGCCGGCCATTTACCGGCGCCGATCCGGCTGCAAGCATGCTGACACAACGCGGCACCCTGCTGCCCGCGCCAGCCGAGGGTGTCGGGCGCGGCAAAGTGTCGCTCGACGCGGAGTCGCTGCAGTTCACACGCGACGGCGGCTTCTATATCGGGGACGAATATACCGCCAACGTCTATCATTTCGACAAGCACGGCCGCCTGCGCGGCGTCATCCGTCCGCCCGCCGCCATTCTGCCCCAGTGCGACGGGCGGCCGTTCTTCGGCTCGTTGCAGGCGCCGGATTCCGGCCGGCGCAACAATCAGGGCGTGGAAGGCATGTCGCTATCGCCCGACGGCCGCACCCTGTTCGTGGCGTTGCAAAGCGCGCTGATCCAGGACAGCGCTCGCGGCAGCGCCGCCGGCCGCCTCAACACCCGCGTGCTGGTCTATGATGTGAGCCGCTCGCCGACGCCGTCTCGACCGGTCGCGCACTATGTGCTGCAACTGCCCGCCTATAATGACGACGGCAACGGTGCCCCCCCGAACCGCACCGCCGCACAAAGTGAAATCGTCGCACTGGATAGTCGTCGCTTCCTGATGCTGGCGCGTGATGGTGCCGGGCATGGTGCCGCCGGCAACGCGCCGATCGTCTACAAGAGCATCTTGCTGGCCGATGTCGCGGGGGCGACCAACCTTGCCGGAACCGGATACGAGACCGGAACCGCCAGCGTGCTGCAGGATCAGGCCAGCCCGAAGCTGAAGCAGCAGATCATACCGGTCGAATGGGTCGAACTGGTGAACATGCTCAATCCCGTGCAACTCGCGCGGTTCGGTCTCGGGGTCGAGGCGCTGTCCGAAAAATGGGAGGCAATGGATCTAGTGCCTGCACTGGAACCGGATCATCCGGACGCGTATTTCCTGATCGTCGGCAACGACAACGACTTCATCGCCCGCCGCTGCCGCATGTCTGACCAGTCCTGTGACTCAGGCTTCGACAACGACAGCCGAATCCTGATCTATCGCATCGGCCTGCCGGGGACAGCTACCGCGCGTAACCGAGGGGCGCGCTGACGATCCTCTATCTATGGGAAACGCGAGTAGGCCGATGCCCCTCCCTTACGCCGTCCCCCGGCTGCGATTAGTTCGTCTTCGTCGTCCAACTCGAAGAAATTGATAGAGGTTCAGCGCAGTTCTTGGGGCTGACAGGCGCCAGCAGCGCTCATGGCATTTGTACCAATATGCCATGAATCAGCGAACGACCGCAGTTGGGCCGTGAGCGGAACGGCAGCTTCGAAATGACGACGCCGCACAACCAGACGTTTAGCTATCTCGCGAATTGAACCAGTTCGGTGATGAGGACGCAATTTCTCGGAAGGCGGAACCCTCAGGCATCTGCGTCGCTTCAGGTCTATCGCAAATACGGGAGCAGGCAGCCGGCATGAAAGATGCGCAGCCATGGTGGGAGCGTGGTGTCATCTATCAAATCTATCCGCGCTCGTTTCAGGACACGAATGGGGATGGGGTCGGAGATCTCGCAGGGATTGAGCGGCGCCTTGATCACCTTGTTACGCTGGGCGTCGATGCAGTCTGGATTTCACCAGTCTTCCCTTCGCCGATGAAGGATTTCGGCTATGACGTCGCTGACTATTGCGCGATCGATCCGATCTTCGGCGATCTCGATACCTTTGATCGACTGATCGAGGCTGTTCATCGCCGCAAGCTGAAGCTGATCCTCGACTTCGTTCCCAATCACAGCTCGGACCAGCATCCCTGGTTCCTGGAGAGCCGGCGCAGCCCGAAGAACCCAAAACGCGACTGGTATGTCTGGCGCGATGCAGCGCCCGACGGCGGCCCGCCCAACAACTGGATCAGCGACTTCGGCGGCTCAGCCTGGGAATGGGACGAGGCCACCGGCCAATATTATCTCCACGCCTTTCTGAAGGAACAGCCCGACCTCAACTGGCGCCATCCCGAGCTTAAGCGCGCGATGATGGACGTGCTGCGCTTCTGGATGGAACGCGGTGTCGACGGGTTCCGTATCGATGTCCTCTGGCACATTGTGAAATCCGAGGGGTTAGAGGATAACCCGCTCAATCCGGATTGGGCTCCTGGCCGGACCGAACGCGATCGCGTCATCCAGCTTCATTCGACCGACCAGCCGGAAGCGCACGACATTTCCGCCGCGTTTCGCGAACTCTCCGACAGCTACGGTGATCGTGTTCTGATCGGCGAGATTTTCCTGCCCAATGACCTGCACGCGCGTTGGTACGGCACGCCGCAGCGCCCGCAAGTGCATCTCCCTTTCAATTTTCAGCTGATCGAGAATGCATGGGATGCCGAGACCCTCGCCCAGCTCGTTCGAGCTTATGAAGCATCGCTTCCAGATTTCGGCTGGCCCAATTGGGTGTTCGGCAGTCACGACGCGCCCCGCATCGCCGCACGCATCGGCGAGGCTCAGGCCCGCGTCGCGGCGATGCTTCTGCTCACGCTGCGCGGCACACCGACACTGTACCAAGGCGATGAGCTCGGCATCGGAGAAGTTCCAATCCCACCAGAACGGGTTCAGGATCCCCAGGATTTGCGCCAGCCGGGGCTCGGCATCGGACGGGACCGTTCAAGGACGCCAATGCCGTGGGATGCTTCCCCGCACGCTGGCTTCAGTGACGTGAATCCGTGGCTTCCCCTCAACCCCGATTGGCAAGTCCGGAACGTGGCGATGCAATCGGAGGATCCGGAATCGATGCTGTCGCTCTATCGCCGACTTCTCGCATTGCGGCGGCGACACGCCGCGCTGGCGGTTGGCCGAATGCAGGCCGTTACCGCGCGAGGCGACGTGCTCTCCTACGAGCGTATCCTGAATGGGGAACGATTGCTGGTCGCCTTGAACATGGGCACCGAGCAGCAACCGCTTGTATATCCTCCGGGCACGCGCGCCGGGCTGCTATTGGCGTCGACATTGGGCGGGACAACGGCCTCTACCACGCTTGCCGGAAACGAAGGCGTCGTGCTTCAGCTTGAGTATCAGACCTGACATGCGCATTGCTATGCTCGCCCCGATCGCCTGGCGGACGCCGCCCCGCCTCTATGGTCCATGGGAATTAGTGACCAGCCTGCTCACCGAGGCATTGGTTGCTCGCGGCGCGGACGTGACGCTGTTTGCGACGCTGGATAGCCAGACCAGTGCGCGTCTCGCTGGCGTCGTTCCCGCGCCATACAACGATGATCCCTCGATCGACGCGAAGGTATGGGAATTCCGTCATCTCGCTCATCTCTTCGAGCAGGCCGATACGTTCGACCTCATTCACAATCAGGCCGACTTTCCGGCGCATGCCTTCGCGAACCTGACGAAAACACCGATCGTCACGACGATTCACGGATTTTCGTCCGAGCGGATCCTCCCGATGTATGCGCCCTATCAGGACCGCGTTCATTTTGTCGCGATCAGTGAGGCGGATCGCCATCCGGCGCTGCGCTACGCTGCCACCATCCATCACGGCATCGCCGTCGATCAATTCCCGTTCGACGCACGAGGCAGCGAGGATTTGCTGTTCTTCGGACGCATTCACCCGGACAAGGGCGCAGCCGAGGCGATCGCGACAGCACGTTCAAGCGGCCGGACGATCAACCTGTACGGCCTCGTCCAGGACGAGGGCTATCACGCGAGCATGGTGCTACCGCAGATTGACGACAAGCGGGTGTGCTATCACGGCACTGTGGGCGGGGCGCAGCGTCTTCACGCGCTTGGCAGCGCGCGGGCACTTCTTCACCTCATCAATTTCGAAGAGCCATTTGGCTTGTCGGTCGCCGAAGCGATGGCGTGCGGTACGCCAGTCATCGCAATGCGCCGCGGATCGATGTCCGAGCTCATCGAGCATGGGGTCAACGGCTTTCTGGTCGATAGCGTTGAGGAAGCCGTCGCCGCGATTGACCGGGTCGAAACGCTCGACCGCGCACGGGTGCGCGAGACGGTCGTTCAGCGCTTTAGCGTCGAGCGAATGGCTGACGCGTATTTGCAGCTCTATGCCCGGATCGGTTCGAGCGGTGGAAGCTGAATAAGGCAGTCAGCGATGCGCCAACGTTCTCTTGCAGCCCGCTCACCCCTGCATCGCACTGCGACGGGTAATGCGCACCGGCTCAAGCGGGTCTTCACTTCTGACGAGCCATCCTCCGTCGATACGCGCTATGAACTAGCGTCCATATGCAAACGCCGACGAGCAGAGCGATCACGCCCAATAGAATGTACGTGAGGAAGATATGCAGCTCGATACGTAATTCCAGCGCTTGAGTGCCTGCAGTGCGGCACCGTAGTTTCTATGACCAGCCAGAGAGGGCTGCGGGGAAACCCGCCACCCTCCTTGCGAGATGCGTCACGACCTTATCGGCAGCGAACGTTGCCACGCTCGATCGCCCGACCGGCGAGGCCACCTCCGGCACCGATGATCAGCCCGGTCGTCCCGTCGGAGCGACGACGGCCACGATTGCGGCTATCAGGTACATATTTTTCATGATTATTGCTCATAGCCATTAGATGAGGCTAGGGCAAAACGAAAGTGACACATAGAAAGATCGCGGCTGAAAAGGGTTGGGCCATTGAAATCATGCCAAATATTATTCCCTTAATTACTTAATATCTATTCTGGACACTTCCGCCTTCATTCTCCCATCTTGCCACCGCAGCATGGAGGCGTTTTCGAACACCCCTTAGATGCGATCTTTCAGAGTCTGTTTGAAAACGGTTATGGGGATAGCTGCTCGCCGCGAGAAGCTTGCCATAGGCGAGTGCGAACGCACGATGGGCCGCTCGCGCTCCGGAAGAGGGCGACGATTCAGCTCTCGCGAGAGACTCCTGCTCCCGTCGCAATAAGTAGTTGATGTCCATTGTCTTGCTCCGACGAGCGGGAGCGCAATACTCTCAGGCGTGCCTGCTCGGGGAAGGGGGCACGATAGGGCGATCCTATCATGTCCCACCATCCGTGTCGCTTTCGAATAAGTCGCCGATGCCGCCACGTGAATAACAGTCAGGCTGCACGGTGACGGCAGCTACTGGTTGAGGTCCACTGGTAATGCATGCGCCTCACACCCATATGGATGTCATCGCTCCGCTTCTTTCTGGGCACGGAGACGACTGAGAGATACGCGCGCTCCCGCTCTTTCATGGAGCTGCGCATGCGCTTTCCTTCCCATACAATCCTGAGCACTCCCCCGGTTGCGCAGGTTCGCCATCAGCCCGTGCTTTCACTGTTCTCGACTGGCGTTGCGATGCCCGATCCAGAGGCTACTCAGGGAGAATGCGTGTCATGTCGCGCGCCTTGAACGTCAACGCGACCGTTGCGGAGGTGATCGCCATTGCGGCGAAATGCGGCGCGATGATCAGTGCGATCGAACCACTGCTGCCGGAAGGCACGCGTGTCGTATTCATGAACCGCGATGCCGCAACGGTGGTGGAGCAAGCCTTTGGCCGACGCGTGCTGAAAGGCACGGTTGCCCGTGAGCCATGGACGCAACAGCGCATCAGCTAGAGCCGGCACATCCTCGCAACCAAGGAAGAGTCATCATGCCACCCCTCATCTCTCAGCCTTCTCCACCTGTTCCCGATGACCCCGCCACTATGATGGAGAGCTATGGGATCGAGTGCATCCCAGTCGACTATTTCCACTGGAACGGGTTTCGCTACGGCAGCCTGAAAGACGCGATCGCCGCCGCACGGCGTGGACGAGTCGGTGCGTGTGCCTGACTTCCTGCATCGCCTGTTCGGGACCCATGTTCCGGATCCCGCACGCAACCATTGGGATCGGGGCTACAGCGCAAGCTGCTGCGTCGATTGCGGTTGCGACATGATACGGCTGCCGGGTCTTCCCTGGCGTGCTCTTTGAAAGGATATCGCATGAAGCCGACCCTAGCCATGTGCCGCGCGCAGGAAGCACGTCAGCGCGCCCTTGCCGCCGATGCAGCGCTCGCGAACGTCAAGGGCGTGGCGATGCTTGCGGCGGCCGCATGGGCAAAGGAGGCGATCACCGCCGAACGCCGTGAGCAACGGCACGCGCGCAGGGATCAGGAGCTGCTCTACGCTCCGTCACTGCTGGAGGATCGTATGTTCAGCGAAAACCCGGATCGCGGCTTTGCAGACCCGGGGGCCTGAAGGCGATGGCGAAGGAAGAGCTGATGACCTTCGACGGCATGATCGACGAGATCCTGCCCGATGGCCGCTTTCGCGTCCTGCTGGAGAATGACCATCAGATCATCGCCTATACGGCGGGCCGGATGCGGCGAAACCGTATCCGCTCGGTCGTCGGCGATCGCGTCCAGGTGGAAATGACACCCTACGACCTCGACAAGGGCCGTATCATCTATCGTGAGAGAACGCCGGGATCAGGGTTCGGTACGCCGCGTGGCGCCCGTCGACGCTAGAGCATTTCCCGGAGCAGTTGCGCGGGCGGTTACCGATATGCGCATCCCAGATTTTGCTGAGGGTCACACTCTCCCTTCAGGCGAAGCACAAGGCATGCGCGCGAGCCGAAAGTAGCGCGCTATTTGGTGGCGATCTCATTCGCTTCGGCACGATAGGTCTCGCGAACGAACGCGCGTGCCGCCGTCTGTGTCCGAAATGTATCTCCCAGCACCTCGCTCGACACGAGCGGGTAGCCCTGCGAGTTGAATCTGGTCGTGCGCAGTGTGACGCGGAATAGCCCGTCCTCATCCTTGGTCACGAGAAAAGGGCGGACAGGGACTTTCGACATACCGCTACTCCTGAAGGGGGTGAACTGCATCAGTAACCGCTGCCCGTCGCCTTGATCGGCGAGGGCGGTAAATGTGCCTGGACATCGACGATCGCAGCTTCGGTGGTGAGTAGCAGCCCGGCCACCGACGCCGCATCCTGAAGCGCGGAGCGGACAACCAATGTCGGATCGATCACCCCCGCTTCGATCAGGTTTTCATAGATTTCGGTCTGGGCGTTGAAGCCCATGTCACTGTCGTTGCCGTCCGCTAGCCGGGCGGCGACGACCCCGCCATCGTGACCGGCATTCTCGGCGATCTGACGGAGCGGTGCCGGCAACGACTTGCGAACGATGTCGATGCCGCGGGTCTGGTCGTCATTGGCGCCGAGCAACCCGTCGAGCGCACGCGAAGCATAGAGCAGCGCGGCACCGCCACCGGTAACGATCCCTTCCTCGACTGCGGCGCGCGTTGCGTGCAGCGCGTCGTCGATCCGGTCCTTGCGTTCGCGCATCTCGACTTCGGTCGAAGCGCCGACGCGAATGATTGCGACGCCGCCGGAAAGCCTGGACAGCCGCTCCTGCAGCTTCTCCTGGTCATATTCGCTCGAACTCAGTTCGATCTGTTGCTTGATGGCGCCGACCCGGCCGGCGATCGCCGTGGCATCGCCCGCGCCATCGATGATCGTCGTGTCGTTGCGATCGATCGTCACGCGCCGGGCGGTACCAAGCTCTTCGAGCGCGATATGCTCCAATTTAGTGCCGAGGTCGGGGGATACGACGATTCCGCCGGTCAGGATGGCGATGTCCTCGAGCATCGCCTTGCGGCGGTCGCCGAAGCCCGGCGCCTTGACGGCCGCGACATTGAGTCCGCCGCGAAGCTTGTTGACGACCAGCGTGGCGAGCGCTTCGCCATCGATGTCTTCGGCAATGATCAGCAATGGCCGGCCCGACTGGGCGACGGCCTCCAGCACCGGTAGCAGCGGATGGAGGTTGGAGAGCTTCTTCTCGTGGAGCAGGACATATGGGTCGTTGAGCGCGACGATCATCTTCCGCGTATCGGTGATGAAATAGGGGCTGAGATAGCCTTGATCGAACTGCATACCCTCGACGATCTCAAGCTCGAACTCGGTGCCGCGGGCGTCCTCGATCGAGATGAGGCCTTCCTTCCCGACCTTGTCCATCGCGGCGGCAATCATCCGGCCGATCTCGACATCGCCATTGGCGGAGACGATGCCGACCTGAGCGATCTCTTCGGTGCCAGAGACCGCCCGTGACCGCGCCATCAGATCCGCTACTACTCGTGCAACCCCGAGGTCGATGCCGCGCTTGAGGTCGATCGGACTCGCACCCGCAGCCACCGATTTCATGCCTTCACGTGCGATCGCCTGTGCCAGTACGGTCGCCGTGGTCGTGCCGTCACCGGCATGGTCCTGGGTTTGCGAGGCCACTGCGAGCAGAAGTTGCGCGCCCAGATTCTCGAACTTGTCGCTGAACTGCATTTCCTTGGCGACGGTAACGCCATCCTTGGTGATGAGCGGGGCACCATAGCCGCGATCGATCAGGACGTTGCGGCCCTTCGGTCCCAGCGTCACCCGTACCGCGTCGGCGAGCCTGTCGACACCGCGCATGATGCGTTCGCGCGCGTCACGCGCAAACCTGATGTCTCTTGCTGTCATGAGAATGAGCCGTTCGGGTCGCTGGGCCGCGACGGACACGTCGCTTTCACAACCGGAAGCCAGCGCCGCCTATGCGAATGGGCATGCCGGAACGACACGCCAGTGCTTCGCATGTGGGCGTTACCGCACCCGCCCGCAAGTGCCGCCGGCTATCGTGCGTCTGCTGCGACCGCCGCGTCGAGCTCGTCGCCATCCACCGTGCACATGCGCATGCCGGACGCCGTAGGAACGAACAACAAAGTCGCCACGCGCCGGAACGCATTGTGACCGAGTCCCTCCAGAACCTCCTCGTCGGTCTCGACGTTGTAGCGGCCGGGCGGGAGCTCTTCTCCGATGCCCTTGAGCCGGAATGGAGATCCGAAGGTGAGCGTTGCGCGCGTCGTGCGGATCGTCATCGTTATTCTCCCGGACGGCTCGCCGCCGCGACTGATCGTAGCACGGGATGGTCAATTGCAGTGAATGCGCCTATGCTCGATGGATCGTCGCCCTACACGCTTCGCAAGCGCGCGACGCCCGAGAGAAACGGATTTGCTCCCGCTTGCCGAAGGGAGAAATCACGTGACGAACAGCTTTGCACATCATGGGTTCGATGAACCGCGGCGCTGCGCAGCCGAGGTGCCGGAAGATGTCGCCGGTGCGCTCACGGCGCTTGCGGAACCCGTTGCCCCGACACCCCGCCAAGCCTTGGCGAGAGAAGCCTATTTCGAGATCTATCGGACGGATCGCGTGAACCTCACCTCGATCCTCTTTTCAGGTGGCGACTGGCGCTGGCGATTCTGTGCATCGGACGGCCAACCGGTCGCCAGTGGCGCGGGCTATGTCACGGAGCGAGCGTGCATGAACGCTGTGGCGGCGCTTCGGGCTGGCGCCGGCTCAGCCAGGGTTCGTCAGCAAGACTGTCGCTAAACACGATTCGCTATGGCGCCAATGGGATCAGGATAGAAGATCCGGTTCAACACGTTGTCATCGAGGCGCGAACACCAAGAAGGTGCGCCTGTCGAACCGCACGTTGCGAAGCCACCGCAACCTCAGAGGAGTCGTGGCGCGGAACATTGCTCAGATTCCGCCGATCGCGAGCAACTTCGTTGGCGCCCCGGACAACTTCACGGCGATGTCGATGACGGTCACGGGCACCGAAGACGATCGCGACGAAATCACCGCAGCCGCCTGAGGGGGCTGTCACCGGGCATCCCGCTCGAATATCGCGCCGCGATCTGCGGCCAGAGGAGGTTCATTATGGAACCACGACTAATCGCCGCCTATCTGCTCATGCTTCTGCTCGCGATCTTCGTCGCGACGGTCATCGGCTACTTATATTATCACGCGCATACTCGCAGCTACGCTCGGCATTTGCGGCGTGAGGCACGCGAAGATGCACGCCGTGTCGCGGAACGCAAACAGGCGTCACCCGATTGATCCAGCCCATCTCCAGCAACGGTTGACAACTCTCAATTTCGGGGCTCGTTGAAGAGTTGATGAAATCCTCGCTTCTTCGGCTGGCGGTGGCATGGACAACTGTCGCGGCCATGTATGCTGGCGACCCCGTCCGGCTGGTCGGCACGCATCCCGCGATCACAGCCCTTCTCTTCATCTGGCTGTTGGGTGCGATCCTGTGGGCGGCGTTCGGCGTGGTTCATGAAGCCGAGGAAGTGGCCGAGCGGCTAGGCGAACCGCTTGGAACGCTGGTCCTGACCCTCTCGATCGTCATCATCGAGGTCGCGCTGATCGCGGCTGTGATGCTGAGCGCGCAGCATGTACCTACGCTCGGCCGCGACACGATGTTCGCCGTGCTGATGATCGTCCTCAACGGCGTCGTCGGCCTTTGCCTGCTCGTCGGCGGGCTGCGGTTCCATCAACAAACCTATAATCTGCAGGGCGCAAGCGCCTATCTCGCAGTCATCATTCCGCTCAGCGTGATCGCGCTGGTGCTGCCCAACTTCACGATATCGAGCGCCGTGGGGGCGCTCTCACTGCCGCAGGCCTTGAGCTTCTCCGCCTTCACAATCGCACTCTATGGAGGTTTCCTCTGGCTCCAGACGGGCAGGCATCGCGGGTTCTTCCTGCCCGCCAGCGGAAACGCGCAGGACGCGGTAGCGAGACCGCTGCCGCGTCAGCAACGTGCTCCGGGAACGACTAGAATGCGCATCGCATTGCTGGTCATCAATATCCTGCCGATCGTGCTGCTTTCCAAGCATCTCGCCAAGCTGCTCGACCATGGCATAGCTGTCCTCGGCGCCCCGCCTGCACTGGGCGGTATTCTGATCGCTCTGATCGTCTTCACGCCCGAAGGCATCTCCGCGCTGAAAGCGGTTGCGGCCAATCAGCTGACGCGCGCGATCAACCTGTGCCTGGGCGCCGCCACCTCTACGCTGGGCCTGACGGTGCCGGTGGTGCTTTTCATCGGCCTGGCCACCGGCCAGCCTGTGATCCTCGGCGTATCCCCTGCGAACATGGTACTTCTTGCCGTGACACTCATGCTCAACACGCTGACATTCTCGGGGACGCGTACGACGATGCTGGAGGGCGCGGTGCACCTCTCGCTGTTCTTTGTATTCCTTGTCCTGATCTTCAGCCCCTGAGGCTTAGGGGCTGCCTGGCCCCTCCAGAGCAGCCCAAGCGCGATCCAGGAGCGTGGCACGAACACCACCGCGGTCATCGTTCAATGCGATCAGCCTGCGGCGGCACCTGGTATCCCTACCAGCCGATCGTCAGACCCGCTGTCCCGCTCCAGCGGCGGGTTCGCGGCCCATCGACCTCGAACCCGTAATCGCCCTTTGCATGGATCGCGACATTCCGGCCAAAGCGCGCGACAAAACCCAGCCCGACCTCGGCTTCGTTGCGATCGAGCTCGGTGCGGATGGGGTTGGCTCCAAAGCGGGTGTCCTGTTTCCCGGATAGGCCCTTCCACAGGCTGGCATGGAGATAGGGATGCAATCGCCGCTCCTCATCGCCATAGTCCCCTTGGAGACGCAGGCCGAGGCGTCCGGTCCATGATTGGCCCGCGGCAAAGTCGATCGTGGAGAATGAGTCCGCGCCGTCGTCTAGCGTGATCCGCTGCCAGACGATCTGCGCTTGCGGCTCCAGCGTCCAGCGGCCCGATAGCGCAAGCGGGTAGCCTGCCTCGAGCGAGGCGGCCCAGCCGCGACCGTCGACATCGACGCCGAGCCCGGTGCTGGCGACGGTCTCGCCGTCGAACCAGCTGCGCATCACCACCACATCGACATACCAGCCGCTGTCGCCCACCAAAGTGACATAGCCGCCAGCACTGGTGCTCTTGAGGTCGGCATGACCGACAGTGAGGTTGTTCCAGCCCA
This sequence comes from Sphingomonas sp. GW821-FHT09B04, assembly GCF_059418285.1. Classification (NCBI taxonomy): domain Bacteria; kingdom Pseudomonadati; phylum Pseudomonadota; class Alphaproteobacteria; order Sphingomonadales; family Sphingomonadaceae; genus Sphingomonas; species Sphingomonas sp. GW821-FHT09B04. Next base: position 1,048,230 of record NZ_JBWKPO010000001.1, read on the forward strand.
GCGCGCGGCCGCGAACGATGCCGTCGGTGCCCGTTCGCCCGACAAAAGCGCCAAGGCGTGCGTTGACGCCCTCCTCCTCGCCCCAGCCGACCAGATCCTGCCCGATCTGGAATCCGGTGAGATCGCCATCGAACGAGGGAGCAACATCGCCCTTCCAGCCGATCTCGCTGGCTTCGGCGAATACGCGCCCCCAGGTTGCAGGCAGCACTCCGCCGCCGCGAAGCAATCCCTGCTCGCCCCGGCGCTCATGGAAGGTGCCGAGCGTCGCCGCAGCGAGATGGTGTGCGATCGGCACCGCGGAGACATAAACCGGTACCTCCGGGCGGTAGAGCGGCACGACCTCCGCCACAACGGGCGTTGCCCCAGGCGTTGGTGGCTCGACCACGACTGCCGGATTGGGCGAAGGCACCGGCGCGGACTCTACCGACGGCTCGGGCGGTGCCGGCGGTGGCGCGGGTGGAGGTGCGGGCGGTGGCGCAGGTGTCGGCGGCGGTGCCGGGTCGGTCACGGTCACCGGCGGCGCTGGATCGACCGGATCGGGATCGATCGGGGTCGGCTCGGGCGGAAGTGGCGGTGGTGGCGGAGTCGGCGGCGGCGGCGGCGCAGGCGGTTCGGGCGGCGCCGGCGCGGGTGGCGGCGGCAGCGGGGTGAGCGCCGGTGGAGCCGGGGCAGGCTCGGGCGGCGGTGTAGCGCCGGGCGGGGTCACCAGCGTCGAGCGCAAATACCAATTGTCGGTGGTGCCCGCCGAAACGCCGCCCTTGAACAGATAATATTCGAAGGCGCCGACCGCGACACGATGGTTGAGCGAGAAGGCACCGCTGGCAGTCGTCCCCCCGTTGATCGTCTCGACCACCAGGATGCCATTCTGCGTCGTTGCGGCCCCGCTCCCCCCAACATTCGCGATCGTGACGCTGGTCGTCCCCGTCGCCGAGCCGTTATCGATCACCAGCCTGTCCGATGCCGAAGCGTCATTGCCTAGCTCGGTATTGAGCAGCAGAAGTCCACCGTTGCCGACATAGTCGCCGCGCACGGTGAAGCGGTCCTCCGGCCCGCCACTGCCATTGGTGAGGTCGATGCGGCCCGCGTTGACCATCCGCGCACGCTGGCCTGCGGTGAACGCGGCGATGCCGCCATGCATGCCGCCGCCGAAGATCGTGCTCGACGCATCGAGCGCGAAGACGCCGGTTCCGGTCCCGGCATCGCCGAGCGTCAGGAAACGGTCGAAGGTCAGTTCGGTGTCGCTGGTCGCGTCGATGCGCTCCCAGCCGTCGAACCGCGCGACATTGCCGGTCGTGACGTTGGCGAAGGTCAGGGTATCGGTTCCTTCGCCGCCGGTGATCCGCGGGCTGCGGCCAAGATTGGCATCGGTCAGATTGGTGAGTTGCGCGCTGTCATTGTCGCCGCCCAGATCGACGGCGCCGTGCACCACGCCGCCGCCGTTCCAGACGAACCGGTCGGTGCCGACGCTCAGCAGCACGTCGCCGCCGATCGATCCGCCGGTAACCGTGACGTTGTCGGTGCCGCCGGACACGCTGATGTTGCCACCGATCGTACCGCCCGACACAATGATCGTGTCATTGCCGAACCCAGCGACGAGGTTGCGGTCGATCGTGCCGCCCGACATGTCGAACAAATTGTCCGCCAGCTTCATGTTGACGCGGCCGATACGGCCGCCGGTCATCACCGCACGATCGCCATCGTCAAAGGCATCGACGATGCGTCCGCCGGACATAAAGAAGGTGTCGAGCGCGCCGCCCTGATTCAGCGTGTTGATCTCACCCCCGGTCATGATGAAGTCGTCGATACCTTCACCCTGCTGCAACTGACCCGTGACGATTCCTGCGCTGATCTCGAACCGGTCGGCCCCGTCTCCCTGATCGACCGCACCGTTGATCCGACCAGAGGCGACGAGAATGGCGTCGGCGCCGCCACCGAATGTCACGTTGCCGTTGATCGTCCCGCTCCCGCCGCCTGGCAGGGTTAGGCGGTTGTTCCCGCCTGGATCGGCGAGCCCGGCTGGCGCGGTTCCACTATCGCAGACATAGACGTCGTCGCCAGCGGTCGGCGTGAGGACACAGTCGGCGTAGGCGGGCGATGCCGCGCAGACCGAGATCCCTGCGGCGTTGGACAACAAGATGAGCTTCCGGCGTGTGCCGATCCGGGCCAAGCGGCTCCACGATACCATGGGCATTCTCCCCTTCTGGGTCGTATGCCCCCCAATCTATTCTTAGGTACGGGTGCGTTACCAAATTACCAATTTGCGTAATGGCGGCTTTCGGGATTCCCTGCGGACAGGCTGAACGACCGCAATTAGGGCGCGTAGCTGACAAATGCGATGATGGGGGTGAGAGCGGGGGTATTGACCCCATTGTGCTCTTGGTTCAGCGCCAGCCCAAAGCCGGCGCGACATGCGTCAAAATGCTCTCGAGTACGTGTGCGTTGTAATCGACACCAAGCTGATTTGGGACGGTCAGGAGCAAGGTATCGGCCTCGGCAATCGCTTCATCAGCGCGCAGTTGTTCGATCAGCTTGTCCGGCTCGGCGGCATAGGAGCGGCCGAACACAGCGCGCATATTGTCGATCACGCCAATCTGATCATTATCATCGCCTCGCCCGAAATAGCCGCGGTCCTCGTCGTTGGTGAGCGCGAAGATTGAGCGTGAGACAGATACCTGCGGTTCATGGGCGTGACCTGCCGCTTGCCACGCGGCGCGGTAGGTTCGGATTTGCTTCGCCTGCTGGACGTGAAAGGGTTCCCCGCTCTCGTCCGCCTTCAACGTAGAGCTTTGTAAATTCATGCCCTGCTGGGCCGCCCATATTGCCGTCGCATCCGATGCGGAGCCCCACCAGATACGTTCGCGCAATCCTGCCGAGTGTGGCTCAAGCCGAAGTAGCCCCGGCGGATTGGGGAACATGGGACGCGGATTGGGTTGGGCAAAACCTTCCCCCTTGAGCAGGTCGAGGAACACTTTGGCATGGCGACGGCCCATGTCCGCGTCGCTCTCCCCGGCGGCTGGCGCATAGCCGAAATGCCGCCAGCCCTCGATCACCTGCTCTGGAGATCCCCGGCTGATGCCGAGCTGAAGGCGCCCGCCGCTGATCAGATCTGCGGCACCGGCATCCTCGGCCGTGTAGAACGGGTTTTCGTAGCGCATATCGATCACGCCCGTGCCGATCTCGATGCGCTTGGTCTTGGCTCCCACGGCGGCAAGCAGCGGGAACGGTGAGGCCAGCTGCCGGGCAAAATGATGTACCCGGAAATAGGCTCCGTCGGCGCCCAGCTCCTCCGCTGCGACCGCAAGGTCGATCGATTGCAGCAGCACATCGCTAGCCGAGCGCGTCGCCGAGTGGGGCGCGGCAGACCAATGGCCAAAGGACAGAAAGCCGATCTTCTTCATGACATCACCTGATTCTGACAGTCTTGCGAACTGGCGACGCGCAATGTCCATCGCAAGGACAGGACCGGAACCTCTGAATTTCCGATTGGTGATTGTCACGATTCCCGTCGCAGGAACGGTCGATGCATCGGCTGGTTTGACGACAGGGCGGAGCAGCTGTCACTTCCGAACCGGTTCCCGGCTGCGTTGAACCGAGGAAATGCGTTGCTGCAACGTCGATTGTTTGAAATCCGCAGACTTTCCTCACCTTGCGTCACTGTGCCGCGTGGCCATCTTCTGACCGACCTTTATTCGGATTGTAGATGACCAAAATCGTAAACGGCTCAAGCCTTCAGCCGCTTTCCGGCGGAACGCCCAAAAAGCTCGTTCTGCTCCTTCATGGTTATGGCTCGAATGGGGCCGATCTGATCTCACTTGCGCCGTACGCAAACTGAACGCGGTTGATTGAGCGCGCCCTGGCGGACTGCTGTGCAGCCTCCAGGGCTCGCAGGATCTTTGTCAGCCGCGTGGCACGCCCGACCCGGCCGGAGAGGCGTGGCGGCGGCTGGCGCTCGGCACGCGCGCGCCCGCCGCCGCGCCGGATGGCCGGCTTCGAGAGCGGTTTTTTGCTTAGCTCCCAGCAGAGCCGCCGATCGTGATGCGCAGCCAGCCATCGAGCGCGCGTAGTCCAAATCCAAGCCCGCGGCGCTCGCGATTTGCATACAGCCTGCTACGCAAACATCAGTGGATCACTGATCCCGTCGCCACCATGTTCGACGCGGCCGGCAAGGCGGGTTTCGATGCCTGGCTGTGCGACGATCAGGTCGTACCAGCCATGATCCTTCGCCAGTTTCCAGAGCTCGACGGTGACGCGCCCGGCCGCAAGTGCGACTGTCCTTGTCGCTGACGGACCATAGGCATCATGCCCGATCACAGCCTCGCCCGTGCCGGAACTGTCAGATGCAAAACCAATCGTGAGTGCGTGAGTCTTGATATCGTAGCGTGCAGCAAGACGCGATGCGGCGGCAGCACTGTCGAGCGTCCCGCGAAAACCACGGTGAAAACCGTTGGGTCCGAGTACCCACAGGTCGAATCCACCATCGGATCCGGCGGTCCAGCTGTCGTCGATGCGCTTGCCGGCCTCGACGGTGTAGCGCCGTGGAATGCGCTCCAGAGCGTTCCGATCATAGACGTGGAACACCGCACCCGCCTTGCCCTCGTTGATGAAGTCGAGCGCGATGGCGTTGCGTCCCTTATCGATCCGCGCATCGACGTGGAGCACATAGGGCAGCCCGCGTGAACGCCGCAGACCCTTTTCCTGGAACAGCGCCTCTGCTTCGCGTGGCGGCAGAGCCTTGCGGCGCTGGAGGTGCGCCGCGAGGATCGCCGCCGATCCGCTGACATCGGGCAACGCCGGGAAGGTCGTGTCCGCTGCCTTCGAGAAGTCGAAGCATGAAGTAAGGTCGCCGCAGACGGCGCGGTGCCAGGGGCTGATCGCGGGGAGGGTGACGCCGAAGCGCTTTTCGATGAACTGGCCGACCGATGTATGATCGAAGACCTGGCTGTTGACCCAGCCGCCCTTGCTCCACGGTGAAACCACATACATCGGCACACGCGGGCCAAGTCCGAAGGGCCGGGTGGTGCCCGTGATCGTATCGTCGCGTGAGGTATATTTGTCCTCATGGTCGTCGAAATAATGGCCGGGCAGCGGCAGCGTTGCCTTGCCCGCGAGCGTACCGTCGGCGTTGTAGGAGGGCGGGGCCGAGGGCGGCAGGTGATCGAACAGCCCGTCATTCTCGTCAAAGGTCTGGAAGAACACCGTGCTCGCCCAGACGTCCGGATTGGCGGTCAGTGTATCGAGCACGCGTGCGGTGAACTCGGCGCCCTCGATCGGTGTCGAGGCCGAGGGATGTTCGGACCATTCCTTGGGCGGCAGCACCCAGCTGACCGCGGGCAGCGTGCCGTTCTTCACGTCCTCGGCGAGCTTTTCGAGCGAATGATGCGACATCCCGCGCTCGGACAGCGGTGAACCCGGTTCCGCTTCGCGGAAGCCCTTGAACGCGAGGCCGCCGTGCATCGCCCCGGTCCAGTTGTCGTTGGGGTCCTGATAGATGCGCCAGTCGACCCCGGCGGCTTCGAGGACTTCGGGGATCGTCGCCCATTCGAGCGCATTGCCGGCATAGGTATAGCCCGGCTCTGGCAGCGCGCCCTTGATCCAGCAGCGCAGATTATTGGGTTCGGACCGGTCGTCGCGGCAGTTGATGCCCTTTGCGGCGACGGCGGGGTCGAAATTGGAACCCGACCAGAACACGATGCGGTTGGGATCGGTGCCGGTGGTGATCGAGCAGTGATAGGCGTCACAGATCGTGAACGCTTCGGCGAGTGCGAACTGGAAGGGGATGTCCTCGCGCCGGTAATAGCCCATCGAGTAATCGGTCTTGAACTTGGGCCACAGCCCGAACTTGCCCTGGTTCCATGCCGCCTGCGCGTCGGCGAAACTGTGCGGCGTGCCCGGCACCTTGAGCGCGTTGGTCGTCGCGGTGTCGAGGTGGAAGGGCGGCAGGTCGCGCGCGCCGTTGCTCTGCGCCCACACCGTCTTGCCGCCGGGCAGCGGGATCGGATGGCGATCGCCAAAGCCGCGCACGCCCTTCATTGTCCCGAAATAATGGTCGAAGGAGCGATTCTCCTGCATCAGGATGACGATATGGCGCACGTCGCGGATCGTGCCGGTCGTCCGCTTCGCTGGAATGGCAAGTGCACGGCCGATGCTGGCGTGGAAGGCGGCGGCGGACCCGGCGGCACCAGCCACTTTCAGGAAATCGCGTCTCGACTGGCTCATGGCTCGTACTCCGGAGGTAAAGGGGATGAGAGGATCACTGCCAGACTCGCCGAGCGCGCGCGGCGATCAGATCGAGCAGCAGGACGACAAGAAAGATGGCGATCAGGATCGTGCCGACATGGCCATATTCGTACAGGTCGAAGCGGCCCTTGAGTTCCTGTCCGATACCGCCCGCGCCGACGAGTCCGATCACCGTCGCCATGCGAACGTTGCGATCGAGTGCATAGAGCGTGCAGGCGATATGCTGGGGCAGGACTTCGGGCAGGATGGCAAAGCGCCAGGTCGCGATCCGCCCCGCGCCCATCGCCTGGAGCGCGGCTTGCGGGCGCGGATCGGCATCCTCGATATCGTCGGCATAGAATTTGCCGAGAAAGCCCGCGGAGTGAAAGGCGAGCGCGAGCACGCCGGCGATCGGCCCGAAGCCGAATGCGATGACAAGGAACAGCGCCGCGATCAGCTCGGGCATGGCCCGCAGGAACGCGGCGACGGCACGCGCGCCCGCGCCGATCGCGGGGTGCGGCGTCAGGTTGCGCGCGCCCATGAAGGCAAGCGGCCAGCCGATCGAGACCGCGAACAGCGTTCCCCAGAGCGCGATCTCGATCGTCTCGAGCATCTTCGCCGCGACGAGGAAGAGATAGCCGAACGGTTCGACCAGCCAGCCGGTGCGGACGGTGCGGGTCTCGCTGCGCAACGTATCGGGGTTGAGTTCGGCGACACGGGTCTCGACGGTCTCGATATGCGCGAACGGGGGCAGACGGCTGGGGTCGAACCCCTCGATCCGCGCGATCTCACGCCGGGTCGAAAGCTGGATCGGCACCAGCTGGCCCAGCGTGGCGCCAAGCCCGTCGCCAACCTGCGAACGCTCGGCCAGCCCCAGCGGCACCAGCACCGCTTCGCTGGTAAGTGCAACCATGCGCGGAATTTCCACGCGTTGAGCGGTGATCCAGAGGACGGCCAGCGCACCGAGCAGAATCGCGAGCGTGCGATGCCCGAATAGCGGGGGAAAGCGCCAGGTTCCGGCGGGGCTGGTCATGCTCGCATCCTCGCATCGCAAGCGGGCATCGTCTCAACGATCGTGCCACGGTCGATCGTGATGACCCGGTCGGCGAAGCGTCGCGCGAGTTCGGGCTGGTGAAGCGTGCACAGGATCGTCGCGCCGCGCCGCCGCGCTTCTTCGCGCAGGACGGTCAGCGCGCGCTCGGCGGTTGCGGGGTCGAGGCTGGCCACCGGTTCGTCCGCGAGGATCAGCCGGGGGGCGGGCAACAGCGCGCGCGCGATCGCGATCCGCTGTTGCTGGCCGCCCGACAGCGCGTCGGTACGGCAGGCGAGCTGGCCTTCCTCCAGACCGAGCGCTGCAAGCAGATCAGTCGCACGCTCGCGGTCCGCCACTCGATAGCGGCCGGTCAGTGCGCGCCAGAGTGGTCCATGCGATGCCCGTGCCGCCATGACATTGGTCGCGACGCGCGCGCGGCCGGACAGACCGAAGGCTTGCGGAATCACGCCGATCTGTCGCCGAAGCGCCGCGGAGGGGGCAATGCCGTCGATCGTCACGCGACCGGTTTTGAGGTGTTCCAACCCGCTCACGCAACGCAGCAAACTGGATTTGCCCGCGCCCGAACCGCCAAGGATCGCACAGAACTGGCCCGTCGGAATTTCCAGCGTCAGGCGGTCAAGGGCCATAAGCTCCCCGAACGCCACCGTCACATCATCGAAGCGGACCTCCATGCGTCTAGCGCTCCGCCGCCTTGCGCAGCAGCGCCGCCTTCAGCGGGCCGCTTACCTGGGCCATCCTCATCTCGGCCGACCGGAAATGCGCCGGCGTGACGTCTGCGTCGTAGCCGTCGACCTGCGCGCCGCCATAGCCGCGGATCATCTCGGGGGTGACGCCCGGACTGTGGCTGATCTTTTCAAAGGCGTCGCGCAGCTTCGCGCGCGTCGCGGCGGGCAGGCGCGTGCTCAGGATCAGCGGCGGGTAGGGGATGGGTTCGCTGCGCGCGAGCACGCGGACATTGCGGACGCCGGGCAGATCGGCCCGCACCGCCTTGTCATAGGATTCGAAAGAGAGCGCCGCGGTGTCGACCTTGCCCGCGAGCAACGCGGTGAGGCTCGCCGAATGCGAGCCCGCGATCCGCACTTCGGACAGGTCGCGCGACGGATCGATGCCCGCATCCATCAGCATGGTGACGGGAAACAGGAACGCCGCGGTCGAGTTGAGGTCCCCGAAGGCCACGCGGTGGCCACGCAGATCGCCGATCGTCCGGAACGGCGCGTCGGTGCGGACGAACAGCCCGGAATAATAGACCGAGCGGCCGCCCTTGACCGCGACGGCAAGCAGCTCGGCGCAATGGCGCTCGCGTGCCTGCAGATAGGTGACGGGGCCGACAAAGGCGATGTCGGTGGCGTTGTTGCACATCGCCTCAACCACCCCGCCATAGGACTGCGCGACCCTGAGGTCGAAGCGAAGCCCGGTCTGGTGCGCGATCGCATTGAAGATGGGGCGATAGTCCGCGAGCGTCCCGCTCTCGGTGCCGCCATCGGCGGGGATCAGGAGCACGCGCAGCGCGGGTGGTGGCGGCGTGCCCGGCGTCTTCGCAAACCAGCCGGCACCGACAGCGAGCAGCGCCGCCAGTCCGATCGCGATCGTCTTTTGCAGCATACGCACTCTCCCTCGTCCGGCGGGACGGGTGCGCGCTACGCTTGAGCTGTGACAGCGCCATGAACCGGAATCCTTCGCGATCGCACGAGCCGGCGCCGTTTCCGGCACCGGCCCGAAACGTCAGAATTTGGTGGTGTAGGAGGCGTAAATGCTGCGCGGCTTGCCCTCGAACGCATAGCCGTAGAAATAGGCCGGAGTGTTGACCTTGATGTCGCCGCGAATGAACGCCGAGCTGAAGCGCATGTTGCCGTAGCCGTAGCGCTCGGCATATTTCTCGTCGAAGATGTTGACGAGGCGCAGCTGGAACCGGTGCTGCTGCTTGTCCCCGACCCAAAGGCCGATCGATCCGTTGAGCAGGAAGTAGTTGCCGAAATTGTGGCGCAGCGCGTTGTTGACGCCGCCGGTGGCATATTCGGGGCCCTGGTAGCGCGGATAGAGCGTCAGGTGGAACCGGTTGTCCGGGCTGTGCCAGGCGACGTTGCCGCCGATCATATACTCGGGCGTCTCGTTGATCTGCAGATCGCTGCCGGCGAGATGCGCCTTCTGCCGGGTAAAGTTGACGTTGAGCGAGAAGCTCTTGCCGATCAGGACGTCGAGATCGGCGGTGAGGCCGCGAATCTCCGTCACCGGCGTGTTGTTGAAGAAGATCGACTGGCCGGGCTTCCAGTTGATGACACCCGCAGCCGCGGCTTCGGCGGCGTCCTTGGGCAGCTTGGTCTGGATGCGGCCGGTGACGTTGGTGCGGAAGGCGCCGATTTCAGCATTGATCTGGACGTCGCCGAGCGTCTTCGTGAAGCCGATCCCGCCATTGAAGGTTTCGGTCTGCTCGGTCTTGAGGTTGGGGTTGCCGATCGAGGTCGGGGTTTCGAGGAACAGCTCGTTGGTGCGCGGCAGGCTGTAGGATGTGCCGCCATTGCCGCGGATGTAGAAATCGCCGACCGGCTGGCGGAAACCGAATTTCCAGATCGTGCGCGACCCGAAGCTGTCCGCGAAATCGGTGCGGACCGCCAGCGACAGCTTCGTCTCCGGACTGAAGGGGATGACAGGGCGCAGATCGGCATAGAGGCCGGTGATCGTGTTCGCCTTGTTCGAGATCGGGAAGACCGGATCGGAGTCGTTCTTGTACGAGACGATCTGCACGCCCGTGACCAGCTCGAGCAAATTGGGCAGGGTCAGCGTGTTGCGGAAGTTGAAGCCCAGCTCGCGGAAACCGCCGACCTTCGAATCCTTGCCGAACCCCTTATTGAGATAGGGGATTGATTTCCCGGTGGCGTTGCCGAACGGGATCAGCTTGCCGCCCGACGGGTCGGGGCAGCCCGTGGCGATCTTGCAGATCTCGGCAAAGGTCTCGGTGTTGTTGAGTTGGGGGTTGCTCCAATAGCCCGCAATCTCGGTGTACAGCCGATCCGACCAGCGGCGATCGAGCGTGAAGTCGACGATCGGATAGCGCACGCGATTGGGCGAATAGGTCTCGTTGTCCGGGAACGGATCCTGAAACTCGATCTGGGTGTACTGGCCGCCAATGCGGAACTCGCTCTTCTCGTCGACCTTCCACAGATATTTGAGGCCGATATTGCTGCGGTTGAGCGGGTATTTCTGGATGCCGCCGGCGGCGGCGACATTGTCGACATAGGATTCAGGCGCGAAGATACGCGGGCCGTCGGTCTGGATCGTGCCGCCATAGACCATCACGCTGTGGCGGCCTTCGGAATCGAGGGGGAAGCTTGCATTTCCCCAGATTTCACGCGTGTTGAACGACCCATATTGGCCGCCGATCTCGAACTTGCTGGTTCCGTCGGGGCGCTTGGTGACCAGGCTGATCACGCCGATCCCGCCATTGCTTCCGAAGAACAGGCTGTTGCCCCCGCGGAAGACTTCGACCCGCTCGATCATGTGCGGATCGATCGTGGTGGTGCCCCAGATATCCTCGAGCGCGGGGCCGCGATCGTAAAGCGGGACGCCGTCGAGCACGACCAGCGTGTCGCGATCGCTGCCGCCGTCGAGGCGGATCGTATACTCGCCCTCATCCGGCGAGTAGCCGACATTGGCGCCCTTGATCAGGAACTGCGCGATCTCGGCGAAATTGGTCGCGCCTGTCGTCGCGATCTGCTGGGCATCGATGATCTGTACCTGGTTGCCAAATTCGATGGCCTGCGCGGCGAGCGGGGTCTGCTTTTCCTGCTTTCCGGTGACGACGACCTCGTCGGAGCGCTGGTCGGTTTCGGCAGTATCTCCATCGGTCTTGGCGTGTGCGATGCCGGGGAGCGCGCTGGCGGTCACGAGCAGGCCAAGGCAAAATGCGGAGCGGAGTGTTGAAGGCATGTGCACGGTGAAACCCCCGTTTGAGAAGCGGTGCACAGCGACTGCGGCCGACCCGCGCCGGAATGGCGATTCGATGTCGGCACCGCAGCGGCGTGCCGGGTCCGCCTAGGGAGAGCCTGTGACACAAAAATGAATATGAATCATTTTTGTGAATATAGAATTTGAGTTCAGTTCAATATTGAACTGGAAGCCAGTGCTGACTATCGTGATTCCGATCAGCGGCTAAGCGGCTCAAAGCAGAAAAATGCGCAAATTGGATGACAATGGGGGCGAAGGTCAGGGCAAGGCTGCCGATGCCGGGCCAGTGGAAAATGCGCTTTCAAGAATGAGGATTGCGCAACCTTCCATGTCCAAGGGCGCGCGCCGCATCGCCGACTATATCCTGGCCCAGCCCGACGAGATCGTTCGCATGTCGGTGACCGAGCTGTCCGAAGCAGTCGGGGTCAGCGAGGGCAGCGTCATCAACTTCTGCCGTGGTATCGGGCTGACCGGCTTTCAGCACCTGAAGCTCAGCCTCGCGCGCGAAATCGTTCAACCGGTGCAGTTCATCCACGAGGATGTCGCGCGCGACGACGACATGGGCACGATCTGCCGCAAGATCTTCCATTCGGGGATCCAGGCGCTGAGCGACTCGCTGTCGGTGCTCGATCCGCAAGCACTCGGCAAGGCCGTGGGGATCATCCGCAAGGCGAAGCGCGTCGAGATCTACGGCATCGGTTCGTCGGCGCCGATCGCCGAGGACACGCATTATCGGATGATGCGCATCGGGCTCGATGCGCGGGTGGTGATCGACAGTCACGTCCAGGCGATCAGCGCGTCACGCTGCGACCCCGATGTCGCCGTGCTCACCATCTCGCACAGCGGTGCGACGCACGAGACCGTGGCCTCGACCCGGCTGGCAAAGGAAGCGGGCGCAAGCACGATCGTGATCACCAACTTCGCGCGCTCGCCGATCCAGGCCTATGCCGATATCGTGCTGTTCACGATGGCGCGCGAAACCCGTTTCCGGACGGAGGCGATGGCAAGCCGGATCGCGCAACTCTGCGTGGTCGATGCGCTGATCGCCGCGCTCGCGCTCAACGACTATGACCGCTCGACTGAGACATTGCGTCAGACCTTCGAGGTGCTATCGATCAAGCGTTTCTAGGCCGAACTCGCAGTAAAAGATCCCGGTCAATAACGTCGCTAGGAGGGGCCTTTGTGGCTGACCGTCGGCATGACGGCCCGGTTTTGCGTTCTTTACCTGCAGTGTGGTCAATCCGGACAGGACGGTTTCCGTCCCGCATTTTCGCCCCTCACCCGCCTCGGCTTCACTCAGCCTAAGTCCAAGCAACGGCGATTCTTGACCCGGTAGCGGCCTGACCGAATCTTGAGCGCCAGACCGTGCAAGCGGACATCGCCTCGGCAGCGGAATGAACGGCTGAATTTAGGCGGCGTGCAGAAAGACGGCTTTTGGCGTGCCGTCCGCGAAAGCGGGCGTCTAGCTGCTCAGTGCCCGAAAGACGGAATCTGGGCCGTAAGAGACCGGTCCGTTTTGAGGGTCGCTACCGGACAAAGCGGACACGGTCAGGAAGAATCTCAGATCAGCGAAATCTGGGCTGGACGCAGTTCAGTCGCATTCAACTGATGGAGTGGAAGTGCGTTATAGGTTCGTGGGTAACAGAACCGAAGTCACCGAAATTCGGCGTCAGCGCGCGGATTGACCGTGTGATACCACTCGACGCCTGGCAACTGATCCAATCGCAGAAGCGGTCAGCAAAGTGCATTCATATTCTCGATACCCGCATCACAGCGTCCAGATCGCATCCCTTGCGCGTAATCTAAAATACATCGCATTAGCCGCCGAGCTCCCGGACGACATTATGTCCACGCCGCTCCAGCTCAAGCAGCAGTGTAGACTTCCCGCCACCTGTGCAGCCCGAAAGCATCACTAACAAGCGTTCGCCCCTCAATGTGATGTGCCTCATTCGTTATTCGTTGCCAGAATCGAGGTGGTTCCTGGTGACGCTGGCCTGCTGCGGCAATGCCACATTTTGGAGTGCGAAGCCGAGGGAGCTGCCAGGATGCTGGCTCGATATATTATGATTGCGAGGATATCTCCGAACCGGCTGGCGCTGTATCACTTACGACCGTAGCGCAGGGGTTGGCAGGAAAGCATATGTCCGGATCACCGGCCCGCCATGGTGTAAGCCGCATCATTGCGGTATTGAACAGATCGGATGCGACTAGTCCGTCGAGCCAGCGGCGGACATGCGTTAGAGGCTGAGCGTCGAACCAGCTGCGGTCAATCGACGCGAATTGCCGAACGAAAGGTAAGACTGCCGCATCCGCCAGACTCATGGCATCACCGCAAAGATAGCGGTTGGTTGCCAGACGTTCCTCGTGTGAACGAAGTAGATCGAGGCAAGCCACGCGGTGCATACCCGCATCGCAACCGTGGCGATCAGGATATTTGGCTCGGTCGAGGTGATGTTTGAACGGGCCATCATTGACCTCGATCAGGTGAGCGCTGTCGTGGTCTAGCCAACCTGTCGGATCGTAGCGCGCGAGCGTCCACCACATAATGTCGAGGCTCTGCTCGATGACGGCGCCATCGGGCAGAACCAGTACGGGCACGGTTGCTTTCGGTGACGCGAGAAGCATCTCGACGGGCTTTGCAGAGAGTTTGACCTCGCGGATGACGCACACCGTGTGGCTTGCAAGCAGTGCCAAGCGCGCGCGGATTGCGTAGGGACAGCGCCGAAACGAATAGAGAATAGGTGAGCCGTCCATCGTGCCGCACGATAAATCACTGTAATCTTGCAAGCCATATGATTGAGCTACGGCTCACGCATTACTCGCGGCGCGGCGATACTGTCATCAGCATCGCGCCCTTTGCCCGCCACGCGATGAACGACGATACCGCTCTGGGCATCTGCAAACCACCAAACCTTGCGGTAGCGCCCGGGTGCGATCGCTCGGACAGCATAGTGAGGACTTCGCGATGCTATGCGCCCCGACTGCACCGACAATAACCAGATGACGCCTGTCTTTCGCGCCCAGCGAAAGCCGATTCCAGTCTGACCATCCGGGCAATTTTCTTCATCCTCAATGAAGTAGTTCGTCGAATTGAAGCGCGCGCCCTTTGCGAAAGTTTTTGCGGCGTCGACGCCGATAGCGGCGAACATGCTGGACGGCGAGACGATGGCTGGCGATGCGTTTCGCCCTAATGGCGGGAGTGCCGCATAACTCAGTGACGGCTATCGCTGCGTGGGACCGGCAAACAGGGCGGAGGCCGCATAGTTCATCGTGAAGACCGCTTGCCAGCGTCGCAGCGCGCAGAAGTTTGGTATGTTAGTCAAGGTTAGAACACGCAAACTTCTTTGAATTTGTCCTTCTGCCACGCGATGTATCCGCCGTCTCTAAACTCATCCCCACGCCGTTCCCACCACTTAGCGTACAGCTTTCCGCCGGTATGTCTCAACTCAAAGCTGTACGTAGAAGTGGTTTCTGTTCGTATATACTTTCTAATATCGTATTTAATACTCGACTTGTCGTAGAACATGTTCTTAGAAAAATATACGTTGTAATCCTTGTAGTCTACAAATGGGTGGCTATTTAGCGTTTTAGTCTTGGCAGGGAGGGCGAGCCTTTGTGTCAATATATCAAGTCTTCTGCAAAGATTCACTTGTTGTTCCACGATATCCGGTTCGTGTGGATGAGTGGCGACCGTCAAGCTGACTAGGATGATTGATACAATCATATGAAATCCTAAAACCATTGCTATTTGATTGAAAATGATCTGGATTTATCAAGAGCTTTTCTGCTGAATATGGATCCGTCCGCTCCTATTTGACGTCTGAATGCTATCCCAGACCGTTGGCGGAGCAGGTTTTCAGCATCGATAGAGCCTCCATGATCGGTTGGTCCAAATTTGTCCCCGATATCCTGGCGCTGACCGCCCTCCAGGCGATTCTTTGCGTTATTTATTTCATGTTCAATGGTCTCCGCATCTGAGCTGAAGTGCGAGGATCCATCTGGATTTTCAATTCTAACAATATCGTCCTTATCGAAGGTGATCGTGCCGCCCTGACCGCGGGTTTGATCGTAATTGCCACCATGATAGTTCGGGTCGCCGTCTCTTATCTCAAATCCAACCCTTACACCCTTTGCGACAGCTAATGCTTCGACCGATTTTGCGATGGAGTTTTTATTCTCTATCTGAGCATCCACCTTGTCTTGAGCTTCGGTCGTATTTCCACAAATTCCTATCTCTACCCCGTCCCGCGTTATCCGGCATTTTCCGGTCGGATCGCGTCCATTGATTGGGTCATTGCCAACATAGGCGTATAGGTTGATCTGATCCTCGTACCCGACGGGATCGGTCTGCAGGAACCGGCCAAGCGTGGGCGAGTAGATGCGAGCCTTGTAGTAGTACATACCCAGCTCGGGAATCCAAGCCTGGCCGGTGTACTGGAACCTCCCCGTATTGGGCGTGCCGCCGCTGATGACCCCGTTTGGGATGCCATATGCGTCATAGCCGTTCACCGCAGTGCGGTTGCCGTTGCTGTCGGCGATCGCAATGATCGACCCCAGGTGGTCGGCGATGAGATGTCGAGGGGAGGTGACGTCAGGACCTGCATATTCGACCAGCGGGTCGTCGCGGCCGACCGCAGGGCCGTGGACGTAACGCTTTATCATTGCACCTGTCCCATCATACTCGGCGACCAGTGCGTCACCGTCGTACAGGAACTGCGTCGTTGCGCCGGCTGAGGTCGAGACCTGTGCGAGCCGACCCAGCGGGTCGTAGCTGAGCGTGACGAGCATCGTCCCCGTACTGGCGCTCACCAGCCTGTTTTCAATATCGTAAGTATATGATTTTGCCCCTTCCGCAGTCAAATTGCCGTTGAGGTCGTAGCTGAAGGAAGTATTTCCTGCCGCCGTGTACTGATTGAGTCCATTACTTGTATAATCGCGATTGATATTCGTATGCCCATCGAACCGATAGTCGATATTGTCGCGGGTTTGCGAGATGATCTGACGCGCGGAATTGTAGCTAAACGACGTGGTGACATTGGCGGTACTGTTTTGGAACGAGTGCCCATGGGACACTAGTTGCGACATGCCATTGTAACCGAAGGACGTTGAGGCCCCCCAGGTGCCTGCGGCCCACCGCAACAGCGTCGATGCCTCGCCTTCAGCATTGTAGGTGACGTAATTGAGATTGGTTCCGCCTGCGATATTGTGAAAGTAGAAGCGATCGAGCCCGTCCCACGCAGCACTTACATATTGGTTGTCAGGATAAGTAATGCGTGTGCGGTTCCCATTCGCGTCATTGACGAAGTTGAGATTCCGGATCACCTCGGTCGTGCCGAGAGTCGTAACCGCAGTGGTCGCGGTGAGCCGCCCGAACCCGTCATAGGCATTCGTGATGCCCTGACCAGACAGCGAGTCGAACCGCGCCATAATCTGTAGCCCACGCAGATCATAAGCATAGTAGACCGGTCGCGCCCCGCCGCTCGGATAGGTTTTACTCGTGACCCGATTCAACGCGTCATAACCGTACGCTATTGTCCGCCCGTCGCGTTTGCGCAGGCTGGTCCGGTTGCTGTTGGCGTCGTAGCCATATTCTTCGTAGTCTACCGCGCTGACCTCACCGACCACCGTCTTCGAGGGGAAGGCCCATTTCACGTGCCGGTCAAATCCATCATAGGAGAATTGGGCACGATTGCCGTTGGCGTCGATCACCGCCTTCTGCTTGCCGTTCGGGGTGTATTCGTAGCGCGCATAGTCGATCTGAACGGCGGTCCCGGCCGCCTTCTGTACCTTCAGCAACTGTCCAGCGGCATCGTAGAAATTGCGCGTGATCCGATCCGGGCCTGTACTTCCCTCCGGGCCCAGCACGCAGGCGCTTGCCGGGAGTGAGTCGAATGCCGCGGGGTTCATCCGCACGGCTGAACACTCCAGGCGCCCTACTGCATCATAGCTATATTGGGCCAGCGATCGAACAGTACCGGCCGCGCCCTTCGCTATCTGCTCCCGAACTTTCCGACCCATATTGTCGTAGCTGGTCTCCGTCCTTGTGAGGATCGTGAATCCAACCCATGCAGCAGGGGTCACCGTCTCGGGTTGCCAGTCCGCCAACGTGCCCGTTTCGATCTTGCTCAGTCGTCCGGCGGCGTCGTACCAGTAGCGCTCCGCCGGGCGACCATTGCCGCCCGGGCCATCCGGGTCGGGCGCAATGACCCCGGTGAGCCGGTTCGCCAAATCATATCGACTTGTCGTGGTAAACGCTGATGGAGAGGACTGGGCGGCCGCCCCGTTCGGCGAGAACGCTGCGATGGCACATGGCAATGCTATGATCCTGAGTTGCATCGCGTCCCCCTTAATAGCAGCTGGTCAAACCGGCGCGCGGGCTGGTTTCCGAAGTCTTGTTGCCATTCGCATCATAGCCGTAACAGCTCCGCTCGCTGACGCCGCTCGCGGTCACGAGCTTGCCCCTAAGAAGCAGGATATTGCCTACAGCGCCGGTATCCGGGCCATAATCATAGCTAACGACTATCTCGTCAGATGCGCCGCCAGCACAGGCGGTGCCTATAGTTGCAGTCGTTCGGCATGTGCGCTCCTCCGCCAAAAGCCAGACAGGTGAGGCTGCCTGAGTATAGCTCCCGCCCGCGTTCTTCAGCCAGGCGGAGCGCTGAGTGTACGCATAGCGCTTCACGGGAGATATCCCGTTCACCGCAGGACCGACTTCGGTGAGCACGCCGCCATGAGAATTGTCGTAAGTATATGTCGTGCTATTTCCCTGCGCATCGGTAGTGCTTGTTGGCTTGTTGCAGGTAATTCTGTTGGAGCACGTGCTCGCATAGGTAGAGGTGGTTACAATGTCTGCCGCACCCGATGAAGGTTTGGCCTTCATTCTGGTCTGAGTTCGGTTTCCGCGAGCATCGTATTGATACTCAAATATGTTTCCTTCCGGCTCAACAATCTTTACAATATTCTCTCCAACAACCTGTTCGCCAAGGTTGTTATATTCATCATACGTAATTAATCTGGTTTGTCCGATCTCGTTGGTGATGGAGGTCAGCATTCCATAGGAGTTGACCTTGACCGCCGTGGTCGCCGAATCGCCACGCGTGACGGTTCGGGGCTCGCCGCCATTGGGGTATGAAAACAGCGTCCGAGGAGGGCAGAGGCCTGGGGTATAGTCGTATGAGAGTGTCTCGCCAGATGCGAAGGTTTGACTTGTAACCGCCTCGTAGAGATGCATGAGCGGAGGATCGTATAGCTCCGTCGGCCATCGATAACATGTGCTGTATGTATTGAATACTTCACAAGTATTTTGCCCGGGACGCTTCACGCAATTCAAGTGACTTCGCGCGTCATATCCGTAAGTGTTCGTTACGCCGACGGCGTTTGTGACACTCTCCAATATAGGCCCCGCCGATGTCGGTGTGGTTCCTGGCGTTGATCTGTAGGAATAGGTTGCCGTCGATACACCGGCTGGGCACGGAGACGTTGGCAGCACATGCACGTTCGCGAGGTTTACCGCGCAAGCCTTTGTCAGAGAATAGCCTCCTGTAACGGCGCCAAGTTCAAACAATATAGCCATTCCCCGGTTGCTGAACACGCTCTTTAGCCGGCCGGCATTATCATACGTAAATGTGAGCTTTGTCCCGTCTGCAGCCAGCCACTCAGTGATCACGAAGGCTCCGGCGAACTTTAGAATGTCTCCCTTTTCACTGGTGTATATGTAACTCATGCTTGGAGCGTCCCATTCTAGATAATCTCCGCTTGATGAGCTGCTCTGAACATAAGTGCCGGGTTGCTGGCCTGACTTCAAATTAGTAGAATTGAAGAATGACCTGCTTCTGTTGGCTATGGATATGCTATATATTTGGTAGGGTTGGAAATTAGGGTCTATAGAAAAATGTCGCGCATAAGGTGAGTATTCTTGAGACTGGGAAAATTTCATGCCCAAATTTGAAGACCAGCCCTGTGATCTGATCAGGCTAACTGTAGATTCGGGATCCTGGCTGCTCTGATAAGTTCGCTCTAGTATCAGTGCGTATGGAAATTCTCCCTGTCCAATCTTCAGATCCGTTTCGGAAAGTACAAATGCGCTATTACTATAGCTAACTCCCCCTGGACTCACCGAATCAAATTGCGGCGGGGGGCCAGCTTGCGCGTGGGCGTCGCGCATGAAAATCGTAAGGGTCGTAAATGCCAAAAACACGATATGTAGAAATGCATGGCGAGTGGGCATTGTTACGTCCTGTTTTTGTAATTTATCTTGGGAGGTTTGGCCATTGTCGAGAAATTGCTCAAACAATTTAGGCCTAACTGGCTCGCAGGCAATCATATCGGCGGGGTCGGCAAGAATAGCCGTTGGATGAGGGCTGATCTGAGGTCCCCATACGCTCTGGTCTTCGCGTGTGGCTCGCAATTGTCGCTGAAGCATCGCAAGCTGCGGTCCAGAAGTTTTTGGCCGGGGTCCTCGATCCTCAAATAATGTGCAGGTGCGTGCACATCCCAAAGGAACAGGAAATTGTCCGCACGTTTAGTCGAACTCAATCCTGTCACCGTGCGCCCCTCCCAAGCAGCTCGATTTTACAAGGACGACCCGCAGAGTCATCCCCGCGCCAGCAAAGACTAGCCAAGCAGGTGGAAGAAAAACAACAGCCAAATCGCGGCTGAGCCGGGGAGTTGCTCGCCAGTAACCTTGAAGCCCGCTTTGTTGATGCGCATAGCTAGAAGCCGACGGTCCGTTTCCGGCCCAACTCCGGCCGTTGGCGCAATCCAGTCCGTTGCGTCCGCTTCCGGTGGCCGACACCTGAAAGCGGTCGGGCTGAACTCGGCTCGATAACGTCGACCAGGAGGGGCCTTTGTGGCTGACCGCCGGCATGACGGTTTTGCGTTCGTCACCTGCAGTGTGGTCAATCCGACATGACGGTTTCCGTCCCTCATTCGGTCCCACACTTCGGGTTGGAAGTGGTGGGATGTGATAGGGCAGGCAGGAACGTGTCGTGAACTAAAAATCTGATAAAACAAAGGGCTACGGACGTTCTGGCTTGTCCTGAGACATGACAGATGCCGACCTCAACTCCACCAGACTTTCAAAGATAATCTGTCGTTGATGAGTCGCATGGTCGCGCCTGATCGAGTCCAGCTTCGAACGTCTCGATCAGCGATGCTCGTTAGCACGGCGAATCCGCTGCCTCGATCGCTTCACCCTTCCTGCCACGCGGACAATTTCGTTGTGCGTGATCGAGATCGGTTTCCCTGATGCGTCGTTCATTCCCGTCTGCCCAGATGCTGGTCAAAGAAGCGCGCGATGACGCGATATGCCTCCATCGATTCCGGCATATCGGGCCAGACGAAGAAGGCGTGCGGCAATCCGTCGAACAGGAACAGCTCGCTCTGCACCCCCGCTTGCGCCAGCCGGCGATGCGCCAGCGTCAGCGCGCTCGCCGCGAAGTCGCGGCTCCCCGCCAGCAACAAGGTGGGGGGGAACAGCCGTGTTTCGGCCTCGGAGAGCAATGGGTAGGCCGCCGCGTCGTTCCCGGCAGCCCCGGCCATGTACGGCATTGGGATCAGAGGCGGTAGCGGTCCGGTCGGCGGCGCAGTGCCTTCGGCGATCGGCCCGGCGAGATAGGCGCTGTCCCCGCTAAACCCCGCCGCCGTTCCACAGAAGGTGCCGATCGCGCCGGGGCGCGGCAGCCCCTGCCTGCGGATCCACGCGACCGATTGCGCGGTGATCACCCCGCCCGCGGAGCAGCCATAGATGCCGATATTCTCTGGCCGGTATTGTTTCAGCAGCGCGCGATAGACCGCGGTCACATCCTCCGATGCGGCGGGGTAACGGTGCTCCGGAGCGAGCCGATAGTCGACCGTGACCACCTTGATCCCCGCGGTTGCGGCAATCGGAATCGCCTCGACCAGTGCGCCGCTTCCCGATCCCCACATGAACGCGCCGCCATGCACGTTGATGAGCACCCGGTCCTGGTTGCGCGGTTGAATCGCGGCGCCGGGGGTCACGATGTCGACCGTGACTCCGCCCAGCGATACGCGTTCCTCGCGGGTCCGGAAATGCCGCCGCATCTCGGCCAGCCGGTCGTCATTATAGGTCTGGTAGAAGGCGCGTTGCTTCGTCAGGTCGCCCTTGAGGTCGGGTGCGCGCGCCGCGCGCATCCGCAAAAGTACGGCCTTCGCTTCCTCGCTCAACTGGTCCGATGGCGGCAAGGTGAAGGCGGGTATTGCCACTGCGACGGAGTCCTGCCGCGCCAGCGCCGGAGCGACCGCGAGCAAGGCGAGAAGTGTGGCAAGCGGCTTCATCATATCTCCGCCCTCATGTGTGTTTCAGATGCGCATAGGGATCGGTTTGCCCCGCCAGCCACGGATCGCGGGTCGCGGTCCGCATCTTCAGCATCCGCTGGCGCAGATCGGCGAGAACCCCGGAATAGGCACGATCGCCCACGACATTGACGACCTCGTCGGGATCGCGGGTCAGGTCGTACAGCTCCTCGGCAGGCCGCTTGAGATAGGCGGCCTGGGTCCGCTTACCGAGGCGGATCGACCGGTCCGCGCTGATCGCTTTCCAGCTCGGCGACCCCGCCACATCCCCCGCGACCGGATAATCGAGCGGGTGCGCGAGGTTGAGGATGTAGCTGTGCGTCCGCGTGCGAACGGCTCGCATCGGGTAATATTGGTTGATCTCGTGGAACTCGTGGCTTGCGAACACCGCATCGCGCGCCGGATCGCCGGCCTTGCCCAGCACCGGCAGTAACGAGGCGCCCGACAGCGGATAATCGGGCACCGACACCCCCGTCCAGTCCAGGACGGTCGGCGCGATATCGGTCCAGCTGACCATCGCATCGCACACCGCGGCTGCGCTGCCCGGTGCACGGACGATCAGGGGCAGATGCAGACCCGGGGCGTAGAGATTGGTCTTGGCGCCGGGAAAGGGCCGGCCATTGTCGCTGAGGAAGATCACCAGCGTATCGTCCGCGCGTCCGCTTTCCGCGAGCAGGTCGAGCAACATCCCCACCCCGCTATCGAGCCGGCTCAGCGACTCATAATATTCGGCCAGATCCTGCCGCACCGCGGGCAGGTCGGGCAGGTGCGCGGGGACATGGACCTTCGCCGGATCATAACTGACCGGCTTCACCCCCGGCCATGCGCGGTCGTTGCCGTAATCGGTCGCGGCGCGATGCGGGTCGCTATAAGCGACGGTCACGAAGAAGGGGCGGTCATTGGTCGACCGGATAAAGCTCGCCGCCGCGACCGCCATCTCGCGCACATCGCGAATGCCTGATCGCTCGGGCACCAGTTCGGCATCGAACGGAAATGCCTTGTCCGGCCCGATATGCTTCTTGCCGACTAAAGCCGTCGCATAGCCCGCGCGGTGCAGCAACGACGGCAGCGTCTCTACCCCGTCGAGCAAGGACTGGTGATGGACGTCGTGCTGCAGCCCGTACATCCCGTTCTGATGGCCGTAGAGTCCGGTATGGATCACCGCCCGGCTCGGGCTGCACGAAGAGACGGCGGCGAATGCGTGGCTGAACCGCGTTCCTTCCCCCGCCAGCCGGTCGAGCCGCGGGGTCGCGACCGGGGTGCCGTAACAGCCGAGATCGAGCCCCTGGTCGTCGGAGATCAGCAGCAGCACATTCCGCTGCCGCCCTCCGGCCCTCGTCATCGCTTGCACGGTCGTCGCGGAAGCCGCCGCTCCCGCCATCCCCTTCAGCAACGTCCGGCGGCGCATGGGCAGGTCTCCGTTCCGGGCACGGGTGCCGCTTCAGGGTAGAAAATCCCCGGACCAAAAGGGAAGGGGGGCTGGTCCGGGGAAAGCCGTCAGAACTTCAGCGCAGCGCTGAAGCGGAACGAACGGCCGAGGATGGGTCGTGCGAGGATCGTGCCCGAGCCCTGTCCGCCGATGATGCGCGGATTGCCCTCGGTCAGGCCGATCTCGTTGGTCAGATTGTTGCCGGTCACCGCCAGCGTCACCCGCTCCGCCACCTCGACCGAAACACCGGCGTCGAGCTGGTAGAAGCTGGGCAGTACCTGCAGATTCTCGGGGTCGGAAAAGCGGTCGCCGGTATATTGCAGCGTCGCGAACAGCGACGGCTTCACCCCGCCCAGATCGACCTCATAGGCCGGGGTCACGCGCCACGCCCATTTCGGCTGGCGCTGCACCTGGTTGCCGGTGTTGTTGATCGTGCCGCCGCCCGAGAAGAAGTCGACATAGCTCGCGTCGAGCCATGTGCCCGCCGCGGTGATGCTGAACCCCTGGAACGGCCGGATTGCGCCTTCCAGCTCGACGCCGGTCGCCTTGGCGCCGCCGACCGCGCTGAGCGGCACATTGTTGATGAGCGCCGTCGTCGCAAGGCCGTCGAACTTGTTGTGGAACAGCGTGGCGTAGAGGCTGACCATCGGGGTCGAGATCTTGAGGCCGCCCTCATAGGTGTCGACTTCGGCGATCTGCGTGAGGCCCTCGCGCAGATTGTCGAACATCGGGAAGCTGTTGCCGCGGCTGTAGCGGGCGAACACGCCGATCTGGCTGGTGATGTCGTAGTTGATGCCCGCGGTCCACGACCATGCCGAGTCGGCATAGCGAAGCTGGCGCGGCCCGCCGAGCACGTTGACGCCATTGTCGTAAAGCGTGTTGGCGTTGCCATCGAGATCGACCGTCGCCGCCTGTGGCGTGCGCAGCGTCGCGTCGACGACATGGCGCTGCCAGCGGATGCCGCCGTCGATCCGCAGCTC
Organism: Sphingomonas sp. GW821-FHT09B04; assembly: GCF_059418285.1. Taxonomy (NCBI): domain Bacteria; kingdom Pseudomonadati; phylum Pseudomonadota; class Alphaproteobacteria; order Sphingomonadales; family Sphingomonadaceae; genus Sphingomonas; species Sphingomonas sp. GW821-FHT09B04. The sequence continues at coordinate 1,072,165 of NZ_JBWKPO010000001.1, forward strand.
GGGCGTGATCTGGAATTCATCGACTGCGTAGAAGGAATAGTCTTTGCCCTTGTAGAAGGCGTCGACCTGGAAGCCGGGGCCGCTGGTGAAGCCATTGAGCGTCGCGGTACGTCCGCCGTTCAGCGTCATGTTGAGCAGCCGCGCATTGGGCTCGGCAGTCAGCAGCACCTGGTTGCCCAGCACCCATTTGTCGCGCGAGCTATAGTCGGCAAAGTAGAAGCCGCCGGTCAGCTTGTTGCTGCCCGCGGTCCATTCGAACGCGGTATCCGACACGAAGGACGAGATCTTCTTGCGCACTTCCCACAGCCCCGCGCGCATCACCTGCGCATTGGCGCCGCTCGCGACGGCCTGGCCGCCATTGGCATAGGTCAGGCTCGACACGGTCGATCCCGTGCCGCCCAGCGTTGCCGCCATGGCGGAGGCTGCGACCGGCGCCCCGGCCGGGACCATGCCCACCGTATCGGCATTGCCGCCGAGGTAGCTCAGCCGCTCGCGCAGGCGCAGCCCGTCGGCGATCTCATACTCGAATGAGAGGCCGGTGTTGATCACGTCGGCGCCACGGCCCTGCGCCAGGTCTAGCGTGCGGCCGACGATATTGGTCGTCACCTGCGTCTCGCGACCGGGCAGCGTGCCGGTGCCCGCGTCGAAGCCGGGATAGGCGCTGATTTTGCCATTGTTCGAGTTGATCGGGATCGGCAGCAGCCACTGGCCCCGGTCGTTCAGGTACCGGGCGTAGATTTCGACCGACCCGCGATTGTCGAACTCGTGGCGGATGTTCGCGGTGATCTGGCCGCCCTTCTCAGCGCGGAACTGCGGATCGCGGACGCCGTTGCCCTGCGCGTAATAGCCGCCGATCATGAAGCCGGTATTCTCACCCAGCGGGCCGGAGACCCAGGCGTCGCCGCGCACCTCGCCATAATCGGTATAGCTGACCTTGCCGAACGCCTCGAACCGGCTCCCGCCGGTACGCGGCACGACGTTGACGGTCAGGCCCGGCTGGCCGCTCGAAAACAGCGAACCCGTGCCGCCACGCACCGCCTCGATGCGCTTCACCGTCTCGTCGAGGCGGATGAGCTGCGAGTTTTCGAGGAACGACAGCGTCGCGGGCGGGTAGATCGGTACGCCGCCCATCTGGAACGTCACAAACTGCGCGTCGCCGCCTGAGGGGTAACCGCGCACGAAGATGTTGGCGCCGTTCTGGCCGCCCGAGCTTTCGGCCATCACGCCCGGCACCGCGCGCAGGATGTCAGCGGTGCTTGTTGGGGCGGCGCGATCGAGCGCGTCCTCGCTCAGCGTGGTCACGGCGAAGGCTGCGTCCTGGCGACGCGTGCCGCCGCCGGCGGTACCGACCACGACGATCTCTTCCTCGGCTGCCGGCTCGGCTGCGGTCTGCGAATCGGTTGCGGTCTGCGCGTGCGCGGCCGAGGCGATCAGCGCCAGCGGCGCGGTGCCCAGCATAAGAATTGCACTTCGAAGCATGTGTCCTCCCCTTCGAATATGACCGGGCACATTTGCCCTTCGCGGCCGATGCTATGCATTTATGAAATGCTTTTCAAGATAGTTTGCAAAAGCCTTTGCGGCGCTTGATGCACACCCGTTGCCCGCCTACGGTCTGCGAAGATGAGCGAAGGCCCCCCAGAATCAACAAAGCCGCGCGGCGGCCGTCCGACGATGCGCGACATTGCGCGTCTCGCGAATGTGTCGATGCCGACCGTCTCGCGCGTGCTCAACGACAGCCCGCTTGTGACCGGCGAGACGCGGGCCCGCGTGCTCGAGGTCGCGCAGGCGAACGGCTATGCGGTCAACCGCAATGCCAAGAAGCTGCGCCAGTCGCGCACCGGCACGATCGCGGTGATGCTCGACTTCGCCTCACACCGTCACGGCGCGATCGGCGATCCCTTCATCTTCGAACTGCTCGCCGGCGTGTCGGAGGCGCTGTCGATCCGCAATCAGGAGCTGCTGCTCTCGCCGCCCGGCCTCGACGACGCGCGCGCGTTCGAGGATTTCCACCGTGCCCGCGCCGCCGACGGGTTCATCATCCTGGGGCAGGGGACGCGCGACGCGATGCTGCGCGGCCTTGCGCGCCGCGGCATTCCGATGGCGGTGTGGGGCGCGGTGTCCAAGGACGCGGGCTATTGCGCGGTGGGCAGCGACAATCTGCTCGGTGGACGGCTGGCGGGTGAGTATTTCCACGCTCGCGGGCGGACCAAATGGCTGTTCGTCGGCGACATCCGGCATGAGGAATTGCGGCTGCGCTATGAAGGGCTGTGCCAGGAAGCGGCGCGCCATGCCGATGTGACGGTCGACTATCTCCCGATCGTCTCGATGGCCTTCACCACCACCGCGGAGACGGTTGCTTCCTATCTCGCGGGTGGCGCGCGGCCTGACGCTGTCTTCGCATTTTCCGACACCGCCGCGATGGCGGCGATCGGCGCGTTCCGCGATCGCGGGCTGACCGCGCCGCAGGATTATTCGCTGGTCGGCTATAACAACATCCCGCCCGCCGGGCATTTCAATCCCAGCATCACCACGATCGACCAGAAGACCGACGTCGCAGGCGCGCTGCTGGTCGAGAAATTGATGCAGCAGATCGACGGCGCCCGCGCCCGCTCGACCTTGCTGCCCACCCAGATGGTGATCCGCGAAACATGAGGCGAAACGCCACTCCTGCGCTGCTAACGACGCCGAACTGGCTGCGCAGCTAGCCACACCCCAATCGTCACCCCGGCCTTGTGCCGGGGTCCACCGCGCAGCGAGGCCATGCGGTTTCGCTTCGGGTCTATGGCGTGCGGCACCGTGGACCCCGGCACAGGGCCGGGGTGACGGCGGATTCTGCTCCGAGCAGCTTGAGGCAAACACAGGCGACATCCCGCAACGCCCTTGAAATGCATTTCATAACTTTATACGCCTGTGCATCGAAACGACGGGCCACCGGGCCCGCGCCATGGGGAGGTGCGTGATGACCGAAGGCCTGAGGAGTGATCCTCCCGGAGATGCGGCGATGAACCGTGTCCGCGTCATCGTCGCACTCGCGCTCACCTACGCCGTGCTCGGTATCCTGATGAACAGTGTCGGGGTCGTAATCCTTCAGTCGATCCGCCATTTCGACGCGACCAAGCCGATGGGTTCGACGCTGGAGGCGTGCAAGGATCTCTCGGTGGTCGCGGCCTCGTTCCTGCTGGCGACCCGTGTCCCTGCCTTCGGATATCGCCGCGCGCTGATCGGGGTGATGACGCTGATCGGCATCGCCTGTCTGCTCGCGTCCTTCGCCAACGGCTTCGTCGCCATGCAGGCGCTGTTCGTCGCCACCGGCCTCAGCTTCGGCATCGCCAAGGTGGCGACCTATTCGTCGATCGGGCTGCTCGCGCGCGACCCCGCCGACCACGCCAGCATCACCGGCCTTGTCGAGGGCGTATTCATGGTCGGGCTGCTGGTCGGTGTGTGGCTGTTCGGCTGGTTCGTCGGGGCTGACACCACCGGCAGCGCCTGGCTTCACGTCTATTGGGTGTTGGGCGGCGCCTGCCTCTCACTGGCGCTGCTGTGGTTCGCCACCCCGCTTGACGAGCGCGACGCGGTCGCCACTGATCCAGCGGAAGCCGCGCATTGGGGCGAGATGCTTCGCCTCGCCGCCTTGCCCGCCAGCGTTGCGGTGCTCGCTGGCCTGTTCCTCTATGTGCTGGTCGAGCAGAGCGTCGGCACCTGGCTGCCCACCTTCAACAACGAGGTGCTGCACCTGCCCGCGGCGATGAGCGTGCAGATGACCAGCATCTTCGTCGGCGCGCTAGCGGTCGGTCGGCTCGCTTCGGGTGTGGTGCTGCGCCGGGTGGCGTGGCTGCCCGCCTTGCTCGGCTGCCTTGGCTGTATCGCGGTGCTGATCGTCGTGTCGCTTCCGCTCGCCAGCGGCGTCACGCCGCGTCCCGATACCGGCTGGTTCGATGCGCCCGTCGCCGCCTATCTCTTCCCGCTGCTCGGCGTCTTTCTGGCGCCGATCTATCCCACACTCTGTTCGGTCGCCCTCAGTGCGCTCCCGCGCCACCGCCACGCGGCGATGATGGGGCTGATCGTCATCTTCTCGGCACTTGGAGGCACTTTGGGCTCGTTCATCACCGGTTTGCTGTTTCAGCGCCTGCCCGGCGCGCTTGCCTTCTACTTCACCCTGGTACCGATCGCGCTGATCGCCATCGCCCTGCCCGTGATCCGCAAGCGCCAGGCGGTCGCGACAGCATGACATTGCCCCAGCCTTCGGACCTTTTCGGCGACCTGTTCACGACGGTGCAGGAGCGTGGCCTGTTCGCCGATTCCAAGACCTTCGCCGATGCCGTTCCCCGTCGCGCGCCCGAGGCGATCGCGCAGGACTGGAAGGCGCAGGCTCCCGCCGACGACGCCGCGCTGCGGGCGTTCGTTGAAGCGAACTTCACCTTGCCGAGCGAAGCGGATTGCGACGCGCCCGACGGCCGGCCGCTGCGCGAGCATATCACCCACCTTTGGCCGGTGCTGACGCGTGAACCCGAGACTCCGGCGTCCGGCTCCTCGCTCCTGGCATTGCCACGGCGACATGTCGTGCCGGGCGGGCGGTTTCGCGAGCTCTATTACTGGGACAGCTACTTCACGATGCTGGGGCTGGTTCGGTCGAATCGACAGGATCTGGTCGAGGACATGATCGCCGTCTTCGGCAGCCTGATCGATCGCTACGGCCATATCCCCAACGGCACGCGCAGCTATTATCTCAGCCGCTCGCACCCGCCGGTCTTCTACCTGATGGCTGGGCTGTCGCAGGACGCGTCTGCCGACGCGCGCGCGCAGCGGTTGCGCTGGATGCGCGCCGAGCATGACTTCTGGATGGCGGGCGAAGAGCGCCTCGCACCCGGCGGCGAGCATCGCCGTCTTGTCCGGCTGGCGGACGGCACTTTGCTCAATCGCTATTGGGACGACCGTGCAGCGCCACGCGACGAATCGTGGCGCGAAGATGTTGAGCTTGCGCGACGCGCCCCCGAACGCGACGCGGGTGAATTGTGGCGCGATATCCGCGCTGCTGCGGAAAGCGGATGGGATTTCAGCTCACGCTGGCTGGGGGACGGGCAGACCCTCGAGACGATCCGCACAACCCGGCTGCTGCCGATCGATCTCAACGCGTTGCTGTTCGGGCTCGAACAGGCGATCGCGGGTGAAGCGAAGGCTCTCGGCGACGACGCAGGCGCTGCCGAATTTGCCCGGCGGGCAGGTGCGCGGCGCGAGGCGATCGATCGTCATTTGTGGAATCCGGGCGCCGGAATGTTTGCGGATTATGACCTCGACCTCGGACGAGCTCGCGACCAGCTGACGGCTGCACAGGGATTCGCGTTGTTCACCGGGGTCGCGCTGGAGCAGCGCGCGCACAGGGTGGCAGACGCGATGACCGGCCTGTTGCGCGCCGGAGGGCTGCTCACCACAGGCGACACGACCGGTCAGCAATGGGATGCACCCAATGGCTGGGCACCTTTGCACTGGGTCGCGATCGAGGGTCTGCGCGCCTATGGTCAGACTGAGCTGGCCGATACGATCACGCAGCGCTGGCTGGCGATGGTCGCGAGCCATTATGACACCACCGGTCAGCTGCTCGAGAAATATGATGTCGAGCAATGCCGGGCCGGCGGCGGCGGCGAATATGGAACCGAGATCGGCTTTGGCTGGACCAACGGCGTAACGCTCGCGCTCATGCAGGATCCCGGCTGAGACGATCCGTCACAGCGCTCATCCCGTCGGTTCGTCGCGGCCGGCGGCGTCTCGCGAAGCTGGCATTTGCGGATCGCAAGCAAAGCTTGTGGCGCAATTCCCATTCAATCAGTATGTATTGAGTCGTCGGCATTGGTCATGCCGGCGCGGCGACTCGTCGTTGCCCTTCGACCCGCGGTTTTTGACGGAATGCAGATTGCGCCGCGTCACCAATTGCTAAAGCGCACGGTGTTGCCGATGGAGCCCGGCGGCCTCGTGTTTCCGAGTTGATAAGGAACGACGATGAGCCAGTGTATCTCCTCCGCAACGCCACCGCCGCCTTTGGGGCGGCTTTGTTCAGCCACGCGCTGATCCCAACCGACATCTGCAACTGACCGTCGCGGGCTGACGCTCGCGGTCGATGCTCTGCGCGCCTTGGGCGCGACGGACGGTGGCGTTTCCTGCGCTTCCGGACGCGGCGGTCGCTTGCGCTTCAACGTCAGGAAACCTCCATGACCAACGCAATCAACGATCTCTGGTACACGCGCTGCCCGGTGCCGACCGGGCTTGGCATCGCCGTCCAGCTCGGCTGGCTGGCCGACGAATTCCGCAGCGATGGCATAGGCCTCAAGTCGATTCAGGAAACCGCGGACCTCAATGCCCGCGAAAGCCACTTCGACCACAATCTGCCGAGTTCGTTCCGGCAGGGTGGCAACATCCCGGCGATCTGGGCGCGCGCCAATGGCCGCGATACCCGGGTGATCGGCCTGTCCTGGACCGACGAGTTCCAGGCGATCCTCGCGCTGCCGGCATCCGGTATCCGCACCGCGCGCGACCTCGCCGGACGGCGGATCGGTCTCCCGGTCAACCCGATCTCGATCGACTTCAATCGCGCGACTGCGCTTAAGGGCTTCGCCAGCGCGCTCGAACTCGCCGGGCTGACGCTCGCCGATATCGAACGCGTCGACACCGTCAGCGCCGATCCCGCAGGCAGCGGCACCGAAGGGATCGCCACTGGCGAGCGGACGCGTGCGCGCACCCGTCACGGCTATCGCGCCGAAGTGCTCGCGCTGGTGCGAGGCGAGGTCGATGCGATTTACGTCAAGGGCGCGCTGGGGCTCGAGACTGCACGGCTGGCGGGCGCACATATTGTCGCCTCGCTCGGCGATCATCCCGATCCATGGGTGCGCGCCAATAACGGCACCCCGCGCACGCTCACCGTCGACGCCGCGCTGATCGAAGCGCGGCCCGATCTGGTCGAGCGCTTCCTGACGCGCGTCATCGCCGCAGGCGACTGGGCGCGCGCGCATCCCGAGGAAACCATCGCCTATATCGCGCGCGAGACCGGCTCGACCCCCGACTGGGTGCGCCGCGCCTATGGCGCCAATGCGCCTGCCAGTCTCGGCACCTTCCTCAACGACGAGGCGGCGGGCGCGCTCGGCCGGTACAAGGATTTCCTGTTCGGGCACGGCTTCCTCGCCGCTGATTTCGACATCACCGCATGGATCGATCCCGCGCCCTTCGCCGCGGTCGCCGGACGCGCGCGTCAGGCAGCCTGAACCCATCGAACACCACATCCAGACGCAGGCTGCAAAGGCCGCGCAGGGGGACATGAAGTGAAGTTGAAGTCTGAATATCGCACCCGCAACAAGACCATCTGGCTGATCGCCGCATCGCTCGTGGCACTGACGCCCGCAACGGCCCTTGCCAACGAAACCGAAGCGAAGGCCGATGCCCCCGAAGGCGACGCCGACCCGGTCGAAATCGTCGTCACCGCGGGCAAGCGCGAACAGTCGATTCAGGACGTGCCGACCGCGATCACCGCACTCGGCGCCGACGTGTTCACCCTCCAGGGCGTCGGCCGTTCGGCTGCCGAGGTGCTCAGCCGAGTCCCCAACGCGTCGGCCGGCGCGCAGCAGCATGGCCGCCCGCGCTGGTGGATCCGCGGCGTCGGCGCCGGTCAGCAGCAGATCGATCTCGCCAACCCGGTCGGTTTCTATCTCGACGAGGTCTATATCAGCAACGCCAGCGCCACCGGCCTGCCGCTGTTCGACCTCGAGCGCGTCGAGGTCCTGCGCGGCCCGCAGGGCACGCTCTGGGGCAAGAACACCACCGGCGGCGCGATCGCCGTCGTCACAAAGAAGCCGAGCTTCTCGCCCACTGGTACCGACAATTACGTCAAGCTCGACTATGGCAGCTATGACGACAAGATCATCCAGGCCGGGGTCGGCTTCGTCCTCGCCCCCGACGTGCTCGCCGCGCGCATCTCCGGCCATATCGAGAATCGCGACGGCCGCTTCACCAACGCGTTCAGCGGCGAGAAGGACAATGCGATCGAGGACAGCGTCATCCGCGGCCAGCTGCTGGCGCGCGCGGGCGGCAATTTCGAGGCGTTGCTCGGCGTCCACTACCGCAAATACAAGACCGATGGCGGTTACTGGACGATCGGCAGCTATCGCGCCGACGGTCTCTACCGCAACGGCTATGCGCCGCCCACCAGCCGCGATGCGGTCAACACCAATGCCGACGAGTTCAGCGACACCGAGCAATATGGCGGCTCGCTCAAGCTCGACTGGGACTTCGGCGGCGTTACGCTCACCGCGATCACCGGCTATGAGCGCTACGACGTCATTTCGGGCGGCGACAGCGACTATACCCCGCTCGAAATCGCGCGGAACCATACCGAAGCGCGCAGCACGCAATGGAGCCAGGAGCTGCGCCTCGCCTCGAGCGGTTCGGGCCGGTTCAAGTGGATCGCCGGCCTCTATTATTTCAACGAGGACATCCGCTCCGACGCCGCATCGGCGACCCTGCCCGACGGCAGCGTTCCCGCGCGGCCCGGCGACACCGCGCCCAACGCCTATAGCCGCACCCGCTACGATCACAGCGCGGAGAGCGGCGCCGCGTTCGTCAACCTCGGCTACGACATCACCGACAGCTTCAATCTCACCGTGGGCGGCCGCTTCACGCGCGAGACCAAGACGCTCGATTTCCGCCGCGTCTCTTCGCCCAATGCCGCCGCCACCGCATGGAGCAACTACCCGCGCTGGTGGGAGAGCTATACGGGGACCTTCGGCGGGATCGGCACCTTCTCGGGCGTGCTCGAACGGACCTGGGACAATTTCACCTATGACGTGACGCCGTCCTGGACGGTCGCGCCCGGCCACCTCCTCTATTTCAAATTCGCGCATGGCGTGAAGTCGGGCGGGTTCAACACCGCCGCGCAGCTTCCCGTCGCGCTGCAGGTGGTCGAGCCCGAGAAGCTCGATGCGTTCGAGATCGGCTATAAGTCGAGCTGGTTCGACGGCGCGCTCACCTTCAACGCCACCGCCTTCCACTATCGATACGATAATGTGCAGATCAACGTCGTCGGGCCGAACCCCGGCGCGGTCGGCGGAACCACCACCTCCTACCTCCAGAATGCCGAGGAAGCGCACGTCAACGGCGCCGAGTTCGAGCTGACCGCGCGTCCGTTCAAGGGCCTCCAGCTCAACGCCGCGCTCGGCCTGCTCGATACCAAGTACGACAAGCTTCAGGTCGTGAACGGCGGCGCCAATCTGGCGGGCGCGGAGTTCGTCCGCGCGCCGCACGTCACGCTCAACCTCGGCGCATCGTATGATTTCGATCTGGGCAGCGCAGGCAGCATCCAGCTCGGCGCCGACGCGCGCTACCAGTCGCACCAATTCTATTACATCACGCCACAGGACCGGGTGAACCGCACCCTGCTCAACCAGCCGGGCTACACGCTGGCCAACGCGCGCATCGCCTACACCACCCCCGATACGCGCTTCACCTTCACCGTCTACGTCAACAATCTGTTCGACGAGGCCTATCGCAACCACGCGCTACCGCAGTTCAACGCGGCGGCGGGGGTGACCGGCGACACCATCCAGTGGGGCGATCCGCGCACCTGGGGCGCCTCGCTCGTGGCGCGCTTCTGATGGCGCGCATCCCTTCTCCCGTATCCCATCCACGGAGGCCCGCATGACCGCCTTTCCCAAGGAAATCTGGTACACACGCTGCCCGGTGCCGACCCCGCTCGGCATCGCGATCAATCAGGGCGTGATCGACCGCGATCTCGCCGAACTCGGTATCACCGTCCGCTCGATTCAGGACACCACGGATCCCGACGTCCGCGCGAGCCATTACGACCATCACCTTGCGCACAGCTTCCGTCAGGGCGGCAGCGTGCCCGCGATCTGGGCGCGCGCCGCGGGAGCCGATACCCGAGTCATCGGGCTGAGCTGGATCGACGAAAGCCAGCTGATCCTGACGCTGCCCGGCTCCGGCATCCGCACGGTCGAGGATCTCAAGGGCCGCCGCATCGCGCTGCCCCTGCGCGCAGGGCAGAAGATCGACATCTTCCGCGCCACCGCGCTCCGCGCCCTGCTCGCCGCGCTCTCGCTCGGCGGGGTCGGCGAGGATCAGGTCGAATGGGTCGATATCGATGCCACTGACCCGACGCCCGACGGCCTCGATCTGGTCAGCCAGCGCAACTGGGGCGGACGCCCGCTCTATACCGCCGAATTCCACGCGCTGGTGCGCGGTGAGGTCGATGCGATCCATGTGAAGGGCTCGCTCGGGCATGAATTCGCGCTGCTCTCGGGCGCGCATATCGTGATCGACACCGGCTTCCATCCCGACCCGAAGATCCGCGTCAACAACGGCGCGCCGCGTCCGCTTACCGTCGATGCCGCAACGCTCGAACAATATCCGACGGTCGCACGCCGCCTCCTCGCGCATGTCGCCGCGGCGGGCGAATGGGCGGAGGATCATCCCGACGAGACCTTCGCCTATATCGCGCGCGAAACCGGCTCGCCCGACCAGTTCGTCCGCGCCGCCTATGGCGGGGACACGCTTCACCGCCGGCTCAAGACCGATCTCGACACGGCCTCGATCACGGCATTGCAGGATTTCAGCGACTTCCTGTTCGACCGCGGCTTCCTGCCCGCGCGCGTCGATGTCGCGGCATGGATCGACCGGCGCCCGTTCGAAACGCTCGACTATACCCAGGCACTGGACGCAGCATGAGCCGCAAGACGATCCTCATCGCCGTCGTCGCGGTCGCTGTGCTCGCGGCTTTGGTGGTTCACCAGTTCCGCGGCACCTCGAGCGAGGCGGCGGCGGGTCAGCTCCCCGCGACGCTGACCATCGCCGCCATCGCCTATCCGCATGAAGGGCAACAGCGCTATCAGGGCCAGAACGCGATCGTCCAGCAACAGGGCTGGCTCGAAAGCGAGCTGGCGAAGCGCGGGGTCAAGCTCCAGTGGTTCCCGGTCGCCACCGCAGTCGGTGGCCCTGTGGTCAATGAAGGCTTCGCCGCCAAACGCATCGATTTCGCGAGCTATGGCGATTTCCCCGCGATCATCGCGATCGCGGGCGGCGTCGATCTGCGGCTGGTGGTGCCGGTCGGGCGCGGCCAGAACGCCTATCTGGTCGTGCGCAATGGCGTTGCCGCGAACAGCATCAAGGATCTGAAGGGCAAGCGCATCGCGCTCCATCGCGGACGTCCATGGGAACTGCCCTTCGCCAAGCTGGCGGAGGCCAACGGCCTCAAGCTCAGCGACTTCCGCATCCTCAACATCAACCCGCCCGCCAGCCATGCCGCGCTCGCTTCGGGCGATGTCGATGCGGTGTTCCTGCTCTCCGACGCGCATCTGCTGGTCGAAAAGAAGGTCGGGCGGATCGTCTGGTCGACCAAACAGGCGCCGCAATCGTGGAAGATGCGCGCCGAGCTGTTCGGTCGCGGCGATTTCGTCGACGCGCATCCTGAGCTGACGCAACTCGTCGCCGATGCCTTTGTCCGCGCCCAGGCCTGGTCCGCCGATCCCGCCAACCGCGAAAAGGTGATCGAGATCACGTCACGCGCGGAATCCCCGCGCAGCGTGACCGAGGCGGAGCTGGACGAACCGCGCCTCGCCTGGGGCGACCGTTACTCGCCGCTCTATGACGACTTCATGATCGCGCATTACCGCGACGCCGCGGCCTATACCTTCGATCAGGGGCTGGTCCGCAAGAAGATCGATGTCGACAAATTGCTCGACCGGCGCTTCGCCACCGCGGCGCTCGACCGCCTGAAGCTCAAGGATCAGTGGAAGCCCGATACGGCAGAGGCGGCGGCGCGATGAACGACCGGCGTTTCATGGCCAACTTCCTGCTGCTCGCGCTCGTCAGCGGTCTGACGGTCGGCCTCGGCAAGGTGGTGACGACGATCTACGCGATCGACCTCGGCGCCACCGCCTTTCAGGTCGGTATCATCGGCGCGATGGAATCGATCGGCATGGTGCTCGTCACCGTCCCCGCCGGGTTCATCATCGCCCGCTACGGCGCGCGCGGCATCTACTTCGCCTCCAGCCTCGGGCCGCTGCTCGTCAATCTCGCCATGCCGTTCGCGGCGGGCTGGGCGGCGCTCGCGGGTGGGCGCTGGCTGATTGGCCTGTGCATCCCGTTCCGCATGGTCGCGATGAACGGTGCGTTCCTTGAGCGGTTGCGCGGGCAGGGGGAAACGCGCGGCGGCTGGTATCGTGGCGCGCTCACCGCCGGCATGGCGATCCTCGGCCCGGCGACGGCGGGCATTCTGATCCTCAAGGCCGGGGTGACCGCTGCCTTCTTCCTTGTCGCGGCCCTGTTCGGGGTGATGGCGCTGTTCAGCCTGTCCTTCCTCCCCGCGCGTCAGCCCGTCGCCGAGGAAAGCGTCAGCTTCTTCGCCGAAATCGGCGCGCTGCTCGGCAACCGCGCGGTGGCGGAAAGCAGTTTCGTCGAATTCCTGAGTTCGGCCACCGGCTCGCTCTTCTCGACCTTCATCCTGCTGCTTGCCGCCGCGCTCCCGCCATTGACCAAGGAAGACGGGATCACCGTGCTGCTCGTGCAGGGCGTCAGCACGGTGGCGCTGCTGTTCCTCAGCGGCACGCTCGTCGCCCGGCTCACGCGCGGCACCGCCTATGCGCTGGCGCTTGCCCTTGCGGCGGCTGCGCTCGCGCTGCTCGGCTTCGCGCATGGCTTCCCGGCATTGGCGGCGGGGGCGGTGCTGCTCAGCGCCGCCTCGGCGGTGGTCCATCTCATCAACGTGCGGATGCTCGCGAGCATCCCCGGCGCGAAGAGCAAGGCGGCGGGGCTTTACAATCTCGCCTCGATGACCGGCTCGTCGGCCGGCGCGCTCGGCGGCGGGCTGCTGACCAAGCTGGTGCCGCTCCAGTCGGTGTTCCTGCTGTGGCTGCCTCTGCTGTTCGGCGCCGCCGCAATCGCCTTCGCCCGCCACCGTTTCGCGCGCCCGTTCACCCCGCAGGAGGTTCTGCCATGAACCATCTCTCCCGCATCGCCGCCGGCCTTGCGCCGCTGCTCGGCCTGCTGCTGCTCTGGCAGTTCGCTTCGGCCAGCGGCGTGTTTCCGCCGCAGGTGCTGGTCCCGCCGAGCGAGGTCGCGGCGACGCTCGCCCAGCTCTGGCGCAACGGCGAACTGACCGATCATCTCGGCACCAGCCTGTTCCGGCTCGTCTCGGGCTTCCTCGCAGGTGCTGCCATCGGTCTCGTTTTCGGGACGTCGATGGCGCTGTCGAAGCTGTTCGAGGCGCTGTTTGCACCGCTGTTTCAGGCGGTCCGGCAGGTGCCGGTGCTCGCCTTCATCCCGATGCTGGTGCTGCTGCTCGGGATCGAGGAACGGTTCAAGATCGTCGTCGTCGCGGTCGCGGTGTTCTTCCCCGTGGCGCTCGCCACCTTCGACGGGGTGCGCACGATCCCGCGCTCCTATTTCGAGGTCGCCCGGCTCTATCGCACGCCGCTGCTGCCGTTCGTCACGCGCATCCTGCTGCCCGCTGCGATCCCGCCGGTGCTCACCGGGCTTCGGCTCGGCCTCACCCGCGGCTGGCTGGTGCTGGTCGCGTGCGAGCTGCTCGCCGCTGACAGCGGCATCGGTCAGATGATGGAGATGGGGCGCCAGATGTTCCGCATCGACGTCGTCCTTGCCGGCGTGTTCGTCAGCGGGCTGGTCGGCTTCTTCCTCGATCGCTCGGTCAAGCTCGTCGAGCGCCGCTTCGTCCGCTGGAAGGAAGCCTGAGATGGCGCGCCTCAACACACCCGCCGCCCGCATCCTGCTTGGCCTCGCCGTCCCGCTGCTGATCCTGTTCTGGTGGCAGGCCCAGTCGGCGCAGGGCGGGGCGCGTGCGCTCGCCTTCGTGCCCTTGCAGGATGTCGGCGCGACCCTCATGGCGCAGCTGTCGAGCGGCTTCCTGCTCAACGATGCCCTGGCCACCGTGTCGCGCGCGGTCACCGGGCTGCTGCTCGGCGGGCTGGTCGGCACTGCGCTTGGCGTGGCGATGGCGATGTCGCGGCCGCTCGATCGCGTCGTCGGGCCGCTCTATCACGCGGTGCGGCAGGTGCCGTTGCTCGGCTGGCTGCCGCTGATCGGGCTGTGGGTCGGCAATGGCGACGAAGCCAAGCTGCTGATCGTCGGCCTCGCCGCTTTCTATCCCACCGTGCTCAACAGCTATGAGGGCGTCCGCACGGTCGAGCGCCGCTATATCGAGGTCGCCGATATCTTCGGCTTTTCCGCGACGCAGCGCTTTGCCCATGTCCTGCTGCCCGCCGCGCTGCCGTCGATCCTCACCGGGGTAGCGCAGGCGCTCGCCTTCGCCTGGATCGCGACGATCGGGACCGAGATTCTGTTCGGTGCGGATGCCGGGCTCGGCGCGACGATGGGAGTCGCGCAGGCGCAGCAGCGGATGGACATTATCCTCGTCGCGATCCTCGCCGCCGCCTCGCTCGGCTTCACACTCCACTATTCGATCACCAGCCTGCGCAATCACTTGCTGCGCTGGCAGCCTGTCATCAACTGAAGGAGCCGGTCATGACTCTGCACACTCGCATCGATGCGCCGCCCGTCCCGATCGAAGCACCTGCAATCGGCGCGCTCGCCATATCGGGACTGTCCAAGGATTTCCGGATCGACGGTGCCGCGCTGCCGGTGCTCGACCGGATCGACCTCGACATCCGCGCGGGCGAGTTCGTCAGCATCGTCGGCGCCTCGGGCTGCGGCAAGTCGACGCTGTTGCGGCTGATTGCCGGACTCGACACCGACTATGCGGGCGAAATCCGGCTCGACGGCAAGCGCATCGCGGGCACCAGCCTCGACCGCGGACTGATCTTTCAGGACCATCGCCTGTTCCCCTGGCTCACGCTCGAGGAGAATATCGGGCTGGCGCTGCTCAACACCGACATTCCCAAGGCGCAGTGCCCGCGCATCGTGGCCGAGCATATCGCGCTGGTGAATTTGACCGGTTTCGAAAGGGCCTATCCGCACCAGCTGTCGGGCGGGATGGCGCAGCGTGCGGCGATCGCCCGTGCGCTGGTGACCGAGCCCAAGTTGCTGCTGCTCGACGAGCCATTGGGTGCGCTCGACGCGCTCACCCGCGTCCATGTTCAGCGCGAGCTGCAGCGCATCTGGATGGCGCAGCGCTCGACCATGGTGATGGTCACCCACGATGTCGAGGAAGCGGTCTATCTCGGCAATCGCGTCATCGTGATGGACGCCAAGCCCGGCCGCATTCGCCGTATCGTCGAGATTGACCTGCCCCATCCGCGCCAGCGATCCTCCCCGGTGGTGCATCGCATCCGCGACGAGATTCTCGCCGAACTCACCGGCCCACCTCCCGAAAATCTGGTGCACCTCCCGGTGCGCGAGGTACGGGCATGAGCCGCCGACCCGACCATCCCGTCGCGCCGGTGTTCGTCGATCGCTGGTCGCCGCGTAGCTTTTCGGGAGAACCGATTCCCGACGCCGCGTTACGCACCGCGTTCGAGGCTGCGCGTTGGGCACCCTCCGCCAATAACGGTCAGCCATGGCGCTTCATCGTGTCGCGCAACGGCGATGCGGCCTGGCCGGTTTTTCTAGGCCTGCTCGCCAAACGTAACCGCGAATGGGCGCAGCGCGCGTCGGCGCTGGTCGCGATCGCCTCGAACACGCTGATCGAGCGGCGCGGCGAGACGGTCCATAATGGCAGCCACAGTTTCGATACTGGTGCCGCCTGGGCCAATTTCGCACATCAGGCGCTGCTGCTCGGCTGGCACACCCACGGCATTGGCGGGTTCGACCGAGAAAGTGCGCGCATCACGCTTGCGATCCCCGATGACTACGCCGTCGAGACGATCGTGGCGATCGGCCGCCAGGGCACGCTCGACACGCTTCATGCCGATTTCCACGCGGGCGAGCAGCCCAGCGTGCGCCGCCCGCTCGCCGATTTCGTGTTCGAGGGCCGCTTCGGCGTGCCTGCCATTCCCCAGCAAAGGAACGCCGCATGACCATCAAATTCTACTGGCGGCTCGACCCCGCCGCCGAACCGCAGCGGGGTGAGCCCAGCGCCCGGCCCACCGCTGGTTTCCTTCCCCGCGACGTGCGCACGGTCGGACTGAACCGTTACGACTATTATGCACAGGTCGCGCGCGCCGCGGCGATCACCGGCTTCGACGGTTTGTTTGTCGCCTATCGCCCCGAGAGCGACGACAGCCAGATCGTCGCCGCGGCGATCGCGCGCACCGCCCCGCGCTTGCTGCTCGTGCCGGAATTCCCGAGCACGGTGGGCTCCGCTGTCTATGCCGCGAAGGAGGCGGTGAGCTTCCAGCGCGCGACGCACAACCGGCTCGGCTGGGCGATCGCGCCCGGTATCGATCCCGACGACAGCGCGCGTACCGCCGAGTTCCTGCACGTCGCGCGCGGGGTGCATGGCCAGAAGCCGTTCGATCATGAGGGCCGCTTCTTCGAAGTGAAGGGTGGGGGCTTCTCCGATCCGCTCGCGCGCGCGGCGTTCCCGCCGGTGTATCTGCAGGGTGACGACGAGGAAGCGTTGCAGCTCTCCGCCTACGTGGCCGACGTTCACCTGTTCGGCGACGCGCCGCTCGACGAGTTGCGCGGGCAGGTCGAGACGCTCGAACGCCTTGCGCTCGCTGCGGGTCGTGAGGTTGCCGCCGGGGTGCTCGTCACGATCACCGCACGCGAGACTGCGGAAGAAGCCGTCAGCGGCGTCGGCATCGCCGGGAGCTATGAAACCGTCGCGGAGCAGATCGCCACGCTGCACGCTGCCGGCATCACCCATTTCGTCCTGAACGCTTCGCCCTCGCTCGAGGAAGCCTATCGCATCGGCCAGTTCGTCCTGCCGCGAATTCGTGCCGCGCTGGGTGAACTGCGCACTGCCGCCTGAGGAGACTTATCATGTCGATCGATTTCTATTGGCGCCTGCCCACTCATGGCTGCCACGCCACCATCCGCCGCGGTTCCTATGACCGCGGCGACTGGTCTCCGCTTCAGGTTGGCAACCAGACGCCCGGCTTGACCGCTACGGGCGAGGACGACGGCTATCGCTATATCGACCATCTCGCCGAGATCGCGAAGGCGGCCGAGCTGTCGGGCTTCATCGGCGGGCTGATCCCGTCCTTTCCCAACACCGACGATCCGTGGACGATCTCGCCGCTGCTGGCGCGTGAGACCGAGACCTTCCGTTTCATGATCGCGTTCCAGCCGGGATTCCTCGACCCGGTCCATGCCGCGCGGCTCTCGGCCAGCCTGCAGCGCGCGACCGGCGGGCGCACGGTGTTCAACATCATCACCGGCGGCGGTGGCCCGTCGCAGCTGTGGTGGGGCGACAGCTTCGCGCATGACGACCGCTATGGCCGCACCACTGAGTTCCTCGACATCTTCCGCGGCGTGTGGGGCGGGCAGCCGTTCGACTATGACGGCCGCTTCTATCAGGTGAAGGGCGACCAGCTCTCGCCGCTGCTGGCGCGGGAGGAGGTGCCGGAAATCTGGTTCTCCGGCTCCTCAGATGCGGCGCTGCAATCGGCGGCGAAGCACGCGGATTACTATCTCTCCTGGCTCGAACCCTATGAGCAGATCACCGACAAGTTCGCGCGGGTGAAGGAGCGTACCGCGCAGCTCGGTGGCGAACAAAAATGCGCGATCCGCGTCGATCTTGTCGCCCGCCCGACCGAAGAGGAGGCGTGGCACGACATCCGCACCGGGTTCGAGAATGTCAGCGACGCGACGCGCGCCCAATGGCGCGGCCAGCCCACCGACTCGGTCGGCGCCTCGCGTCAGGCGGCGCTGCGCCCGACCGAGGCCAAGCGCTGGGACGAGCTGGTCGTCGGCAAGAATCTGTGGGGCGGCTTCAACCTGCTGCGCGGTGGTCCTGCGCTCGGCATCGTCGGCAGCTACGAGCAATGCGCCGAGCAGCTTGACGAGCTGATCGGCCGCGGCGCCGACGCCTTCATCCTCGCTGGCACCCCGCATCTCGAGGAAGCCTATCGCATCGGCGAGGAGGTGCTGCCCCTGCTCGGCCGCACCGCCGCCAGCACTTCATTGCTCGAAGCCGCCGAATAAGGAGACTCACTATGACCAAGCTCAATTCGACCATCACCGACTTCGCCGCCATCGCGATCCGTGACGCCGGCATCGCCTTCGGGGGGCTCGCCGCCACCGGTACCATCGCGCCGAGCGGCACCGTCAACTTCGTCGAGCGGGTACCCGGCGAAGAGGCGGTGGTGTCGATCGGCTATCCCGGCCCGTTCGCGCCGGATACGCAGCTCAAGCCGACCATTTACGCGCTCGACGGCGAAGTGCTGCAGGGGCCGCCCAACGCCAATCTCGGCGGCGGGCGATACCTGTCGATCTTTCAGGCGCATGCCGACATCACCACGGTGAGCCATGTCCACACCGTCTATCTCGGTGCTTGGTCGCAGAGCCACCGCGCACTGCCGATCCGTTATGTCCCGGTCCAGCGCTGGACCCGGGCGCGCGAGCTGCCGATCTATGTCGACCGGCGTCAGGGCGAGGCGAACTTCATCCTCGAGGTGCTCGACCGCGACCCGCAGGTGCCCGCGATCCTCGAGGCGAATGGCGGATCGACCGCCTGGGGCCGCAAGGGACTGCTCGCGCTGGCGAACTATATCGTCTTGCTCGAAGAAGGCGCGCGTTTCCAGGCGATCGCCGAGACGCTGGGCGGTGCCAAGGACTATGGCCCCGGCGTGCTCGAACAGCAGTGGAAGATGTCCGGCCTGCTCAAGCCCGACGAGACGCTGGCGGTCGCCGCCGAATAGTCCCGGCGTCAGCCGGCATGGATACGGCCCGGGGTGCCTCGTCGCCCCGGGCCGTTTTGCGTTCGTCGAAGTCCCTTGATCGTGGACAGGATAGGGCTGGCAGCCTTCTCCAACGCGTCCTATCCTCGCCACGCAAAATGGCGGCGTGAACCTTTCGCTCGTGCGGGGGTTCGTCACGGATGGAGGCGCGTGATGGGCAGCGACACGACGAGTGTCACGAGGCGCGGCGTTTTGGTGGGCGGCAGCGTCTGCGCGGCCGCGGCTGCAGTGCCGGTGACTGAGGCGCAGGCGGGGACACCGCAACCGGCGTCCGCGACGATGAAGGTCGCCATGACCGTCAACGGTGCGAAGCGCGAACTGGACCTCGATCCACGCACAACCTTGCTCGATGCGCTGCGCGAGCATTTGCATCTCAACGGCACCAAGAAGGGTTGCGACCACGGCCAGTGCGGCGCGTGCACCGTGATCGTCGATGGGCGGCGGATCAATTCGTGCCTGACCCTTGCGGTGATGCACGAGGGTGATCAGGTGACGACGATCGAAGGACTGGGCCAGCCCGGCAAGCTGCATCCGATGCAGGCCGCCTTCGTCAAGCATGATGGCTATCAATGCGGCTATTGCACTCCGGGCCAGATCTGCTCGGCGGTGGCGGTGCTCGACGAGATCCGCGCGGGTATCCCGAGCCATGCGACGGCCGATCTCGACGCGCGGCCGCGTGCGACCAACGACGAGATGCGTGAGCGGATGAGCGGCAACCTGTGCCGCTGCGGCGCCTATTCCAACATCCTCGATGCGATGACCGAAGTCGCCGGGAGGCGCGCATGAAGCCCTTCACTTATGAGCGGGTGAGCAGCCCGGCCGAGGCCGCGGCGGCGGCTGCGCGGACACAAGGATCGCGGTTCATTGCGGGCGGCACCAATTTGCTCGACCTGATGAAGCTTCAGATCGAGACGCCGGCGCACCTGATCGACGTCAACGGCGTCGGGCTCGATCGCATCGAGGCGACGCCGGAAGGCGGGTTGCGTATCGGCGCGCTGGTCCGCAACACCGACCTCGCCGCCGACAAGCGCGTGCGCAAGGACTATGCGGTACTAAGCCGCGCTTTGCTCGCTGGCGCGTCAGGGCAATTGCGCAATAAGGCGACGACCGCGGGCAATCTGCTCCAGCGGACGCGCTGCCCTTATTTCTATGACACGCACCAGCCGTGCAACAAGCGCAAGCCAGGAACCGGCTGTGCCGCGATCGGCGGGTTCAGCCGCCCGCTTGGGG
The DNA here is from genome assembly GCF_059418285.1 of Sphingomonas sp. GW821-FHT09B04. Lineage (NCBI taxonomy): Bacteria > Pseudomonadati > Pseudomonadota > Alphaproteobacteria > Sphingomonadales > Sphingomonadaceae > Sphingomonas > Sphingomonas sp. GW821-FHT09B04. The sequence goes on from NZ_JBWKPO010000001.1 coordinate 1,092,204, forward strand.
TGATCGGGATCAGCGACGCCTGCATCGCGACGCACCCCAGCGACATGGCGGTGGCCATGCGCGCGCTCGACGCGACGGTGGAGAGCGTGAAGCCTGATGGGAGCGCACGCACGACGCCGCTGGCCAACTTTCACGTTCTGCCCGGCGACACGCCGCATATCGAGACGGCGCTCGAGCCGGGTGAACTGATCACGGCGGTGACCCTGCCGGCGCCGATCGGCGGCACCCATGTCTATCACAAGGTACGCGACCGCGCGTCCTATGCCTTCGCGCTGGTTTCGGTGGCGGCGGTCGTGCAGCGCGACGGCAGCGGACGCGTTGCGGTTGGCGGGGTCGCGCCGAAGCCGTGGCGGGTCGAGGCGGCCGAGCGCGCGCTGGCGCAGGGCGCCAAAGCGGTGACCGAGATCCTGATGGCCGGCGCGCAGCCCAGGCCGGACAATGCGTTCAAGGTGACGCTGGTCGAGCGCACGCTCGGCGCGGTGCTGGCGGGAGCGAAATCATGAAGTTCGACACCCCCGCAGGCGCGAACCCGATCGATCAGCTCAAGGTGGTGGGCAAGCCCGCCGACCGGATCGAAGGTCCGCTCAAGACCACGGGCACCGCGCCCTATGCCTATGAGCAGCCCGCGCCCAACGCTGCCTATGGTTTTGTCGTGGGGTCGGCGATCGCCAAGGGGCGCATCGCGAGCATGAACCTGGCCGAAGCGAAGGCCGCGCCCGGCGTGCTCGCCATCGTGACGGCGGAGAATGCCGGCAAGCTCGAGAAGGGCAATTTCAACACCGCGCTTCTGCTCGGCGGGCCGGAGGTCCAGCACTATCATCAGGCCGTCGCGCTGGTCGTCGCCGAAACCTTCGAGCAGGCACGCGCCGCCGCCGCGCTGGTGCGGGTCGATTACACCCGCGGCAAGGGCGCGTTCGACCTCCACGCCGAGAAGGATCGCGCTCAGCCCAGCCGCGAACAGGCGGACCTCAAGGTCGGCGATTTCGACGCGGCCTTCGCCTCGGCACCGGTGACGATCGATGCGACCTATCACACCCCCGATCAGGCGCATGCGATGATGGAGCCGCACGCGACGATCGCGGCATGGGAGGGCGACCAGCTGACCTTGTGGACGTCGAACCAGATGATCAACTGGGGCAGGGGCGATGTCGCGCGCACGCTCGGCATCCCGCGTGAGAAGGTGCGGCTGATCTCGCCCTATATCGGCGGCGGGTTCGGCGGGAAGCTGTTCGTCCGCGCCGACGCGGTCCTCGCCGCGCTCGGTGCGAAACAGGCCGGGCGACCGGTCAAGGTCGCGCTGCAACGTCCGCTGATGTTCAACAACACCCCGCATCGCCCGGCGACGATCCAGCGCATCCGCATCGGCGCAGGCAAGGATGGCAAGATCACCGCGATCGGGCATGAGAACTGGTCGGGCGACCTGCCCGGCGGCGGGATCGAGAACGGCGTGCAGCAGACGCGGTTCCTCTATGCCGGTGAGAACCGCATGCTCCAGTGCCGCCTCGCGGTGCTCGACCTGCCCGAGGGCAATGCCATGCGTGCGCCGGGCGAGGCACCGGGGATGATGGCACTCGAGGTCGCGATCGACGAGATCGCCGAGAAACTGGGCATGGACCCGGTCGCGTTCCGCATTCTCAACGACACGCAGGTGGTGCCGGAGAACCCGCCCAAGCCCTTCTCGCAGCGCCAGCTCGTCGAATGCCTGAAGCTGGGTGCGGAGAAATTCGGCTGGGCCAACCGGCCGATGAAGCCCGCAAGCCGTCGTGACGGCATGTGGCTGGTCGGGATGGGCGTCGCCGCGGGCTTCCGTAACGCGCCGACGATGAAGTCGGGCGCGCGCGTGCGGCTGAGCGCGGACGGGCGCATCGTGGTCGAGACCGACATGACCGATATTGGCACCGGCAGTTACACGATCATCGCGCAGACCGCGGCGGAGATGATGGGCGTGCCGCTCGACCGGGTCGAGGTCCGGCTGGGCGATTCCACCTTTCCGGTCGCGGCTGGATCGGGCGGGCAATGGGGTGCGGCGAGTTCGACCTCGGGTGTCTTCGCGGCGTGCAACAAGCTGCGCGAGACCGTCGCAAAGAAGCTCGGTCTCGATCCCGCGGCGGCGACCTTCAGCGGGGGCAAGGTCCGCGCTGGCAAGCGCAGCGTTGCGCTGGGCGACGCGGCGCGGGACGGCGAGCTGGTGGTCGAGGATGCGATCGAGTTCGGCGATCTTGGCCGCCGCTACCAGCAATCGACCTTTGCCGGCCATTTCGTCGAGGCGGCGGTGCATGCCTATACCGGCGAGATCCGCATTCGCCGCATGCTCGCGGTGTGCGCCGCCGGGCGCATCCTCAACCCCAAGACGGCGCGCAGCCAGGTGATCGGCGCGATGACGATGGCGGCGGGCGGCGCGATCATGGAGGAGCTGGCGGTCGACAAGCGCTTCGGCTTCTTCGTCAACCACGACCTCGCCGGATACGAAGTGCCGGTGCATGCCGACATCCCGCATCAGGAATGCATCTTCCTAGACGAGGTCGATCCGCTCGCCTCGCCGATGAAGGCCAAGGGCGTGGGCGAGCTGGGCATTTGCGGGGTCGCGGCGGCGGTCGCAAACGCGGTCTACAACGCGACCGGCGTGCGCGTGCGTAACTATCCGGTCACGCTCGACAAGTTCCTCGACCGGCTGCCGGCGGTGGTCTGAGTCACCGTCGCTCCGGCGTTCAGGCCAGTGCCTCGAATCTGAAGTCGGTAAACTTTGCCTCACCTTCGCCCGCCGAATAGAGGCCGGGGCGGAGCATCAGGAAACCGCCGCGGACATTGTGGTGGTAACCCGACACCTCCATCCCGCGGTCGAAGCGCGCCCACGTCTTTCCGCCGTCGCTCGACGTGTCGAAGGTGACGATATGGCGGTTGTTGGTGACGCGCATCCGCATCCTGCGCCCGTGCGGATTAGCGGGGCGGCCGCGCTCGATGCCGTATTGGTGGGTGACGAAGCGCTTCTCGTCGAAGCCGAGACCGCAATAGAGCTTCTCGTCATAGAAGAGGATCAGTCCGGCGGTGCCGCCCGGCGCGATCTCGATATCGCATTCGAAGCGATAGGCTGTGTCGCCGGCGATCAGCAGCAGCGGAGAAGAGGTCGACGGCGCGACACCGCGGCCCTTGAGTATCAGCGATCCGTTCTCGACCCGGGTGCGGCTGCGCTCATCGGCGGCGGGCTTGAAGAAATTCCATTTGGTGCCGAGGGCGAGTGTCGTGAAATCGTCCGACAGTGCCATGCCGTGCGGCCCGGCCTTCTCCCCGCCTTTGGGCTTGGCGATCGGCTGGGAAAGGTCGTCGCCCTTCATCCGGAACCAGCCATCGGCGGTCCATTCGACCGGGTCGAGCAGTGCCTGTCGCCCGAGCGTCCAGTATCCGTTCTCGAAGCCGTGATAGACCGCCCACCAGCCGCCGTCCGGCCCTTCGACCAAAGTCGCATGACCGCGCGACCACCATTTTTCGTCGAGCGAGGTGGTGCGCACCAGCGGGTTATGCGGGCAATTCTCCCATGGTCCGTGGATCGACCGCGAGCGCGCGACGATCACCATATGGCCGGTCGGCGGCCCCGCGGTGCCACCCACGGCGGTGATCATGTAGAACCAGCCATTGTGGCGGGTGATCTTGGGACCCTCGGGCGCGAATCCCTCGACTACCCAGTCGCTCGGGTAGCGCCACGGATCATAAACATGTTCGGGTTCGCCGATGCGGCTGAGGCCGTCTTCGGACAGACGCACGCGGTCGCCGCCCGACAAGAACAGCCAGCGCGACCCGTCCTCGCCCACGGCATGGCCGGGATCGATATGGTCGGGGAGCTTCAGATCGACCGGTTCGCTCCACGGCCCCTCGATCCGGTCGGCCCAGATCACCCAGCTGGTCGTCGGGTTCTTGGTCGGGATGTAGAGATAGAAGCGGCCCTTGTGCTTGCACAGCTCGGGTGCCCAGACCGTGCCGATATTGGTGGTCAGCGCGGCGGTGATCGGGCGCCAGTTGATCAGGTCGCGCGAGTGCCAGATGACCAGACCCGGATAGGAATCGAAGGTCGAGAAGGTCATGTAATAGTCCTTCCCGTCCTTGAGAATCGTCGGATCGGGATGGTCTCCCGCCATCAGCGGGTTGAGGAAACGCCCGTCGCCCAGATCGGGAATGCGCTGATTGTCGAAGCCGCGCTTCCAGTCGGGCGCAGGTTGCTTCGCCGTCGCCGCACGCGCAGCGGCGGCCGGGCTGAGGGCGGTAGCGCTACCAGCAAAGGCGGCGCCCATGATGTCGCGGCGGTTCAGACGCATCCTGCGATCCTTAATTGCATAACGGTCAGATGAGGAGGCCCCGGGCCCATTCGACGAACAGGTCGGGCCAGGCCGCGACCGGCTTGCCCGGGGTGCCGCGCAGCCCGAAGCCATGACCGCCGCGCGCGAACAGGTGCGTTTCGACCGGAATCCCTTTCGCGCGCAGCGCTGCGCGCAGGAGGATGGCGTTCTCGACCGGGACCGTCGCATCGTCCTCAGCATGAAGCAGGAAGACGGGCGGGGCGTCGGTGGGGACGTTGAGGTGCGGTGAATGCGCACGTTCCAATGCGGGGAGCGCGTTCTTGCCGACGAGCTTCTCGCGCGATCCGGGATGCGCTTCGGGCGCGATCATGCTGACCACCGGATAGATCGGGGCGGCGGCAATTGGACGTGCGGACAGCGCATCGGCGGCATCGACGGGGGCGTAGGTGCGGACGGCGAAGCGGGTGAGCAGGTCGGCGCAGAGGTGCCCGCCCGCGGAAAAGCCCATCGCGGCGATGCGCTCGGGATCGATGCCATAATCACGGGCGCGGTGGCGGATCAGCCGCATCGCGCGCTGCGCGTCGGACAGTGCGACATTGGGTCCCGCGGCCCAGCCTTCGCCGGGCAGGCGGTAGAAGAGGACGAAGACGGTGAAGCCATGCGCCGACAACCAGCGGCCGAGCTCATAGCCTTCCTTGTCGACGACGATGCGGGTGTAGCCGCCGCCCGGCGCAATCATCACCGCGGCGCCGTTGGGCCGCGCGGGGCGGAATACGGCCATGCGTGGGCGCACGACGCCGGTCACCGCGCGGTCGGCCAAATTCGGATCGGTGCTGCGTTCGACGACGGTTTCGACCGGTGGCGTGGTGGGCATGCCCGGGGCGCCGCTCGGCCACAGGTCGATGGTCTCGGTCGGGTCGGGCGCGCGTGCCGGCCCCGGCTTTCCGGTGGCCGGCGGCGCAGTCTGGCCGAAGGCGGCGGAAGCGAACACCGCCCCGCCGCCCGCAGCCGCAAGGAAAGTACGGCGGCCGGGTTGCCGGGGTGTCCCTGCATCCCGGCCGTCGATACCCCCTCTCTCGGTCACATCTTGAACCGGGCGCCGACCAGGATGGTGCGGCCGAAATGATTGTTCTCGTAATTGCGGCGCGTGTTCACGTCATTCCAGCGCTCGCGATACGCATCGGTGAGGTTGGTGCCTTCGATCGACAGCTCGAGCTGGTCGGTCAGTTTGTAGCGAACCGAGGCATCGACATTGGTGATCGCCTCATAGCCCTCGAAGATATTGCCAGTCGCCGAGCCGGCATCCGTGAAGGGGCCGCGGTAGCTGACCGATGCGCGCGCGCTGAACTTGCTGTCCTCATAATAGAGGGTCGCGTTGTACTGGCGCTTGGACAGGCCATAGAGCGTTGAGTCATACGGTGCCGAGGGCAGGGCGCCGCCCGGCGTCGTCGCGGGACCCTGTTGGGTATAGATCGCGTTCGAGTCGATGAAGGTGGCGTTCACGATCCCGCCGAAGTTCGACAGGAAGCCGGGCAGGAACTTGAAGGGCGCCTGGATCGCGACCTCAACTCCCTTGACCGATGCACCGGTACCGTTGCCGGTGGTCGAGATCGTCCAGATCGGCTGCGACAGTTGCGCCGGGTTGAGCGCGGCTGGAGAGGAGGGCACCAGCACCGATGGCGAAAGCCCGGTCTCGGTGAAAGTACCGGTCCGAGTGATCGCCACCGGGAAGCTGGCGATGTCCTTCTTGAACAACCCGACCGAGACGATCGACTGGGGCGCGAAATACCATTCGAGCGCCACGTCGAAATTGGTCGCGCGGAACGGTTCGAGGAACGGGTTCCCGCTGGTGATGCGATAGTTGAAGCCGTCGGCGGTGCCCCCTGGAGTCAGGTTGCCGAGCGCCGGACGGGTCAGCACCTTGGCGATGGCGCCGCGGATGATGACGTTCTTTGCGGGGTAGAGCGCGAGGTTGAACGAGGGCAGCCAGTCCTCATAGTCGCGCTTCACCGTCACGACGACATTGCTGTTGATGCCGTAGGAGGACTGGTCGGTCTTCACATAGCGGATGCCCGCGTTGAGCGCATAGTCGAGGCCGAGCAGATTGCCCTTGGCGTCGAACTGGAGATAGACTCCCTTGGTCTCTTCGCGCACGCCGCGATTGTTGCCGACATCGAGACGCGCGGTGCGACCATAGAGGTTGGTGAACGCCGTCGTCGCATCCAGGTTCGGGATCAGCCACGATGTCGTGGTTCCCGCGGGGGAGTCGGCGCCGTGCAGGTTGAAGACCTCCGACAGCGCCGATGTCACCGGGAAGCCGTAAATCGCCGTTGGACCGAATGCCGACGAGGCGGAACAGGTGGTCGTGCCCAGCACCAGATCGACGCCGCCATTGCCGCAAACCGCGGTGTCGCGCGTGAAGGCGGTGATGTCATAGTCGTACCGCCGCCATACGCCGCCGACCTTGACGGTGAGGCCTTCGGTCACGTCCCATTCGGTACGCAGCTGCGCGGTCTTGAACTGGTTGACCACATCCGATGGCCGGTCGCGGATCTCGGCAAGCTGGAAGTTGGCGGGGTTGGTGACACTGGTCCCGAAGGTCAGCGTCGGGAACATCGGATCGCGATAGTCGTAGCTGTAGCCCTGCGCGTCGCGGTCGTCGAACACCACCGTGGTCTCGACGGGCACCGAGGCATCCGACTTCGAATAACCGCCCAGCAAGGTGAAGCGGAAGCTGTCGGAGACATCCTGATCCCAGCTGCCGCCGATCTGATAGAATTCGGTCTGGCTCTTGCGGAAGAAATGCTCGGTCCGCACCCACGCGTCGTTGAGCGTGGCCGCGATCATGTTGTTGCTGCTGTCGTAGACCGGATTGACGACGTTGATCGAACGCTCGTTCGAGCGCAGCAGCACCTCGCCCCATTTCTCGCGGCGGTCGGCCTTGAACTTGGAATAGAGGCCGTCGATCGAGACCTTGGTTGCGTCCGATGGCGACCACTGGATACTGCCGGTCAGGCCGAGCCGTTCGCGCGAATGGGTGATCTCGCCATAGCGCGGGATGCGCGGATGGAACGAGGTCGCGGCGCGGTCGCACGCGGTGCTCGGAACATAGGTGCCGCCGCTGTTCTGCGTGGTCCAGCAATTGACGCCGTCGACCGCGTCGAAGCGTGCCTGAGCCCAGCGTACGGTGTTGTTGCCGATCTCCTGTGTCCTGGTCTTCTGGTATGCGGCAGAGACCGATGCGCCGATCGTGCCGTCGGGCGACTTCCAGCTTAGCAGGCCGGCCACGCGCGGCCCCCAGGTATCGGACAGGTCGTTGTAGCTGCCCTGTCCCGAGATGGCGAAGGTCAGGCCGTCTTTGCCCTTGAGCGGATTGCCGGTGTTGAGATCGACCACCGCGCCGAGCGAGCCTTCATCAAGGTCTGCCGATGCGGTCTTGTGGACGACGATCGAGCTGAACAGCTCGGACGCGAAGACGTTGAAGTCAAACGCGCGATCGCGATTGGCTGCAGCGCCGTCGGACGAAGTGGTGATCGTCTCGAGCCCATTCACGCGGACGCGGGTGAATTGCGAGGGCAGGCCGCGTACGGTGATCGAGCGGCCCTCGCCACCATCGCGCTGGATCGCGATGCCGGGGATGCGCTGAAGCGATTCGGCCAGGTTCTGGTCGGGGAATTTGGCGATGTCCTCGGCGACGATGGCATCGACCGCGGCGACCGAATCGCGCTTCACGCTAAGCGCGGCGTCGAGCGAGGCGCGGAAGCCCGAGACGACGACCTCTTCGGTTTCCTCGGTCGCTGACCCGGCGGACTGCGTGTCCTGCGCCTGAGCGGCGGTAGCGATAACAAAGGCCGAGGCGGCGGCGAGCAGCCGCGCCTCCCGGCGGCGTAGAATGACGCGCATGAAACTTCCCCTCTCAATCGGTGTCAGATGACACCGGTGGCTTTTCAGCGCCCGCTACCGTGAGGCAACGGGCAAAATTGACGTTCGGGAGGGGTGCTTTGCCGCGATTCGTGACCGAATCCGCGTGATCCTCCCGTTTTCGCCGCTTTTCGCGGTCTCGCACCGGCAATTTTCTGCTTGAGAAACCGGTGTCATTGGCACATTGTTCGCGAACGGCGCCCGTGTCAAGAAGGCGCTTCGAAGCACGATTACGGGGTGCCGTTCCCGATCGGCGGTGAGAGAGGAATGCCGGAATGCGCATGATTCTGCTGATTCTGGGCTCGCTGCTGCTCGGCGCCGCTGCGCCGCCTCCGCCAGCGGTGCTGATTTTCAGCCACACCACGGGGTTCCGCCACGCTTCGATCGAACCGGCGATCGCGGCGATCACGACGGCGGCGAAGACGCGAGGCTATGCCGTTTCGGCGAGCGAAGACCCGGCGCTGTTCGATGACGCCGCCAGGCTCAAGGGGTTCAAGGCGATCGTGCTGGTCAGCACGACGACCAGGCCCAAGGACCCGGCGAGCGAATGGCTGACCGGTGCCCGGCGCGACGCGCTGCAGGCGTTCGTGCGCGGGGGTGGTGGAATCGTCGGCATCCACGGTGCGGCGGATTCGCATTATGGCTGGGACTGGTATGGCCGGATGATCGGCGCGCGCTTTGCCCGGCATCCCGAGGGGACGCCGAAGGGCGCGCTGACCCGGGCCGAGCTGGATCACCCGTCGATCCGCGACCTGCCTATGTCGTTCGAAGCGGTCGACGAATGGTATTGGTTCGACGACCTCGACCCACGGCTGCGCCCGCTGCTGCTGCTCGACCCCGCGTCGATCGGCGAGAAGGGGGCGAACCCGCGCCCGATCGCGTGGGCGCATGACTTCGAGGGCGGGCGGGTGTTCTACACCGCGCTCGGCCACACGCCCGAGGCGTGGTCCGATCCGCGCATTGTCGGTCACGTGATGGGCGGGCTCGACTGGACGATCGGCCGTGGCGCGCGACCGATGGTGGTGATCGACGAGGCTGCGAAGCAGCGCGACGAACCCACCCCGCACGGCAAGATCGGGATGAGCACCGCATGGCGCATCACCGACGGCGTACCCGGCCGGATGATGGAATATCGCAAGCGCGCGCTTCACCCCGGCTCGGCGATCGGCGTCCACCCGATCGATCATGACGAAGTCTATGCCGTGGTCTCCGGCGAGGGTGAGGTCGTCTCTGATGGCGCCACCGCTAAACTCAAGCCCGGCATGACCGCCTATCTCTACACCGGGGCGCAGGTCGGCATCCGCCAGACCGGCGCCGCGCCGCTCGTCCTCATCATCAGCTATCCGCTCGAGAAGGTTCCCCAGAAATGATCTCACGCCGCACCCTGCTCGCCGCGTCGGCGACGCTCGCGCTCACTCCCGGCACGGCGTTGTCGCAGACCGTGTCGAAGGGCGAGGTGGCGGAAACGATGAAGCGGGCGACGCGCTTCATGGTCGAGAAACTGGCCTATCGCGGCGGCTATCTCTGGTCCTACCTTCCCGACCGGTCGCGGGTGTGGGGCGAGATCGAAGCGTACAAGACGATGGTGTGGGTGCAGCCACCCGGCACCGCGACCATGGGGCACCTCTATCTCGACGCCTACAGCGCCACCGGCGACGATTACTATTATCAGGCCGCGGCCAAGGCGGCAGAGGCGCTGATCGCCGGGCAATTGCCCAAGGGCGGCTGGGGCTATTTCATCGACTTCGGCGGCCCGGCCTCGACCAAGCGCTGGTACGACACGATCGGCAAGAACGCGTGGCGCATGGAGGAATTCCAGCACCATTGGGGCAACGCGACCTTCGACGATCAGGGTACCGGCGAAGCGATCCGACTGCTGATCCGCATCTATGCCGAAAAGCGCGAGACGCGGTTCAAGGCCGGGCTCGACAAGGCGATCAATTTCATCTTCGCGAGCCAGCTGCCCAATGGCGGCTGGCCCCAGCGTTGGCCACGCGTCCCCGATGGCGGGCTGCACGGGCACCCCGACTATACCGGCCTGATCACCTTCAACGACGGGGTGATCCACGACAATATCGACGTGCTGCTGACCTATCATCAGGCGATCGGCGATCCGCGCATCCTGCCCGCGATCCGGCGCGCGATGGACATCTACCTCAAGACCCAGCAACCCATGCCGCAGGCGGGCTGGGGCTTGCAGCACACGATGGACCTCAAGCCCGCGGGCGCACGCACCTATGAGCCCAAAGCGCTGGTGACGCACACCACCGCGTCGAACATCGAGCAGCTGATGAACTTCTACCGCCTGACCGGCGATGCGAAGTATCTGGCACCGATCCCCGCAGCGCTCGACTGGCTGGAGAGCGTGCGGCTGCCCGCCGACTTGCAGAAGGGCGGGCGGCAATTCCCGACTTTTGTCGAGATCGGTACCAACAAGCCGCTCTGGGTGCATCGCCGCGGATCGAACGTCGTGAACGGCGAATATTATGCCGACTATGACCCCGAGCACACGATCGGCCACTATAACGCCCGCCGCTCGATCGATACCGCCAAGCTGCGGCAGGACTATGAGGCGCTCAAGGCGATTCCGGGCGGGGTCGCGTCGAAGGAGTCGCCGCTGCTGAAGGGGCGCCAGCCGCTTGCCAAATACTGGCTTGCCGCGGTCGAGCCGGGATCGGACAAGAATGTCTCCGGCGGCAAGGACGCGAGGGCGCTGGTCGGATCGCTCAATGCCGAGGGGTGGTGGCCGACCCAGCTCAAGGCGATGAGCCATCCCTACACCGGCCCGGGATCGAAGACTGTCGCGCCGGGCGATTTCCGTTCGACCGATGTCGGCGACATCACCGACACCTCGCCCTTCGACGTCGAGAACGGCCCGATCGGCATCTCGACAGGCACCTATATAGATCATATGATCACACTAATAGGCGCGCTCCGGAGCGCCACATGACATAAGGAGGTGGCATGCCCGGGCGGGTCGTTTGCGTATCGTTGCTGGCATTGGCCGGCGCCCTTCCAGCTCAGGCAACAGCCGCTCCATCCAGCGATCCGTGGTACGTCCGCGAAGACTTCAAGCCGGTTCGCCGTATCGCGATCCGTATCGCCAACCCGCTCGACCAGCCCGTGCGCGCGACGCCGGTTGTGATCACTCCGGCGCAGATCCCCGAGCTGGCCGGGATGCACGAGCTGACGGTGACGCTGGTCGATCCCAAGGGCACGCCGCGCCCGGTGCCTACAGCGGCGCAGCTGGCGGTGATGGGTCCGCACGGCATTCGCGAGGAAGCGAATGGGCGCCAGCTCGACCTGCAGATGGACGATCTCGACAAGGACGGGGTGTGGGACGAGCTGTTCTTTCAGGCCGACCTCAAGCCGCGCGAGACGCGGACCTATTATCTCTATCTCGGTTTCCACCAGCGCGGCTGGAATCCGCACGGCGCGGCGGCGGCGATCGGCAGCTATTCGCGGCACATGGTGCCCTTCTGGGAATCGGGCAATGTCGGGTGGAAGCTGTGGTTCCCCGACAGCGCCGACGTGTACGGCAAGCGCAGGAACATCCTCGTCGCGCCGCAGATCCTGACGCAGAACTGGGACGGCTATGCCGTGGCCTATGTCGATCCGGCATACGGGTCGGACATCATGTCGGTCGATGACAGTTTCGGCGGCGGCGGCATCGGGCTGTTCGAGACGCCGGGTAGCGATCATGTCTCGCGCCCGCGCTTCTCGCCCACTGCCGACGCGGCGGAGCGATGGAACACCAACCAGCTCAGGGACACGCGCTATGCGTTCGAGGTGATCGTGAATGGTCCGCTGCGTTCGATGGTGCGGATCAAGACGATAAACTGGAACACCGGCAAGGGCCGCTACGCGCTTGAGCAGATCTACACCGCTTATGCGGGGCATAACTACGCAACGGCGAAGGTGCGGTTCAGTGAGTGGAAGCCGGGCGGCAAGGGCGTCGAATTCGCCGCGGGCATCCGCAAGAAGGCGGGCGAGACGCTCGGGCTTCGGGAGCGCGGCGTGGTCGTGACCACGGCGCCCGAGGCGATCCGCAACCCGGACGACACCGACTCGACCCAGAATGCGCTGACCGTCGCCTATGCCGGGATCGGGCTGGTGGTGAAGGACAGCTATCGCGCGAAACATGTCTCGGTCGCGCAGCAGCAGGGCAACGAGGTGTTCCGCTTCCCCGAGCGCGCCGATGGCAAATACGAATATATGCTCGCCGCCGGATGGAGCGAGGGCGAGGTCCTCAAGACCGCCGCCGAGTTCCGCGACTATGTGGTGGGGGTGGCGAAGGAGTATAATTCGCCGGCACGGCTCGCCGGGTATGAGGCGCAGTCGCGAGAGTAGGGCGGAAACGCCATATCGGGCGTTCCAAAAGTCGCAAAGGTCACGCCCTATACGCGCGCGAGAGCCCGACCGCGGTTGTTCGGAGACGAAGACAGGGAGGGCGCGTCGAGCCTGCATCTGACAGGATAGAGCAGGCGAAATCCAACATTACCAGCCGTGCCCGGCATTGGTGAAACGGCAAGGCGCCGGGCGTCTGTCCGACACCCGGCGCCCTGGTTGAGCGCAGTGGAAGGGGCTTAGTCGGTGCCTCGCGCCGCCTTCTCGATGATCGCGGCGACGGCGACGGGCTTGGAGACGTAGAGCGCGTGGCTGGCCGCGACTTCCTCGACCTTGGCCCCGGCGCGCGCGGCCATCTGGCGCTGGGCTGCGGGCGGGATCATCTTGTCCTCGCTCGCCACCAGATACCAGCTCGGCTTCACTCGCCACGCCGGGGTGCTCACCTTGCCGTCGAGCGCGCCGACGCCCCAGGGAACCTGTGAGTCCGCCATGAACGCCGCGAGATCGGGGCGGACATCGGCGGCGAATGAGGCCGCGAACTTGACGCTGTCGAGGAACAGGAAGCCGTCCTTGGGGGGCAGGATCGGCGGCACCGGTGCGCCAGGCACGGGGGTGGCGATCAGGCTCGATACCGACTCGCCCTTGTCCGGCGCGAAGGCGGCGATGTAGACCACGCCGGCAACCTTGGGATCGGTGCCTGCTTCGGAGACGACCACGCCGCCATAGCTGTGGCCGACCAGGATAACCTTGCCGTCGGCGGCGGCGATCGCGCGCTTGGTGACCGCGACGTCATCCTCCAACGAGAGCGTCGGGTTCTGGACGATCGTCACCTTGTACCCGTCCTTTTTGAGGATCTTGTAGACGTCCATCCAGCCCGAGCCGTCGACGAAGCCGCCATGGACGAGGACCACCGACTTGACCGGTTCTCCGGTCTTGTCCTGAGCGATGGCGGGAGCTGCACCTAGGGCGAGCGAGGCAGCGGCGGCGAGAAGCTTGTTCGTGTTCATGATCGATCTCCTTCCATTCACTTGCTGCGATATTGCTTATCGCGATAAACAATGGCTACATCTACGTGGCCGGCCTTGTCCAGTATTAAATTATCGCGATATGTATTTTTGTGATAAGGGATTGATTCGAAAGTGAGGACCCTCGTGACCCAGACCCCCGGCGACCCGCTGCCGCTCGATGCGCAGCTCTGCTTTTCGCTCTATTCGACCACGATCGCGATCAACCGGCTTTACAAGCCGATGCTCGATTCGCTTGGCGTGACCTATCCTCAGTATCTCGTGCTGAGCACCTTGTGGGAGAAGGACGGACAGACGATCTCGGCGATCGCCGACCGGCTCGCGCTCGAGCCGAGCACGATCACACCGCTGATGAAGCGGCTCGAGGCAGCCGGGTTCGTGTCGCGTCAGCGCAATCCGGCGGACGAACGCCAGGTGAACGTGTTCATGACGGCCAAGGGCAAGGGGCTGCGCCGTGAGGCTTCATGCCTCACCGATGCACTGCTCGAAAATTCCGGCCTCAAGGTCGAGGAGATGATCGCGCTCAACGATCAGGTGCAGCGGCTTCGCGGTGCGCTCACCCACGGGTGAGGTTCAGGTCCCCGGCTGGATATAGGGGATGCGAGAGAACAATTCGCGTTGCCATTTGCGCGGATCGTTCGTCACTCGGCTCTTCGCATCGAACAACATCGTCTGGCGCTGGGGCACGGTGTGCTTCGGCCATGAAGGCACGCCAGCGCCATTGGGGTCGCCCTTCGCCGCGAGGTTGACGAAGGCGCGCATCATCGTGGCCGAGGCTGCCTGAGCCGCGGGGCCGGTGCCGGACACCGTCCCCTCAGCACCGATCGTGCCGAACACCAGCGGAATGTCGTGCGTGTGAGCCGCGCCGCGCTCGGGCTCGAGCGGCGAGGTGAAGTCGAGCTGATAGACCCAGGCGGGGATGCCGGCTTTGGCGCGTTCCTCCGCCTCGATCACCTGCCCGCGCCAGCTGCGGCCGGCGGTGGTCGCGGCGTAGAAGATTTCGGCCGGGGTCCAGCCCGGAAACTGCCTGCGATACTCCGCGACCACCCATTCGGGGTGCGCGTCGATGCGCAAACGGGGTGCGATGCGCTCGGCGAGGTTGCTCCAGTCGAGCGTTCGGACCAGCTCCGATTTGGGATCGTCGAACGCGCGGGTTTCGTCGCGGGTGTTGCCGAGGATCAGCGGGATGGAATTGCCCAGCGGGTTGGCGTCGGGCCAGAAGGGGTGGCGGGTGAGCCACTTCATGTCGAGCACCGGACCCATATAGACTCCGCCGCCGAGGATCGGGTCTTCGGCGCGCAGGCCGTCGATCAGCTTCTCGACGGCCATGTCGGCGAGATCGCCGGGTTTGGCCTTGAGCCGGTCGAGCAACGCCTGCGCGCGGCGGGTGGCATTCAATGGCCCGCTCGCGGTGACCTGCTGGCCGGACATGGTCGCGGCGCGGTGGAACAGGCCCTTTGCCGCCGGCATCCCCATCAGGGTCGCGATCTTGGCGCCGCCGCCCGACTGGCCGAACACCATCACGCGGTTCGGATCGCCGCCAAAGCCGGCGATATTGTCGCGGACCCATTGGAGCGCGAGGATCAGGTCGAGCTGGCCATTGTTGCCGCTGTCGGGGAAGCGCGGGTCGAGCCGCGCGAGATAGAGATAGCCGAGCGCGTTGAGCCGGTGGTTGACGGTGACGACGACGACATCGCCCTTCTCGGCGAGCGTCGCCCCGAATACCTGCGGCTCGATCACACTGCCGTTCGAGTAAGCCCCGCCATGGAAATAGACCATCACCGGACGGCGCGCGTGCGGGCTCGCGCCGGGCGTCCAGACGTTGAGGAACAGGCAATCCTCACGCTGATTGGTGGCGCGGCCGGTCTGTGGACAGCTCGCGGCGAAGCTGGTTGCAGTCAGCGTGTCGCGGGACGCTTCGGGCGCCTTGGCAGGACGGAAGCGGGTGCGGCTGGTGTCGTTGCCGTAGCGGATGCCGAGGAACGCCTGAACCGCGCCGTCGCGCTTGCCCTGCCAGCGGCCGGTGGTGCCGGTCGCGAGCGGATCGGTCGGGGTGAACGCGGCGGAGGGCAGAGCGGCCAATGCCGCGCTCGCCCCCAGCAGCGTCCGCCGGTCCATCACCGACGAACGTCCAGTCCGCCTTCGAGGAAGGCGTCGATATCGGCCTGACGGAACAGGCTCGCGTCACCCGGCAGCGAGTGTTTGAGGCAGGTGAGCGCGAGGCCCGAGGCGACGGTGCCTTCGAGGTCCTGACCCGACAGCACGCCGTGCAGGATGCCTGCGGCATAGGCGTCGCCGCCGCCGATGCGGTCGATGATCCCGGCGACCACGACGTCGTCGGTCTGGTAGCCGCGCTCGGGGGTGTCGACACGCGCGGCGATGCGATGGCGGTCGGCATCGTCGACATGGCGCGCAGTCGAGGCAATGCGCTTGAGGTTCGGGAAGGCGGCGAAAGCGGCTTCGGCGGCCTCGCGGCGGCGGTCGGCGCCGTCGCCGGAGAATTGCTTGCCGAGCAGCAGCGAGACGTCGCGATGGTTGCCGAACATCGTGTCGGCAAGGCTGACCAGCTCGGTCAGCACGGCGCGCGGATCGCTGTCCCACGCTTCCCACAGGCGCGCGCGGTAATTGCCGTCGAAGCTGATCGCGACGCCGAGTTCCTTGGCGGCACGCGCGGCGTGAAGCGCCGCCTGTGCGGTCGCGGGCCCAAGCGCGGGGGTGATGCCTGACAGATGCAGCATCGTCGCGCCGCTCAGCAGCGTCTTCCAGTCGAACGCGTCGGCCGGCGCGTTGGCGAAGGCCGAATCCGCGCGGTCATAGACGATGTCCGACGCGCGCAGCCCGGCGCCCTGAGTCAGGAAATAAAGGCCCATGCGGCCGTCGCGATATTGCACGCCGCTGGTGTCGGCGCCCTGCGAGCGCACGAACTGCACCGCGGCACGGCCGAGCGCATTGTCGGGCACCGCGCTGACCATCGAGACCGCATGGCCGAGATTGGCGAGGCCGATGCCGACATTGGCCTCCGCGCCGCCGACCACGACGTTGAGCCGCGGCGTCTGCATCAGCAGCTCGCGTCCCGGAGCGGTCAGGCGGAGCAGCAATTCCCCGAAACAGACGATACGGCCGGCCATGATGTCTCCTCGTTGATGCCGGCGATCAGCGCGCCAGCCAGCCGCCGTCTACCGCGAGGATGTGGCCCTGCACATAGTCGGATGCGCGCGACGCGAGGAAAACCGCGGCACCGCCCATATCTTGCGGAGAACCCCAGCGGCCAGCGGGGATGCGCTCCATGATCTGGCGGTTGCGCGTTTCGTCCGCCTGCAGCGCGGCGGTGTTGTTGGTGGCGATATAGCCCGGCGCGATCGCATTGGTGCAGATGCCGTGCGCAGCCCATTCGGTCGCCATCGCCTTGGTCAGGCCCGCGACGCCGGACTTGGCCGCGGTGTAGCTCGGCACGCGGAAGCCGCCCTGGAAGCTCAGCATCGAGGCGATGTTGATGATCTTGCCGCCCTCGCCCTGCGCGATCATGCGCCGTGCGGCCGCCTGCGACAGGAAGAACACCGACTTGAGGTTGGTGTCGATCACCGCGTCCCAGTCTTCTTCGGTGAAGTCGACCGCGTCGTTGCGGCGGATGATGCCGGCATTGTTGACGAGGATGTCGACGCGACCGAGCTTTTCCACCGTCTCGTCGATCACGCGGCCGACCGGCTCGATCGTCGAGAGGTCGGCGCTGACGATCTCCGCCTTGCGGCCAAGCGCGCGGATCTTCTCCGCGGTCTCGGTCGCTGCCGAGCGGCCGACCAGCGCGACATCGGCGCCCGCCGCGGCAAGGGCGAGGGCGATGCCCTGCCCGATGCCGGTGTTGGCGCCGGTGACGATGGCGACCTTGCCGCTGAGGTCGAAGGGGCTGGTCATGCCGATTACGCCAGCTGGCAGATGTCGAGGACGTTCATGTCGGTATAGTCCTGATTCTCGCCAGCCATCGCCCAGATGAAGGCATAGGCCTTGGTGCCCGCGCCCATATGGATCGACCAGGGCGGGCTGATCACCGCCTCCTCATTCTGCATCACGATGTGACGGGTCGCCTCGCCCTCGCCCATGAAGTGCATCACACGATCGCTGTCGAGATTGTCGAGCTCGAAGTAGAAATAGATCTCGCTGCGGCGCTCGTGAATGTGCGGGGGCATGGTGTTCCACACGCTGCCGGGCTTGAGCACCGTCAGGCCCATCACCAGCTGCGCGCTGTCGCACACGCCGGGGATGACGAGCTGGAAGATCGTGCGCTCGTTCGATTCCGCGAGGCTGCCGCGCTCGAGTGCATTGGCGTCGGCGATCGACAGCTTGCGCGTCGCGAAGCCCTGATGCGCCGGGCACGATGCGATGTAGAAGCGCGCGCCGGTGCCGCTGAACTCGACGTCCTTCGCGCCCATCGTGACGTAGAGGCAGTCCTTGTTGCCGAGCGTGAAGCTCTCGCCGTCGACGGTGATCGTGCCTTCGACGCTGCCGACATTGACCACCGCCATCTCGCGGCGCTCAAGGAAGGGGTGGCCCTTGGCCGAGGCCGGCTCTTCCTGCGCGGGCAGCTTGACCGGCGCGGCGCCCACCGCGACGCCGCCGATCACGAAACGGTCGGCATGGGTGTAGTTGAGCACGACCTCACCCTCACGGAACAGGCCCTGGATCAGATAGCGGTCGCGCAGCTCGTCGTTGGAGACGCACTCCATCATGTCGGGATGGGTGGCGTAATAGGTGCGATCGAACATCATGTGGCTCCGGATGAAATGGGGTTCAGGCCGCCTTGGCGGCGGTAAGGGGCTGGTCGAGCTTATACGCCTTGCGGACGAGGCCGTTGGTCAGCTCGTAAGCGAGTTCGGCGGCTTCCCAATCCTGCATCCGCCCTTCGGCGACGAGGCGGGCGAGGAAGGCGCAATCGACCCGGCGCGCGACATCGTGCCGCGCGGGGATGGAGAAGAAGGCGCGCGTATCGTCGTTGAACCCGACGGTGTTGTAGAAGCCCGCCGTCTCCGTGGTCATCTCGCGGAAGCGGCGCATCCCCTCCGGCGAGTCATGGAACCACCAGCTCGGCCCCAGCCGCAGGCACGGATAATGCCCCGCCAGCGGCGCCAGCTCGCGCGCATAGGTGCTCTCGTCGAGGGTGAAGAGGATCACCGTCAGATCGGGCTCGTTGCCCACCACGTCGAGCATCGGCTTCAGCGCATGGACATAATCGGTGCGCGTCGGGATATCGGCGCCCTTGTCGCGGCCATGGCTGTGAAACAGCTTCGCGTTGTGGTTGCGGCACGATCCGGGATGGATCTGCATCGTCATGCCGTCCTCGACGCTCATCTTCGCCATCTCGGTGAGCATCTGCGCACGGAACAGCTCGGCATCGGCCGCGTCCCATTTGCCGCCGACGATGCGCCCAAACAGCGCCTCGCTCTCGGCGGCGGAGAGGTTCGCGGTCTGCGCGGTGGCAAAGCCGTGGTCGGTCGCTGTCGCGCCGGCGACGCGGAAGTCGGCGCGGCGCTTGCGATGCGCGGCGAGATAGCCCTTCCAGCTATGCACATCCTCACCGGTCAGGTTCGCGAATGCCTCGAGCGCGCCCTTGAACGCCTCATGCTCGACGTCGATCACCGAATCCGGGCGATAGGTCGTGACGACCCGGCCCTGCCAGCCCGACTTGCGGATCGCGGCATGATGCTCGAGCGGATCGTCGGCGCCCTCGGTGGTGGCGAGGAAGTCGATCTTGAACCGCTCGAACAGCGCGCGCGGGCGATAACCGGGCGACGCCAGCGCGGCGTTGATCGTGTTGTAATAGTGATCGGCGGTGGAGGCATCGAGTAGCCGGTCGATCCCGAACACCTCGGCAAAGACATGGTCGAGCCACATGCGCGACGGCGTGCCGCGGAACAGGTGATAGTTGCTCGCGAACAGCCGCCACGCCGCGCGCGGATCGGTGGCCGGCACGCCATCGATCCGCGGCACGCGCAGTGCGTCGAGATCGATGCCCTGTGAATAGAGCATGCGGAAGACATAGTGATCGGGCGCAAGGAACAGCTCGGTCGCATTTTCCCACGCATCGTCGGTCGCGAACCATGCCGGATCGGTATGGCCGTGCGGCGACACGATCGGGAGACCGGCGATCTCCTTGTACAGCGCGCGCGCGATACTGCGGGTGGTGGGATCGGCCGGAAACAGCCGGTCGGGATCGAGTGCCAGGGGACGCACTTTCACATTCCTCTCACATGGTGTGTCCAACCCCGGTAACCGGTGTCAGGTCGAATTTCAACCAAAGTCTCGACAGGCTGCTTCTAGGGGGCCGCCTTTTGGAAGCTTCCTGGGCTCGGGATTGCCCTGTGAGATGCGCTCATGCGGGGTCGCATCGACCTCAATCGACGAGAAAGGATGGTGCTGATGATATTGGCACGACGACGATCGTCCCCGCCCGGCCCGGTTGTCCGGCCGCCCCGGCGCCCCCTTGGGTGCCTCGAGAACCACGGCCGCCGTCGTCAGCGCCGCTGCAATGCGTGCTGCCATCCCCTCCGGACCCCCCGTCGCCGCCATTGCCACCCGCACCACCTTTACCGGGTTGACCGCCGGCACCTGCCGACGCGACAATTACGGCGGACGTCAGGATATCGGCGTTTTCCCGGGTTGCAATTATCGTAATATCCGAACCGTTTGCGCCCGCTCCGCCCGGTCCACCCCTGCCTCCTGACCCACCTCGACCGCCGTCTCCTCCGTCCCTCGCTCCTCGCGTGCAGTGAAACGCATTGGACCTCGAATCGCGACCGCCCCGGCCGTCTCCGCCGATGCCGCCTTTCCCCCCGGCGCCGCCTTCCCCCCCCGCGCTGCCGCGAAAGTCCAGACGCAAATTGGCTAGTGACAGGGGACCGCTGACGCCAGTTACCGCGACGGAACCAGCATAGATATAGATGTGGGGTGAGCCCGGCGCCGCTCCGCCTGGTCCACCCGGGCCTCCTGCCCGTCCCGGAAATCCATTTCCTCCCGAGTGGTCCCCTCTGGCGCCATTGCCGCCAAGGGTGCCGGTTGACCCTGTCGCACCGGCCGTGTCAAAACCGCTCCTAGTTATCGTGACTGTCTCACCCGGATTCACGAAGCGAATTCGCTGCGCGACGACCGCCACCCAGCCCTCGGCATTTGTGATCTCCAGGCGCGATCCCGGCTGAAAAACAAGCTCGTCCACCTTGAGGATTCTATCCGGCACCCTGACCAGGCCCGATACGGGGAAAATACCACGCCGTGTCGGTGTGCTGGCCAATGCTGTCGTCACCTCGGACGGTAACTGCGGCTCCGAAAATGATTGGTTACTTTCTTGAGCGTTAGCGCGGTCGGCGCAAAGTGCCATTAGACTAACCACCATAAATATGGCGAAAATAGCGTTACGCATGGTAATTCCCCCAATCCCCTCCTAAAGGTAGAATGGTGAAATCGGCGCGTAAAGCGCGAAAAGATTCTGCTGTTTGATCGTTAACAGTTGACTTCACGGGACTACAACACGGGTAGTTTCTCCCGGAAATGGGAAAACGTCGCGATCCAAGACATCCATAGTCACCACAATAACTTGGTCGGGCTGTCCAGAAGTTGGTTATCCGCTTTTGAGTGGGCGCTGTGCGACCGCCCCTCACTCTCCCGGCGGCGCCACCGAAGCCCTGCGGATGAGTGTCGAGACAAACAGCGATTCCCCGCTCTCCTCATCCTCGCCATCGCCGATCAGCTTGAGCGCCGCCGCGCGCGCCATCGTCGCGATCGGCCAGCGCACCGTGGTCAGCGGCGGCCAGAGGTACGACGCGATCGAGGTGTCGTCGAAGCCGACGATCGACAGGTCGCGCGGTACGTCCAGCCCGCGCTGGCGGGCGGTGTGGAGCACGCCCGCCGCCATCGCATCGTTGGAACAGAACACCGCGGTCGGGCGCGGGGAGAGGTCGAGCAGGCGCTCGGCGGCGCGCATGCCCGATTCGAACGTATAGTCGCCCTGCGCGATCAACGTGCGCTGGATCGGGATGTCGGCGTCGTCCAGCGCGGCCTCGTAACCCTGGCTGCGCTCATGTGCCGAACGGAAGCCGTGCGGGCCAAGGACGAGGCCGATGCGCTTGTGCCCGTTCTCGACCAGATGCGCGACGGCGCCGCGCACCACTTCGCGGTCGTTCGACGCGACCATATGCTCGGGATCGTCGAACGAGGCGGAGCCCATGCGGACATAGCGCGCGCCGATTTCCTGACACAGCGCCGCGAGCGAATCATTCTCGCTGATCGGCGGCAGGATCATCACGCCGTACGGGCGCTGGCGCTCGAGGAAGCGGCGGATATCGTCGAGCATCGTCGGCGATCCGCGGTCGACCGGGTGGACGATCAGCTCGAACTCGGTGTCGCGAAGGACTTCGAGCAGTCCCTGCTGGACGTTGAGCACCATATGCGGGTTGGGGTTGTCGTGGATCAGCCCGATCAGGAAGTTGCGGCGCAGCGCCAGCGCGCGCGCCTGCGGATTGGGAACGTAACCGATCTCGGCGATCACTTTCTCCACCCGCTCGCGCGTCTCCTCGTTGAGAAGAGGGGAGCGGTTGATCACGCGGCTGACGGTTTTCTTGGAGACCCCCGCCAGTCGCGCTACGTCGTTGATTGTCGCCTGCGCGCTTTTCTTCATGGGCAAGTGCATAGCGTGCAAGCGAGCCCTAGCCAATCGCGGCGCTAGCGGGTAATGACACCGGTAGTCGTATGATGAATCCTGCCGCCCTTCGAATCCATGGTGCCGATACCGTCGCCACCGCGCTGCGCAATCTGGTGGCGGGTGAGGTCGTGCTGGGCGTGACGCTCAGCGACGCGGTCCCGCGCGCGCACAAATTCGCGCTGGTGGCGCATGCGCCGGGCGATCCCGTGCTCAAGTTCGGCTTCCCGATCGGGCAGGCGACCGCGCCGATCGCGCCGGGCGACCATGTCCATGTCCATAATGTCGCGACCGCGCTGGCGGGGGAGGCTGCCTATGGCGGCGGGGCCGGGGTGGAGCGCGCGCGCGCGGCGGCCTCGACCATCAAGTGGCGCGGCTATCCGCGCGCCGATGGCCGGGCGGGGACGCGCAACGAGATCTGGGTGCTGCCTACCGTCGGCTGCGTCGGCCGCACCGCGCAGAAGATCGCGGCGAAGGCGGGGGCGCTGCTGCCCGAGGGCGTCGACGGCGTGCACGCCTTCGCTCACCCATTCGGCTGCTCGCAGTTGAGCGACGATCTCGACGGCACGCGCAATATCCTCTCGGCACTGGCGCAGCATCCCAATGCGGGCGGCGTGCTGCTCGTCGGGCTTGGCTGCGAATCCAACCAGCTTTCGGCCTTGCTCGAAACCCTGCCCGAAGAGACGCGGTCGCGTGTCCGCACCGTCGGCGCGCAATCTTCACCCGACGAGATCGCCGAGGGTGTCGAGAAGGTGCTCGAACTGGCGCAGGTCGCCGCGACCGCGCAGCGCGAAGAGATGGGGCTCGACCGGCTGGTGCTGGGGGTCAAGTGCGGCGGATCGGACGGGCTCTCCGGCCTTACCGCCAATCCGCTGGTCGGGATCATGGCCGATCGCGTCACCGATTCCGGCGGCGCGGCGATCCTGACCGAAATCCCCGAGATCTTCGGCGCCGAGCAGTTGCTGATGGCGCGCGCTGCGGACGCCGCGACCTTCGACGCGATCGGCGGGCTGGTGAACCGCTTCAAACGCTATTTCATCGACCATGGCGAGCCGGTGTCGGAGAACCCGTCGCCCGGCAACGTCGCCGGCGGCATCACCACGCTGGAGGAGAAGAGCCTGGGCGCGGTGCAAAAGGGCGGGCAGGCGATCGTCACCGACGTGATCGATTATGGCGATCGCGTGAAGCGCACCGGGCTGACCCTGCTCGAAGCGCCCGGCAACGACGCCGTTTCCTCGACCGCATTATCGGCCGCGGGGGCGACGGTGATCCTGTTCACCACCGGTCGCGGCACACCACTCGGCTTTCCCGCGCCGACGCTCAAGATCGCCTCCAACTCCGACCTCGCCGCGCGCAAGCCGGGCTGGATCGACTTCGATGCGGGACAGGTGCTGAGCGAGGGCATGGATGTCGCCGCCGACGCGCTGCTCGCGCGCATCGCCGCGATCGCATCGGGCGAGGAAGCCGCTGCCGAACGCAATGGCGAGCGTGAAATTGCCATCTGGAAGCGAGGCGTAACGCTGTGAATCGACTGTCATTGGAAACGCTGGCGGGTCTGCCGTCGGCGATCGCGAAGCCCGCCTATGATCCCGCAAAGGTGTCGACCGGCGTGATCCATTTCGGGCCGGGCGCGTTCCACCGCGCGCATCAGGCGAGCTATTTCGACAGCGTGCTGGCGAGCGACCCGCGCTGGGGCATCGCCGCGGTTTCGCTGCGCTCGCCCGGCACCGTCGAAGCGCTGGCGGCGCAGAGCGGCCTCTACACGCTCGCGGTGCTCGACCGCGAACCCTCGATGCGCGTGATCGGCGGGCATCGCGAATGGATCGGTCCCGGCGGCGGCGCGCAGGTTGCGGTATTGCTGGCCAAGCCGCAGGTGCGCATCGTCACCTCGACCGTAACCGAGAAGGGCTATTGCCTCGCCGGCGATGGCACGCTCGACATGGGCCATCCCGACATCGTTGCCGATCTTGCGGGCGGTGAACCGCGCAGCTTCGTCGGCTGGTTGGTGCAGGGGCTGGCGGCGCGGCGCGCGGCGGGTGCCGATCCGTTCATGGTGCTGTGCTGCGACAACCTCTCGGGTAATGGCGGCAAGCTGCGCGCGGCGACGATCGCGCTGGCGGCGGCGCGCGATGCGGATCTGACGAAGTGGATCGCCGACACCGCGGCCTTCCCTGACACGATGGTCGATTCGATCACCCCGGCGAGCGACGATGCGCTCTACGCCAAGGTTGCGGCGGAACTCGGCGTCGCGGATCGCGCGGCGGTGCAGCGCGAAGCCTTCACCCAATGGGTGATCGGGCCGTACAATCTGGCAGATGGTCCGGATCTTGCCGGCGCGGGCGCGACGCTGACCGGCGATGTCGGCGGCTATGAGCGCGCCAAGCTGCGCATCCTCAACGGTCTTCACTCCAGCCTCGCCTATCTCGGTCTCGCCATGGGGCTTGAGACGGTCGCCGACGCGATGGCGCAGGCAAGCCTTGCCGCATTCGCCGAGCGGCTGGCGCTGCAGGACATCGTCCCGGTGCTCGATCCGGTCGCAGGCCTCGATCACGCCGCCTACACCCAGGCCGTGCTCACCCGCTTCCGCAACCCCGCGATCCGGCACTTGCTGTCACAGATCGCCTGGGATGGCTCGCAAAAGCTGCCCTATCGCCTGCTGGATACCACGGTTGCGGCAATCCGGGCTGGACGTCCGGTCGACCGGCTAGCGGTGCCGGTGGCGGCATGGATGCACTTCATCGCGCGTCGTGTGGCTACGGGCGACAAGATCACCGATCCGCTCGCTGCGCCGCTCGCCGATGCCACGGCGGGGGCGTCGCCCGATCAGCTCGTCGAGCGGCTGCTGGCGTTCGAGTCGGTCTTCCGGCCCGAGATCGCGGAGAACGCCGGATTCCGCGGCGCAGTCACCGACTCTCTCCGGGCGTTGGCCGAAGAGCGCGTGGAGACATTGCTCGCTCGCTGATCGCGGCCCTTGTCAATGACACCGGTTTCCATTACCCCGTTCGATCGAGAACAGAGTGAGGGGTGGATGAGTAGTTTGGACGCGATCGCGCAAGCCTTTGTTACGGCGCGCCGCACGGCCACCGGATTGCCCGATTATCCGGGGACCCCGCCCGCCTCGCTGGACGATGCCTATGCGATCCAGGATCGCGCCCGCGCGCTGACCGGCGGTCAGGTCGCGGGCTGGAAGGTCGGCCGGATCAATCCGCCGCTCGACGGGCAGCTCGGCACCAACCGCCTCGCCGGCCCGATCTTCGCCGACAGCGTGCGCGACGGCACTGCGGAAAGCCCCGCAATGCCGATCTTCGCCGAAGGCTTTGCCGCGGGGGAGGCCGAGTTCCTGCTGCGCATCGCCCGTGCGCCCGATCCGGCCAAGACCAGCTACACGATGGCCGAAGCCGCCGATCTGATCGACGCGGTGCATGTCGGGATCGAGGTGGCGAGCTCGCCCTTCCCCGGGATCAACACCCACGGCCCGCTGGTGACGATCTCGGACTTCGGCAACAATTACGGGCTGGTGGTGGGTGACGCGATCGCCGACTGGCGCAGCCTTGATTTCATCGACTGGCCGGTCACTCTGTCGATCGACGGCATTCAGGCCGGCGCCGCAACGGCGCGCACCATGCTCGACGGACCAGTCGGCGCGGCGCGCTTCCTGTTCGAGAGCATGGCCGCGCGTGGCGTCGCGCTCACGGCGGGGCAGTGGATTTCGTCGGGCGCGGTAACCGGTGTACATGAGGTGCCGGTCGGCGCCACGGTCACGGCGACCTTCAAGGACATGCAGGTGAGCTGCTCGATCGAAGCGGCCAGGCCTCGATAACCCGACCCCGGTCATCGGGGCGGTCAAAGGAGAAGACTGAATGGACGCGAGCCAGGCCGAGGGTATCCGAACGGGTGCCGCCGCCAATGCGGGGCGCTACCGCTGGATGATCGTCGCGCTGCTGTTCGCGGCGACGGTCATCAACTATATCGACCGCCAGATGATCGGCGTGCTCAAACCCACGCTGATGCAGGACCTCCACTGGTCCGAACGCGATTTCGCGAGCGTGATCATCTGGTTCCAGATCGCCTATGCGATTGGCTATATCGGCTTCGGCAAGTTCGTGGACATGGTCGGCGCGCGCGTCGGCTATGCGGTTGCCTTCGTCATCTGGCAGCTCGCGCATATCGCGCATGGCGGCGCCTATTCGATGACTCAGTTCGCGATGGCGCGCTTCGGCCTCGGCATCGGCGAATCCGGCAACTTCCCCGCTGGCATCAAGGCGGTGACCGAATGGTTCCCGGCCAAGGAGCGCGCCTTCGCGATCGGCGTGTTCAACGCCGGCGCCAATATCGGCGCGGTGATCACCCCGCTGGTGGTGCCGCTGATGGTCATCGCCTGGGGCTGGCGCATGGCGTTCGTCGTCACCGGCGTGATCAGCTTCGTGTGGCTGATCGCCTGGTGGGCGATGTACCGCTCGCCGCGTCAGCACCCCAAGGTCAGCGAAGGCGAGCTCGCCTGGATCGAGCAGGATCCGGCCGACCCCGTCACGCCGATCGGTTATGGCACGGTGCTGACCCGCCGTGAGACCTGGGCCTATTCGCTCGGCAAGTTCTTCATCGACCCGATCTGGTGGTTCTTCCTGTTCTGGCTGCCCGGCTATCTGTTCAAGCAATATGACCTCAACCTGCTGACCTTCGGCATCCCGCTCGCGGCGATCTACCTGATCTCCGACGTCGGCAGCGTGTTCGGCGGCTGGATGTCGTCGAAGCTGATGAAGGCGGGCAAGTCGGCCAATTATGCGCGCAAAGTGACGATGTTCGTTTGCGCCTGCCTCGTCCTGCCGGTGGTGTTCGCCGAATCGATCACCAGCGTATGGCTGGCGGTGCTGGTGATCGGTGTTGCGACCGCCGGGCATCAGGCGTTCTCGGCGAACCTCTATGCGCTTCCCTCCGATCTGTTCCCGCGCGGTGCGGTCGGGTCGGTGGTCGGCATCGGCGGCACGGTCGGCGCGGTCGGCGGCATCCTGATGGCTTTCTATGCGGGCGAAATCCTCGACCGGCTCGGTGTCTACTGGCCGCTCTTCTGGGTTGCGGGCAGTGCGTACTTCGTCGCGCTGCTGGTGGTGCACCTGCTCTCGCCGCGGCTGGAGCCGGTTAAAGTCGATCAAACCGCTTGATATTATCTGTCTGTAGTCCCGCTTTGGGCGCAATGAAGCAATGCTCTCATTGCGCCCGTCGCAGGATCAGGGCAATCACTGTCCTATGACGGCAACACTCAAGCTCGATGCGTTTCTGCCCTATCGCCTTTCGGTGGCGTCCAACCGCGTGTCGGGTACGATTGCCGGGGCCTATCAGGCGCTGTTTGGCCTGCGTATTCCCGAATGGCGGCTCGTGACCGTGCTCGCCGAATTCGGGGCGATGAGCCAGCAGTCGCTGTGCGGCCATACCCAGATGGACAAGGTGACGGTCAGCCGCGCGGCGATCTCGCTCTATGAGCGCGGTCTCGTCACCCGTACGCCCAATCCCGACGACCAGCGTTCGCATCTGCTCGAGCTCAGCATCGACGGCTGGGCGCTCTATCGTCAGGTCGCGCCCAAGGCGCTCGAACTGGAGCGCCGCATCTTCGAAAGCCTGTCCGACGCCGAACAGACGCAGTTGCGCAGTATGCTCGAGCGGATCGAGGGTGTGGCGGCGGCGATCGGCACCGGGGGTTGATCGCGACCCGATCCCTCGTCTAATCGGGCATTCCCTCCCCAGGGCTGAACCAGATTACCCAGGAGGAGTTTCGCATGACCGCTTACGTGACGCGCGCCGGGCTTTCGGTGGCGGAGCCGCTCGCCCGCTTCATCGAGGAGCGCGTGCTGCCCGAGCCCGGTATTGCGGCGGATACGTTCTGGGACGGCACTGCGGCGATCTTCGCGCGGTTCGCACCCGAAAACCGCGCGCTGCTCGACACGCGCGATTTGCTTCAGGCGCAGATCGACGCGTGGTGCGCGCAGGATCCGGTGCGTGCTGTGGATCCCGCCGCGCAGGAGAACTTCCTGCGGTCGATCGGCTATCTGGTCGACGAGCCGGGCGACTTCACCGTCGGCACCGCCAATGTCGATGCGGAGATCGCGACGATGGCCGGGCCGCAGCTGGTCGTGCCCGCGCTCAACGCCCGCTTCGTGCTCAACGCGGCCAATGCGCGCTGGGGCAGCCTCTACGATGCGTTCTACGGCACCGATGCGCTCCCCGGTACGGCGCAGCCGGGCGGCTATGACGCCGAACGCGGCGCGCAGGTGATCGCGGCGGCCAGGGCGTTCCTCGACGAAGCGGTGCCGCTGACCGGCATGAGCTGGGTGGACTTCACGGGCGGGGATCTGCCGCTCGCTGATCCGGGCCAGCTTGCCGGCACGCGCGGTGACTCGCTGTTGTTCAGGCACAATGGCCTGCATCTTGAAGTGGTGATCGACCGTGAGTCCGCGATCGGCCGCACCGATCCCGCCGGGATCGCCGATGTGCTCCTCGAATCCGCGCTCACCACGATCGTCGATCTCGAAGATTCGATTGCGGCGGTCGATGCCGACGACAAGGTCGCGGCCTACACCAACTGGCTCGGCCTGATGCGCGGCGACCTGACCGAGACGTTCGACAAGGGCGGCAAGGCGCTGACCCGGCGGCTGGCCGAAGACCGCGTCTATCAGCGCCCCTTCGCGAGCGACCTGACGCTGCCCGGCCGCTCGCTGCTGTTCGTGCGCAATGTCGGCCACCTGATGACCACGCCCGCGGTGCTGCTCGACGGTGCCGAGGCGCCCGAGGGTATCCTCGATGCGATCGTCACCAGCGCGATTGCGCTTCACGACCTCAAGGGTCTCGGGGCATACAGCAACAGCCGCACCGGTAGCGTCTACATTGTGAAGCCCAAGATGCACGGGCCGGACGAGGCTGCCTTCACCAACGCGCTGTTCGACGCGGTTGAGGATCTGCTCGGCCTTGCCCGCTACACGATCAAGGTCGGCGTGATGGACGAAGAGCGCCGCACCAGCGCCAACCTCGCCGCGTGCATCCACGCGGTGAAGGACCGGATCGCGTTCATCAACACCGGCTTCCTCGACCGCACCGGCGACGAGATCCACACCAGCA
Source organism: Sphingomonas sp. GW821-FHT09B04 (assembly GCF_059418285.1). Taxonomy (NCBI): domain Bacteria; kingdom Pseudomonadati; phylum Pseudomonadota; class Alphaproteobacteria; order Sphingomonadales; family Sphingomonadaceae; genus Sphingomonas; species Sphingomonas sp. GW821-FHT09B04. The sequence goes on from NZ_JBWKPO010000001.1 coordinate 1,121,576, forward strand.
TGCGCGCCGGGCCGATGATTCCCAAGGCGGAGATGAAGGCGTCGAGCTGGATCAAGGCCTATGAAGATCGCAATGTCCGTATCGGGCTTCGCCACGGCCTGTCGGGCAAGGCGCAGATCGGCAAGGGCATGTGGGCCGCGCCCGACCGCATGGCCGAGATGCTCGAGGTTAAGATCGGCCACCCGCTGAGCGGCGCCAATACCGCCTGGGTGCCTTCGCCGACCGCCGCGACGCTGCACGCGATGCATTACCACAAGGTCGATGTGTTCGCCCGCCAGCGCGAGATCGTGGGCGAGGACATACCGGGCCTCAAGCCGCTCTTGGCGATCCCGGTCGCGCAGGGCCGCAACTGGACCGCGGATGAGGTCGCGCAGGAACTCGACAACAATGCTCAGGGCATCCTCGGCTATGTCGTGCGCTGGATCGATCAGGGCGTGGGCTGCTCGAAGGTGCCGGACATTCACGATGTCGGGCTGATGGAAGATCGCGCGACCCTGCGCATCAGCTCGCAGCATATGGCCAACTGGCTGCTTCACGGCGTGGCGAGCGTGGGCGATGTCGACGCCGCCTTCGCGCGGATGGCGGCCAAGGTCGATGCGCAGAATGCGGGCGACCCGCTCTACCGTCCGATGGCGGGGAATGAAGCGACCAGCCTGGCCTTCCAGGCGGCACGCGCGCTGGTGTTCGAAGGGGTAAGCCAGCCCAGCGGCTATACCGAACCGCTGCTGCACAGCTTCCGCGCCGAGGTGAAGGCGGGGGGCTGATCAGAGGGCGCGCTCCGTTCGCGCGGCGACCCAAAATGCCGGTTAAGTCGGCTTGAACCTTCCCCCCGCTCGCTCGTTGGGTTAGCGAGTGGGCGTGCGCCGGGTGCGTTTGGTGTGCGATCCCTTTGGGAGGACAGGGCAATTTCGGGCGTCGGACTGGGTATCCTGCTTTTGGCGAGCAGCGCGCTGGCGCCTGTGGTGGGCAGCGCCCAGATCAGCAGCAGCGCCGGCCAGCCCGGGCAGAGCGCGCCGGAAGACAATCCGAAGCCGCCCGAAGTGCGCCGCTCCGTCCAGCAGTCCGCGCCTGCGCCCGATACCAAACCGATCGTGTCCGACGAGGAATTCGACAAGTCGCTTCCGCCGCTCAGCGACGACATGAATGCTCCGCTCGAACCGATGAAGCCCGCCGATCCGGCGGCGCCCCGGGTCGCCCCGCTCGACGCCATGCCGGACGTGATCGATCCGCTCGATGTCGATACGCCGTTGGGGCAGGAGCAGAACGAGACTGAACTGGCGACCCCGTTACCGCCGCTCAGCGAATTCGACAGTACGCCGATCGCCGAAGCGATGCCGGCCAATGACGAGGCCGGGGTCGAAATCCGCTATGCGACGCGCATCATCGGGCTGGACGAACTGAGCCTCGACGACCGGTTTGAAGAGCTTTCGGCATTGAAGGACGGCGACGGTGTGGCCGCCAACGCCGCGATCATCAGCGCGCGGGCGCGCGAGGATGAGGCGCTGGCGGTGCGGCTGATGAAGACGCTGGGCTATTATGATGCGACCGCGGTGGCGACGGTCGATCAGACCACGGGCGGCACCCGCCCGGTGACGGCGACGATCACTGCGGTGCCGGGGCCGCTCTACACGCTCGGCGCCATCAAGATCGACGCCGATCCGACGGTGCCGCCCAGCCTGATCGCCGACCATTTCAAGCTCGAGACTGGCGAGCGGATCGACGCGGTGCGCGTGCAGGCGGCCGAAGCGGCGGTGAGCCTGGCGCTGCCGCAGAACGGCTATCCCTTTGCCGAGGTCGGCGAACGCGACATCCTGCTCGACGAGGAAACGCATACCGGCGACTATCTGCTGCCCGTGACGATCGGCCCGCGCGCGCGCTTCCGGACCATCACCACCGAAGGGACGCAGGCGATCGACGTCAAGCACATCAACGTGCTGACGCGCTTCGACCGCGATCAGCTGTACGACAGCCGCAAGGTCGATGATCTGCGCGACGCGCTGGTCGCGACCAGCCTGTTCTCGACCGTGTCGGTCGAACCGGTGAAGACCGGGGAGAAGGGCGCGGACGGCACCGAATATGTCGATCTGCTGGTGAAGCAGACCGCGGGGCCGCCGCGTACGCTCGCGGGCGAGCTCGGTTTTTCGACGGGGCAGGGGTTGCGCGCCGAGGTCAGCTGGACGCATCGCAACCTGTTCCCGCCCGAAGGCGCGCTGGTTCTGAGCGGGGTCGCAGGCACGCAGGAGCAGGGCGCTTCCGCGACCTTCCGCCGCTCCAACGCCGGGCGGCGCGACCGCACCTTTCAGTTCTTCGCGTCCGCGCTGCGCAAGGATGTCGAGGCGTTCACCAGCCTGACCGGCACGCTGGGTGCGCGGGTTTCCTATGATTCGACGCCGATCTGGCAGAAGCCGCTGACCTATAGCTATGGCGTCGAACTGATCGGCACGAGCGAGGATCGCTATGATTTCGACCGCGGCGAGCGTCGCCGCGGCGCCTATTTCATCGCCGCACTGCCGCTGTTCGCCGGCTGGGATCAGTCCGACAATCTGCTCAATCCGACGCGCGGCTATCGCGTGAAGGCCAACCTCAGCCCCGAAACCTCGGTGCGCGGCGCGGTGCGCCCTTATGCGCGCGCGACGGTGGAGGGGGCGATCTACCAGCCGGTCATGAACAGCATCGTGCTGGCCGGCCGCGCGCGCTTCGGCACGATCCAGGGTATCGATCGCAACGACCTCGCCCCGTCCCGGCGCTTCTATGCCGGCGGCGGCGGATCGGTCCGCGGCTTCGGCTATCAGGAGCTCGGCCCGCGCGCGCCCGACGGCAAGCCGATCGGCGGCCGCAGCTTCAACGAGTTCGCGATCGAGGCGCGCTACCGCTTCGGCGATTTCGGGATCGTGCCCTTCATCGACGCGGGACAGGTCTATGAGGGCGGCTTGCCCAAGCTGACCGACCTGCGCTTCGGCTTCGGCATCGGTGCGCGCATGTACACCAATTTCGGTCCGCTGCGCCTCGATGTCGCGACCCCGATCAACCGCAAGCCGGGCGAGTCCAAGGTCGCGCTCTACATCTCGATCGGGCAGGCCTTCTGATGGCGGAAGAGGCGACTTTGCCTGAAACGGAAACGGTCGTCGCCAGGACGCCGTTGTGGCTGCGGGTCGCCAAATGGCTGGCGATCCTGCTGCTCGGGCTCGCGCTGCTGGTGGCGCTCGCGATCTTCGGACTCAACACCAGTCCCGGCAAGCGCTTCGTCGCCGACCAGATCGGCAACTACAGCACCGAGAGCGGGATCAACATCAAGGTCGGACGGATCGAAGGATCGATCTACGGCGCGATGGTGCTGCGCGACGTGCGCGTCAGCGATCCAAAGGGCGTGTTCGCCACCTCGCCCTCGATCGCGGTCGACTGGCGCCCCTTCGCTTATCTCAACAACCATATCGACGTCCGTTCGGCGACCAGTCCGCTGGTGCAGGTCGCGCGTCTGCCCGAACTCAAACCGACCGATCCCAACGCGCCCTATTTGCCCGATCTCGACATCGATATCGGACGCATCCGGATCGACCGGCTGGTGCTCGATCCACCGGTCGCGGGCAGGCGCTATGTCGCGACGCTGAGCGGTGAGGCGGCGATCGCCGACCGGCGCGCGCGGGTGATTGCCAACGGGCGCACGCTGGGCCGGCAGGGCGGCGATCTCGTATCGGTGGTGCTCGACGCGGTGCCCGACGCCAACAAGCTCGACATGCGTGCCGATCTCAACGCGCCGGCGAACGGGCTGGTCGCCGGGCTGACGGGGTTGAAGGCGCCACTCGCCGTCCGGCTCGACGGCCGCGGCGGCTGGGACAATTGGCGTGGACGCGCAGTCGGGACACTCGGTGGCGCGCCGCTTGCCGATCTCGGCATCACCGCGCGCAAGGGCACATTCCAGGTCCGCGGCACGGCGCAGCCGGGGCTGGTGCTAAAGGGGCCGGTCGAGCGGCTGACCGCCCCCAATCTCCAGGTCGCACTCGACGCGACGCTCGACCAGCGCCGCGCCGATACCCGGCTACAGCTGCGTTCCAAGGCGATGGCGCTGACGACGACCGGGACGATCGACCTCGGCAAGAATGCGTTCGATCAGTTCCGGATCGCCGGCACGCTGCTGACCCCCGGTGCGATCGCGCCGAACCTCAACGGCCGGTCCGTGACCGGCGCGGTGGCGCTCAACGGCCCGTTCGCGACCCCGACCGTCGACTATAAGCTGCAGGCGGCGGCATTGGGCTTTGGCGAGACCGTGGTCGAAGGCCTGTATGCCGAGGGGAAGGCGACGGTGAACGCCGACCGCATCCTCGTTCCCGTGCGGGCGCGGGCAAAGCGCGTGTCGGGCCTCAACGCCGCGGCCGGCGGCCTGCTCACCAACGTCACGCTGGCGGGCGATCTCGCTATCACCGGACCCCAGATCCTGTCCGAGAATCTCCGCATCCGCTCGGACAAGATCGACGCGACCGCGATCATCGCCGCCAATATCAGCACCGGCCGCTACGCCGGTGCGCTCAAGGGGCGCGTTAATGACTATACGATCGACAGCATCGGCATCGTCAACCTGACCACCGACGCTGATCTCTATGCCGCGCCGGGCGGCGGCTGGGGGATCAAGGGGCGGATCGTCGGGCGCAGCACCCGATTGTTCAACAACGGCGTGCGCGATTTCCTCGGCGGCAATGCCGTGATGAGCGTCAATGTCGGGCTGGACCCGCGCGGGATCATCACCTTCTCCAACCTCAAGCTCGCTGCGCCTCAGCTCACGGTCGTTCGCGGATCGGGGAGCTATGATCCGGCGGGGCCGCTGCGGCTCACCGCCGACGGCGTGTCAAAGGCCTATGGCCCGTTGTTCGCGCGCGTGACGGGGACGCTCTACGCGCCGGTGATCGACGTTCGCGCGCCCAAACCCGGAATGGGCGTCGGCCTTGCCGATCTCGAAGCGCGAATCCGCGGGCAGGGCGATGCCTATGCCATCACGGCCAAGGGGGGGACGAGCTATGGCCCGTTCACTGCCGATGTGCTGGTGCGTATGGGACAGGCGATGACGGTCGATGTGCGCACCGCGCGCTTCGCCGGGACCGACATCACCGGCAAGCTCACCCAGACCGCTGCCGGGCCTTTCGCAGGCGCGCTGGCGTTCACCGGATCGGGCATCAACGGCAATGTCGACCTGAGCGCACAGGGTAAATACCAGCAGGCGGTGGTGCGCGCGACCGCGGTCAATGCAAAGGTTCCCGGCGACCTCGAATTCACGATCGGTCGCGCCATCGTCAATGCGACCGTCATCCTCTATGACGACGCGCCGGCGATTACCGGCGAGGCGCAGGTCGCGAACCTGCGGCGCGGCGCGTTCGTGTTGACGCGGGCGCGCGGCAAGATCGACTATCGCGGGGGTAGCGGGACGGCGCAGGCGCTGGCGGAAGGATCGTCGGGCGTTCCCTTCCGGGTCGGCGTCAATGCCGCCTTCGCGCCTGATCTGTGGCGTGTCGCCTTGTCCGGGCGTGCGAATAATATCGCGTTCCGGACCCCGCAGGCGGCGCGAATTGCGGTGAGCGACAGCGGCTACCGCCTTGCCCCGACCCAGATCGACTTCGACCGCGGGAGCGCGCGCATCGCGGGCAATTGGGACGACGGCCTCGCGGTGCAGGCGCGCATCGACAAGCTCGATCTGTCGGTCGCCAACGCCTTCTCGCCGGGCCTCGGCATCGGCGGCAGCGCCACCGGATCGATCGACTTCAAACAGGCGAGCGATGGCAGCTTCCCCAATGCGATCGCCCGGCTCAACATCGCCGGGTTCAACCGCTCGAGTCTGGCCGGCGTGTCCGCCCCGGTGGATATCGCATTCGTCGGCCGACTGCTGCCCGAGGGCGGGGACGCGCGCGCGGTGATCAAGCGTGGCCAGACGACGATCGGGCGGATGGTGGCGACGCTCCAGCCGCTTGGCCCGGGTGCGAGCTGGAACGAGCGGCTGATGGCGGCGCCGCTGGCGGGCGGCATCCGTTACAACGGGCCGTCGGCGGTGCTCTTCTCGCTTGCCGGTTTCACCAACCAGTCGGTCTCGGGGCCGATCTCGGTTGCGGCGGACTTTTCGGGCCAGCTGCGCGCGCCGCAGCTCACCGGGCAATTGCGCGCCGCCAACCTCACCTATGAGAATGAAACCTGGGGCACCCGGCTGACCCAGATGAAGATCGAGGGTCGGTTCGACAACGACTCGCTCGACATTACCGAGATGAACGCGGTGGCGGGCGCTGGCCGGGTGATCGCCACCGGTACGATCGGCCTCTCCTCGGCCGAGGGCTTCCCGATCGACATCACCGCGCGCTTCCGCAACGCGCGGCTGGCGCGCAGCGACGCGCTCGGCGCGACCGCGACCGGGCAGCTTCGCATCACCAACGGGCTCGATGGCGGGTTGATTGAAGGCCGCATCATCATCCCCGACGCGCGCTACCAGATCGTCCGGCAGGGCGCAGCTGAGGTGCCCGAGCTGACCGGCGTCTATCGCAAGAGCGAGCTCGACCCTGAAGGCAAGCGCCCGGTGCGGCGCAAGCCGGCGGGTATCTTCCGCCTCGACGTCGCGGTGGTCGCCGACAACCGCCTGTTCGTGAACGGCATGGGCCTCGAATCCGAATGGAGCGCGCGGATGCAGGTCACCGGCACCTCTGCGGCGCCGATCGTCACCGGCGAGGCGAAGGTGGTGCGCGGCACTTACAGCTTCGCCAGCCGGCGCTTCGAACTGACTCGCGGTCTGGTCAATTTCGAGGGCGGTCCGCTGACCGATCCCAGTATCAACATCTCGGCAAGCACCACGGCGGAGGGGGTGACGGCGATCATCAACATCACCGGCACCGGTCAGCAACCGCGCATTGCCTTCACCTCGACGCCGTCGCTGCCACAGGACGAGGTGCTGTCGCGCCTGTTGTTCGGCAGCTCGGTCACCAATTTGTCGGCGACCGAAGCGATCCAGCTCGCCGCCGCGCTCAACTCGCTGCGTGCTTCGGGCGGACTCAACCCGCTCGGCCAGCTGCGCTCGGCGACGGGGATCGACCGGCTGCGCATTTTGGGTGAGGACGACACCACCGGGCGCGGCATGGCGCTGGCCGCGGGCCAGTATCTGACCGACAATATCTATGTCGAGATCATCACCGATGCGCGCGGCTATACCGCGGTGCAGATGGAGATCGCCCTGACCCGGTCGCTCAGCCTGTTGTCACAAGTCGGGTCGTTCGGCGGATCGCGCGCGGGTCTCAAATATTCGAAGGATTATTAGCGCCGGCATTCGATCGCCGTTCGACCGATGCCTCATTTCTTCGTCACCCCGGCCTTGTGCCGGGGTCCACCGTGCCCCACCGGAGACCCCTGAGCCTCTTGCCTAGTGCCCGCCTCTTGGTGGACCCCGGCACAAGGCCGGGGTGACGGGCTGGCATAGGTACGGCGTGTGGTATTTTCCTACATCGCGAGATTTCGCTATGCCGGACCGATGCCCCTGCACACGCCATGTCCGGCCAGCCTCCCGCGCATGACACGTGTCAACCTGACGCGGAAAACATGCGTTTCGAGACAAGTTTGTAAATTAATTGAACGATGTCGTTCAGTAATTCGGGCGGTGCGCTCGCCGGTGGGCCCGAACGGCATTGCACTTAACTTACACAAGTGTAAGTATCTGCCTGGGAGAGGCGAATGAGCGAGCATTTCGACGTTGTGGTTGTGGGCGCGGGGATCTCGGGGATCGGCGCGGGGTATTTCCTCCAGCGCGACTGCCCCGACCGCAGCTATGTGATCCTCGAAGGCCGCGAGCGCATCGGTGGAACGTGGGACCTGTTCCGCTATCCGGGCATCCGCTCCGACAGCGACATGTACACGCTCGGTTACAGCTTCCGTCCCTGGACCCAGGCCAAGGCGATCGCCGACGGGCCGTCGATTCTCAACTATCTCGACGAGGCGGCGCGCGACTACGGCATCGACAAGCATATCCGTCATCAGCACCGCGTGACCGGTGCGAGCTGGTCGACGCAGGATGCGCGCTGGACGGTCAGCGTCGAGCGCGGGCCGGATAAGGAGCCGGCGAGCTTCACCTGCAATTTCCTTTTCATGTGCTCGGGCTATTACAATTACGCCGCGGGTTACCTCCCCGAATTCGCCGGGCGCGAGCGGTTCAAGGGCGAGATCGTCCATCCCCAGCATTGGCCGCAGGACCTCGATTATGCCGGCAAGCGCGTGGTGGTGATCGGGTCGGGCGCGACGGCGGTGACGCTGGTGCCGGAAATGGCGAAGACCGCCGCGCATGTGACGATGCTTCAGCGCTCGCCCACCTATATCGTCGCACGCCCGTCCGAGGATGGGATCGCCAACTGGCTGCGCGCGAAACTGCCCGGCAAGCTCGCCTATCGCCTGACGCGGCTTAAGAATATCTCGCTCGGCCAGTTCTTCTACCGGCTCGCGCGCAAGAAGCCCGAGAAGACCAAGGCGCGGCTGATCCAGATGGTCCGCGACGAACTGGGCCAGGACTATGACGTCGCGACCCATTTCACGCCGCGCTACAATCCGTGGGATCAGCGCATCTGCCTCGTCCCCGACGCCGATCTGTTCGCATCGATCCGCGACGGTGCAGCATCGGTCGTCACCGACCAGATCGAGACATTCGAGGAAGGCGGCCTTCGCCTCAAGTCGGGCGAGTTGCTCCCCGCGGACGTGATCGTCACCGCGACCGGGCTCAACATGCAGCTGATGAGCGGCATTCCCTTCACCGTCGACGGGGTCGTTGCCGATCCTGCCAAGTCGCTCGGCTATAAGGCGATGATGTATTCGGACATCCCGAATCTCGCCTCCAGCTTCGGCTATACCAATGCCAGCTGGACGCTGAAGTCGGACCTGACCGCCGCCTATGTCGCCCGTCTGCTCAACGTGATGAAGAAGCGCGGCATGCGGCAGGCGACCCCGCGCATCGCGGGCGACGTCGAGCCCGAGCCGTTCCTCGACTTCACCTCGGGCTATGTCCAGCGCGGCATGGACAAGTTCCCCAAGCAGGGAAATCGCAAGCCGTGGCGGGTGCACCAGAATTATGCGCTCGATCTGGTGGCGCTGCGCTGGGGCGGGATCGATGAGGGGATGGAGTTTTCCAACCCCGAACCCAAGACGAAAGCGGCCGCCTAGGCGGTGTAGATCGCGCCGTCGCGCACCTCGAGCGGCCATGGGGTGAGGGAGGCGCCGGTACAGGGACCGCCGACGCAGCCGCCGTCATCGACCCGGAACAGCGCGCCGTGCCAGCTGCACTGGATCAGGCTGCGGTCGGCGGTGAGGTAGGTATCGAGCTGCTGGGCGAGCGGAAGGCCCATATGCGGGCAGCGATCGACAAAGCCCGTGACGGCATCGCCCCGCCGGACCGCGAAGCCATGGAAGCGACCGGCCTTCATCTCGAGCACGAAGTTGCGCGCCGCGCCGTCCGCAATGATCTCGACCGGGCCAAGCCGGACGCCCGCCGGGGTGGTGGTAAGCCGTTCGGTCAGGGCAGCTTCGCCTTGGGAAAGCCCGTCCATGCCGCGTCATAGTCCGGTTGAGCGGTGTCGAGGGCATGGCTCGTCGGTCGATAGGGCCAGCAGGTCTCGACCATGAACGCCATCGTCCCGTCGATCTTGCGCGGCTTGAGCTCGGCCTTGCTCGCGCCTTCCCAGCTCGCGACATCGGGGCCGTGCCCGGCCATCAGGTTGTGGAGCGACAGGCCGCCCGGCGCGAAGCCGTCGGCCTTGGCGTCATAGGCACCATGGATCAGCCCCATCGCCTCCGACATGATGTTGCGGTGAAACCAGGGCGGGCGGAACGTGTCTTCGGCCACCATCCAGCGCGGCGGGAAGATCACGAAATCGGCATTGGCCCGGCCCGGCACGTCGCTGGGCGAGGTCAGCACGGTGAAGATCGACGGATCCGGATGGTCGAAGCTCACCGTGTTCATCGTGTTGAACCGGGCAAGATCGTAGCGCCACGGCGCAAGGTTGCCATGCCAGGCGACGACATCGAGCGGGCTATGGTCGAGCGTCGTCGTCCACAGATGCCCGAGCGATTTCTGGACGATCTCGAACGGCGCGTCGCGATCCTCATACCACGCCGCGGGCGTCTCGAAGTCGCGCGGATTGGCAAGCCCGTTGGCGCCGATCGGACCAAGGTCGGGCAGCCGGAACAAGGCGCCGTGGTTCTCGGCGACATAGCCCCGCGCCTCGCCATCGGGCAGCAGTGCGCGAAAGCGGACGCCGCGCGGCACCAGCGCGATCTGTCCCGGCGCGATGTCGATCCGGCCAAGCTCGGTGAGCAGGGTCAGCCGCCCGGCCTGCGGAATGAACAGCAGCTCGCCATCGGCATCGACGAAGACGCGGGTGTCCATGTCGGCGTTCGCGGCATAGAGATGCACCGCGACGCCCTCGAGATCGGCGGGGTCGCGGTTGACGAGCATCGTCGTCATGCCATCGATCAGGTCAGTGCCCGGCGCGGGCGCGCCGACGGGATCCCAGCGCAGACGATTGGGCGGGAGCGGATCGCCCGGGGCGGCGGCGACGAAGCGCCCGGCGCCCTGATAGCGGGTATAGGGCGGATGCTCGGCGCTGGGCCGCATCCGGTAGAGCCACGAGCGCCGGTTCTCGTGCCGGGGTGCCGTGAAGGCGGTGCCGCTCAACTGCTCGGCATAGAGGCCATAGGCCGGTCGTTGTGGCGAATTGCGCCCGACGGGCAGCGCACCGGGCACGGCTTCGGTCGAGACATGGTTGCCGAAGCCGGGGAAATAGTCGGTCATGCCGCTTCCTAAACCTTCTTCGCGGGCCGGAGAAGCTGGCGCCGACCTTCCCTCAAAAAGTTGGATGCGGGAGCGGTGCTTGGGTCCGCTCCCGCATCCTGTTCCTTCCCCCTTTGGAAGGAATTGGGGGCCGGATTTGCTCCGGCTCTCCTCTCCTGTTTCTTCAGGCGTCGACCTTGATCACCCCACGGCGGATCTGATCGAGTTCGATGCTCTCGAACAGCGCCTGGAAATTGCCGTTGCCGAAACCTTCATTGCCCTTGCGCTGGATGATCTCGAAGAAGATCGGGCCGAACATGTTCTCGGTGAAGATCTGGAGCAGAATGCCCTCGTCGCCGACATTGCCGTCGATCAGGATGCGATTCTTGCGCAGGCGCTCAAGATCCTCGCCATGGCCGGGGACACGCTTGTCGACCAGCTCGTAATAGGTCTCGATCGTGTCCTGCAGCCTGACGCCGCGGGCGCGCAGCCGCTCGACCGTGTCGAAGATGTCCGGCGTGGTCAGGGCAAGGTGCTGAATCCCCTCGCCATGATATTCGCGGATGAATTCCTCGATCTGGCTCTTGTCGTCCTGGCTTTCGTTCAGCGGGATGCGGATCGCCTTGTCGGGGGCGATCATCGCCTGGCTGAACAGGCCGGTCGCCTGCCCCTTGATGTCGAAATACTTCTGCTCCTCGAACCCGAAGAGCGTCTTGTAGAAGTCGGACCACACCCGCATCTGGCCGCGGCGGACATTGTGGGTGAGGTGGTCGAGCAGGTCGAGCCCGACATTGTTCGCAGCCTCCGCCGCCTCCCAGCCGGGGATCTCGGCCCAGTCGCTATACAGGTCTTCGCCGTCCTGGATGAAATAGAGATACGAGCCGCCGATGCCGAGGATGACGGTGTCGTTCTCCTCGGTCCGCTCGGCGCCATGCGCCAGCGCCCATTCCATCGCCTTGGCCGGATCCGCGACGCGGAACGCCATCGCGCTGGCCGAGGGGCCATGCTCGCCACGGAATTGCGCGACGCGCCCGGCATCGTCGCGGTTGAGCATCAGGTTGATGCGGCCCTGTTTGTAGCGGGTGATGTTCTTGGTCGGGTGGCGATGGCTCGCAACGAAGCCGAGTTGCTCGAACTGCGCCGCCATCGCCGCGGGATCGGGCGATGTGAATTCGACGAATTCAAAGCCGTTAAGGCCCAGGGGGTTGGCGGGGTCGGTCATGGGTCCAGCGCTCCGGAAAAGTGGCGGCAAGATTAGACCCGGTGAGATTTGGTGTCAATTGATACTAAGCTGGACTGGCGGTTCAAAATATGACTATGGTCAATTATGACCCGAGTCGGAATTCGTGAACGTAAGAAAGCCGATACCCGGATTCGCATCCTCGAGTCCGCTGTCGCGCTGTTCGGCGAGCACGGAATCGATGCGGTGACCGTCGAGGAAATCGCCGAGGCCGCGGGCGTCGGAAAGGGCACCGTCTACAATTACTTCGGCGCGAAGGAGGACATCGTCGTCGCCTTCCTCGTCGAGCTCGACCGACGCGCGCTCGACCGGATCGCGCTGCTGCCGGCGCCGGGAATGAGCATCGCCGAGGCGCTCGACGCTGCGGCCTGGACGCTGCTTGAGGACAAGCCGCCGCATCATGCGTTCGTCCGCGCTTTCCTCGCCCGGCTGTTTCAGGGCGACGGATTCGTGTTCGAGCTTGCGGCCTTCCAGACATTGCAGGACGCGGCATTGACGGCGCTGTTCGATCGGTTGCTGGCCGCGCACGGCATGCGACCGACGGTTTCGGTGTCCGACCTGATCCTGTCGTTCAAGACGATGGTCCTGGGAGTCACCGCGGTGTGGAGCTTCGAAGGACCACCCTATGCCAATGCCCGCGCGTTGATGCGGCGGCACATGTTTCTGCTCGCGAAGGAGATGGAGTCATGATGATCCTGGGCTATGCGGGCCTGACGTTCGCGGCGCTGACGCTGGCCGCATGGGTCTCGCCGGGGCGAGGTTGGCGGCTGTTTCTGGCGTTGTTCGTGCTCGGCTGGGTCGTCGGCCAGTTCAACAATCTGATCGAAGCCGTGGTCTTCGGCGTGATCGGCGTCTCCGATACCGCCGCCGCAATGCTGGTGTTGCTTCCGGCCTATGCGATTGTCGCTGCGCTGGCGGTGACCGTCACCGGCCGCTGGAAGGGGGCTGCCGGACCGGGAGCGAAGCCGGACATGAGTCCGATGAAGCTCGCCGCGGTCATCATCGGCTATGAGCTGCTCTACTGGGGCGCCGGAACGCTCGTCTGGCCCTATATCGCCGATTTCTACGCCGCGCGCACGGTGCCGCCTGTCTGGCTGGTCGCCGCGTTGCAGGTGCCGCGCGCTCTGATCTTCGTGCTGGCGGCCCTGCCATGGCTGCGCACCGGCCCGCGCGCAGCTCCGCTGGTGCTGGCGATCCTCTTCTCGGTCGTCGGCGGGATTGCCCCGTTGCTGCCCGAGAACCCGTTCATGCCGCCCGATATCCGGCTGGCGCACGGGTTCGAGACCGGCATCTCCAACTTCCTGTTCGGACTGCTCGTCGGCTGGCTGCTGCGGCCGAAAGCGGTGCAAGACGTCTAGGGTGCGGTGCCCGGCAGGCTGTCGATCGGAAGCAGGAGTGTCACGATCGTGCCGCCCGCTTCCGACCGGATCTCGATCCTGCCGCCGATCGCTTCGGCCCGCCGCGCCTGATTGCCGAGGCCGCGTCCATCCCTGGCTGTAGTGGTGTCGAAGCCGCGGCCATTGTCGACGATCCCCACCCGGACGAAGCCGTCGCGGGCTTCAGTCGTGACCCGGATCTCGCTGGCGCCTGCATGCTTGATCACATTGGTGAAGGCTTCCTGCAGGATACGCAGGACATGGAGCGAATGGCGCTGGTCGAGCCAGGCGAGCGGCGGCACGTCCCCGACCTCCCAGCGCAGCTTGATCCCCGTCGCCTCGAGCCGCGGCTGGAGGCGGAAGCGCAGCGTACCGAGCAGCAACAGCAGATCGGTCTCGACCGGCTCCATTGAATCGATGGTGAGCTTGAGGTCGTCGATGCAGCCCTTGAGCAGGTCGGCGATTTCGCTTTCGGCGATGCGGCCGTGCTCGACCACACGCAGCGCGCTGACCAGCGATGAGCCGAGGCCGTCGTGCATGTCCTGCATCAGACGCTGGCGTTCCTGAAAGAGCACCTCGCGCCGCTCGATCTCGCGGAGTTTCTCGTGGCTGGCGTTGAGTTCCGCCTCGCGCTCGGCCAGCCGGTCGGCGAGGACGGTGTTGGCGCGCTCGACCTCGCTCATCGCGCTCGTGTAGCGGCCCAGCATGATCTGACAGAACGCGATGATCAGGCCGATCGCGGCATAGATGTTGAGGAACAGCCCCTCGATATTGACCAGGTTGTTCTGGAGCAGGATGTCGTAGCCGCCGAGCAGGACGCTGAGCAGGCCCCACCCGGCGAGGACCACGCCTTCGCGCGACTGCACCTGCCAGCTGCGGTACAGGCCGGTGCCGAAGGTGAGCGTGCTGAGAATCGCCATGGTCACATAGATGACCGGCGCAATCACCGTGGCGTCGAATGTGCCGGCGAAAAGGGGCAGCGTGATCAGGCCGACCACCAGCGATGTCGCCACAATCGTGGCGGTCAGCAGCGGCTGACGGTGATGGTGGAGCCGGAGCAGGAACAGCTGGACGATCAGCATCATCCACGTGATCGAATTGACCGTGAACCAGCCGAACCAGGCGTCCGATACCGGCAGACGGTCCATGCCCATATAGCTGTGCATGACGCGCAGAAAGACGACGATCGTCATCGCCGCGAACAACAGATAGGGCGTCTCGCGCCGCCGTCTCAGCCAGACGAAAAAGGCGAACACCCCCGTCGCGAGGAACATCGCGGAGCCGATATAGGGAAGCTCGGTCTGGAAGAAGTTGCGGACCAGATACGCCGCGCCGAGCTGCGAATAGTCGCCCACCCACATGGATGAGAGCGCGCCGCCCATGCCGCGGACATGCCGGATCCGCACCAGAATCTCGCGCGGCGGCGTGGTCTCGGCGGCGTCCTCGAGCGGGATCCACAACGGACGGTTCGAGCCATTCCACTGAAGGTTGGCGTGCGACTGGTAGAAGAGCCGCCCGTCGAGATAGATCGCGATCTCGCCATCGGTCTTCCAGCGCGGAACATAGAGATAGGAATCGGGCGGTGCCGGGCGGGCGGGGTCGAGCTGGAAGTGATACCAGCTCGTCCGCGTTGGCAGCAGGCCTGCATCGCCCGGCTGGGTCGGGACACCGGGTCGCGGGGCATGGGGCATGGCGACCGTACGCCACTGGCCGGGGATGCTCCGCCAGTCGATCTGACGCGGTGGCGGCGTGTAGCCGTCGGTGTCCTGGGTCAGGAACTGCGCCTGGGTCAGATGGATTCCGTGTGGCCGACCGGCGAGCCAGGCGCCGCCGAGGATCAGCAGCAGGATGCCGGCATAGAACAGCACGGTGCGCAGATAGCTAGAGAATCCCATGATTCCGCGCTTCGTAGATCGCTTCGGCCTTCGAATGGACTTCGAGCTTCTGGTAGATGCGCCGCACGAAGGTCATCACCGTGTTGCGCGAAACCTGCATCAGATCGGCGATCTCGTCATAGCTGAACCCCTTGGTGATCAGCTCGAGCGCCTCGCGCTCGCGCGGCGAGAGCGGTGAGGCGAGCGGGAGTGCCGCGGCTTCTTCAGGCGGCTGCGGCGCGGGCTCGGTCGGGCGGAAGCGCAGCAGGATCTGGCGCGCGATCCGCGGGCTGATCGGGCTGCCGCCGGCATGGAGCGCACGGATTTCGTCGGCGATCTTCTCCGACGAACTGTCCTTGAGCAAATAGCCCGCCGCCCCCGCCTCGATCGAGGCGATGACGTGTTTCTCATCGGCAAAGGTGGTGCTGACCATGATGCCGCATTGCGGCCACGCGGCATGCGCGGCCCGGATCACGTCGATCCCGGACCCGTCGGGCAGGCCGAGGTCGACCACGAGCACGTCGAGCGGGTCGCCGGCCAGCAGGAGTCGCGCTTGCGCGACATTATGGGCGATGCCGGCGAGCCGCATGTCGCCGGTTTCCGCGACCGCGGCGGCGAAGCTGTTCTGGAACGCGACGTCATCCTCGACCAGCGCGACATTGAGGAGTGGCGGAACGGTATCGGCCATCGGAACATCCTGGAACGGTCTGCGCCCTGCGGCGCGACCGGGGCGGGCGATCAGGCGAACGCTCGACGACGCCCCGGTTACGGCCTTGTACCATCGATCCCACCGACTTCTGTCGCTAGGAATAGCGACATAGACACGATTTCGGCAGCGTTACAATCAGTTCGGCGGACCTGCCTGCCTCAGGCTTCAGGCCGGACGGCATGGATGGCGCGGGCGCGATCGCCCGGATATCAGGGTTCGAGGGACCGACTGACGGATCGCGTAATCCAGATAAGCGGGTGTTGCCCCTGCTTCGTCCGCGTATTCGGGCGGTGTAACCAGGACGAGGGATCGAGATGACACGAGTTAAGCTTCTGTTGGCGGCGCTGGCCCTGAGTGCACCGATGACCGCATTGGCGGCGCAACAGATCGCCGTTCACCGCGATCCGGGTTGCGGCTGCTGCGAGAAATGGGCCGAGCAGGTGCGTGCGCAGTTCGGCCGGCAGGTCCGGATGATCGACGATCCCCAGCGGGTTGCGCTCCACAAGAAGTATGCGATGCCCGCCGACCTCGCATCGTGCCACACTGCGATCATCGATGGCATGGCGTTCGAGGGTCATGTTCCGATCGCGGACATGAAGCGCGTGCTTAAGCAACGTCCGAAGGGCGTTGTGGGTCTTGCCGTTGCCGGAATGCCGCTTGGTTCGCCGGGAATGGAAGTGCCGGGCCAGCGCCCACAACGCTATACCGTCGTTGCGTTCGGACCGGGCGGCAGGAAGGCCTTTGCCCACCATAACTAAGCGAATCTGGCGGCGGGCGCTGCGGCGTCCGTTGCAGGTTGCCCCGGGGGCCGATGCCTGCGCGCGGCGCGGTCCCGAGGATCGTTTCGCCTGACGTCGCGGAGTCATGGCGCCGGATACAGATCGCCTGTATAGACAGGCTATGACAGCGAGCGCGGCCAAACGCACAGAATCACACGGGAATCCGGCAGAGAAGGTGGCAAAGGAACCGCGCGACCCCGAACGGGGAACAGCAGGCGACGCGCCGCGCTATGCGGCGATCAAGCAGTTCATCCATGATGCGATCAAGGATGGAACGCTGCGCTCCGGCGATCGCGTACCTTCAGAGGCCGAACTGGTGACCCGGTTCGGGGTTTCGCGCATGACCGCGAACCGCGCGCTGCGCGAATTGCAGAGCGCCGGGGTATTGGTGCGGCGTGCCGGGAGCGGCTCGTTCGTCGCCGAAGCGAAGCCGATCGGGCACATGATCGAAATCCGCAATATCGCCGATGAGGTTCGCGCCCGCGGACACGCCTATCGCGCGCGCGTGGTGCTGAATGAGGTCGTGAAGGCGGGAGGCGATACCGCCGCGCTGATGGGCGTGGCCGCCGGCACGCGCCTGTTTCATTCGGTCATCGTGCACCATGAGGCCGAATTTCCGATCCAGATCGAGGAGCGTATCGTTCTGGCGTCGGTAGCACCGGACTATGCGGTGACCGACTTCACCCACACGACGCCGAACGAATATCTGACGCGGATCGCGCCGCTGGAACGGGTCGAGCACCGCGTGCGCGCGGCGATGCCCGACGATCCCACCCGCAGCTTGCTGGGGCTGGAGGATGGCGAGCCCATCCTCGTCATGACCCGGCAGACCTGGAGCCGCGGGCGGCTGGTCTCGCACGCCTGGCTCACCCACCCGGCGAACCGCTTTGAGCTTTCGGCGAGCTTTTCGGTCACCAGCGATTAGGGCCCAAACCCGATCAGGACGCGGGGCGCAGGCGGCCCGATCGGGTTTGGACCCTGAACCTCAGGCCGAAGCCTGCGGCTTGCGCTTGCGCCGGCGCAGCCAGCGGAAGTCGGTGCGGGTGAAGCTCTTGAACAACAGGTAGAAGCCGGTTCCCGACAACCACAATGTGCCCAGCGCGACGAAGATGATCAGCGGATGGTTGAAGCTGGAACGGCTCACATAATCCATATTGTGGAGCATCCAGAAAAAGTCCCAGGTCCGCCAGGTGTCGCCGCGCATCACGACCAGGCGTCCGGTCTGCTCGGAGACATAGGCGCTGCTGTTTTCCGCATCGGTAAAGTTCACGCGCCACATCGGGCCGGTGCCGTCGCGCGACTCCAGATTGGGCTTGTCCAGCCGGACGACGTCGCGGACCGGGGCTTCGTTGGCCATCGCGGCGACGGTCTGAGCCGTCGCGGCGTCGATCCTCACGCGCTGCCCGTCAGTCGCGTCGACGAGGGCGATGCCCTTGCCGGTCTGCAGCTCATAGACCGGACGACCGGCGAGGTCGCGCAACTCCAGTCCGGACACCGGTCCCAGCCCTGCGAGCCGCGACGGTGCGACGAACGCCGTGTCGGCGGGCAGGGGATGGACATGCGCGGCGTGTGCGCCGTGGCCGCCGACCGCATCCTTGTCGAGCAGCGCCATCACTGCGCCGCTCAGCGCCCAGAGCAGGAACTGAAGGCCGAGGATCAGGCCCACCCATTTGTGGATGCGGCGGAACAACAGCGGGGAGAGGCGGATGCGCTTCATGCTGCGGGTGCCTTCTTCTTTTTCTTGCGGCGCGGGAACGCCCAGATCAGGAGCCAGGCGCCGGTCAATGCCATCGCGAAGGCGCTCCAGGTTGCCACGCGAAGCAGCGGGTTGTTGACGTCGGAGCGTTCGTCATAGTCCATGATGTGGAGCATCCAGGCGATGTCGAAGCCGCGCCACAGATTGTGCCGGCGTGAGATCAGCTCGCCGGTCACCGGAGAGAGGTAGAGCGTCGGGCGGTTCCAGCCCGTGAACTCGACCTGCCAGTAAGGCGGCTTGCGCGACTGCATCTCCTGCGGCGCTTCGGTCAGCAGCTTGACGGACACGATCTCACCCGTTCCGGTATAGATCCGCCGCGCGAGCTGGTGGATTTCGAGCTCGGTCGGCGGCGCGAGGCGCTGGCCGGTTTTCGCATCGAACAGGGCCCGGCCCTCCGGCGTCTCCGCGCGCCAGACCGGGCGGTCGAAGTGACGCTGGAGCCGCAGCTCCGAGCTGCCCGGCTGTGCCGCCACGATCCGCGCCGGGGGGATGATCCCGGCGAGGTCGTAGGGCTGCACGGCGGGCGCACGGACGAGATGGTCGCCATGGATCGTATCGATATGGATGACGACCATGTAGACGCCGGTGAGCGTCCACAGCAGCACCTGAACCCCGACCAGCAACGCCAGCCACTTGTGGAAGCGCCGCGCGACGAGCGGCCAGCGGATCTTTCCCGACATTATCCTGCTCGCCTCAGAAGCCGGTGCGGAAGCCGACATAGAAGCGCCGTCCGAGCAGGTCGTAGGTCATCGTGTCGGTGTTCGCATCGGTGAAGCTCTTGATGTACGGCGCCTTGCGATTGAACAGATTGTCGACGCCGATCTGGAAGCGGGTACGCTCGTTGATCTCGTAGGCGAGTTGCGCGTTGTGGTAAAACACGTTGGGCGTGCGATAGCCGATATCGGTCGCGGCCGCGTTGAAATCGGTCGCCTTGCCGATCCACTGCGTCGACCAGGTCGCGCTGAAGCCGTCCTTGCGCCCGGTGATCACGCCATAGCCGCGCCACTTGGCATAGCCGCCATTGCCGCCGCCGATATGGCCGTCGAACTGGATCGGGGCGCCGCCGGGGAAGGGCAGGATGTCATATTTGTTGAGATAGGTGAGGTTGAGGTCGATCGTCAGCGCGACCCCGCCGACGTTGCGATCATAGACCAGACCCAGATCGAGCCCGTTCATCTGCTCGCGCCCGGTGTTGATCGGCTGTGCCGACAGATCGATGACCTCACCGGTGAGCGTGCTGCGCTTGAAATCGCTGCAGAACGGGTGCGACAGGTTAGCGCTGGCGTAGCAGACCGCGAGCTTGGTCGAGCCCGGGATTGCGCGGATCGCGTCCTTGATGTCGATGTCGAACCAGTCGGCGGTGAACGACAGGCCGGGGATAAGCCCCTTGGGCCGGATCACCGTGCCGATCGTCCAGGTCCGCGAGCTTTCGGGCTTCAGTTTCTGGTTGCCGCCAACGGTGGTGAGAATGGTGTTCCCGAGCTGGACATAGTTTGCCGGCACACCCGAGGCCCGGCAGTTGGCGATCAGCGTTGCGTTGCCGCTGGCCGAATAGCGGCTGCACGGATCGGTGGTGGTGAGGTTGCCTTCCGACACGCCGCCGAACAGTTCCGGCACGTTGGGAATCCGGAAGCCGGTGCCGTAGGTGCCGCGCAGGCGGATATCGTCGTTGATGACCCAATCGGCACCCAGCTTGTAGTTCCAGTCGCCGCCGAACAGATCATAGTCCGAATAGCGGACCGCGCCGTCGAGCGTCAGCGCCTTGAAGAAGGGCGCGTTGGCGAACACTGGGATCGAGAGCTCGAGATAGCCCTCCTTGGCGGTGCTGGCGCCGGAGATCGGATCCTGCTGGTTGGTGTTGGCGACGCCGAGCACCGTCAGCGGATCGGGATCGCGCCAGCCCTTTTCCTTCCGGTAGACGGCGCCCGTCGCGAAGGACACCGGTCCGGCGGGCAGGTTGAACAGGCTGCCGGTCAGGTCGGCCGTGACGGTCGCCAGTTCATTGCCGCCATGATCGCGCGAGGTGAAGTTGATATAGTTGAGCACCGCCGGGGTGACGTCGCCCGCGCCCAGATAGTCGGCACAGGGGATCGCGGCGCCCACAGCTACGCTGCACTTGGTGCGGTCGAGCGTGTTGGCGACCTTGGCAAGGTTGGCGACATTGGTCGACCCGTCGACCGCGGTGTTGCGGCCGAACGCAGCCGCGACTTCCCACGCCCAGTCATTGGCGAACTTGCCGCGGAAGCCCAGCGTACCTTGCCAGGTTTCGGTTTTCTGGAAGAATTCGCGCGGCCCGCCCTCGACCAGCATCCGGCGTACGAGCAGCAGATTCTGTCCGGTCGGGTTGGTCGGGTTGGTCGCCGAAATCGAAATATTCCGCAGCGTACCCGGGGTCGCGAGCTGCTCGCTCTTGCGGTGGGTGTAAAGCAATTCACCGAAGACCTGGACACCGTCGGTGATCTGATAGTCGGCGAACACGGCGGTGCTGATGCGCTCGATCGGGCTGACCGCGTTCAGGTAGCGCTGGACGTTGTTGTTGTGCTTTGCGCCGCTGTACGGCTCAAAGAAATCGCCATTGCCGCCGGGCACCTGATTGAAGTTGATCTGCTGGCCATTGGGCAGCACGGCGCGGCCGCCGATCGTCGAGGTGCTGTTGGTGCACGACAGCGCGCCCGGCGTGTTTTCTGCCAGCGAACAGGGTGCGCGGGTCGCCATGTTGACCGCATCGGTTGTTTGATAGGTGACCGCCGCCATGATGCCGCCGCGATCATTGCGGGCGCCCCAGATCAGGTCGGCGGTAAAATCCCCGCCGTCGCCGCGATCGGTGAGGCCATATCGTGCAGTGACGCCGAAGCCTTCATAATCGGTGCGGGTGACGAGATTGACCACGCCCGCCATGGCGTCGGCGCCGTAGATCGCCGAGGCGCCGTCCTTGAGGACGTCGGTCCGCGCGAGCGCGACGACGGGGATCATGTTGAGATCGGGCGACGAATTGGCGCCGGTGCCGCCCGCGACAAGGCGGCGGCCGTTGAGCAGCACCAATGTGCGCTTGATGCCGAGGCCGCGCAGATTGACCTGCGCGGTGCCATAGCCGTTGTTGGTCCAATAGGCCGAGCTCTGGTTGCCGGCGAAGCCTGCATTGGCCGGGAGCCGCTGGAGCATCGTCTCGATATTGGCGATGCCGGTATTCTCGATCTGCTCGGCCGATACCACGGTGGCTGGCCCGACCCCGGCAAGGTCCTGCCGGCGGATGCGCGATCCGGTGACGACGACCTCTCCGGAGGTTTCGCTCTGCGCCGCCTCATCCGCCGCGACGGTCTGCGCCTGCGCCGGTGCGAAACAGACCGCCATCATCGCGGTGCCGAGAAGCAATGCTCCCTTCTTGCTCATCATAGATTCTCCCTGACCCTTGTTATCGGGCGAAGGAACACGGGTTGTATATACAGGTCAAGGCAGATTCTGCCTTTTATTTCAATTATTTAGGACGGAATCAAGCGCGCGTAGCTTGCACCATAGATACGCGGCCAGTCGCGGCACCCCTCATTCAACGGGAAATTTTTATGCGTGGCTGCCGATTTCATTGAAATAGTCCGCAAGGTGGAGGGCGAGCCCGTGGCTGCGCGACCGCGCGGAACCGGAAACGCCGCGCGAACAAGGTTCATGGATTGCCCGCCGCTAACGGCTCTCACGCCGCTGGCGCCAGGGTGATCCCTGCCGGAAACGCCGGCCAGCCAAAGCGAGGATTCCTAGTTGAGAAGCGCCGTAAGTACGCCCTTGCCCTGGATCTCGCTCGCCATGCCCAGGAACAGATCGAAGTTTCCCTTGGTGGCATGCGAGAGCTGGAAGGTTTTGCCGCCCGTCGGTGCCAGACGCGCATCCATCTGAAAGACGGCGTAGAAGGGCTGGTGCCGCCCCAGGCTCGCCGGCCGCGTCGCATCGGCGATGCGTTCCAGACTGACGAGTGTGGCCGGGACCTTGCCCGTATTCGCGGAGATCTGGAACGTCGTGCCGACGAACTTGTCCCACTCGCTGGCTTCGGAAGCCGTGAGCGGCGGGCCGGCCGGCGTGGCGCCGGTTGTGGGCGCAACGACGACGCTGCCCGATTTGCCGCCGCCATCGCAGCCGGCAACCCCGGCGCCCGCCATGACGACCAGTCCCCCAACAACGAACTGACGACGTGAGCTATGAGTCATTGGTTTCGTACTTCACAAATGGCCAGGCCCGGCAACCGCGCACGCCTTTCCCCCAAATGGGTCTTTACCACCCGGTTGGCCGTACCGCACCCCATGAATGATGCCGCGATCATGGTAGTTTCGGCACAGTCCGGGATTGGCGCAGCAGGCCCTGCCTGCCTATAGCGGCAACGCCGTGCGCAGGCGGGTGGCCGGGGAAGGTTGGATGATGACAGCGGATACCGTTCCGGGACTGAAACTCAGCGATTTCGAGGGGCGTATCGGCGAGTCCTTCGCGATCGAAGCGGAAATCGGAACGCAGACACTCGAACTCGTCGCTGTCGAGTCGGTGCCGCATTCTCCCCGGCCGGAAGGCGGATTCCGGCTCGAATTTGCGGGGCCGGCAGAACCCAGGCTGCCGCAGGCGATCTATCGCTTCACGCTCGGCGATACCGCGCATGAGATCTTCATCGTCGCGGTCGGCTACCGGCCCGGGGGCGGGCTGCGTTACGAAGCGATCTTCTTCTAGATCGGTCGGGCGGCAGCGGGCGTTCCATATTCCATCAGGTCGTAGACACCCTTGTCCTCGGTCACGACGAAGCCGAGGCGGTGGTACAGCCGCCGCGCCGGATTGAATTTCTCGACGTGGATCGACACGCCTTTGGTCTGGTCCTCCGCCCAGGCGATCACGTCCCGCAGGACCGCCTCGCCGATTCCCTGCCCGCGCGCCGCTGCCACGAGCGAGATGTCGACGATACGCAGTTCCAGCGGCCAGGTGTCGACGTAGAGCCGTCCGATCGGGGCACCATCGCGCTCGACGATCAACCGCTCGGCGTTCGGATAATAGGTCTGATAGTGATGATGCTGGGCGCGGTGCTGCTGGACGAGGAAGGCCTTCCTCTGCCCTTCAGGCCAGCCGCTCAGCGCCAGTTCCTCGTCGCGCGTGGAAAGATAGAGCGCTTCGATGAAATCGAGATCCTCCGCCCCATAGGGACGATAGTCGAGCGCATAGGATGCAGCGGCACGGAGAGGCGGTGGCATGGCGTTCGACCAGCGTCAGCTCCGCGGCGGGAACACGCCCTGCATCGCGATACAGAAGTAGAAGGTCAGATAAGGTTGCATATTGTTGTGGGGCAGGCTGCCGCCCGCCGGTGAGAGCGCCTGAGGCGACATCTGGACCAGGTTGGTGTTGGTCGTGCTGTGATAGAGCGTGCCGCCGACCGACGTGGAGAGCGCGACGCCATTGGAGAGCGTACCCTGCGTACCGTCCTCAACGGAACTGCGCAGCGTGTGCGAATGGTTCGGGATTTCCGATTCAAGCAGCGTGACGGTGTCGCTGCCGCCGGTTTCGCCCAGATCGTGCAACGAAAGACCGGGACCCTGACCCGGATGCATCGGCGCACGGCCCTGCATGTCCGGAAGCGCGAACGTGGCTTTACCATCGCCGCCATAGGTGGTGCCCAGCAACGAGAACAGCGCGGTGTTCTGCGAAATCGGCAGCAACTGTCCGTCACACCACGCCCAGCCTCTTGGGGCGAAGTTGAACGGGAAAATGCGAATCTCTGCGACGAAGGGATCGGCCATGGTGCGTTCCTGTCAGTTCTGGCTCGGAAAGATGCCGAACAGCGAGATGATGTAGTTCACGCAAAGATAGGGCTGGAAATTGGTATGCGGCTGGCTGCCGCCGACCGAGGTAATCGAGGTTGGGGCCATCGCCGTATCCGCAGCCTCGCCCGAATAGAGCTTCACCAGCGTCGAGCTGGCCAGGACATTGTTCTGGGGGTTGGATTGCGAGCCATTGCCCGACGATCCAATCATCGGGTGGCTATGCGACGGGATCTGGTTGATCGACAGCGTTACCTCTTCGGCGCCGCCCGTTTCGGCAAGGGTGTGGCCGTTGCCCTGGTGAAGCGGCAGCCGGCCGCGCAGATCGGGTAGCGCAAAGGTGCTCTGCCCGTCACCGCCATAGGTGGTGCCGATCAGCACGAACAGCGTCTCGTTCTCCGAGATTGGCAGGAGCTGCCCCTCACAGAACATCCATCCCGCGGGGGCGAAGTTTCCGGCGAAAATGCGAAGCTCGCCGACATAAGGTTGTGCCATCGGGCCGTTTCCTCAGTTCGGGGACGGGAAAATGCCCGCCAACGCCATGCAATAACTCAGCGTCAGGAAGGGCTGCATATTCTGATGCGCCTGGCTTCCGCCATTATTCGCCACGGTAGCGGCATTGAGCGCAACCGCGCTGGGCGCGAAGCCCGTCGAATAGGCATTGCCGGGGTCCGCCGCCAGAACACGGCCGGTGCCACCGAAATTCGGGTTCACGGCATTACCCTGAGTGTAGGTGGCCTGCGCAACATGCAGGTGAGTGGGCATCTCGCTGATGCTCAGCGTATGCGATTCCGCGCCCGCACGCTCACCCAAATAATGGCCGTTGCCGACATGGATCGGCACGCGTCCGCGCAGATCGGGCAGGGCAAAGGTCGTCTGACCATTGCCGCCAAAGGTGGTGCCGAGAAGCGAGAACAGCGCCTGGTTCTGGTTGATCGGGAGGAACTGGCCGTTGCACAGCGCCCAGTTCTTGGGCGGGAAGACGAACGACATCAGTCGAATCTCTCCCATAAATGGTTCCGCCATGAATTATAGTCCCCCGAAGCCCCGGCGACCGGCCTAACCGAAATGGATGAAACTGGCCATAGGGCTTCGACGCGTCGCGGTGATTTGGAGCGATGGCTGCCTGCCAATCCAGAGGCTGTTACGGACTTATGAGTTTGAAGGATTCAAAGGCTTCAAAGGCTTGGATGGAACATTCTCGCAAGCCTTATCCGTCCGACATATCGGGCTAGGAGTGGTCGCTGGTGGCGCCCGTATCTGACGTTGCAGCGTGAAGACCGGTGCGCCGTGGCGATGGATGCCGAACGACCTGCCGCCATGGGCAGCGGTGACCAGCAAACGCAGCGCTGGCTTGGGGTGGGCTGTACAGCCTCTAGCCGGCGCTACCCAAAAGCGCACCTTTGTTCACCTTGGCGTCAAGGGTCGCGTCATCGGGCATGTTTGACCGAGAAATGGAAACTTGGCGGTCTGGCGGACCGCCATCGAGTCGCGGCTGGTCTTGCAGATAGGCAGCGGGGCTTTGACCGAACTCACGCCGAAAGGCTTTATAGAATGTAGATTTGCTGTTGAAGCCAGACGCAAATGCCGCATCCAGCACGCTGCTTTTGTCGCTCAGCACAAGCTCGCTGGCGTGCCGGGCGCGCAATCGATTGATATAGTCAAAGAACGAAAGCTCGCTCCTTTCATTCAGATATCTGGATAGCTGGTTGGCAGGCACGGCGATCCGGCGAGCCAGGGACTGTAAGGAAAGTAGCGGGTCAAGAAATGCCAAAT
Source organism: Sphingomonas sp. GW821-FHT09B04 (assembly GCF_059418285.1). Classification (NCBI taxonomy): domain Bacteria; kingdom Pseudomonadati; phylum Pseudomonadota; class Alphaproteobacteria; order Sphingomonadales; family Sphingomonadaceae; genus Sphingomonas; species Sphingomonas sp. GW821-FHT09B04. The sequence goes on from NZ_JBWKPO010000001.1 coordinate 1,147,631, forward strand.
CCAGCGACATCGCCTGATCCAGGCGGATTCCGATCCGTTCGGCTTGCTCATCGGTCAGCGGAGAACGCGCATATTTTGGCGCGGGATCGGGCTGTTCGATTTGGGCTGGCGGGGTTGCGCAGGCGACCCAGGCGACCAACAGGAAAATGACGACTGCACATCCTGCCAGGATCGCAACCTGCCCAGGTGCGGGCAGCCCCAACAGATTATCGTTCAGGACAAGCAGCGCGACTGCAAACGCAAATGCGCCTGGAAGCGCAAAGGCCGGACCGAGCCATCGCACTTCGAATTGGTCCGCATTGGAATAGAGATCGCGCAGCTGTCGGTGGTAACCACGCAACTTGGCAAACATGCGCATAATTTCCGCCAGCCAGACCAAGGCAGTGATCAGAACCAAAACAAAAGCCGTGATAGCGACCACAGCACCTATCCTGCTCCCATTCGGTATTTCGCCGTCAATGAGAAGAGCTTCGCGCAAACTTTGGGGAAGCATCCATGTCACCATCGCAAGCGCCAACGCCATGACCGCAGGAAGCCCGCTCCAGCCGATCCGAAATTTGGCGCTGGAATCGACGAACGCAGTTGCCGCCGTCGACAATGCGACGGGCAAGATCGCCCAGAAAACCAGCATCGCCGGAAGGTAAAAAGTCCAGATCGCATCGAGTCCGTGGCGCAAAAGCGGAGCGCCAGCCAGCCCGGCGAGCAGCGCAAAAGCGGTTGCGGTCGCACAGCGAAATGTAAGGCTGCCTTTCGGCCGGAACGCAATTGTCAGGCCAAGCAGCGCCAAAGCTGTGGCCGATCCGGACCACGCCAATTGAGCACCCGTTATGATTTGCACGTCCTCCTCGAAACCTCTTTCAGCGCCCTAGCCCCGTTGCAGGTCGAGACGAGCAGGTCGTCCGCGCCTGCAGGATAGGACGACATAGCGCCAGTGTCACGGAAGAGCGGTTCGAAACAGGTCGGGTCTCTTGAAGGACGCGTGAGTGTCTCAGCTAACATATGTCGGTGCTTTACACCTTGCTGCAGGAATTGGGGTTTCGTTGGCGGGCTTCGTCGCGCTCGTTGCTCGCAAGGGTGCGGCAGCTCATATTTGGGCAGGGCGGGCTTTCACCTCTGGCATGGCGATGGTTTGCGCCACCGGATTGTGGATGAGCATTTCTCGTCAGATTGTGTTTACACTGTTGCTGTCGATATTTGCCGCTCACCTTGTCGCGACGGGCTGGGCGGCAGTCAGGCAGGACAGTCCGGTCGCCCGACGGGTCGACGAAATTTCGGCGATCGCGTCGCTGATACTCTCTCTCGCCTGCGCTGCAACGGCGGCTTATGTCGCGATGCGCCCCTCGGGCCAGATGGATGGCTTGCCCTATCCCGCCTTCCTGGCGCTCGGCGGCGTTTCACTCTTGCTTTGGCAGGGCGATCTCGGGTGTCGCAAGCCGTTGAGCCGCAAGCGCCGTTTTTTGCGGCACGGCGGAAGGCTGGCGACGGCCCAACTCATCAGTCTTTCGATCTTTGCGTTCGGCAATAGTCAGATACTCCCTGCCGCCTGGCGAGCACCCTCGATCTTGCTGACCCCGATCGGCATCTGCCTGGTGTTCTTTGCATGGCAGATGGCTGCAATCGTCATGGGTCGGCACCAGGTTTTTTACATCGCTCACTCAAAGGCAGCACATTGAAACTTCAAAAACTTGCAGGCCTTGCCGCCCTTTATTCAGCGGCCTCCTTTATCATCCTGTTTGCGGTGGTCGCGACCCTGTTCGCGCCTGCTGAGCTCGGGCCCGCAGCAACCCATGCGGCCGAGCGCGTCGCCTTCATGTCTGCGCATCAGGAGATTTCAATGGCCATCAATCTGATCGGCTACATCTTCTTTGGCGCCGCCATGAATATCCTCAGTTTCGGTCTCTACGAGCGATTTCGGGGCGGTGCGCCGATCGCTTCGCAGATTGCGCTCGGTTTCGGCCTGATCTGGTCGGGATTGGTGTTTGCTTCCGGAATGGTCGCCAACATCGGTCTTCAGCTTCTGTCCGATCTGCAGGCAAGCGATCCTGCGACCGCGTCAGTCGTGTTCCACGCCTATCGTCTTGTCGTAAACGGCTTGGGCGGCGGAAACGAAATCGTCGGTGGTTTTTGGCTCCTGTGCACAGGCCTCGCTATGAAAGGGCGACCGGGCATTCCTGCAATCGCAGCATGGCTCACGATGCTTATCGGGCTCTCGGGAATCGCGACGACGTTCCCGCCGTTGGCAGAGTTGACCACGCTATTCGGGATTGGCCTGATATTCTGGTATCTGTGGATCGCCTTGACCCTGCTCCGGCGATCAACGTTTGTGGGTTAGAATTGGCTTCGCAACCCAAGTTTTCATCCTGCCGCTTTTCACGACCAGGCGCCTTAGGAAGGCAGCCCTGACTTCCTTTCCTGCCTGCACCACAAAGCCCCGCTCGACGACTCGCGCCCTTCCTCGAACCTTCCGCCCTAACGTCACGAAGAAGCGGGGCGGCTACGGCGCCACCAGCGACCATTCCTCGTTCGATATGTCAGACGGATAAGGCTTGCGAGGATGTTCCATCCAAGCCCTTGGATCCTTTCAAACTCATAGGTCCGTAACGGCCTCCAAATCGAAAATAATGTGTGTGACTGTCGCCTTGAGACAAAGGCGGGGCAATGGTAACTGTTGCCGGGGCGTCACGAACATCGATGGGTCATTGCCGGGGGGGCAATGTCGCAATTGGGCGCCGACCTTGGGGGAATTGTCCGTGAAGAAGCTCCATCGTGGCCGCTTGCTGCTGTCGACCTGCCTGACGGGCATTGCCCTTGCATCTGCATCCGGCGCACAGGCTCAGGACAAGGATCCCAACTGGCAGCCCCGCGCCGAAGTGGACGCCCGGGCGGCCGATGGCAGCAGCCAGGTCTCGTTCGAACTCTTCGCCCCGGTCGCGCAGAACGATACCAACCTGATGTTTGTCTCCGGGCGGATCGGTTATGACGAGCAATTCGACCGCAACGGGTCGGTCACGATCGGCGGGCGCGGCAAGATCGGCGATGATCTCGCGATCGGCGTCAACGCCGGTGTCGATTTCTACAAGTCCGACGTCTCCAAGCGCGATCAGACCGCGGTTTCCTTCGGCCTCGAAGGCTTCACCTCGGTGTTCGACGTGCGGCTCAACTATCGCCTGCCGGTCACCAACCGCCGGACGATCGGCTATCTCGATCCCAATGCCAGCCCGGTGGGCGCGCTGCTGGTCGAGAACAACCGGCTGATCGAGCGCAAGAGCGGCTGGCGGCTCGAGGATGTGCCGCTCGGCGGCGCCAATGCCGAGATCGGCGCAACGATTCCGGTCGGAAAAAGCCTCAGCGTCCGCGCCTCGGCGGCGGGCTTCGACTATCGCGACGATGCCGCGAGCAAGGCCTATCGCGGGGTTCGCGGCGCGCTCGAACTGGGCGTCGAGGATCCGCTGGGCACGGGTGGCCGTTTCTCGATCGGCGCCGAGCTGCAGAACGACAATCGCTGGGGCACGCAGGCGCGCGGTACGCTGCGCCTCTCGATTCCGCTTGGCGGCGGTTCACGCGATCGCAGCGCGGGCAATCGCGGGCTCGATCGCCAGATGGGCGACCGGGTCCGGCGCGATTATGTAACGCCCTCGGGCACCCGTTATACCGACCTCACCAGCAACAGCTTTGCGATCGACGCGCGCACCGGCAACGAATTCGGTGGCATCTATTACGTCAACGGTTCGGCCGCGGCGGCCGCGGCCGGGACCAGCACGAGTCCGACGACATTGGGCGATGCGGTCACGCGCGCGGGCGCGAACGGCGTCGTCGTGGCGATGGGCAATGCCGGCAACATTACCAGCAGCGGCGTGACGCTGGCCACCAACCAGTATCTCGTGGGCGGTGCGAGCGGCGTCAATGTGCGCCATTCGAATGGATCGGTCAGCACCTTCAGCTTCGGTGGCAGCAATGGCACGATCGTGGGCAGCAATGCCGGCGGTGCAGCCGTCACGCTGGGCCAGGGCTCGGTGGTGCGCGACGTCACCATTCGCGGCGCCGGATCGGGCATTCTCGCGAACGGCGTGGGCGGATTCTCGCTTGAGCGCGTGATCATCGAGAACACCGGCGGGGCGGGGCTGACGCTCACCAATACCCTCGGCGCGGTGGCGATCGACGGGATCACGATCCGCGGCGCCGGCGGGGCAGGGCTGCTCGTCAACGGCGGCAGTAACTTCACACTGCGCAATTCGATCATAAACGGCGCCACCGCCGCGCTCGACATCAACGATGCCGGTGGAAACCTGACGGCGTCGCTGTCGAACCTCACGCTGTCCGCGGCCGGTGGCAATGTGCTCGACATCGACGGTTCAGGCGCGGGCACAGTGACGGTGGCTGGGCTTTCCGGCATCTTCATCGCGGGCGGAAACGGCGAGACCGGCGGTTTCGCGGCGCGCAACGTCACCTTTGATTCGAGCGTTGCGGCGGGCATCCAGGCCGTCAACGCCGGCACGATGCAGATCGGAGCCATCTCGGGGCGTGTGAACGGTGCTGGCGTTTCGCTCACCGAAGTCGACGGTGCGCTGAGTTTCGGTGCGCTCAACATCACGAATAATGCCGGCACCGGCCTGACGGTCAACAACACCAAGACCGGCACGTTCACGCTGACCAGCGCCGCCGGCGCGGTCGACACCACCGCAGGCACCGCACTCAACCTCGATCCACTACGGATCGACTTGACCTTCGCGAGCGTCCGCTCATCCGGCGCGGCCGGGGCCGGCATCATCCTCGACAATGTGCAGGGTGCGGGCACCGGCGGCAACGCACTGAACATCGGCACGCTGACGATCACCAATAGCGGCCAGCAGGGTCTGTTCATCACCGGCGGTTCGACAGGCGTGGTGACGATTGCGGGCGGCAGCGTCACCAACAGCGGCGGCGCATCGGTGCAGGTCGGCGAGGCTGGCGTCGCCGGTAGCGGCGGCACGATCGGGCTCAATTTCGGCGCCACGATCACCGATAGCGGAGCAGGACCGCTCGCCTCGATCTTCAACACCGGTGGCGCGCTGCGCTTCACGGGCGCGATCACCGGTGCCGGACCGATCACCATCGACGGTACAACTGCGGGTTCGAGCATCGTCTTCGCCGGTAATACGGCGATCAGCGGTTCAGCCGCCACTGCGCTATCGATCAACAACGTCGCTGGCAGCGTGGGCTTCACAGGCACGCTCGCCATTACCAATCCGGCGGGCAGCGGCATCGCGCTCGGCAACAGCGCGGCCGGTTCGAACATATTCTTCGCGGGCGCCACCACGATCACCGGGGCCGCTTCACCGGCGCTTTCGCTCAACAATCTGGCGGGTGGCACCGCCTTCACCGGTGCGCTGAGCATCGTCAATCCGGCCGGCACCGCCATCGTGATCGGCGCCGTGCCGGGCGGCGTGACCTTTGGCGATGTCGATATCACCGGCCTCGGCGCAGGCACGGGCCTGAACCTCACCGGCACCTCGGGCAATGTCACCTTTGCCACGCTCGATATTACGGGCACGGGCGCCGCCGGTTCGACCGGCATCGATCTGACCAACGCCAGCAATGCGGGTGCGGTCACCATCGTCAACCCGAGCGTGATTCAGGGCGTCGATATCGGCGCGAACCTGACCAATGCGCATATCACCGGCAGCTTCCGCTATGGCGACGGCAATGCGGCGGACGGTCTGGAGAGCCGGATCACCGCCAACACGGTGATCGCTGTCCTGGGCCTGAATGCGACGCAGGGCACCTATGATTTCGCCGACGTCCAGCTCGACGGTAACACCAACAACATCACCGGTGGCAGCTTCACCACTTATTATGTCCTCGCGGGCGCCACCGGTACAGGCACGGCGACCGATCCGGGCAGCATCGCAGGTGCTGCGGCGTCGGGCGCACAATATATCGTGCTGCTCAATGATCCGAATGGCGGGCGCGACGTGATCGACACCGCCGGCCTCACCGGTGGCGCGCTGAGCCTCACCACGGGCCAGTCGCTGGTCAGCTTCCTCAACTCCGATTTCTTCTCGGTCACCGGCGCCACCGTTCCGGCCAATCTGATCGTCTCCAACCTCGGGCCGACCGGCATCGCGAACACCTTTGCCGGGTCGGGCGCCGCGATCCTGACCAGCAGCCTCGGGGCCACGACGGTCAACCTCGCCAACAACACCCGGATCGACGGCGTCGTCATCAACAACGACGCGCTGGGCACCGGCATTTTCGGCTCTGGCGTATCTAACGTCATCATTCGTAACTCGACGATTTCGGGCACTGGTGGGGCGATCAGCATCAACGATGGCGGCGCCGCCGCGTCGGTCACGCTGACGAATCTCAACCTGTCAGCCAGCGGCGGCACGGTGCTGAATCTCAGCGGCGCGGGTGCGGGCACGCTCAACGTCTCGGGCACGGGCATCAACATCGCAGCTACGGGTACCGGACAGGCTCTGGCGATCAACGACGTCACGGTCGGCGCGCTCGACTTTGGTTCGGTCACCACCGGAACCGCCGCCGGCGCCAATGGCGCGGTCTATCTCAATCAGGTCGCTGGCGGTGCGGTCACTGTCGGCAGCGTCACCGTGGGCGGCACCAGTGTGGGTGCGGGGGTCACCGTAGCGAACAGCGCGGCGGCGATGAACTTTGGCGCGACCAGCGTGGCGAACACCGCCGGCGGCGGCGTGCTCGTTCAGAACAATAGCGGTGCGGTCAGCTTCGGGCCGCTCTCGGTCGCAAACAGCGGGGGCGCGGGCCTTACCGTCTCCGGCAATACGGGGCCGGCCGCGTTTGGCGCGGTTACGGTATCGACCAGCGCGGGTCATGGCGTTTCGCTACTGAACAATACCGGGAATCTGACTCTCGGGGCGGTTACGGTCGCGAACAGCACTGGCGATGGCTTGCGACTGGCGGGTAACGGGTCGGCGACGCTCGGTCAGCTGACGCTTTCCAATGTCGGCGGTACCGGTCTGTTCGCTCAGAATGTATCGGGCAATCTGAACATTGCGGGGGCAGTGATTACCGGCGCCACGAGCGGCGGCGTGAGCATTCAGGGTACCGCGGCATCGAGTGCGATCTCAATCGGCGCGCTCAGCGTGAGCGGCAGCGGTACCGGAATCGTGCTCGACGATATCGACGGTGTCGCGACCTTTACCGGCACCACCACGATCGCGAACAGCAACGGCATCGTGCTCGGCGCGGGCAGCACCGGCACGATCCGCTTCGGCGATGTCGATATCACCGGCCTGGGTGCGGGCATGACCGGCGTCGACGCGCGCAATGCGTCGGGCACCGTCAGCTTCGCGACGCTCGACATCTCTGGCGTCTCTGCCAGCGGCACGCGCGGCATCAACATGGCCGGCGCAACCTTCGCCGGAAGCATCACCGTTGCCGACAGCAGCACGATCACCGGTGTCGGCACCGGCGTCGATCTCACCAACGCGGCGATCACCGGCAGTTTTCGCTTTGGTGACGGCTCGAATACCGACGCTGACGGCGCACATTCGACAATCAACGCGATCACACCGATCACGGTGGGTGGCATCAACCAGACCGTCGGCACCTATGACTTCGCCGATGTCGCATTGAATGGCGACACGACCGGACTGGTGACCAACCCGATCAGCCTGTTCTTCGTCGAACAGGGCCGCACCGGCATCGGCACCAAGACCGATCCGGGCAGCCTGACCGCGGCGCTCGCATCGAGTGCGACGGTGATCGTGCTCCTCAACAACCCGACGGGCGGCAACGACACACTCGACGTGGCGGGCCTCGGCACGTTCGCGCTCGACGCCAACCAGCGCCTGATCGGCTTCCTGAACGGCGATAGCCAGAATGTCGGCGGCGGTACGCCGACCAACATGATCCTCTACGGCCTGGCGCAGGGCATCGTCACCAATCCCTATGCCGGCTCGGGTACGGGCCTGCTGACCAACACCGGCGGTGGCGCAACTGTCACGCTGGCGAACGGGGCATCGATCGACGGTCTTCGTATCGGCGGCGCGGGGATCGGCGTTTCGGGGATCGGCGTTTCGAACGTTGCGATTACTAATTCAATCATCTCGGGCGGCACGGGCGCAATCCTGTTGCGCGACGGCGGCGCGGCAGCTTCGGCGACGCTGACCAACCTCGCGCTCTCCGGCACCGGCGGCACCATACTCAATCTGCTCGGCACCAGCGGCGGATCGCTGACATTGCGCGGATCGGGCGTCTCGATCGCCGCGACGGGCAATGCGCGCGGTCTGGTAATGGACAGGGTCACGCTGGGCGCCAATCTGGGCTTCGGCGCTGTTTCCACGGTGACGTCGGCGGGCGCTGGCGTCGCGCTGAACAATATCGGTGGCTCGGGCGGGCTGAGCTTCACCAGCGTCAATGTCGGCGGCACGAGCGCGGGCGCGGGCATCTCGCTCAGCGGTAACAACGCGGCGATCAGTCTCGGCACGGTGACGGTCGCCAATACAGCTGGCGACGGCGTCGAAATCCTTGGCAATACCGGCAACGTCACGCTCGGCACGTTCGCCATCAGCGGCGCGACGGCCGCGGGGCTGCGAATCGATGGGATGCAGGGCGCGTTCACCGCGCTTGGCGGATCGATCGCGAGCAGCGTCACGGGTCTCTCACTCGCTGATATCGATGGTTCGGTGACCTTCACCGGCGGCGTGGCCATCGCCAATCCGGGCAGTACCGGCATCAGCCTCGGGCTGGGCAGCAGCGGCGCGATCAACTTTGCGGATGTCGATATTACGGGGCTGGGCGCCAACGCCACCGGCCTCAACGCACGTAGCGCCTCGGGCAACATCACCTTCGGTACGCTCGACATTATCGGCGCATCGGCCACTGGCACACGCGGCATCGATCTGACCGGCGCGTCGTTCGGCGGCAATTTGATCGTCTCGGGGAGCAGTGCGATCACCGGCGTCGGCACCGGCGTTGATCTCACCAACGCGGCGATCACCGGCAATTTCCGCTTCGGTGACGGATCGAACACCGATGCGAACGGCGCAGGCTCGACGATCAACGCCACCACTCCGCTTATCGCTGCGGGTCTGAATGGCGCCACCGGCACCTATAATTTCGCCGATGTGAACCTGATCGGCGACACCAGCAGTCTGGCGACCTCGGCGAGGGTCTATTGGGCGCTGGCCGGTAGCAGCGGTGCAGGAACGCGCATCGATCCGGGTAGCCTCGCGGGGGCTGCAGCGTCGGGCGCCGATATCGTTATCCTTCTCAACAACCCGGCGGGCGGCAACGACACGCTCGATGTGGCAGGGCTCGGCACCTTCGCACTCGCCGCCAACCAGCGTCTGCTCGGCTTCCTGAACGGTGACAGTCAGATTGTCGGCGGCGGCATGCCGGCGAACCTCGCCCTTTACAACGTCGTCACCGGCAGCGTGACCAATCCGTTCGCCGGGTCGGGCTCAGGGCTGCTGACCAATACCGGCGGCGGCGCGACCGTCACGCTGGCGAACGGGTCGTCGATCGACGGTCTTCGTATCGGCGGCACGGGCATCGGTGTGTCGGGCATCGGCGTTTCGAATGTCTCGATCGCCAACTCGATCATCTCGGGCGGCATGGGCGCGATTCTGCTGCGCGACGGCGGCGCGGCGGCTTCGGCGACGCTCACCAACCTGGCGCTGTCGGGTACCGGGGGCACTGTGCTCGACCTGCTCGGCACCAATGGCGGGTCGCTGACGCTGCGCGGATCGGGGATCTCGATCGCAGCGACCGGCAATGCCCGCGGTCTGGCAATGGATTCGGTGACGCTGGGTGCCAATCTGGGCTTCACTACGGTTTCGACGCTGACTGCGGCCGGGTCGGGGGTCGCGCTGACCAATGTCGGCGGCGGCGGCGGTCTGAGTTTCGCCAGCATCGATGTCGGCGGCACTACCAGCCAGTCCGGCGTCTACCTGACCGGGAATTCCGCGGCGATCAACCTTGGTAATGTGACCGTGGCCAACACGGCCATCCACGGCATCGATATCAACAACAACCCGGGCAATGTGACGCTCGGCACCTTCAATATCAGCAACACGGCCATGGCCGGCCTGTTGGCATACGCTCTGCCGGGTAGCTTCACGGCGGCGGGCGGCACCGTCACCAACAGCGGCACGATGGGCATTGCGATCGCCGGTATCGACGGATCGGCGACCTTCACCGGCGGTGTGACCATCGCCAATCCGGGCAGCACCGGGATCACCCTCGGGCGCTTCAGTAGCGGCACGATCGGCTTCGCCGATGTCGATATCATTGGCCTGGCGGCTGGAAAGACGGGTCTCGACGCGCGGATCGCCTCGGGCAACATCACTTTTGCCACGCTCGACATTACCGGCGCATCGGCGACCGGCACGCGCGGCATCGACCTGACCGGCGCGACGTTCGGCGGCAATCTGATCGTCACGGGCAGCAGCACGATCACTGGCGTGGGCACCGGCGTTGATCTGACCAACGCGGCGATCACCGGCAATTTCCGCTTCGGCGACGGATCTAACACCGATGCCAACGGCGCAGGTTCGACGATCAACGCCACGACTCCGCTTATCGCCGCCGGGCTGAACGGGGCTGTTGGCACCTACAATTTTGCCGATGTGAACCTGATTGGGGACACCAGCAGCCTCGCGACCTCGGCCAAGGTGTACTGGGTGCTGGCTGGCGCCAGCGGCGCAGGAACGCGCGGCAATCCGGGCAGTCTCGCGGGGGCGGCAGCGTCGGGCGCGGATATCATTATCCTGGTCAACAACCCGGCGGGCGGCAACGACCTGATCGATGCCAACGATGCCACTTATGGCACCGGCGGCACCTTCACGCTGATGACCGGCCAGCAGCTGCGCGGCTTCCTGTACGGCGACACGATCGCACTCCCGGGCGGCATTCCGGCGAACGTGACGCTCTACAACGTCGCGACGGGCACGGTGACCAATCCGTTCTCCGGATCGGGTGCGCCGACGCTGACGACGACGGCGGGCGGCGGCGCGGACACGGTGCGTGTGAATAGCGGCGCGCTGATCGACGGCGTGATCATCGCCAATGGCGGCACCGGGACCGGTGTCGCCGGCCTTGGCGCATCGAACGTGACGATCCGCAACAGCATCATCTCTGGTGCGGACAGCGCGATCGACTTCAGCGACAATGGCGCGTCGGCAAGCCTCGCGCTCAGCAATCTGCGTCTGTGGGCAAGCAACAATTCGATCGCGCTTGCGGTCTACAAGGCGGGCGCCGGTTCGACCACGATCACCGAGCTCTCGAACATCACGATCGAGGGCGGGCATGGCGAGGCGGGCGGCGCCTATTTCCTCGGCGCGACCTTCGATGCCGATCTGGCGACCGCGGGCCATCAGACGGTCAATGCCTCGCTCACGGCCGGGACCGCGGCTGTGCGGATCAATGGTCATGGTGTTAACCTCACCAACGCGACCGGGGCGCTGAACTTCACCAATCTGGGCATCTACAACCAGGGCGGCGCCGGCCTGAGCGTCGGGGGCATGGGGCTGGCGCTCAGCAGCATCGCCGGCACGGTGGACACGGTGAACAGCACCACTCTGTCGATCAACGGATCGCAGACCGACCTGATGCTCGACAGTGTCGTCCATTCGGGCACGGGCGCGGGCGTTGCCGTCACCAACGGCCTCACCGGCATCGGCACAGGCGGCCGCGCGCTTCAGGTTGGGGCGCTCAACGTGACGTCGGCCAGCACGAACGGCATTTTGATCGGTGGCAACGTCAACGGCCTGATCACTTTCGGTGCGGGCTCGAACATCGCGGGCACCACGGGTTCGGCGATCTCGATCTCCAGCGGCACCGGCACGCTCGGCTTCACCTATAATGGCAGCGTCAGCCAAACGAACAATGCGGCACTGCTTAGCGTCGCGGGCCATAACGGTACGATCACCTTCGGTGCGGGCAGCACCCTGTCGGCGACCAACGGCACCGGATTGCAGTTCGACAATGCCGACGGCACCTATAACTTCAACGGCACGACGACGTTGAATGGCGGTGATGCTGGCATCGACATTTTGAACGGTTCTGCGGGCAGCTTCACCTTCGGCGCGGGCGCGACGATCACCAGCCCGACCGGCGCGGCGATCAGCATCGCCGACAGCACGGCCAGCCTGAGCTACGCCGGCAATGTCACACAGGCGAACAATGCGGCTCTTCTCTCGGTTCTGAACCACTCCGGCGGTACGGTCAGATTCCTGAACGGAACACTGGGTGCGACCAACGGCACGGGCCTGCGGTTCAGCAATGCTGACGGCACCTATCTCTTCAATGGCACGACGATGCTGAACGGTGGCAGCGCGGGCGTCTCCATCCTCGCCAACTCCGCGGGCAGCTTCGCTTTCGGTTCCAGTACGACGATCACCAATCCATTCGGCCCGGCGTTCGCCATTTCCAATTCGACCGCGGGCGTGATCTATTTCGGCACGGTGAATCAGTCGGACGCGACGTCGCTGGCGCTTTCCGTCTCGGCGCATTCGACCGGAACGCTCGATTTCAGTGGCGCGACCCTCAACGTAACCGCCGGACACGGCCTGACGTTCAATGATGCCGACGGCACTTATAATTTCGGCAACATCGCGCTCGACGGCGGCGCGAGCCTCAGGATCATCAACGGTTCGGCAGGCGCCTTCACCTTCGGCAATGTCGACATCACCGGGTTGCTGGCCAACAGCACCGCGGTCGACCTGACTGGCGCAAGCGGCAACGTCACCTTTGCGACGCTCGACATCGCGGCCGCTTCGGCCACGGGCACGCGCGGCATCGATCTGACTGGCAGCACCACTGCCGGAAATGTGATCGTGAGCGGCAGCAGCAGTATGACCGGCCTTGGCGTCGGTGTGGACCTGACCAACGCCGCGATCACTGGCAATTTCCGCTATGGCGACGGTTCGAACACCGACGCGAACGGAGCGGCCTCCAGCATCTCGGCGATCACGCCGCTGGTCATCGCCGGTCTGAACGGCGGCACCGGCAACTATAACTTCGCCGATGTGAACATGGTCGGCGACACCACGAATCTCTCGGTCTCCGCCTATTTCGTGCTGGAAGGCGCGACGGGCATCGGTACGCGCAGCGACCCGGGCAGCCTGGCCGGTGCTGAAGCAGCGAACGCCACCTATATCGTGCTGCTCAACAATCCGACGGGCGGCATCGACATCCTCGATGCAACGGCGGGAGCGGGTGGCTCCTTCGACCTCGACGGCGGCCAGATCCTGTACAGCTTCCGCGATACCGACAGCTTCACGGTGGGTGGCGGCGCGCCCGCCAATATCGTCCTCTACAATGTCCAGACCGGTGTGATCTCCAACCCGTTCACGGGTTCGGGCGCGCCGATCCTGACCGCGAGCGGTGCCAACGCGACTCTCACGCTGGGCGGCAGCAACATCATCGACGGCGTGATCATCACGAATTCCGGCACCGGCGCCGGCATCCTCGGCAACGGCGTCGGCGGCACGCTCACGATCCGCAACAGCACCATCTCGGGCGGTGCGGCGGGTGCGCTGCGAATCTACGACAACGCCGCGAACGTATTGCTGGGGCTGAGCAATCTCACCCTCGCCGCGAATGGCGGCAACATCCTGAATCTCGACGGCACCGGCGCTGGAAGCTTCACGCTCACGCAGCTGGCCAACCTCAACGTCAGCCACACCACGGAGACCGGCGGCTTCGTCATCTCCGACGTGACGTTCGATTCCGATACGCTCACCGCCGGTCTCCAGGCGGTGAATGCCGGTGCGCTGACCCTCGGCACCACGGGCGCCCGTATCACCGGCACCGGCCTTAGCCTGACCAACGTCACCGGCACGCTGAACTTCAGCGACCTCAACATCGCCAACACTGGCGGCACCGGCCTGATCGTCGCCAATTCCAAGACGAACAACTTCACCCTCGGCACGACCGGCGGCGCGATCAACACGACTAACGGCACCGCGATCAACCTCGATCCGCTGACGATCAACATGGTGCTCAATTCGGTGTCTGCGAGCGGCGGCACCTATGGCATTCTGCTCGATGAGGTGCTCGGCAACTTCACCGTCACCGGCGCGGTCAACATCAACGACGCGACCAACACCGCGATCGCGGTGCGCGACAACACGGCGCTGGGCGTACAGTTCCAGGGCGCGGTCGCAATCAACAACACGGCCGGCGCCGGCGTCGTGCTCACCAGCAATAATGGTGCGACGGTGGACTTCACCGGCGGGCTCGGGATCACCACCACCACCGGTCTCGGCTTCGTCGCCAGCAGTGGCGGCACGGTCAGTGTGACCGGGAGTGGTAACACGATCACTACCGGCAGCGGGGGGGCGCTGGCGCTCGCCGGCATGATCGTGGGGACCGGCGGCGTGACCTTCGACCAGATCACCGCGGCGCCCGCGATCGCCACCGCGGTCAGCGTGGTCAACGTCAATCTGGCCGGTGCGCTCAATATCCGCGGGCTTAACCTCGATGCCACCAATATGGCGGTCATATTCAACAACCTGACCGGCACCGGCGGCGTCAACCTGACCGGCACGCTCGATATCGACAGCGGCTTCGGCTTCACCTTCGCGGGCGCGCTCGGAACGATCAACATCGCGAACACCGCGGGCTCGTCACTGACGATCGACGGCGGCCAGAACGCAATCCGCTCCCTCAACGTGACCAGCGGCACGGTGAATATCGCAAGCGCGGCCGGCAGCGCCGCGATCAATGGCTCGACTGTCTCTGCGATCAGCTTGAGCAACGATACCGGCGGCACGCTGAACTATGGCGGTACGATCAACGCGACCCAGGGCTCGATCCTGAACGTGTCGAACAGCGTTGCCGGTGCCACGCTTTCGGGCGCGATCACCTCGACGAGTGCCGGCACCGCGTTCAACTTCGGCAATGCCGACGGCACCTATTCCGTCACCGGCGCTGTCAGCCACACTGGCGGCGCGGGCGTTGCCGTCGATGCGGCGAGCAGCGGCGCGATCACCTTCTCGAATGCGAGCAAGGCGTTCAACAGCGGCGCCAGCACTGCGATCAACATGGCGGGCACCGGTACGCTGTCCTTCACCGGCGGCGGGCTCGATATCGACACCACCAGCGGTACCGGCTTCAGTGCTAGCGGCGGTACGCTCGTCATCACCGGTGCGAACAACCGGATCGACACGACTACCGGTCAGATTCTCGGCCTGAGCGGGGTGACCGGCGGCACCGGCGGCATCAACTTCGCCTCGCTGACCGCCACGGGAACCGTCGCAAACAACGGCATCCTGTTGAACAACCTCACCGGCGCCGCTTTCAACGGCGGCACGGTCAGCATCGCCAATGGCACCAGCGGCGGCGCCAACGACGGCATCAAGGTGACCACCGGCACGGCGGCGATTACCTTCGGCAACACCACGATCGGCCTGGCCGGCAGCAACGCCATCGAATTGCTCAACAGCGGTTCGGCGGTGACCTTCGGCACGATGAACCTGGCGGGCGCCAACGGCAGCACCGTTGTCATCGCCGGCTCGACCGGCCCGGTCACTCTGGGCGCCGGCACCATCACTGCCACCGGTGCGGCCAATTATGCGGTTTCGCTTACCGGCGGCACCGGCGACGTTTCGGTGGGCTCGGCGCTTATCGGCACCAACATGGTGCAGATCGTTGATCACGAGACTGGCACCGTCACCTTCGGCGGCGACATGGCGTCGACCGTGAGCGGCATCTCGGTCACCAACGTCAATTCGGGTTTGATCAGCTTCACCGGGCAGTCGCTCGCACTGAGCGGCACCGGCGCTGGCGTTTTCCTGGATGGCAACCTTGGCGCCACCATCGATTTCAACCCGACGGCGGGCGGTAACGGCCTCGATATCGTCACCACGGGTAGTGGCTTCACTGCCAGAAATGGTGGCACGATTCTGGTCCGCGGTACCGGCAATTCGATCAGCACGACCGGCACGGGCGCGGCCCTCAACCTCGATCTCGTCAGCCTCGGCGCTGGCGGGGTCACTTTCGACAGCGTGAGCGCCAATGGCGCGACAACGGGCATTGCGCTGAACGGCGTGTTCGCCTCGGGCGCGACGATCGCACTCGGAACCGTAAACCTTCAAGGCATCACTTCGCGCGGCATCGACATCAGCGGCAACAACAGGGCCGGGCTTTCGATCACCGATCTCGACATCGGGTTGAACAGCAACAGTGCGGTTGCGCTCGATTTCAACAGTGCGGTGCTCTACTCGCCGATCACCGTTGGCGATTTCGACGTCACCAATTCGGGCGGTGCGGGCACCAGCATCGGCGTCGATCTTCGCGCCACTTATGGCAGCGTCAACATCATGCTGGGTGGCCAGTCGGGCGCCTCAAGCTCGATCTCGGGCGTGGGCACCGGCATCTACCTCAATGCCGCGACCGAAGCGTTACTGACTTATGGTGACGGCGAGGCGGGTATCGACACGGGTTCGACCATCTCGGCCAGCACCGCGATCGACGCGAGCACCGCACCGACGGTCGGCACCTATGACTTCCGCGACGTGTCCTTCCTGGGCAGCCCGGGTGCGGGCTTCGGGCTTGGGAAGATCTACTTCGTCGCGGCGAGTGCCGGCGGGAACGGCAGCGGCTCGGATGGCGCCAACCCGATGACGCTCGCGGCCGCAGAGCTGTTGGCCACGGCACAGGACATGATTGTCCTGGTCAATAACGGGAGCGCAATCAGCGCGGCCGGTTCCAACGGCAACGATTCGCTGATGCTGGCTTCCAACGTCCAGGTTCGCGGCTTCGGCAACGGCGTGGGCGGCGGTGCGGGAACCGGCAGCGCGCCGATCGTCGTCGCACTCACCGTCCCATCGACGATCCTGCTGTCGGGCGGTGGCTCGGTCAGCATCGCCGATCCCACCGGTAACGGGGCTGCGACGCTCACCAGTGCGGCGGGTGCGAATGCGATTACGCTGGGCGCGACGGGCAACCGTCTGTCGGGCTTCATCCTCGATGGTGGGGGTGCGGTATCGCGCGGCATCAAGGATAATGGCGCCGGCGCGGTCAATACGATCCTTGACTATCTGACGATCCGAAACTTCGGGACGATGGGTATCGAGATTACCCCGTCGGCCAGCACGACGATCGACCGTGTTGCCTTCTCGGGCAACCCGGGCGGCGACCTGCTGCTCAACGGCACGAACTCGGTACTGACCAACATCACCAGCACGGGCGGTGGCATCGCGCTCAACAATACCAATGGCACGACGACGCTGACCAATGTGAACCTGACCGGCGGCGCTGGCCTGGCCTTCACCAATGCGGCAGGCGTCATCAACGCCACGAATGTTGACATCACCAATCCCCTAGCCGCGGCACTCGCGATCTCGGGCGGTATGGCATCGTTCAACTTCGATTCGACCAGCTCGATCACTAAGAGCAACGCTGGCGCGGCGCTGCGCATCAGCGGTAGTCACAACATCGGCACCTTCGCCTATGCTGGCACGCTCAACATAACCGGCGGCACCGGCCTGCAGTTCGACAATGCAAACGGTACCTACAACTTCACCGGCACGACGACGCTGGCCGGCGGCGATGCGGGCATCGATATCCTGAACGGCTCGAGCGGTACCTTCAGCTTCGGCGCCAACACCGCGATCACCAGCCCGTCGGGCACGGCGTTCAGCGTCTCGGGCAGCACCGCTGCGGTCACCTATAGCGGTAGCATGACCCAGGCGAACAACGCCGCGCTGGTGTCGATCCTCAACCATTCGGGCGGAACGATCACCTTCCAGACCGGCACGCTGGGCGCCACCAACGGCACCGGCCTGCAGTTCGACAATGCCGATGGCACCTACAACTTCAACGGCACGACGACGCTGAACGGCGGCGATGCGGGCATCGACATCGTCAACGGATCGGGCGGTACCTTCGGCTTCGGCAGCGGCACGGCGATCACCAGCCCGACGGGCACGGCGTTCAATGTCTCTGGCAGCACCGCTGCGGTTACCTATAGCGGCAGCATCACCCAGGCGAACAACGCCGCGCTGCTCAACGTCCTCAACCATTCGAGTGGCACGCTCACCTTCCAGACCAGCACGCTGAGCGCCACCAACGGCACCGGCCTGCAGTTCAACAATGCCGATGGCACCTACAACTTCACCGGCACGACGACGCTAAATGGCGGCGATGCCGGTATCGACATCGTCAATGGGTCGGACGGCACCTTCGGCTTCGGCAGCGGCACGGCGATCACTCATGCCGCGGCGGGCGATGCCTTCGTCCTCACCGACAGCAACAGCAACCTGATCTATTCGGGCAACATCACCGACAGCAACGGCTATGCCGTTCGCATCGACAATCACGATGCCGGCACAGTGACCTTTGACACCGGCACGATCAATTCCAGCGGCGCGAATGCGCTGGGCCTGAGCGTGACCAACAACAATGGCGGCGCGATCAACTTCAACGGCCAGACTACGCTGTCGACCCAGGCCAATAACGCCCTCACGCTGAGCGCCAATGCGGGCGGCACGGTCGGGTTCGCCCCCAGTGCAGGCGCCGGCCAGGCCCTGAACATCTCGACCACCAGCGGTACGGCGCTCGCGATCTCGGGCGGCGGCATCATCAACGTGCTTGGCTCAAGCAACACCATCGCCACCGGCTCGGGCACGCTGCTCGACATCGCCAGCGCGACGGCGGTGACGTCGACGCTGAGCTTGAACTTCGCGGCGGCCAGCAACACGCTGGGCGCCAACGGCATCCTGATCAGCCGCACTGCGGGCACGCTGACCGGCTCGGTCAACATCGGCAGCGGCGCGATCACCGCCACCAATCGCGGCGTCGACATCGATGGCGGCACGCTGTCGCTCAGCTATGGCGGCAGCATCGCCACCAGCGGCACCACGGGCCGTTCGGTGGAGGTCACCAACATCACTGGCGGCGGCGCGACGCTGAGCGGCAACCTCACCGACAATGCGCTGGGCATCAACATTGCCAACAATGCCGGCGGCGCGATCAACTTCTACGGCCAGAGCATCGCGCTCAACACCGTGGCCAATGCCAATGCGGTGACACTGGCCAGCAATACCGGCACCTTCATCACCTTCTCGTCGGCGGCCGGCGGCAACGGCGTCGACATCGTCGCTTCGGGCACCGGCAATGGGATCGACTATACCGGTGGCGGCTCGCTGACCGTCTACAGCACCGGCAACTCGATCCAGACCGCCACCGGCCAGATCCTCAACCTGGTCAACGGCAATGTCGGCACGCTCGGCCTCGTCTTCGACTCGCTGACCAGCACTGGCTCGACCAACGGCAGCGCGATCAACATCAGCAACATTGATGGTGGCACGCTGAGCGCGACCAATGTCTCGATCGCCGGCACCACCGGCGCGACGGCGGACGGCATCTTCTACGGCGGCGGATCGACGATGAACGTCAATCTCGGCGCCGTGACGATCGCCAATACCGGCGACGAAGGCATCGAGATCAACGGCTTGGGCAACGGCACGTTCACCGCGAGCAGCGTCACGGTCAACAACACCGGCGGCAACGGCGTCGAGATCAACGGCTCGAACAACAGCGTGAGCCTGAATGGCGGCGCGATCGGTGCGATCAACGATCCGACCGGCTTCGGCGTCTATGTGCTGAACGGCACCGGCGCCGTCAGCATCGCGTCGTCGATCACCAAGACCACCAGCGGCAACGTTGTGTTCGTCGATAACCACGAGACGAACAACGTCACCTTCTCGGGCGCCATCAGTGCCACTGGCGGCTTGAACAACGGCATCGTCGTCCAGAACGTCAATTCGGGCACGATCAGCTTCACGGGCAACAAGACGCTCACCACGGGTGCCAATACCGCGGCTAACCTGCTCAACAACACCGGCGGCACGATCAGCTTCCTGAACGGCAATTTGGCGATCAACACCACCGCCGGCACCGGCCTCACCGCCACTGGCGGCGGCACGGTCACGGTCGAGGGCACCGGCAACACGATCACCTCGACCACCGGCACGGCGCTCAATGTCGTGAACACGACGATCGGCACGAACGGGCTGCGCTTCCAGAGCATCTCATCGAACGGTGCCGCCAGCGGCATCATCCTCAACAACACCGGCACGTCGGGCGGCATCAACGTCACCGGTACCGGCGCGGCGGGGTCGGGCGGTACGATCCAGAACTCGGGCGGCGACGGCATCAGCCTGACTAACACGCAGAATGTTCGCCTCGCCTATATGAACGTCACCAACAATCTGGGTGACGGCATCGGTGGTTCGAACATCAACGGCTTCGTGATCGACAATCTGACGATCACCGGCAACGGCAACGACAACGGCACCGACGAATCGGGCATCAATATCAGCGAGCTCACCGGTACCGGCTCGGCCGGCGCGCGGCCGACCGGCATCTTCAACTCGACGATCAGCAACAACAACGAGTTCGAAGTCCAGATCACCAACTCGACGGGCACGCTGACCAATTTCCAGCTCGTCAACTCGAACATCTCGTCGAACGGCAACGCGGTGAATGGCAATGCCACCCCGTCGCACGGCAACCTGTTCAACTTCCTGGGCACCGGCACGTCGCAGATGGGGATCAGCGTCTCGAACAGCTTCTTCACTGGCAACTGGAATCCGGTCACCCCGCCGGCCACGATTGTCGGCAGCGGCCTGTTCGTCGACAGCTCGGGCACCAGCATGACCGCGCAGGTCAGCGGCTCGACCTTCACCAACACCAACAACGGCGTGAACCTGTCGACCGGCCCGGGCTCGACGACGGTGACCTACAGCATCGACGGCAACACCTTCACGGGTACCCGCTCGACAGCGATCAACGACTTCCAGAACGGCAACGCGCCGTTCACCCGAATCGTCAACGGCCGGATCACGAACAACATCATCGGCAACAACGCCGTCACCAATTCGGGTTCGAATGTCGGCAACGGCATCAGCATCTCGAACGAAGGCGGGGTCAATGCCAATTATCTGATCAGCGGGAACACGATCCAGCAGATCCAGACGTCGCAGGGCATCGTGGTCAATGTCGGCCTGGTCGGCCAGGCCACCGGCAACCAGACCACTAATGTCACCATCCTCAACAACATCATCCGCAACATCAACGGCAGCCGCGGGCTCGTGATCAACAACAACCAGAATACCGGCGGCTTCCCGACGGTGAATGTCAGCATCTCGGGCAACAGCTTCTCGGGCATTGCCGGCCAGGCGGGCAATGGCCAGTATCTGCGCCTTTCCGCCTCGGGCGGCGGCACCATCAACGTCACTCAGGGGCAGGCCACGGCCAGCGCCATTGCAAGCGAGCTCGACGACGCCAACGGCTTCAACGACACGACCAAGATCAGCATCGGCACCGGTACGTTCAACTACGGCCAGCCTGCGCCGACCCTGCCTCCGGCGGTGGTGCCGCTGCCCTGATGGCGTGGGCAACCCGGCGCGAGCGATGCGTGCCGGGTTGCCGCAGCCGATCATGGAGAGCTCGACTGTCCGCGGCCGAAGTTGCCGGCAAACGGCAACGCAGCGAGGCTGCGGTACACAGCGAGGCCATCGCCGCGGTACGACAGGCGTTGCCGGCCATGGGGCAGCGTTGCCGAAACGGCCGGAAGCGAACCCGGCGCGCGCGGCCTGACAGGCTCTCCCCTATGTCTCGGTCGGTAAGATGATTCAGTTGCCCTGTGGCTTCGAGCGGCCGCGCGCCTCCTCGATGATGCGGAGGATGTTTCCGCCCCACATCTTCGCGAGATCCTCGTCAGAATATCCGGCCTGCTTCAGCCGTTCGGTGACCTTGGGCAATGCTGAGATATCCTCAATCCCCGGCAGACCGCCGCCACCGTCCCAATCTGCGCCGAAGCAGACATGGTCCGGCCCGGCGACTTTGATGACGTGCAGCACCATCTGCATGTAACGCTCGAAATCGGCGTTCCACAGCGGCTGGGTTTTGTCGAGTTCGCGCCAGCGCTTCGACAGCGCGACCTGCTCCTCAGGGGAAAGCGTCGCGATCTGCTCATATTGGGCGAACAGCTTGCCGCGCTCGCCGGCCAGGTTGATCTCGGAGAAGAAGATCGTGCTGATGCAGATCGCGCCGCCTTTCGCTGCGAGCTTGCGGATACGCGCATCATCGAGGTCGCGGGGGTGATCATACACCCAGCGCCCGCTGCTATGTGATAGCAGGATCGGCGCTGTGGACAGCTCCAGCATCTGATCGAACGCAGCGTCCGAGGCGTGGCTGCCGTCGATCACGATGCCGAGCCGGTTCATCTCGGCCACCCACCGTTTCCCGAGCGGGCTCAGCCCATTCCACTTCGGCGTGTCACCCGAACTATCGGCGAACTGATTGTTCTTGGCGTGCACCGGCCCAATCAGCCGCACGCCGCGCTTGTGAAAATCGGCGAGCAGGGACAGGTCCTCGCCGATCGGATAGCTGTTCTCCATGCTCTTGAATGCGATCAGCTTGTTCTCGCCATTCAGCCGGCGCGCATCGTCCGCGGTCAAAGCCGGAGCGATGCGCGTGGCGAAGCCGGCAAGGGTGGTATCGATCAGATCGGATCGCTTGCGGGCGAACGCCAGCGCAGCGGCATAGCCTTCGGGCGTCAACGGTCCCTGATCGGTATAGATGGCGAAGAAGCCGCCATCGAGTGCGCCCGCCTCCATCCGCGCCAGATCGACCTGGACGATGTCGGTCGCCGGATCGTGCTTCGCGCCGAAGTCCCAGCCCGGCCGCCCGAAATGCATCGGCGTGTCGAGATGCGTGTCGAGCACCAGCAGCCGTTTGTGCAGCATTGCCGGATCCTCAGCAGCCTGCGGCGCAGGCGTCTGGCCCGCGCAGGCGCCGAGCAACAGCAGCGCGGTGAGTCCCCCGCGCTTCACTTGCCCGCCTCCGCCGGCCGCAGGTCGAGGTCGTGATAGTCGTAGCTGAAATCGGCGACCGGACTCTCTGCCTTCATCGAGACGCGCGCGACCTTGCCGTCCGCGTCGAGCGCGAAGGTGACATAGGCGGGTTCGATCGCCTTGTCGTCGAAGCGGGTGACGAACGTGTCATACTGATAATGCGCCAGCTTACCGGCCATGCGCGGGGTGGTCCTGAAGTCGATGCGAAGCCCGTCGGCGCCGGCGGTGACGGCGACATCGCCATACCAGGCATCGCGATAATTGCCGGCATAGCGCTCGAGCGACAACGATGGGCCGACCTTGGCGGGCGCAGCCTTGGTCGCGGTGAGCGCGGCTTTGCCGCCCTCGATCCGCCGCGCATATTGCGCCGCGAACAGCGCCGGCCAATCCTGTTTCGGCGCGCCCAGATAGTGATCGACCAGCGTCTGCGAAATGCCGCGCAGGAACGCGCCTTCTTCGGCATTGACCACCAGCGCGATCCCCACATCCTGTTCGGGCAGCAGGATCACCTGCGCGATCGCCCCGAGCACGGCGCCGCCATGCGAGATGATCTTGGCGCCACGATAGTCCGCGACGTTCCAGCCGAGCGCATAGCTGCTGAATTTGGGCGTGAGCGCCGCCATCGGTCCGGGTGCCGGCTCGCCGACCGGCAGCAGCGTGACGCCCTTCCACATCTCGTTCGCCTGCGCCTCGCTATAAAGCCGCCCGCCGCCGGGCAGTGCGCCGCGGCCAAGCTGGATCTTGAGCCATTGCGCAAGATCGTTGGCGCTCAATGCCAGCCCGCCCGCGGGCAGGGCGGCACGGCCCAGTTCGGACTCCCGTTCGTCGAGCATCGACAGCGGCCCGTCGCCACGCAGCGCCCCCGCGATGCGGGCGTGCGGCATGGCACGGTTGGGTGTGGCCAGGCGTGCCTCGTAATTGGCGGTGGCGGAGTTCATCCCGCCGCGCTTCAGCACGTCCTGTGCCATGAAGTCTTCCCAGCTCCTGCCGCTGACTTCCTCGATCAACTGCCCGGCGACGGCGTAGAGGACGTTGTCATAGGCATAGCCCGAGCGGAAGCTGCGCGCCGGTTTGATATGCGCCAGCCGCTTCACCATCTCCTTGCGCGACAGGCTGCCGCGGGGGACGAACAACAGGTCGCCCGCGCCGAGGCCAAGCCCGCTATTATGGACGAGCAGGTCACGCACGGTAATCTCGCGCGTCACCCAGGGATCGTGCAGGCGGAACCAGGGCATATGGTCGATCACGCGATCGTCCCACTTGATCTTGCCCTGATCGACCAGCACCGCGAGCGCCGCAGCGGTGAACGCCTTGCCGGTCGAGCCGGTCTGGAAGATCGTGTTGGCGTCCACTTTGGCCGGATCGCCGAGCCCGCGCACGCCCCAGCCGCGCGCGAGCGTGGTTTTGCCGTTCTCCACCACCGCGATGGCGATGCCGGGTGCGCCGCTCTTCTGGCGCAGTTCTTCGACGCGCGCCTCGAATCCCTTGGGAAGCTCGGCTGCTGCGGGAATGGCGGCGAGCAGCAGCAGCGCTGGCGCCGCACGAACAAAGCGGATCACGGGACTATTCTCCTTATCGAGCGAATGCCGTTGCACCGGGTCTCAGAAGCCGGTGCTGAAGCTGATCAGTTTGAACACCAGCGACACCGACAGCAGGACAAGAGCGCCGGGCAGCAGCTTCCACATCGATCGCAACCCCCTCCGCTATCGCCCTCCGGCCGGTCGATTGCATCGCCAGCCGGTAGATTCTGTCACCTGAAATGGAATTCAATCATCCTAATTGGGACATCATGATCCCGTTTGGATAATTGTCAATTCAGTGCGGCGAGCGGAGGCTGTGTCGCATGATAGCTGCACGCCCGGCGCGCCGGATCGCCGTCGGCACCGGGCTCTGTATAGCGGTTATGCCAGCGGATCGCGGCGCGCGGATCAGGCGAGCCGCATCTTGACAGTGCGGACGCGGACGATGCTACGCATCTTCTCGGCGACGATCGCCGCGCGAACGGGGTCGATGCCCCGGATCTCCAGCGAGATGCGGCAGATCCTCGCCGAGGAGTCGACCCGAACCGCATCGACCAGGCGATCTTGCTGTGCGACCAGGCCGAGCAGGCGGCACAGCACCTGCGGGCACCGTTCCGCGGTGATCGCAAAGCTTGCTGCGGGCTGTTCCGCCGACGAGCGGGCACGCGTCACGCGGCGCCACCCAACAAAGGCCGCACGCGATCAGCCACGCGATACTCTCTCCCGGTCATAGTCGCGACAATATCGCCCGTAGCGGGAAATATCTGACCTGATTCACCAGTGGACAGTGAATCGGAAGAAGATCTATCCTGAAATATGCCAGATTTAGGATAAATCATGCCAACCCTCGATGCGTTCGACCGGAAAATCCTGCGGGTGCTGCAGGACGATGCCTCGCTGTCCACTGCGGCCGTTGCCGAAGCGGTCGGCATGTCGGCCTCGCCATGCTGGCGGCGGATCGACCGGCTCGAGCGCGAGGGCTTCATCCGGCGCCGGGTTGCGCTGGTCGATCGCCGCAAGGTGGGCCTCAACACCCACATCTTCGCGCTGGTGAAGCTCAACGCGCATGGTCGCGCCAATCTCGACGAGTTCGCCGCGTCGATCCAGGACATGCCCGAGGTGCTCGAATGCTTCGTGCTGATGGGGCCGGTCGATTTCATGCTGCGTGTCGTCGCCGCCGATATCGAGGCCTATGAGCGCTTCTTCTTCGAGAAGCTCTCGCGCCTGCCGGGCGTGCAGGAGATCAACTCGACGGTTGCTCTGTCAGAAATCAAGTCGACCACGGCCCTGCCCGTCTGAACGGCCGCGAGATGCGAGGGGCGGCACGGCGAGGCCCGCCGTGCCGCCTTTCCCTAGAAGCTCATCTTCGCGCCGAAGGTGAAGTAGGTGCCGATCGCGTCGTAATACATTGCCTGCGACGGGCTGATCGGCGGCTCACGGTCGAACACATTGTTGACGTTGGTCCAGAGGGTGAACTGGTCCGTCACCTTGAACTGCGCGCCAAGGTCGACATAGACGCGGGCGCTGATGTCGTTGTTGACCAGCCCCTCGAGTGTCGCCGTGGCGGGATTGTCGACCGATAGATGGTTGTGCTTGCCGCCGCCGACATAGCGCATGCGGGCGTCGAACCCGACCAGCTTGTCCTGATAGCTGAGCGCCAGCGTGCCGCGCCATTTCGGTATCGCGTTGCCGGTACCGCTGCCGACATCGCCCGCCGAGTCCACCCGGCTCACACCGGTGTCGAGAACGAACTCGCGCACATGTGTGGCCAGGGCGCGGATCCTCAGCGTGCCTGGGAGCGATTCGCTGAGGTCCGACAGACGTAACAGGTAGGATGCCTCGATATCGAAGCCGGAGGTCTTGAACACCGCCAGATTCTGCTGGTTCGACTGCACTTCGGTGACCGTTCCCGTCGCGTCGCGCGTGATCCGGGCGCAGGCCGACGCATTGCCGCCGCGGCAGGCGCCCGTCAGGTTCGACCCCGAAAGCGCGGTGATCGCGCCGTTGATCTCGACATCATAGTAATCAACCGAGAGGTTGAAGCGCGGCAGGAACGTCGGCGTGAAGCTGACGCCCAGCGTCGTGGTATGGCCGATCTCGGGCACCAGATCGGCATTGCCGCCGGTATAGGTGCGCACCTGCTGCGGCGCGGGATTATATCCCGGGTTGGCGGCAGCCCGGCCCGCCGTATCCTGATCGACCAACGGACCGACATTGATTGCGCGGACTGCGAACAATTCGGTGATGGTGGGCGCACGAATGTCGCGCGACCGCGTTCCGCGGAACATCAGGCTGTTGAACAGGCTGACGGTGCCGCCGGCCTTCCACGACCAGATCCCGCCGCTGCGGCTATAGTCCGAGTAGCGTGCTGCGCCGTTGAGATCGACCTTCACCTTGTCTTCGATGGCGAGCAGCGGCAGTGCCACTTCGCCGAACACCTCGCGCACGTCGAAGCCGCCGTTGACCGGATTGCCGTATAGCGTCAGCACCGGGCCGAACGCGCCGGAAAGGTCGAGCGCGCCGCTGCGTGAACTCTGTTCTTCCCACCGCGCTTCGGCGCCGACCGCGATCGTGACGGGGCCGGCCCAGAGCGAGAAGAGATCGCCCTGCAACTCGACCGCTGCGGCGTCGAGCTTGCTGACGGTGTCGTTGCGCTGCGTATCCATAATATAGCCGAGTGCTTCGGCCGACGGTGCATTGCGCCCGAACAGGTTGAGCGGCCGGCACGCCGGATCGTCGTTAGCGGTGGTCGCATCGGCATTGATCGCGCAGACGATCTGGCCGCCGCTGCTCACTGCGTTGATCGCATTGTTGAACCGCGAGACGACGCGCGTGTTCGCGGCGCGCTGCCGGAAATCGACTTCGCCATGGCTGTAATGTGCGCTGGCCTTCCAACTGCCGCCAAGGTCGATGTCGAGCCCGATCGCGCCCTCCTTCTGGGTGCGCGTGCCGTCATATTCGACCATGAACGGGCCGTCGAAGAAACGGCCCAGTGTGAAGCTGCTCTGGCCGGCCGTGGCCAGCGCATTGCGGATATCGGCCGACAGGAACGGGTTGGTCGCCTGAATCGTAATGCTTGCCGGCGCACCGATATCGGGGAGGAAGTTGTACTTGGAACGCGAGCGGCCATAGGCGGCATCCGCCCATAATCGCACGCTGCCGAAATCATAGGTTGCCCGGCCGAACGCGCTGATCCGCTCAAGCGGGGTGGTCACCACGACGGAATCGAACAGGCCGACCCCGTCCTCGCCACCGACCATCTGGGCGGGGAAGGGGGTCGCTGCGGGATTGGCCGTGATCAGCCTGCCGCCGCGGAACCGGCGCAGCGAGCCGTCATCGTTGAACATCTGTCCGGCAAAGATGCCGCTGGTGATCAGGCCCGCCGGGTGAGTGTTGCCGTTATTGACGTCGCGGACGAGGATCGTGCGCAGATCTGTGGCCGACGCGGGATCGAGCCGCACCGTCCCCGCGCTGCCAAGGTTGCGGCGCGAGTTGCGATCCGGGATCGACTCGTCCTTCATATACTCGCCACCGAACATCAGCTGTCCGCGGCCATCGGCGAAGGCGGTTCCGAGCGCGAGGTCTGCACCATAGCGAAAGCCGTCGCCGCGCGACGAGATGCCGGACTGCACGCCGACATGGATGTCCTCGACCTTGTTCTTGAGCAGGATGTTGACCACGCCTGCGACCGCGTCCGAGCTATAGGCCGCCGACGCGCCGCCGGTGACAACCTCGACCCGCTCGACCAGCGACATGGGCACATAGTTGAGGTTGTTCTGCCCGACGAAGCGGCGCCCGTTGATCAGGGTCAGTGTGCGGGCAGCGCCAAGGCCGCGCAGATCGACCGGCGCACTGCCGCTCGACGTGTTGCCCGCCGAAACCTGGGTGGTGGTGGTCGGACGGAATTGTGGGGAATCGTTCAGCACTTGCTGCAGGTTTGAACGCTGGCCCTGGCGCAGCTCCAGCTCGCCGATCACCGTTGTCGGCGTGGGCTGGTCGAACCCGGCGCGCTCGATGCGCGAGCCGGTGACGACGACTTCGCCCGCCTCGCCGGCTTCTTGCGCGGCGGGAGGGGGCGATGGCGCGGTCTGCGCGGTGGCGGGTACGGCAATCAGCAATCCCGCCGCCAGGGCAGTCAGGCTGCTTCCCTGCACGAAGCGATCAGCAAGGCTCGAAACGGCTCGATGCATTGGATTCTCCCCTGTCAGGCGGACCGACTATTGACGGTTCCTCTTTGTCTTCCTGTTCCCGGGATGGTGGCATACTGTCCTGATTGGGACAATCAATTTCCGTTTAGGGCTAAGTATCGAAAAGGAGACGGATTTGGCCAATCTTTGACTTTTGGGAAAGCTGCGTTTCCTTGCGGCTGAGTCGAATTTCTCGACTTCGCATCCCGGAGTCGCTGATCGGCGATGCCCGTGCAGCCCGCTATCCGACCCGCGCTGACGGCGCGCTAATCAGGTGTTGACGTTTCTATATCGGCATATATCCTCCTAATTAGAAAATACATCGGAGGGGAATTGCGTATGCGTGTCACGCGTCGTCAGGCGATCTGTGCCGCGGGAGTGGCGGTCATCGCCGCACCGCATGTCGCGCGTGCGAGCTTCCAGATCAGCCCGTTCAGCAACAAGGCCTATTCGAAACGCGCGATCGAGCTGGTCCGCCAGTCGGTGGTGGTCGACATGCTCGCACCGATCAAGATCGAGTTCGATCCGGCTTTCTACGCCAAAGCGATGAGCGAGAAGATGGCTGGCGATTTCCGCGCGAGCGGCATCAATGCGATCCATCATGCGATCGGCATCGGCGGTCCGACGGCAAAGGAGCAGGCGCTCAGCTTCTTCGCGATCTATGGTAATTACGTCGCGCGCAACAGCCACGTCCTGACCGGTGTCGGCACCTTCGCCGACGTCCTGCGCGCCAAAAAGGATGGCAAGGTCGCGGTAATCATGGGCCTGCAGAATGCCGACCACTTCCAGCGTCCGGCGGACGTCAAGACCTTCTACCAGCTCGGCCAGCGCTGTGCGCAGCTGACCTATAATTCGCAGAATCTCATCGGATCGGGATCGACCGAGCGTGTCGATGGCGGTGTCAGCGATTTCGGCGCGTCGATCATCGAAGAGATGAACAAGGTCGGCATGCTGGTCGATGTGTCGCATTGCGGCGACCGCACTACGCTCGACGGGATCGCGATTTCGAAGAAGCCGATTTCGATCACGCACAGCAATTGCCGCGCGCTGATTGATCATCCGCGCGTCAAGACCGACGAGGCGATCAAGGCCATGGCCGCCAAGGGCGGCGTGATGGGGATCACCGGCGTGCGCAACTTCGTGAGCAAGACCGACCCGACCACGATCGTGAACTATGCCGACCATATCGATCATGTCGTGAAGCTGGTGGGCATCGACCATGTCGGCATCGGCACCGATTCCGACCTTTACGGCTATGACGATACTCCGCCCGAGCTGAACAAGATGCTGCGCGGCGCTTACAAGGACAGCTACGCCTTTCGCGAAAAGATCGACATCGACGGGTTCGACCACCCGCTCAAGATGTTCGACCTGACCGAAGAGCTCATCCGCCGCAACTATTCCGACGCCAATATCCGCGCCGTGCTTGGCGGCAATTTCCAGCGGCTGCTGACCGCGACCTGGGGCGGCTGACGATGACTGTCCGGTACCGCCCTTCGATGTCGCGAGCAGCTTGATGAACGCCCCGGTGGACCGCAAGTCCGGTGCGATCGAGCTGCCGCACCCCTATGTCCTGTTCCTCGGCGACACCACGATCGCAGGCTTCGCAAAGACTGCGCTCGGCCTGCGCGACTGGGCGCCGGAGAAATGTGTCGGCGAGCTTCGGCTGCCGGGCGGCACCGTTACCACGGGTCTCGACGCGATCACGCCGGCGCAGGCGCATGCCCGTGGCGCGCGCGCGCTGGTCATCGGTGTCGCCAATCAGGGCGGCGTGATTCCGCCGAGCTGGCGCGCGACGCTGGTCGAGGCGCTCGAAGCCGGCCTCGACGTGATCGCGGGCATGCACATGCGGCTCGCCGACATTCCCGAACTGGTCGAAGCGGCGGACCGACTGGGGCGACGGCTGATCGACGTGCGGGTGCCGCCGGCCGGAATCCCGGTCGGGACGGGGCGCAAGCGCAGCGGCAAGCGGCTGCTCACCGTCGGCACCGATTGCGCGCTGGGCAAGAAATACACCGCGCTGGCGCTCGCCCGCGCTTTTGCCGGGCGTGGTGTCTACACCGATTTCCGCGCGAGCGGGCAGACCGGCATCATGATCGCCGGTGGCGGCATCCCGATGGATGCGGTGGTCTCGGATTTTGAGGCAGGCGCCGCCGAATTGCTCTCGCCCGATGCTGCGCCCGGCCATTGGGACGTCATCGAAGGGCAGGGCGCGATCACCCACCCGTCCTATGCCGCGGTGTCGCTGGGGCTGCTTCACGGCAGCCAGCCCGACGTGTTCGTGGTGTGCCACGAGCCGGGCCGCACCGACATGCTGGGCGCGCCGGGCTATGTGCTGGCCAGCATCGAAGAGATCGTCGAGCTGACCATGTTGCTCGGCCGCCGCACCAATCCTGCAATTCGCTGCGGTGGCTTCTCGTTCAATACCTCGGCGCTGAGCGAGGCGGACGCCGCTGCGCTGATGGCGCGCGAGAGCCGGCGGCTCGGCCTGCCCGTCGCCGATCCGATCCGCGGCGGTGCCGCCTTCGACGCGCTCGTCGACAACTGCCTCGCATGATCCGTCGCGCGCCCTGCCACGCGCGCCGGCCTTTGACCCGCATTCGTCCTGGAGACTCGCCCATGCCTCGATTTCACGCCCTGCGTGGCGCCGCGATCGCCGCCGCGCTGCTCGGATGCACCGCCTCGCCCGCCATCGCGCAAACGCCGCGCGCTGCGGCCGCCGTCGTTCCCCCCGCGCGGATCGCGGGTCTTGCCGACTTCGTCGATGGTGTGATGGCGCAACAGATCGCGACGCGCGAGGTCGCGGGTGCAGTCGTCACCGTGGTCCAGAACGGCAAGGTGCTGTTCGCGCGCGGCTACGGCTTCGCCGACGTCGACAAGGGACAAGCGGTCGATCCGCAATCGACGCTGTTCCGCCCCGGCTCGGTCTCGAAGATGTTCACCTGGGCCGCGCTGATGCAGCAGGTCGAACGCGGCAAGGTTAGCCTCGACGCCGACGTAAACACCTATCTCGATTTCAGGATTCCGGAATTCCAAGGCAAGCCGATCCGCGTCCGCGACCTGTTCGCACACACGCCCGGGATGAGCGACATGGGCGGCATCACAGCGCCGACGCCCGACAAGCTGGTGCCCTATACCGAATGGATGCGGACCCATGTCCCCAAGCGGGTATGGGCGGCCGGCACGGAAGTCTCCTACTCCAATTACGGCGCGGCGCTGGCCGGCTATATCGTCGAACGCGTCTCGGGCGAGCCGTTCGCAGATTATGTCGAAAAGCACATCTTCTCCCCGCTGGGGATGCATTCGACCACCTTCCGCGAGCCGCTACCCACCCGGCTCGCGCCGCGCATGACCAAGGGCTATGTCGTCAAGGACGGGCGCTTCGACGCCCAGCCGTTCGAGCTCTACAGCAACATCATGCCGGCCGGATCGGGCACGAGCAGCGCGCCCGACATGGCGCGGTTCATGATGACGATGCTGAACGATGGCGCGCTCGGCAAGGCGCGCATTCTCAACGCAACGTCGGTCCAGCTGCTGATGCGCAACTCCTTCGCCAATACACCCGGCCTTCCCGGCATGGCGCATGGCTTCTTCGTCGTGCGCGAGGCGGGGCCGCGGCTCGTCGGCCATGGCGGCAACACCAGCGACTTTCACTCCAACATGATCCTGTCGCCCGAGACCGGCATCGGCTTCTTCGTTTCCGAAACCGGTGGTCAGGGCAGCTATGGCGGTCGTACCGAGCTGGTCGAGGCGCTGATCGGCCGGATGTTCCCGGTCAAACCCGCGCCGCGCATCGCAGCACCTGCGGACGAGACGCTGCCGCTCGGCGCGTATCGCAGCAACCGCCGCGACTATGCGCGCGATCCCAACCCCGGTTTCGACGTCAAGATCGCTGCCGCGGGCGCCAACGCCGTCACCGTGACCCTTAACGGCCGCACCACCTATTGGGAGCGGATCGGCCCGATGCTGTTCGAGCAGGTCACCGGCGCCCGCGCCGGGGGGCCCTATGAGAAGCTGCGCTTGCACGGCACGCCCGGCCACTGGCGCCTCGGCTTCAGCTCGCAACCGCATGTCGCATACCATCTGGTTCAGCCCTGACCGAGGAGGTCCTCTCATGAAGCTGCTGCTCGCCCTCGCGCTTTCCTGCGCGCCCATCGCGGCCCTCGCTCAGACCGCCGCCGCGGATACTCCCGGCAAGCTCGCCAGCGGCGTGCAATATGTCCAGCCCAAGGACTGGACCGCGACGAAGCAGGGGTCTGTGCTCGTCTTCACCTCGCCTGAGGGGGACCTGCGTATCGCGGTCGCCGATATCGGCGGCGCAGTCGATGCGAAGGACGCCGTTGCCAAGGCGTGGGCTGTGGTTCGCCCCGGCCCCGCACCGACACTGCGTACCAGCATCAACGCCCCGGCCGGCGACGGCTGGGAAGAGCGGGTGAGCTTCGCCTATGACACGCTGCCGAGCGAGCGCGCCAGCCGCGCAGCCACCGCGCTGCGTAAGGGCGCAGCCTGGACCGTCATGGTTATCGACGGCTCGGCCGGCACCGCGGCCAAGCGCTCAGCAGCGCTGCAAGTCGTCCAGCAGGGCCTGTACCCGGCCGGCTTCCAGCGCGAGAGCTTCGCGGGCAAGGCTGCGCATGATCTCACCCCCGAGCGTATCAAATTGCTCACTGACTTCGTCGAGAAGAGCCGTCAGGAGCTGGAGGTTCCCGGTATCGGCTTTGCGCTGATCGATGACGGCAAGGTGGTGTGGCAGGGCGGTTTCGGCACACGCGCGCTCGGCTCGCCGGCAAAGGTCGACGAACACACCAAGTTCATGATCGCGTCGAACACCAAAGGAATGACCACCCTGCTGCTTTCGGTGCTGGCCGACGAGGGCAAGCTCAAATGGGACGAGAAGGTCATCGACCTCTATCCCGAGTTTCGCCTCGGCAATGATCAGGTCACCCAGTCGGTGCTGGTCCGCCACCTGATCTGCGCGTGCACCGGCCTGCCGCGCAAGGATTACGGGTTCATCCTCGCCGACAAGGGCCAGCCGGCGGCGGCCACGTTCACGCAGCTGGCCGCCACGATGCCGACCAGCAAATTCGGCGACCTGTTCCAGTACAATAATCAATTGGCGTCCGCCGCAGGCTATGTCGGCGGACATATCCTCTATCCCAGGATGGAACTCGGCGCCGCTTATGACCGGGCGATGCGGGAGAAGATCTTCACGCCGCTCGGCATGAAGGACAGCACCTTCGACTATGCCAGGGGCATGGCGGGCAACTGGGCGGCGCCGCACGGTCTCGACGTCGATGGCAAGGTCACGCTGATGTCCAACGACTTCAACTGGGCGCCCTATCCCTATCGTCCTGCGGGCGCCGCCTTCTCCACCACCGCTGACATGGTCCGTTATGTCCAGCTCGAGCTGGGTAAGGGCGTACTCGACGGCAAGCGTGTGGTGAGTGAGGCCAATCTGCTCGCGCGGCGCGAGAAGGGCGTTCAGGTCGCTCCGGACAGCTGGTACGGCATGGGTCTGTTCCAGCGCGATGTCTCGGGCGTTCAGGTCGTCACCCATGGCGGCACGTTGCTCGGCTACCACAGCACTTGGTTTGCGTTACCCGAATCGGGGGTCGGCCTGGTGATACTCGTCAACAGCGATCCAGGCGCATCGATGCTCGGGCCAGTGCTCCGCCGCCTGCTCGAAGTCCTCTATGACGGCCAACCTGAGGCAGCGCGCGAAATCACCGCAGCGGCGGCGCGGATCAAGGCACAGGCCAGGGCGAAGCGAGAGCGGCTGACCTATCCCGGCGATGCCGCGGTGCTGGGCAACCTCGCCGGTCACTACATCGATCCCTCGGTGGGCCAGATTGCGATCAGCGAGAAGAATGGCCAGACGTGGATCAAGGCGGGCTTCGTTGAGGGTCCGCTGGCCACCCGCAAGAATGCCGACGGCACGATCTCGGTGATCTCGGCTGGCCCGGGGAGTATCGGCGTCGATGCGCTGGTCGGCACGAAAGACGGCAAGCGCACGCTGACCATCAATGACGGTCAGCAGGCCCAGTACGTCTACACCGAGGACTGAGAGGCATAATTCTTCAGATCATGATGGAAGCGCAATGCGCCTCCATCATGGAGGAAGCGGTTCCTAATAGGATACCGTGATCGTGAGCGTGTCGCTGTAGCTGCCGGGACGTGGCAGCGTCTGGCCTGACGGGATGCGTCCGAAAACGGTAACCGTCTGCACCAGGCCGTTGCCGGTGTTGCTGGCTGGTCCGGTGCCCGGAGTCCCGGCGAGAACAGGAAACGGCACAGACCGGCTGTTGTCGGTAAAGATGTCATAGTTCAGCGTGTCGGCTTGTGACGCGTGCTTCATCCGCTTCTGCGCGCTTAGTGCGTTGGCACCACTGTCCGAATGCAGAACCCAGGGGGTCGTGGCCGTGCAAATGAGGCTGACCGATCCCTGATTGTCGATATTAGCAGATGACTGATCGACGGAACCGAATGCAAGTGTCGATGTTGACGTAATGTTGCAGGACGATAGCACTTCCGCCGTCACATCGAGCGATCCGGTGTCCTGGGCGAATGAAGGTGTCGCCGATGCCGCTATCGCAACTGCACATATCACGGTGATATTTCTCATCTTTCTCATCCCATTCTAAAAATGGACTAGTTCGGTTCTCCACGTCTTCATCTTACGACTCGAATTTTCACATAAACATGTGAATCAATAGGTAACGGTGATCAGGACGGTGTCGGAGTAACTGCCTAACACCGCAGGAACCGCGGTTCCCGCGGCAATCCTTCCGTAGACAGTGAGATTCTGATTGGCGCTCGTTCCGGTGCCATTGACCCCGCCGCTGCCGCCCGTCGTGGAGGTCCCGCCGGTCGCGTCCCAGATTGTTGCGTACGCGTTGGTCTTGTAGAGCTGGTAAGGGAGCCGACCGGCCCCGTTCGCCATCTGGCGATTGCCACTGCCAGGCGCGACGCGGTTGGCACCGTCGCCGATATAGACGGTGTAGCTGGCACCTGTGCTGCACGCGACGGTTATCGTGCCCTGAGCGGTCACATCGGCCGCGAGTGTGCTGAGGCCGCTGATTGTCCCAAAGGCGATCGTGGGGGTGGCCACGAGATCACAGGTCGCGGTTACAGTCGCAGTGACCGTACCGTTTCCGGTTACCGTATCGGCGATGGCTGGCTGCGCCTGAGATGCACAGACAAGCGCCATCAATGTTAGCAGGCCTCTGTTTCGTCTGGTCGCACTGAGCATGTCCATTCTCCAGATGACTTTCAGTAAGTCACGGTGATCACGACCGTGTCGGTGTAGGTGCCCGGAACGGGCAGCGTGGTCCCTGCGGGGATCGATGCGTAGACCGTCTTGTTTTGCGAAGAGCCGGTGCCGGTATCCGAAACGCCGCCGCTGCCCCCGATGGCAGCGGTGCCGCCGGTGGCATCCCAGATCTGGGTACGCCCCGCATCCTTGAAGAGCTGATAGGGCAGCCGTGCGGCGCCTTGCGCCATCCGCCGGTTGCCCGATCCGGGCGAGACGCGGTTCTGCCCGTCGCCGATATAGATGGTGTAGGGCGTGTTGCATTGGACGGTCACAACGCCCTGCGCATCGATACGGGCCGGTGTTGGACCGATGCTGCTGACGTTGTTGAAGTTG
Source organism: Sphingomonas sp. GW821-FHT09B04 (assembly GCF_059418285.1). Classification (NCBI taxonomy): domain Bacteria; kingdom Pseudomonadati; phylum Pseudomonadota; class Alphaproteobacteria; order Sphingomonadales; family Sphingomonadaceae; genus Sphingomonas; species Sphingomonas sp. GW821-FHT09B04. The sequence goes on from NZ_JBWKPO010000001.1 coordinate 1,183,809, forward strand.
ATCGCAGGGGTCGCGTTGAGCGTGCACATCCTCGGGATGACGAAGTTCGCGGTGTAGTTGCCAAAGGCTTGAGCCCCGGTCAGCGCGCCGAAGAGCCCGCACAGACCGAGAAGCGTCGTCGCCGTTTTGGCCTCATAAACCGTGAAGCTGCTGGTGTAGGTTCCGGCTGCCTTGCCGCTGGCGGCCCCACCCGGAACGACGCTGGTGATCGTTGTCGATGTCGATGACGGGCCAAGCGCGAGCAGGGCACCGTATGGCCCATACATCGCACCCGCATTGTCCATGTCGGTGATGGTCACGCTGTGCACCGGTATTGCGGCGTCGAGGCGCATAGTGACGCTGTTCGCGCCATTGGCGGCGCTGCGCGTGTACGTCGCGCCGACACAAATATTCTGGCCGTCGAGCAAGCCGGTGCAATTGATCACGAACGGGAAGTCGAGGCGTGCCTCGTTGCCAAGATTGGCGGCCGTATAGGTGTAGGTCCGGTTCTGCGAGGCGCCCGAACTATTGGTGCACGCCGCTTGTGCGGGCGCGGGGGTCAGCAACAGCGGCAATGCTACAAGGGACGCGGACAGCGTCTGTGTGCCAAGGCCGAGGACCGATAGCATAGCGGTTAGCCGGCGCGGCAAAGCGCAGGGCTGCGTTTGTATCGCTTTCAGGTTCCTTGCCGGAACGTCGCCGGCAGATCGTGAGAGAGGCCAGCGCAAAGCTATTGGCATGTCAGAGGTCCGATCCTGGCTTGCGGGGATCCGCTATCCGCATGGGTGAAGGTGGCATGGCATTGGCCGGCGATGCCGCGGTCGACCGACAATCGATTGTTGGGCTTCAGGCCGTGCAGATAGACCTCGCCATCATAGCCAATCACGGCGCTTTCACCGCCCTCGATCGTGGCGACATACCCCGCCTCGATTGGTCGTCCGAATCTGTCATGAAGTACGATCACGGCGCTTCGGACTCGCCGGGTTCCGAAATCGACCACCGCTCCCTGGCGATAGCCGGACACCGCAATGCGCTCGGTCACGTCCGGCTCCCAGCCGTCGGCCATGGTCGACGGATCGAGGAATATCTGTTGCGGATAATTCGGCAGCACATCGGGTAACAGTGCGCGGCCAGCTGCGCTCGCCTTGCCCATCCGAACGCCGCCTTGAAGCACCTCTGTTCCCGGGCCGGCATTCTTCACGATGACGAAGCCGTCGCCGATACGATTGGCCAGGAATACACCGCCGCCGGCAGCGACAACCGCACCTTCCATTTCCAAACTGGCCAGCCAATCATCACCGGTCTGGGCGAAGCGCGCCCGAACCAGCGCCTGGGGCGCACGATAGCTGATATAGGCGCGTCGCGAATCCTCACCATCCAGGACGGCTCGATTGGAAAGGCCCCAGCCGACGTCGCCCTGACGCTGACCGGTCAGGCCCTCCGCCTGCATTTCCAACGCGGTGCGCCCTCTGTCGCGCTCCACGCTTGCGGTCAGCATGGTCGATTTTCCGATCCGGATGTTCACCATCGCGAACGCACCGTAGCTGTCGCCGCGATCAAGATCGGAATAGGCGCTGATATAGGCGGTGACGCGGCCCGAAATGGGCTGGGAAAGCGACATGTTGGTCAGCCGCTGCCCATAATTGTGGTCCTGAATATCGGTATAGTTGAGCGAAACGGACGCGCCGCCCAAAACGGGGCCGAATGACAGGCCTGCTCGGTTGATTGTCTTCGCGCGCGTTGGGGCTAATGCGAGATCGTCTGATCCGGTGATGCCGCGGCGTTGTCGATCCCGCGCCACTGCGACGCGTGCAAGGTCGAAATAGTCACCGAGGCTGCGTTCTGTGCCGGCGAAGAAGCTCAACTGACCGATGCGCCCTTCGGCCTTTGCGGCCAGGCGAGCACCGCTATGGTTTTTGTAGTGACTGCCGGAGATGGAAACAGTCAGCGCGCCGTGACCTCCAAGGCCCTGAACGACGCCGCCCCCGCCGTTGATGAGGCCATCGACTGCGCCTTCGGCATGGCCTTCGATCGTTGTGGTGTCCGTCAGGCCATAGCGAAGCGATCCCGAGCCGGAAAAATTGCTGTCGTAACTGAACGACGCGAAGCCGAAATCCCGTCGCGGAAATCCCGCTTCGACCGAATATTCGAGAAGCCCGGACCGGAGCTGTGAGGCGGAGTAGTAATAGTCCCGCACGATCTCGACCTGACGGCCGTTCAGGTCGGTCGTCACCAGGCGAACCTTTCCGCCCGAAACTTGCGGCAGCGATTGAATGTCAAACGGCCCGGACGGTATGTCTCCGGAGAATATCCGCTGCTGGTCGATATAGAGATCCAGGGTCGATGGCAGCGCGGCTGACCCTGCGAACCGCGGCAATGGTGTGGTGACGATATCCGGACGCTGCTGGAATGCGCTGGCGATCTGAAAACCGCCCAGCCTTATGCTGTTCGACCAGGTCAGCGCATTGGAGGCAAAATCGCCAACCGTATAGGAACGGACGGATTCCGCATCGACAAGGCGCCAGGTGCTGTCCAGCCGTACGAGCCCGTCGCCGTTCCAATGATTGTCGCTGTTAAAGTTGAAGTCTGTCGTGACAGCGCTGCCGCCGATCATGCCGATCATGCCGATCATGCCGATCAGACCGACCGTACCGGCGGCGATGGTCCTGTCGCGCGTTTGCGTCGCGTAAATGGAGTAGTTGACGATCGCGCCCGGGGTGGGATGGACTTTCCCCGCGTCAAACATTCGCCGGCCAGTGCCGAGTTCGATCTGGTAGGGGGTGAGCGACTGATCGCCAACGGTGAGTGAAATCGTCTGGCCGGGTTCGTCGTATACGAAACCGAGATTGGGGATCGCCGAGAGCGCGACGAGATCGTCCTTCACAACTCCGGGGTCGACCTGAACCCGGAGTGCACGCAATTCGCTGGCGCGTGCGAGCAGCCGATTGTCCGGCAACTTCAACACGGTGAGCAGGGTGCCGGTGGCGGTGCTGTTGAGCATCACCGCAAGCAGGAGCGTTTGCCATTCGGCTTGTTCCGCGTTGCTCGCCGGCACCACTGATCGTCCAGCGTCCAGACTGGCCGCCGCCGCCCTCGGCAGCAGCGTCACCTGCATACCGGCAAGGACAAGAAAGAGCCGGGAGAGTTTCACCACCCGGTCTCCGCCGCCTTCCTCAGCGCCTGCCGACGATGATGGTTGCCTTCACATCGAGTGCGTCGTTCTGGGCGACGAGGTCGATGCTTTCACCATCCCGGAGTGGCGCTCCTGCGCGTCCCGCAACCGGGGGGGCGGTGAAGGTCCTGGTCGCACCGCCCAGAACATAGCCATTGAGTCCTCCACCGAAGCTGAGCGGATTGCCTGACGCTGTCTGAAGCATCAGATTGGCGATCTTCGCATGACGCTTGCCGTGGTTTTGAGCCTGGGCATGTACACCCCCCTCATCCTGCCACACGGTCCATTTGAGCTCGGCCATGGCCTTCGGGTCGGTAACGAAGATCGGGAGGGAGTTCCGCAGGACCATCTTAATACCCTGACCTACGGTGCGAGGGTCATCGGGCTGCGGCAATTCGTCGATCAGCAATCGATAGGCCCGCTCGCCATTCACCGGTGTGATGACCAGACGTGCGATGCGGATGGTATAGGAAGCGCCTGCTGGCACGGTGATCGCCGGAGGGCTGACGATCAGGTCGGTGGTTCTGTCGAGATGCTCCTGCCCATCTTCGAGCTCGGACCACTCGTAGAGGCGAAGCTGAAGGTTGACCGGCCGTTCATCCGTATTGACGATGGTGATGGCCCCGGCCCGCTCGGTCGCCGTCAGGTGTATGCCTATCGGTGAAATTCTAAGTCTGGCTGCCGAGGCAGTATCCACGGATGCGAATGAAACGAGGCATGCCGCGAGGGCGAACGCTATCAGCGACGATCTGGTCATTGTCACCACTCCTCAACGAGGAAGGCGGCCCCGGTCCAAGTCTAGGGGCGCCGATGAGAGAGGCGTGCGATGCAGGATCACGAACGTAGGCAATACCTCGCCACGTTTTCAAATTGAGCGCTTTGACAACAATCCCGCAGCTCATACCCCACCTATGTACCGCCTGGCCTAGCCATCTTTCGGAACTGAACACGAGTCGTGGCGGTTACACGGTCACCATGGTCAAATGTGGTAAATAAACATTTACCCTGAAGATCCATTTTGGTGTAATCGGCGTAATCAAGCTGACATGTCGATGATTTTACTTTGAACGCTGGCGTGGCTAACCTCTGCGCTACTTGTGGAAGGGGCCGTAAACCGCCTCCTCAACGACCTTGCATAGACCGCGGTAGCGGGGCCATCAGCTATGCCATCTTTACCTATGACAGCATCGGACAGCTGACGGAGACCTCCTATCACGAAGGCAACAAGGTTCAGTTCGCGTACGATACGCGCGGCAACCTGACCTCGACCACGCGCAAGGCCAGACCGGGCTCGGGCCTGGCGGATATCGGGACGAGCGCGAACTATCAGTCGACGTGCGTCGATGCGACGTGCAGACCTGCCGATCTGGACGAGGACGGCACCCTCAAATTCAGTCCGCTTCCCGGATCCTGAATGAGATCACTCGCCCCACATCAATGGGTCCTGACCCTAATCCACCGACACAGCGTACGGCTTCGAATAGGCTGCAACTTGGCTACAGTTAGTCTCGGTGCCAAAATACAAAACTAAAGGTCGACTTAGCGCTTTTGCGGTCAAGGCGATAGAAACCCTGGCCTGTGTTCCTGTATCGGTGCAAACGTCTCCACAGAGACTCACACTTTGCATCGGGGAACCATTAGTCAAAACGATGTTCTCTAAGGCCGGCATTCCATAGATATATCCGGATATTTTGAATTGACTTGTACTACAGAAAACCTCCGCTGAAGCCATGCTTGGCGCAAAGGCCAAAGCCAATCCGATCAGCACTGGAATTCTGTAGCGAAAGGACTTCATTCCGTCACCTTTTTTCAAACTTAAGTCGCATTAGCGAAATGCCGATTAACCCCATTTGGCCTCTCACGTCTACGTTAATAAAGTGCAGGTGCTGTCAGGCCAGTGTGGCACTGCCTGACCGCCGCTGTTAGCGATGTTCAACTCCTCGCCTGAGGTTATCCGCTTGGTCGTACTGATGTTCGCCAGATTCCCGCTGTCGCTGCGGAATGTTGGGAACCTTCTGTTCGAGCCCGGCATCAACATCTGTCATGAGACCGTGAGAATGTGGTGGAACCGGTTCGGGCCGATGTTCGCCGGTGACATCCGCCGACAGCGGGTCAGCCGCGTATGAGGGTTCCGTCATTGGCGATGGCATCTCGACGAGATGTACGTGAGGCTCAACGGCGAGATGACCCACTTCTGGCGACCGGTTGATCAGGAAGGTGAGATCGTGGAGAGCTACATCACGAAAGCGCGCGACAAGGGGGCGAGCCGATGCGCTTCATGAAGAAGGCGCTCAAGCGCCATGGCTGAGTAGCAAATCGTCGCGAGCTAGGCTGCCCGCCCCAACGATCGAATTCCATCCTCTGGAGAGCGGTTCGTGTCAGACTGGCAGCGCCATTCTGCGAACTGTGTGCCGGAGCGGGAGGAGTTTCAGATTCTGGGCTAATAATTAGCGCTCCGATGACATCCCTGTGCTGCTCGATCAACGCGTCCAGCTTGGCAGGCCGTCGCTATCAGCGAGCTTGTAGGGCTTGGCACGGCCCTTGGCCGCTTTGTTCGTCACAACGGAAAGTGCCATGATGGTATCTCCGGTCAGGGGATCGGCAAGGCATCATCAGATATACGATGAATTTGCTGGTATGAGGTGGCATCCAGCCAATCCGACTGAGATCAGTACGCCACCAAAAACCTGCAGAAAACAGCCATTTATGGCACGCTCTGGCACCTTCTGGGAGACGAAGGTGGTGACCCCTACGGGAATTTTGATCTTGCGATAAGTGCATAATAAACCATGCTATTATTCAGCATTATCAGATCGATACCATCAGAAGTGCCATCGAAAGATTTGAGCTCAGCCAGCAAGCTCAGTTTGGTCGAACCCTTGGATTTATGTGGATTTGATTCGCGCTGTCAGGTTTGTCGAGCGAGATCACCAATACCCCTCGCGCGATGGGCGCACTCCCTGAACAGTCGAAATCAACCTGCAACCGTGTTCAATATGGCGGTAACGTTGTTCTGCGCTTGTCACATGATCAACGGTTCGATCATATCGATGACGAAACGGCAACATTCCGCTTGCAATGTTGGAATTCAGATGTTCGTTTGATGTTCTTGTAGGGGAGGGCGGATATGAAGAAGAGTGTGGGGATAGGCGCGATGATTGGAATTGCCGCCATTTCAGGCCTCACGGCCGTGGCGTTGGCCAGCGAAACCAAAACCTACAGCTATGATGCGCGCGGCCGACTGATCAAGGTCGAGCATAGCGGCACGATCAACAACGGCGTGGTTGCCAACTACAGTTTCGACAAGGCGGATAACCGGACCAACGTCAAGGTTACCGGAGCGCCGTAACGCGCGCCCTCCGCCACCTCACATCATCATTGGAGATTGCCATGACGCGCACAGCTTTTGCGCGCGACCGGTCGCGTCTGCGCCGCTCGCTCCTGACCGTCACCACCGCGCTTTGCACCTGCCTTGCGGCACCCGCGCTCGCGCAATCGGCGTCGCCGCATCCCAATCTGGATGAGAATGGCGTCGACCTGACCACTGGAGGGTTCCACCTCCGTCTGCCTGTCGCATCGATCGGGGCCGGTCAGTCCGAGCTTCCGTTGGTCGCGTATAGCGGCGAGACCGACAACTGGACCGGCTTCACGTCGCGCCAGACCTCGTTCTCGGGCAACAACCAGATCACGGTTGAGATGGGCCCCCAATGGGACCAGTTCTCCTCGGCAGACGGCTATACCCGATCGATCAACGGCACCGGCGCGACGCTGTCGTTCAGTGGTAACCAAATGACCTATCAGGCGCTCGACGGCACGACGATCGTGTTCGATGATCCGATCGGTGCAGGCGCCGGCGGCGGGTTCTGCACGGCAAGCAGTTCGACGAACTGCACCCGGCTGCCGTTGTCGATGTCCGGACGCAGCGGAATGAGCGTCAACTTCAATTGGGAGCCGTACGAGAACTGCTCGATCCCGCCGACGCCGGAGGAAGAACCCGTCTGCACCTATAGCTGGCGGCTTGGCGGCGTCTCGAACGATGCGGGCTATTCGATCGCCTATGGCTTCGCCGCAAATTCGGTGCCGCCAGGGCAGAATCCGGGACACGCATGGTATCGACGTACCAGCGCTGTGCTCAGCGGCGGTGGGACGAGCCGCACCGTCACCTATGCCAATCCATCGACCAATGTCTTCACCATCACGACGCCGGGTGGCAATACATGGCGGATCACCGGATCGGGCCTGGTGATTACGGGCGTGCGCCGTCCGTCGGCCGCGTCGGACACGACCAGTGTCACCTATTCGGGCCTTAGGCCCACATCGGTCACGAACAACGGCGTCACCACCGGCTACAACTACAGCATCTCGGGCAGCACTGGGACGATGGTGGTAACCGATGCGGCGTCGAACACGCGCACAATCGTGTCGGACCTCTCCAAATACCGCCCGACATCCGTCACCGATGAGCTGGGCCGCACGACCAGCTTTACCTATGATGGCATCGGGCAGCCGACCGAGGTCAGCTATCCCGAAGGTAACAAGGTCCAGTTCGCCTATGATGCACGCGGCAACCTGACCACTACCACGCGCAAGGCCAAGCCGGGGTCGGGGCTGGCGGATATCGGGACGAGTGCGAACTATCAGACGACATGCGTCGATGCGACGTGCAACCTGCCGACCTGGACGAGGGACGCCAAGGGCAACCAGACCGACTATACCTATGACACCGCTACGGGACTGGTGCTGACGGAAACGGCACCGGCTGCTGCGGTAAGCGGCACGCGCCCGCAGACGCGCTACAGCTACACGACCACCAGCGGGGTCAAGCTGCTGACCGGCATCTCCACCTGTCGCACCACCGGCGGTTGCACGGGCGGGGCGGACGAGACCAGGGTCACGATCGGCTATGACGCTCGGTTGCAGCCGACCACGGTCACCCGCGCCGCGGGCGACGCTTCGCTCAGCGCGACCACGACGACCGGCTATGACGGGTTCGGCAACGTCACCTCGATCGATGGCCCGCTGAGCGGAAGCGGCGACACCGCGCGCTTCGAATATGACGGGGATCGCCGGCTGACCGGATCGATGACCGCGGACCCCGACGGGGCCGGCGCGCGTAAGATTCCCGCGAGCAAGTTCACGTACAACAGCGATGGACAGGTGACACTGGCCCAGCGCGGAACGGTGCCCAGCGGCGCGACCAACTGGTCGGGCTTCACGGCGAACGAGGCCGTCCAGAGCAGCTATGACGGCAATGCGCGCAGGATCAAGGATGTGGTGTCCGCCGGCGGCACCGACCATGCGGTGACGCAATATGGCTACACCAATCGCGGCCTGATGGTGTGTGTCGCGCAGCGGATGGATCCGGCGCAATGGGCGGGGCAGAGCGATTCCTGCACGCCACAGACCACCGGCCCCAGCGGCCCCGACCGGGTCCAGCAGCGCGGGTTCGACGCGATGGGACGCGTGGTCGACTATCACAACTCATTCGGTACGGCCGCTGCCTCGCATGACTATGTGAGCTTCACCGCCAACGGCCAGATCGAGACGGTCACGGACGGCAACGGCAACAAGACTACCTATGAGTATGACAGCCATGATCGCCTGAAGAAGACGCGTTATCCTTCACCGTCGAGCGCGGGCACCAGCTCGACGACCGACTATGAGGAGCTGGACTATGACGCCAATGGCAACGTCGTCAGTCGGCGGCTGCGCGACGGGAACAGCATCGCCTATGGCTATGACGATCTGAACCGGCTGAATACGAAGAACCTGCCGGGGAGCGAACCGGATGCCAGCTACAGCTATAATCTGATCGGGATGATGACCGGGGCGAGCCAAAGCGGCAACGCGCTGACGTTCGGCTATGATGCGCTGGGGCGGAACATCAGCCAGGCGGGGCCGCAGGGGACGATCGCCTATGCCCATGACCTTGCCGGGCGACGGACGCGGATGACGTGGCCGGACAGCCTTTATGTCGACTACGATAGGTCGGTGACCGGCGAGGTGACCGCAATCCGGGAGAATGGCGCGAGTTCGGGCGCGGGGGTGCTGGGGAGCTTCGCCTATGACGACCGTGGCCGTCGCGCCAGCCTGACCCGCGGTAATGGCGTGGTGACGAGCTATGGCTATGACGCGGTATCACGGCTGAACACGCTGACGCATGATCTGGCGGGCGGCGGCCACGACGTCACCACGACGTTCGGCTACAACCCGGCGAGCCAAATCGCGAGCAGCACGCGCAGCAACGACAGCTATGCCTGGACGGGTGCTGTGAACGCCGATCGCAACTACACGGTGAACGGGCTGAACCAATATGGCAGCGCGGGCGCGACCAGTTTTGGCTATGACGGCAAGGGCAACCTGACCAGCTCGGGATCGGACAACTACAGCTTCAGCAGCGAGAATATGCTGCTGACGGGTCCGGGCGGCGTGACGCTGAGCTACGATCCGATGCTGCGCCTGTACGAGAGCAGCGCGGGCCGTCGGTTTGCCTATGACGGCGGCAATATCGTCGCGGAGTACAACGCCAGTAACGCGTTGCAGGCGCGGCATGTGTTCGGGCCGGGCGCCGACGAGGTGTTGGTGTCGTACGATGCCAGCGGCAACCGCAGCTGGCCGATCGCCGACGAGCGTGGTTCGATCGTCGCGAAGACTGATGCCAGCGGCGCGGCGAGCGCGATCCGGGCTTACGACGAATACGGCATCCCGTCGGGCGGCGATGTGGGGCGGTTCGGCTACACCGGGCAGGCTTGGTTGTCCGAGCTGGGCCTGTCCTACTACAAGGCCCGCATGTACTCGCCCACGCTCGGCCGGTTCATGCAGACGGATCCCATCGGGTACGGCGACGGGATGAACATCTACGCCTATGTCGGGAATGATCCCGTCAATAAGGTCGATCCGACCGGGAGAAGTGGCGACTGCCCTCTAGATGGTCATGATGGAGCGAGTTGTGGTCAGAAAACTGTCATGCCCAATGCCATCATACACGTCACCAACGGTGGCGCTTATGCTTCAGGCCTGCCTGGCATCTACACCGGGGCGAATGATGGCGGTAGTTCGGTGGGTCAATGTGATAACACTAACAAATTGGGATTCATGGCTCCAGAAGGAGGGCAGGCTACGAATGGTGCAAAGGCAGCGTTGGGAAAGGCGCTTGGATCTTTAGCCGTCGGGGCCGGGCGCTTGGCTGGCGTGTTTGGGTCCCTGTTATCACTATCAAGTGATTCTAATAACAATCTGCTGAATCATTACACTACTGACGCAGGTCGCGAGGGAATCTTAAAGGCGGGTTTTATTAACCCCAGTTCGGACGGTTTTGTGTATCTTACTCCAGACCTCTATTCGTCAGGTCGATCTGCTCAGGCTGGGCTGGCGCTTAGCCGAACACCGACAGGCTATTTCAGTATCCCAAAATACGATGCAGTGATAAAGTATGGAACATTCCCGAGTACAGTAGACCCCGCAAATGGTCAGCCGGGAGGGGGATATGAAGTTAAGTTTCCTCGCCCCATATCTGTTAAAGGTGCCGCATGGAACGCAATACCTGCCTGCTAAAAAATGAATTTCTTGTTGTATATGACTATGGAATGGGTGGTGTATGGGCCGTAATAGAGGCGAGAACTAAGAATGATATTCTGAAGAGATTTCCAAACGTATCTATTCACCATTGCATTCCGTCGTGGATGAGTGATGATAGGTTTATGGAATTGTATAATGATAGATTTTCACTGGATGGTGGCGATGTTCCAGAGTGGCTGGATATGACAAACTCAGAATGAAGGCGATCATTCAAGTTAACCTAATTGTACTATGAGTATTAAGATCGATAGGTAAGGTTGGAAGGGGGCGTTTGGTGCTCTCTTTTCGGGGCGCTTGTGAGCGTTGGGGCTTGGATAGCTTGGATGCTTCTAGTTGCGAGGTGGCTGAGTGACGATCCGATGCCGCGTCTGTATGATAGCAATACGGGCCGCTGGTTCGCCTACGAGGCGGGAATATCGTCGCCGAGTACCGTGCCAGCAAGCGCTGCTATGGCATTGTTCCTGTATATATCAGGCAACCCGCGTGACCGCATCAGCGCCCGAGCCCACGTCCTCTGCCGAAGTCGATCCCGTAATTGAACGCCAACTCCGCTCCGAGCCGATGACCGGTGTCGATCGTGATCCCGAGCTGGGCTTTGCGTGCAGCGAGTATCGACTCCATCTGGGGGTCACGTTGGAGGCTCTTTGCCATACCTGCCATCTCGCTACGGATGGCTTTGTGGTTGGTTATATCGCCAGCCACATACGCCCGCTGAGATTGCTTCTGCAGCTTATCCCAACGCGCGACGAACTGGTCGGCGCGCCTGCTTGGATCGGCCTGCATTTCGGCCTCCAGCGCCATCGCCCGGATCGCCCTTTGCGGCCGTCCGTTTGCGGCCTCGTCGATTGTCGTGCGATCGGCGTCGAACACATTCTGCAGATCGCGCTTAACGCTGGGGCGTAGCGCCTCAATCTCAGCGACCGCCTTGTCGAGTGCGGCACGCTGGTGTGGAAGCTCCGCATATCCTCCTTTTCGCACGCGCACGATATCAGCAACCGATCGAGCAACCCTCACCACGGCCCGCTCGAACGGACTCAACTCCGGAGCGTCGGGAGGCGCGCGCAGCTTGAGCCCGGCGAACCGATCGTGCTGTGCCCGCCGTTCCTGCGCCGGCTCGCCCCCCGGATAGTCCGATGCCATGTCCTTGCCGCGCTCGCGCGAGAGCGCCCTCGTCAATGCATGCTGGTCGGCGAAATCGTCGCGACCATAATGAAGATCGACTCTGTCACGGTGGCGTGACAGCGCGACATAGGTGGCATGCCGGTCAAGCCCCGGCGTTGCGAGCACATGCACGCGATCGACCGTCACCCCCTGTGCCTTGTGCACCGTCGCGGCATAGCCATGATCGACGGCCGCGTAATCCTTAACGTCGAACGCGAGCGAGCGCCCGTCATCAAGCAGCACTGCCATGCATGCCTGGGTCACCAACTGCACTTGGCCAAGCGTGCCGTTCTTCACGCCAAGGCTGCGTTCGTTGCGCAGGAACATCACCCGGTCTCCGGGCGCGAATTGACGTCGCCCGCGCTCAGTAGAAATGGCCACCTCTTCGTCCAGTGCACCAGCGGCACGTAGCCTATCGCGTGCAGCGGCATTCAGTTCGCGCACATCGTCATTGGTGTGGGTGAGGATGATCCGGGAGGCGCCGGGCGCCTCCGATCGATCCCTATCCCAGCGGTCGATCAGGTCGGCGCGTGCAAGCTCACGCGTATCGGCAACATGGATGTAGCCGTGCCGGCTATAGGCGCTGATTGCCTCCGCGGCCCGCTCGGTCGCCAGATATCGCGTGGCGTCGCGCTGCCAGTCCTCGCGTTGCCGGCGGATCTCGGTGATCTCGATACTGCCATGCCGCTCGGCAGCCGCCCGAAACGCGGCGCCCGCCTCGATTGCCTGAAGCTGCTCCGGGTCACCGACCAGCACCACCTTGGCGCCGCGCTTTTCTGCCTCCGTAAGCACGCGCTCCATCTGACGCGTGCCGATCATACCGGCTTCGTCGATGACCAGCACATCGCGGTTGGTCAGCAGCTCGCGCCCCTCGGCCCATTGATGCTCCATGCTCGCAATGGTCCGCGAAGCGATGCCCGAGCCGCTCTCCAGATTTTCGGCGGCAATGCCGGACAGCGCCACCCCGCGTACCGAATAGCCTGCGCTCTCCCAGGCCTCACGCGCTACACCGAGCATCGCCGACTTGCCGGTTCCGGCATAGCCAATGACCACGCCCAAACCCTGGCCTTTAGTGACATGATCGAAGGCGCTGCGCTGCTCGCTCGACAGCACCAACCCGCGCATCTCCGAACGCACGAGCGCGAGCTTGCGATGCCGTTCATCCATGCCGTGTCGTCGCCCCGCCTCCAGCCGGACAGTGGCGCGCACGAGCCGCTTCTCGGTCTCGACCATGCCCCGGCTGGCGAAGCGCTCCTTACCGCGCCCATCTTTACCCAGCGCGATGAGCTCCGGTGACGCGCGCACCGCCGCCATCACCCGATCGAACTGATCCTTTCCCTCACTGTGCCGGTGCACAAACATCGCCAGATCGCGGGTGGTAAAGGTCGCCTGGGTGCGGGTGATGGCGTCGAGCGCCAGCGTCGGGTTCCCCAGCAGCTTTTCGCCATTGGCGCGGGCGATTGCGTGGTGCTCATCGAGGCGCTCGGAGGTCAGCCCGTGCTCCGCCATTCGCGATGCCGCCGGCCCGATCTTGTGCTGCGGCTCAAGGTCGATTCCCTGTGCTTCCAGCGACCGGTGGTCGACACGCGTATCGATATCGAGATCAGCCAGCGCCAAGTTGACGTGCTCGGCCCAGCGATCGCGCCACTTCTCCAGCAGGTCGGTTCGGTTCCAGTCGCGGTTCTTCTTGCCGAAGCCGTTCTCGCCGACATCGCGAAGCGTGAGCATCACATGCGCGTGTGGCTTGGGTTCACCATCGGCGCCGACATCCCAGTGCACATTGAGGTCGGCGATCATGCCGCGCGCGACGAACTCGCGTTCGACAAAGTCTCGCGCCAGCCGAATGCCCTCAGCTTGGTCCAACTCGCGCGGGATGGCGAATTCCACCTCGCGGCTGAGTTGTGCGTCCTTTCGCTTCTCGGTCGCCTCGACCGCGTTCCACAGCTTTTCGCGATCGGCGAACTGCTCGGGCACATTCTCCGGCAGCAGGATTTCAGAGTGAACGACACCCGACTTGTTGGTGAAGTCGTGATCGCGATCGAACCGCTCGTCGTGCAGCCGCAAGGCCGAACGATAGGCAGCAGCCGCCACGGCGCTGCGCCCGCTCGCGCGGCTGATGACCTTCACGCTGAAATGGTAGATCGCCATAGCGACGTACCATCTACACTGCAAAGCGCACGTCGGCACGACGTATAAGCGCGCCCTCACACGAAAAATTCCTGTGAGGGACTGGCTGGTTCCAGACGGTCCCGGCGACTCTACAGCATCGCGGCCGCCGCTCCACTATCATGCACGCATCACCTCACAACGGAGACTGTGATGCGTAAACCTAAAGACTTTGATGCGGAGCTGAAGGCGCTCGCCGACAAGGCAAAGCAACTCAAGGAACGCCAGGTCCGCCAACTCGGCGAGCTGGTCGTCGCAACCGGTGCCGATGCGCTGGACGCCGATCTGCTCGCGGGCGCACTGCTTGAGGCGGCGGCCACAAAGGACGACGCGACGAAGGAGGGCTGGCGCAAGCGCGGCGCGGCATTCTTTCACCCGGCGCGGCGGAGCGCTGCGCGCGGCTCTCAAAGCCGGGCGCGCAGCGCTCCGCCGGTCGCAAGCGACACATTGCCGCTTGGCGGCGCGGAGCGCGCGCCATGACACGCGAGCCTGGGTCGTGAAGCGCCGCAAGCGCACACGTCAGCTGATCGAGCTTGGTGGCCTCGTCACCAAGGCCGGTTTGGTCGAGCTGACCGGCGACGATCGTGCCACGCTCTATGGCGCGTTCATCGCGGTCGCGGCCAAGTTGCGAAGCGAGGAGCGTGAGCAAGCGCTGGCGCTATGGCAGCGTCGCGGCAAGCGGGCGTTCGCTTCCGAGGCTGACGGCGGTGCCATCAACGATCATCGTCCAGTGCACGGCACAGATGGATGAGCGCTGCGGCGATATGTGCCTCAACCTCATCGACACCGATCCTGAGACGGATCGCGATGCGATCATAGGGGAGATCGTTGAAGCGGTGCAGAATGAACACCTCCTGCGTGACCGGCGGCAAACTTAGGATTGACGCTTCAATCTGGGCAACGCGCAAGGCGTCGATTCGATCGGGTGGCTTCGAAGTGCGCTTGCGACCAGTGCTCCGTTGCAAGGCCAAGACCGCTCGCCGACGCAGCCAACCTCGATCGCGCGGCGAGGACATCATGCGTCTCCTACTCGCGAAAGTTGCCGCCAGCCGCGTGGGCGGGGATGGCCGGTCACCGCATGCACCCGGTCCAGCAGCGCGCGCGTTAGCGCCCAAATCTCGTGAGGAGGGAAGGGGAAGTCCGGCGGGAGGTCGTACGGACCGGCGTGCCGCCATTTGCCATATGGCGACAGGATCGCTGCCAGCAATGCGAACGCGGAAGTTTCGAAGTCGAGGCCCGTCGCGTTGGCATAGGTCAGTGATCGGGTAAGGCTCAGTCCGATGTGTCGGGCACACCAACTATCTTCAAAGCCTACGTCCAGCAGATGCGAGCTTAGCCCGAGTTGGAGTACAATTCCGACTTGGTAGAGCTGGTCTGCCGAATGCCGCACATCGTGACGCTCAACCCCACGATAGAAGCTCTCGGCATTGTGGTAGCGGAAGCGGCTGAGCCTGCGTCCTTCGCGGCTTCGCTGTAACGGAGCCAATTCGTCCAAGGCTTGCTGTGCAACTGTCCCGCGCCAGAGCGTGGCCTCTGTCCCGCGGGATATCGCGAGCGGGGCTATCGTCAGCGCGCCCAGCATCGTTCGGCGTGATGCTATCGTGGGGCCTGCATTGTCACCGTCTCGGGGGTCAAGCGCTGTCATCGCCTTTCCTCATCGCCTTGAGGCAGATGCCGGAAGAGTGTCAGCCGGCTCTGCAACCTTAGTAACCGATATCGGATATAGACTTTCTGCGCGGAATGGGCAATAAGCGATATCGGTTATTCATCTTCCGATTGATCGCATCCGATGCCTGACTACGACAGGGGCATGGGAAGGCCGCCGCTCAAGGTAAAATCGACCGTGATCCGTCTGCCGGAAGGACTAGGCGAGCGCATCGACAAGCTGGTCGGGCGGCAGCGCCGGGCTGCGTTTATCCGCGAGGTTGTTGAGCGCGAAGTTGAGCGGCTGGAGACGAAGGAAACTCCGGGCGGCTAGGCCCATCCAAGCCAAGCGCGAATCACCAAGCCAGAGCCTCGCGCATTCGCGAGTAAATCCCGGTGTTGGAGATCGGGCGCGATCGGTAGGCCGTTGTCGGGACGGCATGGGAAAAATTTCTCGGCACCGTGTGGCACCGAACGTCACCGCAGCGCGCCGCAACCGACCGCAACTCGCCGCAGCTGGCACCCAGGAAGTGTGTCGGCACCGTTTTGGCACTCTTGCATTCGATGCCGGGGCTTTCGATCCTGTGCCGGGGAGCGTCACTAGCCACCGAGTATGGAAGTGTAAGCCCATGTCCAACGTTGAAAGAATCATCCGTCTCAAGACCGTGCTCGCCCGCACCGGTCTTTCCCGCACCACTCTCTATCGGAAGATAGGGGAGGGGACTTTCCCCCGGCAGGTGCGGATCAGCGTCCACGGTGCGGGCTGGCATGAATCCGCCGTCAATCGTTGGATTACTGATCCGATGGGGTATCGAGGGGAGGGCGGGGAATAGCGATGGCCACTATTCGTTAGTCTGGCGTGGTGACGCGGTGCCGCATCGATCGGGTTGGGCAGCTAAGCGCCCTCATTTTCGGTCATTCGCCGTGCTGACGGTCGATCCTCAAAACCGCCATTCGTTCGCGCCGATTCGGTGGACAAGACTGAGCATTACGGGTGGGCCGCTTCCGAGTGCTAAAGTCGGCCTAAGCAACAAATTGATCTGTCGACCGTGAGGTGGCTGATTATTTTGCGGATGATTTGTCGCGATCTTACGTCGGCGTTATCCGCCATCAAAACGACGACGCTTGAAGGCCCAGAGATGAGCGTAGAGTTCTACCAATTCTTCAGCCCGGGTGCGGCTGAAGCCGGCTTTGACCAGCATCGAGCGAAGCTGGTAGCCGGAAATCTCCTGCCGTCCTTCATGCACAAGCGCGTAGAAGCGCGCCCAGTCGAGTGGATGCAGGGACATGGTGTTGGCCAAAATCGCGAAGCGATCGAACAACCTGGTGGTCAGCGGCGTAAGCCGGGGCGGGCGCGCCGCGCTGCGCTGTATCCTGAACCGATACCGCGTGGCGAATGTTCGGTTGTAGGTTTTGAGCAGGGGGCGCAATTGCGAGTCCAGCGCCTCGCAATAGGTTGCCCGCGTGGGCGGCTCCGGTGACCATTGTTCGGCCCGCATCTCGACCAGGATTCTGCCGGGCCGATCCAACCGGGCGATCAGTTGTCCACCGCTCTCCATATGTGCGGCGTCGCCGAGATATCGAAAATTGATGATGTCGAGCTCACCATTCTTGATGGCGTCGTAATGGCGTTCGACGTTGAACTGCCCGGATTGTTCGCCGATGACCGACATGCGTTCCAGAAATTCACGCGGCTCGTCCGATATCGCGATATCGATCCCGGGTAACCACTCGCGGCCCTCTCGCTCGGTCAAGTCATGGACTCCGGGTCGCCGTCCTGGGCTTCCGGTTCGACCGGCGCCATCGCCAGCAGCGCGGTCATGTTGCCGGCTTTGCTTTCTCCCGGTGTGACGCGCCAGGTCATGACGTTGCGATCGCCGCCCGGCACCTTCATCGAGGTGATCCGGCAGCGCCGGTCCGCCGGATGCTCGACCAACGCGATATGGTCGACGCTGGCCTGTCGGATCTGGACGCTGCAGATTCGGCCCATATAGGCGCGGCCGGCAATGTGATGGCACGCGGCATAATCGGCGCGGCAGATCGAACAATGCTGCTCGCTGACGATCGCGCCAAGGCTGGTGAACTGCTGTGGCGGGAAGAACCATGTTTCCATCTCGCGCAGCCGATCGAATTTGGTAGAAAGGTTGGTCACGCGCGGGGAGGCGCGGGCGGCGGTCAGCAGCCAGTCCTGCGCATCGATCAGCAGCGTCCAGGCCTGGTCCGCCTCGCCGCGCTTGAGCGCGATATACATTTCCAGCTCGCAGAGCAGCGCCTTGGCGACGGCGGCGAGGGCGAGCAGATCGTTGGCGCGGCCCTCGTCCTGGGCCATGATGGCCGCGACCCGGTCGCCTTCCACGCGCACGACAAACCGATTTGTCTTACTCGACGCCTGCTCCTGCAACTCAAGGGCACGCGACATGAACAGCATCGGCTCGACCTCGGTCTTTAGCGCATCATAAGCGAGCGCGAGGTCGTGCAGCGAACTCAACGCTTCCGCGCCAGTGCCTTGAGCGCCCCGGTCAGTTCGCCAAGGCCTTCGGGCGGACCTTCATACGTTAGCCGGTTATACTGACCGGCCTTGCGGTCCTCGACGACCAGCTCGGCCTTAATCTTACGTCCGCCGGTCATGCCCTTGAATTGATCGACCACATATTGCTGCACAAGGCCGAGCGCCTGCCCGATCAGGTCGGGGTTCTGCTTCATGAGTTCGGCCCCGATGAACAGGATCGGCATCGCCCAGTCATGGCTGCGATTGTGGATGAACGCATGATTGTGGCTGCCGGCACCCAGACCGGCGGCGTCGATACCATCAGCTGCGAGAATCTTGCGCAGCGTGGTGACTTCGCTCTGGAAACGCAACGTGTCATCGACCGCTGCGGCATCGAAATTATCGGGCAGAAAGACCGGGCCGGGCGGCAGGGCCGCGCCGAGGTCGCTCGCGCGCCGCGCCACATCGAGATAGCGCGTGGTTGTAACCGGCATGACATTCCTCTCCCCTCGATCCAGCCCATGATGCCAACGGCGGCAAGCATCCCGCACCGCGCTGGCATGGGCAAGCCCTGCGCCATTTTGTCCCGCGGGTCGGCATGCGGACAGCCGGGATTCTAGTCGTGGATGGCTCGCTTTCGAAAGGTGCGGCAATGCGCCCTCATTCCGGTCATTGAAGGCGTGAACTTGCCCTGCCAATAGCGGACATAGTTCCATCTTGATCCCACGCCCTACAGCCATATGAGTTGCAGCGGCTAGATCTCCCCAGATGGTCTAGATATCCGCGAAAGCAGCACGCAGCTGATGAAGGCGTGCGAGGCGGACGGGATTGGCGCGTGCGTCCCCGGCGTTATCGGTTTCCCAAGCGATCGCAATATCGAGCTGGCGGAGCGCGCGGGCACGTTCGCGTGTGCCTATCTTCGGGCGAGGTTGCAATGACAGGAGTTCGGCATGGGACACCTCCCATCGATTGCAATCATCCTTCGCGAGCAGAGGACGCGCCTCGGCTAGAGCCTCCCGTGCGGCGTCGAGGTGCCCCGCTCCGCCGTCAGTCGCGGCAAGAACGAGATGTGCCTCTGTACGGCCGAGGATGCTGCGCACGCGGCAGCTATAGAGATCGGGCTTCTCGGCGTCGATCGTGAGGGCATTGGCGAACGCATCGACGGCCTCGGATAGGTCCCGCACACGGGTCCGGTCTAGCCGCGCGAGTTCGACGAGCGCTTGGCCGAGGGAACGCCAGTCGAAGCCGGGATCGTAAGAGTAAACGGATCCTGTGGCGATCGTCCGTCCGAACGCGTCCGCCGCTTGCTCGAGGAGATCGGCACGGCCCAGCCGCTCTCCAGCATAAAGCAGCTTCGAGGCGTACATTCTGATTTCGTCCGGCCAGCGGCTTGTGGTCTCGAGCGCGTAACGGGCGTGGAGATCGCGAAACCCGGCAAGGACCTGGTCGACTCGCTCATTGTCGTTATCCTGAACCGCAGGCACGACGGCATCGATGAGCTGCCCCCGAGTCTCGCTCATCTGCCATTCGGGCGGTGAATTTGCGGCAATCTGTCGCCGCGCTTGATCGAGAACCGTTTCTCCGGGGTGCCGGAGTCCTGTCCCACCCCACAGGCGGGCTGCCGCTTCGGTAAAGCGCTGCCATGGCGATCGTCGCGCCGAGGCGGAGCGACGGCGATCTAGCAGGCTGTTGCTGGCCACGATCATCGTCTGCCGCGCCCGAAGATCTCGTGGCGTCAGAGCGAGAACGGTAGGCGCATGCTTCAGCCAGCGAGAGGCTTGGCGGGGGAAGTGACCCGGATCCGGCGAATCAAAAAAGGCATCGTCCAGCTCTCCAACCGCCGGAGGAATCTCCCCGAACCCTGCGCCTTGCATAGTCGCAGCTTTCAGTGCGCCATCGCGCTCCAGCGCATTTCTGAACCGGCGGAAGATGGTGAGCAGACCATCGAGGCCGAGCCGCTCGAGACCGGTCTCGACATCGCCGAGCACCTCCGGCTTCATCGCCGAGTTTGCGGCAAACTGGCCATGTCCGCCGTTATTGACCTGCGCGACGTAAAAGCTCGCATGGAAAATCGGCCATGCGTCAGGCTGGACCTCGTCCCGGACCAGCCAGGCATCCTCGACGCACCATTTGCAAAACTGGACCAACGCATCCAGCAAAGCGTTCGGATCAGCCGCTTGATGGGCTGCCAAGGTCACCAGAATCTCGGGAGCGAGAAGATCTTGCGGTTGTTCAAAAGACCCGTCTCTTACACTCGACAGCATTCTAACCCTCCCGCGACAGCCAGTTATGCAATGACGGGATGGGCTTCACAATCGAACGTAGGGAGCGCCATCACAATGGCTGCCCGGCGCGTCGCAGCCGCGAAACCTGTCAGTCTCCTCGCGGCCCAAAAGCCGCAGAGTGGATTTTGGCGCGAGCTGCGGGTCAGGAATGCGCCCGCACTATGGTCATTCACGCCGCAGCGCCGATTGCCTGAAAGCGGACAACTTCTCTGCCAGCGAACATTCGTGCTTTTCAGTCGCCTCCAACCCTGGGATTAGGGCCGGAAAGCCGCGGCGGCTTCGGACTGTGCGCAAATTCCGAGAGATCTACGGGGGCGTAGAATAGCCGCCCTGATCGAATTATGCTGCGGTCATGGCCTTTTCAAACCCTCAAGTTTACATCGACGAACTCGCGACCCCGCTTTGCCGTCGCTTCGAGGCTGAGCCGACCGCCTATGACCTCGCCATTTCAACATGCATCATCCTCTACCACTTTGCTGACGTTGTTGCGCACGTTCGGAGCAGCAAGCCGCATGACGTTGCGGAAGAGATTGCCGCGAAGGTGCCAGCCTTCCATACGATCCGCGCAATTGCGAATGCGGGTAAACACGTCGAGTTGACTCGTCACCCCAACGCCGCCCTAGTCGGCCTTCGAGCGGAGCATCTTGTCCGTGGCCAAGGGTCGGCATTCAGCGATGGCTCTTACTTCTCTGACGGTACTACTTGGTCAGATATGCCAGATACTGTGGTGGTAGAGACACCAGACGGCACGAAGCACGATGTGCTTCACATCTGCCTGTCTGTTCTCGCTGCGATTTCCAAAGACCGGGAGTTCTTTCAGGTTTAGCAACGGCGCGATTTCAATCAAATCGCAGCTTCGCGCCTCAATGTCGGCCATTCGATCGCCAGTTTGAGCATGCCGATTGTGGTCATTCATTCAGATTGGGAACTGCCCCTTACTCAGGCTCACGTCCGGTGACTCTTCACATCTTTGAGAAAGGGTTCGGGGCACCGCAGCTGACCCGCGTGCAAATTGCGAAGTGCGGTGGTGTCGGCTGTATGGACTGTTGCTATTTAACTCGACACGGTGTGGCACCCATGACCAACCCCAAACGAACTGGCATCCGCCTAATCCACACGTCCGACTGGCATATCGGGCAGGAACTCCACGGTCATGGACGCGAGGAGGAGCATGACGCATTCCTCGCGTGGTTGCTCGATCAGCTGGTCGAACTCGACGCCGACGCGGTGATCGTGACAGGTGACATCTACGACGTCGCCAATCCGCCAGTGACCGCGATGGCGCGGTTCTACGGCTTCTTGCGCGATGCGCTCGAGCGGTGCCCGCGGTTGCAAATAGTCGTTGTGGGCGGGAACCACGATTCCGCAGCGCGCATCAACCTGCCTGGCGCCCTGCTCGGGCGTGGCCGCGTCCACTTGGTCGGCCAAGTGCCTCGCCGGGAAGGTGAGCTCGACGTCGATGCGCTCGTCGTGCCCTTGGCCGGGCACGACGGCGAGCCGGCTGCCGTACTCGCCGCGATACCGTTCTGCCGACCGGGTGATCTCGGTCGGGGCGACCTCGCGGCACTTTACGCCGAGGTCACTGCCGTTGCGGCCGAACGGGCGCAGGGTCTCCCCGTCGTCCTTACCGGCCACCTGCATGTTTCCGGAGGCGACGTGTCGGTCGATTCCGAGCGCAGGATCGTGATCGGTGGTGAGGAAGCGCAGGCCTCGACTCTGTTCGACGCCCGGGCCGCCTACGTCGCCCTCGGCCACCTTCACCGGCCGCAGAACATCGCTGGCGGCACGATGATCCGCTACGCTGGCTCTCCCCTCCCGCTCTCGGTCGCGGAGCGGGACTATCGTCATTCGGTCAGCGTCGTCGATGTCAGTCCTGACGGGGTCGAACTCGACGTCGTCGAGATACCGCGTCTCGCACCGTTCCTGTCGTTGCCGGTCGGCGACCCGCTGCCGCTCGACGAGCTCGAGCTTTCACTCGCCGCTTTCGACTTCGGCGACCCCGCCACGCCTGGCAGTCGTCCGTTCGTCGAGGTGTCAGTTCTTCTCGACAGGCCGCAACCGGGCGTGTCCGCGCGTATCCATGCCGCTCTTGCGGGCAAGCCGGTCAGGCTGACCCGCGTCCGCTCAGTCTTCCCGGAGGCAGCGGTCCGCGACCGGCTAGACCGGGGCGAGACGCTCGATGAGCTCGAGCCAGCTGCCGTCTTCGCGTCGCTGCATGTCGACCGCCACGGTGGCGAGCCTGACGAGGCACTGGCCCGGGCGTTCGCCGACCTCGTGGTCGCCGTCCAGTCGGAGGACTATCCGTGAGGATCCTCGCGATCAGGGGCAAGAACCTAACCAGCCTTGCCGGTGAGTTCGAAGTCGACTTCGACGCTGAGCCGCTGGCTTCCGCGGGCATATTTGCGATCACCGGACCGACCGGCGCGGGGAAGTCGACCCTCCTCGACGCGATCTGTCTTGCGCTCTTCAATGATGTCCCGCGCCTCGGCTCCGCGTCGTCCGGCCACGTCGGCACGTCTGGCGGCGAGATGCTGACCTCGGGTGATTCGCGTGCGCTGCTGCGGCACCGCGCAGGCGAGGGTTTCGCAGAGGTCGACTTCGCAGGCCTGGACGGGGGGCGCTACCGCGCCCGGTGGTCGGTCCGGCGCGCGCGTGGACGGCCGGACGGAGCGCTCCAGCAGGTCGTCCAGACCCTGGTCAATCTCGATACCGGCGACGCGATGGGCGGCACCCGGACCGAGACGCTGGCCGAGGTCCGGCGCCTGATTGGGCTTACCGCCCATCAGTTCGGACGGGCGGTGATGCTGGCGCAGGGCGAGTTCAATGCCTTCATCGACGCCGACGCGAACACCCGTGCGGAACTGCTCGAGAAGCTGACGGGAACCGAACTCTATGCCCGACTCGGGGCCGCCGCGCGTCTTCGGGCCGATTTACTGCGCCAGGGTATCGCCGCGATCGAAGTACGCATCTCCGCGCAGAACGGCCTTGACGACATCACGCGGGCGGCAGCCGAGGACAGCCTCGGCGAGGCCCGGCGCATTCACGGTGCCGCCGCCGGCGATCTCGCTGCGCGAAGGCGCGACCGCGACTGGCACACTCGCGCTGGAGAGCTGGCGCGTCTCGTCGAGGTCGCCGAGGGCGATCGCGCGGCGGCGGTCGAGCGCAGGTCCGAGGCTGAACCGCGCCGCGCCGACCTCGCGCGTAGGCGGCTGGCCCACTCCGCGGTCCCAACCTGGCGGGCGTCGGCCGATGCGGACGCCAAGGTCGCCGAAACAAGGTCGAGGATCGAGGCGCTGACGGCCGAGGCCGACGATGCGCGAACGCGCGCGGCCACCGCCACCACCGCCGAGGCCCAGGCCGTGCGCGGTTTCACCGACGCTGAGGCGGAGCGTGATCGTCATCGACCGGAACTCGAAGCTGCCCGGGCGCTCGATCGTCGGCTTGCCGAGGCCGAAGGCAAGCTCCAACCGCTTGCCGACGCGCGTGCAGCCGCGGCCGCGCAGGCCACGACGAGCGCCGAGGTGCATGCGTCGGCGACCGCTCAGCGGGAAGAGGCGAGCCGGCGTCGCGATGCGCTCGCCGCGTGGCTGGACGGAAATCAGGCGCGTGAAGCCCTGTCCAGCCGTGCCGACGATATAAAGGCGGATATCAGGGAGCGGGCCGGTCTAGCCGAACGCGTCAGCGGCCTCGACGTGGCACGCGCGTCGATCGGCGGCCGCATCGAAGCCGCGCGTGAGGCGCGCGACGAGACGGCGACGGCGGCGGCCACGGCGCGCGACGCACTGGCGGCGGCGGAATCTGCCTCTCAAGACGCGGCAGGGGCGATCCCGGCCGCCGACGAGGCGAACGAGATGGATGTGACGCGCAACGCGTTGCTGGCAATCGAGCCCCGCATCCTCACGTACGAGCGAGCGATGGCGGACCTCGGACGAGAGTCGTCGGCGCTTGCCGCCAATCGCGCGGAGCTCGCACGCCTCCAGCACGCGCTCTCGACCTCGGACGGCCGGCGGAAGGTGATCGAGGCCGAGTTGCCGGCCCTTCACGAGCGGCACGAGGAGGCCACACAAGCAGGTGCACTGTCGGCTGCAGCCTCCGACGATGCGGCCGCGCGTCTGCGGGAGGCGCTCGTCGACGGCGAGCCATGCCCGGTCTGCGGTGCCGCGGAACACGCAGTCGCAGCGCTCGCGGGCCTGATCCACGGCAGGGCCGCCACCGACGCCGCCCGCGTCGCGGAACTCGCCGGCGCGATCGGCTTGCTCGACGCCGAACGCGCGGTGCTCACCGATCGGATGGATGGCGACCGATATCGGCTGGCCGCGATGATGCAAGTGGCCGAGGCCGGAGAAGCTACGGCGACCGCTGCCAAGGCGGTACTCACCGACGCGGGCTCCGCGCTTGAGGCTGCGCTCGCGGCGTGTGGCATCGAGAATGACGCTCGGGAGGTCAGGTTTCTAGTTTCGGAACGTCTCGCTGCGCTTGACGCGCGGCGTGACCGACTGTCGGCAGTGCGCGAGGCCGCGCAGTCGGCGCAGCGCGATCTCGACGGGGCGCGGATCGCCAACGATGGTGCGCGCGACGCCGAGCAAGACGCTGTGCGGGCCCTACGTGACCTAGAGGTCGAGGCGGCCGGTAATGTCGAACGCCTCGCCGAAGCGACGTCCCGCCTCGGTCAGGTAGAGAGCGACCTCGACGGGCGCCTGTCCGTGCACTTCGCCTGGCGCGACGACCGCGCTCCGCTGGAGACGCTTGAGCGCCTCGTCGAGGAGTGGCGGACGCGTCGTGCGGATCTGCTGGAGATCGAGGCGGGCATGTCCGGACTGACCGACGCTGTGCATCGCGCGGACGTCGGAAGGGATCGGGACGCCGCACGGCTCGCCGACGCTGAACAGATGGAGCAAGCGACGTTGGCGGAACGCGACGGTCTCGTCGCGGAGCGCGCGACCAAGCTCGGTGGCGAGAGCGTCGAAGCCGTCGCCGAGCGCCTCGACGGGGCCGTGGGTGCGGCCACCGCAGCGAGGGAGGAGGCGCGCGAGGTGCTCGGGCGCGCCCGCACAGACGCCGCGGGCGCGGCCGCTCGTCAGGAGGAGGCGGTCGGCCGGCTCGCCTTGGAGGAGGCCGATGCCGGGCACCGGCGGCAGATCCTGTCGCTTGAGCTCTCGGAGAAGGAACTCGACCCGACCTGGGTAGAGGCCGCCGCGGCGGCGGGGATCGGCGAGCTGGACGCCGAGGAGGCGGCGTTGGCGCAGCTTGATCGCACGGTGGTCGCGGCGGAGGCGAGCCTTCTTTCTCGCGTTGCCGACCGTGACGCTCACGCGCGCACCGAGGCGCCGGTGATCGCGATCGACGACCTCGAGGCGGCCCTGGACGCTGCGCGCCTGGCGGAAGCGGCGGCGCGGGAGGCATTGTCCGAGGCTGAGATGGTCATCCGCCAGGACGACGCGGCGCGCACGGCAACCGCCGAGCTTCGTCGTTCGCTCGAGGGTGCGCGCGCGGACGCGCAGCCGTGGTTCCAGCTGGACGCGTTGATCGGTGACGCGACCGGAAACCGCTTCCGGCGCTATGCGCAGGGACTCACGCTCGAACGGCTGCTGATGCACGCGAACGCGCGGCTGACGGAGCTGAAGCCGCGCTACTCGCTGGAGCGCGCACCCGAGAGCGATATGCTCGTGCAGGTCATAGACAACGATATGGCGGGTGAGGTCCGGGGGCTCCCGAACCTGTCAGGGGGGGAGCGCTTCCTCGTGAGCCTGGCGCTGGCGCTCGGGTTGTCGGAGATGTCGACGGGAGGCGGCCTTCGTGTCGAGAGCCTGTTTATCGACGAGGGCTTCGGGTCGCTGGATAGTGCCAGCCTTGGTCAGGCCATCGGCGTGCTGGAGCATCTCCACGCCACGGGACGGAGGGTCGGCGTCATCAGCCACATTGATGACGTAAAGGAGCGGATCGCCGTCAAAATCGCGGTGGCGCCTGTATCGAACGGTACCAGTTCGATCGAGGTCATCGAGGGCTGAGCGGGCAGCGGCGTGTGATGGCGGTTCGCTAGGACACACACGTCGGGGATCGTCGTGACCTCTGGTGCTGCTACGAATCCGGCCCCGATCGGACCACGTGCCACCCCTGACACGTCGATCGGCGACCACTGATCATGACGCAAGCGCTGCCGCGTAAGGTTGGCGAGGTGCGGGATTGCCTAGAATTCGGTAGCTTGATGCAAGATTGGCCTTGGCACGGCGCTGCCGAGGCACGTGCGTAGATGGAGTGCCCACAAATGGATGACCGCAAGTTCGCACTGCCGCTGACGGAAGCCGAGCAGGCGCTCGTGGCCAGAATCGACTTCGGCAGCGATAACGGCCATCACGATGATCGTCGGGCAGCCTATCTCGGCAACCAGCAACCGATACTCGCGCTACTTGCCTCAATCTGCAAGCGCGAGGGAATCCCTGAGCATCGAGTCAGGTATTGGACCGATCCCGAATACCATCCGGGCCGCGTAAAGGGATCGCGCAAGGACATATTCGAGCGTAACGGAAACGTGGGCGACGAGGTCTACATCCACCCGGGCTTCGTGAAGCACCTGCGCTACCTCCTCTTCGGCGCCGACCTGCCGGCGCCCGTCATCGCCGCGTTCGAGGATGAGGTCGGCAACCCGGAATGGGTCTCGTACGGCGACGCGCTTGAGCTGGGAAAGGCCGCCCGGGCGCTGGTTCGTCGCTTCCGCCTGAACCCTCACGACGCGTGCGAGGAGTTCCTCAAGCTGGCCCTCGACCTCGGGCTGAGCATCGACGAGGCCCTGCGGATCCGGCAGACCGTCAAGGAGCTCCGTTGAGACCCGGGACCGCGAGTTCTACGCCTTGGGTCGCATCTGCGGCCGCGCCGCCTCGACTCCATCCTTCGCCTTCTTGAAGTCGGCAATGAGCGTCTCGAGTTCCTTCAGGTGAGCCTCGAACTCGTCAGGGGTTGGAACGGCCACCGTGTCCGAGGCCGGATTGTCGTGGCTATGCGTATTGGCCCGCGTCATCCCGTCATGGAAGCGGATCGCGAGGTCGTCAGGCAGCGTGACGTAGCGCAGTTTCTGGGTTGAGATCACGTCGCTGCCGCGACGTACGATGTCGCTGAAGATGATCTCCTCGACCATGCGCTCGTAGGTGTCGCGCAGGCGACCGTAAAGGCCTTTCACTTCGAACTCGTAGGCCGAAGGGCTGGTCCCGTGGAGCTTGGGAAGCGGCGCGAATTTCTGCTTGATGTGGCCGATGCGCCTCAAGACGTTGAGGCCCTTCCACACCATTCCCGCCTGGTCGACCTTCCCCGCCGCGTTCCTGTCGCCGAAGAGCGCGATCGTCACCGGCTCGATGCCGACGGCGTCCGCCGCGCCGCAGAGCTCGTTGAAGAACACCATGTCATGGGTGAAGACGACGACCTGTCGCGTTGTGGCCTCGCGGGCGATCCGCCCCGCAACGCGGGCGCTGCGGTCGCGGTCGAGCGACGACACCGGATCGTCGACGACGATCGGCCCGGAGCCGTCTGTGAGCGCCACCTCTGTCAGGAACCCCGCCAGCGCCAACGCGCGCTGCTCACCCTCGCTGAGGATTTGCGAGGTAACCTTGGTCAGGCTCGTCTGCGGATCGGTTTGGAACTCGGCCTTCGTCTGCCCGCTCTTTCGCGCGAGGCCGACCTTGAGGTGGCCGATGTCGAGACCGTCCCGCTCCGTCTGGAACTTGGCGACCACGGCCGAGGTCAGGTGGATGTCGATCAGCTCGTTCGCGCGCTTGGTGATGCCGGTCGTTCCGACCATCCCGATCGCCTTGGCGAATGAGGCATCGAGCGACATCAGGTCGCGCCGCGTCGTCAGTTTCGCCTTGCTCGCGCTGAGTGTCTTGCGGTCCTCGAGCTCGGCCTTCTCGGACGCCAGCTTCTCACGACCCTCGGCGTCCTCCGCGGCGACGAGTTCGTCCCGTTCCGCAGCGAGCTTGCTCGCGAGTACCTCGATGCCGTCGGTCGGGGCGCTGAGGGCCTGAACCGGAACGTCCTCCGTCCCGTCCAGACGAGCGGCCGCGCTCGTTAGGCGGCCGCTTATGGCAGACTGGAAAGTCGACAGACTGTCCGCTAGGTTCGGGTCGCGCGACCTGACTTGGTCGAGGCGGTCCGCGAAGTCGTCTGCCTGCAACTTTGGCAGTGCGGGCAGACTCGCCTTGGCGTCGGCCACCGACCGCTCGGAGAGCGAGGCGGCCCTGTCCAGGGTGTCGTCCATGTGCCGCTGGAAGCGGGTCATGCGGTCGGCACCTTCCGGTAGCAGTGTCTGCTGGCACAGGACGCACGCCGCGGCCTCCACGTCCGAGCCGACGACCGGGAACTCCTGACCCGGATAGGCCTCAGTGACCGAGAAGTCGCGCGCTGCGACCCACAAGGCCCGCCAGGATTCGCTCCCGACGCCATCGAGCGGAACGTCGTCGAACAGCGACTCGGCCGCGAGCTTGGCCGCCTCGCGTGCGGAGAGGGCCTTCTCCCGAAGGGCGGCGAGAGCGGCCAGCGCCTCGTCGCTCAAGGCGGTCACAGCCGTGACACACTCCGCCTTCACCGCGTCAACCCAAGAGATCAGCGTTGCCAGGTCTGCGCGCGCGGTAGATCCGGAGGACAGGATCGCCGCGATTTCGTCGATGCGCGCCGTGTCGGTCTCGCGGAATGCCGTCGCCTCGTCGATCTGCTCGTCGGTCGTCGTCGCGCTGACGCCGTTCGCGAACTTCTGCGCCCCCGTGTCCCGGACCGGTGCGAAGGCGACGGCGCTGAGCTGCACCTTGTTGCCGACCGCAGCGTCCCTCTCACTCTCCAGCGTCGTCTTCAGGGCGAGGCAAGTGGCGTTTAGCCGGTGCAGAAGCGCGAGGCCGAAGGGAAGGAAGCGGATCTGGTTGCCACCATCCACGTAGAGCTGCGCGGAGGCGGAATCAAAGACTGACACCTGCATCAGCTGAGGTGCGGCGGGCATCCCTGCGGTCCAGGCCACCGCCTCGTCGCCCGCCCCGGCATCGATGATGATGTCGGCGGCCTGCACGCCGCCGCCGCCGCCGTAGACGTCGGCGAGCACCTTCAGGGTCGCCGGGTTCTCGATTCTCGTCCGGCACGCCGTGCGCATGATGCGCACGAAGCCGCTCTTGCCGCTGCCGTTGCGACCGTAGACGATAGTCAACGCGGTTGGGCAGAACGTGAGCGACGCCTTTTCCACCAGCCTATTGACGCCCTGAACGTTGGCTATCCCCTTTTAGGACGATCGGCGCGTGCGTCGTGCTTCCGAAGTGCTCCTTTGCGAACGGGACCGGCACAGGCGGTGTGCCAGTCACCGCGAGGCCTGCCTCCGCTTTGATCATCGCGAGCAGTTCGTCGATGTCGCTCTGTGTCAGTTCATCCGATAGGGAGAGACGGCGCAGGCAGTCCTGCCGCCAGGCGGTCTGCGTGGCGGACCAAGCGTTGATGTCGTCGATGGGCTCGTTGGCCAAGGTATCCCCCAGATGCGCCCCTAGTCTTTATCCTGCGGCGGACGGGGACGGTCGCGCGGCTGGCGCCGAAATCGCTACTTTCGGGCTGGCATGTCAAGGATTTGCCGCTGAACCGAAATAACTTGCTGTCACCGGCCGTTGTCGCCTCGCCGTCGTGTTCTGGAAAGCAGGGAGCGCGATCCGGGATATGCTGCCAAGCGCCGGCTTTGCAGGCGCATGAACGAACGGCCATGCAAACAGGTCACGAGTGCCCGGATTTGGGCCTTAACGCTTGCAAGCGATTGCTGCACGAACGTCTGGTTATCGCGTTCGGCGTCTTGAAAGCTGCCATTCTGCTAACGGCCCAAGAGCTGTCGGTACTACTGATACTTGACCTTGCCGAATCTGCCCTTGAGCACTTTGGCGCCACCTTGAAGGAAGTCGAGGTGATCTGACCAGTGCTGCATCATTCGCACACGCTCATCCCAGTACTCGCCCCGCGCATAGGCACGGCGCACAGCATTATTGTCACAATGGGCGAGCTGTCGTTCGATCGCGTCGGGATGCCATAGGCCCATCTCGTTGAGCAACGTTGCTGCCATTGCCCGGAAGCCGTGACCGGTCATTTCATCCTGCGCATAGCCCATGCGCCGCAGCGCCGCGTTGATCGTGTTCTCCGACATCGGACGATGGACCGAGCGCAGCGACGGGAACAGATGGCGACTGTACTTCGCATCATGTTCGATGGTTTGGAGGATCGCGAGCGCCTGTCGGGAGAGGGGAATGATATGCGCCCGCCGCATCTTGGTCTTGTGCGGTGGGATCGTCCACAGCGCCTTCTCGAAATCGAAGTCGATCCATTCGGCGTGGCGCAGCTCGCCTGGCCGCACGAACACATGGGGCAGCAGTCGAAGCGCCACCTTGGTGTTGGAATGCCCTTCGAACGCTTCGATAGCGCGAAGCAAGGCGCCGGCTGCATCCGCGCTGGTGATCGCGGCACGGTGGACCGGCTGAGGCGCTATCAGTGCGCCGCGCAGATCGGCGGCAACATCGCGCTCGGCGCGTGCCGTGGCGATGGCGTAGCGGAATATCTGACTGCACGTGCTGCGCAGCCGCTTGGCGGTCTCGTAGCGCCCCTTGCCCTCCATCTTGCGGAGCATGATGAGCAACTCTTGCGCGGAGATCGACGCGATAGGCCGCTTGCCGATTGACACGTTGATGAAGTCGAGCAGCCAGCGCAGCTTCTTCATTGTAGCGGCCGAGCGACCTTCCTTCTCGGCCTTCACCAGCCACTCGTCGGCGACCGCCTGGAAGCTGTTAGAGGCGGCGATGCTCGCGGCGATCCGCTCAAGCTTGATTTTCTCAGCAGGATCCTCGCCGCGTGCCAGCACTTTGCGGGCCGCGTCGCGTTGTTCACGGGCATCGGCAAGGCCGGTGTCGGGCCATACGCCGAACGCCAGCGTCTTTTGTTTGCCGAGGTGGCGATAGTTCGTCCGCCAGTAGCGCGCACCGCTAGGCGCCACCAGCAGGTAAAGACCGTCGCTGTCGGTCAGCTTGTAGGGCTTGCTGCGGCCCTTGGCCGCTTTGATCGCAACAACGGAAAGCGCCATGATGGTATCTCCGATCCCCGGACCGGCGAGACACCATCAGATATACCATCGATTTGCTGGTATGTAGCGGTATCCAGCCGTTCCGAATGAAACGCTTATACCACTAAAAACCCGTAGAAAACAGCCATTTAAGGCATGTTCTGGCACCCTCTGGGAAACGAAGGTGGTGACCCCTACGGGAATCGAACCCGTGCTTCAGCCGTGAAAGGGCCGCGTCCTAACCGCTAGACGAAGGGGCCGTGAAGGCGAGGGCGCGCACTAGGCAACCCGGACGACCGGGTCAAGGGCCATTCCGCTCACAATCGTGCACTAATCTGCCCAGGCGGCGTCCTCGATATGGATTTCCGCGGCGGGCCGCGCGCCCCAGTCGTCGATCTTCGCACGGCCGGCGATCCACAATCGGCGATCGCGTGGTGCGCCGAGTAGCGCGAGACCGAGCGGGGTGTCGGCAGCGCGGAAGGCGACGCACTTGATACTGCGTCCATCCTCGCCCGCTACGATGGCGCGAACATGGTTGGTGCCGACGATATCGCATTTGATGATGCGGACCGGGCCGGTGGCGACGCGCGGAGCGGGCCAGCCCATGCCATAGGGCCCGCCTGCCTCCATCGCGTCGACGAGCGCGGGATTGACCCCGCCGGGCGCGAGCACTGCGTCGAGCAGCAGCGCGCGCTCCCCGGCGGCGCGCTCAACCGTTGCGGCGAGCTTGGCTTCGAGAAATGCAGTGAATTCGGTGATCTGCCCTTCGGCGATGGTGACGCCTGCGGCCATCGCGTGCCCGCCGCCCGCGATCAGCAGCCCGGCTTCCTTGGCAGCGAGAATCGCTGCGCCGAGATCGACCCCCGCGATCGAGCGGCCGGAGCCCTTGCCGATCCCGTCCTCTCCCACGGCGATGACGATGGCGGGTCGCCCGAGCTTTTCCTTGAGGCGTCCGGCGACGATTCCGATCACGCCCGGATGCCAGCCGCGCGCGGCGACCACCGCGACCGCGCCGTTTACTTCGATCGCCTCGGCCGATTGCTGCACCTCGGTCTCGATTGCGCGGCGTTCCTCGTTGAGGCGGTTGAGCTCCTCGGCGATTCCCCGCGCCTCATCGGCGTCCTGTGTGGTCAGAAGCCGTACACCGAGGTCGGACTTGCCGACGCGCCCGCCGGCATTGATCCGCGGCCCAAGCGCGAAGCCAAGATCGGTCGCGGTCGGTGCACGGGTGAGGCGGCTGGCTTCGATCAGCGCGTTCAGGCCGATGTTGCGGCGCTGCGCCATCACCTTGAGGCCCTGTGCCACGAATGCGCGGTTCAACCCTCTAAGCGCTGCGACGTCGGCCACCGTGCCCAATGCGACGATATCGAGCAGGTCAAGCAGCTTGGGTTCGGCCCGGTCTGCAAAGAAGCCGCGGCCGCGCAACACCCGGACCAGCGCCGCACCGAGCAGCCAGGCGACGCCCACCGCGGCGAGGTGCCCGTGAAGGCGGCCTTCCTCTTCATCGAGCCGGTTGGGGTTCACCAGCGCCAGCGCAACCGGCAGCTGCGACACGCATTTGTGATGATCGACCACGATCACCTCGGCGCCGGCATCTTTCGCCTCGGCGAGTGCGTCGAACGCCATCGCGCCGCAATCGACGGTGACGATCAGGTCGGCGCCCTCGCGCTTCAGCCGAACCAGTGCCTCGCCCGAGGGGCCGTAACCTTCCATGAGCCGATCGGGAATATATGCACGGGAATTGAGACCCAGGTCGCGCAGCAGCCGGATCAGCAATGCCGCCGACGTGGCGCCATCGACGTCATAGTCGCCAAAGATCGTCACCGCCTCGCCGCCTTGTACGGCATCGGCGAGCCGTTCCGCCGCCGTATCCATGTCGCGGAAGATCGATGGGTCGGGCATGAAGGCGCGGATACTGGGATTGCGGTGTGCCTCCAGCTCCTCCCGCGCGCAGCCCCGCGTCAGCAGCAGCTGAGTCACCAGATCGTCGGGCGCGAAACCGGGGTCGCGCGCGTCCGCCTCCAGCCCGCGCCAGCGCCAGGGTTGGCCAAGGATCGAGCTGTGAACGTTGAGCACGGGATTCATCGCGATGCCTTAGCGCGGATCGGCGGGAAGGGGAATCGCCGGCTCAGTCTTCAAGGATACGGCTATGTGTCCGTGTGTCGCGCATGCGCAGGTAAACGACCAGCGACACGCCGATCATCGCGGTCACATACCAGTAGAAGCCGGGCTCGAACCCCGCATTCTTGAACCACAGCGCGACATATTCCGCGGTGCCGCCGAAGATCGCGTTGGCGAGCGCATAGGGCAGGGCGACGCCCAGCGTGCGGATATGAGCCGGGAACAGTTCAGCCTTAACTACCGCGTTGATCGAGGTGTAGCCGGTGACGATCACCAGCGCGCCAAGCATCAGCGCGAACGCCGCCCAGACGCTCGTCACACTCTCCAGCGCGGTAAAGATCGGATAGGTGCACAGCACGCCCAGCACGCCGAACCCGACCATCAGGGGTTTGCGGCCGATGCGATCGGATAGCGCACCGGCAAGCGGCTGGAGGCACATGAAGACGAAGAGCGCCGCGGCGTTGATTTCCGACGCGGTTTCGCGGTCAAAACCTGATGTATTGACCAGGAACTTCTGGAGGTAGATCGAATAGGCATAGAAGGCGAGCGTGCCCCCGGCGGTCAGCGCCATCACCAGCAGGAACTCGCCGGGATGCTCGCGCAGCAGCGCCAGCGCGCCGGTCTTGCGCCCTTCGGCCTTCGCATTCCGGAAGCTCTCGGTTTCCGAGAGTCCGCGCCGCAGCCAGAACACGATCACCGCCAGCGCGCCGCCGATGAAGAACGGGATTCGCCAGCCCCAGCTCTCGAGCGCTGCTTCGCTCATCGACGCCTGCAGGATCAGCAGCACGGTCAGCGCGATGAGCTGGCCGGAGATCAGCGTCACATATTGGAAGCTGGAGAAGAAGCCGCGGTGCTTCTTCCCCGCCATCTCCGACAGATAGGTCGCGCTGGCGCCATATTCGCCGCCGATCGACAGCCCCTGCATCAGCCGCGCGAAGATGAGCAGCGCCGGCGCCAGCCAGCCGATCGTTGCGTAGCCGGGTGTCACCGCGATCAGCAGCGATCCGGCACACATGAGGGAGACCGAAAGCGTCAACCCCGCCTTGCGTCCGTATTTGTCGGCATAGACCCCCATCAGCCAGCCACCGATCGGGCGCATCAGGAACCCGACCGCGAACACCGCGGCGGTGTTCAGCAGCTGGGTGGTCTGATCGCCTTTGGGGAAGAAGTGCGGCGCGAAATAGAGGGTGAAGGCGGCATAGGCGTACCAGTCATACCATTCGACCAGATTGCCCGCGGATCCGCCGAAGATCGATTTGAGGCGCTGGCGCGTGGTTAGCGTTTCATTCGCGGCCGTCGTTGTCATCCCCACTCCTCACCGTCACCCCGGCCTTGTGCCGGGGTCCACGGTTCCCGGAGGGCTGACTACCAGCCTCTATGGGCCAGCTTGCCTCCCGGTGGACCCCGGCACAAGGCCGGGGTGACGGAAAAGGAGCGGACGAGGGGCTAGAACGACCCCGGCACTTCGCGCTGCGGGGTGGTCGGCCGGCTGGGCGTCAGCAGTTCCATCGGCGCCTCGACCTGCTCGCGTGCCGCCTGCGGACTAAGTCCCGGGGCGCTTGCCGATGCGCTGGCGCTGATCGGCGTGCAGGTTCGCCCGGCAAGGAAGTCGAGGGCTGCGCGCGTCGAGGCTTCGGCCGGGTCGCCGAGCGGGCGGCTGATATCGTCGCTCGCCCGACAGGTCGCGCCCATAAAGCCGGCAAGGCCATCATAATAGGCGCCCTGATGGTCGCGATTCTCGAGCGCGAAGGCGATGACGCGCAGCCGGTCGTCGCATGCCGCCTGGTCGAGCGCGATCTGACCCACCGGCTTGCCATAGGTGTTCGTGCCGACCAGTGCCGATCGATTACCGAGATAGGGGATGAAGGTGTTCATCACCAATTCGCTCGCCGAGGCCGAGCCGCCGGTGCCGATGAAGGCGATCCGGGTCGGGGTGATCGATTGCGGCTGGGGCGCGAAATAGACGGTCTCATTGTTCGAGGCTTTGGAGGGACGAAAGCTCACATAATTGGCGACGGTCGACGTCGTTTTGTCCGCGCCCAGCAAATTGTTGATGAGATCCGCGACCGAAATCAGTCCGCCGCCATTATAGCGCAGGTCGATGATGATCTCAGTGACTCCCTGCGCCTTGAATGTAGCGAAGGCGTTGCGCAGCGGCGTTTCCGCCGTGTTGATGAAGGTGCGCAGGTTGATGTAGCCGACCTTGCGCCCGCCATCGTCGATCACCTTGGCGCCATAGCGCGTCGAAACCGGGGCCAGGCTATAGTCGGCCATCGTAATGTTGACGTTGCGCGTGCCCGCGGTGTCGCGGATCTGGAAGGTGCGGGTCGTGCCCACCGCGGAGGTGCCGAGCGCATTATTGAGCCCGGCAGTGCCCTCGCTTGCGAGGATTGAGGCGACGGTGCGCAGCGTCGATCCGCTGGTGCCGATGGCGACAATCTCGGCCCCGCGATCGATTCCCGCGGTCAGTGCGGGTGCGCCCTCGAACGCTTCGGTGATGACCAGCCGGTTCGATCCGTCGAGAGCGAGTCGGAAGCCATAGCCCGCGCTGGAGCCGGAATTATAGTAGGCTTCCTCTTCCTTGATCGAGGTGATGTAAGTGAAATAGCGGTCCTTGCGCTGCGTTCGCGCGGTCGCGGTGAGCGCATCGATATAGGATTGCACGTCGGCATAGGCCGCCGGGTTGAGGCTTGAGGGCAGCGTCTCGGGGAAGAGGTACCACTCGTTCATCCGCGCGGCGACCCAGTCCTGGCGTGACCGGAGCGAGCAGGTGCCGGTCGAAGGAGTCGGAGTCGGCGTCGGTGTGACGCCGCCAGACCCTCCACCGCCGCCCCCGCCGACGACGCCGGTTCCTGCGCCGCCGCAGGCGGACAGCAGGGCAACGATCGCAGTCATTGCCGTCATGCGGCGGGCAGCGTTGCTGGATACGCGTTTCATTTCAGTTACTTACCTCAATTCTACACGTCCGCCAGCGCTTGCCGGCGCACCTGCGCCACAACAATGCGGCGATCATCGCCACCCGATGCGAAAAGGCAAGCGCGAACCGGGCGGGCACCCTTGTGTTTAGGCCCCCTCCCTGCTAGTGGCGCGTCCCAACGCCCGGGGTAAATGCCCCGGCGAACCCATTTCTATTGAATATGATTCGGAGTTGAGACGAGCTTATGCAGATCATCGTTCGCGACAATAACGTCGACCAGGCGCTGCGGGCGCTCAAGAAGAAGCTGCAGCGTGAAGGCGTTTATCGCGAGATGAAGCTGCGCCGTCACTACGAGAAGCCGAGCGAGAAGCGCGCCCGTGAGCGTGCCGCTGCGGTCCGCCGCGCGCGCAAGCTTGAGCGCAAGCGCATGGAGCGTGACGGCGCCCGTTAAGGCCGCCGTGGCGCCATCCATGCGGGGTGGCGCGACCCTCTGTGACTTTCCAGCCGCGCGCCGCTGCGGCAATCCGGGATAGCTGATCCATGTCGTCCGTCACCGCCGTGCCGATTCCGCCGACCAGGCGCAGCTATCTCATCTGGCTCTGGGTTGGCATTGCCGCCGCGGTAGCCATTGCGGTGGCGCTCGCCTGGTTCGGGACGAATACCCCGGCGATTCGCGGCGCGCTGCCGAACGACAAGTTCATGGCGGCGAACAAGAGCCAGCCGGGCGTGATCGAGACTGCCTCGGGCCTTCAGTATGAAGTACTCAAGGAAGGTGCCGGCGGCAGCCCCACGGATGGCGACATCACCCTGTCGATGTACAAGGGAACGCTGCGCGACGGCACGCAGTTCGACGCCAGCCAGCAGCCGACCCCGCTGCCTGTCACCGGCATGATTCCCGGCTTCAGCGAAGCGCTCAAGCTGATGAAGAAGGGCGGCAAATACCGCCTGTGGATCAAGCCTGAGCTGGGCTATGGCGCTGAGGCGCGCAAGGACCAGCAGGGCAAGGAAGTGATCCCCGCCAACTCGCTGCTGGTGTTCGAGGTCGAGCTGTTCGAGTTCATGCCCCAGGCGCAGTTCATGCAGATGATGCAGCAACAGCAGCAGATGGGCGGCGGCGGGATGCCGGGCGGCCCTCCTCCGGGCGCCGAGCAGCCGCAGGGTCGCTGATCGCGCGCCCGATCCTCGGACATTGATCCGCGAGCCATCGCGCGCGTCGCATGGTTTGCCGCAAGTGCGAAGACGCGCGCAGTCGCCGGGTTAAGCTCACCCCCGATTCGCGACATGCACGAATCGCCGAAGGGGAAGAGTGATGCGGCGCTATACGGGTGAGCTTGTCCCGGATGACGAACGCTCGCAGGTGCCGATGCTGTTCGATGGTTGGGGCTACGTCCCGCTCGACGTCGCAGCCGTAACGCGCTTGCCGGTCGAGCCGGGTCCGAAGAAGCGATCCCTTGTCGAGGCAGTAGTGCCGGCTGCGCGTTAGCTGTCCAGACCCGGGGCGATCTCCCGCCGGTCGGGCCGCAACCGCACTGCGAGACTGAGTACTAAGGGCCAGAACAGGGTGCTAACCAGGTCGATCATGGTGTCGTCCCAGCGCCAGGAGCCGTGATTGATCCGGTCGATACCCTCGTTGAGGAGTTCAAGCACCAGCACCGCAGCAAAGGGCACGAAGGAGCCGATCGATCGTCCTGAGATCAGGCGCGCGATCAGGAAGACCAGCATGCCGCCATGGATATGGAGGATGGTGTTGCCGAGGCCGGTATCGTTACCGATCGCATCTTTGATCGCAGCGTAGAATTCGAACATGAGTCCGCGCTATGCAGGTTGTGGGCGACAGTCGAGAGGCGCGGGCAGGCGGGAATGACGGTCAGCGCTGCGTGACTGCTTGGCAGTGCAATTTCGGGTCATGGCGAGGCTGTTGCTCAGGCGTGACCTCGGCGGCGGCTCGTTCGTTCGTCCGGGATCCGCGCAGGCAAACAAAAAGGGCGGCCAATGGCCGCCCTTTTCCATTCGGGACAGCCCGACTTAGTTGCTGTCGGGATTGTCGTCGCCGTCAACCAGAACGAGGATGCCGCCAATGACCGCGACAACGGCGATCAGCGGGATCAGGAAGCCGCCGACTGCTTCGTTCGACTTGCCAGTTTCGCTGGACGCGCGGGCTGCCGCGGAATTCGAGATCGACAGCTTCGAAGCCGACGACGACGCCAGTGCCGGCGACGCTGCAAGCGAACAGGCCGCAACGGCCATCATCATCTTAGCCAAGCGCATCAATAAACTCCCTCTAGATATACAGCTGTCAATTCTAACTACCGTCGCGGAATGGCACAAGCGTTCTCCGCTATCAACCGGCAATTTCACCACCGTAAGCGAATGAAATTCCGCCGTTGCACGGGCGCCACACAAGCTATGCCGTGACCGGTGCGCGGCACCGCCGCGTGGCCTCAGCTTCGATATGCGGCACCGGTCAATAACTTTCATCCGCGATTACGGTTCCGGGGCGCGCATTCGTTTGAAGAATCCAGCGCTCCTGACCTTCGAATCCCATCGCGGTCAGCTTCCCCGATGCGTAGGCGCCGGTGTCGATACCGATGCGGCAGACTCGCTCCTCGACCTCGTCGCGGATGGTGTGTCCATGAACGATGATCTTTTCCAGGGTTTCGTTGTGATCGAGAAATTCCTCGCGAATCCAACGGAGTGCTGGGGCAGACTGATCGGCGAGTTCGACTCCGGGGCGAACCCCTGCATGGACGAACGCATAATCACCGAGAATGATCATATCCTCGAATGTACGGAGGAATTCGATGTGTGTGACTGGAACTTGCTCACGCATCAATTCCAGCAAGGCAGGAAAGTCGCTCTCGCGATATTGCTGCTCGCTGACACCGTAACTCAAAATCGTCGCCTTGCCGCCGATCCGGATGAAGAAGGATAGCGCCTTCTGATCTCCGGACAGCGCCTTGAGAAAAACTTCCTCGTGGTTGCCGAGCAGAAATCGGATCGAATCGACGCGTGCAGCCAGATCAATCAACCGCTGGACGACCCCCGCCGAATCGGGGCCGCGATCGACCAGGTCACCCAGAAAGATAAGGATTGATTCGGCTGGAGGCCGAGCCGCATTGTCGGACTCGATCTGGGCCAGCAGGGTGTCGAGGAGATCCAGCCTTCCATGAATATCGCCGACGGCATAGACCCGAATGCCGGCAGGCATCGATCCTTGTGGTGCAGGCGATGCGGAATTGCGGGAAAACGCTGTAAGAAGGCGGCGAAGCATGGGACCGATCATTGTTTGCGGCGGCGGATAGCGCCTGTCCGCTTTTCCATGCAACCTTGATCGTTCAAAGATGACCAATGATTGAACCGTTGAATATCGTTGCACGCGTGGCCGGGCGCAACCTGGTCGTGATCGGGGCATTGCTCCTGGCCGCGCCTGGCCCTGCCGCCGAACGGGACGATCTCGGCATCCAGCTCGAGGCGATGCGGGCTGCGGACATGCAACTCGCCACAGCCGGGTTTCGGCTGAGTGTGGCAGCGGCAGCGCTATGTGATCGCAGGGAACCGGGAACTGGTCTGCAGATTCACGCGATCGACCAGTATCCGTCTACTGCCCGCAGCCGTATTCGGGCGCATTTCGGCTTGTCGGCGCCGGTTGGCATAGAAGGGGTCGTGCCGGGCAGCCCGGCGGAGCGCGCCGGCGTCCGCCCGGATGACGCGATTGTACGGATCGGCGGAATCGTTCCGGCCGAGACCAGCGGCGAGATGACCACCGCCACCCTCGCGGGATTGCACGCACAGCTGGCCGGGCTGTCACCGTCAGATCCCATTTCCCTGACCGTTCGCCGGCAGAAGGTCGAGCACGACCTTGTGATCGCACCGGTTCCTGCATGCCGGACGCGGTACGAGCTTCGCATCGCGAACGCATTCGACGCGCGTGCCAATGGCGAGCTCATTCAAATCACCTCCCGCTATCTTGAGGACACGCCGGCCGAATTGTTCCCGGCGGTGGTCGCGCATGAGCTGGCGCACAACATCCTTCGCCATCGCGAGCGGCTTTCCGCCGCAGGTGCGGGGTTCGGCTTCGCTTCGGGTCTTGGCCGGAATGTCGGCCTGTTCCGCCAGACCGAGATCGAGGCGGACATCCTTTCAGTTCATCTGCTCGCCCGCGCGGGGTACGCGCCCGAGATCGCCGAGCGCTTCTGGCGCGAGATCGGGCCGAAGCTCCTTGAAGGCCAGATCCGCAGTCGTTCGCATCCGCGATTCCAGGATCGCGCGGCGACGGTAGCGGTAGAGGCTGCGCGCATCGCCGCTGCCGGTGCCGAGGTGCCGCTGCCCGGTTTTTATGAGCGGCGGGCGCAGCCGCTCGACGGCAACTGGCAACCGTTGCTCGTCAAGGGGCGCTGAGTCTCAGGCAGCGCTCAACCTGACGGGGGCATGGCCTCCGCCGGAGCGGGCTGATCGGGCCAAATGCCACGTGTGTCGTAGACGTGCTTGTCGGCGCGCTCGGCAACCGGGACGGACTTGAACACATCGTGATCGACCAGCACGATCAGGATTGGGCAGGTCTCCAGCGCGGTGTCGATGTCGATCAGCGACGCGCCGGTCTTCGCGAGCTTCTCGGGCAGAATGCGGGCATAGGGCTCGACGATGCGGATGCGTGACCCGTACCGTGCGGCGAGTGCCTCGGCGACGTGCAGCGCAGGACTTTCGCGGAAATCGTCGATGTTGGCCTTGAATGCGAGGCCGAGGCACGCGACCGGCGCATCGGGATGCGCCGCGATCAGCGCCTCTGCGCGCGCGACTGTGAAATCGACCTTGCCGTCATTCACTTCTCGCGCGGTACGGATCAGCGGCGTGTTCTCACGGTCAGCGGCGACCAGGAACCACGGATCGACGGCAATGCAATGGCCGCCCACGCCCGGCCCGGGCGAAAGGATGTTGACGCGAGGGTGGCGGTTGGCGAGACGGATCACCTCCCACACGTCAATGCCCATACCGTCTGCGACAATCGAAAGCTCGTTGGCGAAGGCGATGTTGACGTCGCGAAATGCATTCTCGGTCAGCTTGGTCATTTCCGCGGCACGCGCCGAGGTGGTGACGCAGGCGCCGCGCACGAAGCGGCGATAGAATTGCAGCGCCTTGCGGGCGCAGCGCGGAGTAATGCCGCCGACGACGCGGTCATTGTCAATCAGCTCGACCAGAATGCGGCCGGGCAGCACGCGTTCGGGGCAATAGGCGATGGCGACGTCCGCGATGCCGCTGCAATGGCCCGGGATCTTGAGATCGGGGCGGAGCTTGAAGAGCAGTTCCGCCACCTTCTCGGTCGTGCCGACGGGAGAAGTCGATTCGAGGATGACGGTATCGCCAGCCTTGAGCACCCCGGCGATGCTGGTTGCGGCCTGAAGGACATAGCCGATGTCGGGCGCGTGATTGTCGCCGAACGGGGTCGGTACGGCGATCAGGAACACGTCGGACGGCTCGATAATGGTAGAGGCGCGCAGCGTGCCGCGCGCGATCACGCCGGAGACGAGGCCGTCGAGATCAACTTCCTCGATATGCACTTTCCCCGCATTGATCGTATCGACGACATGCTGATGCACGTCGATGCCCAGCACCCTGGCGCCGGTCCGTGCGATTACCGCCGCGGTGGGAAGCCCAATATAGCCGAGCCCGATAACAGCGACGTTGAGTTCAGAGCCCGAATCCATGCGCAACAACCTTTGCAATCCTTGCCGAGGCATGACCGTCGCCGAACGGATTGTGGGCGCGGGCCATTGCCTGATAGGCGTCCTTGTTATCCAACAGGGTTGAGATTTCGGAAACGATACGGTCCGCGTCGGTGCCAACCAGCTTCGCGGTGCCCGCTGCGACTCCCTCGGGGCGCTCGGTCGTCTCGCGCATCACGAGCACCGGTTTACCCAGCGCGGGTGCCTCTTCCTGCACCCCGCCAGAGTCGGAGAGCACGACCTCGCACAGGTCGAGCGCGCGAATGAAGGTCGGGTAATCGAGCGGCTCGATCCGTGCGACATTGGCGCGTTCGCCCAGCAGCTGATCCATCACCGACACGACATTGGGGTTGGGATGCATCGGGAACAGCACGGCGGTGTCGGGCCGGTCGGCGATCCGCGCGATGGCGCGCGCAATCGATTCCATGCCCCCGCCGAAATTCTCGCGCCGATGGGTCGTGACCAGCACCAGCCGCTTGTCTGCAAAGCGTGCTGCGATCGGGTCCAGCCCAGAAGCCAGTGCTGGCTCCGTTGCGATCCGCTCACGCGTAGCGAGCAGCGCGTCGATCACCGTGTTGCCGGTCACATGAATCGTCGCGGGATCGATGTTCTCCCGGCGCAGCGCCTCGGCTGCCGTCTCCGTCGGTGCAAAATGCTGGTCGGCGATCGGCGCGACGATGCGGCGGTTCACCTCCTCCGGCCAGGGCTGCCAGATATCGCCCGAGCGCAGGCCCGCTTCGATATGTCCCACCGGCACTTTGCGGTAATAGGCGGCGAGCGCGCCGACCATCGCGGTCGCCGTGTCGCCCTGTACCAGCACGCGATCGGGCTTCTCGGCATCCATGACCTCGCCAAGTCCGGTGAGCAGCCTTGCGGTCAGTCGGTCGAGCGACTGGCCCGGCTCCATCAGATCGAGGTCGATGTCCGGCGTGATCCCCGCAATCTCAAGCACCTGATCGAGCAGCCCGCGATGTTGCGCGGTGACGCACGTCCTGACCGTCAGCCCCGGCACCTCCGCCAATGCCCGCACGACGGGGAAGAATTTGATCGCCTCCGGCCGGGTGCCGAAGATCGCCAGGACTTTCTTGCTCATACCCGCTCTATATCGCCGCCGCGTTAAAGACCCGTCACGTCCCCATAATATTCGCGATACCAGTCGGCGAACGCTTGCACGCCGGTGCTGACCGGGGTCGCCGGCGCCGATCCGATCAGCGTCCGAAGCAATGCCGGGGACGCCTCGGTCGCATAAACGTCGCCGGGTTGCATCGGCAGGAAGTTCTTGCGTGCTTCCTTGCCCGTCGCGGCTTCGATCGCCGCGATAAAGGTCATGAGTGGGGTCTGTGTGCCGCCACCGATATTGACGACCCGGAACGGGGCAACGGGGGACAGGCTGTCAAACGGTGCCACGGGCTCGCGGCCCGGCACGACATCGACCAGATCCGCGATAGACCTGACCAGATCGTCGACAAAGGTGAAGTCGCGCGCCATCTCGCCATTGTTGTAAACATCGATCGGCTGATCGTTCAGCACCGCGCGCACGAATTTGAACGGCGCCATGTCGGGTCGTCCCCAGGGGCCGTAGACCGTGAAGAAGCGGAAGAAGGTGAGCGGAATCCTGTAAAGGTGGCTATAGCTGTGTCCGATCAGCTCGGTCGCGCCCTTGGTCGCGGCATAGAGACTCATCGGCGTCTGGGTCCGCTGCGTCTCGGCGAACGGCATCTCGGTGTT
This sequence comes from Sphingomonas sp. GW821-FHT09B04, assembly GCF_059418285.1. Classification (NCBI taxonomy): domain Bacteria; kingdom Pseudomonadati; phylum Pseudomonadota; class Alphaproteobacteria; order Sphingomonadales; family Sphingomonadaceae; genus Sphingomonas; species Sphingomonas sp. GW821-FHT09B04. The sequence continues at coordinate 1,227,821 of NZ_JBWKPO010000001.1, forward strand.
CGCGCCATAGACCGAGCTGGTCGACGCAGCGAGGAAGTGGCGGACCGGATTGTGCCGCGCCAGCTCCAGGAGGTTGAAGGTGCCGGTCACATTGGTACCGACATATTCGGCCGGATGCTCGATGCTGTAACGAACACCGGCCTGTGCGGCGAGGTGGATCACCGTGTCCGGGCGGAATGCCCGCCAATGCCCTTCCAGCGCGTCGCGATCTTCGATCGAAATGCGCGCCAGCGAGAAGCTGGGGTTCTGCATGAGCAGCGCATTGCGCCGCTCCTTGAGCTCGACATCGTAATAGGCGTTGAAATTATCCACACCCAGCACCTGCGCACCAGCTGCCAGCAGGCGTGATGCGGTATGGAAACCGATGAAGCCGGCGGATCCGGTCACGAGGAAACGGCGATCGGAAAGCGGGTTCATGAATTGCACCTCAGATGGTGAAACGGCCATCACACCGAAAGCCGTAGAAATCGCCAAGCGCCGCTGGCAGCTTTGCGCGGGTAACGGGCGCGGTCAACAGATGCGGTCCGGCCTCTGCTGTGGTTTGCCGATGCCGACGAGGGTGAGGCCAGCGCGATGGGTTTCTGTGGCGGGATAGATGTTGCGCAGGTCGATGAGCAGCGGTGTGTTGAGGAGCGACTTGATCCGATTGAGGTCGAGCGCGCGG